>NC_018025.1:0-1200000 GCF_000266945.1 Desulfomonile tiedjei DSM 6799
TATTCTTTTAAAGAAACAGCATGAGCGCTATTTGGGCACGATGTAAAGAACTGCTTCGGACCAGGGTAAACGATCACACCGTGAATACCTGGTTCGAACCCATCATCTGCGAAGAAATATCGGACAATCGTTTGGTCCTGTCTGTTCCCAACAGTTTTTTTGTGGCCTGGATAAAAGAACGATATTCCAAAGTGTTATCAGAGTGTCTCGCTGAAGCAGCCGGAAAGGAATACGAGTTCGATTTTCAAAGCCGAGATGAAGTGTTGGACAACGCTATTGTCGTTCCCGATGAATTTGCTGATTCTATAAAGTGTGAAGACATAAGCGTTACTGCGGAATTGGCTCTGCAACGTAATCTGAATCCGCGATACAGCTTTGAGAGTTTCGTAGTGGGAGGGTGCAACCAGTTCGCACATGCCGCGGCAATGTCGGTCTCTGAGAACCTGGGAAAAAGCTATAACCCGCTTTTTATTTACGGCGGTGTCGGATTGGGCAAGACTCATCTCATGAGCGCCATTGGGTACGCTGTCCTTAAAAAGGACAAATCGAAAAAGATCTCGTTCAGTACGTCGGAAGAATTCACGAACGAATTGATCAATGCGATCCGTTTCGATCGAATGTTGGATTTTAGAGGCAAGTACCGGAATGTTGACTTGCTGCTCATTGACGACATTCAATTTATAGCGGGAAAAGAGAGGACTCAGGAAGAGTTTTTTCATACATTTAATAGTATTTATGAAGCCGGAAAGCAAATTGTTATCACATCTGATCGATTTCCCAGGGAAATCCCTGAACTTGAACATCGTCTCAAATCCCGTTTCAGTTGGGGACTCGTTGCAGATATGGGAGTCCCGGATTTGGAAACAAAAGTAGCAATTCTGAGACGAAAAGCTTCAGAAGACAAAATGGAGATTCCTGACGAAGTCTCCTATTTTCTTGCGGAACAAGTAGAATCGAATGTCCGTGAATTGGTCGGATATCTTGTGCGAGTCGTAGCCATGAGTACGCTTCAGGGGCTTCCTCTGACGAAGAGCCTTGCACAAACCGCTCTGAAGGAAATACTTCACCGACCGAGAAAGAACATTTCCGTTGATGATATAATCTCTGTCGTTTCAAAAGCTTATAATGTGAAACCTGCTGATATAAAATCAAAGAAGAGACATAAGTTGTACGCACAGCCAAGACAGGTGGGTATGTACCTGGCTCGAGAACTCACTGAGCTTTCGTATCCGGAAATTGGGGCATCTTTCGGCGGGAAAGATCATTCAACTGTCATTCATGCTACCAGAAAGATTGAAAAAAAGATGGAACAGGACAGCTCTCTCAAGAATTTCATCGATGGTTTGAAAAAGGATATTCGTCTGTGAACATCGTGTTGAAAACTTGTTCAAGAAAAGTGAACATCCCTGCTTCATGCAGTGACGCACTTTTTTCGCGAGTACTTATCAACATGTATTTCACAACCGGGAATCGCTGTCAGACTTCTCTGGAATGGGATTTCCACATTTTCACAAGACCTACTACGACTACTTCTTTATTTCTTTCTATGCAAAGAAAAAGAATAAACGGAGTCAAAGCACTCCAAAGTTTTTTGCAGAGAAAATTGAAGTCGATTTCACATATCCTCTTTCCATACAACAGATTTGAATCTCTCAACATATTTTGTTTCTAGGCACTATAAAGGAGCTTCCATGTTGTTTGAAATCGCTCGGGACATGTTTTTTGAAGGTTTATCCAAGACAGTTCCCATTACGGAAAAAAGATCCACTCTGCCCATCTTGTCTCACATTCTTCTGAATGCCAGTAATTCCAGTCTGTTGATTACAGCCACAGACCTGGAAGTCGGGCTTCAAATGATGTATACTTGTTCTATAAGCAAGGAAGGGATGATCACGGTCCCTGCCAAAAAAATCTTCGAAATTGTAAGGGAACTACCTTCCGGCGATCTCACCGTCGAACTTCAAGAGAATGGAAGGATAAAGATCAGTTCGGGAAGGAGTGTATTTGAGCTTGCCGGGATGGATGCATCGGAATATCCGGTTTGGCAGGCTGCGGAGGAAGTCGAAACTGCAACGATTCCAAGTGCTGACTTGATTTACTTGATCGACAAGACGTTATTCGCTTCTTCAAACGACGATTCCCGCTTCAACCTGAATGGAGTGCTCTTTGAACGAAATGAGGGAAAGACCAGATTGGTTGCAACGGATGGTCACAGGCTTGCACTGGCAGATGGTGAAGTTTTACTGCCTATCGAATCCAAGGTCTTGATCCCGAAGAAGAGCTTGATGGAGCTAAAACGATTGCTGGAAAGCGTGAAAGAAGATGTGAGCATTGGATTCGAACCGAAGAATATGGTGCTAAAAACGGACAAGTTTTTCATGACGCTTCGGCTCATCGAAGGAGATTATCCGGATTACCGGAAAGTGTTGCCTCCTCCCGGTGAAAAGAAGATAACAGTGCCGAAAACGAGTTTTCTCCATTCTTTGAGGAGAGTAGCCGTATTGGCTGCCGAACGGAATAAGGGCATAGTCTTGGACGTTCAACCAGGGAGAATCGAGCTCAGTGCAACGCATCCGGATCTCGGCACGGCCAGCGATGTAGTGGAAACAGAATATTCCGGAGATCCCATCACCGTGGTCGTGAATGTCGCGTATCTTATAGAGGCTCTGGGAGCCATCGATTCCGAGCAGGTTTCTCTCAATTTTCTCCAGGAAGGTGCGCCCATAGTAATCAGTCCGGAACCCGTTGCATCCTATTTTAACCTCGTCATGCCCATGCGGAAATGAATCCGCTATAGAGTTCCTGAAAAGAATACACCGGGTCAGCAAAATACGATCCGCAAGGTGGTTCAGAAGCCCGGGCAAATCAACCAATTTTACGTTGGAGAGGAAATTACGCTGTGGAACAACAACAGCAAGTTCATAGCTATGGTGCAGAACATATTAGAGTTTTGGAGGGCCTTGAGGCAGTCAGAAATACGCCGGGAATGTACATTGGCAACACCGGTACTGAAGGTCTTCATCAATTGGTTTGGGAAGTTGTTGACAATGCTGTCGATGAGGCCCTGGCAGGTTTCTGCCACAATATAGATGTCATCGTTCACCTGGATTCGTCAGTCACCATCGAAGATGACGGCCGCGGTATTCCCACGGAAATGCATCCGTCCGAAAAGATCCCCGCAGCGGAAGTAGTCATGACTATGCTGCATGCAGGGGGGAAATTCGATAGCAATACGTACAAAGTATCCGGAGGACTCCACGGGGTCGGTGTTTCGGTCGTGAATGCATTGTCCGAAGTGCTCAAACTCGAAATACGGCGAGGCGGCCAGGTTTATCGCCAAACATACCGGCGAGGAAAAAAAGACAGCGATCTTGAAGTCGTAGGCACTACCAAGAGAAACGGTACAAAAATAACTTTTAAAGCCGATTCGACAATATTCGGCAATCTCGAACTCGGCTATGACATTATAGCTGCCCGTTTACGAGAGCTTGCCTACCTGAATAAGGGCCTCAGGATCAGTTTTGAAGATGAGCGATCCCAAAAGGCGCCAGCCGTTTTTGAGTACGAAGGCGGAATAATCTCTTTCGTGGAACATCTTAACCGGGCCAAAAAGACAATGGATGGGAACCCCATCTATATTATCGGAGAAAAAGACTCCAATTTTATCGAATGCGCCATCCAGTACAACGACGGCTATTCAGAGACAGTATTTTCATACTGCAATAATATCAACACCTTCGAAGGTGGAACACACCTTTCCGGTTTTCGGGCCGCGTTAACGAGGACCGTGAATCAATATGCCAGTTCTAAAAACCTGCTAAAAAACGGAAAAAGTCAGGTGAGCATAAGCGGTGAGGATCTTCGGGAAGGGCTCACGGCTGTTCTCAGTGTCCGAATGCTGAATCCGCAATTTGACAGTCAGACCAAGTCAAAGCTCGGCAATATGGATATCCGCGGAATAGTCGAGCAGTTCGTCAATGACAAGCTTTCTCAATACCTGGAGGAAAATCCCGCTACAGCTCGATGGATAGTGCAAAAGGCTTTAGAAGCCGGTCGCGCCCGTGAGGCGGCCAAGAAAGCCAGAGAACTGACTCGCAGAAAGAGCGCTCTCGAAATATCGGCACTCCCCGGAAAACTGGCCGATTGCCAGGAAAAAGACCCTGAGCAAACAGAGCTTTTCATTGTGGAAGGCGAATCGGCCGGCGGTTCGGCCAAACAGGGTCGGGAGCGAAGAACCCAGGCTGTGCTACCGCTCAAAGGCAAGATTCTCAACGTGGAAAAGGCCCGATTTGACAAAATTATCCAAAGTCAGGAAATACGGACGCTTGTGACCGCTCTTGGAACGGGAATTGGTGAAGAAGATTTCGATGTCTCCAAAATCCGCTATCACAAAATCATCATTATGACTGATGCAGATGTGGATGGATCCCATATCCGAACACTCATCCTGACTTTCTTTTTCAGGTGGATGCCGGATGTTATCAACAGAGGATACCTGTATTTTGCGCAACCGCCTCTTTTTAAAGTGAAAAAGGGAAAACACGAATTCTATGTAAAGGATGAAAGCGATCTTGAGAATATTGTCCTGGATAACGGTTTGGAAAACGTCAGAATTGAAAAAAGCAACGGCGAGCTTCTCGAAGGCACCATACTCGTCAATATAATCAAGAACTTGATGAGAATGGAGAAGATCCTTGATATGTATGAACGAAAGAACATGGAAAGGATCGTTCTCAAAGCTTTTGTGAGAGAAGGGCTTACAGCGGATTCTCTGAGCAGTGAAGATACGGTGCGGGAACTGATGCAAAAAGTGCTCGCCAGACTGGAAACCAAACACCCGTACATCCGACCTGTGATTATGAATATGGAAAAAGACGAAGAAGAATCGAAATACTACGTGGATGTGCAATCGCGACACAATGGATTGACCAGACGTACGAGAATCGATTTTGATATGACCGAGTCCCCGTCCTTTGAAGAGATCGTTTCTATCAACAAACGAGTCACGCTGGTTGGAGAACCCCCCTTCATAATGAAGACGGATGAACGGAGAATCGAAGTCCCGTCATTTTCCAATCTTGTCGAGTTGATAGTGGAAAACGGAAGAAAGAAACTTGCTATTCAGCGTTACAAAGGTCTCGGCGAGATGAACGCCGATCAGTTGTGGGAAACCACCATGAATCCTGAAAACCGGAAGATTCTTCAAGTAGCCATTGAAGATGCGGTCAAAGCCAATGAGATTTTTTCTACACTTATGGGCGATCAAGTGGAGCCGAGACGGGAGTTCATAGAGAAAAACGCGCTGAATGTGGTGAATTTGGATTATTAAAGGCTGCAAAAAAAGGAGGTTGCCTGAGCAACCTCCTTCGATATCATATCCGATTGAAGATTAAAAATATTAGAAGATTAAGAAAATTAGTGGATGCCGGTCTCCACTAATATCTTGTCTTGGAGCTTCGGATAAACGTCAAAATTTCGACAATCGCTTTAACGTTTCGGTTTCTGTGCAAGAAAATCCTTCCAGAGCTTAAACCCGGATTCTGCAGGAGATCCTTTATCGTTCCACCACTGAATAAATTCTTGATAGGTTGTCAAAAACTCATTCCAGTTTCCTGAGGGAGAAACATTCTTTTTCCAATCGGGATACAAGTCATCGTTCGCAAGCGAAAATTCATCCTGACCGAAATTCGGAAATGCCCGCTTGAAAGCGCGTAATTTTTCTTCGGTAGTTAATTCCTTTGTTTCTTGAGGTTTGGTTTGTTGAACAGATGGCGTGCTTGGAATTTGGGTTTCTTTTTCCGCGAGGGGTTCCTCTTTACCAGAAGGAACCGGTACAGCCGCATCCGGAACATTCACAGAAGGCGGCATCATTCCGGGATGACCGCCGCCGGGCATTTGCATTGCCATAGAAGAAGGATCCATGCCCGACATTTGGGGAGGCTGCATCTGCTGGAGTTGTGCTGTAATCCATCCTTTGGAAGGATCGAATTCCTGAATACCTCCAAAAAGCTTGTCTATTCTATAAGCTTTTCCCAGGCCCAAGGGGCTCAAGTAGTGGTATCTATTCTGGATACCGATCATCAGAAGCCCTACTGCCACAATACCCAGGAATATCCATGAATGCAGCGTAGTCCATCCGCCTGTTTGGTTGTTTTCCGAAACGGGACGACGTGTTTCCTCGTTTCCCAGCATGCGGAAGCCTCCTTGTAAAAACGTTCTCGTTTAGATGTCTGGATAAATTAAAAATATCACATTTGATTTTGTTTGTAAACACCGTTACATGTACTGCTTTTCAGCTACGTGCACGGAAATTATCAGTAACTGTGCGAAGCACAGCATACACTTTTGCAGCGGGAATCTCTACGGCAAATGTCGGATAAAGGAAACAAATATCCGCAATCCTGATGCTGTCACCATCTGCGCGAGAGTGCAGGGCGTGAATGAGGCTGTGGAGCAGGTTTCTTGGGAAATAACAATAGCAGAACAATCCCCACCACGAATCCACCCATGTGAGCCCAATATGCTACCCCACCGGCGTCTTGCTGAACGGAGGCCAGCGATGCACTGCTTATGAACTGGAACACAAACCAGAATATCAGAAAAGCGAACGCAGGAATTTCAACAATACGAATAATGATGACGATAATGAAGAGCGTCAAAACTCGGGCATGAGGAAAGCTGATCAGGTACGCTCCCAGAACTCCGGATATCGCGCCGCTTGCCCCGATAGTAGGAATTCTGGACTCCGGACTGGACATTACGTGTATGACTGAAGCGCCTATTCCACAAAGGAGATAAAAGAGGAAAAATTTGAAATGTCCTAATCTACCTTCGATATTGTCACCGAAAATCCACAGGAACCACATATTCCCAATGATGTGCATCCATCCTCCATGCATGAAGATGGAGGTAAACATCGGGATCAAGGCATTTCCTATGAACCCTCCCCGAAAATGGTCGTAAGCAACCACGTGTAGGGGAATCAGACCATATTGCCAGAGAAAATTTTCGAGTCTCGGTCCGAGTGAAATTTCGTACATCCACATAAATGAATTGAGAATGATGATGAGAATAGTAACAAAGGGAAAACTCTCAGATTGAATGTCATCTCTCAGCGGAAACATGTATCATACCTCTTTATCCACTTACGAGTTGCTTCACAATTATTTGTATCGTTGATTGAGATTACAGTTCCGATTTACATCGTAATTCCATTATATGGATCATTTCGCAATTAGAACAAGTGTATAAAACAGTGTCCAATTGCGAAAAGCACTTCTCGACAATTGGTAGGTGCCGTGCCTCCGTGCCGGCACATTTTTCAAACACAAATCAATCTCTTCGGGCCAGCAGGGACGCCGGGCCCTTCCCGTTCATTAAAGCACAATGTGTTCAAAAGTAAGAAATTTCGTCAACTGCTGTAAAAATAGCGGGAGTCATTAAGAAGAGGTTCGGGGAAGCGGGGAAACCCTCCTGATAAGAAGGGTTTCTTCGCTAGATTAGTGCTTTTTCATTCTGGGCGGGGACAATGCCAGAATTGGCTCGATCATCCGGTCAAAGGCCTTTGCGGCAGCCGAAGTTGGATATTCCAACACAAACGGTTTTCCTTCATCCGAGGCAGTGACCAGTCGAGGATCCAACGGTATGCGTCCCAGGAATTTAAATCCCGTTTCTCTTGCAAGCCGTTCTCCACCACCACTCTTGAATAACTCGTGTTCCGTACCACAATTGGAACACACAAAACCGCTCATATTTTCGACTATGCCGAAAATAGGCATTTCCACGGCCCTGCAAAAACGAATGGATTTCTTCACATCCTGCAAAGCCAGCTTTTGCGGAGTGGTAACGATAATCGCCCGAGATCGCGGTGGAGCCATCTGACAAATTGAAAGCGGCTCGTCTCCAGTTCCGGGAGGAGCATCCACGATGAGAAAATCGAGATTGCCCCAGTCAACTTCAGCGATGAATTGCTTTATCAAACGATGTTTCATGGGGCCGCGCCATATGACTGCTTCATGGGCCTGGTCTTTGAGGACAAACTCCACGGACATAACCTTCAGATTGTTGTTGTACTGAATGGGACTCATGCCCCGTTGCGATTGTCCCTGGACAGAAGCGCCTTCCAACTTCAACAGAGTAGGTATGCTCGGCCCGTGAATGTCTATATCCAGCAACCCGACCTGCCTGTCGGATGCAGCCAGAGCTGCAGCAAGATTTACTGCGACAGTACTCTTTCCCACGCCTCCTTTTCCCGAAAGAATCATAAGCGTGTTTTCGATTCTGGTGAGACTGTCTGCAAGCATGAGTTCTTCGCGCAATTCCTGTAATTCTTCTTTGGATAAAGGGGGTTTCTTCTCTGCCATTCTACATTACCTTATTCTAAGACTGGTTCGTTCTGTATACCTTTAGGATTTTGCATCTCCTGGTCGGAAAAGTGTGTAGCAGTCGAAATAACACCTGACTTTTTGAACAACTTACCTTTTATGAGAAACAGTAGGGCCCAGCGTCCCTGCTGGGCTGAACTGATCGATTTGTTTGGACAAATGTGCCGGCACGGAGGCACGGCACCCACCAATTCTTGAATGTCGGCTACTGCCAACTAGACTACTCCGGCTGAATGCAGGAAGGGATTGGCAATATTTAAAGAACTGCATAACAGATTGAAAAATCTATCATGGTTCCTGTAAATATTTGCCATGGCATTCAAGCAATCTCAATGGCTTCCAGGATCTTTCTCGGTTTTACCCTGTGGACGTCCAGACCGATCTGCTTGGGATTGAAGCCGAGAGCCAGGCCGACAAGCTGAGTCAAATAGAAAGTGGGAACTTTCTCTTTCTCTTTCGTTTTGCGACCAAGCACGATTTGTCCCATGTCGAACTGCTCGAAACATGAAGGACAGATCACCGACAGTGCATGAATGTTGCGTTCCCGAATGTACGAGAGCTTTTGCCGTGTAATTTCGTATCCTGCATCCTGGTCCATATTAGCGCCCAGAGGAGATCCGCAACACAGGAATTTTCGGGAATACTCCACCGGTTCTACCCCGATGATCGACAAGAGATGATCCATCTTCACAGGAACGTACGATTCCGCATCGGACAATTCTCCGGGATACATGATCTTTGGAGGCCGGAAATAATGGCAGCCATAATGGCAGCCAATCCGTAGCGGAACATCCCGGACTCGTTCTTTCAACAGTCGTTCCACCACAGAATCCTGATAGAGCACATCCAGGATATGCGTTACATTGATTGTTCCCTTGAACTGATGATTGTACTCTTCCAGGATGCGATTGACCTTGCGTCGTTTCGAATCACTCTGTTTCAGGATGTGATTTGCTTCTTTCAATGTGTTCACGCATCCTGAACACAAGGTCAGCAAATCGACACCGGCTTCTTCCGCAAGACACAGGTTTCGAGCCGCAAGCGCCAGCCATGATTCGTAGTGCACCAGCTTCATGCTCGTCGGAGGAGGACAACACGAAAAGGGTAAGTCCAGCAGTTCAATACCTAATCGCTCACACACCAGCCGGGTTGCAGCTTCAAAGCCGGGATATTTTATCGGGATTGCACATCCCAGATACAGGGCATATTTCATGTTCACCTTTCAAAACCGGGCCGTAGCCTGGAATGCTCAAAACTCTATGATATCGTCCAATCCGCTTTTCTTCAGAAGATCTCGGATTTCTTCCACAGGAGCCGGAGGCAGAGGCGCCAGACCATGGTGTGCACGCATCTCGTCCAATTGATGAACGATCATCGAACGACCGGTCTTGGCAAGCAGTTCAATAGCCATGCTGAGCCTCATTGGAATGTTTCCCCGACGTGCCGCAGAATTGCGAAGGGCAACTAGCAGGTCCGAAATGGGAATTTTCTGAGGACATCTGTCTTCGCACACGTTGCAAGTGCAGCAAAGCCATATTTTCTCGTCTTCCACCACCTTGTCGTGACCCAGATTGAGGCACTTCAAAATAGTCTCTCTGGGACCGTACGCGGGAGCAACCTCCATAGCCGGACAGGAACCCGTACATCGAGCACACTGATAACATTCGTACAGATCTTCCCGAGAGAAGTGTTTCCAGACTTTTATCGTCATGCTTCACTCTTCTTGTTGAAAGACTTTGTCAGTTTTTCGGCTGCTTCTTCTATTTCCTGGGGTGTGAGTTTTCTCAAGCCCTCTTCCATTTCCTTTATGACCTTTGCGAACTGAGCCCCTTCAGCAGCCGACACCCAGGCTAATCTCAGACGATCCTTGTTAATCCCGAGCTTCTCCATGCGTTTCCAGAAACGATCTACTCTTCGTGCAGTATTCTGGTTCGCATTGTTGTAATGGCAGTCTGCAGGATGGCAACCTGAAACCAGGACGCCGCCGGCGCCCATGCTGAAGGCCTTTTCAATCCAGGATGGAGATACCCGAGCAGAACACATAGTGCGTATAATGCGAACATTATGCGGATACTGCATCCTCGACACTCCGGCAAAATCCGCACCGGCATACGAACACCAGTTGCACGCGAACGCCAAAATCTTGTTGTGCGGGTCAATAGCCAAAGCTGCATCGATTTGCGACACGATCTGTTCTTCTGTGAAGTGGGCCTGGTCAATGGCTCCAAACCTGCACTCAGGAACACAGGCCCCGCATCCCTGACACGCTGCTTCGATAACCCTGTAGAATCCCTGTTCTTTACTGCCTTCAATGGCATGATAGGGACAAACGCGAGCGCACAGACCACAGGCCGTACATTTTTCCGGATCGATGTGGGACGTTATGGCAGGTATCTGAACTTCACCCTTGGACATGAGAATGTTGGCTCTCGATGCCGCCGCAGAAGCCTGAGTCACGGAATCTTTAATATCTTTCGGACCTTCTGCCGCTCCCGCCAGAAATACCCCTCCAGTGGTAGTGTCTACCGGTCGGAGTTTCGGATGCGCTTCCATGTAAAAGCCGTCGGTATCTGTTGCGAGATTGAGTAGTCGTTGGATTTTTTCCGCGTCTTTGTGCGGCTTGATGCCTACGGAAAGGATCACCATATCCATATGGAATTTATAATGACTTCCCAAAAGGGTGTTCTCGCCTAAAAGTGTGAGGTCGCCGGTCTGAATATCCTCGATGATTTCACCGGGGATTCCGCGCATGAAAACGACGCCTTCTCGACGGGCTCTCTGAAAGAGATCCTCGAAACCTTTCCCGAATGCACGAATATCAATGTAGAAGACATGGATTTCCGTGTCCGGCCAGTGTTCCTTGATGAGCAGAGCGTCCTTTACCGTATTCATGCAACATACGTTGCTGCAGTACGGATTGCTTCTTTTACTCCTGGATCCGATGCACTGAAGAAACGCTACTTTTTTCGGTCTCTTGCGATCTGACGGTCGAATCAACTCGCCGCCGGAAGGCCCGCCAGCATTGATGAGTCGTTCGAATTCAAGAGTCGTGATGACATTCGGGAATTTACCGTACCCAAGCTCAGTCAATGCAGTGGGATCGTACACCTCAACGCCCGTGGCTACGACGATAGTACCGACTTCAAGCTCAAGGATTTGGTCTTTATCCGCGAAATCGATGCATTTGTGAGAACAGGATTGAAAACAGCGATCGCAGGCAACGATTCCCTGATTGTTCAAGCACCGGTCCATATCGATGAGAAAAGTGGACGGAACTGCTTGCGCGAAGGGGATATGAATGGCCCGGCGAATGGACAGCCCGGCATTAAATTCATCCGGTGAAAGCTGAGGACACGCCTGAATACAGTCCCCGCAGGCGGTGCATTCTTTCGTGACATATCGAGCCTTTTTGAGGATCTTTGCCTTGAAATTACCGATATGGCCTTGCACTTCCTGGATTTCCGAGAGAGTCAATAGTTCGATATTCGGATGTCTTCCCACTTCGCTCATTTTTGGCGCCAGGATACAGATGGAGCAATCCATAGTGGGAAAGGTCTTGTCTATCTGGGCCATACGGCCGCCGATACTGCCGGTACGTTCCACGAGATACACCTTGTATCCGGCATCGGCCATATCGAGAGCAGCCTGGATTCCTGCCACACCTCCACCGATGACCATCGCTTTCCGAGTGACTGGAACCGTAACCTCAATTTGCGGCTTCAGGCGTGCAGCTCTGTTTACCGCCATGGCGACCAGATCTTTGGCCTTTTCGGTGGCAGCGTCCTTATCGTGCAGGTGAACCCACGAACAGTGCTCCCGAATGTTTGCCATTTCCAGGAGATAGGGATTCAAACCGGCACTTTCACAGGCAGCTCTGAAAGTAGGCTCGTGCAGTCTCGGAGTGCAGGAGGCAACAACAACACGGTTTAGATCGTGCTCGCGTATATCGTGCTTTATCTGTTCCTGGCCGGGTTCCGAACAGGTGTATAGAGAGTCTTTCGCGAGGATAACGCCGGGCAAGTGACTGGCGTACTCAGCTACTTCGTCACATCGGACCGTGCCACCGATGTTCTTACCGCAATGGCAGACATAGACACCGATGCGAAGAGAACTCTTGATCGGCTCGATGGTTTCATTTATTTCTTTCAATGAACAGTATCCTCCAGCACATCCGCTTCAGAACTTTGTGAAACACTTTGTCGATGTGGATCTTCGGACAAAGGTGCTCACGACTTCCCCTCTTTGGATACAGCCGCACCTTTGTGCATTCGGAAATTCAGAGAGACTTGACGCCATCATGCATTGGCTTGCATGCGTTTCAACAGATCCACTCCATACTGATAACCCCTGTCGAAAGCGGAAATATTGAGTTCCTCCGTACCTGCCGGAATCGATGAGAGTACCGAATTCTTAAGAGATTCGTAAGCGACCACGTTTCCCAGAGCGCCAACCGCTCCCAGCATTACGATATTTGCCACAATCTTCTTGCCCATAGATTCCGCGAGACGAGTGGCCGGAACCCTGTAAACGGTGATTCCTTCAGGGTCCTTGTCGATAGTGACTAAATCTTCGTCGAGGATCAGGGTGCCTCCGGGAAGGATGGATTGACCGTACGTGGTCCAAGCTCCTTGACTCATGATCACGAGAACCGCAGGGCGGCCGACTTTCGGATAATGCACGACATCATCCGAGATGACCACATCTGCGCTGCACGAACCGCCTCTGGCTTCCGGGCCGTAACTCTGGGTGAAGACCGCATTTTTCTTCTCAAAAAGCGCTGCTGCTTTACCGAGGATATGACCGGACAAGATTATCCCCTGTCCTCCAAAACCTGCAAGCCTGATCTCCTGTTTCTCACTCATGCGGCTTTGCCCTTTTCTTTCCCTTTTCCCTTTGCTGCGGCTCGAGCGACCACTTTGCCCCGATAATTCTCCATGAAATCGGCTCGCTGCGTATTAACAAAGGTTCCAACGATGATTTTTTCTCTGAGGCGAATTCCGGTTTCTCTCAGATCGGCGCCATTCCTGATTTCAGACATCTCACGATAATAGCGCATCTCTTCCAATCCGGAGCCAAGCTTGTTCGGTCTGCCGTATCCCGTGGGACATGGTGTGATAGCCTCGATGAAGGTAAATCCCTTCTTATCGAATGTCTGGCTGATGGAATGCACGAGCTGCCGTGGATGGAACGTGGTCCAGCGGGCAACATAGACAGCTCCGGCTGCATGAGCCAAATACGGGAGATTAAAACCGGGTTCCGCATTGCCCGTGGGAGTGGTGGACGTTCGGGCCTCGAGCGGAGTTGTGGGAGCCACTTGCCCGCCCGTCATACCGAAATTGAAATTATTCACGCACAGCACTTTCAGATTCACATTGCGCCGGGCTGCGTGGATCAGATGATTCCCTCCGATGGCGAATAAGTCGCCGTCTCCCGAAAACACCGTCACATGGAGATCGGGTTTGGCCAGCGCTAACCCGGTAGCAAAAGGAATGGCTCTGCCATGGGTGGTATGGTACGTGTCCATGTCGAGGTATCCCGCGACCCTTCCCGTACAACCGATGCCGGACACTACAGCGCTTTGATCCACCGTGAGTCCCTTGCGGCGCATGGCTTCAATGAATGAGGTGAGGACAACTCCAAGCCCGCAACCGGGGCACCAGATATGCGGAATTCTTCCGGGTTTCAGGTACTTGTCATCCGGATGAAGGCCATGATCCTTTTGAATGAGCAGGTCCGCAGCTTCCTTGTTGAATGGAACGGTTTCTCTAAGCTTTACCTTCATGAATTCTCCACATATCGATCATCGAGATCGTTGTATGCAGGCCGACCAATGCTATTCATATTCGAGCCCGCACGTACAGTACGTCTGTTCGTAAACGCACCAGAGCGGGAAATCTTACCGGCTGCACGCATTACAAACATTCCAGGACGGTTTCCGTTATTTCTTCGGGAGTATGGATAGACCCGCCCATGAGAGCCATTAAAACCACTTCGGCATTTCCCTGGGCAGTTCGTTCGACTTCATACGCGATCTGCCCGTAGTTGATTTCGGGAACCACAAAAGCTTTTGCCTGTTTTGCAAGGCGTCGTATCACCTGAGAAGGAAAAGGCCACAAGGTAATCAGTCTAAGGAGCCCTGCCTTTACACCTTTTGCTCTCATGTCTTCCACCGATTGACGGGCAACCCGCGAGGTACAGCCGTATGCCACGACGACGACTTCAGCATCGTCAAGGAAAACCGCATCATATCGGATAATTTTTTCAGCGTTCTTGCGAATCTTATCCACAATGTGCCGGACATTCCGTTCCTGAACCGCATCCGTGATTACGGGATATCCTCGTTCATCGTGAGTCAGACCCGTCACATGCACGTGATACCCCTGGCCGGCAACAGCCATCGGTGCGGGCATCAAATCTTCCGTGGCGAACGGCAAGTACTCTTGTTTTGACACTTGAGGCTTCTTGCGATCGACGATCTTCAGCTTATCCCGCGGTGGAATAATGACCTTTTCGGTCATATGCCCCACAACTTCGTCACCAAGCACAAAAACAGGCTGGCGGTAGATTTCCGACAGATTGAATGCATCCACAGTAAAATCGAAGCATTCCTGGGGCGATGAAGGAGCCAAAGCAATGCAGCCGTAATCCCCATGAGAACCCCATCTCGCCTGCATAACATCCGCCTGGCCTACAAGTGTCGGAAGACCCGTGGAAGGGCCACCTCGCTGTATATTGACAACAACGCAGGGCGTTTCAGTCATCATCCCGAGACCGATATTCTCCATCATCAGAGAAAAACCCGGACCCGACGTGGAGGTCATTGATTTCACGCCTCCCCAGGAAGCACCCAGAATCGCGGCCATGGAGGCGATCTCGTCTTCCATCTGGATGTACACACCGCCTACCTGGGGCAGTCTTCTGGCCATGCGTTCGGCAACTTCCGTCGCAGGAGTTATGGGATATCCGGCAAAGAAACGGCATCCTGCAGCAATTCCGCCTTCCGCGCAGGCCGCATCTCCGTGAATAAAATGTTCACCGGTCAGAATATCTTTATCTGCCATCTAAAACCTGGGTTCCTTTAAAGAATAGTGGAGGAATGTTGTTATGCCACAGGCGGTTATCGTTTTTGGGATCGCTTATCTTTTCGAGAATACCGTGTGGTTACCTTCTGTATATCTTCTTCTGTAATCTTCTTCGCTTCCTTCAACTCCGTGAAGATCGCAAATTCCGGACAAATGAGACCGCACAGTCCGCATTCCACACAGTCTTCCGCTTGCATTACTACTTCCGGCGGATGATATCCCTTGGCGTTGAATCGTTTGCTTTCCTTCAAACAACCGTTAGGACAGAATTCGATACAGAATCCGCATCCTTTACAGCGATTTTCGATAATATTTACAATTCCTTGCGGAATCGAATGAGCCTCGGAATCAAGGGGTAGGCGCCAGAATTTCATGCGTTCGTCTCCGTATTCGGAATGCGCTGAAGTGTGAGTAGTATAGTCTATTTTTCCCAGGAGTCAATTGACGGAAAGGAAGCGGAGATGTCCTGCTTTGAAGACAGTGATGGATGCAAAACAGTAAATGATAATTGGTGATAATCCCCAGGGGTGCATCGAAGTAGTGTCAAGAAGGCCTGGAAAGATCTTATTAGTCAGACACATGAGTCTCCAACGGCTCAATCGTCTCGTGATCGGGCTTTCAAGGTTGAAATTGCTTCTGAAATTGCTAAATCCAGAGTTTGGATGGGAATATTCTTGTACGTAGCTTCATTTCTTCTTCGAACGTCAATTATGAAGACATGCCTGATATCGTCTGCTACGCCATAGATGACGCGGATATCCTGATGTTTTACCCTCAAAATATTCTTGTGCCCCATGACATTGTCACACCCGGAGGGCCTTGGGTCATTCTTCAACGGTTCAATTAATTCGCGCGCAACACTCTGTTCGTGTTTCTGAAATTTACGCAAGCTTCGTTTGGCTGGTCCGAGAATCTGAATTATGTAAGACAAGGATTAATCTATTCCGTTGCATCAAGTTCTTTTACAAACTCATCCCAATCAGAAATGTCTGCCGTTTCGCGTACTTCGTCTATAGCCTGAATTGCTGCGGCCATGTCCAGACAATCTTCCAATTTCTCGATTAGCTGCTCTCGATCAACTTCCTGGTCTTCTACAATAAAAGCAGCACAGACTTTTTGCATATCTTCTGTACTGGACTTGATCATCATATCTTCCCTTCTGTCTTCCGAGACTTCGTGCAGCAAACTCTTTCCAAAATCCAGAATCAAGGATCACATGAAACTGAAACGATCAGATTACTGCGTCCTTGATTCAGAATCTGAGAGTCCGGCAGCGTTACTCACCCCATAACACAAACCGAACTGATAATATCTTCATTTCTTAGAGACCACAATAATATTATCAAGTTCCAGAGGGCGAGACTCCCCGAATTGCGAGACTGCCAAGAGAAGGAACCGATCATAAGACAAGTACTACGAGTTACCTTCAGGTACCGCTGTTTCGAGCGATTCTCAAAAGTACGTCCGCCTTGAGATCCTTGATGCGAAAGTAATCTGCAGCCATTACTTTTGCCAGTCGCGCGGCCAATCCATCATGGAAAGTTCCTTCTTCCTCTGCGTCCACCACCACTGATTTGATCCGTTTATCAGAGGCAATGCTCTGTGCAATGGCAAGAGCCTCCCAGAAAGGGTCGCCTTTGCCGATACCTTCGTTAGCTTTTCCATCCGTAATCACAATTACAATCGGTCTGCAACCTGGATCTTTGATCATCATAGTGCGCAAGAGTTCGCCGCCTTTGCGCAGACCCGCGGCGAGAGGTGTTTTTCCGCCAACCGGGAGTTCTTTCAACAGCTTACCAGCCAAGTACATGGAAGAAGTAGGAGGAAGATTTACCACCGCCTCTTGTTTCCTGAACGATATCATCGCAATCCGATCTCGCTTCTGATATGCGTCATGCAACAATGACATGATTGCACCTTTAGAAGCGACCATTCTCCCTTTTGCCCCCATGGAGCCACTGGCATCCACAAGAAAAAGGAGAAAATTGCCAGTTCGTGTTTCCCGGATTTTTTCTCTGATATCTTCGTTTCTGATGACAACCGCCATTCCGGGCTTTTTTTCCCGATGAATCTGATGTGGAGCCGCGGCTCTCAACGTTGCATCCAGAGCCAGATCATGATTGCCGCGAGGTTCCGCAGCCCGAATATATTTGCCTCGCTTGTTCGCGGCTGTTGTGCGGGATCGTCTGCCTGTTGTTTGGCGCACACGTTTTTCAGGCGAATGCACTATTTCTCGAACCTTGAAGCTCTGTCCGATGTCGAAGATTGCCTCAGGGCTGTCGGTTCGCAGTGCACGTCTTTCTGTGGTCCCGTGTATCTCCTCCTCGAAATTCTCCGTGGGCGGTACAAGGTGACGAGGGCTGGAGTCTGGATACTCTTCCCATAAAAGGGGATTGACAACAGAAGATTGCGGAGAGTGACCCGATTTTTTCTTCTTGTTTTCAAAGGCTGCCAGTCTGGAACGATGCGGAAGAGCCAATGCAGCAGCTCTTTCGACATCTTGGTCCACAATCTCGGTTCGCTCTTCGAACGAAGCAAGTGCTCGAGCCGTATGAGCTATCACCACATCAGCTCTGTGTCCGGCGACATGGTGAACCGTGCAAATCTCGACAATGAAAGATCCGATTCGTCGGGTCAAACGGACATGCGGCAGAATGTGCGCAGCGCGGGAGAGCCGCTTTAAGAGTAATGAGTCTTCCTGTTCGAATCTTTTACAAAATAATTGGGGTTGCCGTTCAAACTCGTCTTTGCGACGAAGCACCTCGATTCGAGCTGCGATCTTGGTCTCTGCTTTGATTTCCACGCACAATCCGAAGCGGTCGAGCAATTGAGGTCTGAGCTCTCCTTCTTCCGGATTCATGGTTCCGACAAGCACAAACTTTGCAGGATGACGATAAAATATACCCTCCCGTTGGACCAGGTTCTCTCCCGAAGCGGTCACGTCAAGGATTGTGTTGACAAGATGATCTGAAAGCAAATTCACTTCATCTACATACAATATACCGCCATGCGCACGAGCCAGGAGACCCGGCTGGAACTCCGGTTTCCCGGCCTGGAGCGATTTTGAAAAATCCAATCCGCCAAGGACCATGTCTTCCGTTGCATGGAGAGGCAGAGTAACAACACGAGCTCGAGGGCCGCCGTTTTCATGGTCGATATGAGCAGGCGGCTGAAATTTGTCGGTCGAGAAAATCGAAGAATGATTGTTGGTGCGGACAGCGGGAAGAAAACGGACTAAAGCTCGGACTGCAGTGGATTTGGCTGTACCCTTTTCACCTCGAATCAACACGCCTCCTATGAGCGGGTTGATAATGGTGAGGAGCAACGCGAGCTTCATGGAATCCTGTCCGAAGATAGCAGAAAAAGGATACTGATGATTGAAGCTCGACAATTAGATCTCCACATCAACCTCTATGATTCAAGGGTTAACAATAGAACAGGATTCATGGAAGTTCAATAATCGTATTCCTCGTTTCTTTTGCGAGAATTCCATCTTCATGAGGATCACGGGGAACCGCTGTCCTGCATGATTGCTCCTCATACCGATTCGCTTTTCTTTTCATAATGTGGGAGGCTGGGGTATTCTTCGCTCCGGACGACGCAAAGCCATCTGATCACTTCGCTCAAAACACCCCAGCCTTCGCTATCTTATGTGCAGAGACTGCGAAATGGTATCACAGTCATGTCTGTACATCGTGCACCGGAGATAGAACTTTTTCACTTACGCATTTGTCAAAGGGAAAAAACAGCATATAAACATGAATATGTCTCTAAACGCACATTGCACTTGTTTGGTGCAAAGAAAGTACCGTAAAGTGCTGTTCCGGGCAGGTTTTTTCAATCCGAAGAACACGTGATATCCTGCAATACTGAAAAATGGCTGGAGTATTTCTTTGCTCAAAAGAGTCTTTGTCGTCGGTATTATTTTCGCGATTGCGGCACTGGTAGGCCTCGGAGTGGCAGAGATATATCTGCAGCGGCTCGGGTACGGAAATCCTCCGCTGTATTCATACGACCCGGCCATCGGATATGTGCTCAAGCCGAATCAGGCATTGAAACGGGTCAATAATTGCAGGGTATCTATCAATAGTCTGGGAATGAGGTCTCCAGATTACACCTCTGAAAAGCCTGCCAATGTGTTTCGCACACTCTTGGTCGGCGATTCGGTCCCATTCGGAGGAAGTTATATCGATCAGCAGGATACGTTTTGCTCTTTGGCCGAGCAGCTTCTTACGGAAGAAACCGGAAGGAAATACCAAATCTTGAATGCAGGGGTAAATGCGTACGGGCCGCAAAATGTGCTCAAGTATCTTGAAACACGAGGCACGTACGGAGCTGACCTCGTTGTGGTATATTTTCCATGGGGGAATTTAAGGCGGGATTTTACGAACTTTTATGTTCTACCTTTCTGGAGCACGAATCCGCAGTGGGCTCTCAATGAGTTCTTTCGCCATCTGGTATGAAGGTTTTTCGGAAATCTTTCTCAAAAATGGAAGCAAATCGATCATTTCAAAAATGAAAGATGTTTGACACAGAATCTCGAGGCCTTATGCCGAATTAGAGATTTGTGTGAGACGAAAGGCACTCCGGTGTTGTTTTTGTGGTCACCTTATCTCACTGTTTTGACAGGAGAAGTATCAGATCCTCAAGCCAACGACAAACGAAGTCTTTATGAAGTGCTACCAGAACCACTGACTGTAGATCTGAGTCCTGAATTCGGACGTCTCGCTAATATTCAGTCGCTCTTTGTAGATGGTTGCCATTATTCTAAAGAAGGACATGCTTTCGCAGCCACACTGCTCTGCAAATATATTCTGGAGACTCAGAAAAAACACAATCTCATTACCAAACCTGGAAGATTCGATGAATGAGCTCCTCTTTGTCGGGAAAAAATTAGTCTCACTCGTGCTATATCCTGTCGGCGCAGCGCTGGTACTCTGCACAATAGGACTGATCCTTACTCGTACTCGCCTGAGAATCGGACAATTTTTGATAGGAATCGGAATTCTGACTCTGGCCGCAACCGCTTCTCCGTTAACCGCTTACGTTTTGATGAAACCGCTCCAGGAATGGGCAGGATCGTATGCAGATGCAGAGGAACTTTCTCGCAAAGGAATAGTGTTTATAGTGGTTTTAGGCGGTGGGGTAAAAGACGATAATTTGACCCCTGCGGATGGGGTCGGAGGAGTGCTCAGGGTATTGGAAGGAGCAAGACTGGTGCGCCGTATTCGTGGGAGCAAACTCGTGCTTTTGCGGCCGGGATTTCCTCGTGCGTATGCTTCTCAGGAAAAAATGACTGAATTCCCCATGGAACTCGGAGTTCCGAGAGAATCTCTTGTTCTGGAAAGCGGTGCAAAAGATACGTCTGAAGAAGCGGCTCTCGTAAAAAGAATCGTAGCCGATGAACCTTTTGCTCTTGTGACTTCCGCCTATCACATGACCCGGGCGATGGAAACCTTTAGAAGAGCAGGCCTCAAACCCGTGCCCGCTCCCTGCGAGTTCATCTCAACCAAATCTCCGAGTTTCATAAAATGGTTCATGCTTAATACTGAACCTCTCCTTGCATCTCAGGTGGCGATTCATGAATATGCCGGATTAGCCTGGATTCGGATAAAAGGCGCGTTATGGAACTGATGGGAAAGCAATAGTGTTGAATCGGCGAGAGCCGTATACGAGCACGTAATATGGAATCCTTGCCGCTCCTTCATCGCACCGAAGTAAGATGGCGGTTGCGGGAGCCATCATCAAGCATTGTTTCCAGATCGGACAAAGGGACTCTCGGTTTGCAGGGGCCCAACGCTCTCAGGATCTCTGAAAATTTTATGAATTTTCTGCCGGAAGCTCTCATCATGGTCTTGTGGCGAGCATCCGGCCATCCAAAATAGTTCGGTCTTATATCCAGGGATTGTGGCCTGAAAATGGCTGTCCCGTCCCGCAAATCTTCAATAGCTTTGACAAGCTCTTCACCTGCTTGTGCACAAACTCTCTCGTAAATGGAAAATGCCGTGTCGGCTCGGTCTATCCCAACCTTCACCTGTTTATAAATCGGTCCGGCATCGAAGCCTGTAGTCATTTTGTAAATAGTGAACCATATTGAATCGTCGCCTCTGGCAAATGCCCATAAGGCCGGCGAGATTCCTTTGTCTTTCGGAAGTTTGGATGCATGACAATTCAAGATGCCGTATTTGAACGATTTCAGGACAGAGTCTCCAATTTTTTGATCGAAGTTTATAGCCACGCCTAGATCTGCTGGAAAGAATTGGCTCAAGGTATCACTTACATTAATGTCACCTTCATTGAATGAGACCAGCCCATTCTTGCGAACAAGCGATGAAATACCGTTGCCGCCTGTCAATCGGGCCATTTTATTGCACGCATCTACCGTTGCTCGGTAAAGAAAATACCTTGGATACGTCTGTCGATAGATCTTGAAGATTGTAGGCAAGGAACTCTTTATTTTTGTCGAGAAAACTACCGCTTTTATTGACTTGCAGAATGTGTAGAAAATCGGTTCAGCCAACAAATAGGCAAAGTAGCTGTCATTACAGAAAAGAACGATATCCATAACTCATACCTCAATGATAACTCTTCTCAAATGGATTATGCCGTGAGATCAGGTCCGAACTGGCATTGCGCAACGTTTATAGACCTGGAGCATCCTGGTTGCGGTACCGTGGGGACTAAATTCTTCCCGTGCCAGCTCGGCAGATTTTATGGCATGTGCTTTATGAGAAGGGTAATTGTCTATGATTGAAAGCATAGCTTCAGTTATTCTTGAAACATCCTGGGGTACAACGAGTCCGGCCTGGTGTCGAAGGACCCAATCAGCGAGGCCCGTCTGATCGGACACGATCACCGGTAATCCGCAGATGATGGCCTCAGCGCATGATATCCCAAAGTTTTCCGAGTATGAATTTAACAGGAAAGCATCGGCACCAGTGAAACACTGTAGTTTTCGCTTTCCTGCAACTTGTCCGAGAAAGTGCACGCGATCCGACACACCACTGGAATCAGCCAAATTTCTCCATTGTCTATCAGTTCCCGCTTCCGTGCCTCCGGCTATTATGAGCTGAACGTTCGCATGTTTTTCGGCGAGTTCTGCGAATGCTTTTATGCTGAGGTCGATTCCTTTATGTGGATGTAGTCTTCCAAGGTAAAGAAAAACGAAGGCCGATTCACTGATGTTCAACTCCTGTCTGAACAGATTTCCTTCGGACACGGGGGTAAATGTGTCTACACTGACTTGATTGGGTATCACAAAGGTTTTGACTCCCGGAAAATATCTGAGTACTGCCTTTTCTTCCATTTCCGTCATGCAATGAACGCCAGAAGCTCGTTCCAGGACCCGAGATTCCACCAGAACTCGATAGAGCTCTTTCTTGATATTCTTGAGGAATTCTCTCTTCATTGCATTTGACATGAATGCTCCACGAGGAGACACAACAAAAGGAATTTGGGTGTTCCGAAGACAAAGAGCCCAGGCCATGTGAAAGAACGTGAAGGTTCCTGATATGTGGACCAGATCGAATTCAGGGACCCTTTGTTTCAGCAGCGAAATGAGCGATGGGGCAAAAAAGAAGCGCCAGTATCCTTGGCCGCGCAAATAGGTCACCTTTACGGAATCGATGTTGCACGGCACTCCAGGTGAGACGCGCAGACGTTCGTTCTTCCCGCCGATATCTGTGGTGAAAACCTCGACGTCATGACCGAGTCGAATCAGTGATTCGCACAAACCGCTTACCGCGAATACCGGTCCGCCAAGTTTCCAGGCGGGCTTGTAATAGGGAGCCAAATAAAGAATTTTCATCGGATTGTGTTATCGGTTTTTTACCACGGAGATTACGACTCGATTGTTGAAGAGGTTTTCCGATCTTCTTTTTCAGCATTTAACAGACTTTCAACCGTGGAACCGCGGGTTTTCGGCATTTGCTGCATGGTTGATAACTGCGATAACAGCAGCTCGAATCTCTTCATGGCTGCAGGCATATCGTAATATTCCTGAAAATAAGAGCGGCCGGAGGCACCGAAAAAGGCACGCTCGCTATTGCTCTTTTTGAGGTTCAGGATCTGCGAAGCTATGGCTTTGGCATCTCCGGGCGGAACCACATGTCCGCATTTCGCCTGTGCAACCGTTTCTGCTACGGCCGAATTTTCATCGGTTGCACAGATAATCGGCCTTCCCATGGCAAGGTACGTTACCAGCTTGCTGGGAACGGATGAGTTTACGTGAGACTTGTCCATGGTCAGGAGAAAGACGTCCGCAGTCGATTGCATCTCGGAGAGCATTGCAGCGGGTTGGAAAGGGAGAAATAGGATATTATCCAATCCCAGCGATTCTGAACGCCGGATCATGGGTTCTTTAAGTACTCCTTCCCCGACACTTAATATTAATACGTCATGTAGTTCAGACGTCTTTAGCTCCTGAGCCACATCAACCAAAACCTCGGCTCCGCTGACAATTCCCAGGGTGCCGGCAAACATAGCGACGAACTTATCGCGTGGAATTCCGGCTTGAGCACGCCACAGATTTAGACGGCTGGTCGGCCTGATCTCGGATCCATCTATCCAATTATGAAGTACGAAAATCTTGTTATCCGGCACTCCTCTTGAATTCAACAATGCTCTTCTGAAGGACTCAGAAATGACAATATTCGCACCCGCAGCTCTACAGGTAAGCGCATCGATCATGAGAGCGATTCGCATGGCAACACCTTGCCGACGAATCATGCCTGCAGATGCAACTGCCTCGGGAAAGAGATCCTGAATGTAGTTCACGACTGGAATCCCGAGGAGTTTCGCAAGAAATACAATGAAAGGGCTGCTTATAACCGGGACCATGTCCGCTACGATAACATCCGGCTTTTTTTCAAACAACAGCCGAAGTGCGGCAACAAGGCCGAAGGAAATATGGGAGAGTGCCCGCCATACTCTCTTTCTTTTTGTCCCGACAGTAAAAGAGAAGCACCTGATAAGTCTCAAGGTTTGGGTATCGGTTATCTTCCAAAAGCGTCTTCTGTAACCTTTAAAAATTTTCCCCCCAGGCAGGCTGGGAAAACAGGTGATCATCGTCACTTTATGCCCTGTGAGGCCCAGATGTCGGGTCAGTTGATCGAGCATCACTGAGGAAGGGACGATTTCCGGCGGAAAAACAGGACAGACGAATAGAATGTTCATACGTGTGCTATCTTCTTTCAAGCGGGTTAATACTGGGGAAAACCCTTCTTATAAGAAGAGTCAAAAGTTTCTTTGCACGAGTCCAGGAATTGTTGCTTTAGCTCACACTCAGCTCCGGTGTTGACGGCCGGAGCCCCAACGGGGCGATCCAAATGTAGCCATGGGTGGAACCCATGGAAAGAATTGCAGCCAAACCGATCAGTGAGGACCCTGACGGGGTCGACTATCGTTCAACTTGAACTCAGATGGACCAATGGTGGACCCTTTCAGGGTCAAAACCTTTACATGTAGCCGCTGACCACGGGTTCGCGAGACTGTCTCAAAAGTCGAATTTTATCCCAGATCGTGGCACGATTTCGTTGCTCCAAATAGTTTTGAGACAGTTTCTCGCACCCGTGGCTACTCATGGTTCGTCTCTTCGGGACTTCACAGCAATTAGCTAAGTTAAGGGCACAACCCATTTGCAGAAAAGGTTCCTCGAGTATTGCTTCTTTGAAGTTGATTGTTTTCGATTGGCTGATTGTCTGGGCGGAATCGGTAAACGGAAATACTATACCGATTCTCGAAAGTAATCACGGATTGTGAAGAGCAGTTCCCAGCAATTGGTAGCGCCGGCCTCCGTGCCGGCGAACAATTCACCAAACAAAGCAATAAGTTATTGCCGGCAGGGACGCCGGCGCTACTGATTCTTCCCATTGCAGGCATTGGATTCCGTCAAGACTTTCGATAACAGCTATACGCACGAGCCACGAGTTTTCTGTCTGAAACAGAGTTGTGTTGAAAAAGAGAAATAACGCCCTCAACTACTTTGTCTACCGTTATGCCCTGGAGACAAGGGGTATCACCATGTCTACACGTTTCCAGCATACAGCCTTCACAAGGAACCCAATGCCTGAGTATCACATGATCGTGTCCGATAGGGTCCCATCTGCCCGGAGCATCTCTGGACGAAAAAATGCCGATACACGGCACTCCCATGGTTGCAGCCAGGTGCATGGTTCCGGTGTCGTTTCCGATATACAGTCTGCAACGCCTCAGAACTTCGGCAGATTCTGACAGAGAGGTACCGCAGAGGTTTATACCTTCTCCGTTCCACTCCTCGATCAACTCTTCTCCCACCGATCCCTCGTTTGCACCGCCAAGCACTAGGGGAATCATGTTTCGATCTGTAATACAGAATCTTCCAACTTCAGCAAACCGTTCCAGGGGCCATCTCTTGCAGGGCATCTTGCTCCAGGCCCCGAACGCGACGAATTCTCGGTCAGATCCCGACTGCATCAGATGTTTGGCAAAAATTTGCGCGCTTGCATCCGGGTGGATGAGAGAATCGGACTTGAAGCTCAGGGTTCGCTCTATGTTACTCTGAACCATATCGAATAATCGGCGATAGCGCGGTTGCTGAGGAAGAAGACGACCGTCCGGACCTTTTTCAAAATAAGGATTCAAGGCATTTGATACGCCTAACATCTGCGATCCGCACAAGGATTCAAAGAAAAATTTGTGTCGCCCGACCATAGAAGATTTCGCTCCATCATTGATCAAATAGAAAAGCGGACCGGAGCCTAATCGTCTCATTTTGTAGGCAGTGCCGGAGAGTTCCAGAAGAGAAGAGAAAAGAGAGCGGTTCATGGCCGTATAGTGGAGCGCTCGTGAAAAAACACCCGAAAGTCGAAAAACTTCCCAGGACATCAGATATTGTTCCCCAGGAACCTTATCGCTCACGAGAATTATCTCACTGTCCGGAAAGGCTTCTCGAATAGCGTGTACAGCCGGAAGAGCGACCAGAGAATCACCCAAATGGCCGACACTGAACACGTAAATGGGCGTTCCGGGCTTCAGTTCATGCGGTCTTATCATCTCGTGATCCCTTTAAACCAGAAGCAGCCGCATCCTGACCGAAAAGATGCGATCAGTTCTGGAGAGGGCTTCCTTATCAGGTGCCCGTCTGCGGCTGAATCCGGAATAAACGCAAATTCTTTCAGTTCAAGTTCTGCAAAGTAATCTTTGATCAAATCGAATGAATAGACTCGTTGTCCGTTGAACATCACCTTCGGTGTCCCGAGCGGAACCACGATGAGGAGATCTCCTCCGGGAGCGAGAATCCGCTTCAATTCTGCTATGCCGACCAGATCGGCATTGGGATCGAGGGGATCGCCGTATCTACCGAGACCGAGATGTTCGATAACGTGCATGCACGATAGCGACACCACGCTATGGTCGGGGATGTCCAATTTTTCTAGAGTGTTTACTTTAACCGCCAGGTTCGTCAATTCCAGATCAGGAGGTCGCACATCGTGAAATTCCATTGGGATGAATCCGGACACCATTGAGCAGAAATACAGACTGGACCCTATGTCGACATGGAGAGCAGGTTTCGTCTCTTTCAAAATTCGAGCAGCCCAGGCACAATGATACACATAATGTCGGTCGAAATGAGTAACGGAAGTGTTGTCCTCCAGGCAAGGATAGTGGTCCAGGAAACTGACAGACAATCTCGAGCGCTCTTTCGACATTTTGCGAAATTCAAGAAAATCCCTGAAAAACCGCACGTATCGACGCCAACAGCTCGGCCGTAAGACCGGGCGCAGGTGGAGAAATAGTAACGCAATTCTGGTCAGAAAGGGGGACTTCTTAATATATGCTTTAATGGAAGTCGTTAGTTTCATGAAGATCTCAGAATGAGGAAAGTCGGCGAAAGGTTAGATTCTTTTAAACTCGTCAACAAAGAAACCAGGAACCCGGCGCGGCGAAGATTTTCTTGAAAAAAAGTGTGCACAGACAAGACCTATGCCCACACTGATGGCCCAATTGATGAATAATTCACGACTCAGAAGAACGGTAGCGGTGAAGAGTCCAGCTGACACCAAACTAGCGCTATACTGGACATACAAAGCGTAAAAGCAGACGCTCGTCACCGTCCAACCCTGCAAAGTGAGTGCTGACAAAGCTGCCAGAACAATCCCCAGAATGAACATTCCTCCTACAATTCCGCTCCATCCCCATCTGCTGTACAGATCTCCAATGAACATGGGCGGCGCGCTACCGCCGCCTTGAAACGTGCGAGTTACACCATACGTATCCATGCTAGCATCCCATAATTGCAGAGAAGGTCTTTCATGAACGAACACCTTCGGAATCATCATGGTATATAGTTCATCAAGACCCTCTGATTCCCTGAAAGGTATGATACTGGGCGTATCCTGGAGAATACGTCCGGCGAATGCAAAATCTGAAAGGCGTGAAACTACTATCTCAAGGGACGATTTTCCGGAGGCGTCCACCCTTTCACCGAGGGCAATTTCGGATATTGTCTCCAAACGATCAGAGAACGATCTGTTTAACTGATCGATATTACGATACACTTGTACTAAGGCCGTGGTGAATGTGAAGAGACTCAACAGACACAAAAAAACGAGCCCTGCCCGCCAGATTTTTC
Organism: Desulfomonile tiedjei DSM 6799; assembly: GCF_000266945.1. Lineage (NCBI taxonomy): Bacteria > Pseudomonadati > Thermodesulfobacteriota > Desulfomonilia > Desulfomonilales > Desulfomonilaceae > Desulfomonile > Desulfomonile tiedjei. Next base: position 28,077 of record NC_018025.1, read on the forward strand.
TCTCTAAAGTCAAATAGAAAAGAAGAAACCACGGAACCCAGCCGTAAGCGGCCATCCTGCTACCTGTCGGAAGAAAAACCAGAACCGAGACAGAAGCCATCAACCCAAACAAAGTAAAATCCTTCCATGAACGAGTGGTAATAGCTCTGTACAACTGAAGGAGCATACCCATTTGCGAAAAGCGGCTCAGGTAACCTAGAATATTATTATATTGACCTGTCCGCTCAATGAGACTCAGGATATCAGGGTCGAATCGCGCGTCGTACATACCCAAATTGAAGCGCAGAATTACAGCCGGGAGTAAAAATAGAAAAAAAGCGACATTCAATAAAACAGGAGGCGGGTTGAAGAAACTCTGTGAGCTTTGGTCCCTTCTCTTGGAATAAAGAGTTTGAAAAAGAGCCGCACCTGCGGCCATAGCTGTACAGCCTAGCGTACATGCCCACATGGCAATTGGAGTACCAGTCCATAAGTCTTGAGAAATTGCAGGTTCGGGAAGTATAAGATTCAGTACCGCAGGTATTGGATAGTACATCATGTACGCAAGTACAAGAATACTCATGAAAGAGTTAATTCGATAACCTGCAGTCATAAGGCATAGCATACAACTTACCGATGCGAAAAAAGCTGATATGGCAACTGAAAACTCGAACGGATTATCAGGACTGGAGACTAATAATAGCAAACAGAGTATTATTATTAGCAGAGGAAACAGCCATAATGGTTTCAAATTAAAGTAAGAAGCTTTTGGTAGAAGAAGACGCATTAGCAGAAATCCTGTGCATACATCAGCTTAACGAACCATTGTCTAATATTGCGCACAATATTTTTCAAAAATTGGGAGAACACTCTTCATGTCAGATGAGACTCTATCGAAATAGGTGTAGCCTGATGTCATTGCCCTACGATGGCCCGCAAGAGCAATCTGCTGTCGCTCTTCGTGGTTCTTGAGGTATAAGTTCAATTTCGTCATGAATTCGTTAGGTTTTGAGAAGAATTCTGCTTCTTCTCCTTCTTTATAAAAGGAAAGGTGTTCTTCGGTTCTCTCCGCAAGCATGAATGTACCCACGGCGGGGATTTCAAAGGATCTACCTGTGGAAGTATTCCGATTTGCATGTGACAAGAAGCAGAGTGCAATTTTAGCACTGGCCAGAATGCTTGCGTAATCCTTATCCGATACCGATCTGAATAGCGCATTTTTTACGTAAAACAACTTGTTGGGGGATTTTTTCCAACCATCACCCCAGATTTTAACATCAATTCCAGCTTTTATTGCAGGTAAAACAAAATCATCAATATGCTTTCGCCAGTGTCCGATAAAAACAACATCCGATCTGAATTCTTCTCGCTGCACCGGGGCTTGACCGCCAGGTCGGCATAATTCAGGATCAAAACCGAGATGGGTTTGTACAGCATGGGGAGCGCCCAAATTTATCAATTCTTGAACATTATAGATGTTTGACGTGAGATGTACGTGAATCAGAGGAATGGCTTTACGATAATGTCTCAACGGCTGATCCGGATTCAGGAGATCATCCGTCATATGATGCACCAGAAAGAGGCCTCTGTCAGCGAGTTTTCTTATCGTACCAGGAAAGGCAAACACGTTCTTGTCTATCCAGATCCAGTCAAATGTATTTTTAACAGCGATGTCAAGTAAACGTTTATTGAAAAGAATTGTTCCGGGGCCGAATTGCAGTTTGGTCTCAACACGGTATAACAAACCGGAATCACGCATAAAATTATCAGGATTGAGCACCTGGACTGCGTGCCCTAACTTTACAAGCGCATCCTTTCGGGATCTGCAGGTACCAGTGTGAGCTGGGCCAACGTAAAGAATTCGGAGCTTTCGTCCTTTCATAGTAGACCTGTTAAATTTGCCGTGATAATGTTGATCTTACAATGAGATCCGAATGTATGTCATTCTAAAGGATGTCGACTATCGATAGTTCTTAGTTGCTGAGGCCAAAAACACCCGCGTGTACACAGGGTGTTTTTGGCCTCCCATCTCCACGAAATCGTAGACCAGGAATCCGGTTCGGATAATTTGCCACAAACCAAAACGTATCGTTGATAGAAAGCCATGCGGAGCAGGCCCCAGTTCCCAGGCTTCATAATTCGTAAATCCGGTAAGCCGGAGAATGTTTTCAAGGCAACCGGGAGTAAATCCGATCTCATGAGTGAAATCTCCGAACTGCATGGCAGCTCCTGCTAACGATGCGGAATTGGGAGTTTGTAGAACCAGGCGGCCATTTTCTTTCAATGCACTTCTGATTGCCTGAAGAAAGGTAAGCACTTCTTCTTTTCTGAAATGTTCTACAATATCCAGCCCAACGATAAAATCGAACTCTGCTTCATGTGCTTTGAGATACTCGACAGCATCCGACAAAGTCACATCAGAACATACTTGCCTGGCAAGGGTCACCTGCTCCGGACTGATATCCACGCCTTTGACATTCGAGTATCCCATGGATTTGAAGAGATGGAGAAGCTTACCCCCTCCACAGGCAAGGTCCAGAATTGCTGCATTCTTATTTTCCGGAAGGACCCGTCTCAGAAAAAATCTGTATGCTCTTCCCCATCGTCGGCTGGCTTCTTCATCGAACGATGAAGCTCCGTTTTGCCATAGAGAAACATAACAATCATAAATCTGTTTCCGGTAATCCATAGATCCTCAAATCGTGTCAGCGGAGGGATCGGGTACGGAAGCTTTGCATTCCAACAGCGCTCGTACGCGTATCTCTCTCGTATGTCTTCTAAGGCCGGCTTCTCGTACAGCCGATCTCATGCGGGCGCATCGATCAGGGTCAGCAAGTAGCTTCCCGATCTGCCGCAGGCAATCCTGGAAATCGGTGTACACGGCAATTTCTTCGCCAATTCGATAGACTCTGCCCAAATCCTCATTCATGGAGGTGAGATATAAGGCACCGCACATAGGCACTTCGAAATCACGCCCCTTCAGACACTGGTAAGAACTGTATCCGACATAGCTAATGCCCAGATTTATCCTGCTCTTCGAGTAGATATCAATCATCCGGTCATCACTGACACGGCCGTTCTTCCACCCAGGGCCGAAGCACTCAACGTGTATTCCATTGGACTTGAGATAATGCACAAGGGACGACCGCACGCCGTATTTTGCGCCGATAAACGAAACATCGTACTCAAAAGGCAGATCCCTCGGAACACAGAAATCACGGTTTGCTGCTGAAGGCCAGAAGAGAGCGTTTCCTCCTTCCACCCGATATTTGATGAGTGATTTCGGACAATTCGTCAGATTTAAATCGTAAGAGGCACACACATCTGCCGGACCGGTCCACTGATCGCCAATTTTGCGACCCCGAAAGTACAGTCGGTCGTCCTGATGAAAGAGAAAAGTCGCAATGCCCATGTCGTTGATTCGAATAATCGTGTCTCTGGAAATACTCGAGCCGCTGAGATAAGAAAGGACTATGTCAACAGGGCTTTCCTTTGCGATTTGCTCGAGGAAAACCGGCAAATCGCGGTCAACGAATGTCCTTTCCCGAAGTCGATCTTGATTTGGGTTCTTCCAGCGTCTGTCCACGTAATAGCATGTTACTTTAACTATTCGTTCCAATTCAGGAGGAATGTTAGCTTGCTCCAGTTCATTCGACTTGGTCGTGCAGAATACTATGTGAAGATCTCTACCTGCCGGATCAGGCGGCCAGGAAATGCCTCTTGTCGCGAGTCGGTCCCTTAGTCGCTGAAACACAATTTGTGCTGATTCTTCTTCGAGGGACAGGCCCATCTCAAGAGCTCGCTTTTCGTACTCATATTGTTCTTTTTCGATTATTACGTTGTGATGCCGGTTACGAAAATCGGACCAAAGCGTGTGGACAAAGCGATTGTCTTTCAGTTTTTTCTTTACGGATTGCAGCATGTTGGTTTTGATCTGTGTTGCAGTTCTCGAAATTTCAGCCAATCCATTAGCATTCGTGCAGAATAATCAGCAGCGCTCGGCAGGGACATCGGGACATTAGCTATTGAGATTCCCTCAAACGTAGATTAGGGTCTTCCGAAAACATGATGGAGCACCAACTGTCTGATTTCTCTAAATAAGACGGTGTACACAACCAGTGCGCATAGAGTGGATATTCCAGCCAATGTGATCAGTTGTATAAGATCCGACGGATTCCAAACAGCTCTCAACGTTAATGTGATCCCGAGTGGGACAGCGAAAAGGAAAACGGTTTGTCGCAAGCCATATGTCAGTTCCGAAGAAGTGATCTGAAATCTCCGAGCGAGGACTCTTGCTTGCATAGGCATTGCCGCAAAAAGTATGGACAGTAAAGAAGCTAAAGCTATGCCCGTTATCCCATACATGTATCCCAGCACCGCCATAAGCGGCAGTTGAACACAGGCCTGGACTGCCACAGCAGTTCCGGAGGTCCTGAAATCGCCAAAAGCAGCGAGCATGTTACGGAATATGGAGAAAAAAATGGTCGATACAGCGCTCGCAAAAAACACGACATTCAGGAGAGGACCGCCGTAAAATTGCGGTCCCACCCAGATACTGACCACGGTTTCATTCAGGACCAATGCTCCGGATAATAAGAGAGCTCCCATAACGGTCGCATATTTCAGGATTTCCGCGGCAACCCTCTTTGTTCGAACTGTGTCTCCCTCTCCGACAATATGGGCCAGTGACGGCATGCTGGCATGAGAGATGTACCCCGCAAGCGTGGCCGACATTTTGTGTGCCATGCCCGTAAAGGTGAATACGGTACACGTTTCCGGGCTAATCGCGGCTGCGATGATCAGGTTATCCGAGTAGGTGCTCAATGCTCCTGCTGCATTCCCTGTGAACTCGTAGGAAGAAGCTGAAAAAATCTCTTTCCATACTTTTCTTTGGAAAGGAGATTTCCATACGAACTGTATATCTCTCTTCAGGATTACGAGTAGATATCCATAGTTTCCTATAACGGTCACAGCAGCGTGCACCAGAGCTCCGAGAGGGATTGAGATCAAACCGTATCCTGCAAAGAGCAAGACAATGGTTGTCCCCACACTCAGTGCGAGTCCTCCAGTGTAGCAGACATTCGTCAGAATCTGTCGCTGTAATCCCTGGAGAATGGATGCAGGCGTGAAAGACGCAAGCATCAGGGACATCGCTGCAGTACCGACAATGAAAGCATTCCTCAGTTCAAGGGATTCCGGGCCCGAAATTTGCACGAAGTGCGGAAAAAAGGGAGAGACTATCAGTCCGGCAATGAACGATAGGCTCGAAAGTCCGCATCCAAGAAGAATTCCTGTCGACACTGTAGATGCAAGCTGCTCGTTTTTTGACGAAGCGGCACAAGCTGCCACTTTCTGTATTATTACTCGGCTGATTCCCAGATCGAACAAGCCCAGAAAGCCGATCATGCTTCCACACGCGAGCCAAGCACCATAGAGCCGAGGCTCCATGTATGTCAGATACAGCGGGACAACGAGCACTCCCTTTATGAGATTCAGGAAGAAATTGACATAAAGAAAAGAAAGATACCATTGTGAGGCTCTTCTCAGGCTAGGTGCCAAGATGCCTCCCTCGCAAGCTCTTGGACATTTGCAGCCCGGGCATTTGATGAAATAGTATAATTAGTCAATATCCTTGAAGAATCTTATACCGATTCGCTTTTCTTCCGTAATCTGGCAGGCTGGAGGTATCCTTCGCTCCGGACGACGCAAAGCCGTCTAATCACTCCGCTCAGAACACCTCAGCCTGCGTCATCTTATATGCATAATTGCGAAATGGTATTAGTTGTCCCGTTTTGTTTGGCGCAGCAAAGACGGTGAGTGAAAAGATCTCTTGAAAAAATCGCCATGATCGCGGCATCCAACGCACAGTCCGATCAAATATCTCGTCCGCCGCTTCCGCCGGCAACAGATCGCAACTTGGGATGGGGTGATTCAGATGCAGTGGCAAAATTACCCATATCCGGCAATTTCCAGAGAGCAGCGGGGCTCAAGAAGTCTGTCACTGCGGCTCTCGCACATTTTTGGCGCACGTCTCTCAGGGTTTCCGGTGATGGAGGTCGGAAGGCAATAACCACTCCATCAACACCGTACAGGATCTTCAACTGAGGTAAATCATTGCCGGATCCCAGGACCGTTGTTCCCAGAATGCTCTTTCCTTTCATCCGTGCATCGTCATCCACGAAACCGATCACTGCAATTCCCGGCTGGAACTGAAGGTGTTTGTACGTTTCCATGCCGAGTCTTCCGGCTCCATAAATAATCACCCGATTGGAAAGAGATTCGCGGTTCGTGCACTCGCGGCGCTCGATCGTGCTTCTGATGACTACTCGGCTGGCACCCAGGAGCAGCACCATGATAACCGGGTACAGAATGTACACCATACGTGAATGCCCGGGCACCAACATCAAAAGGTAATTGCAGGTAACCAGCCATCCACCCGACAACAGGCAAATCTTGCCCATGAGCAGAAGATCGGGTACCGAGAAGAAGCGCAAGCTGCACCTGTACAATCCCATGAGTACAAAAATAACAGGATTGGAGATCATGATCACGGCTATCCCGCCGGAAATTTGATGGATCATCGGAAGTGTCTCGTGACGCAACATGTTGGCAAGGATATATGCAGTGACGGAAATAATAAGGTCCAAGCAGAGAAGCTGCATCACGCGAACCCGTGATCGCAGCATATCCAGGCGCAATGCTTTGAAAACGGTTACGTAGACGCCTTGATACAGGATGCGAAGATCCTTTGCCAATCCTCGGGTCCTCACGTATTCGATATCTCTTTTCAACTTTTCCGGTAATAGACTGTGAATGTAGTATTCTTCCGGATCCTCCGCGGCACCGAGAAGCTCGTCTTCATTACGATTTGAAATCTGATTCGGGCCGACAATACCCGGTTCCACGGACAAGACAATTTCCCAGAGTTCCGCGTAATACTTTACAAATTTAGGATCTTCCGGCCGGGGACCGACGAGACTCATGTCACCCAGAAGCACGTTTATGAGTTGCGGCAGCTCATTCAGCTTTGTTCGTCTGAGCAGTGCCCCAAAAGGCGTAACTCGCACGTCATGGTTGCTACACAAGCTGCAGCCTACCGAATCGGCGTTGTTCACCATGGTCCTGAATTTAAGCATGCCGAAAAGCCGCGAGCCTTTTCCTACCCGGGTGCACCGGTAGAATACAGGTCCAGGCGACTCAATTTTGATGAGACCGGCAATCATCAACATGAAAGGCCCGGCAAGCACCAAACCTAAAGAAGACAAGACGACATCGAATAATCGTTTCATAGACAAGCTTCGCTCTTATTGGATGTCTATATCCAACTAATAATACTGGTTAAATGTGAAAATCGGCGGCTCATCGTCTTGCCAAAATACTCGTAAGCAGCTTCGTGCGACACGACGTTGAGCGCAAATTACTCGCGATTCAGCTCATATTAGAGTTGGAATAATTCGGAAAGGCGCAAATAGGGAATTAAGCTCTCTCACCCAGGGGAACAATTCACCGTCCAGAAGACCGACCACTTCTGAACAAAATCAAATCTACCTGATTTTGATATTGCACGATTGGTAGCTTATCAGGAAAGTTTGAGAAAATCAATGGGAATTTTACCATTTCAGTGTTAATCACTTGTTTTGCTGTCAGTCGTTCTTCAAAGAACCAATAAAGTGAATTTTTAAGCCACTTTTTATTAAAAACTTTATCAATTATGATTGATTAAAATATGGAAGTGTTGAATATAAGTCTTCTAAATACGTACCCTCCGAACACATATTTGCATTTTGGTTTCGTCAGCACTCCATGAAAACCCGTTTGAATCCACGGGTATTCCCTGGATCCACAGGATGCCAGGAAGTAAGAAGATCCGGCCAGTATTTTATAGTCAGTGCCAAAAATTCTGTCTTTTATCTCGCGTGTGAATTACTAGGATACTGGTAGGGACCGGCGTCCCTGCCGGTCCATTCTACTGATATCATTGATTATATTTAAGATGTGCTGGCACGGAGGCACGGCACCCACCAATATTCCTACAATCTTCAATCGGTCACTACTCCGTGAATGACATTATGCAGCGTTTACATTTTCACTGACATTTGAAGGCGGCGGCAACAACTTGAACTCCTGGAGAAAATCTTTCAACAAATCCAATTTGGATTCCATATGCGAGATTGACCGCTGCACTTCAGCATTGCCATTTATCTGTTCTTTCAATCCTTCCAACGATGACCTCATAGACTCATCATTCATCAATGCAAGTTGTACAATTTCTTGGATATTACTCGTCAACCCGTTTATCGTTTCGGCAAGCAACGCGATCTCGTCGGTTCCCGGCACATGAACAGTCTGAGTCAGGTCTCCTGCCGATATGATCTCCGCGGTTTCCACCATATCCTGAAGCGGCCCCGTAATGCGCCGAATAAACATTATCAATACGATGAACGTCACCACAACCTGAACTCCGCACATGAGAAGAGCCTTGCTTCCAAGCCATTCCAGTCCCTGGATCACCGCTGCAATCGTTTCTCGCGGTCCCTGGTTGAGAGTCGAAAAAGTGTTTGCATTGATTTCCGCTTGTCGGATTGCGAGGATAAACTCTATGCTGATGAGCAGGGATGCAGCCGCTATCAGGCCGAAATAAGAAAGCATTTTTCGTTCGAGAGAAGAGCGCTTTTTCATGAGAAGTACCCGAAAAACCATTTAGATGATACATTCCATGCAGTTCTGCTGCCGGAAGAAATAAACCGGAGTCTCCGTAGCTTATGACGAACAATCGAGAGACCCGCCATTCGCGGAGAATCCTTCACAACCGGGCGAGATTGTGCTCGCCATACTATGTTCGCGGTCTAGCTGTCTGAACGTTGCTACTGTACTCAATTCGTGAAAGCGATCGCAAGAAAGAATTATCCTGCCTGCCGTGAGAATATCTTTGAAAAGCACAGACGCGAGTAATAATCTGACAGTTGATACGTGATATCATCTCGCAGTTGTGCACATAAGACAGCGAAGGCTGGAGCATGTCCTGAGCGGACAGATTAGACGGCTTGGCTTACAGCCAACATGAATCCTGAACTCTTTGAGGATTGACCTCTCAAGATAAAAACCTGGATTATTCCGCAGACAAGCAAATAAAGGTATGTTCTTCCAGTCAACCATATGATATGGTGAAGGAAATAGACCGGTATCGAGGGTGATCAGATGGTTGGGTGTGGTGAAAAGAAAAGAGAGACAATCCGCCCTGAATTTGATCGTTCAATCATGATCGATGTGATTAGCAGCAGCCATCGCCTGAAAGCAATCGAACGAATCACCGCCATTGCAGTCATCCTCGTATTCCTTTGCCCGGCTCTTGCAGCCGCGGACGGAATGGCGTTCAGATATGGTCCGGCATCGTCTTTGGAACCGCTCAGAGTGGATGAACAGAGAGCTGTCATAGCCCATAAAGACGGCGTGCAAAGGATGTTCATCGCCATCAACACGGCCGCCGATGACCCTGCGCATGCTGCGGTTTGGATATTCCCGGTTCCGGGCAGTCCTGATCGGGCCGATGTTGATGTGGCGGCCTTCATTCCTGAACTGACGGGACGGGATGTTCAGCAAGAATTTGATGAAATAATGGAACTGGCGTGGTGGATTCCCTTGATCACTCAACCACACTTCGTCCCTCTTCCTTTCTTTGCCCAATTCGCAGCCGGTCCAATGGGAGTTCGTATGGGCCGTTTTCAAGGAGCCGAAGGTATAACCACTCACAAAGAAATTGACAGGTGGGGCATCCATGCGGAATTGATCACAGCGGATTCCGTGGATCGTCTCGCCGACTACCTTCGCAAGAAGAACGTTCCCGTAGATCAGGATCGCTTGGCTCCGTTCGTAGCCTACCTGTCGGATAAGTATAGCCTGGTGGTGGCGTGGATCAGCTCCTATGAGGAGCTGACAAAGCGCTTTCCTCAACACAGTCAAATCCGAGCAGCAAAGCGCCCGTCTCTCTATGTAGAATTTCCCACAGAAAAGCCTTTCTATCCCATGCGCCCCACCAGCGCATACGGCAAGAACAAGATGGAGGTTTCTCTGTATATAGTTGGCTGGGTAGCCCCTGATATGTCCTCATGGGAAGAATCCGACAAAAAGGGTATGACCCCTCGCGTGAGGTATTACGCAGGCGACAAGGAAGCTATTCATAAGAGCTATCAGAGCTATCGCTCGGTTCTTTCTGCCAGGGAAAAAGACCGCACGACATCACTCTCAGAAGACGCTGCGCAACGGAAAGCGGGAGAAAGGTTCTTTGCCGCCGTCCCGGAAGGAGACATGCACTTCACTCGCGTCCGAATTTACGGCCCCGCGGGGAATTTCACCCAGGACCTTCAGTTTTCTCCCAACCCGAATGTGAGCATCAAGCACTTTATCGCGTCTAACGCGTGGGTGCTCTCGGGGCCGGTAATCCTTTTGATTTTAGCTTTGTCCTACATTAGCGGCGGAATTAGCGGCAAGCTGGTGTTCGGAGAATGGAAGCCCTGGGCACGGACCGGTCTCTGGAACTGTTTCAGCATTGTCACGCTTGTCGTTGTGACTTGGTTGCGAAGGAGGAACCTGCCTGCTGAAAGCAAACGAGCCGCAATGTCAGGACGATGGCAAACATTTGTTCTCGGACTTGTAATTAGCGTACCTTTGACAAAGTCTGTCATATTCTTTCTGCCTGACAATCGATATCTCCCTTCAGGAGGGCTTCTGCTTCTATTTTATGGCATAGTCGCTGTGGAACTGCTGATAGCGGCATGGATCGCGATGACAGCAGGACAGTCGCTGCTGGCTGGTACAGAGCGGAAGCTTGACCCTATGATTCCGAATCGTGCAGAATATATCATTCGGGTTTTTTTGATTTTTTTGCCCACGGTAGCGATCCTGGCAATGCGCAACACTCCTGAAGTGCTAGGCGTATTTCCAACCGAAGTTTTGCTGTTTAACATGACAATCCGCATTCCCATATCCTGTCTAATTATAGTGGCGCTGAGTTTGATGTCCGGCCTGATCGCAGTGGCAATGTTCGCAAGCGCATGGATCTTGCGCGGGTTAGGCACAGCCTGGAAAGCCGGAAGGGCCTCAAATTCCAATGACATAGCCGTCGCTGGCCCCGGTCGCAAACCAGAAACACTGATCCTCGGTGTTTTGGTGTGCATAACAGCGTTTCTTGCTATCCTGTCTTTTCCTTTTGATCTATTTGGGGAGTCCTTTGTCGGTTTTTGCCGACTTATGTGGTTCAGCGTGATTACGGTAGAACTCTACATTGCAAAGGTGCTTTGGAAAAGCGCTTCAACCCCGGTATCATCCAAGCCCAGGGTGTCGCCCGCGTGGCCCGCAACGATTGGCATCCTGTTGCCAATCTGGACTCTCATCCTGTGCTTCGTTCATTATTCTGACGGCCCGCTGAAGTGGGCTCTTGCTGCTGTCCTGCCTCTCACGGTCATCGGGTGTGTCAGTATCGTCCCACTGAGACGGGTCTTTCGTGACATGACCGATAAAAGGGCCCTTGCCTCTATCGTCGTCGTTCTCGGTGTCCTATCTTATCTTGCCGTCCTGGTGCAAGTGCCGATAGCGATTCAGGGGAGGGGAGTGGACCGAGATGCTTTTGCCGTTCTAGCGCTAATCCTGGCGACATGGATCGTCAAGCGAGCACTGAAAGAACCCCCCACGAAAGCCTTGCGATTCGGCATTCTATTTTCGATGGTGTTCACAATTCTGGTGGTTGGGGCCTCTTTTGGCTCGAGATACCTGTTTGTTTCGATGGGAATTCAGGAGCCACCCAAGTTCGGGTGGTTCATTTACTGATGCCGTATACATGAACAGCAGTCCAAGCAAGCATGAAAATGTAAGAATGTCAGCTAAATCTGGTCCTGGTTCATCTTCGTCTAATTCAGCTAATTCCTTTTGTGGTTAATTGACCCTTTAACAAGATAACCAGTTCCTCTGGCCATTTCAAAGGCTGTTCTGAAATTTCGATGTTGAAGATTTGGATCGGCACCATGGTCAAGCAAAATTCTGACAGCTCACTCATGTCCTTTTTTAGAAGCCAGAATCAATGGTGTGTTTCCATCGGGATCTCTTGTATTAACATCAGTGCCAAGCGATAAAAGAGTCTTCACCTCATTCAGAAGAAAATGGAGAGGGGTGACATTCCCGGACAACACCCTCTCCAGTCCCTGTCTGAACAATCACAGTACTGTTGCATGAACGCTCAGGTTTCTTGTAAAAGAAAACCGGCATGAATGCTTAAATCACGCAATCCATAAGGCGTCACGTAGTTTGAGAGCCGTTACCCGGTCGATCAGCGGTACGCTCTATAACAGTTATAATCATAACCGCTCCAGACGCATACTCGTTTTCCGTCTCTATAGTATCCTTCGCCATCACCATAGGACGAGTACGGGCCTGCGCCTAACCCATACAAACTATACGGCGCATAAGGGGCTCCGTAATATATACCGCCGGAAAAGCCTCTGTTACCAAAGGAACCCCCGAAGTACTGAACCGGCTGGTACAGACTTGAGCCGGGAACAACCTGAAGAGCCGAAACACTATCGGCATTGGCTGACCCGCTCAAGATCACTCCTGTTCCCAGTGCTATAATTCCCACTGCAAGCATAATGTATAGAGTTTTCATGAAATTCTCCTATTTGTTATCCTGATTCAGGACAAAATCGGCAGCAGGCGCATCTCGCGACAACTCCATGTCCTTATTGATCAAGATGCATGAGGATGGCGAGTGATTCAAAAAGAGAGGAGAGAAAGGCATAGGCGCTAAAAATAAGCTCTTCATGCGTCCGTAGGATGTCGGTGAGCGAAGCGAACCGCTTCGCTCGTGGAACAGGGTCGATGCTTTGATTTCAAGCAATACAAGACAATTACCTCTATTCCGGAGGTGTTTGTAAGGCGATTGCCACGTCGCTTCGCTCCTCGCAATGACAATCATGAATCGTGTTGCTGAATGATTAGTTCCGATACTGTTTGCCCACGTTTTGCGCCAAACTTGTGTTGGCAGGAATTCCGCACCACCAAGAGGAGCGGCGCAGCGATGACCTTGTTTTGACCCGTGTAGGAAAGATAGGTCTGGTACTAACAAGGTGTCGATCTTGCATCATGAGCGTCGAAAGTAATCGCGGATTATCAGGGAGCCATTCTTTGAAATTAGTAGCCACCGGCCTCCGTGCCGGTGGACGATATTTAAATAAATCAATTAATTGTGCCCGGCAGGGAGACCGGGCACTATGATACTTTTCAGTACAGAGATACTTCAAAATGTATGAGAAGTCCTATAATGCCCCCCAATCAGGCTAATCGGCTCGCAACCAGTTCCGTGATATCCATCACTTTGATTTTGGCTTTCTTCTCTTTCCTTGCTCTGGCTGCCGCCTGATTAAACGAGCCTTTACACGACGGACACGCAGACACAATCATCTCAGCTCCAAGATCGACAGCGGACAGCAGACGTTTGTACCCGATGTCCCCGGCCATTTCATTGTCGAATCCCTTCATTCCGCCGCCGCCTCCGCAGCACTTGGCCAGATTGCGATTCAGAGGAAATTCCAGGAGATCCACACCGGGGATAGCTTTGAGCACATTGCGCGGGGGTTCGTACACCCCCATGTGCCGGCCCATATCGCAAGGATCGTGGTAGACAACCTTGATAGGCGGAACATCGGTCTTGAACGTGAGCTTGCCGTCTGCAATCAGCTTCTCCATGAGCTCGACAGCATGGACGACGGAAAGACCGTTCTGTAGTCCACCGTAGGATGGATAAATATCGCGGAAGGTCTTCAAGCACCCGGCACAGGAAGTAATTAGTTGGCTGGGATGATATGTTTCCAGTTTCCCACTGTATTTTGCCATCGCCTGTTTGAAGGTTTGCATGTCGCCAACGAGATAGGCCAGGTATCCGCAACAGGATTCGTCCTCTCCCAGCGCTCCGTAATTTACACCGGCCTTGTCCAGGACCTGCATGAGAGCCGGTATGATCTTAATATCCTGGAAGCTGGTGACGCAGCCGAGGTGCAGGATGGCATCAGTGTTTCCCGGAATCGCTTTCTTGTATTCCGAAGGATAACTGTCACAACGTTTGGCAGGATCTGCAAGCAGCGGATTTGCCGCATCGATCATGGCCGCGAGCGCGGGTTTGAATATTTCCGGGAGATAGCCCTTGTTCACGAGCTTTTCGCGTGCACTTCGCACGATAGTGGAGACTTTCACCTGTGCCGGACAGACAGATTTACAGTTGAGACAGAGCATGCACTGATACAAGCGTTTTGCAAGCTCTGGAGATGCCTCGATATTGCCCATTAACATATTGTATGCGAGAGTAACGCGACCTTTTGCATTCAGCGATTCCAGGGTGGTCTCTCCAAAGGTGGGGCAGCCAGCCCGGCAGAAGCCGCACTGAATGCAAGCCATGATCTCGTTATCAACACCTTCCGGGAAGTGAAAAACTTCTTCAGGGGCTTTGAGAAATTTCTGAAAACTGTTTTCGTCCAGGATATCCTTGATTGAATCGTCAAAGCCCATTTTGCCGGGATTGAGCACATTGTTCGGGTCCAGGGTCTTCTTGATATCCTTCATTATCTCCAGAGATTCACCCAGTTGCCGGTTAATGTACGGAGACTTTGCCATCCCCACGCCATGCTCTGCAGATACGGTTCCGCTGTGCTTCAAGGTCATGTCTATGAATTCCAGGGCTATTCCTTTGACCTTTTCCCACTCTTCCGGAATGGTGGGATTCATGATGAAGGTAGCGTGAAGATTGCCGTCGCCTATATGGCCGAACGTGGCGACGGGAAATCCGTACTTGGCTCCAATTTGCTGAATTTCAGCAATTGTCTGGGGAATTTTGCTGATGGGGACTCCGAAATCCTCTACAAGGGGCACGAGTCGATATCCGGGCTTCAGTCTGCTCATGGCAGGAACGAGTCCTCCCCGAGCAGCGAAGAGTTTTGCCTTTTCGACCGGATTGTCAGACCAGATGTTTTCGATTCCGCCTACGGACTTGCAGATTTCGTCTATTTTCTTTATCTGTTCCTGAACTGCTGTTTTCGGGCCGTCTATTCCCATGAAGAGCTGACAATTGACCTCTCTGGGAATATCCATTTTCAATGCGTCCCGACAAACCTGCAGGCAGATGTTGTCCAGAATTTCGCATGTCGCCAGCTCCAATCCTGAAGTAAAAATCTTCTCCACTGCCAGGCCGGCGGTATCGACGTCAGGGAACGACGCTTTGGCGAAAGCTTCGTACTCCGGCATGGGTAAAATCTTGACGACTGCTCGCGTGATAATACCCAAGGTTCCCTCAGAGCTGGAGAAAAGGTGAGTCAAATCATATCCTGCGGAACTCTTCGGTGCCATGTCGCCGGTTTCAAGTATTCTGCCGTCTGCCAGTACAACAGTGAGAGTCTTTACGTAATCTTTGGTTGTTCCATACTTTGCAGCTCTCACTCCACTGGCGTTGGTTGCGATCATTCCGCCGATAGTTGCGATTGCAGCACTACCCGGGTCCGGAGGGAAAAAGTGAGATGGAGCAAGCTTCGCATTGAGTGCGTTGCATATGACTCCCGGCTCTATCACAGCGTATCCGTCAGCCTTGTTGATTTCCAAAACCGCATTCATCCTGGTGAAGTCGAGGATTATTCCTCCCTTTGGAGCAAGAACTGCTCCGGTAACTGACGATCCCGTGCCTCGGGCAGTGACGGGAATCTTTTCGGAATTCGCGAACTGGAGGATTTCACTCACCTGTTCAGTGCTTTTGGCGAACACAATAGCGTGGGGCACTCCCACGTGGATGGACATGTCTCTGGAGTATGCGAGGCAGTCTACGGGTGAAGCCGTTATGTTTTCCGCCCCGACAAGGCCGGTCAGACGCTGAACGAAATCCATGGGTATCCTCCTGGAGGGAACTGGGCGATAGTGCCACGATCGGCCAACTCGATTGTGGCTGTCGGTTTTGGTGGTTTGTTCATCATAGCGTATGTTTTGGCATAAATCAAACGGTAACGAATGTGGAAGCTCTTTCACTGTAGCGCAGAAGTCTGCTCGGAGAAATCCTGACGAAGTTCATTATCGTGAACGCTGAAGATATGATTTAAGACCGGGGGCTCGCAAGAGAAGATCCTGAAGGGCAAAAGATACTATGACGCTGTTTTCTGAGAACCACAGTCTCTACGACACGGTTTTCTTCAAAGCCCTTTAGGAATAGGTTTTTTTCCTTTACTTCATGAAGGGTGAAGCATTAAAATGAATCGGACGAATAGCTCTTAATCTTGGGTATCTTGCATGGTTCAGAGACTTTTCGAGCTCTGTGCCATACAAGATTGATGTGTTTTCCCTTTTCTATGCATGAGACACACAGAAGTTTGATGCATGTTTCGCACCTTCCGAGCACACTCAGACGTTGCGATTAGGGAGAGCATGTAAAGGGTCATCCTTTGTTAAACAGAGAAGTGGTGTTCTAAACTCACCATTTTAAAACAGAAATGCGCTTTTATACAGTACGGGCGTTCTTTGCGGACATCAACGAGGTAGTGCTTATCTGTGCCTGCTTCTGTTCAAGGACATACTCCACTGTACAGGGAGATGTTAATGGCAGCCAATAATCAACTTGTAGTATTTACTCTGGATGAGCAGAGTTTTGCGTTGAACCTCTCTAATGTAGAGCGAATAGTGCGAGCGGTCGAGGTCACGCCTTTGCCCGACGCTCCTGAAGTCATTTTGGGCGTAATAAACATCGAGGGCCGAGTCGTTCCCGTGGTGAACACTCGAAAGCGGCTCGGCATGGCCGAAAAGGAAATAGAACTCCAGGACCTCTTTATCATAGTACGTGAGAACGGTCACAGTCTGGCATTGTTGGCCGATCAGGTGAAACCCGTAATGGAAGTCCCGGACGAGGAATTGGTCCGGCCTGACCGGGTGCTGCCCGGAATCGGCTATGTCCAGGGTGTTGCGAAAGTCGATGACGGGATGCTTGTGGTACTCAGGCTGGAGACCATTATGTCGCTCGCGGATCAAAAGCTCGTGCTTGCCGCTCTGGAGGGGGTCCCGAGTGACTAATGCTTTTTCCGAAATCTCGGGATCGACTTTACAAATATTGAGTCAGTCCATCGGGCAGAACCTGGGATTACATTTTCCCGAGGGAAAATGGCCGGATCTGAGACGAGCATTGGAAAAGGCTGCTCCGTCCTTGGGATTCGATTCCATTCAGTCCTGCGCGAATTGGTTTATAGGTACGAACGATCCTTCCAGGATCGAGCGTCTCATTCAATTCCTCACCGTAGGTGAAACACATTTCTTTCGGGACACCAAGCTTTTCCAGGCTCTTGAGGAGAAATTTCTGCCGGAAATAGTGAACCTGCGCAGGCTTGACAGTCGAAGTCTGAAGATCTGGAGTGCCGGATGCGCAACCGGTGAAGAGCCGTACTCTCTGGCGATTGTACTGTCCCGAATGCTTCCGGATTTGTTCGGCTGGAACGTCACCATCCTCGCCACGGATATAAACCGGGAATTCCTGAGCAAAGCAGAGAAAGGCGTATACAGCGATTGGTCTTTTCGATCGGTTCCTCAGGATATTAGAAGAGATTTCTTCGAATCCAAAGGCGATCATTCGGTCCTGAATCCGGATATCAAGAAAATGGTTACGTTCACCGAGCATAATCTGGCCAAAGATCCTTATCCGTCCACGCTCCCATATGTGGGGTCTATGGACCTGATTTTCTGTCGTAACGTGATCATGTATTTTTCGATGGAACGTCAAGAACAGATAATCAGTAAACTCGCAGATTGTCTTGTAGACGGCGGCTTGTTGGTGGTGAGCCCTGCGGAAGCATCCAGCGTAACACGTTCGGATCTTATACCGGTAAATTATCCTGGCATCGTGCTGTTCAGGAAGAGCACCTCAGAATCAAGGGCCAAGCCACTGAATCCGCTGTTGTTTTCTTCCTTAGTGGAGACCCCCGAACCGGTGCAGAATTCTGATGACAACCCTTTTGTATGGAATTTTGTGCCGCCTACTTTAACTATCCCTGACTTTGTACAGCCAGAGGCTTTTGTACCGTATCCGGAAGAAACCCCTGAAGCCGCGGAACAAGAATTAAGCCCCTATGTGGAAGGGCTGAACTTGTACGATCAGGGGAGGTATGCGGAAGCAATCGAGGTTCTTCTTGGATACGTGTCTTTCAACGGTAATCAACATTCAGGAACCGCATTATCTCTTCTCAGCCGGGCGTACGCTAATCTTGGCAAACTGGATGAGGCGCTGGATTGGGCTCAGAAATCTGTAAATGCCGATAAACTGAATGCCGAGTATCATTATCTCGAAGCAACGATTCTGCAGGAAATGGGCAGGAACCAAGAAACGGCAACGTGTCTTCAGAAGGCGGTATTTCTCAACCCCGATCTTGCAGCAGCCCATTTTGCCCTGGCAAATGTGAGCCTGAGGATGAATAATCGCAAACTTTCAGATCGTCATTTCCGAATAGCCCTCAGCGTTCTGGGGAATTACGATCACGAGGACGCTGTTCCTTCGACCGAAGGAATGAGTGCAGGCAAACTGATTGAAATTATCACGTCCATGCTTCGTAAGGAGAAATCCGCATGACGACTCCGGAAAACCTTCAATCTTCTGCAGCCGAGACTGCCGATGGACAATCGTCCGCAAGCTACGGACCTGCAGGGCAAAGTGCAGACTCTTCCTTGCAGGCAATGCAGAGTCGCACCCTGACTCCTGCGGAGAAGAAAAGGATATTGAAAGAGCGGGCGAGAAAGCTCGCACAGCGCGCCGAAACCCAGGAAAAGGAAGAGGAGAGTCTTCAGATAATAGAATTCATGTTGGCGCATGAACGGTATGGGGTAGATGTGGAATACGTAAAAGAGGTGTATCCACTCAAGGACTTGACCGCAATTCCGTGCACGCCTTCATTTGTGCTCGGTATTATAAACGTGCGGGGACAAGTCTTTTCGGTTGTGGACATCAGGGATTTTTTCGATTTGCCCAAGCACGAGATAACGGCATCCTTCAGAATTATTATCGTGAAAAATGAGAATATGGAATTCGGCATTCTGGCGGATTCGGTGATCGGTGAACAGAAGATTCCTCTCAACAAAATTCAAGTGGACATGCCGAGCCTCAAGGGAATCCGCTCTCATTATGTAAAAGGAGTGACTTCCGAACGGCTGATCATTATGGACGTGGAAAAGCTTCTGTCCGATGAGAGTATCATTGTACATGAAGAGGTCGGCAGTTCGTAAGTCGATTGAGAGCCTCGTCGCAGAGCGTCCAGGCACGAGTTGAGATCGTCAAAAAGCAACAAAGTGATTCAAGTTTCTGGAGTGTGTTATGGCGAACAAAGACGATGAATTCCTCCAAAAACTGCTTGCAGCTTTCAGAATAGAGGCTGAAGAGCATCTCCGGGCTATAGCCAATGGGCTGCTGGAAGCTGAAAAAGACCCGACCGGCAGCGAGAAAATTATAGAATCTATGTATCGGGAGGCTCACAGCCTGAAAGGCGCTGCTCGTTCCGTGAATCTGACTCGGATCGAAGCTGTCTGCCAGGGGGTAGAAAGTGTTTTCGCAGCGCTGAAGGCTTCCCGGATACCGACATCTACAGAACTCTTCGATTCCCTGCACAGGGCTACCAATATAATGACGGAATTGCTGGAAGAATCTGACGTTGAGATTCAGCCGGTTATCGATGAACTTAGTGCTCTCGAACGACATAGTGGTTCCAATGTAACGCAACGAACTGCAAAATCACCGCAGAAAAAAGAAGAGACAGTGCCGGAGCAAATCGTGGAAGACCAGAATGTCGAGACTTCGCTCGAACCCGTTCGTGAAGATTTGCAGAACGCGCATGAAAGTAGTGATCCCCCAATGCAAGATGAACAACCGGAGATTTCAGATTTCACAGGCCCGGGAAAGAAGAGGGAACGGCATCTTTCCACAGAGACCGTGAGAATAGCAGTCAGTAAGCTCGATCCTCTCCTGAGACAAGTAGGAGAGATGGTATCGGTTAAACTCACGGCCAGCCAACGAGTGTCGGACCTGTTGTCCGTTGTAGCCGCCATCGATCAATGGAAACAAAAGTGGTCGAATGTTTCGTCTCAGGAGAAGGCGATCGGTTCGATTTTGACGCAGAAACGCAAGGGCAACGGATCTGCGCGAAGAGAAGCCGATATCGCGAAGATTACCGACTTTCTCGAATGGAACCAGAGCTGTATGAAAAGTCTGGAGAGCAAAATTCGTGAGCTGGTGAAATCTGCTGAAGGCGATGCTCGACTGCACGGCTCGATGGTGGATGACCTTCTGGACGACATGATGAACGTTCTCATGCTTCCGTGCTCGTCACTCCTGGAGATCTTCCCCAAGCTGGTCCGCGATTTGTCCCGGGATGCGGGTAAAGAGGTGAGGCTGGAAATTCTCGGTGCGGATCTGGAAATCGACCGTCGCATCCTGGAGGAGATGAAAGACCCTTTAATCCACCTGGTACGGAACTGCATCGATCATGGAATCGAACTGCCCAATGAACGTGTCCAGAACGGTAAACCAAGGTATGGAACCATTACGATAGCCATTTCTCAGATATCCGGAAATCAGATCGAGCTGTTGATATCCGATGACGGAGCCGGAATCGACGAATCAAAGGTCCGCGAAGCAGCTCGACGACGAGGGATGATTTCCGAACAGGAGAAACAGCGGCTGGAAAGCCAGGACGCGGTGGCCCTGGTCTTTCGATCTGAAGTATCCACGAGTCCTGTAGTCAGCAATATTTCGGGCCGCGGTCTGGGGCTGGCTATTGTTCGGGAAAAAGTCGAAAATCTTGGCGGAAATGTTTCCGTAGCCACTGCACGTCAAAGGGGAGTTTCCTTCCGAATCCTGCTGCCTGTGACCTTGGCAACATTTCGAGGGATTCTTGTCAGGGCGAACGACCAGTTGTTCGTTATCCCTACTGCGAACGTGGAGCGGGTCATACGCGTTAATCGGGAAACCGTCAGAACAGTCGGAAACCGCGACACGATTGAAGTGAACGGAAAGACCATGCCTTTTGTGGGCCTGGGCGATGCCCTGGAACTGCCGCGGACTGTAAAAAAAGGCGATGATGGCGAGTTGGCGCTGGCGCTTGTGCTTCGGTCCGGAGAAACCCTGGTCGGGTTTAGGGTGGACGCGATTCTCCATGAGCAAGAGGTCTTGGTCAAGGGATTGGGAAAACAACTAAGCAGAGTGAAGAATGTCGCAGGAGCCACGGTGCTGGGCGACGGCAGTCTCGCTCCGATACTCAATGTGCAGGATCTGGTCAAGTCCGCAACGCGACATGCCGCCTCGCGACTGGGACCGACGGTGAAGATGGAAGAACTGGAGTCCGGAAACAGGTCCATTCTTGTGGTGGAAGATTCGATCACATCGAGAATGCTCCTTAAGAATATCCTCGAGTCATCCGGATATCAGGTGACTACAACCATAGATGGAATGGAGGCGTGGAATCTCCTGAAGCAGGAGACTTTCGATCTGGTCGTTTCAGACGTGGAAATGCCGCGCATGGATGGTTTCGAGCTTACCACAACCATCAGGCAAGATGAAAAACTATCGAGCTTACCGGTTGTTCTCGTGACCTCCCTCGGTTCCCGGGAGGACAGGGAACGCGGTATCGATGTGGGCGCCAGTGCCTACATCGTAAAAGGTAGTTTCGATCAGAATAATCTTCTTGAAACAGTCGAAAGATTGATCTGAATCTCGGGTTGCCTACTATGATCAAAGTCTTGGTGGTTGAAGACTCACCGGTGGCGTTGGAACTGCTGAAGCATATTCTTTCGTCCGATCCCGAGATAACCGTAGTCGGCACAGCGACGAACGGTCTCGAAGCCGTTGAATTCGTGCAGCGCGAGCGGCCCGACGTGGTTACGATGGACATCATCATGCCCAAAATGGACGGTTTTGAAGCCACTCGTCAGATCATGGGAACTTGTCCCGTTCCCATAGTCATAGTCAGTGCAAGCCTGGTGCGTGAAGAAGTGGAGAAAACCTGGCGCGCAGTAGAAGCGGGTGCTGTGGCAGTCCTCGAAAAACCCCGGTACGTCGGTTTGGGGCGAACCACGGAAGAAGGGGAGCGACTCGTCCAAACAGTAAAGCTCATGTCCCAGGTCAAAGTGGTCAGGAGATGGAACAAGGCTTCTTCTGCTGTGCCGGCACCCAAGACGAGCCTGCCGTCCCCTCGTCCGATTGCGAAACCCGATCGACAAATCGTCCCTGTTTCCGAACAAAAAATTAAACTGGTGGCGATAGGAGCTTCTACCGGCGGTCCACCCGTGCTGCAACAGATCTTCTCCAGTTTACCGCTGTCCTTTCCAGCTCCCATACTCCTGGTTCAGCACATATCCCCGGGATTCACCCACGGATTTGTAGATTGGCTTAACCGAACTGCCACGCTGCAGGCTCGCCTTGCGGATGACGGCGAGCGAATTATCCCGGGCAACATATATGTGGCACCTGACGGTCACCAGATGAAGGTCGATGCCGGAGGTCGGATTATCCTCACCACGGAAGAAGCTGAAAACGGTATCCGCCCTTCAATTTCGTATCTATTCCGCTCTGTGGCGCATGCTTTCGGTGCTAAATCCATGGGTATCCTGCTCACAGGAATGGGGAGAGACGGGGCGGACGAGTTGAAGACCATGCGCGACAAAGGAGCGCTTACAATCGCTCAAGACAAGGAAAGTAGTATTGTTTACGGTATGCCGATGGAAGCGGTGAGACTGGGGGCAGCCCAGTATTCGCTCCCACCGGACAAGATTATTGACATGTTGATGAAGATCTCCTCGTAGGGATTTCATCAGGAGGACCTATGGATGCACAATACGCTGCAACTCCGGGAACTCAAATATTGGTGGTCGAAGACAGTCCCACTCAAGCCATGCTGTTAGAACATCTCTTGGAGAAAAACGGCTATGAAGTTGTAGTGGCCTCTTCGGGAAAACAGGCCCTGGAAGTGCTGGAGTCCTTCAGGCCTGCCCTCATCATCAGCGACATCGTGATGCCCGAAATGGACGGCTTCGAGATGTCCAAAGCAGTCAAAGGCGACCCGAGGCTTCGAGATATTCCCGTAATTCTTTTGACCGCGCTTTCCGATCCGGAGGATGTGATCAGAGGCATGGAAGCGCGTGTGGATTTCTATCTCACCAAACCGTACGATGAGGATTTCCTTCTGTCCAAGGTAGCCTCTATCATATCTCGGCCAGTGGAAAGGACAAAAGCGAACGGCTGTCAATCCATGAAGATCAACCTGTGGGGAAAGATTTATGAAGTCTCGGTAATCCCGGAACTTTCCCTCAGCTTGTTGGCATCTACGTATGAAAATACGATCCAGATCAACCGTGAGTTGCATCGTGAAATAGCCGAACGCAAGCGGATTGAAGAAGAACTGCGAGTCACGGTGAAGAGACTCAAGGAAATGGAATCTATCATTGAGATCAGTCCCGCTGTTGCTTTTGTGCGCAAGGCTGAAGACGGATGGCCTATCGAATTCGTTTCGGATAATGTGCTTCAATTCGATTACGAATCTGAAGACTTGCTGAGCGGAAACATAAAGTATTTCGATATCATTCACCCCGAGGACAGGGACAGCGTGATTGAGGAAGTGGAAAGAAGCCTCAAGGATAAGGACCTTGAGGAGTTCAGTCGTGAATACAGGATTCTTACAGGTTATGGCGAAACACGGTGGGTGGACGATCGAACATTTGTGAGAAGAAATTCCAAAGGCATTGTTACTCATTATCAGGGAATCATCTTGGATGTCACGCATCGCAGAGATGAAATTTGACAGGGGTTGGCAATCAAAGAAATAACAAGAAGGTGTTTTCTCATTTCTTGACAACGCATCGGGAGCACAGATTCCGACCCCGACACAGTGTCTCTCAGATTGGACACTACATCTGCATATGCGCGTTTTATGGATGTTTCGTCCGATTCATGTGATGTCTCATATGCCTTATAGTGTTTGCCAAAAGTTTTGTCCGATTCAAATCCCCCCAGCCCCCCTTTACGAAAGGGGGGGTAAGATGCAATAGCGTAATTCCCCCCTTGTTAAAAGGGGGGCTGGGGGGATTTTTCGACTAACATCTGCATTGAGTTTCGGTCATTTCTTCTGGCAATGACTATAACGGTAGGAAGGACCGTATATGGTAAAGACTACCTGTTCCATACTCATAGTTGATGCGGATCACAGCGAGGCCAAATCTTTGGCCGGAATACTGAAAGAGAACGGGCATTCCGTCCTGGTGGCCAGAGATGCAGGTCACGCTGTTTCTATCCTGGAATTTAGAGGGTTTGACGTCTTGATAGTCGATTTGGCTGCTTCTCACGCACAAGACCTGGATCTGATCAGTTGGGCGTGCTGCATCTGCCCCAAACCCAGGATAGTAGCTACCGGTTACCCGTCCTTAAAAGACGAACAATCGGTGTCCGATCGCGGAGCAGACTTGTTCCTGCGCAAACCTGTCGATACAAATAAACTGACCCGATTTCTCGTGCAGTCCCGCAGCAGAAGCTCGTTTTCAGGCAAAGTGAACGATGTGGATATCATCGAATACGTGCAATTTGTGCTTCTGTGTGGTGGCAAGACAATCCTGGAGGTTACTTCCACAATGGGGACCACGAGCAGATTATTTATCTCGGAAGGCCATGTGGTTCATGCCGAATGCGGTGTTCTCCAGGGAGAACAGGCTCTCTATCGGTGCCTTGGTTGGCGGGAAGGATCTTTCAGCCATGCACCATGGAGCGAACCCGAACGTGTCACTATCAGGAAACCCGGAGAATTCATTCTCGTAGAGGCTGTTCGTAAAAGGGATGATGCCTGGACCGGTAATAACGTTGGCGCTCCTGTTGATGACGAGCAGGACTGAACTTTCAAATGCCGAGGTTTAAACCCGCTAAGCCTTGAATCCTCTGCGCGAATGACAACAGAAGTAGTTTTTTGATACAAAATTGGAGAAAAAACCGGTAAACTTGGTGCACCAACTGTACCAGTGGAATGAAAAAGCGGTGGAAGTGAGCAGGGATAAGTCTCTATGGCCATTATCCGCGCCAAATCCAATGAGATTCAATGCAAAATCGTGTACTACGGTCCCGGAAGAGGCGGAAAAACAACTAATCTGATTATGATTCACAAGGCAATTGGAGCCAAGATTCGCGGCGAGTTGATTTCGATCAATACCGCGGGAGACCGTACGATATTTTTCGATTTTCTGCCCATGGATTTGGGGATGATTCGGAATTTGAACATAAAGATTTCGGTGTATACCGTTCCCGGTCAAGTGCGCTATAACGATACGCGCAAGCTCGTGCTCAGAGGAGTTGACGGAGTCGTCTTTGTGGCTGATTCCATGGAAATCCGTCGTGCGCAGAATATCGAGAGCTTTCAAAACTTTCGAGAAAATCTCGATTTGCTGAATGTGAAATCTTCGTCGATCTCAGTCGTGCTTCAGTACAACAAACGCGACCTGGAGTCGCAAAACGGAACGCGGATAATGCCCATCGAACAAATGGAAGAGGATCTGAACCCTAATGGCGAATGGCCCTGGATAGGAGCCAGCGCGGTGTCCGGTCAGGGAGTCAAGGAAACGTTTAAGCGCATTTGCATGCTTACGGTTGCAAACGTTGGTAAACAACTGATATGACGTTCGTAGCTGACACCTTGGAGCGAAAGCAGGAGAGCTTACATGGCTGAAAGTCGCGTTCATGAACTGCTCTCGGGACTCACGGTAGTATTGCGCTCCAATGGAGATGCGAGAAAAACAGACAAAAAACGCGTCGATAAGAGAAAGCTGCTGAAATCTCGCGGTCCGGCGCCGCAGGTGATCATCTATACGCGCCATCCTGACGGAGATTTCGGCCCCACATTCATCAGCGACAATATCATCTCCCAACTTGGATATGCACCTCAGGAACTCATAGAGAATCCTTCCGCCTGGGAAGCTGCTCTCCATCCCGACGACAAGGAGCGGGTGTTATCTTCAAGAGGCGAACTTTTCGGTCTCGGTCACCTGGTCCAGGAGTACCGGCTCAGACATAAAAATAAAGAATTTCGCTGGATAAGAGATGAACT
Organism: Desulfomonile tiedjei DSM 6799; assembly: GCF_000266945.1. Classification (NCBI taxonomy): domain Bacteria; kingdom Pseudomonadati; phylum Thermodesulfobacteriota; class Desulfomonilia; order Desulfomonilales; family Desulfomonilaceae; genus Desulfomonile; species Desulfomonile tiedjei. The sequence continues at coordinate 54,176 of NC_018025.1, forward strand.
GAACCTGGTCAGGGACTCCTCGGGGAAACCTTCCGAAATTCTAGGTTCCTGGATTGACATCACCGAACGGAGGCAGGTCGAACAGGCCCTGAGGGAGAGTGAAGCGAGATATCGATCGCTCGTGGATAGATCTCCCATGGGAATGATTTCTTTCGATACCAACGGAGAAATCACCGAATTCAATCCTGCAGTCCTGAGCATACTCGGAGCATCTCATCTCGATATTGAAGACGCGATGGACTTGTTTTCGCTTCTCCCTCTGGTGGAGGCGGGTATATCCGAAGCCATAGTCCATTGTCTCGAATCGGGCGAATCCGGCGTAGGTGAGTTCCAGTACAAAGCCAAATCGGACAGGCAGGTCCATACCCAGGTCCATGTTGTTCCTATTCGTGATGGAGATAATCACATTTCGGGGGCGCATGGGTTCCTGCTGGACATATCCGACCAGAAGCGGGCTGAAGAGCTCATCATTGGTTCCGAGCGGCTTAAAGTGTTGGGTCAGATTTCTACAGGAGTGGGCCACACGTTCAGCAACCTGCTGCAGGTTGTTTCCGGTAACGTGAACATGGCGCTGACAAACCTGGATCTGAAAGACTCCGAAGCGGTGAAAGGTAATCTCGAGCAAATCATGGAGGGTGTTCGGTCTGCAACCGAAGCAGTGAGATGGATGCAGCAATTCGCCCGACGGAAATCGGACAGTTCGCAGAAACACGAGATCTTCGACCTTTCGGAAGCGGTGGAAGAAGCCGTAGAAATGTGTAAGCTCTGGTCCAAGACATTGCTGGACCGTAGGAAAATCCACATCAAACATGAAGTTGAACTGGCTCCGGGATGCCACATACTGGGGGTCCAGGACCAGGTAGCATGGGTCGCTCTCAACCTTCTCAAGAATGCCGTTGAAGCGATGCCCAGAGGGGGTACGATCAGGACCAAGACGTACGTGAAGGACCGACTCGCGGTTCTGAGCGTTCAGGACAGCGGAATCGGGATTCCTCCGGAAAATATGAAACACATTACAACCGCTTTCTGGACCTCGAAAGAGGCTCATGCCGGCATGGGTTTGCCTTTCAGTTGTGGAATACTGAGATCGCACAATGGGACCATGGGCGTAAAACGGGTCAGACCCAGAGGCAGCCTGTTTCTCATTCGGTTCCCGTACGTGAATCCCCTGCTGAAAAAGACCGAAAGCAGGGATCCCCTGAACAAAGGACTCAGAATACTCTTCATCGATGATGACGAGAGAATCGTTAGAGTCTTTGAGCGGGGCTTGAGAGTGCTCGGTCATTCACTGGTTCCGGCTTATTCAGGCCAGCAGGGACTGAAGTTGTTTGCTCAAACGCCAATTGATGCTGTCGTTTGCGACCTGGCCATGTCTGAGATAAGCGGTTGGGAAGTGGCCAAGAGTGTGGCCAAATACTGCAAAGAAAACGAGAGACAAAAACCTCCTTTCATTATGCTCACCGGATGGGCGCGCCAGCTTGATGAAGATGAGGTGCAAATGCACCCGGAAGTCGATCGAATACTTCAGAAACCGGTTAAAGTCCCGCATCTGGTGGAAATGGTCCAGGAAGAAATAGGGCGAATTCAGTCACAAGAAGATTTCTCCGGTCGTATCGGAGGAATCGACATACTCGAGTACATGCAGCTTCTTCTTCTCAACGGCCGGGAGATGCTTGTGTCTATCCAGTCCAGAGAAGGGGAGAAAGGGCTTATCTTTGTCCATAAAGGCGAGATAGTCCATGCCGTGACCGGTGCCATGGAAGGGGAAGAGGCACTCTACCACTGCCTGTTATTCAAAGGTGGAAGCTTTTCCAGCTTGCCGTGGCGTGACCCGGATCACAAAAGTATCACCAAACCCGGTGTATTCCTTCTTATAGAGGCTGCTCGCAAGAGAGACGAACGCAAGGACAGCCTCAGTCAAGACATCCCGCTGTTGCAATCCGAGTAAAAGGTTTTTAAACAAGGGCAAAAACTCACCTCTCTTCCTGCCGTAAGGGTGTTTCTTTTCCTATATAACTTGTCAAGAAATCTCAGAAAATGAGGTACTCGTGTTTTGTTGGTGTTTTTTGCCCAGTCTCGGACCATAAAACCGATACGCGACAGAGAGCATTTGTTGTCGCTAAAATTGGAAAACGGCGAGAATGCGGTGTCTTGGTCAAGTGTCATGAACCGTCATGAAACGTGTCCTTTCTTGGCATGAGCCTTGCACAGTTGAACTTCAGTTGCGTTGACTTGTTTAGGGTGTGAAATTGAATGCTTATCACGCAACGGGCTGAGGCCGATGACAATTGTCGAGGTCCTGATTGGTCACGATGTCGTCGTCGGAGGAAGATTTGTACACGTATCAGAGAGGAAGCCCGGAAAGTGATGGTTCCTTGCAAGAGCCACTTCGTGGATGTGAATAAAATTCTGCTGACTCATGCTGCATTGGCCGATGCTGAATGCCAATGCTACGATGGTGAAGAACGCCCGGATGTCTCTTCAGGAGATTTTCGCGCATTTTTTCGTAGACATGACTGCATCAGAAGAATCGCCTTAGTAGCAGAGACGACGTATTTTGCCCGAAGCTTTGGCTCGGGCTTGAGGCTGCCGGTGGTGGAGAGCCGACTTGAGAATCGGTCTTTGGACCGTACAGATATGAATGGCATTTCGTCCCTCCCCGGGATGAAACTTGAGTATGGAATCGAAACAGGCAATTGGTACGGATTCCCGCCTCAAGATCGAACACGGGCACGAACAAAAGCGGCAAATGTGTACGGGGAGATGATTGACCCGGTGAAAGCAGAGCCGTTCGGGCCCGGTTCCCTATTTCTCCCATGCGCGTCGAAGCGGCGTGCTGTTAAAAAGAGACTCATGGAGATTACAATGAAGAAGATTAACATCCTTATGATGATACTGTCGTTTGTTCTTGTTGCATTCGTTTCGGGGCAGGCACTTGCACAAAGCGATGTAGGCAAGATGACTGCTCCGGGCGCCCAAAGTCCGGCAGACAGACCTGGTGGCACAATGGATCGTGAGATGCAAAAAGATGTATCCTCAATGCCTCACGTATCGAAGGCCGAGATGCCCATGCGCGTATCCAAGTTAATCGGTAGGGATGTTGTGAACAAGAACGATGAGAAGCTTGGAGAGGTACACGATTTTATCCTGGATAAAGACGGGAAGATCAGTTACATGATCATTAGCCACGGCGGTCTGTTGGGGATCGGTGACAAGCTGACTCCTGTCCCGTGGAATAAGGTCGCTTCTGCAGGTGAAGTCCAAATGGATACCAGAGACAATCTGGTGCTAAACATCGCAAAGGCGACATTGGATCAAGCTCCAACTTTTAGCAGCACCGATTATATGAACTTCGCACAACGCGATTTCCAAAATAAGATAGACCAGCATTTTGCTGGTACGACCGGCCCGTAAGAGCTGAGTCCCGAACGAATAGCGAGTTGCCGCGGACGCACGGGAGCGTCCTGGATGCAACTTGCTGAGGTCCGCCCGTGGAAGAGCGGACCTCAATTTTTTTTCGAAGTCCGATCTTAAGAGCTTCATATAAACAGTTGCGAAAATCAATGACTGATTGAGGATAGGAGTGTTGGTGGGTGCCGGCCTCCGTGCCGGCACATCTTCAATATGATCAATGATGTCGACAAAATGGTCCGGCAGGGAGGCCGATCCCCACCAATATCTTGTATTGGAGCGTGGGATAAAAGAAGTTTTAGCAATCGCTCTAATGCCCATCAAATGACTGATGGTTCTCGAATCGGTAACGAGACGAGCACTGTAGTTCCTGTGCCCACAACGGAGCTGATCTGAATCGACCCGTCAAGCGATTCCACAAGGGCCAAACAGACGGCAAGGCCGAGTCCGGTTCCTTTTCCAGGCTCTTTGGTCGTGAAGAAGGGATCGAATATCTTGCTGAGATCCGATTCCGGTATTCCACAGCCAGAATCCTCCACCTCGATGAGGACCCGATCCGGAGTCGCACTGGTGCGTAGAGAAATTGTGCCGCCAGAGTCCCCAATGGCATCGGCTGCATTGAAGAGGAGATTCACAAGCGTCTGTCGTAATTTTTCCGGTTCAGTCTCGAGCAAGGGAAGTTCTTCAGCCAGATCGATCTGGAACGTGATATTTCGAAAACCTTTTCGCCCCAGGATCAGCGCACTGCAGCTTTTGACCAGTTCATTGATATTACAGATTTCGATCTGTTTCCGTATCGGCCGTGCGAATTCCAGAAGGTGCCGGAGTATTTCATTGATTCGTTTGAGTTCCGCGCTCATGCGCGTAAGTATTTCGGCGCGAGACTCCACATGTGCATTTCTTTCAAGGAGCTCCGTGTATCCCATGAGAATCTGGAGCGGGTTGCCGATTTCGTGCGCCAGACCTGCCGCCAATCGACCTACGCCTGCGAGCTTTTCGGAACGAACCAGTCCCTGTTGGGCCTTTTCAAGGTCTTTGTTGGCGGTGCTCAATTGAACTATGAGAGCTTCCATTTTTTGCCGATCGTCGAGTATTTTCGCTATGATCACTCTGAGCCGAGATGCGATTTTCTGAATGTCGTCTCCGCGGCCTGCGGGATAGGAATCAGAAGGTAGATCGATGAAGCCGGCAGCTTTCCTGGCCAAGTCCGCTGCATCGGCAAGCGGCCCGATGACGGTACGATGAAAGAGAAGGTACCCGAGGAAAAAGAGGGCTCCTTGCGTCAGAACGAGATAAGCTCCAAAAAATTTCCAGGCAGGGGCAAAAACGGATGCGGGAATATGCATGATTCCACGAGCGGTCCTGATTCCTTCAGGGAAATCTCCGGTTGAATCTACAGTCACCACCATTCCATGAAACAGACCTGTCGGCCATTTCTCTGCTCTTACCGTTTTTCCTGTTTTTGTCTGATCCGGTTTGTCAGTGTTTGTGTCGAGACCGCAGCCGCCGATCAGTGTGCCGTGAGCATCGTACAACAAAAGACCGAAACCCATCTGTTCGCGACACAGATCTCTCACACGTTCCCACATGCGGTCTTTCCCGCGATCTGAAAGAATCTGCTTCTGAAGAGCTTCAAAGAGGACAGCGGCCTGATAGACTCGGGAATCTACTGCTGCTCGTTCCAATGAGGCGCAAAACGCGATGAAGAGCAGTACGCCGCTGACGAACAGTATGATCGCGAGATTGACGAGAATTCCCCAGCGCATTGACCTCCTCGGAATCTGAACGCAATAGTACATCGAGTGCATTGAATACAACAGAATATCAAACAAATAGCAATCGGAGAATTTGCTGATGATTGCCTTTGCGGCTTACCGTGAGGCTCTTGTACGAGATTATCGGTTGGATTTGTTCCTTCTGGCGATAATGCTTTCTCCTGCTCTGACGCGGTCGCCAGGGTAAACCTGGAAATCGAATTCCTGGGGAAGGTAAATATCCAGGCGAGAGCCGAACCGTATGAGTCCAAATCTGTCTCCTCGGCAGACCATGTCTCCTTCTTTCACCCAGCAGGCGATACGTCTTGCCAAGATGCCGGCAATTTGAACTACTGCGATCGTAACTCCTTCACCGGTCAGGACTATTGCATTGTGCTCGTTAACGTCAGATGCAGCGGGTTCTCGTGCATCGAGAAACCGGCCCGGAACATGACGGATCGACTGAACAATCCCGGAAATCGGCCATCGGTTCACATGTACATTCAGCACAGACATGAATACACTTATGCGCTTCAGAGGCACTCCGGGAAGATTTTCCGACTGCGCGTGTTCGACTACTTCTGCGACGGTTCCATCCGCGGGGGATAAGACCAGCCCAGCGCCTAAAGGAGGAACGCGATCGGGATTTCTGAAGAAGGCAGCAACAACAACGGATACCAGCAGGAACACAAATGATGTGAATGGATAATCGAGGAGCCAGCATAAGAATGAAATCACGAGAAAGGGAACAAAGAATACGAATCCTTCCCGTGCGATGGGTTCATAATGTCCGGCCTTGTTGATCATTCGGCAGCACTCGCGGCCTTGAGCGTCTTCTTGGCCCTTGGAATAGCGACCGTTCCCGTACGAATCAGCTCGGTGATGCCGGCGGGAGCGAGCAATTCCAGGAATGCATCGATCTTGCTTTGAGTACCGGAAGCCTCAACAGTCAACGTCTCATGGCTGACATCCACGACTTTGCCTCTGAAGATATCGGCTATTCTGAGAATGTCTCCACGGCTTGAGGCAGTTGCCTTTACGCGCACAAGAATCAACTCCCTGTCCACGTAATCTCCGGCAGTCAAATCCTGCACTTTGACCACATTGATCAGTTTTCGGAGTTGCTTGACGATTTGCTCGATTATCTGTTCGCTACCGTGTGTGACGATAGTCATGCGGGAATAGTTGCTATCGAAGGTTGGAGCAACCGTCAGAGAATGAATGTTGAAAGCTCGACCTGAAAACATACCCGCAACGCGAGCGAGCACGCCGGGCTTGTTTTCCACCAGGACCGAAATAACGTGTCTGTCGTCGTTCATATGAGTATCATGTTGGTCAGAGACGCTCCGGCGGGTACCATGGGGTACACGCCTTCTTCGCGTTCCACCACGAAATCGATTATTACAGGCCCATCGATCTCGAGGGCCTTTCTAATGGTTGGTTCAACTTCCGAGGTCGTCGTCGCCCGAAGACCTACCGCACCGTATGCTTCAGCAAGTTTCACGAAATCAGGGGCTACCATAATATCGGTATGTGCATAGACATTGTCGTAGAAGCGTTCCTGCCACTGACGAACCATTCCCAGATAGCCGTTGTTGAGTATGGCAATCTTCACGGGCAAATGGTACTGAGCCACAGTTGCAAGCTCTTGGATGTTCATCTGGATCGAGCCGTCACCGGCTATATCGATGACGATTTTGTCCGGAAATGCCACCTGAGCGCCGATTGCCGCGGGGAAGCCATAGCCCATGGTGCCGAGGCCTCCTGAGGTGAGGAACGTCCGGGGTCGATCGAAAAGATAATACTGAGCCGCCCACATCTGATTCTGTCCAACTTCAGTGGTGATTATGGCCCGGTCCGCAGTGAGTTCGTAAAGCTTTTCCACTACGTACTGCGGCTTAATGGTCTCGGTGGTACGATCGAAGCGCAATCTCTGCTCGTTTCTCCAGGCAGTGAGCTGAACGTGCCATTCCTTCAATGTGTCGCGCCTATCGTTTTTGGAATAACCTTTCTTTTTGAGCACTTCGATCAGTTTGGCAAGCGCATTCTTTGCATCCGCTACAATGGGAACATCGACTGCGAGATTCTTCTGGATCGAGGTCGGATCTATGTCGATATGGATAATTTTTGCTTGTGGTGCAAACTCTTCTATTTTGCCCGTGACTCGATCGTCAAATCTGGCTCCAACTGCGAGCAGCAAGTCAGAATTGCTGACAGCCATGTTTGCACGATACGTTCCGTGCATCCCAAGCATGCCGAGGGATAGAGGATGAGTTCCGGGAAAGCAACCCAATCCCATGAGCGTCATAGTAACGGGAAATCCCATCATCTCTGCCAATTCTGTAAGTTCCCGGTGTGCTTCCGCTGTTATGACGCCGCCACCCGCGTAGATGACAGGTTTCTTGGCCTCTGCCAGCATGGCCGCGGCACGTTTTATCGAAGGAATGTAAGGCTTAATTGTCGGTTTGTACGTCGGCAGGGAGACAGTTTTGGGATATTCAAACTCTGTCTTTGCCTGGACGATATCTTTTGGGAGGTCGACCAGAACGGGGCCGGGGCGGCCGGTACTTGCAATGACAAAGGCTTCTTTTATGGTCTGGGCGAGATCTTCCAACCTGCTAACGAGGTAGTTGTGCTTCGTACAGGGCCTGGTTATGCCCACAATATCGGCTTCCTGAAACGCGTCATTACCGATAAGGGGAGTGGGAACCTGTCCGGTAAAAACGATAACCGGAATGGAGTCCATGCACGCGGTTGCAAGTCCCGTCACAGTGTTAGTGCCCCCGGGTCCCGATGTGACGATACATATACCGGGTTTTCCCGTTGCCCTGGCATAGCCGTCGGCAGCGTGAACCGCAGCCTGTTCGTGACGAGTGAGTATGAATTTGAAATCCTCGGAGAATTCTCGGGCCATCGCATCGAAGATGTCGATAACGGCTCCTCCGGGATATCCGAAGATAGTGTCGACTCCTTCCTCTACCAACGAGCGAAGGAGAATCTGTGCGCCATTTAATTCGGACATAAGTTCACTTACCAAGGCCGGACGAATTACTGGGGGACTGTGACCAAAAAGTGTTTTGAGGGCCGGATGAGGCAGTCACAGTTACCTGACAATACTGTCGTCGTGTTCCGGTTTCCTTACTGTTGTCTGATCCTGCTCAGAATCCGTTCGATTTCGTCTCTGCCTTTGAGCTTCTTCTTCTGCAAGGTCTTCCGTTCCAATTCCTCACCGGCCGTGAGATAAACCCTTTTGTTGAACGCTTCCAGTTGTTCCTCGAATTCGAGATGCTCCTGCCACAACTTCTTCAATTCGGGATCTCTTTCCTTCCACTCCTGAATCAGTTCAAGGTCTCTTTTTTCCATAGGAAGCCCTTTTTGTTTTGCTTGCATATTTACAACTTGTTTTTAGCGGTCCGGAAACAATTTGTCAACTGACTGAAACACCTTAATAACACCAGCCTTTGCCGTGTAATTGCCTTTATCTGAGGGGTCTGCTATGACCGGTAATATTGATGAAGTGCGGAGTTCAAATGTGAATGAGGCAAGGGTCAGATTTTTGGGAGAGAATGGAACGAGTCTCGAATGCGTCTTCGGACCGGCATCGAAGAACGATGCACTGACACTCGCAGTATTAGCAAGGGATTACAACCCTGTGGTTCTGATGCCGGATGTAGCGTTTGCTAAAAGCCATGTTGGGACGTATCTTCATCCTCTTTGGGTGTCAGGCCTGGTCGAACGAGGAAACTGATTCCGAAGGGCGCAATTGTTGAGCTGACACTCAACTATTATCAACGATACGTCGGGAGCAAACCTTACGCCTCAAGGCACAGGCAACACAAAACGGTACTCTGGTAACAATTGCTATCTTCAATTGCCACGGGGGAAAAATCGCTGAAGCGCAGGCAAAATGCACAGGATTCGACAACCTTTCAGTAATGAGCGGGCACGTCCTGGAAGAGGCAGCCCGATAGTAGCTACGGGTATCAAGCTGTGGACAACGGCGAATCGTCAAAATTAATGTCCGATTGAGGATTAAGAATATTGGTGGGTGCCGGCCTCCGTGCCGGCATATGTTCAAAATGCTACATGATATCAATAGAATGGACCGGCAGAGACGCCGGTCCCACTAATACCGATTCGCTTTTCTTCTCATAATATGGGAGGCTGGAGGTATCCCTCGCTCCGGACGACGCCGAGCCGTCTAATCACTCCGCTCAGGACACCCCAGCCTTCGCTATCTTATGTGCACAACTGCGAAATGGTACAATATCTTTATATTCGAGCGCGAGATAAACGTCAGAATTTTGAGCAATTATGGGTGCAGGATTCTGAAGAAATTCCATGGAAAGACAAATGAAAACACCATCTCCCTGCGCTTGATACAGGGACGGCCCCAATGTTTCACGTGGAACATTGGGGCCGTATCTTCTCGTAATAAAAGAGAAAACATCTATTTTGCAGGTGGCGTTTCGCCGGACGGCTGAGGTGATGCAGGTGCAGGAGAGCCTCCGGAAGGAGCTTGCGGCATGGCAGGAGGTGCCGACTGCGGTGCTTCCGATTGTGTCGGGGGGGCTCCACTGCCAGGAGTCTCAGGAGTGCCCGTAGGCGGTACGGCAGAAGGTGCACCGGATTCTTCGCTAACAATCGATCGTTCCTGGATCAAGGTAGCTTTACCGGAAAAATAGGTGAGGAAAATCGATGTCACCATAAACACAACTGCTGCACCGATAGTAATTTTGCTCAGAAACGTCCCTGCGCCGGAGCTGCCGAAAACCGTCTGACTCGAACCGCCGCCGAATGTAGCTCCGATATCTGCACCCTTACCCGATTGCAGAAGTATGATCATGATGAGCGCTATGCACACAACCACGTGCACGATGAGAATGAACATAGTCAACATTACGCATGTACCTTTCCGGATCTAAATTGCTTCCTTGATAATACCCAAAAAATCCTGAACTGTCAGGGATGCTCCACCCACCAGCCCGCCGTCTATGTCTGGCTGGTTCAGGAGACTACGGGTATTATCAGGTTTTACGCTGCCACCATACAGAATCCTGGTCCGATCGCTGAAATCCTGTCCCAATATCTTGGCCGATTCAGTCCTGAGAAACTCATGGACCTCTTGCGCCTGCTGGGGAGTCGCGGTCTTTCCGGTACCGATGGCCCAAACGGGTTCATATGCTATCACAAAACGGTCGGGATCTGGGGATTCTATTTTTCCGATTCCTTCAATAAGTTGGCGTTTTACTACGTCAAAGGTTTTTCCAGCCTCCCTTTCCTCGAGGGTTTCTCCCAGACAAAAAATGGGAACGAGACCGCTACGCATTGCAGCCTGTATCTTTCGATTCACGGACTCGTCCGTTTCTCCGAAGTACTGACGACGCTCGGAATGCCCGATTATAACATGAGAACAACCGATCTCCTTCACCATCGGTCCGCTGACTTCACCGGTAAATGCACCTCTATCTTCCCAGTGAAGATTCTGCGCAGCTACCCGGATGCGCGTTCCATCTGTTTCCGCTACTGCAGTTGCAATCGAGGTGAATGGAGGGGCGACTACGATCTCACAATTCGGTTCAAAATCTGCGATAGCTGATTTCAATGCCTCAAGGAAGCTGCGAGTTTCGGAAGAAGTCTTATGCATCTTCCAATTTCCCGCAATAATCGATGTGCGATTGGCCATGTCAGAATATCCTTCCTCGTCCGCCATTTCTCATTATAAGAACGCTCCCGGGCTCCATCGAGAGCAGCGGGACAAAACTTTTTCACTGCTCCAGAGCAGCCACTCCAGGCAAGATCTTGCCCTCCATGAATTCCATGAATGCACCGCCGCCCGTAGAGATATACGAGATTTTATCGGCCACTCCCGCCTGTTGAATGGCCCGAATGGTATCACCACCACCTATTAGAGAAAACGCCGAGGCAGATGCAACTGCTTCTGCGATCTTCATGGTGCCGTTCTTGAACGCGTCTATCTCGAACACCCCCATGGGCCCGTTCCACACGATGGTTCCTGCGCGGCTGATTTCATCACTGAAGTCCTGAACGGTTTTGGGTCCTATATCGAGCGCCATCTGACCGGAAGGGATGAAATCCGATGTCACGGTCCTGGTGCTTGCTCCATCTTCCATTCGGTCCGCAACAACCACATCCACCGGCAGCAGAATCGTACATTTCTTATCCCGGAGAATCTCCGCGGCAGTATTCACCATCTCCTCTTCCGTTTTTGACGCGCCCACATCCGAGCCCTGCGCCTTCAGAAAAGTGTTCGCCATCCCACCGCCAATCAAAATAGTATCCATACGGTTTACAAGATTTTTCAACAGCTCTGTCTTGTCGGAGACCTTTGCGCCGCCGAATAACGCCACCACCGGCTTTTGAGGATTCTTCAGCGCTTTTTCGAGATTTTCCAATTCCTCTTTCATGAGGAATCCGGCAGCCTTTTCTTTGAGCAGATCCGGCACACCTACCGTGGAAGCATGGGCCCTGTGAGCGGTCCCGAAGGCATCGTTCACGTACACGTCCGCGAGGGACGCCAACTGTGAAGCAAAATCCGGGTCATTCTTTGTCTCACCGGGATGGAAACGCAGGTTTTCCAGGAGAACCGCATCGCCGTCCTTAAGGTTAGCCACGGCTGTCTCTGCCTGAGCACCGATGCAATCATCAGCAAAGCCGACGGCAGTCCCGAGCAATTCTTGGAGCCGGCCGGCAACGGGTGCAAGGCTCATTTCTGCTTTTCTCTCCCCCTTCGGACGGCCCAGATGAGAAGTGAAAATGCATTTTGCCCCGTGCTCCATGGCGTACTCGATCGTCGGCAGAGCTCTTCGTATCCGCGTATCGTCCTTGATAGCTCCCGATTGGTCCAGGGGGACATTAAAGTCGAATCGAAAGAACACTCGCTTCCCTTTTAGATCCAAATCTTTGATACTTTTAATCACGTTGTACCCCCTATCATCAGGATATGATTATCCACTTGCTCGCGACATCTCGAGATTACGTTCATTCACAATTTCTTAGGACAGCTTTTCGCCCATCAGTACTGCAAGATCCACCATTCTGGCTGAATAACCGGATTCATTGTCATACCATGAGAGTACTTTCACCATGTTGTCACCAACAACGAAAGTGGAGAGAGAATCGAACATGGACGAATGTGTATTGTTGATGAAATCGACACTCACAAGCGGTTTGTCGACATACTCCAGGATGCCTTTCATACGACCTTCAGAAGCACGTTTCATAGCCGCGTTCACTTCATCGGGGGTGGTCCCCTTCTTGACCAAGGCAGTAAAATCAACCAAAGACACATTCGGAGTGGTTACGCGGATCGCGAGCCCGTCCAGTTTTCCTGCCAACTCAGGGATTACCTGTCCTATGGCGGAGGCCGCTCCGGTTGTGGTGGGAATCATGTTGATGGCAGCAGCACGCGCTCTTCGATAATCCTTGTGAACGGTGTCCAGTAAACTTTGATCCATAGTGTACGAATGGACCGTCGTCATTACACCTTTCTCAATACCGAATTCGTCAAACAGGACTTTCGCAATGGGCGCAAGACAATTCGTTGTGCACGATGCATTCGACACCACATGATGTTTTGTCGGATCATATGTCTCTTCGTTCACTCCAATTACGAAAGTTGCATCGACTTTCTTACCGGGAGCGGAAACGATGACTTTCTTTGCGCCTGCTTCTATATGCTTACCGGCTTTTTCACGGTCCCTGAAAATGCCAGTACATTCCATCACAACATCGACCTTGAGGTCACGCCAGGGCAAATTCAGCAAATCGTCGGTTATGCGAAGTGCCCGGACTTCTTTTCCGCTCACATTGATCACGTCCGCGGAGGGTGTGACCTCCCCCGGAAATTGGCCGTGAACCGAATCATATTTCAGCAGGAAAGCCATGAGATCCGGGTCCATTCTGTCATTAACGGCCACGACCTCTATTTCGGGGTGTACCAGTGCGCTTCTCATAACAGTTCGCCCGATGCGTCCAAACCCATTGATTGCTATTCTGATTGCCATATTGTTTCTCCGTACGTGAAATACTCATCTACTTTCTTTTTAGTTGATGACCACCACTGCGTCAATCTTGAAATCGAGTAACCATAATACCTTACATAACTTAAATCGTGTTTGAATCCGGCAAGAACATTCTTTCCTTGTGTTCTTTAACAATTTTAGGTATATAGTACGTGTTTTTTGACCGCTTTCGGGCGGCGCGACGATAACCCACCCGAAAGTCGGTTCCAGGCCGGATGCAACTCCGGAAGGGTTTTCATTATGTTACGATCTACATTTCTATTAACTGCCCTCCTTGTTTGCATTGCAATAGTGAATAATCTCTCTCCGTCCGAAGCCCAAACTACCGGTACAGGGCAATGGAAAATCACGAGCATAAAGGTCTGTCGCAGTGTCGGCGGCACAATCAACCCTACTCTGCAGGTTATGGGACAATTCCCGGTCTACACATTTTTCATTCCCCGTCCGGTTTGGACAGTCAACGGTACCGTTGTCGATGCTCAACCCGTATACGAACGGGGCCGTCTGGTTGCATTCCAACTGTTGGGCAGCGCCTCCAGTCTGAACTCCGGAACGAGGAACAATGTGAAATTCTCCCTCCCGGATCAAAACAACTCCAAAGTTTTCTACTACGATCAAAACAAAGTCCCTGTCGGCGACTGCTACGAATTTTTCTAAACATCAGTTTATTCATTTAAGATGAGACTTGCCACTTATGCAAATGATCCGGAGCATTCGCTTTCTGATTCCCTCGTTCGATTCTCCTGTCGTTACTAATACCGGTTCGCTTTTCTTTTCATAATCTGGGAGACTGGGGACATCCTTCGATCCGAACGACGCAAAGCCGTCTAATCACTCCGATCAGGACACACCAGCTTTGCCTATCTTATGTGTAATGACTGCGAAATGGTAAAATTCGACGACAGCCGGAGAAACCCTTTTGGCAGGATGTGTTTCGCCGAGCTATTTCAAAGAAATGCTAATTTGACGAGCGTTAGGAGTTTTTTGGATTGGAGAACCTTTTTTGCAGAAAGGTTCCCCAAATTTCATTCTTCGATTTAGGGTGGGCATTTGGCACAGATAGATTTAAACAGAGTGGTGCTCAGGTAACGATCCCCCCGATCCGGAAGCAAGCACACCACCGTGCCGCTGGAGTATTCCTTTGAAATTTGCATTGCACCGTAGACGGCAGCACCTGAACTCATTCCCACGAAGATTCCCTGATTCAACGCAAGCCATCGCGCAGTATCATACGCTTGCTGATCGTTCACACGAAGGATACGGTCCAGTCTCTTGGGATCGTAAATTTTCGGTACGATTGCTTCAGACATGTTCTTCAAGCCCTGAATCGTATGTCCTTCTTCAGGCTCCACTCCTACAATCTGAATGCGAGGATTGTGCTCTTTCAGCCTTCTCGATATCCCCATGAGCGTGCCGGTGGTGCCCATACCGGCAACAAAAGCATCCACCTCGCCACCGGTCTGTCGAATGATTTCCAAACCGGTAGTCATATAGTGAGCTTCCGCGTTAAATTCATTCTCAAATTGGTTGGGGAAGAAATATTTTTCGGGATCTTCTTCGTAAATCCTATGTGCCCGTCTGATCGCTCCGTCGGTTGCTTCACTGGGAGGCGTAATTTCAAGTTCAGCTCCATATGCCCGCAGTGTGTTTCTTCTCTCGAGGCTGACACATTCCGGGAGAGTGAGCAGACAGCGATATCCTTTACACGCTGCTACCATGGACAGGCCGATTCCGGTATTTCCGGATGTGGGCTCGAGAATGATTTTGTCCTTGGTTAAAGAGCCGTTTTCCTCGGCCTTCGCGATCATATAATATGCGATACGGTCCTTTACGGAACCGCCGGGATTGTTACCTTCAAGTTTTCCGAGAATGCGGACCCCGCCCGAACCATTAGGATTTCCAATCCTAACCAGCGGCGTGTTTCCAATGAGATCGAGAATTGACATGTTCGTTTGCCTCTGATCGTTAAAACAATCTTATTTTTTACCATGTTGGTCGAAAAACCACAAGAAGTTTTCTGCACTGAAGGCCTGTTCGACAAGCCGAGATCGATGTTTCCAGACTCCCATGATCCGACGCAGCCGAATCGACCGATAGGTACTTCCCCTCTTATCTTATCGAGCTCCTTTTGGTTCATCTCTGTCAAAATCTGCGCTGCAACAGATCCGGGGCGACACACACAGCGAATTTTATCAGAAACTCCGCGATGGAAGAATTACGCGGTTATTACTTTCGGCATGATAGAAACTGTTGCCTTAAAAGCAGAATAATTGATTTGGCCCTCGGTTCCAAGAGATCCGATTGAAATCTAATACCGATTCGCTTTTCTTTTTATAATTTGGCAGGCTGGAGGTATCCTTCGCTCCGGACGACGCAAAGCCGTCTAATCACTCCGCTCAGGACCCCCCAGCCTTCGCTATCTTATTCCAAATCTTTCATAGTAAGGAATATTGAGAAACCTGTTATTTGCCGGTCCCGGATTTGCTAGACGTTACTTCTTTGAACGCACATTTGTATTATGTGCATAACCGAGAAAAGGTATAACGATCTACTCGGTCCTGAAGAATTGTTCTGTACGTCATGCTCCCCGTGCTACAATCCTCCGATTCGAACCGCGCGGTACAGCGCACTTGAGCTTAAAAGAATTTTTGTGAGGAAGTTAAAAGTCATATGTTGATTATGGAAATGCTGGCCCGAAACTCTCGGATGTATGGATCGGAAACAGCGCTTATCGAGCGTGAACCAGCCAAGAACAGGCGAACCGAAATCACCTGGACCGATTTCGACGCTCAGGCAAACAGAACCGCACATGTTCTCTTGAAAAAGGGCATAGAAAAAGGGGACCGAGTAGTCCAACTGATGATGAACTGCATCGATTGGCTGCCTGTGTATTTCGGGATCCTGCGGACCGGTGCTTGGGCGGTTCCTCTGAATTTCAGGTTCGATCACGCTACGATAAAACGCTGTACACAACTCGCAGAAGCGAAGGTTTTCGTTTTCGGCGAAGAGTTCATCGATCGCGTCAACGCCATAAAAGATGAACTGAAAACAGTCAAAACCTTTATTTTCGTCGGACCGGAAGAAGTACGGCCACCGTATGCGGAACCCTACTCTTCCTTGCTGTCGAGCGAAAGTGCCAACGATCCGAATATTCCCATATCGATCTTGGATTGTGCCGCTTTATACTTTACATCAGGAACAACAGGCACTCCAAAAGCAACACTTCTCACACACAGGAATCTCGAGTCTTCGTGTTATGTCGAGAATTGTCATCATCACCAGATTCATGCAGACAATTTTCTTTGTATCCCTCCTCTTTATCACACCGGTGCAAAAATGCACTGGTTCGGCAACTTTGTTGTAGGAGCGAAAGCAGTCATTCTCAAGGGCGTTAAGCCTCGATGGATTCTCGAGGCAATTTCGGAAGAAGACGTGACCATAGTCTGGCTGCTGGTCCCCTGGGCACTGGACATTCTCACAGCCCTGGAAAATGGAGAAATACGTCTTTCAGACTACAATTTGGAGCGATGGCGGCTCATGCACATAGGTGCACAGCCCGTGCCTCCAAGTCTCATACGTGACTGGAAACGGGTTTTTCCGCATCACCAGTACGATACCAATTACGGTCTGACCGAATGCACGGGACCGGGATGTGTTCACCTCGGAATGGAAAACCTTCACAAGGTGGGAGCTATTGGCATACCAGGACTGGACTACGAGACGCGGATTCTTGACGACCAGCAAAAGCTCGTTGCTCCCGGTCAAATTGGCGAGCTGGCTATCAAAGGACCCGGAGTAATGAAAGAATACTACCGGAATCCCGAGGCAAGCGAAAGTGTCCTGAAGGATGGCTGGCTCTTGACAGGCGACATGGCAAGGCAAGATGAAGATGGGTTTATTTGGCTCGTTGATCGCAAGAAAGACATCATCATTACCGGTGGAGAGAACATCTACCCGGTCGAAATAGAAGATTTTCTCCAGGCTCACCCCAAAATCCAGGATGTTGCGGTAATCGGAATGCCGGATACACGCCTGGGCGAAGTCACAGCAGCGGTGATACAGGTTAAGAGCGGCCACGAACTGACGAAAGAAGAAGTCTTAGCCTATTGCCAGGGCTTGCCGCGATTCAAGAGACCCAGAGAGATTATCTTTGGGATTATCCCCCGTAATCCTACCGGCAAAATAGAAAAGCCAAGGTTGAGAAAGCAATATTCAGGCGTTGAATCCAGCTTCAAAGCGGATCCGCTGTCCAAGTAAAAGAGATTTTATCGTTCCCAACTCAGGACTCTCAACCTCAGTACACGGGCTGATTTCCTGTTCTTCGGGAAGGCCAATCCATTCCGGGCTCGGCGGTCACGCCGGGCCCTCTGCGATTACGCGAGCGTGCCTCGCGTGCCGCCTGTGCACCAACTCATACCATTTCGCAATTATGCATATGTAGTCAGTGCCAAAAATTCTGTCGTTTATCCCTCGTTTGAATTACAGGATATTGGTAGGGACCGGCGTCCCTGCCGGTCCATTCTATCGATATCATTGATCATATTTATACCGATTCTCGAAAGTAATCACGGATTGTGAAGAGCAGTTCCCAGCAATTGGTAGCGCCGGCCTCCGTGCCGGCGAACAATTCACCAAACAAATCAATAAGTTCTCGCCGGCAGGGACGCCGGCGCTACTGATTCTTCTCATTGCAGGCATTGGATTCCGTCAAGACTTTCGATAACCGCTATAAGATGTGCCGGCACGGAGGCACGGCACCTACCAATCTTCCTAATCTTCACTCGGTCACTAATTTTGGCAACTGATATAAGATGGCGCAGGCTGAGGTGTTCTGAGCGGAGTGATTAGACGGCCTTGCGTCGCCCGGAGCGAAGGATACCTCCAGCCTGCCAGATTATAAAAAGAAAAGCGAATCGGTATCAGGGTGGCTGATCATTCCGATTTTAGGCTTGCGAGTCCTCCGTGTGTTTAGTATTAATTAACGGCTAAACCTGTTTTTCACTTGTACTATAAGGACACGCCCATGCCAAAACGCAGCGACATCAAGAAAGTTATGATTATAGGCTCAGGGCCGATCGTAATCGGCCAAGCATGCGAGTTCGATTACTCGGGAACCCAGGCATGCAAAGCGCTTCGCTCATTGGGATACGAGATAATACTCGTGAATTCGAATCCGGCTACGATTATGACTGATCCGGGAATGGCAGACATTACGTATATCGAACCGCTAAACCTCCAGACCATGACCAAGATTATCGAACTGGAAAGACCTGACGCGCTGCTTCCCAACTTAGGAGGACAATCGGGCTTGAATCTCTCTTCGGAATTATATCGCACAGGCGTTTTGGAGAAATACGGAGTAAAGATCATTGGAGTTCAGGCTGATGCCATAGAACGCGGAGAGGACCGAATCGCTTTCAAAGAGACTATGAATCGCCTCGGAATTGAGATGCCCCGGAGCGACCCGGCATTCAGCGTGGAGGAAGCAGAAAGAATAGCTGATGAGCTGGGTTACCCTGTGGTAATCAGGCCGGCATACACCATGGGCGGAACAGGAGGCGGCCTGGTTTACAATGTAGACGAGTTGCGCATTGTGGCGAGCCGCGGCATCGCTGCCAGCCTCGTTGGGCAAATTTTGGTAGAAGAATCGGTGTTGGGGTGGGAAGAATTGGAGCTGGAAGTCGTCCGTGATGCCAAAAACCAGATGATTACCGTCTGCTTTATCGAGAATGTGGATGCCATGGGTGTGCACACTGGAGATTCCTTCTGTACCGCTCCCATGCTCACCATCGATTCTAGCTTACAAGAGCGGCTCCAGAAGCACTCGTACGACATTGTTGAAGCAATCCAGGTAATCGGTGGAACGAATATTCAGTTCGCTCACGATCCCAAAACGGGCCGGGTCGTTGTCATCGAAATCAACCCACGAACATCGCGTTCTTCCGCACTGGCTTCGAAAGCGACCGGTTTTCCAATAGCTCTGATTTCCGCAATGCTCGCGGGTGGCCTGACCCTGGATGAAATCCCGTACTGGAGAGACGGCACTTTAGACAAGTACACCCCTTCAGGTGATTATGTCGTGGTGAAGTTCGCACGATGGGCCTTTGAAAAATTCTCCGGTGCTGTAGACAAGCTGGGAACGCAAATGCGTGCTGTAGGGGAGGTAATGAGCATTGGCAAAACCTACAAAGAAGCTTTCCATAAAGCTATTCGGTCTCTTGAGACCGGTCGATATGGATTCGGATTTGTCAAAGATTTTCATGAAAAATCGCTTGGTGAGCTTATGGCCCTGTTAAACGAACCTTCGAGTGAACGACAGTTCATCATGTACGAAGCTTTGCGAAAAGGAGCGGATGTAGAGATCCTGCACAAGAAAACCCATATCAAGTCCTGGTTCATACAACAAATGAAAGACCTGGTGGACCTTGAAGAACAGATTCTTCGGTTCAAAGGAAAGGACATTCCTGATGCACTTCTGGAACGGGCCAAGAAGGACGGCTTCTCCGACCGTTATCTGGCTAAACTCCTTGAAACCTCGGAAAAAGAGGTGAGGACCAAACGTGAAGCTCTCGGTATCGTAGAAGGATGGGAGCCTGTGCCGGTGAGTGGCGTTGAAAACGCTGCGTACTACTACTCTACGTACAATGCGCCGGACAGAGTTGAATCGAGTTCAAGACCTAAAATCATGGTTTTGGGAGGAGGTCCCAACCGAATAGGACAAGGAATAGAATTCGACTATTGTTGTGTTCATGCGGCATTCGCCATCAGGGATGCAGGTTACGAGTCCATTATGGTCAACTGCAATCCCGAGACCGTGTCCACAGATTACGATACGTCCGATAAGCTCTATTTCGAACCGCTGACTGTGGAAGACGTCCTCAGCATTTACAGAAAAGAAAAACCCGAGGGAGTCATTGTGCAATTCGGCGGACAGACTCCCTTGAATATCGCGAGTGAATTGGCTGAAGCCGGAGTCCGAATCATCGGGACATCCCCGGACATCATCGATCTTGCTGAAGACAGAGACCGTTTTCGAAATATGATGCGGAAACTGAGTATACCGCAGCCGGAATCAGGCATGGCAGGAAGTCTCGATGAAGCTCTGGCAGTAGCAAAAAGCATTGGCTATCCCTTGATGGTGAGACCGTCGTACGTCCTGGGCGGCCGCGCAATGCAGGTCATTCATGACGAGACAACCCTGACCCGATACATGGATGCCGCTGAGGAGGTTTCACGAGAAAGGCCCATTCTCATAGACAAATTCCTCGAAAAAGCTATTGAGGCAGAAGCGGACGCTGTGGCCGACGGAGTAGACGCATTCGTCCCGGCAGTAATGGAACACATAGAGCTGGCTGGTATCCATTCGGGTGATTCCGCGTGCGTGATTCCGCCGATCAGTATCCCACCCAAACACCTTGAGACGATTTACGAGTACACGCGGAAGATTGCAATGGAATTGGGTGTGGTGGGTTTGATGAACATTCAGTACGCGATAGCAAACGATACCGTGTATATCCTGGAAGCGAATCCAAGAGCCTCTCGTACTGTGCCGCTCGTTTCTAAAGTGTGCAATATTCCCATGGCACGGATTGCTACACAACTCATGCTTGGCAAGAAACTCGGGCAATTTTCCACGACTCGCAAGTTGATCAGCCATTACGGTGTGAAAGAAGCCGTTTTTCCGTTCAACATGTTTCCTGAAGTCGACCCGGTGCTAGGGCCTGAAATGCGATCGACAGGAGAGGTGCTCGGTCTTGCCGATTCCTTCGGACTTGCTTTCTACAAGGCGCAAGAAGCTACCCAAGTTCCCCTTCCTTCCCGGGGTGTGGTTCTCGTGTCCGTAACGGAGAATGAGCGACCGGCTCTTCTCGAAGTGGTACGACAATTCACGGAATTAGGATTTAAGATTAAGGCTACCGCCGGTACTCACCAGTATCTTCAGGAACACGGCGCCCAATCTGAATGCGCCCTCAAGCTGCATGAAGGCCGTCCCCATATCGTAGATCACATTACCAATAAAGAGATTCATCTCGTGATCAACACACCGGACGGTAAAATCAGCAAAGATGACGATTCATATATCCGCAAAGCAGCTATCAGAAACAAGATACCTCATATTACGACGATAGCTGCGGCATTCGCGGCTGCTCGAGGAATACGAGCGATAAACCGGACAAAAGCTGACGTAAAATCCATTCAGCGCTATCATGAAGAAATCAAATAAAAATGCCGGTCCCAACGGTTGGAATACGATGATCCAACAATTATGAGGTGCTCTCTCAATGAGAACACCTCTATAAGCACACAGTACCATGCCAATGTAAACTTATGTCACATTCAGATTAAGAGATTATCGGAGAACCTCCGCAAGAAGATCTTCGTCAATTTCCTCGCTTTTATCTGCATGTTGTACTATACCAAATTCTTAACAGTTTCCGGATCGGTACAATAAGCGGCATAATCCCCTCGAATGAATTTCAGGGCCGTTCTTTCTTTGTTGATTTCATCTGCGGTCCTGTATCCAAATCTTCTGATTAGCGGCAGTGGTGGACACCATCCCTGGAGAGCATGCTGGAGGAGAAAGAATCCGATCATTCCCGTGAGAGTCAACCAGTACATACTGTGCGACGCAGCCAATATGGTGCTTATCAGAACAATCGTTGAAGCATTTGCCTCGAGGAATCGTTCCGTATCCCATTCGTGATCGAGCTCCTCGAGTCGAGCATCGATACCTTCCGTGTGAAGCTTGTACTTGTCGATATCCTGGAGTGTCTTCAGTCTGATCTGCTCGTTTACCTCATCATTCGTGTGCAGGGGAACTCGTTCGTTGGTGGCAGGTATCAATTCTCGCAACATGAACAATTCTCCTTTCGTCTTTTCAATTGCAGCAATTGGGAAAAATTCTAGGCAATTATTATGTATTACAGACAAGCCGCGAGATCGTACTGTTCCAATCCCGAATCAACTCCATCTCAATAGTGGACGTAATAACAGCAGCATGCATCTATAATTCAAAACCGAACAGTCTCAGAGCGTTTCCCCCAAGTACCGAATCTTGTTCATCTTGCGAGTAGTCTGCTTTCCGCATGAGCCCACCGATTCTTACCCGTTCCGAAGTAGCATCGAACCAGGGCCAATCCGTTCCGAAGAGCACATGATGGGCTCCGAAAGATCTCAATAATTCGGTGAACTGATCCTCAGTCAATGTATGCGCAGCATTGGATGTATCGAGAAACAAGTTCGAAGCCGGAGCCAGGTCACGACGCATTCGATCGAAATCATGCATGAGACCGCCCATATGTGCAGCCAAGAAACGGAGTCCCGGATGGGACTGTACCAGAATGGACAGCTTTTTCGGTGAAGTAATATGTTCCGGGTCAGCTCCGAAAAATTCGACTCCTTTATCGAACGTGTCAAACACCAGGACAGGCGACGTTTTGCAGATGTTGCCGATCCGTTCCACTTTTTCCAACAGGAATGCAAATTCCGGAGAACAAATATCGAATTTCTGAGAAAAACTGGAAAATTTGAAACCGGGTACACCCGAATCCAAAACAAAACGGATCTCCTCCTCAGCGTTCGACATCAGGGGATGCAATGTCGCAAGGGTGCGCAAACGGGAATACTTTCGAGTGAAACCTATAAATCGTCTGTTTTCCTCTATCACCTTGTCAGACCTGGCAGTGGGGAGTAGCAGGCACAAGTCAATATCATGCTCTTCTGCATACTCATGAAGAACTCGGGGTTCCAATCTGTCGAACGCCCGATCGACATTCAACTTCAACTCATGGACGAGCTTCGGCCTCATTTTCATATCCCGGACAATGCGCTGGGTGAAAATATGGCAATGCGAATCTACATGTATCGGCATGTCAAACCTGCGTACAATTTTTGAAAAGAATTCGAGTTGTGCACAAAGACCCGACGGAAGAAGCATTATAGTCTGCGAACGGAGAATTGTGGATACTCCGCCCATTTTCCTTATCTCCACTTGCAATCAAGAGAAACGAGAATAAATGTACGAGCAGTTGTCTACCATTTCGCAGTTGTGCACATAAGATAGCGAAGGCTGGAGTGTCCCGAGCGGAGTGATTAGACAGCCTTGCGTCGTCCGGAGCAAAGGATACCTCCAGTCTCCCAGATTATGAAAAGAAAAGCGAATCGGTATCAGATAATTTGAGTGAACCTGCAGAATTACTGAGCGGAAAAGGAGATCTTCATGAAGAACAAAATCGAGGCAAAGGGGACCGTCGAATTCGAGCGTGCTCTCGAGTACTTTGAACGTGCCCTGGAACATTTGAAATCCGGAGATTTGGTGCTCGCTCAGGGGAGCAAATCGCTTACGTTCCGACCCGAAAAGGTTGTGGAAATAGAAATCGAGCTGGAAGAGGAAAACGGTGAACAGGAGTTTTCCTTTGAGATGAAATGGAAACCGAATATGAAGACGAAAGAGATGCCCGAGTTCACCTTGTCCTCCTCTTCCAAGCGGACCGAATCCGGGGAACACAGTCGGTACCCGGAAGCTGGACACGGTGTCTACGATACCTCAATTGCTAATCTTCACCTATGCCAACGTACCGAAGGGAGCACGGAATCACCGGAACCCTGCTCTGAAGCATGACGCGAGATTTGGGGGAGAGCCTTAGAGACTGTCTCTAAAGTCGAAATTTGTCCCGGATCGTGGCACGAATTTCTCGTCGTCTGCTAGCCTGATTGTAGGGGCGGGCCTAGTGTCCGCCCAAATAAGGGTAGGCACGAGGTCTACCCCCACAAAGATAGCGAATCGTGGCACGATTTGTAGTTCTGGATAATTTTGAGACAGTCTCTGACTTTTCCCCCAAGTGAGCCCTGCATCAACGCTCTTGCTGCGAAGTCTTTCTTGGTTTGTAATGGTATCTTTCAGTTAGTATGAGTACTCAAATCTGCCCTTCCTTGACAAATTATCACTATCCGTGCTACATAACAACGCTTCAATAATCAAGACATCTCAGGCATCCATATGGCTGAAAACCTGCTTTCCACCAAGGAAGTCGCCAAGCTTCTAAAAATTAACGAAAAAATGGTGTACGCCCTGATCTCCGAAAAGGGGTTACCAGCAACCAAAGTCACGGGCAAATGGTTGTTCCCGCAAGACCTTGTAGAGAACTGGATTCACAAGGAGACGGTAAATTTTCCTCATGAACCGGTTCCGCTTCCTGATTATCACGGCTTGCTTATTATTGCCGGAAGCAATGACATCCTGTTGGACCGCAGTCTATCTTTGTTCAACAAGAAGTATCCCGAACACGTGGCTATTTTCGGAAATCTCGGCAGCATGGGAGGTATTCGAGCACTCAGAAAACGACTGTGCCACGTCGCCACGAGTCATTTATTGGAAGAAGAAGGCCAAGAATACAATTTTGGCGCAGTGAGAGAAGCGCTGAACGAGATTCCAGCCATCGTGAATTTTTGCCGACGTGAACAAGGTATCCTCGTTGCCAAGGGAAATCCGAAACAGATCGCATCCGTGGCGGATTTTGCACGTCCCGATGTTTGTATCGTCAACCGCGCGCCGGGAACGGGAACCAGGCTGCTCGTTAATATGGAGTTGAAGCAGGCCGGCATCGATCCGGAAAATGTAAACGGCTATGGCAATGAGGTACATAGGCATCTCGATGTCGGGATCGAGGTTCTCTCGGGGAGAGCCGATGCAGGACCGGCCATTTCAGCCGTCGCCGGATTGCTCGACCTGGATTTTATACCCATCCGATGGGAACGTTTTGACCTGCTCATATCAAAGGATCGTTTTTTTGATGAAGGCATACAGCTTTTTCTTTCGCTGCTTCATGAACGCTCCTTTCGAGAGCTCGGAGAAGCATTGAGAGGCTACGAAATGAGTCTCAGTGGAAAAATGGTTTTTGCCCGGGCTGAAAAGGAACGCCAAGGGCAACTTTCAGAGAGGGAGACAGGATGATCAGACGTGCATGTGCAATAGGTTTTCTCGTGATGGCATTATTCATCGGGACCGTTTGGGCTGAAGAGAAATGCGACGGTCTCTATGGTGAAGGAGATCACACGTTTTCTTTGGCAACGGGCAGCCCGGGGGAATTAGGCATTCTCAAGGAATTGGCTGAAGCCTTCTCCAAAGAGACCAAGACAAAGCTGTGCTGGACCAAGGCAGGTTCGGGCCAATCGTTAAAACTGCTCCAGGACAAAAAAGTCGACATGATAATGGTTCACGCTCCGGCAGCCGAAAAGAAAGCCATTGCCGACGGCTGGGCCGCGAATAGAAAACTCATCGGTTCCAATGAATTCTATATCGTTGGACCCGCGAACGATCCTGCAAAGATCGGTGAAGCAAAGACTGCCGCAGACGCATATTCAAAGATCGCAGGAAGCCAGGCCAAATTCTTCTCCCGTGGAGATAGCAGCGGCACACACAAGAAAGAAATGGACATATGGAAAAAAGCCGCTATCGATCCTCAAGGCCCTTGGTATGTGGTCACAAAGGACTTCATGACAGCTACTCTCAAGCGGGCAAATCAGGAAAACGGGTACTTCATGACGGACAGCAGCACGTGGGCTGCGGAAAAACAGAATCTTCCAAACCTGAAGATTCTGTTCAGAGGCGATCCGTACCTCGTGAACACCTATCACACGCTGTCCCAGCCTGAAGGAGCGACTCCGGGACAAAAATGGGCTGTCCGGTTCATCGAGTTTGTCGCTTCCGATAAGGGTCAGAAGATTTTAAGCGATTTCGGAAAAGATAAGCACGGCGAAGGCTTGTACAACGATGCGAACTACGCAAAACAATACGACAAGTAAACCACATGTGGAGGTACTGAGATGAAAAAATGTTTTAGTCTGATCCTTGTGCTTAGTTTGGCGTTGCTTTACTCCGGTGCAGTATCCGCTGAAACCAGGCTTCGGATGAGCACAACCACGAGCACGGAAAATTCGGGGTTGCTTAAAGTGTTGCTGCCTCCGTTTGAAAAAGCCAATAACGTGAAAGTAGACGTTATATCAGTGGGCACGGGAAAGGCACTCAAACTTGGCGAAAACGGTGATGTAGATGTGGTGCTGGTTCATTCTCGACCTGCTGAGGACAAATTTGTTGCGGACGGCTTTGGAGTCGATCGCAAAGACGTCATGTACAACGATTATGTGATTGTCGGTCCCAAAGACGACCCGGCAAAGATCAAAGGAACAAAGAGCGCAGCGGATGCTTTCAAGCGTATTGCAGAAGCCAAAGCGCCTTTCATATCAAGGGCTGACGATTCGGGAACTGACAAGAAAGAGAAACAGATTTGGAAGCTAGTGGGGATCAAACCTGAAGGCGCCTGGTATGTAGAAGCGGGCCAGGGGATGGGCGCAGTCCTTCAGATGGCTTTTGACAAGAAAGGCTATACGCTGGCTGACCGTGGAACCTATGTTGCGTACCAGGGGAAGACAGATCTGGAAATAATGACAGAAGGTGACAAATCTCTGTTCAATCCGTACGGAGTAATCGCAGTAAACCCCAAGAAGCATCCGACCGTCAACTATGAACTTACAAAAAAGTTCATCGACTTTATGACCGGTCCTGAAGGTCAGAAGATCATCGCGGATTTCAAAGTGAACGATAAACAACTCTTCTTCCCGAGTGCAGGAAAGTAAGAGGAGATAATCTCAAGCAGGGGGAAATATCTTTCGCAATAACCCGCGCGAATCATGCAATAAGAATCTTTGCAAAACTTCTGGTGTTGGTCGGAATCCGGACTTTTCTGTCGGAAAACCCGAATTTGGACCAATATAAAGAGTTCTTTTGGAGCGTTCGGGAAATCTTATTTTCAAATGGATTATGTTCTTGGTAGCTGAGAATCAATGAGAAACCACGGTAAGGACTGTTCCTGGGCTGGCGGCTCGGGGCAAATGCAGATCTCGTAGGGGCATCCCTTGTGGGTGCCCGGTAGCGACCGGCCTCCGTGCCGGTCATCCGGGAAGGGCAGGCACGAGACCTGCCCCTACAGCAATTGAGCCGGCAATGCCAATGCCTTGTAATTACAGTTGATAAAATCGGTGCTTTCAACTCGGACCTCAGCTAACGGCATAGTCCATTTCCAAAAAGGTTCCCGGAATCCTTGCTGCTTCAAAGCGCATAGGCATCTCGGTACCAACATGGAATTTATTCTTGAAGGCTTTCTGAGCGCATTGCGCATGATATTCTCGTTGGATCGCGAGGTCTATTTCGTCGTATGGACCTCGCTTCAGGTTTCCATGATTGCGGTTTTTTTCTCAACCCTCGTGGGCGTTCCGCTGGGTTTGATTGCCGCCACCAGAACATTCCCGGGTAAACAGGCGCTCATACTTGCACTGAACACCAGTATGGCGCTTCCCACCGTTGTGGTGGGACTTCTTCTCTATGCTTTCATAAGTCGAAGAGGACCGCTGGGAGAACTGGGGCTTCTTTTTACTCCTGCAGGGGTGAGTCTGGGATTATTTATGCTTTCACTGCCGCTGGTCACGAATTTAACCCTGTCGGGGATACAGAGTTCAGACCCTCGTCTCTTCGTCACCTGCAAGCTCCTGGGTGCGACTCCTTTTCAGCAAGGAATTATGATTCTTAAAGAGGCACGCTTTGCAGTCATGGCAGGAATAGTCGTAGCCTTCGGTCGAGTCATATCCGAAGTTGGGATTGCCATGATGCTCGGTGGCAATATCAGGGGATATACACGGACCATGACGACTGCGATCGCCCTGGAAACGAGCAAAGGGGAATTTGAGTTGGGCATGGCTCTGGGAATCTTTCTTCTAGCGGTCGCGTTTCTCATCAACGGGCTGCTATTCATGCTCCAGCGGAGAAAAGCATGACCCCGGCGTACGAAATAGAAGGGCTCACTTTCACGTACGGGACCGTCCCGGTGATTTCATTGGATCGCCTGGAGATTCCCGCAGGGGAAATAGTCGGCCTGGTAGGTCCGAACGGATCGGGCAAGACAACTCTGCTGCACATGCTCGCCTTTATCGAGGAACCCGGCCAGGGTGATATTCGGTTCTTCGGTCAATCGTGCACTGAATCGAATCGCCTTGCATTGAGACGAAAGGTCGGGTTGCTGCTGCAAAACCCCTATCTGTTTCACAGCACGGTTCTGAGCAACCTCACCTGGGGACTTAAAATACGCGACGTTCCCCGGCACGTTGCAGCGGAGGCTGCCCTGAAGGCGCTCGCGTTGGTGGGCCTTGGCGGATTCGAGGGCCGGTATGCCAGGGCACTTTCCGGTGGAGAAACGCAGCGGGTCGCTCTGGCACGGGCATTGGTGCTCGATCCCGAGGTGCTCCTGCTGGATGAACCAGCGAACCACATGGATAAGGAAAGCATCGAACGCACAGAGAGTATCGTTTCCACCTTGAACCGGGAACATGGCAAAACCGTGATCCTCACGAGCCACAATGCATCCACCGTGCAGAATCTTGCACATCGGATCCTCTATGTCGAGCAAGGGAGAGTCGTGCCCGCGTCTCTGGACAATCTTTTTTCGGGCAATCTCGTCCAGGATGGGTCGGTTTTCCGGACCGAACGCATATCCGTAGACTTGCCGGATCGCATGAATTCGGGCTCGCGATTGGTGATCGATGCGCAACAGATACGGCTGTTGCTCGATACTCCCGAACCGGATCTCAAGAATGTGTTTTCTGGCCTACTGAGTGCGATGACTTTGGAGAACGGCAAGATCAAGGTCAAAGTCGATGCCGAAGAATCGTTCCAGATTGTTTTGGAGAAGTCCGACCCTCTTGTTTCCAATATCAGATTGGGACAGAGATGCTGGTTCCATCTCACCCCCTCTTCCATAAAGGTTTTCTAAGTTCGGAAAGTATCTGGCAGTCTGCGCAGGATGCCGGTGAGCGAAGCAAACCGCATCAATCGAGTCCTCACGGGATGCGTGAACGTGCGGTTCATCTCATCTACCGAACCCTGCGTGCTTGGCCTTTGTTGAATTCAGAAGAGGGCCGTTTTTGCAGCATTTATACCGATTCTCGAAAGTAATCACGGATTGTGAAGAGCAGTTCCCAGCAATTGGTAGCGCCGGCCTCCGTGCCGGCGAACAATTCACCAAACAAAGCAATAAGTTATCGCCGGCAGGGACGCCGGCGCTACTGATTCTTCCCATTGCAGGCATTGGATTCCGTCAAGACTTTCGATAACAGCTATAACAGAAGAGCAGCTCCTACAATCAAACTCGCCCATTTTGTCCATCTTGAAAAATGTGGCAAAGATCCGCCGTAAAGTGCGGAGATGCCAATCCACATTCCCACAATGCCGACCAATGCTTCTCTGGAGATACCAATCCATTTGGGAGCCATAAGTTCCATGTAATTGGACAAACCAAGCACCACATATGCAGCACCGAACAATAGCCACACAATTATGGTCAGAGTGTTCCTGCGTTCCCATTGAAACTGTGCTGCGGCCAAGATGCAGCATACTCCAAAAAGCAAATCGACCAAAACATCTGAATATTTTACCAATTCGTCCATTCCGGTCGCTCCTTATAGCCCGTTCCATAAAACTAATTGAGTGTAGATCGAAAGGCTGCATTAGAGCGATTGCAAAAAAATCTGACGTTTATCCCACGCTCTAATACAAGATATTAGTGGGGGCCGGCGTCCCTGCCGGTCCATTCTATAGATATCATTGATCATATTGAATATGTGCCGGCACGGAGGCCGACACCCACCAATACTTCTATCCTCAATCGGGCATTAATTCTTGATGCTATAAATACGATCATTGAGTTTTCGTTCGTCACTGTCATCCGTGAATCTTTATATTCTGCAATTGTTTCCATGTGCTTTCCGAGTACCAGATATCTACCATCTCATCACGGTACAGCTCATCCTTGCGCTTCATCTCTGCTGTGGTATCGGTGCGGAGAAGCTTCTTTATGCTTTCGAAAGCAGGCCCGTATCGATGAGCATATTCTTTGGCAATTTTGAGTGAGGTTGCCTCGAGTTCTTCCGGTGAGACCACCAAATCCACCAGTCCGAGCCCCTTGCCTTCTTCCGGGGAGAACATGGCTCCGGTGAATGCTACTGTTTCGGCGTTTCTCTGCCCTGTGCAGTACTTGAGCATTTCAGCGCTTCCTGGAAACAGAGACGAACCGAAGTTGATTTCGTTCAGGCTGATTTTGCCTTTACCCGAGGCCATAATGCGATAATCGCATGCTGTTGCGAGCATGCATCCACCCGCAACCGTGTGCCCATTGAGAGAGGCTATTACCGGTTTCGGATAGAGAAACACGTATGTGTACAGGTCCGCAAATTTCGTAACAAATCGAATGAAGTCTTGTCGCGAGTACCCGAGGAACTCGGGTATGTCGAGCCCAAAGGAAAAGAAGGAGCCCCTGCCTGTTATAATTACGGCCTTCACCTCAGGATTTGTCGCGAGCTCTTGAAAACAGGATTTTAGCTCCTCTGCAAAAGCCTCGTTTATGGGATTGACTTTACCGCGATTAAGGGTGATCGACGCTATGTTGTCCTGAACGGACTGGATGATGAATTCCATATGGACTCCTCTGATTTCTTATACCGGAATAATACTGATCAATTCTCAATGTGACCCGTGTAGGTCACCATTCAATGGTCGGCCCGACCTCGTTCTGGGTAGCGCAACATAAGGTGCCTCTATTTCGGAGAAAAGCCTTCAAAGAAGATGACGCACATTCCAGGGCCAGCTCCGGAGTATTGTTCGTTTCAGACATGTGCGCCAACACAACGGCTTGCAGCTCGTCAGACACGATACGCTGCAGCACTTTGGAGCTCTCGGTATTGGAAAGATGTCCCAATCTGCCCCGGACCCGTTGCTTGAGCTCCCAGGGATACGGGCCGTCTCTCAACATGTCCGGATCGTGATTACTCTCCAGAACGATTACGTGGAGATCTGTCATGAGATTCAGGACGAGTCCCGTGGTGGTACCCAGGTCAGTTGCGATACCCATGCGGGCCGATCCACATGAAATCCTGAATCCCACAGGGTCTACGCAGTCGTGGGGAACGGAAAACGGATGGATCCGGAAACACTGGTATTCGAATACCTTCCCGGTCTCAAAAAGCTGCACATCATGCACTTTGCCAAGAACCTGGTGAATCGCCTGCCATGTCCGGCGATTAGCCAGGACAGGAATGTGATACTTGCGAGAGAGCACCCCCGCGCCTTTCACATGATCCGAGTGGCCGTGTGAAATGAGTATGCCTTTGAGCGATCCGGGATCGACACCTGCACTGGCTAAGCGGGCCGTCAATTGTTTGGCGGATAACCCGGCGTCCACCAAAATGGCCGAACCGTTTCCTTCAACAAGAAATGAATTTCCGGAACTGCCGCTGGCCAGTGGGGTTAATCTCATTCGTACGACCTGCAGAGGATATGCTCTTATCGGGCCGGAAAATTATCTTTCTGTCAGCTAAGTGTCAAGCGTTTTCGCCGGTATGTCTCAATATGAATGCGCCTTCGCAGCAGTAAGACTGCGGAAGTTCTTGGAAAGGGTTTCTCCGGTCTTATTGCTCCGATCGGGTATCTGTTCAAGAACCGTATCCCGCGAGTCTACCTGCGAGAACTCCCGCAAGCACAACGCAGACAATCCAGGCCTGGACTACCGGCCCAAGTTTGGAAGGCGTCTGTTCAAGAATTTCTTTCGCCCCTCCGGAAACAATAGTCCCCGGCACATGTCTGAGGATTGCATCGGCAAGTTCTCTGAAACCATAAATGGTGTTAGTAATGATGATCGGACGGCTGGAAGATGTGGCGAGAATGAGGAACAGCTTATTCCCGGATCTGATCGCATCCAAAGATTCTATATGGAGCCATTCAACGCGTACGGTCCGCAAAAACTTCCGTATCGTCAAGCCCTCAGGGCCGACAGTAATATGTCTTGATAAGATTTCAGCTCCAAGATAGAAGAAAGGGATGAGAATTATGATGAGCAGGAAACCTCTTTGGGTCGGTCCTTCGAAAATTAACAGAGAAAAACCCGAAATCATCGCAAGTACAACAGGTGGTATCATCCTTGAATCCACTCGATAGTCCCTGTTTTCCATTTTTTTTTAGATCCTTCCTACAGGCTTCTTCACTTGTTACGTCTGACAGGCTATGATAACATGCAAAACTTACCGCATGGAGCTTTTTTGAAAAACTCAGCGAGACCCCTCAGGAGAAATCTCCCATGAAGATTACCACATCTTTCCGATCCGCCGTTTTGATACTCGTGACAGTCAGCTTTTTCGTGCTGCCTGTCCACGCGTTTAGCGCGGATGAGTCACCGGATTATAAAGAATTACGTCTTTTTCGTATGGTTATGCAGTTGGTTCAGAAGAATTATGTGAAGGATGTATCTGATAAGGATCTGATTCAGGGCGCTATTACGGGTATGCTTCAGTCGCTGGATCCCCATTCATCGTACATGACCGAAGAAATGTTCAAAGAGCTTCAGGTCGAGACCAAAGGCGAATTTGAAGGACTCGGAATAGAAATTACGCTGGAAAATGGCGTGCTTACGATTATCTCGCCTATCGAAGACACACCTGCATTCAAAGCAGGGCTGAAACCCGGTGACAAGATTATCAAAATAGACGGCGAGCCCACGAAGAATATCACGCTTGTCAAAGCAGTAAAGAAAATGCGCGGCCCGAAAGATAGCAAGGTAACTCTCACCATCATGCGCGAAGGTTTCAAGAAATTCAAAGATTTTGAGATCTCCCGAGCCAAAATTCATGTAAAGTCCGTCAAAAAGGAACTCATCGAACCGGGTTACCCGTATGTGCGGATTGCGAATTTCCAGGAGACTACAGAGACGGATCTCGCGGATGCAATCAAAGACTACGGTGAGGATGACAAGATCAAGGGTTTGGTTCTGGACCTCCGAAACAATCCGGGAGGATTGCTGGATCAGGCTTGGAAAGTCTCAAACCTCTTTGTGGATCGCAATGCTCTCATAGTATATACCGATGGTAGAGCCAAAGATCAGCGGATGGATTTTCGTGCAACCAAATCCGGGAAACATTACAAGTTCAAGATTGCGGTTCTTATTAACAAAGGAAGCGCAAGTGCTTCGGAAATTGTGGCCGGAGCACTCCAGGATTACGATCGTGCAGTCGTTTTCGGAACCAAGTCTTTCGGAAAAGCATCAGTGCAGACGATTATTCCTTTGGGGAACGGGTCAGGTTTGAGATTGACCACGGCATATTATTACACGCCAAAGGGACGTCACATCCAGAAAACCGGTATTCACCCGGATGTAGATCTCGAGCAGGAAGTGACGAAGCAAGAGGAAGCAGATCTGGAAGAAGAATCGAAACCTATCGATCAGAAGAAGAGAAAAGATCGTTACCTCAGAAGCAAGGCCGATCCCGAGCATGATCCGGTTTTGAAGAAGGCTCTGGAATGGCTCAAGTCGGATATTGCGGTAAAGCAGTATAAGCTGGACAACCAGAAACCGCCTATTCCCGAAACTGCAGCATTAAACGAAAAATAGTCTGTTCCCGGGAGGCGTCTTCTTCGAGGACGCCTCTCTTCGTTCTGACTTGCCTGTACAGTCCTTCGATAATATAGCAGATGACATAATTCCCGACCTTTTGAACACATTGTGCTTCAAAGGAACGGTAGAGGCCGGCGTCGCTGCCGGCCTGAACGGTTGATTTGTATTTGAAAAATGTGCCGGCACGGAGGCACGGCACCTACCAATTGCCGAGAAGTGCTTTTCGCAATTGGACACTGTTTTATACACTTACTATAGAATCATAGCTGCCAAAAAGATTTGCGGTAACCGATAGAAGATGCAACATTGGTGAGAAGCTCCCAAGTGCATTCCTTATTTGGGAATGAAGGGTCGCCCCATATTTTCGCGCGTCCTAGACAAATCTTCGCTTCACCGCCTCCATGTATTCGGGAATCCCCCCGGGTACTTCTCTTTCGATTTGTTTTCTTGCCTCTATCAAACTGCTCATGACCTCACGGTCTGCAAAATCGTCCAGACTCCGCAATGCCCCACCGCGTCGACCCAACTGGAATAACAGCCGGTCTTCGTCAGACATGCTCAAGTATCTGTCTATCGTGGCCAGCATACGGGGTTTGTCCTGGGGGAGAGTACCTTCTATCTCCTCGAGCAGGTTCAATATGTGATCGCTCACTATGGTCGTAGTAACCCCATCGAGAAGCTCGATGATAGTCCGAATTTCTCGGACCATCACATCTTCGGAAGGAGGAACGAATTGACCCTTCTGCACCATTTCAGCCAGAGCCGTACCCCGTCTGACATAAAGAGTTCTGAATCTCATGTGAGCGGGATTGATTGCGTTCACGACACGCGCTGTCTCCACAACGTGTTCGTGGGACAGGTCAACTCCCCCAATTCCGGGAATGACGTAGAGACACAGGGAAATACCTGCAGCAACGACTCGTCTTCCGCCTTCTATGAGATGCTCCGATCGAACGCCCTTTTGGATGAATTCAAGCACCTTATCCGAGCCTGATTCCATACCCACATGCAGACGCGTCAAACCTGCCTCTTTGAGACGGATGAGTTCGTCAACCGATTTGCCCTTCAGCGTGAGGCCCCTCGCGTACGAAGTGATCCTCTCCACTTGAGGGAATCGTTGTCTTACATAATGGAGAATCTCTGACAACATGTCGGTGGAAAGCATCAGCGAATTGGCGTCCTGAAGAAAAACCGTACGGCCGCCGGAAGCCATCCAGTACGCAACAGATCGAAAGGAATCGGGAAGTGAGGGATCGCGTAATATTTCCGATAACACTTGCCGCGTCAGTGCGCCCCCGCTGCCGGATGCGCGCGACATTTCAATGATGGAATCCCATACGTTTCGAGCTGCATCGACATCGCTCTTGATTTCCTCAAGACTTCTTCTGGAAAATTTTCTTCCACGATATGTGGAACAAAAGGCACATCTGTTCCACGGACAGTTTCTCGTGACGCGCAAGAGAAGGCTTCCAGCCTCACTTGGGGGCCGGATGGGCCCTTGCTCGAAATCCAACGATAAGTCCATAGTTTCTCCCATTAATTTCCGACAGCGATAGCGCTTTCGCTTTGCTGAATGACACTATTCGTGATAAGCTGAGTCAAGTTTCCGGTCAATAGTATAAACACTTCCGAATTATGAGGGAATCTCCTTGAAACTCGCATGCGCCAGAGGAACTCTCGTACAAGCGGCTGTTTGCCTCACATTGGTATTCCTTACCGTACAATTCGCCAGCGCAAAAGAAAACCTTCCTGAAGCGGTGCAGATTTCCGCGCCGGACGGACTGTCTACGAACATTTACAGCCACCCTGAGAAAAAATCCGATCTCCTCGGGATCGCACTTCAGGGAGACATTCTCGAGGTCCGCGGAGTTCAAGGCGAGTTTTACGAAATCCGACTGTCCGTGGACAAGAAGGTATCCGGTTTTGTGCTTCGCGATCACACAAGCCCCTATGAGGACACTGATAAGAAATCCGTTCTGACTCCCACTGTTATAGCTATAGGTGCCGTGATTGCCTTGATAGCCTTGGCAGCAGGATTTCTGGTGTTCAGAGCTCGAAAGACCCATGAAACCGCTCAGCAAGTAGCGTCAATCCCCGCTTCCATAAAAAGAGGCGAAGAGTTGTTCAGAGCCGGAGAATACGGCGAAGCTATCCGCGAATTCAGGAGCTATATTTCCCTTCAGGGTGGTGAGGTCCGGAATCCCGACGTGTACAGGCGCTTGACGGTATGCTATCAGAATACGAATGAAATCCGGGAGGCCGCTCTTGCATGGGAGAAAATGAGAAGTCTGGGAGGGCTGAAGAACCTGGACGACTACAGCCTTGGCGTGGAACTCATGAGCGCCCTGGGTCGCGAGGCTGAGGCAGCGAATATTTACGAGCAATTGCTACAGCACGAAAATGATGAAGACAAACGTTGTGAAATCCATAAGAAGCTTCTCGATATCTATCGACGCTTAAAAGACGGAAAAAAAGTCGTACAGCATGCAATGAAGCTGAGAACACTGGGGACCACGGATCCCAATATACTCCCGGATACAATCCATTATCTGATTGCTGAAGGTCAAACGGATGTTGCCATCGAGAGCAACAGTCGCGAGCTTGTTGTAGAGATTTGCACGGAATTCCTGGAGGATAAGGCCCAAACGCCCGAAGCCGGAAGGATATACCTTAAAGCTCTCGAATACGACAGGACGGATCAGCGCCTCCACCGCATGCTCGCCAACATATACAACGAGAGCGGTGATGTGAAAAGGGCCGTGAGTGAATTGACCATTCTGCATCAACTGGATAAGGATCAATCGGAGGTATACCTCGAAGAGGCTGCCAGAATTTATCTGGAGAAGAATAGAATCTCCACAGCCATTGCAGAAGGTAATCCCCTCATCATAAAGAAAATTGCTCAGCTCTATCTCGCTCGATCGGAAGTGAATCCCGAAGCCGTTGCAATTTACGAAAAAGTGCTGGAATTTCAGCCCAAGGCTGTAGGCATTAACAGAATGCTTAGTACTGTTTACCTCACCCGGGGAGAACTCGACAAATACATGAGCAAGCTACGGTTGCTGTATGAAATCGATGGTTCCAACCATGATTACCTGAGCGATCTGGCAAAATGCATTATCGATAACGATATGATTGACGAAACCCTGAAAGAAGGGAATCGCGATCTCAATGCCAAGATAGTCAAGCAATTGATTAAACAGGGCAAGGCGACAGATACGGCGGTGAGTCTTCTTGAGAAATTGATAAGAGTCGAACCTGACAACGTTACTGTTCGGGCGGCCTTAGCAAAAGCATACGAACGAAGATCGGAAAAGGAAAAGTGCTTCGATCATGTGCTTCACATACTTCGAATTCGACCCGATGATGAAGAATTTTCCGGAATGGCCGCTTCATTGGCCGCGGAGCTGAATCGATTGCACGATTTGCCGAAAAAAGGACACCCACGAGTTCTGGTTTCTGCAGCAGAAGAGATTATCACAAGAAATATGACCGATTCTTTTGCTCGGCAAATCCTGGAACTCGCATGCGAGCATGATCCCTCCGAATTTCGTTTCTCCAGCTATCTTGGAAATCTGAAATCCGCAACCGCTGTTCCTCTCCCTCAACTGGAAGCAGCCTCCGAACCAAAGAACGAAGACAAACCGGAAATCAGACCCGAAGTCAAGCCGGCAATCAAACCGGAACCAAGGAAAAAAGCCAGTCCGGAAATTTCATCCAAGAAGGTCGCTGACCGGAAAATCGAGCCTACTCCTCCGCCAAGACCGCCTGCAGCACGGCCGAAGCCCAAGCAGCCCCCTCAGAAGGTGAAATCTCCACAAAAAACTGAAGAAATCAGGATCGAGAAGATTCACGATGCAAAGGATGTCACTGCAAAGGTCAGGTCTGCAAAAACACCGGATAGGAAAGAACAGATCGGCCCTCCTGATGAAAAGCCTGTAATAAGAACAGAAACGCCTCGGAGCGCCCCCACAGTCGTCCCTGACCCATTGCAGAAGAAAGAAGAGAAACCTGCAGGACCTCCGCAACAGGCGATCCGCTTTACGGATGAAGTCCTGACGGAAGAGCGCGCTGTTACCACCTTTGTTTCAGGTCATGCCAGCGGGCGAACCGGAAATGAATTCGCGAGAGAGGAGCTGCTTCTTCCCACAGCCGGAGGGTTGGCGTACAAGGAGATGGAGGCGCTAGTACAGGACGGGTGGGGCAGCATTCATGTGGGTATGGAGGTGAATACCGGCCGTCCGGTGCTCATCCGTTTATTTCGGAAAGGTATCATGGAACCTCTCGCTATGAAGGAGTTCGTGGCACAGGTTTCCGAAACGTCCTACAATGCAGTGCATGACAACATCCTTCCCCTGGAGGAAGTCGTTCGTGGTCTCGGAGGGGCCCATGCCCTCGTGCACCCATTCTTCTCCCGCACCCTTGAGGGAGTGATGCGGGATAAGCGGCGTCCTGATCTCCCTATCAGGTTGGATATGATCCAAAAGGTGTTGAATGCGCTGGTATTCGCGCACAACTACACTGGTATGGACGGAACACCTAGAAAAACATATCACCTGCAACTCCAATCCAATCTCGTATTTGTCAGCAATGACTACAAGAGGCTGCAAATAGCAGGTTTTGGGCATTCCCAGATTTACAGGAATATTTTACGGCCAAAGCAACCCAGATGGCAGGATCCTGGAATGAATCCCCAGTTTATGCCGCCTGAGTTTTTCAGGTCAAAGGCGAACATCAAAGAAAAAGCAGCTGATATTTATTCATTAGGCATTCTAATCTACTACATGGCAACCGGTGAATATCCATTCGAAGGACCCGCATTCGATGATTACAAATTTCAACATATACGAATTTTCGCGGCTCCGCCGAGACTTATAGATCCCACCATCCCCGACTGGCTGGAACCGATTATCCTGGGCTGTCTCGAAAAAGATGCTGACAAACGTTGGGACAGCGTCAAGGAAATCGCAAATGCATTCGCCAAAGGATTGAGTCATCAAACCTAATCCAGGGCGATTCCAGCCTGTCGTCACCTGACCCCAGGGCAATGCTCTCAGACTGCCCACACCTCATACGTGTTTTCGTTCGTATTGTTGGTGTAATGATTCTCTTGTTCGTGTAACATAGTAATGTAGTTGGTAAGGATTTTACAACGTTCACATGGATTATAAGCGGATTCGTGCCGAGTGACTTTTCCCTTGGAGCGGGAGGACATTTGAATTTTCAAGTCCTTAATGTCGTTATACATACGCAAACAATGCCGGATGCTCCATTTCCCCTTAAAAACTCTGCACGTAACTGCATACTCCTTAAGCCAACTTTTTTCGTCGGTCTTCATCAGGAAGTTCCTCTCTATCGGGCGGACGACTGCTCCCGAAGCTGTGCTGCTTGATGAATGTCCGATTCACCCTTAACCCATGGGATGCTGTACCCGACACCGCGTTTGGAGAAATGTTCCTCATCAAAAAGACAAGTTCTGAAACATTTTTCTTTTCACTTGTACATGAGCCGAAATTTCGTTGACTTAGTGCCCTAGTACTGTTAGATTTTTGGCGGAGAGTATGGAACAAAGGGCTGTGAGAAGGCATCTTTATCATATTGTCGACGTAAAGCGGGAATTCCGCTTTGAAAATCGGAAACGCGGTCTCTCGGGAAGAGTGGGCGCAACCCTCGTGGTGATTTTGCTAACCTGCTCCGCTATCTGCCTCTTCTATCTCCCTGGTAATTCAAACCATTTTCCATCTTCCTGTAGTCTTCCCGCTGCTACGATGAACAAATTCGAGGAGAGCGCGTGCAAGGAATTGACGGATGCCGCAGCCGATTCTGAGAAGCCGTACTGCGAAGACCTTCAGGAAATTACCGAAGTCACCGGACAGGGAGAAACACTGCTTTCTCTCATGGGAGACAATATTCCGGATGAAGCCTCGGCCCAACGCGTCGCGACCATAATCGCCAATGAAATTCAGAGACACTCCGACCCCAAGCTGAACGCTCGAACCGCCCTCAAGCCAGGAACTCGATACACCATCAGTCTCAATAAAGATGACCAGTTTCTCAAAGCAACTATCGAGCTGGACCCGTCAAATGTCTACCATATAGTCTCTGAACCTACAGGACTGCGAACATGGAAAGAAGAAGTAGTCCTGGATTTCAAGACTGAGGTGCTTTGTTTTAAAATGCGCGGATCTCTCGCTGAATCGGTCTTGAGTGCTGGAGAAGGCGCAAAACTGGCATCGGAATTGGCAGCGGTATTCCGCTATGACATAGATTTTCAGTCTGAATCGATGAGGGGCGACACCTGTCGGGTCCTTTTCGAGAGAAGATACGCTGACGATAAGCCTTCAGGATACGGCCAGGTTTTGGCAGCCGTTTATGAGGGCAAGAAAACCGGTATCAAA
This sequence comes from Desulfomonile tiedjei DSM 6799, assembly GCF_000266945.1. Lineage (NCBI taxonomy): Bacteria > Pseudomonadati > Thermodesulfobacteriota > Desulfomonilia > Desulfomonilales > Desulfomonilaceae > Desulfomonile > Desulfomonile tiedjei. Next base: position 94,270 of record NC_018025.1, read on the forward strand.
ACAGCCGTCTGGTTTAAGGATCAGTATTATGATGAAAAAGGAGTGGAACTCAAAAAGAGTTTTCTCCGATCGCCGCTGAGCGTCATTCGAATTACTTCACATTACGGAAACCGATTTCACCCTATCCTGAGAGTTTGGCGAAAACACAATGGTGTGGACTACGGAGCTGCTGCGGGAACTCCGGTAAAGAGCATTGCCAATGGCGTTGTCACTTTCGCAGGATGGCAGAACGGCTACGGAAAATACGTGATTATCCGGCATAACAATGGCTATGAGAGCCGGTACGGGCATCTTCAAAAATACTTCGTCCAAGCGGGTCAATCTATAAGACAAGGCGACAGGATAGGTTTGGTAGGCATGACCGGTCTCGCTACCGGACCGCACCTGGATTTTCAACTGCTCTCTCATAACAGGCACGTGAATCCTCTTAGCGTCATAAGAATAGAGACCCCCAAGACAGTTGTCGCTCCACTGAAACCTCGATTCCTTTTCGTGAAACAGGAATGCCTGGAACCCTTGCTGAATGCAAATCGTCAGGCTTTCACGAAAACGGACACCGGCAATCGGTTGGCGTTGAATAATCGCTGAATCGCTTCATCTGACTCAAATCCCAAAAAGAACTTACAATTTAATTTATTGACTGGTAATGATAGAAGCGTTATCATTGTTGCGACTAATCTGTTCAAATTATATCGAGGAAAGGCTATCTTATGAAAAAATTGACATATCTTGGGATTCTTGTGTGCTGCATGATGGCGGTGACTCCGGCGCACGCTTTTCTCGATTATTTTTTCTCAGGATCTGCCAGCAGGGACGCAATCGATAATTCGGCCGTCGGGGATCTAAGGGCATGGTGGACCGGTAATCCGGCGTACCAGTTCAATCCCTACTATTCGGGTAATGCGAACCCTCAGCAACAACAACAGCAGCAACAGCAACAAGTACCTCAATATCCTCAGCCTTCAATGCAGTTCTATCCGCCTCAGCAGGCTCCTCAGGCCGCAGGATATCCACAGCAGTTCCAGAATCCTCAGGGTGTTCCGCCGCAATACGTGCAGCAGCAGATGCCTCAGCAGCAGTATATGCCCCAGCCGCAGGGATACGGTCAGCAAATGTATCCTCCCCAGGGATATCAGCAGGTACCGCAACAATATCAGCAAATGGCGCCCCAAGGATATCAGGGGCAGTAGTGGGGACCGGAGTCCCGAGACTGTCTCTCTCACAAGTCGGATATGTGAAAAAGTCGTGGCACGAATTCCTCGTCATTTTCCCGGCGGCGTGATTGTAGGAGCGGGCCTTGTGTCCGCCCAAATAAGGGTAGGCACTAGGCCTACCCCTACGAAGATGCCGAATAGTGGCACGATTTACATGCATTCGAGAATTTTGAGACAGCTTCTTCCTGCTCCCTGCCGGTCCATTCTATCGATATCATCGATCATATTGAAGATGTGCCGGCACGGAGGCACGGCACCCACCAATATTCCTAAATCTTCAACTGGACACCAATTTTGGCAATTGCATAGACAGGGGAAGACTATTCGTCCTTCGGGAGCTGTTTTAGTCTGGTTCCGGCGAGGCGGCCTTGTGCCGTGTGGGGGTTGTCTGTAGTGAGCTGTTTGTAAATTACCCGTGCCGAACGAGGATCGCCCAGTTTCTCGAAAGCTTCTCCCTGCTTGAGAAGTGCATCAAGCTCCTTCAGAGATCCGGGATACTCCTTGACTACTCGATGGAAATTGAGCACTGCCTCGTCATAACGTCCCATTTTGAACTTGGCCTCTCCAATCGAGTAGACCGCGTCCGCGGCAAACTGACTCTTGGGATTTCTTTTCACGAGTTCTTCAAATTGCATCACGGCCTGATCGTAGTTTCCAGATCGCAAGAGCTGAAAAGCGTCTCTATAAGCCTTCTCGTCCGGCGCTATTGGCGTATTCCGGATGTCTACTTGAGGCTGCTGCACTTCAGGGTTTGTAGAGGTCTGCGGTCGAGTAAGCTGCACTCCCGGACCAGTCCCCGGCTGTTGCTGCGGGGCTCGAGAAGTTGGCGGTGCCTCCGGTCTCATCTGTTGAGGAGCCTGACGAGGTTCAGGATATGTCGGCTGAGAGGGGGATGCGGCTGGTGCACTTGCCTCACGGGGAGCTTCAAGCCCGAGATGCTTTTCAATAGAAGCAACTCGATCCTGCAATGTTTTCACCAATCGATCGTTTCCACCGGCCTGAGCACGTTCTATCATGTCCCTCAGGCGCCGTATCTCGTTCTCCATTTCTTCTACCCGGGCAGCGAGATGCACAGTCCCTGGATCGGTATGAGGCACTGATTGGGCCGGCTTCACATAGGGAAGCGTGGGGCCTGAGGTCCTGGTGAGGCACCCGGACAATGCGAGCGTCACCAGGATCAGTACCCATGACAGCCGGAAAACCGGCAGTCGGCCTTCTCGTTTCAGGACTGATGTTCCGTTGCCCGAGGTGTTCATCGAGACACTCGCAGGTAGACTCTTCGATTTTTGGACCAGGCCTCTTCATTGTGCGCTGTATCAACCGGTAATTCGGAACCGTACGAAACGGTGGAGAACTTGTTCGGTGGAATCCCCAGAGTTACCATGTACTCCACAACAGCTCTGGCACGTCGATCCCCGAGCGCCAAATTGTACTCGGCAGTACCACGTTCGTCACAATGACCTTCTGACACTGTTCCGAATTGCGGAGCGCGTTTCAGGATTTCCGCATTATACTGAGCCGCGGATTGGGCTTCGGGCGACAAGGTGAAGCTATCGTAGGCAAAGTATATCGGCTTCAAAGTAGTCTGAACTACTTGAAGATCTTGCTCAACGGGACCGCCTACCGTGGGAGCTCCCGGACCGCCGGGAATTGGACCGGGCTGTCTCACAATGGGCCTGGAACAACCAGACGCGAGAAAGAGGACAGCAAGCAGCAAAAATATTCCACGCTTCACATGACGAGAGGGCATGGATCTCAACTCCTTTCACCCCCAGGACCCTTGCTTGTCACCACGAATTCCTCGACCATGCCGGCGATTTTCCCGTTATTGGAGAAACGGGCGCCTGAATCCGGCCTCGGGAATCCATTATGTAGATAAGCCTCCGCCCATCCCGGTTCGATACAAATGCTATGAATCTGCCATCCGGCGACCATGCGGGATCCTGATTCGAACCTGCGCTCGTCAGTACTCGCAAATCGGTTCCATCCGGTTTCATAGTGCATATCTGAAATCGTCCCTCGACCCTGGCCGTGAAGGCAATCAGATCTCCTCGGGGGGACCAATCAGGATCGGTATTGTAATTGCTGTTAAAAGTTAGACGTTTCGGCTGGCCACCCTGGGAAGACATGACGTAAATCTGAGGAGTTCCCGCTTGATCTGACACATACGCCATGGCAGCGCCGTCCGGGGACCATGCGGGAGAGATATCATTTCCTCTGCCGTTCGTCAACACTTTTAGCATGTTTCCTTGCGCATTTATCACAATAATCTTAGGCAAGTTATTAACGTTTGCCGATAGCGCTACGTAATTACCATCAGGAGAATGTCGCGGCGATGCGTTCAGGCCCGGACGCGACGACAACGGCCGAAGCCCGAGCCCTGGAAAATCTACAGCCCACACGTCCGGGTTTCCCCTTATGTATGACGTAAAAATGATGCTTCTGCCGTCCGGAGACCAATCGGGAGACAGATTGATGCTATTCGTGCGAGTGAGAGGAGTGAGATTATGGCCGTCGAAGTCCATGACAAACAGTTCGCGTGACTGTGAGTCCCCCACGAATGCAATTTTGGTGGAAAAGCAGCCGGGCACGCCCGTGAGCTTCTCCATGACTCTGTCTGCGAACCGATGCATGATTCGTCGATAGTCTTTTATGTTCCCTGTGTATCGTTTGCCGACTTCCAACTTTTTGAGTGCGATGTTATAGAGCCGGACTTCTACGGTGAGTTCTTCACCTTTTGTGCTGAAATTCCCCAGAATAAGCGCTCCGACACGTGCCTCCATCCATTTCTCGAAATCAGGCTCTCCTGAGGCTGTAGGGGGTATGTTGAGCGTTACGTCGGGTGTTTTAAATAGTCCGGTGAAATACAAATCATCTTTGATTACATCTGCGAGTGCTTTTCCGCCGATGGGGGAGGGTTCGGCAGACACGAGGTCCGGAACCGCTACGAGGGTCAAGGTTGGATCGACATCAATAATCAGGGGCTCACTGTATCCCGGCACGCAGTACATAAGCGTCAAGAGCGCCATTACCACTGTAAAGAAGAAATGCTTCTTGAGCTGAAGAAACATGGGTGCCTACTGAATCCCTCTGGATGTAAACCTGAGCGCAAGCCCGCCGGCCTGCTTTATTCTCTCTTTGACTTCAGGCGAGGGGGGAGGATAGGGGGAGGCCTGTCGAACTGCCTGCATGGCCGATTGATCGAATTGCCGGTCTCCCGAGCTTGTGTGAATGGAAGCGTCTATGAGTGCTCCAGAATCGGAAATTTTGATTCCAATGACTGTCACTTGATTGAGATCGGGACGTTCTCCGATCACGGAAAAATAAGCCTGCGAGCGTTGTTTCACCAGAGCCAGCCAGCGGCTCAATTCCTCTTCACCGCGGCCTGCCTCAGCACTGTTCCCTTGATTTCCGGAAGCTTGTCGACTGCCCTGAGTGCCAAGATCGTTCTTTCTCTTTTCTACTTCTTTGCGGAGAGCAGCCATTCGTTTTTCCAGAAAAGCGGCCGGGTCCTCTTCTTTTTTCTTTGCTTCCGCTTTAGGAGGTTCCTTTGGCGGCTCTACTTTCAAAGGTTGCTTTTTTCTCTTCGCAAGAGTAATCGCCTCTTTTGGTGCTTTTCTGACTTCCGTATGGTCGATGGTCTCCCTCACCGATTCTATGGCCTTGAATCCGCTTTCCGGTTCAAGACTGTGTTCCAGAGGAGGAGGCTCGTCCAGTGCTTCAGGAGCGGAGCCGATTTTTTCTGTATCAGGCAGACCCGGCTCCTGGACAATTCGAACGGGCATGGATATTTCAACAGGTTTGTCAGGGGGAGCAAACGTCCGGTAAGACACCACGACAGCGAGGCTGATGAACAGCGCATGGAGCAGAAGCGATGCCGCTATCGTCCAGAATGATGCGGCATCCCTGGATGAGTCACGCAATGGCGTCATTTGCCCGAAGAGGACTCCTCTTGAGGTGTTGTGATAATGCCGAGATTGGACACGCCCGCTGATTTGAGCGCCCCCATGATCCGAACGAAGAATCCGTACGAGACACTTTTGTCAGCGCGAAGGTAAACGTCGCGACCCGCTTGATTCTTGGTTATTTCGAGAATGTACTCGGCAAGTTTGTCCTCACCGACAGCTTTTCCGTTCACTTCGATGCTTTCGGGTCCTTTGACCGAAATAACAACATCTTCAGCTTTTTGATCTTTTGTAATGGGCTCCCCCTTGGCCTGAGGGAGATCGAGCGATACTCCTTCTTGCATCATAGGGGCAGTTACCATGAATATGATGAGCAAAACCAACATCACGTCCACGAGTGGGGTGACGTTGATTTCCGACATAGCAGCCCTGCCTCGGGAACCGTTACTGAATGCCATGGTCTTCTCCTTCCCGAAGCTACTTTCGTTTCCAGTAGATCCGCTCGATAATATTGACTAATTCTGAAGAAAAATTGTCCATTTCATTTGAAATGACATTTATCCTGCTCAAGAAATAGTTGTAGAAGATAACTGCCGGGATTGCTGCAGCCAAACCGGCAGCGGTAGCAATAAGCGCTTCCGCAATACCTGGAGCGACAACAGCGAGGGAGGCGCTTTTCATCACGCCGATTCGCCGGAACGATTCCATAATTCCCCAGACAGTGCCGAAAAGTCCTATGAATGGAGCAGCAGACCCTGTGGTGGCAAGAAAATTTACTCCTCGTTCCAAACGGGTCCTCTCGGCGGTAACCGCTTGCTGAAGAGATCGTATGACGTTTTCCATTCCTGTCCGCTCGTACTCAGGTTCCTGTGCTGCTTCGGTAGAGGTCTGGTTTGCTTGCTGAATTCTGGAAATTCGATTCAATTCCGCGTATCCCGCTTTAAATACATGGGCCAGAGGACTATGAGTAAATTGTTTTGCCTCCGCGTAGAGCAAAGAAAATTTTCGGGATTCTCTAAAAGCGTCGAAAAAGAGTTGTGTGTGCTTTCTCGCACGTGAAAGCATAATGCTCTTGGTCAGAATAATGCCCCAACAAATAACCGAAAACAGGAGAAGGGTCAGCATGACAGACTTTACGACCCACCCGGCTCCCATGATGATGATCCAAAGGCTCTGATCGTGAACGTTTCCTTGTAATGCCGAGGCGACAGCTTCGGGCATGGATGGATTCTCCTTTCTTCAGATCGGGTTGTATCCTTAGTCCAATATCGGGACAAAGTCAAGTTTTAAGCTAGTTACAGAGACTTATCTACTTATCCTAAAGTGCTCCGCTTTTCAAGTCAAGGGACTGAGGGGACCTAAATGACCGGATTATCGAGACATGCTATGGTGGGCAATGGCAATTCCGGTAAATGCCGGTTGAAGTCTCGTACTGAAATAGGATATAATATATATACAGATTTTCGTTCTGTCTGGAAAGTAAGCTGACATTAAAGACATTTTTTTAGAGATATAGTTCCTCACTTGAATTCTCGGTGTTAAAAGTCTGCTGCGCAGGCTTGAAAATAGTTGACATTTGCGTTGATTTTGTTGTATTTTTTACCAAAAAATTTGCGAGGTCTCCATGCCTTATCGGATCGTCGTTGCCGACCAAGATCCTCGAAGCCTTGAGGCGGTAACTCGCTTTCTTGAGCAAGACAATGAATTCGTGAGTGTTTCCAGTTCCTCCGAACTCAAGCGAGCCATAAAGGAAGAAAAGCCTCATCTTATCATACTTTCTACAGTCCTCTCAGACTCACCCAATTGGAGCGCGGTCCAACGTGTTGTAAAGGGTATCAAGTCGTCCCGGGACTATTCGGATGTTCCTGTGATCTTGATGAGCGGCAGCGTCGGTGCTCCATCTCAGGATGAGGTCCAGGGATCGGGCGCAGACGGTTATCTGACGAAACCGATCGACAGAAACGTGTTGCGACAAACCGTCGAATCCCTACTGGGGATGGACGCGGGAAGCGGCAGCGAAGAAATCATGATTGATTTCGCTGACGACGATTCCGGAGACATGACGGAAGAATTGCTTGCAATGTCCAATATAGCAATGGACATGGACGAACCGTCGAGCGACGTTGGCGATACCGTCGAGATCGATACCGGTACGCTGGTTGCAGAACTCGATCATTCGGGTGAGATGGGTGGCGAGGACGCATACGAGGATACTGTTCGCCTCAATCTTGAAGATATGGGCCTCGAAGACGATTTAGAAGATGGTACTGCATTCGAGCCGACTATAGAATTGGTCTCTGATGTGCCGGGAGATTTCGGAGAACCGGAATCCACGGATGTGGAGAGTATAGACCTGGAAATGGGCGGCGGCGAGGCAATACCGGATTTTTCTTCCCTGTCCAAAGAGATGAAAGCTTCTGAGCCCCAGGGACGAGACTCCATCACCGTCGAAATGGATGTCGATGATATGGGCCTGGATCTCGAGGTGGACGACGACGGGACGGACGAGTTCAGCACATCCAAGGTGGAGGGAATAGACCTCGACGATACTGAAATCGGGGAAATCCTCGATGTTCAAGAACCCTCGAAAGTGCTGACTTCCGACGATCTGCTTATTGATGACGATTCCTTGATCAGGGAGGCCTCCCAGGACGTCGATATTATAGATCTCGAAGAAGACACTGAAATAAGGGATATAGATGAGGAAGAATTGGAGGCAGTTCAGGTCACGTCTGCCGAGTCTATCGGTCTGGATCTCGACGAAACAGTCCCTATAGAAAGTCTTGATTTCGTCGATCACAGTATGCCGGAAGATGCCGGGGAGATCGATCTCGACTCGGAAGAACCTATTGTCGGTGCGGAACTCGAACTGGAATCACCCCTTGAAGTGGCGGGGGAATTTGATTCTGACGAACTGACCCTCGAAGAAATGAGCGAAGAGGAGATTTCGACTCAGGAGTTTTTCGGAGAGGAACTCCCGACCGAAGAGTTTCCGACGGAAAAGTATCCGGAAGACAGGACCAGCGATCAAGCCGGTGAAATTACTCTTGATGAGTTCGGTATCGAGACTGCTGTAGTCGATCAGCCTTCGTCGGCGGAAGAGATTTCCCTGGAAGACGTGAGCATTGAAACCGCTCTGGGTGACGATATGGTATTCGAGCCGGCGCTTGAAGAAGAGCCCATGCTCGAAGTCACAGAAGATATTTCTTTTGACGAAATCACCTTGGAGGAGGAACCGGGTCTTCCTTTCGAGGAAGCTCCCGCAGGTGGAGAAATTCCTGCTCTCGAGACAGCAGCGGTATTGGCGGCTGGAGCAGTTGTAGGGGCTGCTGCTGCAAGTGCTGCCAAATCGTTTACTTCTCCGCCTGCGATGGTGCAGTCGGAGACCTCACCTCCCGTAGCCGATGTTGTTCCTCCGCAACCCGCTCCTGCAAAGCCGGAACCAGCCGTTCCGACTCCAGCTCCAGTTGCGGCTCAGACTCCGGCGTCTCCTCCTGTTGCTGCGCCTCCTTCTGACAGTCAGGTTCTTCAACAGCTAGATGCGGATGATATCAAGAAAATGTTCTCGGCATTTCTTGACGACAGGGTGCCGCTGAAATCGGATGTAGCCGCTTCCATGGATTCTGCGGTCAAAGGCGCGCTGCCTGCAAGCAGTGAGTTTGTAACGGTCTTCCGGGAAGCTATGCAGTCAATTCTGCCTACCAAGGATGAAGTGCTGCAGGGGCTCATTCAAAACCTTTCTGCCTCATTGCCGACTCGCGAAGAAATCAACACCCGTGTTGATGAGTTGATCGCTCAATCGTTGCCGACCAAAGAAGTGTTAACCTTGAAGGTCGAAGAATCACTTCAGAGTGTGTTGCCTGCTTCGGAAGCGATCACAGAGCGAGTGGACAGTGCATTCAAGTCCATTCCTGCTCCTGAAGAAATTACGAAACGGCTGGACGAACTCTTCGAGAAGCTTCCCGACTTCAGCGCATTTAGCGGGAAGTTTGAAGAGGCGCTCAAGGCCATTCCGTCTGAAGAGGATATTTCCAAACGATTGGACGAGAAGCTGCAAGGAATTCCTTCGCCGGAATCCATAGACGCTCGGATCGAAGCAGCATTCAAAGGAATTCCGTCCGGAGAAGAGATTCTGGAGAGAGTCGATGGAAAACTGAGCGCTCTCCCGTCGGACAAGGAAGTGTTCGAGCGTATTGATTCAGTGTTTGCCTGGCTTTCAAGAGAAGAGCTGGAAAAACGCATCAATGAGAAGCTTGCAATCATTCCTGAGCCGGAAATGATTCTGCGGCGCATTGATGATGCGCTTACGGTGCTTCCATCGCAGGAGGAAGTGCTGACACGTATAGACAATGCTCTTGGGGCCATTCCCACACGGGAACACATTGAACAGCGCATCGATAATGCGCTCCTGTCCATTCCTCCTCAAGAACAAATTATGGATCGAATCGATAGAGCGCTCTCGGCCATTCCCCCTCAAGAGCAGATACTTGGTCGAATTGACGAAGCCCTTCTTTCGATTCCTCCTCAAGAGAAGATTCTTGGTCGGATCGACAATGCCCTTTCGGCCATTCCTCCACAGGAGCAGATCATCGGTCGACTTGATGAGGCTCTATCGTCTATTCCTCCACAGGAAGAGATTATCGGCCGAATCGACGAGGCACTCTCTTCTATTCCTGCCAGAGCGCAGATCCTGGAAAAGATCGATGACGCACTTCGCGCCATTCCTTCAAATAACGAGATAACGACGAAATTCGATCAGGCTTTGACTGCTCTTCCTTCTCCGGAACATATAAATTCCATACTGAATTCGGTGTTGGAAGCCGTTCCCTCCAGAAACTTTGTAAAAGAGCAGATTGACACGCTTCTGTCCAGAGCCATTTCTCCGGAATTAGTTGCCGAACGGCTGGATCAAGCCCTCCGAGGTATGCCTTCGCAAGAATATATTCGGATACGACTTGATAATGCGTTCGCCGCTCTACCTTCCGCGGATATAGTACATGAGAGAATCAACAATTCCCTCCGTGTGATTCCCACGAAAGAAGCCATGGAAGCGAAACTCGATCAGGCACTATCCGGTATGCCGACTCCCGATATGGTAATGGGCCGCATCGATGCTGCCATGAGTGTGATTCCCAGCCAGGAAATACTTATGAGCAGACTGGAAGAAGCTCTCCAGCAATTGCCGACCACCGAAGCCGTTATGCAACAGGTAGCACAGAAGATCGATTCGTTGCTCCCTGCTCGGTACGAAGCAACCACATCGTTCCAGAACATTTTGAAAGACAGAATCAGCACCGTATTGCCTGAACCTGAAATAAAGAAGGCGTTTTCTCAACTCCTCCCCACTACCGATCAAATGCTGAAATCCGTAGTCACTGCTCTTCCGCAGAAGGAACGCCTCCAGGAGACCCTGACGCTCGGCATCACGGAAGCAATCCACAATGCTCTGCCGGAACGTATCTGGTTAGAGAGTGTGTCAAGAGGGCTGTTTGACGAGCATGCCAAAGGCCTGCTGCCCAAACGTGATGAAGTGGTTTCGATTATCCGTGAGGAAATACGGTCCAAACTGCTCACCATAGTGGAAAGAGTGATTCAAGAGCAGATTATGAAGATAACTTCAGAACTCTCCTGATAAGAGCGAATCCTCCGAACTTGCAGGGAAGGATTTTACAGAAAGTCCTCCCTGCTACCTCCCAAAAAGACTCTCCCAAGTGATAGCGTGATTCTCGAAAGTGACAGTGGTGGCATCCAGGCCTGCCTCTTAGGCCCGTTTCGTAAAGAGGGCTGGGGGTATTTGAATCAGACAAGACTTTTGGCAAGGATTATGGTAGGGGCCGGCGTCCCTGCCGGTCCATTCTATCGATATCATTGATCATATTGATGATGTGCCGGCACGGAAGCCGGCACCCACCAATAATCTTATCCTCAATCCGTCACTAATTATGAGAGTTGCTGTAGATGAACCCATCTATTGTGCCCGACAGCCACGCCGGGCAATACCAACAGTCTCTTTACAGGCATCGAATTACTTCAGAGCTTTTTGAGAAACACCATACAATTGCAGAAAAGACCCGGTCAGACGAGAGGAGCTCTCATCAGGGAACTCAAAGCCTTTGCTGCCGTCGCAGCCAATTTCGGCTCCTCTTTCTCCAGAGACAGGAGTTGTCTGAGATGGTCCGCGGTCCTCAAAATGAGCATTGCCAGATCGCCTTCATCTGCATCCACGTTTTCGATCAACTCGCCCCATTCTACTTCCTCCGCCCACAGGAACACTGCTGCAGCGGGCCAGAACATGATATTGGGCACATCGAATCCACGGTTTATCAATAACTCGGCGAGTGGTTTGAGCTTCTGAAGCATGCTGCGGAAACGTTTCCACAGGGGGTTCGTTCGTTGCCAAAGTTCCCGGCTGATAACGATTTCCTTATCTTTATCCATAACAAACGGCGCCATCAGTGCCGCTAACTGCTTGGAATTAAGGTCGCTGAATTCTCGTTCCCGAATCAACTGCGCGATCAAAAGGGGATGATCGAGCCTGAGTCTTGCAGCCCATCGACCGTCATGTGTGGGGACACCTTTTTCATCTATATAATTGAGCTCTTGTAGCAAGCTTAAGTGTTTCCTGAAATTCGTCTGAAGGAATCGTTTCACCTTTTCAGCTCTTTTGGGATTAACGTGAAAAGCGGAAAATGAGTATCCCAATAATTCCTGCACCCCGGCCGGATCATGAGAAAGCAACAGATTTAAAACCATAGAAAAGTTAACGCCGATTCTCGATTGCAGCGGCTCGGGTTCTGAAAGCAACAATTCTCTGACCAACGGGAGATCCATGTACCTACCGGGAATAATGAGTGTAAACCCGGCATTGTCCATGCCCCTTCGTCCCGCTCGGCCGGTCATCTGGTGAAGATCCGTTGAGGTCATGTCCACAAAAGTTCTGCCATTGAACCGATCGCTCTGCAACAGGACGACCGTTCGAGCCGGAAAATTCACTCCTGCGGCAACAGTGGATGTAGAAAATATGACTTCCAGGTGCCCCGCCACCATCATACGCTCGATGAGTAATCGCCAACCCGGCAGTTGGCCTGCGTGGTGGGACCCCGCTCTTCGTGTCAGGAGTTGGTCGAATTGTCTTTGAGCACTCAATTCAGGAAAATTCTTGGATTCGGACATTACTGCTTCACTGAATCCTCCTTCTTCCGGATCCAGAGGAGAAGGATTGAGCGATTCCAATGCCTTGTCACAATCGGCCCTTGATTTGAGAAAGATAATCGCGGGCAGCAGTTGAAATTCCCGTAAAACCGACATGATACGATTCATATCCGGAAATGGGCTTGCCCCGAAACGCCTGTGCCCCTTTTCGGTCTTAAGATAGCTCTGAACCTTTGGAAAAAGTCTGCTGCCCCTGAAAAAAGGCGTGAGAAGATTCTGCGGAGTCAAAAACATGACATGCAAGGGAACAGGTCTTTCGGTAGCTTGCACCACGGAACACGTGGTTTTGCGCACGTGCATGAGCCATCGGGACACATCTTCGGCGTTGGAGATGGTCGCCGAAAGGAGTAGTACGCGTACGCGCTCCGGCAGGTAAATCAGGACTTCTTCCCAGACAACACCTCGATCGATGTCGCCGAGATAATGCGCTTCATCAAGGATCACAATGTCTACAGCAAGGTCGCGGCCTGACTCCATTGCATCGTAGAGCTGGTTTCTCAGGATTTCCGTTGTACCCACTATAATGGGCGCATCAGGATTTTCCTTGCGGTCACCCGTGAGAATGCCTATTCGTTCTCTTCCGAATATTTCGCCGAATTCTTCATACTTCGCATTGGATAAGGCTTTGAGTGGAGTGGCGTACCAGATGCCGCAACCCCGTACAAGGTATTCTTTTGCAGCTTGAACTGCAATCCATGTCTTGCCGGATCCGGTCGGAGCACTGACAACCACGTCTTCCCTGAGAATTCTCTCCAGAGCTTCTATTTGAAAAGGATCGGGCACGAAGGGTGTCGGTTCGGGTTTTCCGATATGGGCCAGGAGCGGTAACACCGCATTATGAGCTCTTGGAATTGACTCTTCCTGAACAACAGGCTTCCATTTCTTTCGTTGATGCCATGTTTGTTTTTTCCGCTTCTCTGCGGAATCTATTATCTTTTTTCTCAATGCTTTCATTTCTTTACGCTATTCAGATCTCGACTCAAGATGAGCGAGAGACAGTGGCTGCATAAGGGTTGATAACCAGGCAATCGATCATGTCGACTGCCGGGCTGGATGGGTCTTGTTCAGCGGTAGCGATTACCTGGGCATGAGAATAATACTCGTGTTCAGCCGTATTTTCCACCATAGACAAGCGGACGTCAGGAGATTAAGATTTCATCGAAAGGCCTTACTTTCGTTCGAAATCAGCTATTTTTCTGAAAAAACAATCACTTATAAGACAATCACATTCGCTAATGGTTCCAGGTGCCGGATCGTTAAATCGAGTTTCATTTCAACCAAGTAAGAATTATGCAAAAAAAACCTGGAAAGACAAGAATTTCTCTTGCCGGTCGGCACGTCTCAGCCATATTAGCGCTCATAGCTGAGTTATAGTGTTGCCGAAAGTTTTGTCCGATTCAAATCCTCCCAGCCCCTTTTATAAAGGGGGGAGGGGGGATTTTCCCCACGTATAACTGAATGGATACCAGGCTGGAGGTATCCTTCGCTCCGGACGACGCAAAGCCGTCTAATCACTCCGCTCAGAACACCTCAGCCTGCGCTATCTTATATGCATAATTGCGAAATGGTATAACATCTGCACTTAGTCTCCGGTCATCTATTTTGGCAAAGACTATAAAGGCACAATCCAACTCCTTGAGTTCTACCACACTTCTCCAATTCCATGGCGACTCACCTCCTTCCACTGCTATAATGGGTACAAAAGGAGGCACTGACATGAACAAGAAGATTCTCTATGGAGTTGCCGCAGTAGTACTTTTGCTTGCTCAGACCTTTGTCATGACCGCATATGGCGAATCGGACAGCCCAGCATCCGAACGTGAACTGTGTTTACAGAATTGCCGTCAGTGGATCGGAGAAGATCGAAGCGGCGGAGGGCGCGGCCGAGGAATCTATGATTCTCAAATGAGATTGTATGCCCGGTGTGTTGAACGGTGCGAGCGGAAGTTCTGGAAAGAATTTGATAAACAGATTGAATCCGACTGAGAAAATGTTTCTTTCAACGAGCAGCGAAGATGCTCATACTGTCTCTACAACCACGAAAGCGGCTGCAGTTTCCTGTGTATGCGATAAAGAGACGTGAATCGACCTGATCTGCATGTCCTTTGCCAGCTCGCTTACACGGCCTGTAAGAATGATCTCAGGACGGGATGCCTCACTTCCCGCGACAAGAATATTCCCCGGACCTACTCCTCGGGTGAAGCCCGTTCCGAGCGCTTTTGCCATTGCCTCTTTGGCCGCGAATCGTGCTGCATAACTCTGAGCCGGATCAGGGGCACTCTTACAATGAACTATTTCTTCCGGCAGGAACACTCGTGATACAAATCGGTCGGCCCACCTGCTCCTGAGTACACGTTTCATACGTGCCACAGGAACCAGGTCGACACCGATGCCGAGAATCATGCGCTTATCCGTTCCCTTTTCACTGCATCGGCTACCTTGCACGCCTGAACTGCAGGCTTTACATCGTGAACCCGTACTATCGCCGCTCCCCTGAGTATGGCTGCGACAATTGCAGCGAGTGTTCCGGTATCGCGATTTCCGGGAACAGGCTCGTCAAGAATTTTCCCAAGGAACGCCTTTCTCGAGGGCCCCATAAGAATCGCTTTGCCCAGGGGCATGAAATAATCCACTCGGTTCAGCAGTAAAAGATTTTGATCGAAGGTTTTGCCGAACCCGACTCCAGGGTCCAGGATAATTTTCTCAGGAGATATTCCTGCTCCCTCGAGCACAGCAATGCGTTCCTCGAAAAACCCGTAAAGATCTCCAGGAAACGATTCATAGCGGATTTCCTGCTGCATGGTCTTGGGAGTACCCAGCATGTGCATGACAATGAGAGCTGCACCACTGTCTCGAGCAAATGGCACGAGATCGGGGTCATCTCTGAAGCCCGTAATATCGTTGATTATCTGTGCCCCGGCATTAAAGGCAGTCTCAGCTACGTTTTTTCGACGAGTATCGATCGAGATCACTGCATCGGGTCGTGAGCGGATGATTTCCTCGATCACCGGTATAGTTCTTCGCAGTTCTTCGGTCTCATCGACGTACGAAGATCCCGGCCGGGTACTTTCACCACCTATGTCCAGGATGTCTGCTCCGTCGTCGAGCATCTTGAGAGCGGATGCAACAGCGTCGCGCCTTTCATAGTGGACTCCGCCATCAGAGAAGGAATCCGGGGTGGTGTTGATCACACCCATAACGAGGGTACGATTTCGTGCATCAAGAATGGTTCGCGGCAAAGGAATGAAGAGAGGATCCATACGTCCACCCGGCATATTGGATATGAAAATCCCCGATGCGCCTGCATCGAGGATCTATTTTCGTGCCAATTTGCTTTCAAAGTCAGACGAAAATCCCCTCTAACCTCCCTTCATTAAAGGTGGAATGGGGGGATTTTGAACGCCAATTGGCATCAATCATCAGATCGTTTCAAAAGAAAGAAGCCGATCTATGCTTTTTCCGGCCCAGCGGCAGGGGTACCGCTGACTATGACTTTTCCGTCATCGAGAGATACCTGGACACGGCCCCTTTCCTCATCTTGCTTGGTTTCTTGAAGAGGCGGGGTCACATCGGGCAATTTCTTGCCTTGAATAAGGCTCTCGATCTCATTGGCATCGAGGGTCTCGCGTTCGAGCAGTGCCTCTGCTATTCGCTCCAGCACCTCTTTGTTCTCTTCAAGGATTTTTCGAGCAATTTTGTAATTTTCAGTGACGATGCGTCTAACTTCATCATCCACCTGAACAGCAGTATGCTCGGAATAGTCTCTGTGCCGGGCAAATTCTTTGCCGAGAAAGATCTGTTCTTCCTTTTGACCGAAGGTGAGGGGCCCCAATGCGTCGCTCATGCCCCATTCGCAGACCATTTTTCGTGCCAACTCCGTTGCACGTTGAATATCGTTTCCCGCGCCCGTGGTCATGTGTTCCAGGAAGATCTCCTCTGCAGCCCTACCCCCCATGAGAACCGCTATCTGGCTCAGGAGATAGTCTCTGTCATAGGTGTGCCGGTCATCCAACGGCAACTGCTGGGTAACGCCCAGTGCTCGGCCTCGAGGAATAATGGTTACCTTGTGAATCGGGTCGGTCCCCGGCATCATACGAGCCACATAGGCGTGACCCGCTTCATGGAATGCCGTATTCCGTCGCTCTTCCAGGCTTATCACGAGGCTCCTGCGTTCGCCGCCCATGAGCACTTTATCTTTTGCGAATTCAAAATCCGCCATTTCAATCTGGTTCTTGTTTCTGCGAGCAGCATTCAGAGCAGCCTCATTGACCAGATTGGCAAGATCTGCACCGGAAAATCCCGGAGTGCCTCTGCTGATGGTCTCCAATTCTACATCCGTTGCTATCGGAGTCTTTTTCGTATGCACTTTCAGGATAGCAGTGCGCCCACGCACGTCGGGCGGAGGAACCACAACCTGTCGGTCGAATCGTCCCGGTCTGAGCAGTGCCGGGTCCAGTACGTCGGGCCGGTTGGTCGCGCTGATTAGGATTACCCCTTCATTGGTTTCAAATCCGTCCATTTCCACCAGGAGCTGGTTGAGGGTTTGCTCACGTTCGTCGTGGCCGCCTCCGAGTCCTGCTCCACGATGACGTCCCACAGCGTCGATTTCATCTACGAAAATAATGCAGGGCGCGTGCTTCTTACCTTGTATGAAAAGGTCTCGCACCCGGGATGCACCCACACCGACAAACATTTCCACGAAATCCGATCCTGAAATGGAGAAAAACGGCACACTCGCCTCGCCGGCAACAGCTTTAGCCAGCAAGGTCTTTCCGGTGCCCGGTCCTCCCATGAGCAGCACGCCCTTGGGAATTTTTCCACCCAGTCTCGTGAACTTCTTGGGATCTCTCAGAAAATCGATAATTTCTTTGAGTTCCTCTTTTGCCTCTTCCACACCGGCTACATCCTGAAACGTTATCTTGTTTTGTGACTCCGAAATCAGGCGGGCTCTGCTTTTGCCGAAACTCATGGCTTTTCCGCCACCCGCTTGCATCTGGCGCATGAAGAAGACAAAAATCGCTATGAGAAATATCATAGGCAGCCATGAAATTATGGCTGTCAAATACCAGGGATTGTCATCCTCGGGCATAACCTGAACGTCAACCTTATGCTTCATCAAAGTAGGGATCAGATCGGGATCCGAAGGAGCAAGTGTTTTGAAATTGCCGCTCCCGTCAACATACATCCCTTTTATCCGGTTCCCCTGAAGAGTCACCGATTTGATAGCACCCTGATCGACATCCTGTCGAAACTGGCTGTACGTTATATCTTTGTGAGTAGACTTGGTCTGGTTAAACAGATGGAACAAAAAGATCATTACCAAAAATATAACCAGCCATAGGCCCAAGTTCTTGTATATGCCGTTCAAGAATATGCTCCGTTCACTTGTCTGAGATTACTAACCCAATATAACACGAAAATTTAGGTCGGGCAATCTGCCGGCCTCATTAATTAAGAATGTGCGAGGACACTTGTATTGTCAAGTTTCGCCGCCGCTTTAAAGCTCTATTTTCCCATTGCTCGTTCTTGACAAAACCTTCCCGGCACATTATCAACCAGAGCGGTTGGAATCATGGGGAGAGAGGCTATCATGAAAGCACTGGTCGCCAACGTAGGGGTCAAGAATGAAGCATGGTACAGAGTTAAGACCAAATTCTTGCGCAATATCGAGTCCCCCGCCGCAATTAGCCTTGAGTTGATTCAAACCGCCGAACCTGCCAATCCTGCGCCCCACTGGATCAAAATAAGATCCATTTATTCCGCTATATCGGATTTCGATGAAGCGCTTTTTATCCGCAATGACTGGCTGGCTCTGTCCGGTTTTCTCTCGTTTCCCTTTGTACCCGGGTGCGAGAATATAGGAATTATAACGGAAATCGGCCAACAGGTCCAGGGAGTCGAGTTGGGCGAACGGGTTGTGGTGAATCCGGTTATCGCATGCCAGGCACGAGGAATTACCCCACTGTGCGATCCGTGCAGCTCAGGCAACTATTCCATGTGCCGCAATTTCTGGGGTCCGTTTCCAGGACCGGGGATGATGATTGGAGCCTGCAAGAACACTTCCGGTGGATGGGCAGATTCATTCCTCGCACACGAATCTCAGGTCCGGACAATTTCTCGATCTGTGGAAACCGACCAAATGATCATGGTTCCGGAGTTTGCCCGTGCTCTGAGAGCGGTTTTGCAGCACCCACCTGCTCCGAATGATACAATTATCATGATAGGAGCCGGTTCTCTTGGACTTCTGACACTGATGGCTCTGAATGTGTTAGGATATCATAATCGTATTCTCGTCTTAGCCGAGCATTCTTTTGAAGAAGATCGCGCTCGAACAGCGCATCCGAATGTGCAGGTCGGTTTTACCCATGGGCGCGGCACTGCCTTCGAGTTTGCCGGTGACTTTCTGAAGAAGAAAGTTCATTATGTCAGCCCTCATCGTCCGACGATTGCAGGCGGCGCGGATCTGGTGTACGAAACCACGGGAATCAGGGATAATGTGGAAGACGCGCTGTATCTTGCCGGAGAAGAGAAGAAAGTTGTTGTCATGGGGATGAAAGGTTTTTCGAATATCAACATGACTGCAATTATGTTGAGAGGAATTCGCGTTTTCGGACCCTCTTTTTCCGGAACCGAGTCTCAGGGCAAAGAGACCTTTGATATTGCATTGGAAATGGCGTTGGGAAAAAGTCTTCCCATTACGGAACTTGTCACTCACCGTTTCATGATCGATCAGTACAGAGAGGCACTCACTGCATTGGAAAATCGGGCGGCGTCGAAGGCGATAAAGGCCGTTTTTCAGCATATTGTATGAAAGTCTCTTTTTTCACGAACGACATCGGATCGTAAACTTATATCTCGGAATTGTGTCCCCATGGCTGAGAAAAAAATACAGATGATTATTCGGGATTCGGGATTGGCATCTCGCAGGGGCGCAGAAGAGATGATCCTGGAAGGTCGAGTCACGCTCAACGGTCAGGTGATTGTGGATCCGACGGTAAAAGCGGACCCGGAAAAAGACCACATTAAGATTGATGGAAAGCTTCTCCAGCCCCCGGAGAAAGTGGAGTCCTACTATCTGTTCAATAAGCCCAGGCATGTGGTTTCCACCATGGACGACCCTGAGGGACGCCCATGTGTCGGTGACTTCGTGAAGAAGATGAAAAAACATCTTTTTCCGGTCGGGCGATTGGACTTCGATGCAGAAGGCCTCATGGTTTTGACCAATGACGGTCAACTGGCACAGAAACTGAGCCATCCCCGGAACAAGATTCCACGGACCTACCTTGTGAAGGTACGGGGAAATCCCGACGACCGCGCCCTGAGCGCAATAAAAAAAGGAATGAGCATTGGTGAAGGGGACCGCGTGGGAGTAGTCGATTACAGTGTAATTAAACGGCAAAAGACTACTACCTGGATCAGAATGACTCTCCATGAGGGAAAGAAAAACGAAATTAAACGTATTTTCTTTATAATCCGTTATCCGGTGAGAAAACTCAGACGCATAGCATTCGGCCCCTTCAAACTGGGCGATCTCGCCACCGGAGCAATGCGGCCCTTGAGTGAATCGGAAATTATGAAGCTGAAATCGCTTATGCAGGAGGAACTCGGGCCGGAAAAGAAGAGCTCGAGAACCAGAACAAAAAATAAAGCGGACAAAACCGAGAAAAGTTGACAACGGATGCGTGTTTTATCTACTCTGAACCTGTGAGGCAGCCGGGCAAGGGAGGGAAGACAATGGCAGAAGGAAGAGTAGCCCGAATTACCCAGGTTGTAGCCGGATCCCCCAATAGCTTCGATGATGCTGTTATGCTTGCATTCGAGCGAGCGAACAAGACACTTCGTAACATTACCGGCATGAAAATCACGGAATTCAGAGTAATGTGCGAAGGTGGTTCCATCCAAGAGTATCGTGTAACCGCGGAAGTAATTTTTGTTTTAGAGTAGTTGTTATCCTTTGATGTGATTCAATTCGAATCCGCGTTGCCTCACTTCTACACACTACCATTTGCGACTTTGATCGGCGGCATCGATAGTATGCAGTTGAAGCGGTGCAGTTTGTTCTTCGTCAACTAATGAAGCCCGCCCCCATGTTGTTCCCTGCCGAATATCCCGGGAACGCAGTGCCTGTTCCAATCTGGATCTCACACCCCGTTTGTCGAGCATCCACAGCGGAGCGACGAGCTCATCCCGATGCGGGTCCGAAGTCAGTCTATGCACCACAATTTCAGGAGACAGTGCCTGAATGACTGACAATGTCATATCTATGGCGTCCTCTTCAGTTAGAGGAGCATAGGTACCCTTTTGCAGCATGTTTTCCAGTTCCGTTCCCTTGATTATGTAGAGTGGATGCAATTTTACGCCATTTACTCCGGCAGCGGAAACCGCCCGTGCGGTGGTCACCATATCCTGAACGGATTCGCCCGGTAATCCGAGAATCAGGTGCGCGACTACCGGAATGTCCCGGCTGCGTGTCCGACGCACGGCATCGAAGAATGCTTCAGGATCGTGCCCGCGATTGATACGTGCAAGAGTCCATGCATGTGCAGATTGAAGGCCGTATTCTATCCAGACGAGTTTCTCTTTCCGAATCTCGACTATCATGTCCAGAACCGCATCGGGTACGCAATCCGGCCGAGTTCCTATGGAGAGTCCCACTATTCGCTGGTCGGCCAAAGCCTCCCTGTACAAGGACTCCAGCAGTTCCGGAGGGCCATAGGTATTCGTATATGATTGAAAGTACGCTATAAACTTCTGACATCCGTAGCGATGAGAAAGAAACTCTATTCCCCGGGCAACCTGTTCGGATACTGTCAACCCGTTCGCATGGGCACCAGTTCCGGACCCGCGAGGGTTGCAGTAGATGCAGCCAGGGGACGAAACACGGTTGGGACATCCTAATCCAACATCGATGCTGATTTTTCGGACCGGCTCTCCGAAGATTTGCTTTAGCCAGGAAGAAAGAGTGCGGTAATGCGCTTGAGTCATGGAAGAATTCTACCACGATTCGCTTTTACGCGCACACCCGTGTTCGAGGAATCCGGCAATTACCCAAATTAGTGTCTGATTGAAGATAGGATATTGGTGGGTGCCGTGCCTCCGTGCCGGCATATATCAATATGATCGATGATATCGCTAGAATGGACCGGCAGGGAGAGGGTGTCTCGAAATTCTCGAATACACAAAAATCGTGCCACGATTCATCATCTTTGTAAGGGCAGGTCTCGTGCCTGCCCTCCTGCAATGACCGGCACGGAGGCCGGTCACTACCGGGCACCCACGAGAGGCGCCCCTACAATCAGGCCGTGAAGACCATGAGAACTTCGTGCCACGATCTGGAACAAATTTTGATTTTTGAGACAGTTTCGGGACGCCGGGACGCCTGTCCCGACTAGTATCTTGTATTGGAGCATGGGATAAACGTCAGAGTTTTTGGCAATCACTATTAAAAGTCTGGTCAGGCATCTTGGTAGGGCACACCTGCGTGTGTGTCATTGACGGCTCAGACTTGAACCAACACAGGAGCAACGTGAAGAACGAAACTGTTTTCATATGTGCAGAGTGCGGCAAGCAACTCCTGAAATGGATGGGAAGATGCCCCGGATGCGGACAATGGAATACCATCGGGGAAAAGCAGGTCTCCGTCTCAAAGGGAGGTGGACCTGCTCGCGTGGTCTCCCCGGACGAACAGAACGATCTGATGTGCCTTTCAGAGGTCCAAAGCCTTCATGAACCCCGCCTAAACACAGGGATTCATGAGCTGGACAGAGTCCTCGGCGGTGGAGTGGTCCGGCGAAGCGTCATACTGGTGGGTGGCGATCCGGGTATCGGGAAGACAACGTTGCTCATGCAGGCGCTCGGGCTTTTGTCACGAAAAGGCGAAAAGGTTCTCTATGTTTCCGGAGAAGAATCCTTCGAACAGCTCAAATTGAGGGCCGACAGGTTGGGACTTGCCGGAAACGGTTTCCTGGTGCTGGTTGAAAACGAGCTGGAGACGATTCTGGATAAAGTGAGCCAGGCAGCTCCGTCAGTGATGGTTTTGGATTCCGTGCAATCCGTCTTTTCGAGAGCTTCCGATTCCCACCCGGGCAGTCCGATGCAGATTCGCGAGGTGGCAGGTCGATTGCTCCAGACGACAAAGCGCGGGTCAGCAGGGTGTTTCATCGTGGGCCACGTGACCAAAGACGGGGATCTTGCAGGTCCCAAACTGCTGGAACACATGGTTGATGCAGTGCTCTATTTCGAGGGAGAGAGAGGCCACCCCTATCGGATTCTTCGTGCTGTCAAGAATCGTTTCGGATCGGTAAGTGAAATCGGTGTATTCGAAATGACGGATGCAGGTCTGTCTGAAGTTGCCAATCCGTCAGAATTGTTTTTGTCGGAAAGACCGCGTGATGCATCCGGATCGGCTGTAACGGCTCTCGTGGAGGGAACCCGTCCTATTCTTGCCGAAGTGCAGGCGCTTGTCACCGGACCCGTACCGGGCCAGGGACGCCGCACATGCATTGGTATCGATGCTCAACGACTCGCACTCATTATTGCGGTGATGGAGAAAAAACTCGGGCTTGTTCTTGGAGATCAGAACATCTTTCTCAATGCGGTGGGTGGCATTCGAGCCATCGAACCGGCCACGGATCTTGCAATCGCAGCGGCAATGCTCTCATCGTTCCTCGACAAGAGCATACCTTCCGGAACTCTGGTGTTTGGAGAGATAGGTCTCGCCGGAGAGATTCGCAGTGTTTCCAGGGCATCAGCTCGGTTACACGAAGCCAGTCGACTTGGATACACTCGCATTGTGGGGCCTGTGTCTAATCTGGATCAATTCCCCAAAAGCAGAGAAGTAGTTGGAATTGGAATATCCCGGATCCGTGAACTGGGCGCGGCTCTTTTCGAGTAATGGATTATGCCCTTAGCGCGGCTCATTTCCTAGCTTTGCGTTCGGCCGAGCCACTGGGCTCAGCGCTCTCTGACAATTGCCAAAATGAATGTCCGATTGAAGAATAGAAATACTGGTGGGTGCCGTGCCTCCGTGCCGGCACATCTTCAATATGATCAATGATATCAGTAGAATGTGCTGCCAGGGAGAAACTGTCTCAAAATTTTCGAATGCGCAAAGATCGTGCCACGATTCATCATCCTCGTAGGGGCAGGTCTCGTGCCTGCCCTTCCCGGAATGACCGGCACTGAGGCCGGTCACTACCGGGCACCCACGAGGGGCGCCCCTACAATCAGGCCGTGAGGATGATGAGAACTTCGTGCCACGGTCTGGGATAAATTTCGATTTTTGAGACAGTCTCGGGACGCTGGGACGCCGGTCCCCCAATAGGATCTTGTATTGGAGCATGGGATAAACGTTAGAATTTTTGGCATTCGCCATAAAATCTCGAAGCACCTCTGCCCCAATGTGTCCTCCTTTTGACTGCGAACTCGTAGAAACCGAGATTCGCTACATTGCGACTGCAGTCTGTTCCTCCTGTTTTCCCAACACGTAATCCAGAGCGTGGGTCCAATAATTCTCCAGAGCGTCTTTTTTCATGAAAAGACCGATATGTCCGCATTTGCGAATCATAATCTTCCACACCGAACCTGAAACATGCTTTTCCATGTTGAACAGTTGTGGTTCGAGAGTAATGTCATCGTTCTCTCCTGCAATGAGGACCACTGGACAGGTAATTTCCTCAAGGCGAACATGTCTTCCCATGACCTTGAGTTTGCCTCTCACCAATCTGTTTCTTTTGAACAGTTCATACACTGCTTGCAGGTACCATGCTCCCGCCAGGTCCTGGGTGTACTCATACCAGGTTCGGAATTTTCGTGAGCGCTGAACTGCGACAGGATTATCGAGATTCGAGTAGAGTCTCACATAATCCCCGATATACCGATCATACGCGTTCATATTCTTGAACCCGTCCACGATGAACCTGCCCTTCATGACGCCGTTTCCCATTTGAACGAGCGAAGCATAAAAGGCAAGGGGAAGACTCTGGACCATTTCCTGGATTTTTCCTCCGCCCGCGGTGAAATCGATGGGAGCGCCCCCAAGTATGAGGGACAAAATGTCATCCGGGAAGAGAGCGGCGTAGATGCTCGCAAGCCATCCTGCTTGGCACAAGCCGATAACGTGAACATTGCATCCGATGAAACGGATGCAATGGCGGACCTGGTTCACCAGATCGTCTATGGTTTCGTGGCATCGGGAAATATCGGCACTCTTCCATTCAACAGCGTATATCGTGCTATCCGTGTGCCTCCCGCATAACGCGACCAGCGACTGGTCCGGCAAAGCATAATCCGCTATGCAGGAATGGTGACCTGCTTGTGGTGGCAGAATCAGCAAAGGAGGACCGGACCTCAGAGGCGTGAATTGTCTCAATTTGAAGGCATTCGTTTCGTACACAACGACATTCTCGGATTGCCATTCGGGCTTATCCGATAAAAGCAGCTCCCTGGTGAATCTGCAAAACCTCTCGGCGAAAAGATAATTCAAGTTCAATTTCCGGAAATCCATTTCGGAAACCGAATGCATGTAATGGTCAAAGCTTATTGTCATGATTCCCTTCCATTCAAAAACTTCTCCCTTTTACCGGAGTTAGTTCACCGCTTCTCCAAGACAAACTTCGAGACTGGTCGCAACTCACGGAGCAACGGGCAAAGCTGTAGCCATCAGCTTTGATATTCGATTGTGATCTTCAGTTTGCGGCGGGAGGTTTCAGAAGGCAGACGGGAGGAGAAACGGAAATCCGTCACGCCATGCAAAATCATGGTCGAGGCTTATCACGACAGCCCGCCCCAGAATAATTCAAATGCCTCGAAAAGAAGCTCATTTGAACTAAGAGTTCTGAGTGGTCGAACTTATAAGAGATTGTCCGGAATTCGTCAACCATTAATTGCAGAAGAACGGGTTTTTTTTCGCAATATCATCTACTAACCTCTCATGGGAAAAACCCCGGGTAAATGCCAGCCTCATACGCGCGAGCGTCAAGTTCTCTGAAAACAACCGTATCCAGGTAGCCTATTTTCCAGGAATTCACCACTGATATGATGTCGAATCGTCAAATCCTGCGCAAACCTGCCAACCAGATCGTTTAAATTGTAGTTTACAGATTCCTGCCATAAGCGTATTTTTGAGACTTCTTTTGGTTTGTCGAATGTTTTGCGGAGGGTAGATGGTTGCCTGGAGTCAAACTTACCGGGGAGTTTGTCGTGTCGTTCCGTTTCGAGGAAGAAGCGCTCTCACATGGAGCCCGCAGAATAGCCGGTGTCGACGAAGCCGGCAGAGGTCCGCTGGCCGGACCTGTGGTTGCCGCAGCAGTAATCATGCATGCGTCGGCTCCTATAACGGAAGTCAATGATTCCAAACTGCTGACTGCGCCCGTTCGGGAAGCTCTTTACACGCAAATCATGGAACGAGCCGCATCTGTCGGTATCGGCATCGTATCGTCCCGAATTATTGATGAAATCAACATTTATCAGGCGACGAAGCTCGCTATGAAACAGGCGATCGATGCAATCGAGCCGCCGCCGGACTATCTCCTCATAGACGGTAATATGAAATTGCCGGTCGAATTACCCCAAATGACCATCGTGAAGGGTGACAGGCTTTCATTCTCGGTTGCTGCTGCGGGAATCGTCGCAAAGGTCACAAGAGATCGGCTTATGATGCAATTTCACGACGAGTACCCCCAGTACGGTTTCGACAAGCACAAGGGATATGCTACCAAATCTCACCGGGAAGCCATTCTCCGGCATGGACCTTGCCCCATCCACAGGGCAGGATTCAAGGGAGTGAAACAACCTGAACTTCCTCTCTTTTCGTCATGTGATGAGGAAGAATAGCAATTACTGCCTGCCATGGCGTCGCAACAATTCACATTGGCATTCCTGCGACGGAAGCACAATTCCATTTACTGTCTGCTCTCTTCCGGAGGACAGTCATAATACGTGTGTACGCCGACCTGTAATTTGCCGAAAAGATTGCCTTCCTGTGCAAGCGACGACAGGTACAACGTGTACACTCCCGCGGATCTTCCCGGACAGGGCCACCACATAAAAAGATCCAATTTATCGTCCGAATCGATGTCTCCTGCCCAAAGCAGTGTCGGAAGTTCCATGTGTTTCGTTAAATCGTACTTAATGCCATGCTCCGTCAGATCAAGCACCGCTCTGGGAGCAGGATCCTGGATATCCGGTCGATTCCGGGTTTTGTAGTAGTCCAATACTTGAGTTTTCTCACCGTCAGTGAACTCTGCCTTATAGTTGCATACAAATGTTTTTGGGCCGGCCTTGATGACATTGCCAAAAACCCGAACGAATGGATGTGATTCCCGAGCATTGTCCGTGGATTCCCACGGGGTCATGAACAGAACGGATTCGCCGGGATAGATGAACCTGTCACCGAGAAATGCTGTCCTCACAGGGCCGGTTTTCAAATCCGGCAATCCTTTGATCAGGAAGAGCGGCTGTTCGGGAAAGCCAACCTCGGCACGTACGATCTTGTTGCGCTGATGATCGATGCCATAGGTTACGGTAATCTTCGCGGGTAAAATCAGAGGGCCGACGTTTGACGGAAAAAGGCCGAGCAGGATTTCATCGGATTTGATCTCTGAATTAGGAAACATGTTGATTTGTGGCACTATCAAGATTGGCTTGTCACGGGGGGTGTCTTGTGCTCCGGATACAGATGCACACAACAGGATGATTGCCGTGATTAAGAAGATCAATTGTCTCATTTTAAGCCCCCTCAGCAATTTTTACTCATGGAACGATAATAATGTTCCTTAAGCGATCGGCAATTGGCTAACTAACATACTTTAGCATACAATAAGGAACCTCTCAAGAACTTCAGATGAATCGCAGGCTTATGCGAGTGGCCGCTGACGCAAACGAAAGAATTGCCACGTAATTTCGGCTGAAGAAAAGGCTGTTATTGACAGGAAAATAGTGAACGATCCGGCTAAGGACTGATATGGAAAGTGATAGATTTTTTAGTGGGCCCGGGAACCTATCTTACAAGACAGGTTCCCTGTATTACTGCTTTGAAAACATATTGGTCTTAATAATTATTGACGACCCCACTGAAATTTCGATTTTTGATCGGATTGCTGCTCGGGAGCGGGCTGATCGGCTTTCTTCTGTGTGTCCACCTGGCCCCATCTCATCTTCTTACCTGACGGTTTATCGGCTTCTCCACCTGTGGCTTGAACAGGAGTGCCTCTCTTCTTTTCATCCTGGATCTGAGTCTTCGACTCTGCACTCGGTAGCAACGACTCGACTCCCGGGCTGGTTTCTGCCGGTTTCGGAGCAGTCCGGGCGGCCGGAGGTTGTGCCGGAGCAGCCGGACGTCGATCTGCCGGACGCTGTATAGTCAATGACCGCGGAGTTGTTTCCTGGCGAACTGCGGGACGGGGGGCAGGCTGAATCGGAGCTGCAGCCTGGGGTACATTTCCCTCTTCCGGCGAAGCCTCTATCTCCGGCGGGATGAAACTGTCGTAAATCTCTTGCTCTCCAAAAGATTTAGTTGAAGGAACCCGAAAATCCAGACTGTAATCATCTTCGGTGATCACCGGGTCTGCGGGAGGAAATCGGTCCCAGTAGATTTCTTCTTCCTCTGCATAAGCAGCGCTGCACGCGCATAAAAGAATAAGGCCGAGGCATAGGATCTTTCTCATTTCACACTCCTTGACTAATAATCCAGTCAATCCTCCCCAAAAAATTCAAAAACTTATGACCTAAATTTAGCATAAAGGATGATAATTAGTCAATAATTTAATCGAGCCGAAGGAACATTCGGTCATGCACAACTATATATTGGTGGGTGCCGTGCCTCCGTGCCGGCACATCTTTAAGATGATCTATATTAACGGATAGAATTGTGAACTCTCAATCCAGTACAGACAATTATCAAATTCGCGTGCTTCCGGGACCATCCGAAAGTGCGCTGTCGAAATCTATCGGTTTAACCCTCCAAATACGATTCTTGAGATCGTCCAAAACCGTATACACGATGGGTATAAAGATCAAAGTGAAGAGGGTCGCGACGGAGAGTCCCCCCACAACCGCCATAGCCAAACCGTTGTAGATTTCCGCTCCCGCACCGTGTTTCAATGCAAGCGGAAGCATTCCGAGCACCATGGAAATGGCTGTCATGAAGATAGGTCGCATTCTTCTCTGACTGGCTAGAATCAGGGCTTCATCACGTGCTATCCCGTGTTCTTCGATGAGTTGCACAGCATACGTGATGAGGAGAATCGCGTTTTTCACGACGAGTCCCACCATCATGATGTAACCCAGAATAGTAAACGAGTCGAAGGGAATATTCGTAGCTTTTACCAGCGCATTTGCGCCTATTATGGAAAGTGGAACGCTCAGGAGAATCGATAACGGCCGCACAAACGATTGGAACTGCATGACGAGCAAGAGATACACTACCACCACTGAAAGCGGAAATACAAACTTGACTGCGTCCGTAAGCTTCTTCAGTTCATTGACTGCACCAAAAGGAATGATCGAATAGCCAACCGGAAAAGCCACGGTGGAGTAAATTTTTGAGACGACTTCATTGAAGACGTCGCCGAGAGGACGATCTTGAATAGTAAATTGAACTCGCGCATTTCGCTTGGAGTTATAATGAGTTATCTGGAGTGGACCGAACGTGGTTTCCACGGAGGCTACACTGGTGAGCGGAATCTGCACTCCGGGTTTCTGAGGTGACGTAAGAATTATCCTCCCTACGTCGGAAACAGTTGAAAAATCTTCTTCCTGACCCTTGACCCGGATATAAAAATAACGTCCGTCAACATCGTACTGAGACGTTGCTTTTTGTCCACCCACCGCAGCTTCCACCGCATCGGCGACATCCCGTACTTCGAGCCCGAAATGAGCGGCACGCTGATGATCCACTCTGATTTCGATCTGGGGCTTTTTGAGTGCCAAATCCGTGTATCGGAAAATAATCCCTTTCGTGGTGTTGCCGATTTCCATGATCTGCTGCACGAGTTGTTCGATAACGAGATAGCTTTTGCCCATGATCCGTACGTCAACCACATTGGAGCGTGAATAGATGTTACCGAATAAGGGAAACTGAATCGGATTGATGTCTTTGACCGGAAGGTCTTTTGCCGCTCTTACCGCATCCTGTGCCACCTGAGTAATTGGTACGCCACTTTCTTCTTCGCGATCGCACACGAGATACACCATGTTCCGAAAGGAATTCCTATTGGGAATAGCGACAATATGCCGAACGCCCTTAATATTTTTCCACCGGTCTTCCATTATGGACATGACGCGGCTGTTTTCTTCCAGACTGGTGCCTTCATACGAGTCAACTTTCATCCGGACCAGATTTGTTCCCCCCGTGGGCAGATATCCCATACCAGGAAGAAGCCAATGGGAGATTCCGAACAGAATGATTATCCCCAGTATTAATGCCGTTTTTCGACCATAGCCATGCATGAAGAATTTCAACGACCACATGAAACCGTTTGCCACGAGGGTTCCCACGCGATCCAGATAGTTGAGAGGCATCAGAATTATCTTGAGCGCTCCCCTCGGCTCTTCTTCATTGCGCATCCAGCGGGAAGCGAGCATCGGCACAACGGTAAATGCATCGAACAGGGACATGAACACAGCGCAGGAGATAATAAATGCGACTGGAGCAAAAAGTGTCCCAACCTCGCCCTTGAGGAGGAGAATCGGCATAAACACCGCTGCTGTCGTAAGTGTAGCCATGAAAGCAGCCATGCCCACTTCTCTCGTACCATCCACGCACGCTCGGATGATGTTCTTCCCTTCCTCATAACGATGACGGTGAATATTTTCCAGCACCACAATGGCATCGTCCACCACGAGTCCGATGGACAAGGCAAGTCCCGCTAGAGACAGTACGTTGATCGAGTACCCGAATGCATACATCCCGATGAACGTTCCGATAATGGAAACAGGTATGGACGTTGCCACTATGAAGATGCTTCTCCATTTCTTGAGGAACAGGAAAAGCACCAATAAAACAAGAATGACAGCTTCAATGAGGCTATATGTGACTATTCGGACCGCGTCTCGAATATAGGTGCTCTGATCGTACAATTTTTCGAATTTGACTCCGAGAGGCCCATATTCCTTGTTCATCAGGGCTATTTCACGATTAACCAGATCGATGGTATTGACGATATTTGCGCCCACTTGATTAAAAACGCTGAAGCTGATTCCGGTTACTCCATTGATGCGGCAATAGGAATCCGGCCGCTCATAGAGATCTTCGATGATCGCAACATCCTGGAGATGAATGATAGGCTCGCCCGGTTTTGAAATGATGACTTTACGGAATTGCTCTGCCGTAAGCAGTTCGCCGACGGTACGAACCGTCCATTCACGTGTTCCTTCAATGAAGTAGCCGCCGCTCCTGTTCAGGTTGGTGCGATCGATAAAGTTCTTTATGTCCGATACAGTGAGTTGTCGGGCTTTCAACCGTTCGGCATCAAACGTGATGCGCATTTCGCGATTGCGGTTTCCGTCGAACTGACAGTCCCCTACGCCTTCAATTCGCTTGATACGCGGGGCAATCTCGCGGTCAGCCCACGTAGACATGGTTACGATGTCTACGTTCCCGGTGAGCGAAAACTGATAGACCGGCAGACTCACGCGTTCGGAAGCTTTGAAAATCTGAGGCTTCTGAACAGCAGACGGAAGGTCGGTTACCCGATCGAGATTCCGTTGCAACTCTGCTGCTGCAAGATCCAGATTTGTTCCCGGCTTGAAATTGAGAATAATGAATGATTGACCGTACGGAGAAAAGCTATGTGAATAAAGCAGATTGGAGACGCCACTTAGATTGTCCTCGAAACGAGTCGTTATTTCGCCTTCGATTTCTTCGGGAGCCGCTCCCGGGAATTTGGTCGCAACCACCAGAACCGGCTGTTCGGTATCGGGTTTTAGCTCGACAACCAAGAAGG
The DNA here is from genome assembly GCF_000266945.1 of Desulfomonile tiedjei DSM 6799. Classification (NCBI taxonomy): domain Bacteria; kingdom Pseudomonadati; phylum Thermodesulfobacteriota; class Desulfomonilia; order Desulfomonilales; family Desulfomonilaceae; genus Desulfomonile; species Desulfomonile tiedjei. Next base: position 125,545 of record NC_018025.1, read on the forward strand.
TCAAGCATACGTACCCGAAAACCAAAACGAGCAGCACTCGAACGATAACGGTTATGGGAAACCTTACGGACGCTTCGGCAATATTCATGGGGAACCTCTCACGGGAACAATGATACCGCATTGACAGCTCTTGCAAAAGAGATTCAGCGGCTTGCCCGTTCGTGCTTTTGGCTGCTTTCCTGATGCTGAGTATTCATGATTTCTCGAATGCTTCTTGCCAGACCGGGAGCAAGATGATAATGAACCTTGAAACAGCAAGAACATGAGGGATTCCGGGCCACACATTGTGTAGTGCCCTATCGTGAAGAAGTGTAGGCAGATAATGGAAAAGAGTGTGTGTAAATCGAAAGAATGGGCCGCTCATGTACAAGCAGGTTCGGACCATGCCGAAAGATACATTGACCGGCTGATTTCGGTCTTGCAGAGCATCGACCGGGAAGCAATCGGACGCATCATAGAGTTATTTCTTCAGGCACGAGCTCGAGGTAGCACGATCTTCTTTCTCGGAAATGGCGGGAGCGCTGCCACAGCCGCACATTTTGCGAACGATCTTGGATTCGGCGCTTCTCCGGAAGGCAAGACTCCATTCCGTGCCCTTTGTCTTGCCTCCAATCCAGCGTTTCTTACCTGCCTCGCGAACGATATCGGATACGAAAATATCTTTTCATGGCAACTCCGTAATCTCATGCGGCCGGGAGATATCGTGGTCGGCATTTCCGCAAGCGGAAATTCACCCAACGTAGTGAATGCCCTCCTCTATGCTGCAGAAAACAATGGAATTCCTGTGGCTTTTACCGGATTCGACGGTGGTCGCATAAAGCATATTGCACATTATTGTGTTCATTTTGTAACGAACAAGGGTGAGTACGGCCCTGTAGAAGATGCTCACATGGTCCTGGATCACCTTATTGCAAGTTATCTGGCCCATGTGGACTAGCAGGAAAAGAATATCGGGGAGGAACTTCTTGTAATCCCGCCTTTGGCGGGACTCTCCGAACCTCCGGCGCTAACTTTGTTCCAATCTCTTACGTCCCTATGGGACGAAAGGAAATAGCCCGGTAATTCATTGCCGGGACTCCTGTGAATCAGCCGTCCCTCTGGGACTCACGAATCCTTATAATTGCTCAGGTAACCGGCGATGAATCGCCGGCCTATTATCAGATGTTCCTCCGGAACAAAAGATAAATGAGCTTAAGTTAACGCTTGTGCCCTGAACCCCTCCTCAAAAACTTTGGGCACTCGCCGGAACCCGAATCTCCTTCTGGTCAGAAATGTCATTCTCTGGAAATAGCATCACCAACTCTCTCCAAAATAGCCGTACAACTTTTCTGATCGTTTTCGGCTGCTGTATAGCCGTAATTATCCCTTTTGCGATTGTGGATTTCCCACCCATAACCGATCTGCCTCAACAATCTGCTCAGATTCGACTATTTCTCGAGACAATCCACGATGACGGTGGGGGACCGTATCGCATTCAGTGGTTCACTCCGTACAGCCTCTCATATTTGCTCCTTGGTGGAAGTTGGATGGTTTTCGGCCCACATGACGCAGGACGAGTGGGAATGGCCCTGATCGGCGTTCTCTGGATTCTTGCATTTTGGTGGGTTGCAAGGAAGAGAAACAGGCCGGAATCCTCGGCAATTTTAGCTGGGGTGTTCTTTTTCAATCATATTGTGTACTGGGGTTTTTATAGCTTTGCAGTTGGCTGGCCCATTTTTTTGCTCTGGTTTCAAGCTGTATCGGATTCGGACGATGAAAGACTTTCGTGGAAGTCGTTCGCAACGTTTTCCACGTTGGGATTGCTCCTTTACCTGAGCCATGTGCTCTGGCTCCTGGCTGGAGTCGCATGGTTTGTGCTCCATGGAGTATGCATCCGTCGTTCGATTCGAACACTGATACACGGAATCGCATACTTGGGCCCGCTCGTAATTGCGGTAATTCTCTGGTATCCACTCCTTGCAGGTTCCACAATGGCTACGCCTCCCTTGTGGGCCACAGATCCCTTATCCAGAATCAGTTTTTCATGGTTGGCAGATGCTGCGCTCGGGGGGTTGGAGGGAAATGCTGAGGCCATTATCCTCGTTTTCTGTCTCGTGTGGCTCGTTCTATCGGCCCGGCGCACCTGGTCCGAATTTGCTGCGGAAACAGACGCTGAAATGCTCCTATGTGCCGGAATGTTCCTGGTGTTCGCATTGATACTCCCAGACAAATTCATGAACACCATACGTTTCGGTCAACGGTGGGTTCCGCCTGCAACAATCCTGCTCCTGGGAGCCATGCCGGGCCCCCGATATAAGCCTGGTTACCTCAGAGCTGCAGCTCTCGCAGTGCTTGCAGGATTTGCCATATACGTCGCTTCAGCGTGGTTTGCATTCGAACGCACCGAATTGACGGGACTCAGAGCTGCACTGGAGAATCTTCCCCAGTCACCGAAAACCCTCGGCCTGAGCTTTCCCCAGAAGAGTGAAATCGTACGAGGATATCCTTTCATCCAGATGTTTGCTTATTCCCAGGTGCTGAAGGGAGGGTTGCTGAACTTTTCCTTTGCCGAGTTTTCGCCCTGCCTCGTTGTATACAAGACGCAATTTCAACGATCCTGGACAGGCGGACTGGAATGGTTTCCCGGCCGGTTGCGTGAATCAGATTTGGAATGGTTCGATCATATAATCGTGAATGGGCCCGATCGGGTACATTCTCTCCTGATGAGCAAGCTTCCGGTCCAGCCCGTAACGAAAGAAGGTACCTGGAGACTCTACCGGATCAATTGAGTTCCATTAGCAAGTGTCCGCAAACGTGCAATACCGTTTCGCAGTTGTGCACATAAAATAGCGAAGGCTGGAGTGTCCGGAGCGGAGTGATTATACCGATTCTCGAAAGTAATCACGGATTGTGAAGAGCAGTTCCCAGCAATTGGTAGCGCCGGCCTCCGTGCCGGCGAACAATTCACCAAACAAATCAATAAGTTCTCGCCGGCAGGGACGCCGGCGCTACTGATTCTTCTCATTGCAGGCATTGGATTTCGTCAAGACTTTCGATAACCGCTATAGACGGCTCTGCGTCGTCCGGAGCGAGGAAACTCCAGCCTCCCAGATTTTGGAAGAAAAGTGAATCGGTATAAGTGATGAAAATTCAGGGAACCTTCTCTTTGCGGTAAGGTTCCCTTATTTACAGCTATATATGAATCTTTTCTAAGGGGTGTATGGGCGATGTCCCTTAATTTGCCGGGTTACTTACAGGAGGAACAATCTTCTACCATCTGTCCGCCGGATATGGGACATTCCGATTCATCAGTCATTCGGTAACAAATACCGTTGATGCAACAGCATTTTTTGGACTTTTTCATGATGACCTCCGTCAGATAGTACACGTACATAAAATATGGTGAGCATCGAATCACGAGTCAAATCGAGGATAGCGGTTGACACTGAGGCGCACATGATCGATTTTTATTCCAACCTGATTCAGGCAACTATCTTTTCTATAAATTGTCCCAACCTGTGGACTCGAATATACATGTGTGAGGTAGACTATGAAAAAGAACGCTGGACAGCTCTACTCCTTATCGATACTTCGCTTGTTGTGTTCGGTCCTGTGCGCCCTAGGACTGCTGATTGCAATACCGAACTTGGGGTATTCCCAGACAAAACCAGCCGACAAACCGGAATCGGCCATCGATCAACTGAAAGATCTTGCAGAAAAAGGCAACGCAGAGGCCCAAACCAAACTCGCCGATCTCTACAGAGAAGGTGAGAAAGTCGCCAAGGATCTTCAGAAATCGGCAGAATATTACAAGAAGGCTGCGGACCAGGGATTTGCCGAGGCCCAGTACAAACTCGGCAAGCTGTACATGGAGGCAAAAGAGTTGGCGCAAAAACCCGATGAGGCTTTCGAGTGGATGAAGAAAGCCGCTGATCAGGGATTCACTGCTGCAAAACAGAAGATCGATGAACTCGCGGCGAAAACACGGGAATCTATGGAAGGAGTGGTTAAACCCACCAAACCGCCTGAACCGCCGGCCGATAAAAAAGGACAATAACAGATCTTCTCGATCCTCCAGGGCGAAAGGGGAGCATCGAGCTGTCAATACGGCTGCACATGGCGCGGCTAACGTATGGCATTTCGTATACACCAATTGTGAAAATTAGTGTCTGATTGAAGATTAGGGATATTGGTGGGTGCCGTGCCTCTGTGCCGGCACATATTTAATATAATCGATGATATCAATAGAATGGACCGGCAGGGAGACCGCCGGTCCCCTCTAGTATCTTGCCGGTTATTCGGCTCCATATGTTTTGAGGATCTTGACCACTTCCACATTTCCTGCCGACGAAGCCCACATGAGTGCAGTCCATCCGTTTCGATCTTTTGCGTGAATATCCGCTTTAGCGTTCAGAAGCTGCTTAACCACATCGGCATGTCCTTCTGCCGAGGCTACAATGAGAGCCGTAGCACCGTACTGGTCCTTTGCTTCCAGATCTGCGCCCGCATCGACAACACTTTTCACGACTGCAACGTATCCTCTTCGGGCCGCACGCATGAGAGCCGTCCATCCATAGTCATCTTTGGCGTTTACGTCAGCCCCTTTTTGCAGGAGGAACCGCACTACCGATTCAAAACCACGTCGACACGCCTTCATCAGGGCAGTGGCTCCGTACTGATCGCGGTCTTCCAGCCCGTCTTCTTTATCCAACAGAATTTTGACAATCGCTTCCTGCCCTGTTGCCGCAGCCCACATCAGAGGCGTCCATCCGTTCTTGTCCTTGATGCGAACATCCGCATTGCTTTGGATGAGCAAATTCGCCACCCCTACCTGACCTTCTCTGCACGCCACAATCAGAGCAGTCCATCCCTCGGAATCCCTTTCGTTCACATCTGTTCCGGCTTCTATCAGTTCACGCACTCTCTCTGTGTTACCTGTCATGGAAGCGTAGATTATTTTATTCTTCATGGGTGCGCCGCAATGGGGGCACGCCTCGGCGAGACTGGATACACCGTCTCCACACTCGTAACATGCTGTTAAAGCCATGATATTTTCCTCCGTCAAGAGAATTACTTAGCAGTATATTTTTCCAGGAGACTTATGATGTCCCTATTGCGAATGGAAGAAGCCCACATCATTGCGGTCCATCCATTTTTATCCCGAGCCTTAATGTCAGGATTTTTTTCCAGAATCAGTCGGACAGCTTCTCTGTGTCCCTCGCTTGCCGCCAATATAAGAGCGGTATTTCCGTCCTTGTCCGAAAGATTGGGATTAGCCCCCCGAGCCAAAAGCAATTTGACTACTCTCGAATGGCCGCCTCTAGCCGCGCGCATTAGAGCCGTTCCCCCATCTGCATCCACAGCATTCACATCTGCTCCCTTGTCCAGAAGAAAACCGGCGACTTCAGTAAATCCGCGCCTACTCGCTTTCATGATGGCGGTAGCCCCGAATCTGTCCTGATAATTAATGTCGGCACCGTATTTGAGAAGAAGTGCGGCTACATTGTCGTATCCGAGAGATGCAGCCCAGATCAGAGGCGTCCACCCTGTTGCATCGGGGAAGTCCGGATCTGCTCCTGCTTCCAACAATAGCTGAACCACTCCGACATGACCTTCTCGTGCTGCCAAAACGAGCGAGCACAGCCCTTCTGCATCTTTGGCATTGACGTCCGCTCCGTGTTCCAAGAGCGTTTTCACAGTCCCGACATGGCCCATGAGAGCGGCCCTCATGAGAGCGGTAACACCGTCAGCATTTGCTGAATCGGTATCCATGCCATGTCTCAGAAGGATTTCTACAATTTCGCGATGTCCTCCAGCCGCCGCCCATCGCAATGCTCTCGGATCGATCTCAGCGCCTTTCTCCAGCAAAAGTCTTACTATCCCTGCATTTCCGGCTTTTGCAGCTTTGAAGATCGCTGACTCATTCTTATTGTCTTTGGCATTGACATCCGCTCCATGCCTCAGAAGAATTTCTGCGAAATCGATATGATTCCTCGAACAGGCTTCTATCAGCGGAGTTCTTCCGGTTTCGTTTGCGGTGTTGACATTCGCTCCGTACTTGATCAGCAATTCGGCGATATCCGAGTGTCCCTGAGCTGCCGCCCATATGAGCGCTTGATCGCTATCTTCTTTCGCAGTCACGCTTGCGCCTGCATCGAGGAGAATCCTTATAACCTCCGGATTGCCGGTTGAGACTGCCCACATGAGCGCAGAAGCACCGGATTCGTCTGCAATCTGAAATTCTGCTCCAGACTTGAGCAGCACTTCGAGAATGGAGACGTTTCCGAGTTCGGCAGCTTTCATGAGCGGAGTGCAGCCTGCTCTGTCTTTTGTATTAACGTTAGCTCCTCTCTTGATCAGGTCCTGAAGAGCTTCGATATCTCCGCATTCCACAATCTTGATCAGCTTATTTTCCATGGGTGCGCCGCAATGGGGGCAAGCTTTCGCAAGACTGGACACTTTGCCGTCGCATTCATAGCAAATCATGAGAGCCATCGGTAATCACCTCTCCTGGGATCTGAACAAGAGATGCGCATGAGTTCACGGTTCGAATCGGCCGATTCCGGGGAGTAGCGGAGTAGCTCGGCAAGATCGCTCTTACCTGCTATTCAGTCTTCCCGAGAGATCCGCAAGTAAGTCGGCCTGCTGCAGGATACCGCTCGGCGCTCTCTGTCTAAAGTCGTAAGAAGCAATAGGCGTGCCAATGACAGGAAACGATTAAGTCCCAGAAAAGGAAGGATTGGAGATTCATGAGAGTAATGAGTCGTGAATTTGCTGTCGCACGACTGTAATAATTCCTGACAGAATGTAAAAGCCGGATTAAGCGATAAATGAGTGTGGGCCCTATCCCGATCTCCAGAAGTTATTCCCGGAGTGCTTTTTAAGCCGTGCAGACATTCGATCCGCATGAGTCCGGTCAGGTCGAATAAGCGGGCGGAAAGAACACTCCAGTGCCGGGATGATGTGAGCCCACTACGATCAGTACTGAGCTCCATGAGCTTTCAGCAACTTGACTACATTTGCGTGACCGGCGGAGAAGGCCCAGAGCCAAGCAGTCCAGCCGTTCTTATCCTTTGCGTGCATCTCGGCGCCCTTTTCGAGGAGCACGCGTACGACCTCTTCATGACCTTCCGATGCAGCTATAATGAGAGAAGTAGCGCCATATTCGTCCCGTGCTTCCGTGTCTGCTCCTGATTCGAGGAGAAGAGCGGCCAGATCGAAAAATCCTCTTCTCGCGGTCCGCATGAGCGCTGTGCGACCGAGATTGTCCACAGCGTTGATCTGTGCTCCACGCTGAATGAGAATCCTGGCGACTTCCGGGAAATGGCGACGCGCTGCTTTCATGAGCGCGGTGGCTCCGTATTGATCGGTAGCCTCAATGTGAGCCCCACGTGCGAGAAGCCGCTCTACAAGTTCGGCTTGACCTACGGCAGCCGCCCACAACAGGGGGGTCCAGCCGTAAGGGTCTTTCGCCTCAACATCGGCTCCTTGATCCAAGAGGAATTCAGCGATCTCCACATTGCCCTTCATAGTTGCCTTCATCAATGGTGTCAGGCCGTCTTGCCCCACAGAATCCACAAGTACCCCCTCGCGAATCATTCTTACGACTTCATCCAAATTGCCCGATTCGGCTGCAATAGAAAGCTGTGTTTCCATTGATTCGTCCCCTCTCATTCGATACCGCAATCGTGGGAGCATTCTTTTACAAAGAAGATTTCCCCAATGTTACATTTCTGCATCAAAATGGCACAAGAACCACTATGCATCAATCGATTTCACGTGAACATCCTAAGGCCAATTCGCTTTTATGAACCCAATTTTGGCCGGCACGGAGGCCGACCACTACCGGCTGATAGGAGGGTCCGGCGTCTCTGCCGGACTTCCCGATTTTATTAAGTTTTCGGCGAAATGGTATAAGACAATTCATCGTGGTCTGGACACGTTTGGCTATGGGAAAAGCCGCCGGAGAGGTACTATATACAACTCGGCTCACTATATCAGGATTCAACTTTCTCAGAAATAATATTTCCAGGATTTAAGATGAATCCGGGGTCGAGAATGCTTTTGATGTTCCGGATACTCTCCAGACCCTGCCGGCCGATCATCATTTCAAGCATCTCACGCTTCAACTTGCCGATGCCGTGCTCTCCGGAAACGCTTCCGCCCAGAGAGCAGATCTTCTTGGCCATGAGCCTGTACTCTGCTCGGAAATGCTCCATTTCTTCCGGCGAATCCGGAATCATGTTCGCATGAATATGCGCATTTCCTATGTGACCGAACCAGTATGTCTTTCCCTGTGGAAGCTCATCATGAAGTGCCAGAAAGGTGTCGAGACTCTTCATGGGCACCGAGAAATCCGTGGCGACTTTGACCAGGCCCGGTCTGATCAGCTCATTGAGCTGTTCCGGAACTGACTGGCGCTCTTTTCTCATTCTGCGTATTTGCCCGGAGTCAAAAGCGACTTCCGTCACAATCCCGGTCCCGGCAAGCCTTCCATTCAATGACTCTATAAATTCAGCCCATATGGAGGCCAGTTCCATGGGATCTTCCGTTGGATCATATTCTTGCTCTATGTACAAGGCACCGTAAGCAGTGTGAAGTTTGTGACCGATTTCAGCGCTCAAGAAGGGAGCGACGGACCGGTGAAGCCATTCCATACAGGATGGCTGCAATTTCGCGATTAGCCGGGAATTCTTACTCATCCCCCAGAATGCCAGCTCGCGACAGAGTTCTCTTTCAATCTCTGTTTCACCGGACAAGCACCTTCGAAAATGGTCCAGCAGAGTCACCAGACGGACTGTGGTTTGCCGGTCCGGAAGATATGCCATAAGAGCGAAATGCGGCAATCGCGCAGGCAACAATCGAGTTTTGATATTGACGATGACTCCAAGAATTCCCTCGGACCCGATGAACAGATCTATGAGATCCAAAGGATCGGATGAGAAAAGACCGGCGGAATTCTTGCACTCTCTCCAGGGACGCTGTTCCACCCCGGGTACAGGCAAGACCAGATCCAGATCTGCTCGCGGGGAGAACATTTCCGCGGGAATTCTGAATACCCCGTTCCTGCTTTCAATCAGGCCTCGATGCAATTTCAGGACTGAGCCTGAAGCCAGAACTACCTCGATTGCCTCAACATAATCCCGCGTAGGACCGTACCGATAACTCAGTGCGCCGGAAGCATTTGTGGCCACGGTTCCACCCAAGGTGCAGGACTCTTCAGATGTAGGATCCGGCGGATAGAACATTCCGTTCAGTTCAACGAGGCTCCTGTATAGCTTGAGGTTTATGAAAGCGTCTCAAAACCTGCGCACTGCGGCGAATCACGCAAGCCGGACGGGAGGACCTGCTTCTGGGAAAAAAGCAGTCCCGTCAAGTGAAGATCAGGCGAGGTTCGATCCGAGTGTACTGTCCGTTATAAGGTCATGGTCTCCCTCCGGCTGCTTACGTGAATGCCACCTCGCCGGATACCCAATGGTGGTAGAGCTTCCTGAGATTTATGGTCGTGCAAATAAGGTCCCACTGGGCCTTTACGTTGTCGATTCCGGCCACGGTCCATCGCCGAAAGCTTAATGCGCTCTTGATCCAGGCAAACGGTGGCTCGATAATCTTCTTTCGAGTCTTCAGGCGCTCTTTGTTCTCTGGTTTTTCCCTCTTGCTGCGGTGTCGTTCTAGGGCCGCCTCGTAAACGCTGAGGTCTATGAGGCGTCCGTTCTTGCTCTTGGAGCATTTCCAGCGATTGGGACACGTTAGAAAATCCTTGCAGTGATACCTGCGAACCTCATTGTGGTTCTTGCCGTTAATTTTCCGCTGATGAAAAGGCAACAAGCGCCCTTCAGGGCATATGAAGCAATCACGCTCCTGATCAAAGACGAACCGGGATCGGTGATAGAGATCCTCATCCGCACCTCTCTCGGAAACAATTTCCCCTGACGATTTCCCGATAAGAATGCCGTATTCTCGCTCATGGGCCAGACCTATCTGCCCTGAGGAAAAATATCCCCCGTCCGCCACATTTTCCTCTGCCACAGCGCCCAGATTCTCTTTCACCTTGTCGAGCATGGGGACCAATTGCCCGTTGTCGGCCCCATCCGTGACCACATCTGCGGCCACGATAAGGCCGCTCTTTTGGTCGGCAACCGCCTGAGCGTTGTACGACAAGTCTTTGGTCCGGCGATTCTTCATAAAGCGAGCTTCCGGTTCCGAAGGGTGAACTGACTTCTTGTCCGATTCATCCAACTCCTTCAGAGCCTCTTGTATCCGCTGTTTCCGTTTCAATCCGTCTTGCATGGACTGCGGAAGGCGATACTCACCGGTCTCTTCCCGCTCGGCTCTCTCTATCTCAGTCATCGCATCGGCAATCGTGCGGTCCAATCTCTCCGAAACACTTTCCAGAAACCTCTCCAGGTGCTCACGACCCCGAGCCTTGTCGTTGGATGAGACGGCTTGGATCTTGGTCCCGTCCACGGCATGAAGAGCTAGACCGATCAGATCGGCCTTCAGAGCAACACGAATCGACTGTCTGAACAGATGCCTCAATGATTTCTTGTTCGCCTTGAAGAATCGCCATAAGGAATTATGATCCGGAGCATTCATCCCCGTCAGCCAAATCAGCCCCATATTCTCAAGGCAACCCTTTTCAAGCTTACGGGTACTCCTGATCCGATTGAAGTATCCGAAAAGCCACACCTTCAACAGAAGATCTGGCGCATACGGAGGACGTCCTGTATCGCTGTCGGGAACCTCGATTCCCAACTCGGACAGATCCAAGGAATCCACGAAATCTCGGATAAAGCGCGCCGGGTGATCCTTAGCCACCCAGTCTTCCACTGACGGCGGAAACATCAAGATCTGTTCGTAATCGGCCCGGATCTGTTTGCCCATGACAGCCTCGTGGTTGTTGAATTCCTCTCCTTTCTAGTACATCTCTTGGCAAATCGCGAGCCCAAAATGGAGTTTTGAGACAGTTTCTTATTCCCGGCTCCGTTTCGGATGGATCGGCAGGGTTCACAGCGTTCAATCTGCTCAAATCCATGACAATACCATCGATCGGAACAGAGGCCCCTGTGAGAGAAGTCCTGCCTGATGCGACAGTGATCGGAACCGAATGTCGGTTGGCAGCGGTAATCGCCTGAATGACTTCATGTTTATTGGATGGCCGAATCATTCCTTCAGCGTGCCCTCGGAATCTTGACTCGTCTTTCATGAAATCGGTCAAATCCGTTCGAGTTACGGAAATCCCGTGTGCTTTCAACTCTGAAATGAAGTTGTCCAAAGATGACGCCATACATACATCCGTTCAGTCGTGACCTGTAACAGACTCCAATCTCAGCGGAAATAGTAGCAGAAGCGCTGTTCGAATCAAACAGGGGATGTGAAAAAAGCTTGACAATGTGAGTCGGGAATTCGTACGATATTGACACGAAATAAAGAAAAACCGTGTCATAAGATGAACCGACACATAACCAGTACTGACATACTGTTTGAGAGTCACACGTTAAGGCGAGTGCTCGGCCGATTCAAAAGCGCGGTGCCTTACCCTGGAGGAGGTCCACATGACTTTTCCCGTATCAGGTGTTGAGACTGCAATCTGGATTCCACCGCTTGTAGGTTTCGTTATATCGTTTTTCACATCCATGGGAGGAATTTCAGGAGCTTTTCTCATATTGCCGTTTCAGGTCAGTATCCTGGGGTTTACGAGTCCTGCAGTTTCCCCTACGAATCTCGTCTTTAACATCGTCGGTATTCCCAGCGCGGTGTACCGTTATTTTCGTGAAGGCAGAATGAACTGGCCGCTGGCCTGGAACATCATTTTCGGTACGCTTCCAGGATTGGTAGGAGGCATGTTCATCCGCATCTGGTATCTTCCGGACCCGAGAGCATTCAAACTATTTGCTGGAGCAGTTCTCTGTTACATTGGCGGGCGGTTGCTGATCCAGGTACTCACCGATCGAGGCGTTCAGACCGCTGCGAAATCAGCGGAATCGAAAATGAGGCAGCAGGTCTCTGCACGTGCTTCCCATCCAGGTTCCGGGCAGGCTATTCGGACCTTGAGTTGGTCTCTTGCTAAAACGGAATATGAATTCTTCGGCGAGAAATTTTCGTTCCACACAACCGGCCTTTTCATGCTGGCTCTCGTTGTCGGCCTTATCGGCGGAGTTTACGGAATTGGCGGAGGAGCGATTATTGCGCCGTTTATTGTAGCGTTTTTTGGATTGCCGATACACACGATTGCCGGAGCAACGCTCATGGGGACGTGTGTCACTTCCATCGGAGGTGTGCTCCTGTATCAATTCCTCGGGCCTGCTGTTGCTGTACCGGGAATGGCTGTCGCTCCGGATTGGCTCCTGGGGTTCCTCTTCGGCATCGGTGGGTTTGTGGGCATGTATTTTGGAGCTTCTGCTCAAAAGTATGTGCCGGCCTCAATCATCCGACCGGTTCTGGCTATTCTGATAACCGGATTGGGAATCCGCTATGTGATAGGCTATTGCTACTAGAAGGAAAAATCTCGCACGTATATTCCGTGAGGGAGTGCATTATTGTGACGATTGCCGAAAATTCTGACGTCTATCCCATGCTCCAATACATGATGTTAGTGGGGACCGGCATCCCTGCCGGTCCATTCTATCGATATCATTGATTATATGAATATGTGCCGGCACGGAGGCACAGCACCCACCAATATCCCTAATCTTTGATCGGACACTGATTTTGGCAATTGCTAAATACGTTCAACAAAACACGTGTCGGTGTTCTTTTGGGATGGAATCTTTGAGAGAAGGTCTCCGGGTGAATTCCAAGCTTCTCGGGGCAAAGAACGCTTTCATTGGTGCCTGAGAATTCCTTACGCAAATTCCTGCACACCAGGAGTCAACCAGCGCTTTTTTGGTCTTCATTTGTATTGGAAATCTCGGGATCTGCGTCGAAACGGTGAGGGTAAGATTTTCTGAGCACGGATACCACAACTTCTTTGAGGTTATCTATATTATTCCCACGTTTTTCAAGAAATGCCGCGGCTCTCCGAACCGATTCATGGTCCGCGTTATCAGTCATCAAGGTGTGTATCACTACGGGCAGCAGCGGCTTCAAATCCAGGAGCTGTTGGAGCACTTCCGGTCCGCCTGCATAAGGCATCTCGAGATCGAGAATCAACAGATCGGGGTTTGCCTCGGCTTCAATCATCAAAAGCAATTCTCGGTCATCTTTTGCAAGATGGACTACGTACCCCTCTGACATAAATTCTCGGCGGAGAAACTCCCTTACATGCCGATTGCGGTCTGCGATTAAAAGGGTAAACGGGTTTTCCATTGCACTAGTCCTTCCAGATTATGATTGACAAGCAATGGTTGTGCCAACAGAATAGTCCTCTGTTAATCTCGTACAACTGCGTAACCAATCGGTTTTTTTCGGATCGATGCGAACGCGGCCGTCGGGCCACTGTCAATTTTTCTGACAGGTCGTAAAACTTGGATCCGGCGCTTTTGAAATTTCGATATTCATTCTCCATCATTATGAATGGAATTCGCCTACCGAAGCTGCTGATGACTTTTGTGAAAATTGTTTGAACAAACCGGGGATAGAGAAGATTGCTCTTTTGCATGATTTCCGGAAATTTTCGAACCACTGCGCCGAGAAATGTTAGGAGAAAATAACTTGTGAATCTCTATTAATCAGGGTACAAGTACATCAGAAGTACAGGTTTTTCGAGTTGAGGCTTATAAAAGATAATTGAGATAACAAGCCGTGGAATGGGGGACGCTTCACCTTGTCTTAGCGGCTTTTTTTCTGTTTAGATTTTGATACGGAAATGTTTGCCGATGACCCGTGACGTATCTCAAGAAATAATGCTCTACATTGAGGCCGGCTTGACTGACGTGGCATTGAGCGACAAATTCAAGCAGTCTTATGAAGAATTACAGAGTACTCTGTCCGAATTAGTGGATGGAGGAATTCTCGAACCGGCTCCAACTCTCCCCGTGGCTCCCAGGAAGCGGACGATTAAAGCGCAAAATCTTGTAGCAGATATCAAATCCGGTGTATCGTCCGGAGAATTGATGACAATGCATGGATTGTCGCAGAATATGTTAAGAAATGCTCTCAAGAAACTCATTCAAGCGAACAAATTGTATCCTTCCGAGCTTTCAAACGAACTTTGCGGGTATCTCAGGTCTTCTCCACCCGAAAGAACGAGAGAACAAACACGATTCTGTCTGGATTTCGAGCTTCATCTCAGTTTGAAGGGGTCCACCGAGAGTTGTGGAACAATACTAGACATCTCTGAAAAAGGGCTTGGTGTCAAAGGATATACCACCAGGGTTTCAGACGTGGTGAGCTTTGAAATAAGCCACGAAGATTTCATCGAAATCGCACCCTTTTCGTTTGAAGCGGAATGCAGATGGACGAAAACGGAAGCAGATCCCCGTGATTCTCTTTCAGGGTTCAGAATTACCGCAATATCAGACAAAGATGCCGAGGAATTGCGAAAATTGATACAGTTGCTCACACTTTAGCATGTCTCCATTAAGGAGGGATTCATAGAAGCTTGTTGTCGGAAGAGTCGACTACATCTTTCGTTCCGGACTGAACCAAAAAGGGAACAATGGCACCAATTCAGATTCAGGCTGCAAGGCAGAATTTTGACTTATAATTTTCGCATAAGACGAATAATAATCGAGTTCGGAGGGAGGGTTTCAATGTACTGGTGGAATGTGTCCAAACTGGCGGAAGATCTTCGCGAGGGACGAGTGCAGGAAAAGGAGAGGTTCAAGTACTATATTGCAGCTATTCTTATGTACAGCATCGTTTTGGAATTAGCCCCTTTTTTCCCTGAGACGTTTAATATGGTGGAATTTATATCCAGTGCTGTAGGTGTCATTATCACTATCGCAGGAACGATTCTCTGCTATAGAGTCAACAGAAATGGTGACAACACTGATTTCATCGGACGCATGATCTGCCTGAGTTGGCCAGTCAGTATAAAGATTGGGGTGCTGTTCTCGGCTATTTTTATAGTAACAAAAACTTTGTTTCATGCGACGTTTGGCATTGATGCTAATTTCCGTCCTGTTGTGGCTGCATTTGATATGCCTCTAGAGGTCTTTTTCTATTGGCTGCTTTACAAATACGTGAAGCTTGTTGCTCGGCCGAAAGAGGCCGCGAATCCCGATTTGCCTGGTCCAGTGTTCGAGTAAAGTTATTTATCGATTTTGAACCGACTTACCAGAAACGTCAGTTCATTGCCAAGGCCATGCAATTCCCGGGCAGCATCTTCCAGGTCTTGAGCGCTCTCGACATTTTGTAACACTGTCTGTTGAACTCCTGTAATTGACGACGAGATCTCCTCAAGGCCTTTGACCTGCTGATTACTTGAGGATTCAATGGCACTTATGGTGTCCGCAGATCCCGTGAGACTTCCGGCGAGAGACCGAATAGACTGTCCGGCAAGCATGGATTGCTCTGCACCTGCAGAAACTGCATTTTCGGCTGCTTCAGTGGCTTGAATTACACCTAGAACAGAATCGTCGATTTCCTTGAGAAATTTCTGGACACTATCGGTTGACTGCTTGGATTGGCTTGCAAGATTCTTGATTTCCCATGCAACAATGGAAAAACCACGACCGTGATCGCCTGCATGAGCAGCCTCGATTGAAGCATTGACAGCCAACAACTGCGATTGATCGGCAATATCACGCACCGAATCGACAATTTTCTCAATTTCCTGACTTCGGACTTGAAGCTTATCGACTCTTCCTCTGATTCGCAGCATCTGTTCTTTAATAATACCCATATTAAGAGCTGTTTGTTCTGCCGCTGCCACACCGGAATTCGTTACTGCCCCCGCCTGGTCCGAAACGCCTCTTACCTTTTCTGACGAGAGCTGTACCTCCCTTTGAACCTCATGCACAATGTCAGTAGCCTTTTGAACAGCGCCGGAGCTTTCCGAGACCGTTTGGGTGAGGCGGGACACTGCTTTGGAAATGTTATCGCTCGCGTTTGTCAGAACATTAACACCTCTAAGAATTTGCCTGGTCTGGTTTCTTAAATTCTCCATCATCGAACCAAAAGCGGTGACAAGCGTTCCCATTTCGTCATTTCTTGTCGCTGCCGGAAGTTCGACTGTCAAGTCGCCTTCACCTATCTTGATTATCTCGTTTGCCACCCTTGTGATTGGCAATGCCAAGTCTCGAGCCAGGTAAAATGAGAATGCTGCAATCGCAAGTGCGGCAAGCAAACTGACAATGACGATATTCCGGAAAATTGTGGGGACAAAACCAATGACTTCACTCATATCGGCTCCCGCGCCAAACTGCCATCCGAGGCCGGGAAAGTTGCCGAAACCTTTGGGATAGGCGAGCCCCACAATCTTGCTGTCCAACTGATTCGTCTGACGATTCTGAAATGAGTATTCATAATACGCGGCTTCCCGTTTTAATGCTTCCGCCAAATCAGGCAATCCTATTTTGGGACCGGCTACTGCTTCGAGATAATAATCACGGGAAGGGTGAGCAACGACACGCTGGTCACTGTTGATTACGTATACATATCCGGTTTTCCCGACTTTAGTTTCATTGAGAATCGTTTCGACAACAGACCATTTGAGCAGTGCACCCAAGATGCCGACCACTTCGTCGCCAATTTTCACGGGCGTGGCAATTCCTACAGTCCATCCTGAAGACGCAGGGTTGATCTCAGTCACACGAGCATCACGGAACAAATCTCTGAGATACAGTGAGCTTTTGAGACCGTTGACGAACAGAGGGTCAGAAGAAAAATTGAGCCCGAGAAAATTCGGTGAGCTTGCCGCTACGCATATTCCGCGACGGTCCAATAAAAATACAGCTTCATAGGTTTGTGCAAGATGAACGAAATCCCTGAACATATCATTCGCATGTTCGCGGGCTTCAGCAATCTCCAGGGACTCCAGGACCGTGTTCGATTTGGCCCATACCAACTGATCGCCGACTCGATCGTTCATGTACACGTTGACTGCATTCGCTGCCGAATGCGCTAAAGCAGACATCTCTCGGATGGCGGTCTCCTGCGCGCCGACAACGATAGTGCGATAAGCCACCAGAGATGCTACAACCAGCGGAATCAGCGACATGGTAAGGAAATAAACGAGCAGGCGATTTCGCAAACTGCTGAACAGGACTCCGAAACGAAAATTCCATTTCATAAGAAGCCTCATCTATGAAATCGATCGGTAGGGAACATTTCGGTCACGCGGTCCAATAGTGTTACACATGAATACAGAAAGCGAAGTTAAATCTACGTTTTTATAAAGCACCTTTCGATTTCATATTCTCAGTGATAAGTTGCGGTAGGCCTTAATTAAACCGGGCGCTGCTCCTCTAATATGAGCACAATGTAAGCACACCCCTCTTTCAACTATCACTCAAATAGCTTTTCGTAGTCAAAGAAATTCTGTGAAATATGTACATCTTCAGTTTCGATCATAACAAAAAGCAGTGTTTGAAACCGCATTTGTACAGATAACGGTCTCGTGGAGCGCATTATCACGAGCGCGCTAACGAGCGGTGAAAAATGGATAACGTTCTCGCAATCCTAGTCAAATACGTGACATTTTTGTCACTCGATTTTGCCCTATAGATACACAATGCTTTGCCCGAATAGCTGAAGTTGAAAAGGAGCCTTGATAAATAAAACGATGCGATTGTTTTGTTCTCGTTATCGTTGTGTGAAATATTCATCGGAAAGAAGCACGGATGTCGAATGATCATCCCATCTCCAGAAGAGAAGACTGACACTGACACTTGATCACCACGTGTAAGATTTTGCGGTATGATGGTATAATAAAAATTTGGCGTTTTTGTGCATCGAGCACGCATACATGAGAATACTAGTTTTTAGGTCCCTGGATGTCACATAGCACTTCTTCACCAGAATCCGGAACGGAGCTCGAGAAAAATATTCCGATCCTCTTCAAGCCTCTTTTGACAGAGGGCGTGGTGGTTCGTACGGTCGATTCCGGAGATCCCATTACCCGATCGGGAGCCAACGACCGCATTCTATGCATTTTGTCGGGCCGCGCCCAGGTTGTGCTGGGTTACCGCGCAGCCCAGGAAGTCATTGTAGAGAGCCTTGAACCAGGAGATGTCTTCGGAGACCTCGGATTTCTTACAGGACGTCGCTGGCCGGTCGATGCGGGTCTTGTGGCCACAGAGCCCACAGAAGTGCTGGAAATATCGGTGAACACATTTCAGCGGCTGTTGCGTGAAAACCCTGAATTCACCGTGGCTTTGCTGAAATCTTTGGGAAAGAAGACTATCCGGGTCGATCGGCTTGAATTCTCATCAGCCGAGACAACTGAGACCGGTCCTGCGTCGGTCTGTGCGTATCCCTCCCACCCGGGCATTCCCCATGATGTGCAATTACGATTTCAGGCTCTGGCTATCTCAAACGAATCCGTATTGATCATCGGCGAGACCGGTGTCGGAAAGGATGTCCTGGCGTACGCCATATTTGACGCAGCAGCCAGGAATAACGAGGTCCTGGTTCCGGTTAACGTGAAACAGATCGGCACCGAGTCGTTTTTTCTTCACACAAAAGCCGGCCCCTCTTCAAAGGAACGCGGCCTCGCGATGGATCAAATATGGGCACTGTTTGGTAGAGAAATCGTCCTCCGTGCCGACGGTACGACGAGAATTTTACCGGGATATTTGGATCTGGCCCGGGAAGGCACGCTCTTTGTGCGGGGGGCTCATCTCTTAAGCGCAGTGGCCCAGCAGAAGCTGCTCGATGCGTTAAAAACACAGTTTTACTGTCCAATGGGTGGCAATGAGAGGATTAGGGCGGATTTTCGTCTGATATGCACGACAGAACTGAATCCTTCACAATTTAGTCCGGACCGTCATCCACTTCTCTATGAGCTTCAGCGGACCGCTCTCATCATTCCGCCACTCAGAGAGCGACGCACGGTTATCCCTGCACTTGCAGCACACTATCTGACCCATTACGCACGGGAAGTTAACAAGCGACCACCTGAATTAGAGGACATTACTCTGAAGGCCATGGTCGATTATTCCTGGCCCGGAAACGACCTGGAACTCGCCAATGCGATGCGAAGATCCGTTCTGATCACTCCCGGCAGCACGGTGCGTCGGCAAGACTTGACCTTCGACAAACAGAGAACCGAACGTGGAACGCGGTACAATCTGCTGAAACTCAAACCGATTCGACAAGCGCTGGTGAGTCCTTTGTTTCCCGCTATCCTGCAGAGTGCATTCTTGCCTGTTTTTTTGGGCATAGTATTGCTTCTGTTCCTGGGGCCTGCCGATGCTTCGAAAAATTTGGCAGCCGTTATCATGTGGTCTCTTGCTTGGCCGTCAGTTATTCTGGGCGCATTTTTCGGGGCAAGAGTCTCCTGCAGCATTTGCGCAATTGGAGCCTTGAGCACGCTCGCGAAACGGATTGTTTCCCTGGAATTGGAATTCCCTGAAAGCCTCAGGATGCGCAGCGATTTCCTTATCGCGGGCGGAATTCTTTTCATTATATGGCTGGAATCAGTCCTGAATATGAGGAGTTCCCCGTCCAGTCTGGGGATGCTCCTGGTAACCATGTTCCTGGTGGCATTCGTGCTGAATACGCTCTTTGCACGTCAAACGTGGTGCCGGTATTTATGTCCGTTGGGTGGCATGACAGGTCTTTTCGCAAGGACTTCCATGATAGAGTTGAGAGCCGATAGTGCCATATGCCTATCGGAGTGCAGTTCCCACGAGTGCTATTATGGCAGCAGAAAAACGGAAGGCTGTCCGTTCGGACAGGTTGTCGCCACGCTCCATAGCAATCAGTTCTGCAAAATCTGTGGTAACTGCGTGAAGAGCTGTCCGTACAATGCGGTGAATCTGAATGTACGTATACCCGGTCATGAGCTGGGAGAAGTGCGCCACGTACGGACCGGAACAGGATTCCTGGTGCTCGCGCTGAATGGGGCGCTCCTGAGTGATATTATCACCCGAACATCCTTTTACGACAAACTCACGGATTGGCTTCCCGTATCGGGCACTCTGAAGTTCACTATTGTCTATATCGGCTTCATTGTGGCAGTGAATGCGATAGCATTGATTGCTTCCTTGCTGTCACACCGTGCTTTTAGAGAGAGATATTGGGAAAATTATTCGCGGTTCGCTCTGTCGCTTCTTCCCCTGACCTGCGCAGGGTTTCTCGCGTTCCATCTGTATTATTTCTTTGCTCTCTGGCCCGATCTCTTACAGTTGTTAGGCAAATACTCCGGAGTAGATGCACTTGCGGGACCGGTTTCCTCTATATCGGGATCGTTCATCACGCGTGTGCAGCAAATCGTCATTTTGGGCGGATGCCTCTGGTCGCTGGTAACCATGTCCAGGTTAGGCGCATCATCTCCGCGAGGACGCTTTCGCAGGCGCTGGGGAGTGCTGCCTCATATAGCGCTCGACATCATTCTCGCAGGGCTGTTGCTTATCGCCATGATGAATGCCTTTCCGGAATGACAAACATACCTCCTGCCCGATACAAGTTCTTCATTCGTATTGACGAAACGTGAGCTCACTGTAAAGACGTTGAAAAAACTTGACGTGAGCCGTCGAAATTGATCCACTTATATCGATTCGCAATCGAAGAGTAAAATCGGGGCAACCCTTCTTATAAGAAGTGTTTCCCCGAGCCCCTTCCCAAGAATTTCTAGCATTCGCCTAAATCTCGGTTTTCTCAAAAACCGAGATTTAGGCAAGTGTTAAAAGTTTTTGGAGGGGTCCGGGGAACCTTTTTACAAAAAGGTTCCCCGGATCTTGCTGCTACGATTGCGAATCGGTACCTATGGGAGGCGTTATGATGAGAATCATTCTTTTAATTATAGTTGCAGGTTGTCTCGTTTCTACGTCTGCATTTGCTCAGCAGTGGCTGCTGGTAAAAGACAAGTCCGGCAAATGCGAAATCATGCGTACAAAGCCTGACATCACGATCATCGAGGGACCTTTTCGCTCCAAAGCTGAAGCTGAAAAGGCTTTGAAGGAAGTCTGCGGACCGGAGAAGATGCATCCTCCGAAATAGCGCGGCCGGTCTATCCTGACGGAAAGCTCAGTTTCTACCGTGCACGGGCCTTATGCATCCGGTTTGCTTTCACGAGAAGATTATCCGAACGACCTTTTGTAAATCCACGCGGAGACAACTGGTCTCAAGGCATTTGAGGGGAGAAAGTTGCCATGAAAAAAGGATGTCTAGCAGGTTTATTGTTGAGTTTAGTATTTCTGATCCTGCTGGGGCAAGCGTTCGCCGAAGATCGGAACCTCACTGTTTACGCGTACAGGTATAATTTTGGCGATAACCGGTGGGCGGTTATGTTGAATTTCAACCATCCGGTTTTTCCCTCCAATTTAACCGGAGCAACTACTGTCACTGCCGAAAAATCCGGAGAACAATTCGACCTGGTGGATCCTGCCACCGATCGTCCCGCTTCTGCTCCGTCCAAACGATTTATCCTGGTAGGCAAAAAGAGTTTCACCAAGCCGGTTTCCATTACCATCGCCATAGAAAAGAGTCTTACCGATTCCTCAGGCCGCTTTTTGCTCGAGAAGCCATTCAGTTACCAGTTCTTGTCTGTTACCACTGTTTATGTAACGAATTTCAGCACCTTTTACAGATCGAAAACCGATAAAGGCGTAAAGTTTTCTACAACCGAATCAATCAGTGAAGACGAGTTCTCCAAAATCGCACTTGAAATTGTCCCGCAAGTTCCCAATATGAAAGTCTCTCGTCAGGGATTTCAAAATTATCAAATCACGGGAAATTTCGAGTTCGGCCGCAATTATAAGTTAAAAATTGCCCCGGTAGCCGTCAGTGGTGGAAAAGCTGTACTGGAAGCCAAAGAATTCAGTTTCACCGGTCCGGGAATAAAGCCGGATATAAGCATAAAGACCGACCGTTCCATCGTAGAATTGCGCGGCCGTCAGCTTATGTCTCTGACTCTTTCCAATGTGGACAAGGTCAGGTGCGAGTTGACCCGCGTCCCTGCTTTTCTGTTGCCTGAAGCGTCAGGGCAAAATTCAGGAGGAAAGCAAACAGCGAAATTTAACCTGGAATCACAAATCGCGGAATTGAAAAAACTGTCCGGCATCAGTCCGCTGTTCCTCTCGGAATCGTCGCAGGATTCGGAAGTCTTCTTTGCCAAAGAAGGAAAAGATCATGTGTATCCTTTTTCCATACCCCTTGCATTCAGGAAGAATCCTGATGACGGCGGTGCCTGGTTAGTATCGTTCAAAGACCCGGACAACAATTTCCACGGCGCAGCTTCACGGTTGGTCCAGATAACCGATCTGTCCATTACGTACAAGTCTTCTCCCAAGAATCTCCTGTTATGGGTAACCACATTGTATGCAGGACAGCCTGTACCGGGAGCCGAGGTGCTTCTTTCTACTGTTGACGGGGCCAAATTTTTCCCAGGTAAGACAGACGAGAACGGCTGCCTGATTATCAGCGAGGGTCAAGAAGTCCCCTCTGTGGATGCATCGGGAACTCTGACAAAAAGGCAGCTTCTGCTCGCCAGTGTAGGGTGGGCTGTAGCCGCGACGCCAACGGATTCCTGCGGTCTGCAGTTGAATGGCTTTGAACTCAAACCTTTTACCGTGACTCCTCAGAAGGCTGTTAAAGACTCGGTGGATTCGTACACGGGGTACGCCTTTACGGAACGGGGAGTGTACAAGCCGGGAGAAACCGTACATTTCAAATTTCTTGCCCGCGGGTACGAACAGAACAAGATTATCTCGCCTGTCGGCAAAAAGGTGCATATCGAGATAACGGACCCGCGTGATGAGGTGAGCTACAGCAAAAATTTGGAGCTGAACGAGTACGGCTCGTGCTGGGACACATTTGAAGTGAAAAGCTTCTTTCCCGTGGGAACTTACAACCTCAAAGCATCGATTGTCCGATCCGAGGGCAAAACCAACACCTTCTCCACTACCTTTATGGTCCAGGAATTCAAGAGAATCAAACATTATGCGTCGCTCTTTCTGAAACAGAAACGGGTGACCGGCGCATTCGTAGGGGTCAAACGAGACGAGGATTTCCTTGTTGCGGACATTTCAGGACAGTACTACACCGGCGGGCCCGTGAAGCACGGAAAAGTGCGGTGGAAAGCTACTCTGGTCCCGGCCGTGAACAAGGTGAAAGAATGGGACGCCTTCTTCTTCGGCAACGAGAGCGACACAACGCAGTTCATGGAATCCGGCGAATCCATGCTGGATTCCCAGGGCAAGCTGAGTGTTTCAATCCCGCTCGATGCGCGATTGCTGACAGGAATCTATGGAGTGGAAGTGTCCGCTACTGTGCTCGACGTGGATGGTGAGCCTGCAACGGAAGTCACAACATACAATCCCATTCCAAACGTGATGGTCGGTGTCTCGGATCATCCCAAACAGGTGCAGACAGGATATTCAGCTCCTCTCAGAATCGTGGTGGTGGACCGCGAGGGGAAAAGTGTCAAAAGCGGCACGCTTGAAGTCGGTATTTTGAAACAAGATTATTACTACACTGAGAAACGCGACGATGAGGGTAGTGTGAGCGAATCATGGGAAGAAGGATGGATGAAGACTCTTACTACCCAGGTTTCCCTCACCGATGGCCAGGCAGTGTTCCAGCCTGAATTCAACGAGGGTGGAAGCTATATGCTGTCCTTCACGTACGCTGACGATCTGGGAAAATACACGACTCAGATTGTATTCAAGGTGGGATGGCAAGAATATGACACCTGGGCGCGGGAAAACCTGAAAACAGGGCCGCGAACCGGTCGCGAAATCCTTCTTTCCCTCAACAAAAAGGAATACAAGGTCGGCGATCAACTCAGTGCGCAATTCAGTATTCCGCGACCGGTGAAGAAGTGTCTGGTCACCGTGGAAAAGAGCGGGATTCTCGAATACCGGGTTGTGGATGTGAACGGGACGAATGGAAGCTTTCAAATCACTACATCCAAAGAGTTCCAGCCGAATGCTTACATTTCCGTGTTTGCACCCGCAGGAAGAGCAGGATTTCCGGTTTACACCAGCCAGGTAGATTCCGATATCCCTATGATCTACTTCGGTTATGCGAATGTCGCGGTTCGGAGTGAAGCTCAGAGTCTTCGGGTCGAGATTCAACCGTCCACGGCCGATCTCAAAGGGAGACCGGGAGAAAAGAAGGTTCTCGATTTTCATGTGACCGATCAGGCGAACAAGGGCATTGTTTCGGAAATGGCGGTTTGCGTGGTGGACGAAGCAGTGCTGGCACTTACCCGTTTTCAGACCCCAACTCTGTCTTCTTTGGCTCAGTTCACTCTTCCGCTTGGGGTTTTCTCCGGAGACTTGCGCCTGGGCCTAGTGAGTCAGGACCTCTATCGCCTGCTCTCCACCAAACCGCTCACGGGTGGCGGCATGGGGCTGGGAGAAGTGAATCCCACGCTGCGCAAAGATTTCAGGCCGGTGGCTTATTTCAATCCGGCAGTGGTGACGGATGCGACGGGGAAAGCTACCGTAGAGTTCACTCTACCGGACACGACCACTTCTTATCGCGTGTATGCCGTGGTCTGCGACAAACAGGCAGGATTCGCTTCGGCACAGCGGAATATGGTTGTGACCAAGGAATTTTTCGTGGAACCTTCATTGCCGCGATTTCTGGTTCCCGGGGATAAGGTCACATTTCCTCTGGTGCTGCACAACAAAACCGCTGACAAGGGGCATGCAGAAATCCGTTCCGAGGCTTCCGGAGATCTCGAATTGCGCGTCCTGCAACCGGGTATTTCACTCGAACCCTGGTCAAGTGCTGTAATCAAGGCTTCAGCGCACGCTCTGGGCGGAACGGCCGCTAAAGGCGTCATGCGATTCTCCGGGAATTTCACCGCGGATAAGGCTAAATTTACCGATGCCATTGAACTGACACTACCCATTCATTCGCGATTTCTCCCCGTGAACAAAACTCAGATCGGGGATTTTACGCAAAAAACGCAGGTAAATGTGTCTTTTCCGGATGCAATCAGACATATGGACCCGGGTAGCATCAATCCGGCGGATTTCAAGGCAAACATCATCTTGAGCATGACAAACTGGAGCAAGTTAACTCCCGGATTGAGATATTTGCTGCATTTTCCGTACGGTTGCATCGAACAGACCAGCTCCGGCGTAATTCCGCTGGCGGCCCTGCGAGGACTCGTACAGTCGGGGACGATTCCCGGTATCCGCATTGCGGAAGTAGACAAATTCCTGACGTCCGGGGTGAACCGGCTTCTTTCCATGCAGTTGCCTACAGGTGGTTTCGTGTACTGGCCCGGCCAGACGGAAGTCTCATGGTGGGGCACGATGTATGCTACTTTTGCGTTAATGGTAGCAAAGGATGGCGGGTTTGCTGTGCCGGAAGACAGACTTGCGAAGGCATTGAATTTCCTCGAGGACAAGCTTTTCGATAAGAATGAAACAGACCGGTACCACGGCTCGGCATGGACGAAAGAACTTGCACTCTTCAATCTCTCTCAGGGAGGCAGGTTGACCGCTCAGGATCTCGATCGGTTCATGGCAACCTATGGTTCACTCTCGAACGAAGGAAAAGCCCTGCTGATTCTTGCAGCAAAGAAGATCAAGCTCCTGCCGGATGCGAAGCTCGTACAGATGGTCAAGCAACTGGAACCGAAGGTGGATGCTCACAGGAGCAACTACACGGATTCTTCGTACCGTGAGATTGCTTTGTGCCTTCTGGCTGCGGTGGAAACCAAGGCGGACCGGGAAAAAGCAAATACGTGGGCAGGTCTCTTGATTCGGGGACTTAAACCTGAAGGCCGGTGGTTTTCCACTGCAGACACTGGCTGGTGCTTGTTTGCATTGAGCAAGTATTATCGAACCGTGCACCAGGAAAAACTGCACGCTACAAAAATAGTTCTCGATTACGGTGATAAGCCCAAAGAATTCACGCTTTCCAATGCTTCCGAATCATTGGAACTCGACCCCAAAGCGCTCGTCAAATCAGGAAAGTTGAGTATTCAGAGCGACTCCAAATCACTGATCGGTTACACGTTGAATTTTCAGTATCCTGATGTGGTGACCGATCCTGCTCATTTGAGCAACGGATTCACACTCACCAAACGCATGGAAAACCTGAACGGCAAGGAAGAGATCCGTGTGGGCGACGTGATCAGGGTCACGCTTGAAATGGATCTCCGCGATCCTGCGAAAAGACGTGATTACGGCAAGCTCGAGTATCTTGCCCTGGAAGATCCTGTCCCGGCAGGTATAGTCCCCATCAATTCCGACCTGAAAACCGAAGGAGTGGACAGTTCCCAATCCAAGCCCGAGGGTTACGGACCGGATTGGATGGACAACTTTACTCCAAGCTACTTTGAGTTCCGCGACGACGGAGTCCGTGTTTTCAAAGACACGGCCTGGACCGGCCGCTACAAGTACTCATACCTTGCTCGTGCAACCGCGGAAGGCGAATTTTGGATGCGAGGCTCGAGAATTTCGCTCATGTATCATCCGGAACGGTTCGGCAAGACATTAGGAAAGAAAGTGATTATTTTGCCGGCTCAGTAAACGCAGTATGTGCTGAATGCGACTTGTATCCGGTCCGGCTATTCAGCAACTCGGTTCGCTTTCATGAACCTAATTGGGCCGGCTCATATGCGGGCCGCACCGACTCATGGTAGGGTACGGAGTCTCTGCCGGACCATTGATTTCATTAATTTATTCGCGAACGGTATATGATGTTGTCATTGCGAGGAGCGGAGCGACGTGGCAATCTCCTGACTACGAGCCTGCATTCGGGGGATTGCTTCAGGGTCTGGCATCGCAATGACGTGCTGACATAGCACCGAGCAGAAGCTGGAATGAGATGAGTCATTAGGAAGGATCTCTTGCTTTCCCCAAAATTTAAGAGG
The DNA here is from genome assembly GCF_000266945.1 of Desulfomonile tiedjei DSM 6799. Taxonomy (NCBI): domain Bacteria; kingdom Pseudomonadati; phylum Thermodesulfobacteriota; class Desulfomonilia; order Desulfomonilales; family Desulfomonilaceae; genus Desulfomonile; species Desulfomonile tiedjei. The sequence continues at coordinate 152,411 of NC_018025.1, forward strand.
TAGTAATTGTGATGACAAAGTGGGCGTACGAGTTTCTCGGCCTTGTGCTGTGGATTATTTTCGTGCATTTGATAGCACCGGATATTTCGCATGTAAGAAGTTTGCTGGCTAGCTTAATTGGATACTTCGCAGTCTGTTCGATAGCACGTGCTTTCAGTGCGAGAGACTCGCGTGTTGGGGAAGAAGAGAAGCCACAAAGCGAATGATGTATCTCATCCCGAATCTAGTCTGTGCGGATCTAGACGTCAAATTGCGGGAGGCTTGATGCGTAGGCTAGTTATTATTTCATTCATAGGCTGCCTCATAATCTTAGTTACACTGGCGACCGCATTTTTTTATTCCGTACCGTCTCAAGGCCCGCATAATCCACTCACTGTAGCTGCCCGAGAAGGAGATCTGAAGAGAACGAAACAACTTCTCAGAGAGGGCGCCTCAATAAATGCAGGTGATCCTGATGGCATGACTGCCCTCATTTGGGCATTAAGTTGGAAGCAACTAGAAGTTGCCAAGTTCCTCATCGATAAGGGTGCTGACGTGAATCGTCCCGACATGTATGGACGAACTCCTCTCGCATTAGCTTTTGGTACTGATAATCTTGAAATTATTGAGTTCTTGGTGAAAAGTGGAGCCCACGTGAATGGTGACATAATGCATCGAGGAACCAGGTACAAAACAACACCCCTGCTCTTGGCAATACGGAAGAACCACTGGGATATTGTTAAACTTTTGGTTGAAAAAGATGCGGACGTCAATGCCCGAGATAGTCTCTCAGGAGAAACAGCTCTTATGGCGGCATCGCGGAAAGGCAATCTCGAATTGGTTAAGCTTCTTCTGCATAAGGGGGCCGATGTCAATGCGAAAGACCGTATAGGCGAGTCTGCATTGATGTTGGCATGCGGAAGATCATTGGAATTGACCAGAATTCTTCTGAGAAAAGGGGCTGACCCTAACGCCAGGGGAGGCAAAGAGGGAGAAACGACTTTGAGCCGAGCAAAAAACGATGAAATAGCCGATCTGTTGCGTGCAGCAGGTGGAAAGTAACCTGCTTCGAACTCGCCCCACTCATTGACTCATGCCGGGCCGTACAATATGCTGAGAAGAGGCTCTCAAATCTGAAAGGAAAATTACGAAAAGGAGGGAGATCGCACTGAGACAGAATTTAGAATTTGGGACGAACTGATTCTTCTGCTCCATAATTCTGTAAATTCTAAAACTTGCAGCAATAGAATCAAGTTAATCCGCTCGGAATTCAACAAATCCTTTTTCTTCAAGTTCTTTTAGGGCCACTGCAATCGTATCTTCGCTGAATCTGGGTTTGATTCTCTTCACCAACTGAATGAATCTGTCTCTACTGAGATCTTTCTTCGTTCGCCCGGCGTCTCGATCTAGATAGACAATGGTCGACCTCAATTCTAAATCTTTGGCGGAAAAAGCCCCGAACTCGTCTACCACTTTGTCAATCTTCTCCTTATTTTGATCAAGGAATTGCGCAGCCTTATTCCGAATCGATTCCGATTCACGGTCAGGAGAAATCTGATATCCTCCGTACCCTTCAGTGAAATACCTGACTTTAACCGCCCCAAAGCCCTCCACCAGATCAAGATCGCCTAAAATTTGGGCCGTAAAAGGACCATGCGTATAGAGTGAAAATTGGTAATTGGTTGGAACCTCTTCTAATTCCTGTAAGAGAAAAATTATCTTCTGAAGAGAAGTCTTGCCAAATTGACGAGACTTTCTTCCAAGGCGCTGAGCAAGTTCCGCTATCAAGGCATATCTATGCCATGGAGTGTCAATCGTGCAACCCATGATCAGGCTCCTTTACCGCGCCCTGGCAAGGCTTCGATTATTTTCTCAGCCTCTTTTCTGTTTTCTTCGGACACGTATATTCTTATCTGGTTCACGGACTTAAGGCCGTTTACCACACTCGACAATTTCGAAAGCGGAGTCAGAAACTGTCTCGTGTTCTTGGTTCCTTGTAGCACAGGAATGTCTTTATCCAGAAATTTGTACCACGATTGTTCTGCCCTATCAACAAACCCTACCTTATCTCCCAAATGTTGGCAAACTTCTTCGGCACGTTCCAGGTCGTCTTTATCAGGAACTTCTTTCGTTGCATAGACCTTTTTGAAATGTTTTCGCCGCCGAATAATCTCTCCATGATATCCACCTTTGCCCTGCTCCAAAAGGCCGAGGACTCGCCAATCGGTCCACTGAAAATAGGCTTTCAGACTGGCTATATTGTTTGGGGCTGGAAAGCGGCCTTTCATCTGACCTTTAAGATATGGCTCTTCATCTAGAAGGGACCTCATAGCTTCGGAAAAGTGAAAGTCATACGCTCGTCGGGTTTTGTGGAAATAGACCTGTGTGAACATCATGTAACGAGCTAGGATGAACCCTTCAGCTGCATGCAATCCGCCTTCTTCAATTGCTAGCACAGGGGCGTCCGTCTCGGGATCGATGGCAACTGTCAAAGTTGAGACAAGTCTGTCGAGATCATAGCGTCCGTATGCCACACCTATATGATGAGAGTCACGCAACAAATAGTCGACGCGATCAGCGTCAAGCTGGCTGGATAGAAGACGTCTCCATAATAGACTGCCCTCGTCAGGGACTTCTCCGTTCAGAAATTCCTTGATGTCCTGGGTGGTTATTCCATAGTTCCTTTCATTAGTCCGATGATTAATGATGTCTTCCATCAAGGTAACAGCTTCCGCCGAATAAGATTCATGATCGTATGGTTTACCTGTGTTCTCAGAGATAGGCATGAGTTCTTCCGCGGCATGAGAGAATGGCCCATGTCCAATATCGTGCAGGAGGCAGGAGATACGAATCAGCGCCAACACTCGATCTAAGCCGCCGTCAGTATAATTGAGGTCGTTCTTCAGAATGTCCTCACTCCCTAATCGGACATTCTTGAACATACGTGTTGCAACGTGCATGACTCCAAGGGAGTGCTCGAACCGAGTGTGTAATGCACCAGGATAGACCATATCTGTCCAAGCCAATTGTCGAATTCGCCGTAACCTTTGAAACAGGGGATGATTGATTATGTCCTGCTCCCATTCGTTGAGTTCTATAAATCCGTGGATTGGGTCACGAATAGGTTTCAAGACACATTCCTTAAACGTGCAATCATGTCAATTGGAAGGAAGCTCGGGGCCAAACTCCGCGCTGGCTGGAAAATCGCCGCTGGATCAGTGCAACACAATATTTGCCGAGACAATCACTAGCAGCTTTGTACGATTGAGAACCAATCTCCTGAAACTGCTTGTAGTAGAACTGTATACGGCTGTCAATGAGAATCGCTGAAGGCTTTCTCAAGTGATTCTGTTGAGAACCTATTCTCTTGAAAGCCCTAGAAATGGTATCGTGGCACTCATTGACTCGTAACAAACCATACAATATGCTGAAAAGAGGCTCTCAAGCCTGAAAGGAAAATTACGAAAAGGAGGGTGTCGGCAGTGACACAGAAAGTTGACGGCTGCGTCGTGCCTGCTAAGGGTCCAATTAGATCGAAAGAAATTACCGAAGCCACCGGACACGCTGAAAGGAAGGAGGAACCGATTATGACTATCGCTCGTGTGGGAAGACCTGCACCTGACTTTGAAGCAAGTGCTTACATAGAGAACGGATTCAGGAACATAAAACTTTCGGAGTTTATGGGGAAATGGGTGGTTATCTGCTTTTATCCGGGTGATTTCACCTTTGTTTGACCTACCGAACTAGCGACAGTTGCCGCAAAACATGATGAATTAGTCAAAATGGATGTTCAGGTTCTCTCCATAAGCACAGACAGCCGCTTCGTTCATAAGATCTGGGACGAAGAGGAACTGTCGAAAATGGTCCCCTCCGGAATTCCTTTCGCAATGCTCTCCGATCCAGGTGGAGAAATCGGAAAAGTCTACGGTGTATACGACGAAGCTGCCGGAGTCGATATTCGCGGCAGATTCCTTATCGATCCCGATGGTATCATCCAGGCCATGGAAGTCATGACTCCGCCGGTGGGACGCAATTTCTCCGAACTCGTACGTCAGGTAAAAGCATTCCAGCACGTCCGCCAGAGCGGAGGCTCCGAAGCCACTCCAGCAGGGTGGAAACCCGGTGATCCCACTTTGAAACCGAGCCCTGCGCTGGTCGGAAAGGTGTGGAAAGAGTGGAAGGTCTCCGAGTAGCCGAGAATTCCTCATGTAGCAATCAAAATTAAGTCCGATTTAAGATAAGAATATTGGTGGATGCCGGCCTCCGTGCCGGCACATCTTTTGTATGATTAATGATATCGATAGAAGGAACCTCCAGAGCCCCTGTCAGTGCCCGGTAGCTTGCCGGTAATTCGTCGAGGAATCGCCTCCACTTTTTGCGAGTTTCAGAATGTTTGCCGATTCAGGCTGTACGTTTCGGGCAGTCGATTTCGGCCGATGAATCCACTTATGAAAATGAAGACTGCTGGAAGTCACCTTGAATCCGCTGCGAGACAATATCTGAAGAGCAGGGTAGTTGCTGGCCAAAGTCCGAACGGCAGCAAATTCTGCACCGTTTTGTCCCAGATGACTCAGCGCTGCATGATTGAGCGCAACGCCCAGCCCTTTGTTGCGTCGTTCAGGACGCACTCCTATGAAGTCCAGGCTTGCAGCCCGAATTCCCACTGTCCGGGAGAAGTTTTCGCTTGTTTTGAAGGTTATGAACCCCTCTACTCCTTTTCGCGAGCGAGCAACCATTACGCCAAACTGGTCGGTTCGGAAGCAGTTTTCAACTAAACGGCAATACAATGATTTCGCTATGGCGGTGTGAATCATGGGATCGTAGGCAAAGCGATTATGCACGTGAGTCGCTTCTACAATATCCAGGACTTCCTGGCGCTCCGAAGGTCTGCAGAAATCCAACTCTATTCCGGCGGGTAAACTGGGAGCTACATCGTTTGCCAGGTGCCGTCCCATGAAGACTTCTGTTCCGACATAGCGGAAACCGCAAAGCTCCAGTGCGTGGGCAGAATAAATGTCATCTACGGCTACCCTGCAGTCCAGAAAATCGACTTCAGGAAGTTCTTCCATGACAAATCTCAAGAGTCTCGCATGCTCCAGCGGACCGTCCGACCTTGACAGAAGATGGCGTACGGCATACATCCTGAGCCCGAAGTGCTGACTCATCCAGGGCAAGGCCTGCAAAGCAATCAACCCCATCAAACGACCGTTGTCTCTGAGACAGATACTCTGTGTATTAGGGTCGGCAAGTGTCCCTGCCAAATAGTGTGCCATGCGATCCTTCTGAACTCCCATGGACAGCAACTGAAAATCCTTGTGAGGATAAAATGCAAAAAGCTCTTTTGCCTCTTCGTCGCGGCTTGGATCATATGGTGCGAACACCAGTTTTCTCATATTCACTGATTCTCCTCCAGTGGTTCAATTCTGATTCTTGCTTCCAGGATTGTTGTTCTGAGAGGTATGGCTGGTTCCCATTTTTGATAAGGAACATTGTCAGGTCCAGGAGAAATAAGAAGCGGGATACCCGTAGGAGTGACTGACGTGGAGAGCCATCCATTTCCGGGCACATACACCTCGGAAAAGAAATGCCCAAAACGACCGGCAGTGCGGCAAGGGATTCCTCGGGCTCTCAAAAAGGCACATTCAAGCAGGACTGTATCCGGACAGCAACCCGTGCCCTTTCTCAAAGTATCCCGGGCATTCTGATACATGTCATCCAAATTCGAATAAACCGACAGTCCCCCGAAGTAATCGGTCTTTTTTCGGTTGTCATACTTTATGGAGCCGGTGAGCAGTCCATATAGGTGTTTGAATTCATTGCGTGCATCTGGAGGAGCGTTTCCTCTTCCGGATGCCCATGCTATTGCCTCAGGAAGCTCGGGGTCTATCTTGTGTCCCTTTTTGAGATAAATCGCGATTTCGGATGGCACTTGGCCGGATGCAAGTGCCGATTTCAAGAGAAGATCGTGTTTCAGCACTAGTCCCACATCCACCAAGTACTTGAATGCAAAATAGATCTTAACTATTCCCCCCTGACGTACACGGGAATAGTTTACCGTTAACCAACGATTTCCGGCCAAGTCTTCGGCAGACCACGCGGCTGTTCCGGGTCGGACCGCGTGCTCGCTTTTCAAGAGCTTCTGGCCGGGTCCGTCCCGAGGCCCTGTTACCTGCAACGTCAAGGGACCATCGTAACCTTTTGCCTCCACCTTGAAGCCAAGACGATATATGCCGGTCATGGTAAAGCGTGACAGCAGTCTGCCTTTCAAGTGTTCAGGAAGTTGTGCTGCCATCCATTTCTGAAGCGTGCTCTTGAATACAGCTCGTTCGAGACCGACGATCAGGCCTGGATCGCGATCTGCCGGGATCAGTCCGAAATCTGCACAGGTGGCAAGATCTGCAAGAGTGAAAGGTTGTCTGGTCTCGATCAAGACCAGCACTTTCAAGTCCGGGTGCAGTTTGGCCGCTTTGATCCAGTCTATGGAAACGCTGTCTGCTTTACAGGGTAGTGACACCCACGACATTAGCGAGAAGACGGAGATCAGAAGTAAAAAGGTTTTTTTTCTCAGCCGGCAGCTTTGAATTCTGCTTTGAGAAAGCGATTTCACGAAAATTGACCTCTAGTGCAGTCTGGCGAGCAACATTTTACATGAGAAAATGCAGGGACACTCAGCTATCGCTAAGCTGGCTGCTCGAATGATGATCCGGGATTGGACTGCACAGATTCGGGAGTTGGAATATCCTCTCCAATTGCGGGCCGGCGACAGTGTGTATGGGGAAATTGTGCTTGAAGTCACCGGCAGGACAGCTTATATGCATCCGCGCCTCAATAACAGGGCTCTTCCTCTATCACATGATGATAAGAGCGTCAAGCCGATAAGAGCGAAGACTCCGTTGGCAGACTCACAAGAACCTCTCTAATACAGGTTTTCTGATAATACGATTCAACGGGGTGAATTGTCATTCCGAGTCAAAGCAAAGCAACTGGAGATGAAATCGCGGGCATGTCAGTCTATGAATTAAGAGGAATTTCCTATTGCTATAAACGTGCTTTCCGGAACTACGATCCGGACTTGCCGAGGGACGAGAAGCGCTTGGACTTGCGGGCAGCTTTCTGAGTTTCCACCTTGTGGACAGGTACAACCAACTTGTCACCGGGTTTCAGCCTTTTCCTCAGGTTAACATCAGGATTCAGACCGGCAAGGATGTTCTTCTGAATGTTGTACCGCTTAAGTATTCTGGGGAGACTGTCTCCGCGGTTGATGACGTGCACTATTTGCTGTTGCTTGGGTTCTTCTTTAAGCTGGTCCAATTTAGCGAGCAGCACTTCTCTCTTACCGGCCGGAACCCGAATACTGTATTCCATTCCCGGCGGAGTCATTCCTCGAACAAGAGAAGGATTCAACTCCACAAGACTGTCATGAGGGATACCCGTCACCTTCGCTATTTTTTCCAGTCTATAATTCCCCTCGACATTGACTAATTCGTGGTTCTCGTCATCCTTTTTTCCCCGCAGGGGTGCAAATCCGTACTTTTCAGGAGTCTTGGCGATTGCGGCTATTGCATGAAAACGGGGAAAAAACTCACGAGTCTCTCGTTTGAGACGAGGGCTCGAGCAGATTTCATCATACTCGTTCGCATCTTCCTGGCAGAGGACTTTATTAAGCTTGTTTTCACCGGAATTGTATGCGCTCAATGCGAGACGCCAGCAACCAAACATTCCATACAGGTCTTTGAGATAAAGCATAGCCGCTTTGGTCGACTTGCGCGGATCGAGCCGCTCGTCAACCCAACTGTCCACTCTCAAGCCGTAACTTCTTGCAGTTGCAGGCATGAACTGCCACATGCCTAAAGCGTTTGCAGGCGACCGAGCTTCAGGATTCGCACCAGATTCCAGCATGAACAAATATGCGAGATCTTCAGGTAGGCCGTTATCCCGCGCTGCCGTCTTAACCATAGGAAGGTATTCCTCGGCCCGGGAAAGATACCGTTTCATCGTTTCCCGCTGAGAATAGGCATATTCCTGGATAAACTGGCGTACCTTCGGAGCTGTATAATCCATCGGTACTTCGGGATAGCCGTTTTTCGCAGGAGCAGGTTTCTTTTTGTCTGAGGTAGAAGTAAAGGAGATTGCTCGGGAAAGGGCATTTGCAACAGCAGGTCGGTAATCCAGGTCAGATTTGATCAGCGCGCCTTTTGATCCACATCCTACGAGGAGGAGTTGGCTTGCCGCGAAAAGAACGCACCAAACCCATCTTCTCGCATGCCGCGGAACCTCGGATGCAACCCCGAGTTTGCCTCGGGGCGTCACCTGTCACGCTCCGCATCGACCCTTTTATGAAGAGAACTCCACATCATGGCAAAAATCATGATAACACATGGCGTATTACGGACAAAGCACTTTCGCTTCAGGAGCTTCTCATCAAGCCCAGGACTTATTATGTATCCGGAAAACGGATCACCAATCTTGGGGGAGCAATTTCAAGATGACCGCCGATTTGGGCTAGAATCGAACGTGCAGCAATCAATCCTATGCGATCGTTCGGATCGGGTATTCCGTCGATTGTCGCTCCATTATGGCCGTTCCATTCCATCTTCATTACCGTCGTATCGAGCTGACCGATTGTAACCTGGAGACATTTTGTGTAGGACCCGGCATTCTGTTTGTACCACAGTTCAAGCGCTGCAATCGTATCCCTGGCGAACGCGAGACAATGGACCATGACGTCCTCGACAATGGCAGGATTCCCTCCGAGATTAGGCAGTCCTTCTTCACTTTCTACGACAAGATCGATACCGCGGCCTGCGAATTGCTGTCCCATTAACGTTTGCACCCGGTTCAGAAGTTCCCGCGCATTGATAGGATAACCGTCATGCTGTTCGCCCCTTGCAAACCTGCGCATGCTCTCGATTATCTGTGTCGCCCGCTGGACCTGATTTACGACAATATCCAGGCGCTGCGTGAGAAAATCTCTCTCGTTTTCAACAAAATTCGTGCGCGAAATCTTTAACTGGAGCACCTGAGATGCAATCATAATTGTATGCAACGGTTGCGCAATTTCATGCGTGAAACCGTTGAAGATCTCTCGCAGAGAGGTCAGGTGTAGTATCTCTTCAGCACTCAATTCCTTTTGAACACCGACGCCAACCGGCTTCATTCGGGGGCCTCCCGATACGTGTTTGAAAGAAGCCATAGCACAGTATTCGAGAAGATACTATGTCAAAAGACATGAGCCAATAAAGCTTCAGTTTCGAACAGTGGTTTGAGAGGTATTTTGTCTGAGTACGCGGCGGAGAGCACTTCAGGAAACGGAGCAGATGATAAAGTTTGGATCCCAGCCCAAGACACCCCGGTCTTCGCTAACTTATGTGCATAACTGCGAAATGATATGAGACTTCTTCTCTTATCCGGTGGCCTCTGAACCGCCATCTTGTGAGTGCATATTTTATTTTCGAGGGAATGCAATCATGAAAAAACGTCTCACATCGTACCGCGACAAGCGGGATTTTGCGAAGACTCCTGAACCAGCCGGTGAAACGGAATCGAACCATAAGGTCCCGATATTCGTGGTGCAGAAACATGATGCCAAGAAGCTCCATTACGATTTTCGCCTCGAAGTGAACGGTGTGCTTAAATCCTGGGCGGTTCCGAAAGGTCCTTCTCTTGAGCCTTCGGTAAAGAGACTCGCTGTGGCTACGGAAGACCATCCTTTGGAATATGCGGATTTCGAAGGATACATTCCGGACGGGGAATATGGAGCAGGCCCTGTTATTGTCTGGGACAGAGGCTTCTATTCCAACATTACCCAAAAAAGAGGTCAGGCTCTCTCCATTGAACAAGCGATTGAGCACGGCCACCTGACGGTCCTTCTGGATGGAGAAAGACTGAAAGGCGCCTATTCGCTGAGTCGAATCCAATCCGGTGCTAAAGCGCAATGGCTCATGGTCAAAGTCAAAGATAAATTCGCAGCGGATCGGGACCTTGCGACCGAGTTTCAGGACTCGGCTTTGAGCGGCCGGACTCTCGAGGATATCTCGAACGAGTCCATGTCAGAGACACCCCGCGCTGCTTTGGCCTCCGTGAAGAAAACACGAAAATCACCTCATGCCACAGACCCGTTTCCGAGCAGGATTAAGCCCATGTTGGCGCTTCTGTCCAAGATGCCCGCGGATCAAGAGCAGTACGGATTTGAATTCAAGTGGGACGGTATACGGGCCATCTGCTACTGGGACGGAGAAAGCCTCCGTATAGAAAGCCGCAATCTGCTCGATATCACGTTCCGATGGCCGGAGTTGCAGCAGTTGGGAGAACTCCTCGGAGACAGCCCGGCTGTGCTTGACGGGGAAATCATAACCCTCGATGAGCAAGGAAAAGTGAGCTTCGGGTTGCTGAAAGAACGAATGCATCTTTCAAAAAAACCTTCTCTCAGACTGATGCAACGAGTTTCTCCGGTGTACATGATCTTCGATCTGCTCTATTACCGCGATCGATCGCTCATGGGTCTGGCGTACAGAGAAAGACGGAAACTCCTTGAAAAACTGGGATTAGTTTCCAATCATCTGCAGGTTCCACCTTCGTTTCCGGGTCGCGGTGAGGAGACACTAGCTGCAGCCATCGAGAATGACATTGAGGGAATTGTTGCGAAGCGGCTGGAAAGTGGATACGAAGCAGGAAAACGAAGCGGCGCATGGATTAAAATCAAAACCGGCAACCGGCAGGAATTGGTCATCGGCGGCTGGGTGCCTGAGAAGGGTATCAGAAGCCGAGGAGTAGGCGCATTGCTAGTAGGGTATTACGATAATGCCCGCAATCTGATATTTGCAGGAAAAGTAGGAACGGGCTTCACTGACGCGTGTCGAATCGAACTAATGAACATGTTAGATAAGCTGGAGCAGGAAAGCAGTCCGTTTACAACAAAACCTTCTAAAGAGGCCATATACGTGAAGCCGCAACTCGTTGCGGAAATAGAATTCAGAGAATGGACGTCCGATGGGGTTCTCAGGCATCCATCATTCAAAGGGCTTCGTGAAGACAAGGATCCAACGGAAGTTGTCCGGGAAGATGTCGCAGTGCAGTGAAACATACACGATCTGACAATACCAAATCATCGATAACCATCGAAGGTAAAAAGCTCCACCTGACGAATCTCGATAAAGTGCTTTATCCCGCAACCGGTTTTACCAAAGGCCAGGTGATCGAATACTACGCGAAAATTTCTGAGGTTCTTCTTCCGCACGTGAAGAATAGACCTCTCACCTTGAAACGATATCCGAACGGCGTTGACGGAGAATACTTCTACGAGAAGATGTGTCCGTCACATCATCCGGACTGGATACAGACCACCCGTGTTGCGAGTCAGCACCGAAAGTTCGTGGATTATTGCACCATCGACGGTCTTGCGTCTTTGATCTGGGTGGCCAATCTTGCCTCTCTTGAGCTGCATACCTCGCTTTCTCATTCGGATAATGTGCTTCGACCTTCCATGATAGTCTTCGATCTCGATCCGGGGGAGCCTGCAGGATTGCTTCAATGCGTTGAAGTGTCGCTCATCTTTCGAGACATGTTGCGGGATCTGGGGTTGGCCGGTTTCGCGAAGACCAGTGGAGGAAAAGGTCTTCACCTGTACGTTCCATTGAACACGGAAACTGATTACGATCGTACCAAAACATTTGCGCAAGCTCTTGCCAGGTCATTGGCCAAACGCATGCCGAAACTCGTCACTGCAAACATGAGAAAGGATCTGCGTAAAGGAAAAGTGTTCGTGGACTGGAGCCAAAACGACGATCACAAAACAACGGTGTGCGTGTATTCCTTGAGAGCACGCGAAAAGCCGACCGTATCTGCTCCAATAGCGTGGAGTACCCTTGAAACCTGCCATAAAAAGAAAAATGCTTCCGGCCTTGTCCTGGATACCGAACAGGTGCTCAAGCAAGTCGAAAAAGAAGGCGACCTCTTTGCGGAAGTGGTTTCATTGAGACAAAAGCTTCCGGAACTCGCGGTGTGAGAATAAGAGTTATGGCGTCCGACCAAAAGTCTTGAGAATGTCATAGGAATGACGGACCTGATGATCGGGTCCATGACACCCGAGTCTCCACATAGGGAAGATCACGGTGCTCGATCAAGACCTTTCCGAATTTTCTCTGTCATGCGTCTCTCTTGTTCAAGCTTTTCTCTAATTTCTTCTTCTGCTCGCTCTTTTTCCTTTTTCCTATCCTTCTCACGCTCTTCAGCGCTGCGACGAGACAAAGACTTGTTGAACCCGCATTCCTGAAGACAATGGCGGTAATTGTCCTGGTCCTTGATACCCGAGCACTGAGTCAGGCAGTCGGCAGTATCTCGCTCAGATTGACCAGGGTTGTTGAGAAGCATGTCCCATATCGTTCTTCCGCAACCCGACACATTCAGCAACAGCGAGATCGAGCACAAAAGAGCAAGCCTCTTGGAACCTTTTGACATGCGAACAGATCCTGGCTGATGAGGTGTTTAGAGAATGGGATTTCATGAGTACCGCAATCAGTTCTACTTAATGCCGGACTCTTTGCCAACAGTGTAACCATTCAGTTACAGGGGGTAGAGATTTCTACAGCCCCATAGGGGCTACCCAACAGTAGCCGTGGGTGCAAACCCACGGAAGCGATACGGGAAGTCTTTTGTTTTCAAGACCCTGAAGGGGTCGACCAACGACATTTGAAAATTATTGCCTATCGGTGGACCCTTTCAGGGTCATTCAACTATGCATAGGGGCGTGCGGCTGTCCACGGGTTGACACCCGTGGCTAGTGCGCCTGTGAGCGTACTTGATCAGAGAGGTGCAAGTCCTCTCCAGGTATACCTTCTCCGGCCTGTAACCGACTGTAACTGCGTCGTCGTGAGGCGGGGTGGAGAGCAACAGGAGGTGAACGACCAGTCCGTAGGATAACGAACCTGTTTCGGCCGGGTGGTTTCGGCGAGCCTGCTAGCCTATGGCGAAGCCTAGACCCGTGGTTGGGAAGGCATTGAGTTGCCGAAGTACCAGTGCGGGAAATCTGTCGAGCTGATGGGTAAGGTGTAAAAGCGATGACAGAGGGCCACCAGGTGGTTGGGGACGGAATGGTCTGGACGGTTGAGTACGTGAAGCAGGGAGATCTGTGTGCGGGAGAGACACACACAGAAGTCAGAGCCTCCATAGTAGCGTTGAGACGCCGTAATGGGCGAGGAGCAAAGGGAGGCAGGAAGGTGGGTGCGCAACAGTCAGAAACGCGGAATATACACCGGTATCGAGTGACCGTTTGGCCTAGACCGCCGGAGACATCCGCTGCTATCAGATGGACTAACCGTGTATTACGCTGACACCGCACGCTGGCTACCTCTGTAATGGAGGAGAAGGCTTCGAGTCTTTCGCCACATCTGGATGTTCTCTCGTCTGCATCCTCTGCGTGGTTAGTCAGTCCCCTCGGGGGTGAACCACCGACTGGAGAGCCGTATGCGGGAGATCCGCACGTACGGTTCGGAGGGGGGAGCGCCGGGTAACCGGTCGTTCCTACCCCTATCTATTGGGGCCGCCCTTCCAGGGCGTGCCCGGCTATGACTAAATGGTTACCCAACAGTTCATATACCAGTTGACACAATTTCTGACCCTTTGACCATGTTGTTCTTTGAAAGGACGGTAGGGGCCGGCGTCCCTGCCGGACCGAACTGGTTGATTTGTATCTGAAAAACGTGCCTGCACGGAGATACAGCACCCACCAATTTTCAAGCAGTGCTTTTCGCAATCGGAGGCTATTTTATATACTTTCCCATAATAGACTCCTCTCCAGATTCTCAATCCTTCCAAGGGGGTTGTTATTCTTCCATTGCTCTGGTACATGTCGTTAGCCTGAAAATCATTCCTGATACAATCGTAGTGGAAGTGAACCGCTGGATGGCGAATTCGGAATTGTACATAGATGTGTTGATCCCGTTACCGTTGGATGGACCTTTTACCTATCGTGTTCCGGAGGAACTAAAGGTCCGGGCGGATGTGGGCAGGAGAGTCCTGGTACCTTTCGGAAAAAAAATTCGAGCCGGGTTCATCGCCGCAGTTTCGGACAGCGCTCCACAGGATCATGAAATCAAGGATGTGTTGGATATTCCGGACGAGCCGCCATATGTGTCTCCTCCCCTGTGGTCTTTCCTATCGTGGATGGCCGAGTATTACATGCTTCCCTGGGGACTCGTGCTGAGGACCGCTTTGCCTCCGGGTTCGGATAGAAAATCCAAATCCTGGGCAATCATTACCCGCGAAGGTCTTACTTCTGAGGAATGCTCGTTTCCAGCCTCATTTGTGAAAGCACGCGTGATGCTTCGCAAGGATCTGGAAGGACTTATCGGACCGGCACAGGTGGAGCAGGCTGTCTCTCGAGGGTGGATTAATCTTGAAGAACGCATAGCTCGACCGCGTATCAGTCTCAAAAGGAAAGAAATCCCTGAACTCCTTTACGGGCGGAGCGAAAATCCGAAGGACCGGGAATCGATCCCTACTCTTACGGGAGATCAGGCCGTTGCCGTGGAGCAGATGAAGACGGCAATAGTTGCCGGGGGTTTTCATGCATTCCTGCTCTTCGGCGTGACAGGCTCGGGCAAGACGGAAGTCTATCTTCGCCTCATTCAAGAAGTGATAGACCGTAAGAAAAAGGCTCTGGTGCTTGTTCCCGAAATAGCCCTGACTCCTCAGCTCGCTCGCCGGTTCCTGAGAAGAGTGCAGGGAAAAGTGGGTATCTTCCACAGTGGATTGACTCCATCCCAGCGCCTGGATGAATGGAGGCGAGTCAAAGCAGGGAAAGTTGACGTCGCAATAGCCGCGAGATCGGGGATATTCCTGCCGATGGACGATCTGGGACTCATTATCGTTGATGAAGAGCACGATCCTTCGTACAAACAGGAAGATAGCTGCCCGTACAATGCCCGCGATATGGCTCTTGCCCGTGGAAAACTTGAATCGGCCTGCGTTGTTTTAGGAAGCGCCACGCCATCTTTCGAGTCGTTTCTGAACGCCCGGCACGGGAAGATTACCCGTATAGAACTCCCGGTCAGATATCATGGAGGCGCACTTCCGCAGGTGGAACTTGTGGACCTCAGAGAAAGCAAGAGCATTAAGAAGGCTTTTCTGACTCCAACGCTCCTGGAATCCATCCGGCAGACGCTGGAACAGGGCGAGCAGGTGGTGCTTTTCTTGAACCGTCGCGGGTTTGATACGTTTGCCCAGTGTAATTCCTGCGGTCACGTATTCAAATGTCCCAACTGCGACATAAGTCTGACACATCACAAACGAGCACGGGATCTCAGGTGCCACTTGTGCGGATTTTCACGGGCAGCCCCCCCGCTGTGCCCTCAATGCGCGGGTGAAAAGCTTTTTTTCGGGGGCGTTGGAACGCAAAAAGTGGAAGAAGAGCTGCAGACAGTTTTTCCTGAAGCACGCACAGGAAGACTCGATAGGGACAGTACCCGGAAAAGAGAAGAATTAGGGCGCATTCTCGATCGCTTTCGAAAGCGGGAAATAGACATTCTCGTCGGTACGCAAATGATCGTGAAGGGGCATGATTTTCCCGGAATAGGTCTTGTTGGAGTGCTGTGCGGAGACACATCGCTCCATTTTCCGGATTTCCGTGCTGCAGAACGCACATTTCAAATTCTCGCGCAAGTTGCAGGGCGCACAGGGAGGGGATCCGATTCAGGTCGAGTCCTGCTGCAGACGTACGATCCCGAACATGAAGTGATCCGTTTCGCGGCATCACACGAGTATACGGGATTCTTCGAGTATGATGCTCAGATGAGGCAAGAGCTGTATTATCCACCTTTTGGCCATCTTATCCTGATTCGGGTGGAAGGTAACAGTGAGAAGAGAGTGGAAAACAAAGCATTGGAGATAGGGCGTGCTGCTCGCATGGTCAAACAGGAATTTCCCGCAGTTTCCATACTTGGGCCTGCCCCATCGCCAAGAAAGAAAATGGTAGGACGTTTTCGATGGCAACTCCTGTTCAAGTCTGCCAACCGGTCAGACGTTCGCGGTCTTGTGAAACAGCTTAAATCAGGCGACCACCTGCAGAGTCGCGGTCTCAAGATAGTAATAGACGTGGATCCTGTAGACTTGATGTAGTCATACCAATGCGCGGCCAAAGAAGTGACATTGGATGAAGCCGGCCCTGGCAGGTCTCCGAAGCGAAGTCAGCCACGCAAGGCGTGGCGTTCGTAGCGGAGGAGATTTGCCAGGGCCGGCAATGAACAAGCTTCTCGATGTTACTCGCATGAAAGCGCATTGGTATCACATTCTTGAAAGAGAGATGTCGCAAAAGGTACCCCGTATGGATACTTCTCCTGATTTCACAAATTCCTAACCTACCTTTGCGTAAGTCATGGCCAAATTCTTGAGGGATCACATGGACAATGAACTGAAAAATGTATTATGATAGTCCGTGAACGGGCATCGGAGGCACCATGAAGAAAGCAACCACTATAATCATCACCATCGCAGTCTTTGTTCTTATCGGTTCAGTTATCATCGGATGGTCTGTTTACCAGAAGAAGAAAGATGTTGCCAGTCAACCGAGTTTATACGTAAAAAGCTTCAGTGATGACAATTTTGAAAAAGACGTTGTGGAAGCTTCCAAACGTCAACCCATCCTCGTAGATTTCTATGCCGAATGGTGTTTCCCCTGTCGCATGCTGGACCCCATCATCGAAGAAGTAGCAAAAGAGTTGAATGGTAAGGCAGTCATCGGAAAAGTCAACACCGACAAGAACCTTGTGGCACGTCGATTCGGCATCACGAAGATTCCCGCCATATTCATTATTCGAGATGGAGAAATAAAGAACGCCTTCTACGGAGTGGTTCCCAAAGAAACCATAATCAAAGCACTGGCGGAATTCGGCTCCTGACGAAAATTTTCTTCAGAATCGCAATAATTCGTACCATCAAGCCATACCATCCATAAAGTTTGAGCAGGCTTTTTCACGCTTGGACTGCGCATTGAGAATGCATCTTTATGCCGATTCGCTTTTTTTTTCATAACATGGGAGGCTGGAAGTATTCTTCGCCCCGGACGACGCAAAGCCGTCTAATCACTCCGCTCAGAACACCCCAACCTTCGCCATATTATGTGCACAACTGCGAAATGGAATCAGAGCCTTCGTCGTAAGATTCTCACGAACTCCTCTCCAAATTTGGACAGCTTCTCTCGATCTTCCTTTTTAGTGGGCCTATCATTCTCTTCCCGAAATCGTATGAACAGTTGACCCGGTGATCCGGTGGAATTACTATTCGTCGCGGATTGAAATCTTCCACGCCCGGGGCAATCATTTATGAGATACATTTTCGCTCAGCATGACCGATCATTCCACATTAAGACTATTCGAGAAGGAATAGCGGAATTTCGCGATACCGGTAAGGCCGATCCCGGTAATTTTCTCATGCATCCGCTGTACGATGCAGTACTCAGACAGCTTGCGGATCACTTTCTGGGCCATTGGAAGGACAGCATTGCGCTTCTTGGACTCGGAGGGTACGGCCGCAAAGAAATGAGCCCCTTTTCGGATATCGATCTGCTCTTTCTCAGGCCGGAGGATGCTTCCGAAGGCATTTATCGGGGAATCAGAAGCTTGCTGTATCTCCTTTGGGATGCTCGGGTGGAACTCGGCCACTCCGTGAGGACGATAGACGAGTGCAAACACGAGGCGGACAAAGATTTGGCGGTCCTGACCTCTCTTCTGGATATGCGATTCGTCTGGGGTGACGAAAAGATTTTCCGACAGTTGCTCATCGAACGGGGGGAATTGATCCGGGAGACGGATCCTCTCGAGCTGTACCTCAAGATTGAGGCAGAAATTCTGAAATCATCGAATAAATTCGGTCATACTATTTACGTCCTCGAACCCCACTTGAAAGAAGGTCCGGGTTCATTGCGTTACATGCAACTGATAAATTGGTTAAGCAAACTGATTTTCGGTTGTAACAGCATAGACGACCTGGGAATGGCCGGTATCTGCGGCGAAAAAACAGTCCTTGAGGCAAGGGCGGGTCTTACATTTCTGGCTGAAATCCGTACCCGCCTCCACTTTATTGCAGACAGACGAGACGACCGGCTGAAATTCGATTCGCAATCAGTGCTTGCCCGCGATATGGGATTTGTGGATACCCCTGAACGTCAGGCCGTGGAAAGTTTCATGCGGGAATACTATCGTCACGCCTCCAGCATGGACTTTTTCGGGCGGAGAGTCCTCGCCCGTGCTCGACTATTCCTGAGACCCAAAATTGCTATGGAGGAGAAGCGGCTCAAACTGGACGATTCGTTTCACATAGGAGCAGGGGGCATCAATCATGATTTTCCGGAAAACTTCGGAACCGACCCAAAGGATCTGATAAGGGTGTTCCAGAAGGTAGCTGCCACCGGATGCGAGCTGGACATTCGTTTGGTAGATCTCATTCGGCGTCGGCTCGATGCTGTAAACGAAGAATTGCGGCAAGATCCTGAAGCCAACCGGATGTTTCTCGAAATTTTCAGGTCCAGAGGAGCCATTGCCAAAGCCCTTAATGCCATGATGAAGATAGGCTTTCTGGAACGCTTCATTACTGAATTCGCGTGGATTCGCTTTTTGCCGCAGCACGATATTTACCATCAGTACACGGTCGATCTTCACACCATGTCGGTTCTCGAATACATTGATTCATTTGCGCGGAAGACCGGAGATCCTGATGACCATCTCCTGCGTGTCATCAGCTCAAGGCTCGATCATCCGGAAGTTCTCAGTCTTGCGGGGCTTTTCCATGACATCGCCAAGGGTCGGGGTCCGGGTCATGAACTCCGCGGAGAACAGATCGCAGCACCGGTGCTCAGGCGACTTGGATTGCCTGAGCCACACATAGATGAAGTATGCTTTTTGATCCGAAACCACTTGGCAATGACTCACTTGGCTTTCAAAAAAGACTTGCACGATTCCGCGCTCATCGGGCGTTTCGCCGAAAACGTCATGGAACAGCGAAGGTTGGACCTCCTCCTCCTGCTAACCCATGCGGATCTCAGAGCGGTCGGTCCCACTGCGTTCGGTTCCTGGCGCCGCATGTTGCTGGAAGAACTCTACTACAGGACCTTGGATGTTATTGAAGGAGAGGGACTGGAAGGGGAAGATCTGTCGGAATGGATCAGGCAGATAAAAGGAGCAATCCGGGAGATTGTCCCGGTAGACCTGCGTGATGAAAACTTGGAGAAGTTTCTCCAGGAATCGGGATCTCGCTATTTTCTGGATTTTTATCCCGGAGTTATTGCCGGACACTATGCTGCAATGCGAAGATACCTCGATGCCGAAGGAAAAACCGAACTGGATTTTGGAGATGCAATAGCCGAAAAAACCGACCATCGGAGACCGGGCTATAGTGCCATCACCTTACTCACACGAGACAGGCGGGGTTTGTTCTTCAGGATCGCGGGAACCATGTCTGCCAACAGAATCAACATCTTGAGTGCCTGGACGCATTCCATAGGCAGCGTTGCGGTGGCAACTTTTCACGTGAACGATATACCGGAAGGACCGCTGAACGATCCAGCCCGCTGGGAAGGGTTCAAGTCCGATTTCAGAAAGGTCCTGAAAGGCGAGGTGGACGTGGATGAACTCGTCCTCGCACGAAGACGATCGAGGCGACCGTTCGGGACAAGTTCCGTTCCCCGTTTTCCCCTGAAAGTGCAGGTGGACAACGCTGCATCCGACAGGTCCACGATCATTGAAGTGTACGCTCATGACAGGCCGGGCCTGCTGTACGATATCACTCGCAAGCTTACTTCGCTCGGGCTCAACATAAGCCTGACGAAGATCACCACGGAGATCGACCAGGCAGCAGACATCTTCTATGTGCAGGATGAATTCGGAAACAAAATTATGGATTTCGACCGCATGGAGGAGATTAGAAGCAGCCTGAAGAATCATCTCACCAGCATGGAAGAGGAACATTTTTCAGATAAGAAAGAAGCTTTCCGTTAGGAAAATTGAAATTCTACGAAAGATCTTTTCTTTTGCTGCAGCGGACAGACCGGCAATTATTCAGCGGATCTGTGAAGTGTTGGATGTGCTTGGTTGCTGAAGGAACATTCTGCAATTAATGTATGGATTGGCCTCTCTCCTCTCCGCCGAGTGGAGCTTCGATGTAGGGGCATCCCTTGTGGGTGCCCTGTATCTTTGTCCCGAAAGGGACAATGAGAATCGCCCGTAATTTATTGTCGCGGGTGGGAACCAACAGTCGACCCCTTGTATATTACCACCATGAGTATCGAGTTCTGTAAGGCGCTCATACTTCAGGGTCGGCGTTTTTCAAAGTGCCCTGGATTCATTACCACGGGTTCGCGCCCGTGGCTACGATAGTCCGTCCTTTCAGGACGTTAGAAGCTCGGAAGAACTTGACAAAAAGACCCATTGCCAAACTGCTGAGGCAAGGAAACAATCCATTAATATAGAAGATGATTCATTGATGGATTGCTGCGATGCAGGTGCCGTTGATGAGCCCAAAGCGAGAAACGGAACTTCCTGGAGAGAAGACACATGATCCTGACGAAGGATTCGACCTCGACGGAATGCTGGGAAGTCTTGCCAAGTGGTTGCGTATTTTGGGGTTCGATGCGAGATTCCCGTGTAAGAAAGTTGCTCAGGACCGCTATTTCGTGACCACGAACCGCAAGCTGAAGAATCCGCAAGTAATTAAAGTTCGGAATGCAAGCCCCATAGAGCAGTTGAAGCAGATACTCGATCAAACCGGAATAGTTCCAAACTCGAACCTTTTCTTGAGCAGATGTCTTTCCTGCAATGTGCCGGTCCGTGAGATTGCAAAGCATAGAATCAAAGGGAGGGTGCCAGATTCGGTTTTTTCCAGGAATTCGATATTCCATGAATGCCCGTCATGTGGCAAGCTCTACTGGGAAGGAACCCATGCAAGCAGAATAAAAAGAAGATTGGAGGAATCGGGTGTCCTCGCCAAGACGTGAGCATCGCGAATCATCATGAACTGGTTTTTTATTGCCCTGACGTGCGCCTTTTCCACTGCATGCTGCGACGCGCTTTCCAAATATATAATGCGGGACAACGATGAATGGATCACCGGGACAGCAATCCTGGGGATTTCGTTAGTCTTCATGCTGCCTGTCTTCCTGTCATGCGAGTGCAAACCATTCACTCCTGAGGTCGCAGCACTGTTTGCGGTCGTCTTGCCGCTGGAAATTGTAGCGTATTATCTTTTTCTCTCTTCCATACGCATGGCTGCATTATCGCTGACCGTCCCGCTGCTAGCTTTCACACCGGTATTGACCATCGCGAGTTCAGCTTTGATTCTCGGGGAAAAGGTGAGCACGGCAGGAGCTATAGGGATATCACTGGTGACCGTCGGAGCGTACATCCTGAACGGCAACCTGGCGAATCAGAGCTTTTGGGCTCCCATACGCGCGCTTTTCTCACATCCCGGTTCCAGACGGATGTTTCTCGTGGCAGTCATCTGGGCAGTGACATCGAGCTTGGGCAAAAAAGGAGTCCTGCTGTACGATCCAATTCCTTTCAGTTTTCTGTTGGTGGCAGGCGATCTCGTTATTTTTGCTCTAATAGCCGTGTTTCGCGTTCATCGAGGGACCGCGGTTAAACAGATGACAAAAAGCACTTTAGGGTTGCTTTTTACCGCGGGAGTATTTATGGCCGGAGCGGAACTCACGCATTTTGTCGCAGTAAGTATGGCTCCCGTCGCGTACATGATTTCCGTGAAGAGGCTCAGTCTGGTGTTCGGGGTCTTATTGGGGTGGATATTCTTCGGTGAACGAAATGTGGTTTATCGCCTTGCGGGCGCATCCACGATGGTATGTGGAGTGTTCTTCATGTACAGTTCGTGAGTCCCGGTTATAGCGATGGTCTAATGCCATCAGGGATAGTAAAGTAAAAGGTGGATCCCACGCCAGGTTCGGATTCCAACCAGATTCGTCCGCCATGGCGTTCGACGATCTTCTTGACGACTGCCAGTCCTACACCCGTTCCTGTAAACGAATCCGTCCTGTTCAGTTGTTGAAAGATCTCAAAGATTCGATCGAAGTATTCTCTTTCAATACCTATTCCATTGTCTCGGATTGAGAATACCCATTCGTGATCTCTCTTTTCCGCTGAAACATGTATATGCGGTGAATCTTCGCTGCCAAATTTTACAGCGTTTCCGATAAGATTTTGAAAGACTTGCAACAATTGGGTGGAGTCTCCCAAAATTGTGGGCAATTCATCCCACGTAACCTTCGTTCCCTTCTCTTCGATGAGCTTTTCCAGGTTGCGGACAGACTGATTTTGAACTTCTTGAAGATCCACCTTCTTGAAAGAGTCTCTTCTCGTTCCAATACGAGAATACTCCAAGAGGTCTCGTATGAGTGCCTGCATTTTTTTTGCCTGCTCCACCGCAAAGTAGATCAACAGATCGGAATGGTCGGTAGGTCTGCCCTCATACTCCTTCTCAAGCATCTGTAGAGCGTTCGCTACCGATCGCATAGGTTCCTGTAGATCATGTGAAGCTATGTAAGCGAATTGTTCGAGATCTTTGTTTGACCTGATCAAGTCTGACTCACTTGCCAACAAAGCTCTTTCGACCCGTTTTCGTTCTTCAATCTCCTGCATCAATTCAGCAGTACGTTCCTGCACCCTTCTTTCAAGTTCTCGATTCAGTTCTCGTATTTCGTCCTGTGCCTTTTTTCGCTCGGTGATATCTTCAACGGTCCCCACAGTCCTCATGGGACGACCTTGATCGTCCCATGAAGAATGACCATGTAATCTGAGCCACTTGATGCTTCCATCTTTTGTGATGACTCTACATTCGGCTTCCGCGGTATTGCGATCGTTATGATGAGCCAAAATTTTGCGCAATATGTCGCTTATGTCGTCAGGATGGATAAATTTCTCGATAACGAGTGAGAAGGTCGGCTCAAACTCATCAAGTTCATACCCGAGTTGGGCGAAAATACCTGGTGACCAAAACATTTTGCCGGTGGGAACATTCCAATCCACTATGCCGACTCGTGTTCCCTCAATTGCCAAAGAAAAGCGTTGCTCACTTTGACGAAGTGCTTCCTCGACTCGTTTACGTTCTGTAATGTCCTGAACTACTCCATAGGTCTTGATAGTCCGGCCCGCATTGTCCTTAACAATGAAGACTCTGACTGCGATATAACCGATCTCTCCGTTTGCATACAGCATGCGATGTTCATATTGGCGGCTGAACGAAGGATCGTAGGTCTGAATAGCCTCTTGAATTGCATCGGCCACCATGAACCTGTCATCAGCAAGGACGAACTGTTGTGCGTAATCGCCTGACGACATCGTGTAACCACCCACCTGTTCGGCCGTTGTACGAAAAATTTTGTAAAAGTGATCGTTGAAGGTAAAAAGATCCTTCATCACATCGTATTCCCAATGTCCAAGATGGGCCATCAGCACTGCGTTAGAAAGCTGTGCTTCACTCGTGCGAAGGGCTTGTTCCGCTCTCTTCCGCTCAGTAAGATCTATGACGACACTCGTCAAACCTGCTGTGATATTGTTGCTGATTGTTGCGCAGGAATGAATGAAAGCCGGAAATTCGGTCAAATCCTTTCTAATACACGTGTATTCCGTCCCTCCCAGGTTTTCCTGATTCAGGATTCTGGCTATGTTTTCACGTGCTTTGGCTCTGTCTCCCGGTGTAATGACATCAAGGACATTGATTCCACGGCTGAGGTCCTCTCTGGTGCAACCGAAGACCTCGAGTGCTCTGTGGCTCGCAAATGTTACCGTTCCGCCCACATCACATTGGACTACCGGTTCAGGCAATAATTCAGCAAGTTCCCTGAACCTTCTCTCACTTTCCCGGAGAGCCTTCTCTGCATTTTTACGTTCCGTGACATCAATACCCATATGAAACTTTGCAGCACGCCCGTCAGTCCACTTGATAATTCTGTCAGTTGCAAGATAATTCCGCTTTGTTGTCGGATTGTGATAATCCCACCGATAAGGCTTCCCCTCCAACATGCGCACGATGTGGGTGGTGCAGTGATCGCAAGGCTCGTTCAAACCGTGAAGCTCTTTGTAACAAACACCGCCAACGACTTCTTTTCCCCGCCGGTCCCTAACGAACCTGTTTGCATATAAAATTTCGTACGTTTGCAGATCTATAACCGATATCACTTCATCAATGCTGTCAAAAATGGCGAGAAGTTGCTCTCTTTCCAGTCTTAAGGATTCTTCGATCCTTGTGCGTTCGGCAATTTCCAGGCAGAGCTTTTCATTGACTTCACGCAGGGCAGTCGTACGTTCCTCGATACGCTTCTCAAGCTCATCATGTGCCTTCTGCAGGTTTTCTTCCAACTGCTTCTGTTCGGTGATATCCGCCAGGAGATTGAGTCCTGCCGGTCTTTCTTTCCAGGAGATTGTTGAAGTGTTGTTCTGAACCCACTTCACTATTCCGGCCTTGGTAAGAATTCTAAACTGACAGCTTTTCTTATCGAGTTCACCCTTCATTCTTTGCATGTGACAATGCTCTACTCGATCGCGATCGTCCGGGTGAATGATAAACCTGAAAGGCATGGAAAGGAGTTCTTGCTCCGAATAGCCGCTCATATGCGTGGCCTTGGAATTGGTCCATCTGATCGTCCCTTCCTGTGTGACCATAACGGCTTGGTCAGCGGCTTCAAACATCATACGGTATATTTTCTCGGATTCTTCCAATTCGGCGATCTTGCGGTGCAGTGCGTTCAGCTCTCTCTGTATTTCATATTCGTTCATGGTGTTTTCCTCGATAAGGCAGAACTCACTCGAGAGAACAAAGCGCTCATGCAAGGCGAGAAAATTGATATATTTAAATATCATGTTATCACGGAATATGAGAGTCAAAAAATTCGAAAGTAATATTTTAGCGGCTTCACACCTGAGTAGGAACAATTATGGAAATCATGTTAAAACAAGATAAATAGTAGTTCAAATCCTTGTTACTTGCGGTCTTGGCACGAAAGCACATGATTTGCATTCAGCATTTTCGGGTTTTCCTCGAACCATCGCACCATCAATCGAAAACCCTGCTCAAACGAGTATTTGGGGTGCCATCCGAGCTCATCGCGGATTTTTCTGTTATCCGCAACCCAAGTGCTTGTGTCCCAGATGCGGCTTTCCATTGAACCCCATTGCGGTTCACCGGGTATATCGAGAACATCGCGGGCAATCTTAACCACTTCGCTCAATTTCGTCTCTCTGCCCGTGCCGACGTTATAAATCGCACCGAACTCTCTGCCCGAAGTCTGTGCGACTAAAATGTATGCATGCACTACATCGTCAATGTACACGTAATCTCGAGCGGTTTCGGGATTCACCAGGGGAGGAAACTTTTTCTCCAGCCCGCAGCGTATCAGGGTGGGCATAAGGCGTTTCGGTTCTTCATAAGGTCCGTACGCGGAATAGAGCCGCAGTGTCGGGATGCGAACCTCTTTGCTCTCTGCGGTGTATCGGCAAAACATGGTGGCGGACACTTTGGATACGGCATAGTAGCTGTTCGGCTCAGGCAGGTCACCTTCCGAGGGAGCATGATCTTTGAAGCCGTATTCCGACGAAGAGCCCGTATTCACTAACACTTCGAATCCGGTTTCGAGACAGGCCTGAACGAGATTTGCCGTTCCCAGGAGGTTCGTTTCGAAGGTCTGCTGAATATTGGTCTGAAAAGAATAGGCTCCGTACGCGGCGAGATGAAATATCCATTCAGGTCTGATTTGCTTGACTGCCCGGAACAGTAAGTCGGCATCTCTCAGATCGGCACGTGTGACGCTCACGTGTTTTCGGATATCCTGCAATCGCCAATCCAAGTGGTGCTCACGGAGTAGCAGGTGTACTTCATGACCTGACGCGAGCAAAGTCCTGGCGAGATTGGCACCGACAAATCCGGAAGCTCCTGTGATGAGAATTCTTCTCATGGCTGCTGTTTCGCGTATCCAGGAAAGGTGTTGGGAGAAAACGGAAACGTCCATACAAAGCAGTAATATCCGGGAACCTTCTTCTGCAAATGATTATGTCGTTAGCTCAGGTCCGAATTGAAGCATCGGGTTTATGAACTGACATCGGGTTTTGGTATTGCGGGCACCGCGACGGTAGGGGCAGGCCTCGTGCCTGCCCGCCCGGAATGACCGGCACGGAGGCCGGTCGCTACCGGGGCACCCACAAGGGATGACCCTACCTGATCCGTCGGACCAGGAAGAAGCATCACTAGAATTTTTGACCAACTCTCAGCTCAACTAAGGACATAATCCATTTGCGAAAGATGTTCTCCGAAATCTTCCGCTTTGAAGCGCAAGGGCACTAGTCCAAGAATTTTGAATATTCCAATATTGCCGGATAGGGGCCTGCCCACGTTCGGATCCGATCGATTTCTTCCGCGCTCAGTTCTTCTGCCGTAGCCCTGTTCACCTGGGGAGAAGCTTTTCTGATGGTTCCCCACGGGTAGACTTCTTCCAGAGTATTTCCGTTCCACGTGGGCTGTTCCAGGCTGGTTGCGGCCTTTAATCCGATCTTGTTACAAATATTTCCAAGAATCTTCGCGGGATTTTCGATTACGTCTTCGTACCTGACGATAAAGAACCTGTCCGGAAACAGACTTTTGAACACAAGCGCATGGTACTGAGTAACCGTCCAAGCAGTAATATACTTGAACAGCGGCATAGGCACAGGGCGTTTCTTGGTGTCAGCGTACGCCGACCAGGGATTGCGGACCACGTGCACCACAATTCCCTCGGGCACGTCCCTCAGGATCTTTTCGGCATCTACCGCAATGATCGGGCTGTACCCCACGTACACCTGTTCCTCGCCGGAACGAGAATAGTCCTTCCATGCTTCAAACGTAGCCCGGAAGAATGCCGCCATATTTCCACCCGTCGACCGGGGGTGACCGCTCACATTCCTGACGAACAGCTCACATCGCTCATCATCGCTCATGGCAAACGCCATATGACGAAACTTGCTTACTTTTGGAGTCCGCGCCCGAACTTTGCATTCTTCATCAATAATTGAGCGATAATCCTGTACCGGCGAGGCTTCCAGGTCGAACACCGGCCACCGGTACTTTACCGGGAACATGGACGTGAGATGATCGTGTACCAGATGAGTTCCAACCTGGGATTCAAAGGGATACACGTACATTTGCGGATGGCCGTCCAGGAATCGGTGAACAGTGTTCCCTCCGTTTTCATACATGGCAGATAGCATAAGAAGCCGAAAATCCATTAATCCTCCTGAGTTCCGGATGTCCGAAAGGAATAAAACAATAATCTTTCTTCCTTTTCCGAAAGCGGCTTGAACGGCCGGAACGGAAATCCCGTTGTAAAATCGGAAGGAAGCCATTCTACTGCAAAAATTTGACTCCCAAAAGGCCAGACAATGCTTCCCACGGTCTCGCCCGTCTGGATGTTAACAGCGTGAACACCGCATAAAGCAACGGCAGGATCGAGGCCGGGAGCATAGTTCGTAAACCGTGACAATACCTTGGAAATTCCCACGAACGCGATCTCGTCGCAGAAACAAAGGCCGCGAGTCCATCCGGGCAGGCGGCTCACGGTTTGGAATCGGGACTCCTCAATGAACCCCAGCTCTCCGTAACCGCTGTTATCCACCCAGATTTTCCCGACATGCATGCGGGCCGAATGGGGCCGAGTCAATCCTCGTGCAATCGGCTCTCTGGTATCACCGGATATGATGACCCCCCGCCGGTCCACTGGAAAATCCGGATTTCCGGGTCTGCGTTCGGTTATTTCATCGGTCGATGCAGAGAAAAAAGAGTTCGGCACGGTATCCCCTGCTGCGATGGAATTCAACTGCAGATGATTTTGACCGAATACCGGCCCATGTGGTGTCTCAATACACTTCGGCCACCAGACGCGCCGCGAACCAGTCGGAGAAATTTCGATAATTGCATTTTCTCCCACCGCGTTCGCATGAAGCACTCCTCCAATGATTGCCAGATCGTGCACGTACAAGCATCCCGGAAGAAACCGTGACTGCACGGGTACAAGAAATCGGTTCTCCGTTAGATCCGTTTCCACGTCAAGTCGCGGAATCCTCCCCTGAACCGGCATGAGGTCGAAGATCTGATTCGGGTTGCGAGTTGCCGCCACATGCACAACGCCACTCTCGCGGTTCACTGCTATTCCGGATGGATGCGGCAACCTCATCATGGAGATATCCGGGCCGGTCTCGTCATCCATACGCAGCGCGAGCAGCAGGTGTTCGTACTCACGACTAACGAAAAGGGTAATCCCCAGCTCACCGAGGACTTCCCACCATCTTCCGTTTACTCGGAATTCCAGGAGTTCCGGCTTTACATCACGAGCGCTTTGCCAGCACGCAAGCACTTCGGCAGGATCACGAAATGCGCGATCGTGCATCGTCTCCAGTACTGCACTCTGGAGAGCTTCAGTCATCGTTCGTCGGTCTTTCGAAGTACACGCGCGTCAGTGTGCAGACGCATCTTCAATGCGCCCCAATACATCTTGAGCGCGGAAGAATAATTGGTGGTCGATTCGCCTCCATGACGGGTGGTCGATACTATGGGAAGCTCGAGAATCTGAATTCCGAGACTGCTGCATTTCGCCACAAGTTCCAGATCGATAAGATCGCCGTCTTCTCTCAGGTCTAATTGTTTGAGGAATTCTCGGGGAATCGCTTTAGGGGTGCCGTTTACGTCCCAGACAGGCAGATCGAACAGCATTCTGCATTCAAAGTTGTACAGAACCGAGCCGATCTTTCGCATCAGTGGATAGCGCAATTTTCTATTCGCTTTGATCACCATTCCCGGATTCGCCAGAGCAACCATCAGATGGAGCGCCAGCGTATACGGGCTCGTACGAGCGGAATTGGTATAGCACACAATATTACCGCTCGCTGCATGCAATCCTGTCCGGACCGCACGGCCCCAGCCGGGTTCCGTATCGTGCAGAACCTGCACCTCAGGATAAGTCTCCTGGAGTTCTCTGCAACGATCCAGCGAAGCATCGCGACTGGCATTGACTACCAGAATCAACTCCACCGGATGCTTGAGATTTCGTAAAACCTCTACATATCCCCGGACGATCTTCTCGATATGATCCGCCTGATTGTACACGGGGAGAACAACGGAAATCTCCGACTCAGGCATCGTGGACTCCAAGAGCTTTGAGAGCGGTTGCGCAGATTCCTTGTCCTGTCAATCCGTTCGCCTCGCGGAGATATCGTTCGCCACCGAAATACGATCCTGGTGACGTGCCGACTGCACATCGAAGCACTCTGCAGGATGCTCCAATACCGGCAGCTATCTCACAGACCATGGAACCCAGCCCACCTTCCGGATAATGCTCTTCTACGGTAAGTGCGACGGGGAATTTGCCGATGAGTGATTGAATGTCGTCCCATGGAGGGGGTTGAAGAGAAGATACCAGTGCGACCGTCGTTTCAATCCCCCGATTTCCAAGCAGTCGAGCAGCCAGGACGGCTTCTGAGGACAAAGCTCCGAGCGTAATAATGAGGAGGTCGTCGCCTTCCTGCAAGATCTCGGTTCGACCGAGACGGAATCGTCCGTCCAAACGCGGAAGCTCGTAATCGTCCCGTTTTCCGAAGCGATAGTAAATGGGCCCCGGAAGCTGGTATGTGTCTGCGAGTGCGGCAGCAGCCTGTCGGTGATCTCCCGGAGCAATGACCGTCAGTCCCGGTTGAACTCGAGCCAAAGCCAAATCCTCCAGCGCATGATGAGTGATTCCAGCGTGGCCGTATTCGAAACCCCCTCCCACTCCAACAATGCGAACAGGCAATTCATGGAGAACCGGGCCGTTTCTGATCTGCTCGTACCCCCTCATGGATGCGAACGTGGCAATGGAATAGATGAAGGGAATGAATCCCGATGCTGCGAGTCCTGTGGCAAGGCCCACCATATTCGCTTCCGCGACACCCACGTTAAAGAAACGATCGGGATGAGATTCCGAGAATTCTTCAAGCACCATGAATCCGAGATCGGCCGTCATAAGCACAATTCGGGGATCTTTGTGCGCCAACTCGGTCAGAGTATGTGCAAATGCGCGCCTCATGAGAAGGAAGCCTCTTCAATTTCACCTAGAGCTTGCAGGTACTGTTCGTCCGAAAGCGGCAGATAATGCCATGCCACCTTACCTTCCATAAAGGATACACCTTTACCGCACACTGTCTTGCAAATGACAACCTTGGGTTTGCCCAGTGCAGTATCCAGGCTGGCAAAAACCTCTCTGAGACAAGTCGTGTCATGGCCGTCTGTCACATGAACTTCCCAGCCGAAAGCATCCCATTTTTCAGCGAGCGGCTGCAGATCCAGCACATCTTTCGTCTTACCGAGCGCTTGCTGCCCGTTATCGTCAACAATCGCAACAAGGTTCGAGAGCTTCTGGTGTGCTGCAAACATGACCGTTTCCCACAGCGCTCCTTCATTGCATTCAGCGTCGCTCACAAGAACGAAGGTTCGATAATCGAAACGTTTCATGCGCGCGGCCAAAGCTGTTCCAGCTCCGATGCTCAATCCGTGTCCCAGCGATCCGGTGGAAAAATCGATACCTCGAAGACGATGTTCTGGATGAACGCCCAACATACTGCCGTCTTTGCAGTACGTTTGAATCTGGCCCTCAGTGAGAACACCTTCAAGATGAAGAGCGGCATACAAAGCGAGCGCGGCGTGACCTTTGGAAAGAATGAACCGGTCTCGTAACGGATCGTCCGTGCCGATAAGGCGCAGCTCGTTTCCGAAGAGCACAGCGATAATATCTGCTATGGAGAGGGCAGAGCCTATGTGCCCTACATTGGCTCTCTTGGATTCTTCAATAATTATCTTCCGTATCTGCTTCGCTGTTGATACGAGACCGCCTTCCGCCACAATATGAGCTGCCGGTTGATTCACTTTATCTCGATCTTTCGCAGGACTTTCCACTGAGAGGAACTTTCAAGGCATCTACTTGGGTTTGACTTGTTGGCACTCGGAAATCATTGCCGACGAAGATTATCTGACCGGAGCGCCTCAGTCAAGTTCGTTGCTCGATTCCTCAGAAGAAGACCTGGCAAACCATCAAGATCTGTTTTCTCTCAATTTTTCTTACTTAATCTTGTGAGACTCTGCATTGCCAAAAAAAATCATGCATCTACGTTATTGCGGTTGTGATGATTTCGTGGTAGAGACTCAGCAGAACCTCGAGAAAGGAGCGTACTCCATGCTGAAAAAAACCCTGGCAATTTTGGGAGTTCTCGCGTTTGTGCTGGTCTCTTCACTGGGATTTGCTGCCGAGAAAAAATGGTATGTTACGAAAGACAAGAATAATGTCTGTTATGTCAAGCAGGTAGCCAATCCGAAAAATCCTGTAGCAGGTCCTTTTGACAAAAAGGCCGACGCCCAGAAAGCCAAAACAGAGAAATGCCCTAAGAAATCCAAATCTTAGTTCATGCTGAGAATTCTGTACCGGTTTAAAGATAGCCAAGATCGATCAGGCGTTTCTTTACGATTTCTTCTTCTTCAGAAGTAAACCCCTCCTGCCGAAAATTCGTGTTCGCCATGGAGGGGATTTTCTTACTATGGCAGTTCGATGTGCCCGGATTCGGGAATGCTATCGGCTTGCCTCCGACACCGTCAGGGACCGGGAGCCCGAGTTCTCCCAGTATTGTGGGGGTAACATCCAGGCACGAGATGTCGTCCACAGTTTCATCCACTACCCTGCCATTTCTCAGATCACTCATGCGGGTCCGAATGAAGATTCCGTGAAAATCGTGATTAGCTGCATCCATACCGCTGATGTTGCGTTTGCGCAGCAGTGTGTTGCTTCCCACAGTTCCTATGGATCGTAGCCCCAAATCGTCAAAGTACACCATTAGATCAGGCGGAAAATTCCGGCAATCCCGGTAGATTTCCCCTGGTTTGAGCACCCGATTGCGTATGTTCATGCCATTCCCGTTGCAGCAGCACTGTAAGACGCTACAGAGTTCATTGCGTACCGCATTGTACTCATGGGGCTCAACAATTCCGTACGGTTCTCGATCCTTTACATTCATGAAAACCCGGGCGTAATAGCCTCCTTCACTCCATGCCCGCGTCTGCGACCAGTCTATTAAATCCGGAGTAAGAGGAACTTCCTCACTTGGGTATTCTTTGAGCTTCAGGAAGCCGTTTTGGATCAACCATTCATTCACGCAAAAGCCACCTACCGCGCTCCTGGCACCATGATCGGATACGACCAGGACTGTAGTTTCATCGTCAAACCTCAACAGGAGACGGGCTATCCATTGATCCAGGAATCGATAAAAATCGGGAATGACTGTTTCGTAAGGATTACCGGGTACATAATCCCCATGGTCCGGAGCACAATATCCCCAGAAAGCATGATGAAGCCTGTCCAGACCGATCTCAACCATCATGAAGAAATTCCACGGTTGTGTGGAGATGAGATGTTCGACGACTTTGAAACGGCGTTCGACCATGGTGTAGATATTCTTGAGCAAGGCGCTTTTTTCTAATACTCGGAAATTGTTCACATCGATCATGTACTCGCCTTGAGCCAATCTATCCAGTTCCTCGAAAAACTCATCAGGATACGTGATCCGAGATCCGTCAGGTGCGAGAAAGTCTGCGACCGTAATTCCGTTGTGCGGTTTGGGCGGATACGTCTGGGGAATTCCCACGAGAATTGAGGAATACCCCGCTTCTTCAAGATAATCCCACACCCTGGGCACTGTAACGTGAGAACCGTTCACCGTTACCAAGCTGTCGTAGCCGTACCCGATTCGATTTCTGAACCCGTACAGCCCCAGTTCCCCGGGGTCTTTTCCCGTAGTCATGGTAGTCCAGGCGGGAACCGTTATGGGCGGATCGGTAGAGCGCATTTTTCCCGAAATTCCATGCTTCACGAGAGATTGCAGAACCGGCAGATCGGGGCGTCCAAAGACCATAGACGGCGGGGCGCAGTCCAGACCTATGACAGCTACCTTGGGTTGCGATGGTCTCGACACCGGAATTCGGGGCGTATGCCGCTTCAAGTCGGGGAATCGAATCGGCAAATAGTTCAGAATCTGCCGTAAAGCGTCTTGCGGAGAGACCTGGCCGGTACGAACGACGAAATCCGGATTCTCAGGAACTTCGAATGGGGAAGAAATGCCCGTAAATTCTGGAATTTCCCCTTTTCTGGCCCGGCTGTAGAGATTCTTGCAGTCACGGCTCTCACAAACTGCCAGAGGACAATCGAGAAATATCTCAGCATATTCTTCATGACGAAAGAGGCCCCGCACTGCTGCACGGAGGCTCCGAAACGGAGTGATAAATGCCGCGAGAACAATGTAGTTGGTTTCACACAACATCTTCGCGACTTCTGCTGCTCGTCGAATGTTTTCAGCTCTATCCGCGGACGAAAACCCGAGATCTCTATTCAGACCTTTCCTCAGGGAATCTCCGTCCAAAATGGTAACCGATAAACACTCAGACTCAAGAGCTTCCTTTACCATTCTCGCCAATGTAGATTTTCCGGAACCGGAAAGTCCCGTAAACCAAATAACTTTTCCCATATGCGTTTGCACGTGCTTTTCGGCCTTTCTCAAATGAGTCGGACTACTATATCATACGACACAGTTCGGGGAACTTTCGACAATCACCCTGAACGAGACCGACACAGGAGGATTTTATGCCGCATTCTGACTACATAGCGGTGTTTTCGTCGGACTGGAGCGAATGTCTTTCGCCAAACGGCCCGTTTGATCCTATTGCGTTTAACTATCCTGAATACGAAGAGTCACTCAAGAGAATTTTCCGGGAGTACACAGGGAATCGCATCTCTCTGAAGCAAGCGGTGCAGGAAATAGAAGCGCTTTTGCCTGAAAAATTCACGAGCGATCGGATGGACGCATATCTTGACGCACATTTCGAGACGTACTATAGGGTTCCCGAGCTGATCGAATGGTGCTTGTCACGGGGAATTCTGTTCATGATCAATACTACGGGTACTCAGGGCTACTTTCAGCGCGCATTCGCCAAGAATCTGCTCCCGAGAGTTCCCGTTGTCGCTGCCAACCCGTTCATCAGTTTCCCGGGCAATGATGAGGGAATCGATTTCACACATCATGTCCAGGAGATTGATGACAAGGCCAAGAATACTCGACTGGTAATGGAATCGCTCGGTTTTCCGGCAAATAGGCTCATCATTATGGGGGATAGCGGCGGCGACGGCCCGCACTTCGAATGGGGAGCATCCGTAGGAGCGTACCTCATCGGCAGCATGACGAAATCATCGCTTTCGGAATATTGTCGCACCCGAGGGATAAGAATTAACAAGAAGTTCGGCTTGAGCTACGCGTCCGGTGAAAGCCGCAATGTGGACCTGGAACTCCAGGCCAATTTCATGGACTTGATGATTCTCATAGAAGATATTTTCGATATATGATTTTAGATCGGGGAGAGAACGGATTACAAAAAGGCTCCACATGTCCGAACCAGTCCAGGAGAAGGAATGAGAAGAGCGTTCGTTTTGTTGATTCTGGTTGTTGCATTTCCTGCGTACGCGGGAGAATTCGGGATACCCGAAAACATCCTGAACGATTACCGGGCCGTTCGCCATGAAAGCGTCTACACCAAGGTCCCCACAACGGGAAAGCTCGTCTCCATAAAAATCACCGACAGCGGACGAGTCTTCTATGTCTGCAGAGAAAAGACCGGATATGTGATTTACAGCCTGGAAATTCGTCCCATAGCCGGCTTTGAAGAAAAGGTGCGCGAGGAGTTGAAGAATTCCGGCCGAAACTGGAATGCGGATTATCCGAATGAACTGCTGTACACAAAGGATTTCGCGGACGCTCAAATTCGCCGGAAATTGTCGAAGTATACGGAAGCCGTATGGGTTAGAAACGAAATCGTCGTACCCGAAGCCCCGAGACAGAAGGATCGAGAATAGTAAAGGCCACTAGCGAGGTCACCTGACCACTTCTGCCAGGAGCCATTTCAGAAGACTGCCACTCACAGGCATAGAACATCAACAGATAATTGTCATTGCGAGGAGCGCAGCGATCCCGCGTCTCGCGGGACAATCGACTGGGAATCAGGCGCTTAATGTCAGGCGATTGCTTCGCTTCGCTCGCAATGACAGCCATTCAGACACTCTGGCAAAAAAGATGCGGTTCGCTTTGGTCATCACATCCGCCGGATTCCTGTTTTAGTGCCTATGTATAACGCCGCTCCATTGCAAGGGGTATTGCCGGTACTCCCTGACGGGGGCGTTATTGACTGTTCGCACGCGAGCCTGAGAAATATTGAACCGCACTGTCTTTGCCCTTCAATAATTATTTACCCGGACAGCAAAGGCACGCAGATGCATCCAGCCCGGACCGGCGCATTAGTGTGTGTGGTGTAACAATCAATTAATACGCTTTGATATTGAAAATTATTAAACCAGTATGGTATTATTTGTTGCAACACGCCACTCCTACTATATTTTTTTACTTAAGGCGCGTTCAAAAATTCCGAAGAGGCCCTTATACTCCACATGCCAAAAAAGAGACCGGAAAAAACCGACTTGCTCAGAACAGTTCCACAGGAAGGCGACAGTCCGGTAAAGTCTCACAAAAGCGGCTGTTTCGCAGTCTTGGTCCTGGTATTGGCAACGTTCCTGTTTCTATGTCTTATTTCTTACGATCCTCGCGATCCATCCTTCAATGTTGCCACTCCGAGGACGCAAGTGTCCAATCTTTGCGGGCTTCTGGGTTCGCATATCTCAGATGCCCTGGTTCAATTACTGGGCGTTGGCGCTTTTATCTTGCCCATAAGTTTAGGGCTCTATTCGATCACGCTGCTTTGGGCGGGTTCCGTAGCATTGTCATTGGCTGATATCGGATTTTCTCTCCTTCTTTTGGCGGGCATTTCCTGCCTTATGGATCGATTCAGTTTCGGAGCATTCCTCAGCTTCCCCTCGGATCATCCGGCAGGTGCGCTCGGAAGCTTCTTTCATACCGTGCTCGGAAAATTCCTCGGAAGTGGCGGTGAACTGCTGTTTAGCTGCACCTTCATGTTCTTCAGTCTTCTACACTTTGCGAAGG
Organism: Desulfomonile tiedjei DSM 6799; assembly: GCF_000266945.1. Lineage (NCBI taxonomy): Bacteria > Pseudomonadati > Thermodesulfobacteriota > Desulfomonilia > Desulfomonilales > Desulfomonilaceae > Desulfomonile > Desulfomonile tiedjei. The sequence continues at coordinate 188,458 of NC_018025.1, forward strand.
TGTCCCCCGGCAGAGCAGTACGGGTTTTCCGTTCACCTGCGGCCATGTTGTCCGATATGTTGAGGGATTCATGGAATCGATGCAAAGAACTCGTGGCAGAAGCACGGCAAATGAGGATCCCGCTTCCCGCTGTTCGATCCGGCGGCAACAGAGTAAATGGTTTACCCGATGAATCTGCACAAGTCGTTGGGTCTGAGAGTCCCAGTCCCAAACCCAAGGAACAATGGGCCAAGATTTCCCTTAAGATTGAAAATACTGAAGAATTGCTTATAGATGATGACATGGATGAGGAACCGTGTGCAGAAGCTCCCTGTGAGAAAAGCAACGGCAAATCGGCTACCTGGAAAGCTCTCAATCCTCTGGAATCCCGGGCTCCAGTCAGCCAAACGGATATGGAAGAAGCTATAGACGAGTACCTGTCTGAAATACAAAAGGCTCAACCGAAACCTCGCGTTGCGGAAAAGCGTCCCGAGCCGGAAGCAATCAAGGTTGTAGAAAGCGAACTCCCTCGTCCTATCAAAGTCATTCCACGTGCAGATGAGGCGCTTCCTCTGACAGCTACTCCGATTATCAATGAAACCGGAGATTATGTGTTGCCACATTCCGATCTCCTGGATACTCCTCCTTCTTCTGCACGAGCAGTGGATGAGAAGCTTCTCGAAGAGAATGCGAGCGTTCTGGAACAGAAATTGGCCAATCTCGGCGTTCGCGGACAAGTGGTGGAAATCCATCCCGGTCCGGTTATCACCATGTACGAGCTGTCGCTTGAACCGGGAATCCCGCTGCGTCGAGTGCTTAACATGGCGGATGACCTGGCTATGGCGCTGAAATCCGGATCGACCCGAATTGTTGCTCCCATACCCGGAAAAGATACTGTTGGTATAGAAGTCCCGAACCTGAATCGTGAGATCGTCTACTTCAGAGAAATCATCGAGTCTCCGGCATTCAGCCAGTCCGACGCACCATTGAAGCTCGCTCTCGGAAAACAGATCGATGGTGAGCCCTTTGCCACAAGCCTCGCACGCATGCCTCACCTCCTGATTGCAGGAGCGACCGGCACCGGAAAATCCGTCGGACTGAATTGCCTGATTTGTTCATGGCTCATGTCGTGTCACCCTGATGACGTGAAGTTCATCATGGTGGATCCCAAACGTCTCGAGCTTTCCTACTACAATGACATACCGCATCTTCTGCATCCGGTGGTGACCGAGGCTGAAAAAGTACCCAAGGTGCTGAGCTGGGCGATAAAGGAAATGGAACGTCGTTACGAGCTGCTCAGCCTGTCGGGCTCGAAGAACATCGAAAGCTTTAACGAAAAGGTCCGCCTTGGTGAATTGCCGCTTGACGATGAGGACAATCCGCAAAGAAAACTGCCGTACATCGTGATCATTGTTGACGAGCTGGCAGAACTCATGATGGTTGCGGCAAAGGATATCGAGATTTCCATAGCACGATTGGCCCAAATGGCACGTGCATCCGGGATACATCTTATCCTGGCGACACAACGACCGTCCGTTGACGTAATAACCGGCGTTATCAAGGCGAATTTTCCGGCACGTCTGTCTTTCCAGGTTTCCGCAAAACCCGATTCAAGGACCATCCTGGATACAGTAGGTGCCGAAAATCTGCTCGGAATGGGTGATATGCTTTTCCTTCCCCCCGGAACGGCCAAGATTACCCGACTTCATGGAGCTTTCCTGTCCGAAAAAGAGATCCGCAGAATCGTGGATTTCATCAAAGCACAGAGATCCCCAACATACCTCCAGGAAATCTGCAAACATGTGTCGGATGGAGACTCCAGTATGGCCCAAGCTGAACTCATCGACGACGAAAAGTACGATGAAGCCGTTCAACTCGTGACACGCCTCGGACATGCTTCAATCTCTCTCATCCAACGCCATATGAGAATAGGATATAACCGCGCCGCGCGCATTATCGAAGCCATGGAATCCGAAGGAATCATCGGACCCTCAGACGGAACGAGCCGACCGAGAGAAATACTCGCCCGCTCCCTCGAATCCGTCCCCGACCGATAACCTCTCTCACCGCTACACGTTGACCGGTCCAGCATTCAAAGAATGACAATCGGGGAGGAACTTCTTGTAAGAAGTTCCTCCCCGAACCCCACCTCAAGAACTTTCAACACTCGTCGGAACGCAATTTCCGAAGGAAATTCCGTTCCGACGAATGATAAAAGTTTCTTGGAGGGGGTTTGGGGGGACATTCTTTACAAAGAAGGTCCCCCCAATTTCTTTCTTCAAATGGTGATCGGGTCAACGTGTAGCGGTGAGAGAGGTTCCGATGGTATCGATACGGAAGGGCATTATTTTGCCACCTGCTGCGGCTATTGCATTTTCGACGGCAGTCTTTTTGTTAGGTGGGCAGAGAGTGACCATGCATCCGCCACCGCCTGCTCCGCAGATTTTGTTTGCTTGAGCGCCTGCGGACAGGCTTGCTTGCATCAGAGCTTCGATTTCGGGGGTGCTGATTCCTGGAGCCAGTGTGCGTCTGACGTTCCATTCTTTTTGCACCAGTGGAGCGACTGCATCCAGATTTTGTTCGGACAGGGCATTTCCAAGCTCAACAGCTATATCTCGAATAGCCAGGAGTTTTTCCCTGGTTTGTCCCACATTGTCGATATAGTTCTTAGTCACTTCCCAGTTATTCATACCCGAGAATCTGCCTAACCCGGTGTAGGACAGAACGATCATCTTTTCGAGTTTACGAGCAAGCTCTTGTTCGTTTCGCATCGGTTCTCGTTGAAAACCTCTGTGATCGAAACGAATGCAGGATATACCACCATACAGAGCTGCAATATGATCCTGACTCCCTGCCGGAACTCCGATAACCGCGGTTTCCGTGTTGACTGCCAGAGAAACGATACTCTCTGTAGATTCTTGCGATGAGTGCAGGTTCAGGAGACCGCTCACGAGCGCTACCAGCAGGGAGCTGGATGCCCCCAACCCCGAGCCTGCCGGAGCTTCGTTCCGGGTGAGGATCTCGAGAGAATAGGGTGGTGGGAATGTTCTTACGGCCTCACTGACGAGTGCCAGAGGTCCATTTGCAAAAAGCTCGCTCAAGCTGCCTGCATCCGTGCAAAACCCGAGGTCTTCCGAAACGATGCGGAAGCCTGGGATATCCCGTTTTTTCAGAATGACTCTGCTGGAGACACTGATAGCCGCATTCACAGTGTACCCGCCGCCCATGAAGATGTACAGCGGGTACAGATCCGTGGTGCCTCCTGCGAGGTCGATTCTGTTGGGAGCAGTGATTGTCAGCTCCATTTAATAACCCAGCTCCTCATCAAGCAGAATGACCGTAATTTTGGTCAACATGGGTTTCCGGTGAATTATACTCGTGACGTTGCAGATCCGTTCCGGAGAATCGCAGTCCATACAGTATCCGGTTGCCACGCACGGAGTTTTTCGGGAAAGACTCGCGGACCGAATCGGACCGGCAACTTCTTCTATACGGGCAAATGCGGAATCCAGATCGGGCACGATCTTGTTTCGGCCTACCACGATGACAACTTTCTTTGGGCCGAATGTGATCGAGTTGGTTCGATTACCGCAGCCATCACGATTCACAATTTCTCCGGTCATGGTAACCGCATTGGAAGAGGCAAGAAGGAGATCGGCTGTCATCTGGCGTTTTCGGCATTCGAGTTCTTCCGGAGTTCCCGGCTTCAGTTTCCAGTGATCGAATATGGTTTTTCCTGCCTCTTCCAATCTGGGCAGAATGTTCAGAGCTCGTACTGTAAGAGTGCCTCCAATTCCAACTGTAGCGCAATCCGCAGCCATTTCGAAGATGTGAGCTGCAGCTTCTTCCCGGGACGCGAAAAAGAGTGCTTCGAAACCATGTTTCTTCAAAGATTCCATGGTTGTGGTGATTGTTTTCATCTTGTGAGCCTGAACAAATTCATCCATGATTAGCTCCCTTTCTTATGATTCTTAAAACTGTTTTTCATCTGATGTGAACACTTGGGTGAATGCTTGGATTTTCGCGGTTCATTTTTGTACTGACGATTTTATTTTCGATTCGTGTCTCATGGGACACCATTCTCCGGGTTGGGTCCCTTTCAGGAAAGGTTCCCGCACTACTTTGGAGCAAATGGATGTAGCGCGCAAACCGGATTCCACGCATATGTTTCTGAAAACTATACCTTCCGGTGTAGCTTGAGGCACATTCCCGGAACTCGCACCGGCCAACAGCTTTTCAGTCATTTTTCTGATTTTCTTTTCGCTGTGTGTCCCGGGCATTCTCACCACAACAGCGGCCTGTCCGGAATAGGCGATTGACCATACCCCTTGATCGTCTCTCGAATAGAAGAGCGATGGATACTTTTCGCTTTTGTCTTGTCCGCGCTCTTTTATTTCCACAGTCTCCAAGCCTTTCATCATATGATTCACCATGAAGATGACTCCAGGATTGCTTGGAACACGTATTCTCAGCTCCTCTTTTTTAGAAGACGAATCACCAACGACCTTGATACCGGGACCTAAGACCGCAGAATTTCCGAGGGTGGCCATAAGAGAGTATATCTGAGCGATTTCAACAGGGGAGAGCGGATTGGTCACGGCTTTGTCTCCATTGGTTTGGACCTGAACTCCGAATTCTTTCAATACAGGAGTGATCTTCTCCGGTCCAATGCCGGTCCACACTTTTTGAAACAAAGCTTGCCGTTCTTTTCTGAATGCCTCTCGAAACGTCAATGGGCCCCCGGATTCCTGAGATACAAAAACCTGGGATGTAAGAGTATACTTGACTTGATCGAGTCGCTCCGGGAGAAGCGCGGGGATGAAGACAAGAGGCAGAAGATTGTCCAGACTTGTCGAAGTGCCGGCCCATTTCTGCGGTCCCGGGGAAATGTAGGCTTTCAGTGCTCCGGTTTCCGGATTTGTGACCACAACGTGGGCCGACAAACCTGCATCTCCGAAAGCTTTTAAAAGGTTTTCCGCTTCCTGCTGAAGTATGGGATCCAGGGAAGTCAGCACATCCTGACGTGCTCCCTCCGGGCCGGGCAGATCTCGAGGTAAGAGTTCTTTTGCGAGTTCCACGAACGCGGGAGCCTTAAGTGCGGGCGCGCTGGATTTTCGCATTTTGACTGAGCTGCTGCAGGATTCATCATATTGTTCTCTTGAGATTTTGCCCTCTTTCAGGAGTAATCCGAGGATCATGTTTCTCCTGGCTTTGGCTCTTTCCGGATGCTTGAAAGGATTAATAATGTTCGGGGCCCGTATGATCGCGGCCATGAGACCGCATTCTCCCGGATCGAGTTCCGAGAGGTCCTTTCCGAACAAAAATTGAGCAGCTTCGGCTACCCCCTTTACCGGATATGCCCCCCAGTGTCCGAAGTAGACTCGATTCAGATATGCTTCCAGAATTGTTTTCTTGCTGTAGATTGCGTCGGCGGAAACCGCAAAGACGATTTCGTTTATTTTCCGAAATAATGTTTTCTCGGGAGTCAGCAGAGTCATGCGAATGAGCTGCTGTGTTATCGTGCTTGCGCCCTGGGCGTATCTGCCCGCTTTAATATTGGCCAGCAGCGCGTTAACGATCGATATGGGATCTATACCCTGATGACGAAAGAAACGGGTATCTTCCGTGAGCACGATTGCATCTACGAGAAGCTGGGGAATATGCTCCAAGGGTAACGGGCGGCAGAATTCCTGGGGATAACCGTCTGCCGGCAAAATGGTCAATAGCTCGGGTTCGAGCGTCAGGGCTTCTGCGTCGTTCAAGGAACGCATCAGACGAATGGAGTTCACTCTGTTCCAATCCAGCCCTATGCTCACAGGACCGTTGGCCATGCCGTAGCTGCGGAAAGGCGAATAGGGCAGACATACGTTTATCGCCGAACCTACTTGATTCCATTGCCCTATTTCCGGGACTGCAGAATCGGTTTTCGTGCAACTGATTCGAGAAAGGTGTTCTGCAAGCTTTACATTCAGGATGTCATCGCCCACATTCAGAGTGAAAGGAGCAGAATAGAGAAACACCGGCCAGCGATTGAGCTTGACTTCAAACATCCAAACCACAATGCCGACCGTAAACAGCACGTAACCCGCAGTCAGTGCGAGCAGCACTTTGATTACACTGAGCAACACGGAGAGAATTTCTTTTGAATGACGCGCCAACAGTTTACCGCCTTGACGGTTTAGAGGCGGCTCTTCGATGCACTATGCCGCTGGTGGGTAACTATCCTAAAGCGCCCACGAGATCAAGATCCTATAGGGGCTGTTGCGACAGCTTCAGTTCGACGGCCGGTTCAGTTACGTCGCATCAAATGCGTAACCGACTTGTCGAGACCGTCCAAAGTCAACTCAAACATGGGGAAAATATTGGCAATAATACCGATGGTCCTGGTCATGGGCCAGAGGCGGATCGGGGTCGGGTTCAACCATACTGCATGAGAAAATAACTTGGTCAGTAAATGCAGTCGGTCAATACTTGGCAATCCGCTCCGTTCTTCTATGTGAATGGAACCGTCTGTTGCCATAAGCTCGTACGGAGCCATGCTGGCATCGCCGATCACAATGAGTCTCGTCTCAGGGTCCCACGAAGTAAATGCTTCTACTTTTTGGGGTTTATACCTTCTGGGAGCATCTTCCCAGACAAAATCATAAATGGTGTTATGAAAAAAGAATGTCTTCAGATCCTTAAACTGAGCTCGCGCGTAGTTGAACAACGTCTGGACCACCTCGATATACGGGTCCATAGACCAGCCGCCGTTATCGATCATGAGGATCACTTTCAATCGGTCCCGAAGGCTCCGATCAAAGATAATCTCGATTTCTCCCGCATTCCTGGTGGTGGCCCGAATAGTCTCGTCGACGTTCACCTCGTCTTTCGGACCCACAGGAATCATTCTTCGGAGTCTCTTAAGAGCCTCTCCCATCTGGGCTTCCGTGAGCGGTCCTTCCAGTGAATAATCCTTGTATCTTCTATCGAGTGCCACTTTAATGGCAGAGCGGCCCATGGATCTCCCGCCCACTCGCATTCCACCCGGGTGAAAACCCGAGTGCCCCACCGGGGAAGTTCCGCCGGTTCCTATCCAGCGGCTTCCACCATGATGAGCCTCGGTTTGTTCTTTTAGCCGGTCCAGGAAGTACTGAATGAGCTCTTCAGGAGACAGGGACTGCAACTGATCTTTGCTTAGTCCCAGCGCTTCGGCAAGGGCATCGGGATTCTTGAGCCATTCGTCAAGGAGTTCTCGGGCTGCCGCGTCGAGATCCACGCCGCGAAAATCGGGCAGTTCCGCACCATTGAAGTAATGAGCAAATACCTTGTCATAAATATCGAAATATCGCTCGCTCTTTACCAGAATCGTCCGGGCTGCCGTGTAGAAATCGTTCAGAGAGTTGACAAGCCCGCTCTTAAGGGCTTTTTGAAGCCGGAGAAACGATGTGGGAGATACCGGTATCCCTGAATCTTTCAGAAGAAAAAAGAAGTTTACAAACATACGTCACCAATGCCTTCAGACGCGCAAACGGCGGCTCTGTTGGAGAGCCTGCTGATAATCCGAGCTTTTCTTGAACAGTATACCCAGGAACGGAATCTTTCCCAACAAGAGATCTTTGGGGCGGAAATCCTGATCTTGTCTCAGGGCTCTTATCCAATTCAGAAGCTCTCTGGTCGCGGGCTTTTTCTCTATCCCTTGGAATTCCCTGACCTTATAGAAGGTCTTTACGCACGCATCCATTAATTCACGGTCCACATCCGGAAAATGGACTTTGATGATGTCCCGCATCATGTCCGGCTCAGGGAAGGCGATATGATGGAAATTGCATCTTCCGAGAAACGGGTCTGAAAGGTCCTTTTTCGCGTTTGAGGTGATGATGATGACAGGTCTATGCTTGGCACCGACGGTCTTATCGATTTCCATGATATCGAATTGCATCTGATCCAGCACATCGAGCATGTCATCCTGGAAATCAGTATCAGCCTTGTCGATCTCGTCTATGAGCAGAACGACTTTGACATCCGAAACGAAAGCCTGCCCTATTTTGCCCATACGAATGTACTCTTCTATGTTGCTGACGTTTCGAGTGCTGTCTCCAAAGCGGCTGTCATTCAATCTGGTGAGGGTGTCATACTGGTAGAGGGCATCGACCAGCTTGAGGCTGGATTTCACGTTCAGAATCAACAAGGGCATTCTGAGCGTTTCTGCGATGGCATGGGCAAGCATGGTCTTTCCTGTGCCGGGCTCACCTTTCAAAAGCAATGGCAATTCAAGCGCCATGGATATGTTGACAATTTTCGCGAGTTCATCATCCAGAACGTATTTGGACGCGCCGGTGAAGACGGTTTGGTTTGAATCATCGTGCATAAAGCGAATCTCCTTTTTCCTTTCAGGCAACTCACGTGGGAATAGTTTTCTAAACATACTCTGCAGGTCGAGGGCCAATGCTCTAGGGTTCTCCTGATTGAATTCCTCAGAACTTTTTAACCACCCGGTTTATCGGAGTCAATGCCTTATACGATATCACAGTCGTGCTGCTTTGGTTCTCAGGAGAGCAAGATACGCGCCCTTTATAGCCTATCAAGCTTACGAAACATTCAATTACTGCGATAAACCGATTTACCCGACTTCGGGGAAACTAAAATAGCTTGACAATATATTTTTAAGATTGCTAACCTGCCCTCATTCATCGAGAGTGAAACCTTGATGCAAGAGGGCCGGCATGGGCCCTACAAAAAAAGATTGACAGCAGGGTTGATTTCTGTAATAAACTTTAAGCACATCCTGAGGAAACTATTTTTTTGGAGGCATCCAAATCTGGTATTTAAGCTTCCTTTGAAAAGGATTAGTGAAAGGAGGATGAGGGTATGGTTAAGAGGACTCTGGTTGTTCTCGGTATTTTTTCAATGTTGTTAATGGCGGCTGGGACATCGTCGGCCTTTTTGGGCTATGGTTTCCCTGACAATGGTTGCGGTGTGGCTTCCTGCCCTCCGTTGTATCTTCCGGTTGATTGCCCCCCCTATCCGGTAGCCAAAACCATCGTGAAAACTTGGCAATGCAAGATCGTCGGTCCTTGCCCTGCACCCGCTCCCATGGCGGCTGGCTGCGGTGACAAAGGAAATGGTTTTGCGGCTCCTGGGCTGATCACCTCCGTTGCCAACTTGCTGGGCATGCCTTTCGACGTGCTGTTCAACCATTGCGACAGCGTCTATGGCTGCTTCAATACCAAGGGTCTGTTCCCGGGTGGTGGCCCCTGTGGTCCTTGCTACGGTCCCGTAACGGGCGCCATGGCAGCAGTGCCTATGGTTCTTGGCGCTCCCACAGTAATGTTTGGCGCTCTTTGGTAGGCCTGAAGAATCCCGGCGAAACGAATACAAAAGGGACCGGCTTCCTTCTGCTGTCCGGTCCTTTTCATAACCCCGGGACCGGCAATCGAGCGGAACGTCGATCTAAAAAAATCTTGACAACGAGCTGATTTTAAGCTAAAAAACAGCAATAGCTTATCGAAGATAGAAGAGAATATACGGTTTTCCGGTTAACGACTGGAAGCTCTTGAATGAAAGGAGGATGAGGGTATGGTAAAGAAATCCGCTGTAATTCTTGGAATCCTAGCGATTATGCTTGTGGGCGCAGGGATCTCCCAGGGTTACACCGTCAGCAAATGGCCCGTGCCTGGTATTCCAAATACAGTTTATTGTGGCGGAAGCCCCTGCCTGCCCGGCTTGGGTGCTGAAGACACTACGCTGAGAGGCCCGGTTGCCCCTGCTTGCGAACCCCCGCTTGTTCCTGGCGTAATACATGCTGCTCTTAGTGTTCCCTTCAGGGCATTAGGTCTCGTTGCATCACCTCTGTTAGCCGGACAATGCCCTGGCGAGCAGTGCTGCAAGGTGGAACTTGGTGAGGCCGCATATGTTACCGCAGCAGTTCCCTGCACGCCGGTTAACGCTTACGTTCCCCCCAGAGGCTGGTAAGCAGTCATCTGTATAAGATGAAGAGGCTGGGCTTGAGCCCGGCCTTTTTATTTTTCGAAACTGGTACCCGCTAGAGCGCGGCGCGGTTTCAACTTCCTCTGGGAGCCAGCCCCAGGTCACTCGTCCTTGGCAAAATTAAACCTATCACTGGTGCTTCCCTACTATGACGGCACATTATGCCTCCAAGTTGACTCATGATGCCTTTCCGGCTCTGCAATAGAGCTGCTCCCTGAACCGGTTCACTTCAGATCATCAAGGAGATCGTCAGCCCTCCCAAGAGCGACAATTCACAGTGTCGGTTTTCCTCAATTCGTACGGAGGCCTGCCGGTCTATAGTAAGTGCCAAAACTAATGTCTGATACCGATTCGCTTTTTCTTTTTATAATCTGGCAGGCTCGAGGTATCCTTCGCTCCGGACGACGCAAAGCCGTCTATAGCGGTTATCGAAAGTCTTGACGGAATCCAATGCCTGCAATGAGAAGAATCAGTAGCGCCGGCGTCCCTGCCGGCGAGAACTTATTGATTTGTTTGGTGAATTGTTCGCTGGCACGGAGGCCGGCGCTACCAATTGCTGGGAACTGCTCTTCACAATCCGTGATTACTTTCGAGAATCGGTATAATCACTCCGCTCAGAATACCTCAGCCTGCGCTATCTTATATGCACAATTGCGAAATGGTATGATTCAGAAAAAAGAGTATTGGTGGGTGCCGGCCTCCGTGCCGGCACATCTTCAATATTCATCAATGATATCGCTGTGATTGGACGGCAGAGAGAAAATGTCTCAAAATTCTCGTATGCACAAAAATCGTGCCACGATTCATCATCCTTGTAGGGGCAGGTCTCGTGCCTGCCCTCCCGTAGTGACCGGCACGGAGGCCGGTCACTACGGGGCACCCATGAGGAGCGCCCCTACAATCAGGCCGTGAAGATGATGAGAATTTCGTACCACGATCTGGGATAAATTTCGTGTTGAAACAATCTTGAGGCGGCGGTCCCTACCAATATTCCGTAATTCACACGTCGGGATAAACGACAGGATCTTTGTCACTGCCTATTAGTGGATTGCCAGGTTGAGGCGCTCCGGCTGGATCACCAAACAGGCATGTAGAAGAATCACCACCATCGGGCGAGGAATTTGTTCGATTCCTGCAGAGAAGCCCAAAAGCGCGGCGCGTGGTGCCGCGGTGCTGCTCATGTGCAGAGAATGACCGACTGTTCCGTTGTCGGCTCAGCCCTGAATCGAAGCTGCTTTCATTTTCTCATGGTAATGAGAGCGCCTGTAGCAGAGATGCCTTTATAGGAATTACCGAGAAATTCTGACGTCTATCCCATGCTCCAGTACAAGATACTAGTGGGGACCGGCGTCCCTGCTGGCCCATTCTATCGATATCATTGATCATATTGAAGATGTGCCGGCACGGAGGCACGGCACCCACCAATATTTCTATCTTCAATCGGACACTAATTTTGGCAATTGTCATGGTACGAAATGCTGGTGACCGGTGAAACAGTGAGGCAAGAGATCCAAATTATGCCCCTAAGCTTCGGAGTTAGGAGCAAATGACAGCCCCTTGGCGAGATTCAAATTGACCTCCTCAAGGTAAGCTCCTGTGAGATTCGTCCCTATGAGGATAGTTTCAAAGACGTGAGCTCCGGAGAGGTTGGCTCCGAATAGATTAGCGTACGACAGATTTGTCTCCGACAGATTTGCACCTTGCAGGAAAGACCAGGCAGCGTTAGCCATACTGAGATTCGCGTCTGAAAGATTTGTTCCGGCAAGGTTCGCCTTGAACAGGATCGCTGCGAACAAGTCTGCCGAAAGCAACTCTGCTCCGGATAGTTGTGCGCCGGTCAGATCGGCTCTTATAAGGATGGTCCTGCTGAGATCCGCCGCGGACAGCCGGGCTCCGGAGAATCTTCCTCTGGAGAGGTCCAAACCACGTAGGTCCGCCTCCGATAAATCCATTTCCTGGGAAATTGCTCGTTCCAACAGGTCGGCCATGGAACGGGCATGACCTTCGTGAATGACATTTCCGGAAAAACGATTCCTGATCTGAAAGGGTCTAAGCGGCCGAGAGAGTAATCGATCCAAATCTCTCCTAGTTACAAGGTTTTCTTCTATTATTTTGGCAAAGAGCTGATCCATCTCTTGGTTCGTCAGGCTGTATTTTTGTTTCAGAATGGCCCTGTCTGCTCCTAGTTCCAATTCTGCCACGATCTCGATCAAATCCAGAGTAATGGTCTCCGCTCCCGGCAGTTTGAAATTCTCGCGGGTGGCCATTGAATTCAACTCCGGCAAACGTCGATCCCATTCCTGTTGGGACACCAGGCCCAGGCCTAACAGCTTTGTGAAGAGGCTCTGTAGACCCTTTGGAGACAGTTGATACTTCCGCATGAGCTCAGTATTGGTCGCCCCCGATCGAACAAGATTCAAAACTTCAGCCCCATCGACAATTCTTTTCTTTGCTGTGCTGACTGGAGAAACTTGACGACCGATCTGGAAGGAGTCCCCCTGTTCTCCGCAGATTCTGTTTTCAACATCTGCAGCTTGAATGTGACCGAATGCAAGAAGCCGCCCTACCATGATACGTAACTCGGCTGCTGAAAGATTGTATTTGGACATAAGGTCGCTATCGGTCATTCCGGACCGAATGTCTGCAGCCGCTTGGAGCGGATTAATTCTTACAATTCTGGCGGGCACGGCTCACCTCTGATAAGTGTAACCGAACAAGTGTGTCACTATAGCATGATCGATTTTCTGTGTGAATCGTATTTGCACTTTTGCAGAAGCAGACCATTCTCAGCAAGACTTCTGTTGAATTGAGCCAATAATTTAGGTATCTTTTATTCCATCTTACGCACGCGGCTTCAACCTTTTCACACAGGTTCAACCCTCATGCCGGTACTCCGAGCCAAAAACGTCCAAAGAACAATCGTATACTCGTCCGCACTCGGTATTTTTGTTGTCGGCCTCATTGTAGCCCTGGTGAGTATCTATCCTCTATATCTCGATTTCAAAAGTGAAGAAGAGTTAAACCTGACGCTTGCGTTGAACACAAAGACGCTTGCCATCGAAGAATGTCTCGCCCGGGCGAAAGATGTTGCACTTCAGATATCCTCCAGATCGGTAGCGCGGCAGATGCTGGAAGCCTATTATGGAGGATCGATGACCTTAGAGGCCGTTTCCGATTTCACACGGGAGGTATTGTCTGATGCGATCTCGTTTTCTCACGAAGTGTGGGGAATCACACGTCTGGACAAGGATGGGAAAATAGTCGCGCAAATCGGCATTGAGCTTCCCAAAGAATTCTGGCCGCCTCTGAGCGCTACAACCCAGTCACCTACGCTTCACGGGCCCGCAGTACTCGGAATCAACTCCTATCTCGTAGTCTCAAGTCCGATTTTGGATCGGCAATCGCAACGCCTTGGAACTGATATCCTTGCTTTCAGATTATTCCATCTCGCACGTATCGTGGAAGATTACATAGGTCTTGGAAAAACCGGCGAGACAGTCATAGGAGTCGATCGACCCGATGGCGTGGAACTGGTGTTTCCGTTGCGAAGGGACAAAGGAGCAATCGGCGGAACCATCAGCAAAGATTCGGATATGGGCAGGGCCCTGTCCAATGCTATCCAGCGGCGTTCCGGTGTCATGATACCCAGAGACGGGAACGATGTGATCGCGTATGGACCTATTCGCGACATAAACTGGGGTGTCGTTGTCTCTATGGACCAGGACGAACTCTATGCTCCTGTAACACGGCGAATCTGGGCTACCTCCAAGATTATTGTGGCGCTCATACTTTTGGGCACACTTGCCATGGTCCTTCTCGTGCGACCTCTCACAGGAAAACTGATCATCCATACAGACGAATTAGCGCGTGAGATCCAGGAAAAAACGGAATCCCTGAAACGTGAGTTGGAAGGCCGAAAGCGAATGGAAAAGTGGCTTATCGATTCAGAGCGACGATACCGTGTGCTTCTTGAAGAGGTGCCGGATATCATCTTCATACTGGACCGGGAAGGTCGTTTTTCGTACGTGAATACTCAGGTAGAAAAATTCTTGGATTATCCGGTATTTCAGATCCTGGAAACTCCGCTTATCGACTATGTGGTTCCTCATGACCGCCCCTTAGTGGAGACTTTGTTGCAGACCGGAATGGACCAGATTTGGGATGAAGAAGTGGAAATGATGGCCGCAGGCATGGTACAGAAGTTTGCCAGAATCAGGTGCAAAGTGTCTCTCGTTGAAGATCACGGTCCGGTGAGATACGAGGGAGTTATGCGTGATATCACGCGGCGGAAAGGCCTGGAAGAGGAACTCCGGGCATCCAGAGAGGAACTGCTGGAGAAGATAAAAATTATCGATGACTTGTACGAGCATATTGTCCAGCAGGGGAAATCCAAAGCTATAGCCGATCACACGGCTGAAGTCGCACATGAACTCCGGCAACCACTGGCAATCATCGGAGGATTCGCGAGAAGACTCTCAAAGCACTTTGAATCGTGTCTGCCCCAGGATGGCGGACAACGAAGATCATGTGAGATGATAATTTCTGAAATTCAGAGGCTTGAGGGAATTCTTACCAGCCTCATCAACTTCACTCGCCATGAACGAATCCGACTCGAAAAGGTCGATCCCACAGAAATAATTGAAAGAGTTCTCAGAGTGTATGACGATAGAATGCGTGAGCGTCAGATCAAACTCATTACCAGCTTTGGAAAAGAACTGGCGGAAGTGATGCTCGACCCAAACCGTTTTGAACAGGTCGTCAGAAATCTCATTTCCAATGCGATAGAAGCCTCTGCTCCCGGAGAAGCGATATGCATCGAAACGGGAGCGTACGTTCTGAGCGGGAAAGCACAGGAAACAGGAGGGCTGGCAGTGGAGTCCTATTTCGAGATGAAAGTCAAGAACTGGGGAAAGGTCATCCCACCTGACGAGCTGAGCAAGATTTTCAGCCCTTTCTATACGACAAAGAATTACGGCACAGGAATCGGTCTGACACTCTGCAAAAAGATAATTGAAGACCACAACGGGTCCATCTCGGTGAGATCGGACAACGAGGGAACAGTGTTCACCATTTGGCTTCCGCTGGAGCACACTGCACGGTTACCGGCCAAGGCCACAGATCGCGAAATTGCGGTTCGACCCGAAGATCTCGTCAAGGAGTGACAGGATTATCCATTCCCTGACACAACGCCAGAGCATTCTCGCCAAGGACGTTGACGTTATAGCCTCCTTCCAGGACAGCGAAATAGCGGCCCTGGCATTTGGTTATAGCAAAATCTCTCACGGCACGCCCGATTGTAAAATAATCTTCAGTAGTCAGAGTCCCTCCCCAATCCTCGACGTGTCGGTCGAACCCGGCGCTTATTGCCACAAGATCGTATTGGTTTGAAGCCAGAGCTTCATCGACATGCCTGAGAAACGCCTCCCTGTAGTTGTCCTGAATATTTGCCACAGTAACTTCCCTTCGACCCGAAAAGAAATTATCCGTGCCGTCTCCGAAATGCAAATCCACGTCCAGGATGAGAGCCGACCCAATGACACGACGTTTCAACAGTGACTCGACCGCAATTGCCACATTGTTGAAGAAGCAGAAGCCCCAGTGGCTGTCAGGACTTGCATGGTGACCGGGAGGCCTGACGCAGGCAAATGAAGGTTGTTGCTCGCACGCAAGGTTGGCAGCCAAAATGGCACCACCTGCTGCAGCGACGGCTACACGAAATAGCTGTGGATCTGATTTAACTATGTTTACAAGGGATTGTGTATGAACCAGCAGCAAATCATTATCGGTAGCGGAAGAGGGCTTCACTACCGGATAATGCTCAGCCAGCACCCGCATAATGCTCTGCACCCTCTGCGGCATCTCACAGGAAACAGTCGGATAGTCGGTCAGGTACAGGTCATCATATATAACTTTGAGTGACTTCGGCTCCATTTCCCGCTCCTTGGAGAATTGGTCGGATCACCTGCAGGATCTCGAGTTCTTTTTCCAGTCTTCAAGGTCATCCAGAATTGCTTTTCCAATCGCGTACTTATCGAACTTGCAGGACGCTGCCTTCTTTTCGGTTTCCAGCAGTTCCAAGAGTTTTCGGTCCATGTCGGGTCCAAGCACTTCGTCCTCGTTCATGGCCACAATGTTTTGCTCCGTAATATTACGGATACGCAGTTCCTGTTCACCTCCCCCGTGACTCTCGGGTATAACGATGGCTTTCACGCCGGTGAGGAGAATTTCATTCGTCGTATTATAACCGGCCCTTGATATGACCAGCTCGGAATGGCTCATGAGATCCACCAGATCTGGGATGAACGGCATGAAACGAATTTTGGAGGCAAGAGGATGATCCCGCAATGACTCCACCGCTCCGGAATCCAAGTAAGGGTCCAGGATCATAATAACTTCATAGTTCAGGTTCACACCCAAAGTCTCAAAGACTTCCAGCAGCCTTACCGAAAGATCCAGGACTCTCTGATTCCTTCCCAAAGAGACAAGGATGATTTTCTTGTCAGGCAGCCCGTATCGTTTCACGACCTCTTCGCGAGGCGGCAATTCTTCCCATGCTTTATTGGTAATTTTTCCGAGATAACGAATCTTCTTTTCCAGCTCGGGATCGTTTCCAAGGAATTCTCGATTAATGTCGATTACTTTACGATCCTCCAAAACATACATGAAATCGTATAATTCCCCGATATTTATGGATTCAGATCGATGTCTGGGGTTTTGATACGGAATTTTCAGGAGAGGGACCCACTTCATGATTCCTCGGCAAATGTGAACCAGGGAAAAATCCACCGGGCCGCCCCTGCGCATCCATTTTTTCATAAGCAACGGTATCAGCTCACTCATCTGTCCGGTCATATTATGTTCGACCATGAGAACATCGGGCTGAAAGAAATCAAACGCCGCAAGGATTATGCGCTGTCTGAAATCGAAAATTGCTTCCAGATCGAACCCGCAAAGATAACGGGAAGACATGGGATTGTCTTTGGCATCGATATCGAGCTTGATAGAAGGCAGCTTTATAACTTCTATGCCTTCCTTGAAGAAGATGTGCGGAATTGAAGTTCCCGAAATCACTAAAAAATCTATATCGGGTCTCCAATACCTCATCCCCGTAATGACGGCCAGTGTTCGGAACGCATGTCCCAATCCGATGGAATTATGCGTATATACAAGCACTCGTTTTACGTTGTTATAGCTCATCCAATATACCGGCGTTTTTTTTACGACATTCGGAAATAATTCCGCCAAGACAGCTATTCTTCATTCAAGCAAATTCCGAAGCTCCTGTACCGTAAATCCCCGATCGGTTTCGCGTGCTCGAATGGCCAGAATGCATTCATCCTCATTTGTCCATTTTTACCATAACAAGAGCGGATTTCAATCGAATACAAACATTTCCATGGATCGCTCCGTTCCGGGCGAAGATTTTCCTGGAAATTTCTTCTTTACGGTAAGAAGAACAACAATCTTTATAGCATTTGACATAATTCCTGATCTTTTGACCACATTGTTCTTTGAAAGGACGGTAGGGGGCGGCGTCCCTGCCGGCCCGAACTGATTGATCTGTATTCTAATACCGATTCGCTTTTCTTCTCATCATCCGGCAGGCTGGAGGTATCTTTCGCTCCGGACGACGCAAGGCCGTCTAATCACTCCGCTCAGAACACCTCAGCCTTCACCATCTTATACGCATAATTGCGAAATGTTATAAAAACGTGCCGGCACGGAGGCACGGCACCCACCAATTGTCGAGCAGTGCTTTTCCCAATCGGACGCTATTTTAATGCACTGGATATAGTTGTCGATTCGTTTCACGAGAACAAGCTTGAGGGGGCACAAAGCAGGAAGAAAGCGGGAAGGCACCGGAAAATCATCCGGTGCCTCAAGGATATGACGGCCGATTACCAGTTGAATACGGTATCGAGGTCCTCATTCTTCACGGTAAAGGTTACGCCGTGGGGTGCAAGCACCTCTTTTTGGAAGAAGTCGGGAAGTCTATCCTGAGCCGAAGTGAATCCTGCTTTGACGTTGAATTCTCTTTCATTCTTGAGGACCGATTTTCCCAGAGCCGCAACATCGTCTGCGGTGAGTTTCAGTCCGTAAAACGCGTTGATCATATCAATCAGCGCCTGGAAAGTCTCGGGCTGGTCCAGGACCGCAAATGCCACAAAGAGACACATGCCCGTAGAGTCCACCGCGGCAGTGGCGATTTGCAGGTTTCTGGACAAATCTATCTGGCCTTCCGGGGAAAGAGGATCCACGAACCCGCCCACTTTGAGAATATTCGTCGCGACAGCATATCCCGCAGTGTGGTCCGCTCCCATCGGGCTGGTAGCATAGGTGACTCCTATTCCCATGACAGCTCTTGGATCGTACGCGGGAAGGGCCTGATTCTTCACGACCGGCACGCGTTCGACTCCGAAGGCCTTTCCGGTAAGGCCGGCTCCACTCCCTAGAATTCGTCCCAGGTGAGTGCCTTTTCCTACTTCCTTAACCAGATTGATCGCTGCCTCCGCGTCACCGAACGGGATCAGTCCTGCTTCCATTGCTACACCAACGGTCGCTCCCATTTCTATGGTGTCGAGGCCGTAATCGTCATCCAAGCGATCCAGCAGAGCGATGGAATCCAGATCGTCGATTCCACAGTTGCCGCCATGAGCCCAGACTGTCTCGTATTCGGGTTGTTTTGTGAGATACTGCCCATTCTTGTCGTTATACGTTCCGGAGCATTGAATGATGCATCCCCGATGGCACCCGTGAGTTGCGGTGCCTTTGCGCTCGATTTCCAGTGCAGCTTGAGTCTCTCCACTGATCTTTGTGCACGTGTCAAACCGGCCTACTTTAAAATTCCGCGTGGGATATCCCCCGGCTTCATTGAGCACATTTGTTAGAACGTTCGTGCCATATGCAGGCAGACCTTCTCCCGTTACGGGGTGCTTCTTGAGGCCATCTACCCAGACTTTGGATGCTGTTTTGAACGCTTCGGGATCCTTCGCAGAACGCATTTTCATGCCCGAGTCATCGAGCACGATTACTTTCACGCCTTTTGACCCCATGACGGCTCCGACTCCTCCACGACCCGCGTGACGAGTAGGACGGAGCTCCATATCCGTGCAAGCGATGGATGCTGCTCCCAGCTTCATTTCGCCGGCTTGACCGATGGAGATGCAGGTAATCTTGTCACCGAACTCGGCCTTCATTTTGTCCACAACATCGTAGTTACCCAACATCTTCAACGAGTTATCAGGCTTAATTGAGATGCCGTCTTTATTGATAATTATCTTGTAAAGGGTGTCGTCTTTGGGTTTTCCTTCCAGAACAATTGCCGCGTAGCCCAATCGAGCTAAAACCTGCGCAGCTTGGCCGCCGGCATTGGATTCTTTGATCCCTCCGGTAAGAGGGCTCTTGCATCCAACGGAAAGCCTGCCGGACATTGCTGCAGTGGTTCCACTGAGGAGTCCGGGTGCAAACACAAGTTTGTTGTCTGCCCCAAGTGGATGGCAAAGAGGAGGAACTTCCTTGGAAACGATCATTGATGTAAGTGCTCTGCCTCCAAGGCCCGCATACTCACCTGCGGGGACTTCCGTAACCTTGGGACCGCCTTCGGCGCCCACATCGATTCTCAAAATCTTATCCATTTTATTGCCTTTCTTTTGCTGGCCGGTTCCAGAGCTAATATTCCATCTAAAACGAATTACGATACATAGTTTCATAGTACTTGGGCTGGTCCGTACAGTCAAGCGCGAAAAATTCAAAAAGCTAATAAAATACGATAGTTATGTCGTTTTTGACATAAGAAAGGCATGAGGAACATAAATTTTTCCTTTAATTCAGCTATTAAAAGCTAATGTGATAAAGTCCTCATGCAGGCACGTTTATTGACAGAGCATGGTTATATCCGTTATCCTTTTACCACCCCTGATTCGGAGACAGCACGTGATAGTAGCCCAGCCCAAACCATTTTCAGAGATTGAATCTTTCGTACATCAATATTCCCGCATCCTGGTCGCCGGTTGCGGCACCTGCGTGGCAGTGTGTTTGGCGGGTGGAGAAAAAGAAGCTGCCATCCTTTCCGCACAACTCAGACTCTCGGCGCTGAAAAAGGGCAGGAACGTCGAAGTTGCAGCCGCTACCGTAGAACGTCAATGCGATCGCGAGTTTCTGTCTCTTTTGCACGATAGGGTTGCAAAGGTGGATGCCGTCATTTCTCTCGCTTGCGGAGCAGGCATACAATTCTTGGCGGAAATGTACCCCGAAACTCCTGTTTTTCCGGGAGTCGATACCAGCTTCATCGGCGTGGCCGAGGGAGCGGGAGCCTGGGCAGAACGGTGTAAATCCTGTAACCAGTGCTTCCTGGGCATCACCGGGGGCATCTGTCCGGTCACAATGTGTGCCAAAAGCCTTCTGAACGGGCCCTGCGGAGGACCTACAAACGGCAAGTGCGAGACAGATTCGCAACGAGATTGCGCGTGGGTACAGATCATTCAACGATTGCAGTTGCAGGGCCGTCTCGATATGCTTGAATCTGTTGTGCCTCCGAGGGATTTTGGCAGAAGCTCTCATCCGGGCAAAATAGTGCGTCCGGATTACCAGAAAAGATTCTCTACAGAGTAAATCCCGAGAGGACCGAATCCACCAGCACGTTCGTAAACCTCTTTTTCGTCATGTTTACGAATTCGGCTGTTCAGGCGGGAAGCTCACTTTCTATTTTGAGATCTCGGTGTTCAGATGACTGAAGATGCGATGACCTTCACAAACAAAGATGTAGTGATTATCGGCGGGGGCGTCGGAGGGATTTCAAGCGCTGTGGAGCTGGATAAACTGGGAATCGAATGCCTCATCCTGGAAAAAACAGATACTTTAGGTGGGCATGCAGCATCACTCTGCTGTAAGGCGACCGAAACTTGTCAGCGTTGTGGGGCATGCCTGGTTGAAGACCTGATCCACCGGGCGGGAAACGCGGCGCATATTTCCACTATGCTGAACACAGTTGTTTCCAATGCACAAAAAACCGCAAATGGATGGAGGCTGGACCTCGTAGCGAACGGGTCCGAAAAAGCTGTCCCTGTTGATGCATCCGCGGTAGTTCTTGCCACCGGGTTTTCACCGTTCGATCCCGCCCTGAAACCGCAATTCGGGTATGGCAGAGTTCCGGGAGTGTCCACGGCATTGGAACTTGAATACCGTATACGAGCGGACGATTGGGATACAGACGTTAAAAAGCTTGCCTTTATTCAATGTGTAGGCAGCCGGGATCATCGCGTCGGCAACAATTATTGTTCCCGCGTGTGCTGTGCGTATGCTCTGAGGCTCGGGCGATTATTGAAGAACAGATTTCCTGAACTTGACATTGCTCTCTTCTACATGGACGTGCAATCCTTCGATCGAAATTTCGACACTCGGTTGAAAGCGGCTCAGGAAGACATGCGAATGGTAAGAGCCATTCCCTCTCAAATAAGAGAAAGCCGGAACGGAAAACCTGAAATCATCTATCACGGTCCTTCGGACGAAAGAGTTGTAGAGGAATTCGATTCGGTCGCGCTGAGTGTCGGCATGACTCCCGGCCAGTCGCCCCGAGCGATGGGTGAACTGTTCGGAATAACAGCCGGCCGTGATGGTTTTGCAGCGCATGAATCGAGCAATCAGGGACTCTTTCTTGCAGGAACCGTCGGCGGCCCGTTATCCATTCCGGAGAGTATTTCGAGCGGAGTGTTTGCTGCATCCCAGGTTGCTTCGTATGTTCGGAAAACACGATCCGGAGAAATGGCGTGAACGAGCGAGGAACAAATTCTGTCTTTCTTACGGCGAATCCTCCGGGACCCCGGGAATTCAATCGCGTACTGGTGCTCGGCGGAGGACAGGAAGGTTCTCGGCTTGCACACAGGCTCGGAGAAGATCAGTTCAACGTAGTACTCATAGGTGGTGTGGACGAAAAACCTTTGCCGAACGTCTCCATTCTACGGGATGCAATTCTGGAGCGAGTGACCGGGTTTGCAGGAGATTTTCACGTTACCCTCAGGACACCATCCGGACGTCTCACGGAACGTGTTGGCGCCATAATCGCCGCTCAGCCTTCTCAGATAAAACCCAAATTCGATCTGTACGGGATTCGACCTGACGAACGCACTCTCTCGCTGTCCCAGGTTGAGGCCGCGCTGGCAAACAGCAGCCTTTCCGTTACACCTGAGGGGAACTGGTTCCATGCAGCGTTTCTTGTAGGGTTGAAAAACGAATCGGAACTACCTGTATTCGAGCGGGTTTTTGCCGCCATAGAAAAGCTGCAACAAAACGGGCAGGTCCAGTGTTACGTGTTTACAAGAAATCTGAAAGTGGCGGCACAGGGACTTGAACGGCGTTATCGTGAAACCAGAGAACGCGGAACGATCTTCTTCAAATTCGACGATGCCGGACCTTGCTTCGAATGCTCTCAAGACAGCACCCGCATCCTCTTCAAAGAGCCGCTTCTTGGTTCGGACATGGAGTTAACCCCGGATCTGCTTGTGGTGGATGAACTCTATTTGCCACCGGCAGACATGGAAGCTCTCTGGGCCGCAGTACCATCTTCTCCTTTGTTCAGACCCTACTTGCAGCCGGATTCGCCTCGGTTTTCGGCCGTAGAGACTCCGAAAACGGGAATTTTTGCCATCGGTGCAGCTCGTGGCGTGCACGATCCTCTGTTTGTTGAAGCGGACATTGAATCGGCGGTATTTGGCGTCAAAAAGCTGGCGAAAATCGATCCGACCGAGACGATTCCCGAAGTGGCATTCGTCGATCCGGATAAATGCGCTATCTGCTTAACGTGCGTAAGATTGTGTCCCCACGGAGCAATCGGATTCAGCGATCGCGCGTTTGTCGATACGATCTCCTGTGTGGGATGCGGCATCTGTGCTGCTGCATGCCCGATGTCTGCCATTACCCTTGGATCGTCGGCAGCCGAACAAACCAATACCCGGAATAACGGCAAAATAGTTGTATTTCTATGCTCCCATTCCGGGGCAGAGGCTTGGGAAGCTTCAGAAAACAGCCTGGGAAACTCGGTCCTACCGGTTCCGGTTCCCTGTGCCGGTACAGTGGATGAGAGCCGGATACTCATGGCATTTGAACAAGGAGCCCGAGGCATCATCGTGGCCGGCTGCTTCAAAGGCAATTGCGCGTCCGTGTACGGCAGCTCGCTCGCAGAACAAAAGGTCGCTCAGGTGAAATCGATTATCTCAAACGCAGGATTTAACCCCGAGATCGTCGCTTTCCTGCCCCTTGCGGCAAATACACCGAAAACCCTGCAGACGGCTGTCAAAGACATGGAAGTAATATTGGGGGGACCTTCTTTGTAAAGAATGTCCCTCCGATTTTCCTTCTTGAATGCGAACGGAGGACGGCATGAGTCCTACAAACTTGAATGATTTGGACCCGACTTTCAAGGATCGTGTTGCTGCGCAGCCTGGCGGCGAGGGGATTCGATCCTGTTTCGGGTGTAAGGCGTGCACTGCAGCGTGTCCTGTCGAAGTTGCTGATAAGCGTTACGATCCTCGCAAGATCATTCGCATGGTACTCTTGGGCATGGTCAAGGAGGTCCTCACGAGCGATACTATCTGGCTTTGCTCATCATGTTACGGATGTCACGAAGTCTGTCCGCAGAACGTGCGATTCACGGAAGTCATGTTCGCGTTAAAAAACCTGGCGGTATTGGAAGCATGTATTCCTCCGGGCTTGACTGCGCAACGTGCCCTGCTCAGGGATCACGGCAGATTGTACGAAATCACCGATTTTGAAAACGAGAAGCGGGAAAAGCTTGGATTGCCTCGGATTGTGGAGCATCCCGAGCACTATGCGGAACTGCTATGAGCCGCTCCGTACCGGATAAACTCGTCACGAATTTGCTTATAGAGAAATAGCCAATGGAAGCGCTCTTATATCTCGGCTGCACAGTCCCGGTCCGTAATCTCAATTACGAACTTTCCGCCCGACTCACCGCGGAAAAGCTGGGGATTACCTTTCGCGACCATGAAGCATTCGGCTGCTGCGGATTTCCTCTGAAATCCATCAATGTTTTCGATACGCTGGTCACTTCGGCTCGCAACCTGGCGCTTGCAGCACAGGAAGGTTTGGAAATCTGCGCATTGTGCAACGCCTGTGCGGGGACTCTGACAGAAACCGCTCATACCCTGGATTCGGATCCCGAACTCAAAGCAAAGGTCAACGAAAAGCTTGAAGTAATAGGACTACGGTATGAAAAGCCTGTGCGCGTCCGCAACTTCATGAGGCTGCTCTGGGAAGAGGTCGGCGTAGAAGGAATCAAGAACGCTGTTGTCAGGCCACTGAATGATGTGTTGTTGGCTCCGCATTATGGATGCCATTATCTGAAACCGTCTGAACTGACGGAAGGTTTCGATTCCCCCCATATGCCCAGGAGTATGAGCGGGCTCATTGAAGCAACCGGCGCTCGTGCATTGGACTACCCCTCTCTTAAAGAATGTTGCGGTGGGGGCATTCTCGGCATGTCCGAAGAGATTGCCAATGCTCTTGCAGCAGTTAAGCTTCAGGACGTGAATGCTGCCGGGGCGCATGCTTTAGTGCTCGTATGTCCCTTCTGCAATGTAATGTACGAAGGCCAGCAGAAAAAGATAGCAAAAAACTTTGGTTTTGATCTAAAAGTGCCTGTGGTCTATTATCCGCAAATTCTTGGTCTGGCTCTGGGGATGACTTCGGAGCAATTGGGATTCAAGCTCAACCGCGTGAAACCCTCAGGTCTCTTGAAGATTGTTGAAGGATAAGACCGAATCGATAGGGCCGTAAGGAGGCTGCAATGGAATACGAAGGCTATGTTTTTCCTGACGATCTCAAATATGAAAAGAATCACTTCTGGGCGAAAATGGAAGGAGACCTTGTCGTAACAGGCGCAACGGAATTTATCTCCAAACAGGCAGGAGAAATCACGTTTGTGGATCTCCCCGAAGAAGGGGACGACGCGAGCCAGGGCAAGCCGTACGGCTCCATCGAATCGGGCAAATGGGTCGGTAGAATTTACGCGGTAGTCAGCGGCGAAATCGTCGAGGTGAATTCATTGCTCGAAGACGAACCCGAGAAGATGAACGAGTCACCGTACGGTGAGGCATGGATCTGCAAGATCAGACCGTCAAACCTGGAAGAAGAGATGAAAGCTTTGATGGACCCGAATGACGCGTTCAAAGATTTCATCAAAGAAGAGATTCGAAAAATAGAAGAGCAGAAGAAATAGTAAGAGATCAGATTTATCACCTGTTTGCCTGTGTGAACCATACTGTGCCGGCATGGAGATCTGCCGCTATCGTCCCGCGGTAGAGTCCGGCATCCCCTGCCGGATCTCGCGGTCGAACCAATTTGTGCAAGTCATTCACAGCGAAGTGATTTCCAGCGTCGTGGAAGTGCCGGAATCCCACCCATCCCAGAGAAAAGTGTTTTCTTTCCCGTCGGCAATAAGCCTCATAGCATACCGAACCTGATCCTCATACAACTCACAGAAGGCTCCGGGTCTGTTCATCCCTCCGTTCATCTCATAGGCTTCCGCCGGACACGGAGAGCCGCAGAAATGCCGTATCGCGCAAACGGCACACGGGCCGATCTCCTCTACCTTCCTACCGGTGACAGACTTGAATGCTCTGGTTTCCAGTACATCCGAGATATTGTCTCGGAAGAGATTTCCTCCGTTAAACTCAGGGACCCCAACGAACTCACTGCAAGGGAACAGATCCCCCTTCGCTCCCACGGCAAAGAAACACCTTCCGCCGCCGCACGGAGAAATGTCACACATGAGCCGCCGAGCCAGAGGAGCAACTATGCCGATCAGAACATTTGCGAAATTGGCGATTACCAGTTTCCGTCCCGTCTTCTGATAGAGTTCATAGGTTCGGTCGAGGGCTTTGAGATAATGAGGGGACATTTCAGCGTCTCTCGGCTTGATGTCCCTGGCTCCTTGCCTGGTGCATCTCACCGGGTTAAGCATCCCTATGGGGACTTCCATTTCGTGAAGGAAGTTTACCATGTCGGTCAGGGATTCCGTGTTCCGGCTCGTGACCGTACAGATCACATTGTAATTCGGGTATCCCTTCAATCTCTCAAGCACCGTGACGGTCTTCTCAAAGAATCCTTCTCCAGCCCAATTCTTTCTTGTCAGGTTTGCTACAGCGGCTTCATGACCGTCAAGAGAAAGCCCTATCCCCACATTCCGAGAAGTAAGGAATTCGATGGACTCGTCATCCAGGAGCGTAGCATTCGTCTGAATCCCAAAGCTAAAATCATCCTTGTATTTCGTGATGCCTGCAAAGACAGCGTCGCGAGCAAGCATGGGCTCTGACCCGTGGAATACCACCTGGGGTAGCCTTCCCTCAGGTAGCGTGCTTCTGAAGTATTCCTTGAGAATGTCCAAAGCTCTGATGAGTTCCTCCCGGGTCATTTGGCTGCCGCTTTTGCGCAGTTCTTCCGGGATGTAGCAGTACGAGCAGTTCAGATTACATCGCTCAGTCGGATTGAAGTAAACCGCGGAAGGTTTGAGGCCAAACCGTAGCAATTCCATCTCCTGCGCAAAGGTCTCGCGCTTCTTCCGAAACTCCTGGATAAGGGAACCCGACTCGTCGAGAGCCTCACTGATCTTCTCTTTTCGCAAGAGCGACCAAAAAGCGGTGTCGGGATCGAGAAGGGCAACATAGTCGGGGTGTTCGATTTCGATGAACTGAATAGTGGGCCCGTTTCCTGTGTTGAAATATTGACCGCTGGACGATGCGGAATTGTTTGCCATATTGGTTGTGTGCATGAATACATCTCCTGAGAGAATATTGCTTTGCAGCAATGTGGCGGGGGTGACAAGTCGAACATACCCCCGCCTGGTTGTGGGTGGGCTACTTGGCTTTGGCTACCATCAGAATGTAATGGGACAATCCGGTACCGTCAGCCGCACAAGTCTTCCGATAGGCTATGACATCCTTCAATTCGTCATCACCTCCTTTCTTCAGCCAAGAAACAAAAAAACCCTGACACCAAAAAGGTGCAGGGTTCTGCTTTTGCCATCAGGGTTTACCCTGGTCTAAACGCCCGTCTTCTGGCTTTCGGGTCATCCTCCACCCGCCCTTCCCATCCGGTTTAGACCGAACAGTGGATATGCGGGCTTTGTCACCGATTACAGCGGCGGGACCGCCACGGATTTACACCGTGTTCCGATAGCGCCCAGACTCTATAATTCTACCTTAGCATCGGATACATCACGGCTGCAAGGAAAATCAACCAATGTGGATGCAATGGACTGCAATTCCATTGACGGTAATCGGGAATCTTGATAGGAGTGATGCGCCGGACAGGCAGGGCTTTGTCTTTCGGTAGGGAAGGGGCGATCATGGAATCTACGAACCTGCTCGATATCACCATAAAATACTTCAATGTGATTGTGTTCGTCATGTGTGTCTTCTTCGGGATGATCTCGCTGTTTGCCTCATGGATCGCGTGGAGAGAAGTCCATCGGAGGCGCAATCTCGTTCGAAGCGTACTGGCTGCGTACAACATAACCGAGGATGCTTTGGAGCAAGGTAGAACTCAGCACGGTGAACTCGACCTGGACCCGGCTGTAGTGCAAACGATTTTCAATAGTATCCAGGAGATTCTCAACGCCATTTACGGCGAAGTCACCGGAAAACCCATTCCCGCACGCGAAGACCGAATGCACGGCGGCAAACTGGCCCGCATCAAAGCGCTCGGTCGTATCTGGAAGAAGAACCGTGAACCTGAGAAAATAGACATTGCGCACGGCGTTCCCACACTGGTTGCAGAAGACAGAGAACACCATCACAGCATTTCTCATCCTTAGTTTCATTTTTTTGCCTGAAAACCTTCCACGAGCCTCTGGGATTCTCTAGAAATCGTGTTATAATTACGAGTTCGCGTTCGCATCTGGAACACGGTCAAATCCTCACAAGATAATTGGGAGAAAGTATATGCAAACAGGGACCGAAACCGTGAAACGAGGTCACGCCCAAATGCTCAAGGGCGGAGTAATTATGGATGTGGTAACTCCCGAGCATGCCCGCATCGCGGAAGAGGCCGGGGCCTGCGCTGTCATGGCACTGGAACGAGTTCCCGCGGATATCCGAGCCCACGGGGGAGTCGCTCGCATGAGCGATCCCGGTCTGATACTTGAAATTATGAGCGCTGTC
Source organism: Desulfomonile tiedjei DSM 6799 (assembly GCF_000266945.1). Taxonomy (NCBI): domain Bacteria; kingdom Pseudomonadati; phylum Thermodesulfobacteriota; class Desulfomonilia; order Desulfomonilales; family Desulfomonilaceae; genus Desulfomonile; species Desulfomonile tiedjei. The sequence goes on from NC_018025.1 coordinate 216,579, forward strand.
AGCATCCCGGTCATGGCGAAGTGTCGTATCGGCCACTTTGTCGAGGCCCAGATACTGGAAGCGATCGGCGTCGATTATATTGACGAGAGCGAAGTACTTACCCCTGCCGACGAGCACAATCATATAAACAAGCACGATTTCAAAGTGCCATTCGTATGCGGCTGCAGAAATCTCGGCGAAGCCCTCAGACGAATCGGTGAGGGCGCTGCCATGATACGCACCAAAGGGGAAGCAGGAACCGGCGACGTTGTCGAAGCAGTCCGGCACGCGCGGTCGGTTATGGGCGAAATTCGACGGCTAACCACCATGCGAACAGATGAGATGATGGCCTATGCCAAGGAAATCGGTGCCCCTTATGAACTCGTTAGAGAAACCGCGGAGCTCGGCCGTCTCCCTGTGGTGAATTTTGCAGCGGGTGGCGTTGCTACTCCCGCGGATGCCGCTTTGATGATGCAGCTCGGCGTAGACGGAGTATTCGTCGGCTCCGGAATTTTCAAGAGCGGTAATCCACCTTTGCGGGCCAAGGCTATTGTTCAGTCGGTTACCCATTACAACGATCCGAAAATCCTTGCAGAAATAAGCAAGGGCCTCGGCGAGCCCATGGTGGGGATCGGAGTGACAACGCTTCCTGAAGAGGCTCGACTGGCCACACGCGGATGGTGACGGACCTATGAAAATAGGCGTTTTGGCCCTGCAGGGGGCTTTTCAGGAACATTGTGCGATTCTGAAGCGTCTTGGGGTCGAGGCAGTTCAAGTGAGGCTTCCGGAGCAGCTCGAAGATCTGGACGGCCTCATCATTCCCGGGGGCGAGAGCACTTCCATCGGCAAGCTCGCTGATTGGTACGGTCTCATGGAGCCTCTGGTTAAAGTGTCTCGATCCGTACCCGTCTGGGGAACCTGCGCAGGACTGGTATTCATGGCAAGGGACGTGGGCATGGATCAGCCTGTCCTAAAAGCCATGGACATGGTCATCGAGAGAAACGCTTTCGGTCGGCAAGTAGATAGTTTTGAGGAAGATCTGGAAATTTCCGGCCTGGAAGGCGGCCCCTTTCACGGGGTTTTCATCAGAGCGCCTGCAATTGTCAGGGTGGGGAAAGAGGTCGAAATTATCGGGAAACTGAAGGATGGGCGAATCGTGGCTGCGAGGCAAGGAAAATTGCTCGTAACCGCTTTTCATCCGGAATTGACGTCTGATGACCGCCTGCACAAATACTTTGTGGATATGTGCAAGGCCGCGTCACAGTAACTTTCATTTTTATTGCATATTTCCCTGTCGGTCCATGCTTGCTTTTTTCCTGTTACAATTTTTCAAGAACCGATTGGCTCGGCAGATTCATGGCGAAATTCAGGATAACAGTAGAATACGACGGCACCGCGTACCACGGATGGCAACTCCAGAAATCGCTTCCCACTGTACAGGGAGCGCTTGAGGGCGCTCTCTCTCGCATCCTTACGGTCCCGGTTCGGGTACATGGGGCCGGAAGGACCGATGCGGGTGTACATGCCACAGGACAGGTGGCGCATTTTTCAGCAGATTGGAACAAGTCTTTAGAAGCGCTCCAAAAAGCCTGCAATGCCCTGCTCCCGCCTGATGTGGTGGTGCGAAATCTTGTCTCCGCGCCTGAAGATTTTCACGCCAGACATTCAGCCCAGTCCAAAACCTATGTTTATACGATTCTGAATGGGCCGCTGAGGTGTGCTTTGAATCGTCATTATACGTGGCACATACCGTTTTCTCTCGATGTCGATGCCATGAAGCACGCGGCCAAGCTCCTGGAAGGCACTCATGACTTTGCCGCGTTCGGAAGTCCGACCGAAGGCACTCCGTCCACGGTACGACGCATTCTCAGTGCACACTGGAGCAACGGCAACAGCTCCGACACGCTGCAGTTCACTATTATCGGCACCGGATTCTTGCGGTACATGGTCCGTTCCCTGGTGGGAACCCTCGTACCCGTGGGAGCAGGAAAAATCGATCCAACCGCTTTCGGCAAAATACTGGAATCGTGCGACAGGTCTCAATCGGGACCGACAGCGCCACCTCACGGATTGTGCCTTGCGCTCGTGGAATACTAATACCATTTCGCAATTATGCAAATAAAATGGCGAAGGCTGAGGTGTTCTGAGCGGAGTGATTAGACGGCTTTGCGTCGTCCGAATCGAAGAATACCTTCAGCCTCCCAGATTGTGAGAAGAAAAGCGAATCGTACAAAATCTGAATCATCCGTTCCACCACCCCACCACTCAAATCAGAAGAGGATATTATGTTTGAAGCCGCATATTTGAGAACTCTCAGAGAAGGAAGATTTCCGGAAAAGATTGCAGCAGCGAAGAAGATGCTTTCTCCGTGCACGGTATGTCCACGCGAATGCGGCGTTGACAGGCTCGGACGCGAGAAAGGATTCTGCGGTCTTACCGATAAGGCAATGATAGCATCGGTTCATCCTCATTTCGGTGAAGAGAGTCCTCTGGTGGGTTCCGGTGGGTCCGGGACTATTTTCATCACCTCCTGCAATCTGAGATGCGTGTTTTGCCAGAATTATGAAATAAGCCATCTCATGGAAGGTCAAGAAGAGGATGCGAATCAGATGGGGCGGCATATGCTGGATCTCCAGCGAATGGGTTGTCATAACATCAATTTCGTTACGCCGACTCACGTTGTCCCCCAGCTTCTCGAGGCAATTCATTGGGCAGTGGAAAATGGGCTGAACGTTCCCATCGTTTATAATACTGGCGGATACGACAAAGTCGAGACTCTGCGCTTACTCGAAGGTGTCGTAGACATCTACATGCCTGATTTGAAATTCATGGATTCCAGAGTCTCAAAAGAGCTCATGGATGCTCACGATTACCCTGAGGCTGTGAAGGCGGCCATACGAGAAATGCACCGCCAGGTTGGCGATTTAGAAGTGAATGCTCAGGGTATTGCAACCCGCGGTCTATTGGTCAGGCATCTCGTGATGCCGGACGATCTGGCGAGTACACGTCAGGCCATGAGATTTCTTGCAGAGCTCTCATCGAACACGTATGTGAACATCATGAACCAATATAGACCATGTGGCAGCGCGGTCCGTATGCCGAAAGTCAACAGGTCCGTTACACGACAAGAATACGCTCAAGCTCTGGAAATCGCCCAAGAAGAAGGTATTAGCAGACTTGACGAACGGGCGCCCCTGAGATTACGATTTTTTTGAGAAGTCCAGCAGCCACACAGGCGTTGACTTATGGCGTTGTTGGTCGTTTGTTCCGGAGGAACAATTGACAATAGGCTGGCGATTTATCGCCAGATAAGGAAAAACCTAATAATTTAAGAGTCCCGGAGGGACGGCTGATACACAAAATCCCGGCAATGAATTACCGGGCTATTTTCTTCAGTCCCTGCGGGACAAAGAATTGCAGAAAAGTTAGCGCATATGCCTGGGCAGCCTTTGGACTTCTTCGCTTCACTTAAAACACCAAGGAGAGTCTTTATGAAGAAACTGAATCCGGAGTACGTCTCAATCGTGAGTGCAGGAGCAAATGCGTGCCCTTATTTCAACCTGCTCTCCATGAAACTGCTGGATTTCAGTGAAGGAAACTCCCTTCTGGAGATCACTCTGGAAGAAAAGCATTTGCAGCCTTTTGGTGTGGTTCACGGAGGCGTCTTTTCTTCGATCATAGATGCAGCAGCTTTCTGGGCTGTGTTCGGGGAAGTGGATGAAGACGCGGGCATGACGTCCGTGGATTTGAAACTCAATTATCTTGCGCCTGCCAGAAATGGAAAGCTCGTTGCCAGGGGCCGGAAAATCAAGCTCGGAAAGACCCTCGGCCTGGGGGAAGCGGAAGTAACCGACGGAAACGGCAAAGTGCTGGCTCACGGCACATCTACTCTTATTGTGCTGCCGGATATGCCATTCATGTCTCAAGACGTTTGGCCGCCAAAATTCATCCAGATCAACTGATCCGCGCAACGACGGTAATACCATTTCGCAGTGTTGCATATAAGATAGCGACGGTAGGAGTGTTCTGAGCGGAGTGATTAGACGGCTTTGCGCGTCCGGAGCGAAGGATACCCCAAGCCTCCCAGATTATGAAAAGAAAAGTCAATCGGCATAAAACAATGGCATTCCCGGAAGCCCCTCCTATCCGCCTTATTCTGGATGCCCATACTCACTGCGGGTACACGGTGCCATATGAAGATTTGGCAGCAGAATGGAAATTGGGCGGCATCGATGGCGGAGTAGTCTTTTCGCCTGTTGAAGAAATCTACGACCGGTACGATCCTTTCTTTACCGATTCTCAGGAATATGCCCTCAAACGGCGACGAGTCCATGAATACCTCTTGAAAAGCGCATCTGATACAATCTTCCCCTATTTTTTCGTATGGAACGATTTTCCTCGCATACCGGACGGATTTTTCGGGATCAAATGGCACCGGCACGCTGACGAGCCTGTTTACGCATACGGAACTCCGTCCTGCGATCGTACCATTGAAGAAATCTGTGAGAAACGGCTACCGATAGTCCTGGAAGAGGAGTTTCAGAACACTCTGTCTTTTATAAGGAAGATAGACGGCCGAACTATCGTAATCATTCCTCATCTCGGACACCTGAACGGGGGGTATTTCAAGCTGAAGAAAGCCGGAGTATTCGAAAATCAGCATGTCTGGGTGGATACCGCTCTGGCTGCGGAATGGGAAATCGGGGATTTCGTGTCCACGTACGGCAGCGAGCGCATCATGTTCGGTTCGGATTACCCTTTTGGAACGCCGTCTCGAGAGAGAAGGAAAATCGATTCTCTCTTTTCAGGAACAGACCTGAAAGCGATCCTGGGGGGCAACCTGTTACGCTTGCTTGGAAATAAGGCGGAGAATTTCTGCCGTGCGTGAAGATTTGCCGATAAGTCACTGAACCACCAGTATTTGACGGAGTTTCTGCATGGATTATCTCAAAATTTTGGCAGGAGTAATAATTGCGCTGTTCGTAATTATTCCCATTGGTTTTGCCTTGGTGGGCATGTTTGCACGCATTTGGCACTACATCAAGAATCGAAAATCAACGTAGATCGGCTCCTGGTTAACAATGCAGTTGATCCTGCTTATCGGTATTCAGGCATCGGGCAAATCCACGTTTTACAAGAAACGATTCGTCGATACGCATATCAGGATAAATCTGGATATGCTCAAGACACGGCATCGTGAATGGATTCTGTTTCAGGCGTGCCTCGAAGCAAAACAACCGGTGGTAATTGACAATACGAATCCCACGAAAAAGGACCGGAGCCGGTATATCCTTCCTGCGCGATCTGCCGGGTTTCGAATAATCGGCTATTATTTTCAAACCCTCGTGGATGATGCCCTCAGCAGAAATCGGAGGCGTGACCGCGGCAAAGTCATTCCCGATCGGGGAATTCAGGCCACTCAAGCCAAATTGGAGCCTCCGTCATATGAAGAAGGATTTGACGATCTCTTCACGGTAAGCATTGCCGGTCGAGGGAGCTTTTCGGTTTGCAGGATATAAAGACGAACATTCCGTGGTCTCGGATATCGATACACATTAAAAAAGTACGGGGCTGGACAAAATCACCGTCCTGTGTCAATTACAGGACATGAGCTACTGCAAGGATTGAATCAGTTTACGGAGATGGTGCTAAGATGCGAATTCACTTTTTGATCCTGTTATTCCTTTCCTTTTTTTGCACAAACATGGCCCACGCTGCGGCCAAGATCGGCTTTGATAAAGAAGTCTACAAGTTCGGCACAGCGCAGTATGGCGATAAAATCGGTCAGAAGTTTGTGGTAACTAATTTGGGTAGCGATCCTCTGATCATTGGGGATGTGCAGGCAGACTGCGGCTGCACGAAAACTCTTAAAGGTAGCTCGGAAATACCGGCAAACAGTTCGAGCGAAATTTCCGTGGAATACGACACTGAAGGCGAACGTTCCGGTAAGAAAGAAAAACATATATTCGTACATTCAAACGATCCGGAACGTCCTATTGTCAAATTGTCGCTTGTTGGAGAACTGATCAAAGAATTGGAAGTGGACCCTCCAACGTTCGCTCAAAAACTTGAAACATTTCAGGAAGACATCAGTATTCCGGTAAAAATCAAAAACACCTCTGATACAGCCCGGAAAATCACGGCAATAAAAACTGCGGAAAAAGTCATTTCAGTCGGCATGGAGCCCAAGTCGTTGGTTGTTGAACCAAACACGAGCGCTCCGTTGACCATCATGCTCCATCTGAAGAAGCAAGACGACCGCCCCTTTTACCTTGGCAGGATTGCGCTGCAAACCGATCATCCTGTAGAAAAAGAACTGAATTTCAGATTTCTGGTTCAGATCACAGGCAAGAAGTAATTTTCTAAATTCTCGGACGCTAGCAGTGATACCGATTCGCTTTTCTCTTCATAATCTGGGAGTCTGGAGGTATCCTTCGCTCCGGACGACGCAAAGCCGTCTAATCACTCCGCTCAGGACACCTCCAGACTTCGCTACATTATATGCATAACTGCGAAATAGTCTGAGTAGACGTGCGTACCTGCGGCTTTTCACAGGAACGTTCAAAACGCATACAAAAAAGAAAAGCCGCCAGCAACAACATTCGATGTGTAAGTTCCCACGGCCGATTGGGAATTCGTGATTAAGGTAAACGGAGCACCAACGGTTAAATCTGCTCGATAATCTTCATTCCCTCTGCCACGAATCCGGCACCAGGTACCTTTGAGCCAGACTCCGCAACTGGCATTCGCGTACGCTTGGACGCGGTAGTCGAAAGTTCCTTCCGCCAAAATCCCGCTATGTTTGAAAGTGTACTGTGCGTCTTCGTAGGCGCTGATTACTCCTACGAAAAGGTATCGGAACGGTATGCTCACATTGGCCCATGTGTACGGGCTGAATATGAGAGCAGCTTTTGCGTTGAGGCCTTCGAGACGTAATCCCAGGTACGGTGCCAGGAGTTTGGTGCGCAAATCCCCGGAATATCGGTCACCAAAGAGAGCCTGAAACTGTTGAATGGTACCAGTCGAATCCACTGCATCCGAAAGCCGCAGAGACAGATGTTCAGCCTTGAATCCTCCTACGAAGGCTGCATTGTTGATGAACTCGTACGATGCTCCTCCATTGATGTTCCACCATTCAAGGCGAGAGCCATTCCACTCTACTGGCTCCATACCTGCCCAAAACGGGTCAGATGGCGTGTACACCCGGACAGACCTGCCAGCGTTACCTTCCGCGTTGACAAACAGTGAAAACGGCCCCTGCCGCAAATCGACCCCTACGCCGCCCACCCAGACACCCGCGTTCTTCAAGCTGAAGTCGAGACCGCTTGCAGTGGCAAGTTCAACGCCGAAGTCATTGAAAGGAACAGGAAGATTCATGTTTACGGACATGAGCTGATATCCGGCTTTGACTGAAGACTCAAGTCTCCATTCCCCGAGACGGAAGTCAGAAATGGGACCAAGAAGTGGTAATCCTTGGGCAACAGCTTTGAATGGTAAACAGATTACCCATAAAAAGATGAACACTTTAATTCCGGATCTGTACATGAACCACCCTCCCTAACGGAAACAGCGGAAGCGTCCTGCAATGCTTCGGGCCCCTCGGAGTCGGTTATCCGGTCCTCCCGATGCATGCAGACCATTGAGTAAAAATGTAATCAGATTTTGATCGAGAATATTCTGCTCTCAGCACCAGGTCAAGTACAATGTTTATCCAAAGTGTAATTAACTGCTGCTAGTTTATTTTGCATATGGATTATTGAGTAACAACAGCCAACATCCGATAGCATTCACATTCATTGTTACGCTATCGAGCACTTTTCATGTTTCAATTTCATCACGAACAAAATGAGAAGCGCCACCCGTTCAGCCATAGTTTGCAGTACCATTTGGCAGTTGTGTACATTAAGATGGCGAAGGCTGAGGCGTTCTGAGCGGAGTGATCGGACGGCTCTGCGTCATCCGGAGCGAAGGATACCTCCAGCATCCCAGACTATGAAAAGAAAAGCGAATCGGTTCAAAACGGTTGTTGCCGACTCATTATGGTAAACATCGTGGCGATGCGCCGGTACGAGGTTGACCCCATTCTTGCCGCACGCTATCCTTGGACGAAATAAATCCTTTGTCTTTGTCTTTCGCATGTCGGAAGCACTTTAAGGAGGCCTTCATGTGGAAAGTGATGATTCATCCGGCTACGTACGAAAATATCAGGAATGCTGTGGATCGCGCATTCGAGCTATTTCCGCTTGAGCTTCGCGGGAAGAAAGTCTTAATCAAGCCAAACGTCCTCCGGGCATCAGAGGCTCGGGAAGCCATCGTAACGAACCCGGCACTCCTCCGGGCAGTTGTGCAAAAAGTGGAGGAAATGGCGCCGGAATCTCTCGTGGTAGGGGATAATCCCGGACTTTTCAACTACGGAGCCAATGAAACGTGTTTTCGAGAAACCGGCTTAATGGATGCTGCTGGAAAGTACTATCTGAACATCGGGAACGATTCTGTTATGGTTGATTTCAATGCTGCATTTACGCCGTCAATGAGTGTTTCGCGTATTGTGCTCGAATCGGATGTCATTATCAGTCTCCCAAAATTCAAGACCCACGGGCTTACCGTTATGACGGGGGCTATCAAGAACAGTTACGGGTTGTTACCTGGAGCGCAAAAGGCCAAGCTCCACCGGGCTGCCGGCAATCCCGAGCGATTCCATGAAGCCATTGTGGATGTATTTAAGTTGAGAATACCCGATTTGTTCATTGTCGATGCAGTTGTGGGCATGGAAGGAAACGGTCCTGCATCTGTCGAGTTGAGGGACATCGGCCTTGTCTTGGCCGGGAACAATGCAGTCGCGCTGGATGCAGTTATCGCAACTATGATGGGATGCGACCCTTCTCGATTGCGTTTCCTCCAAAAAGCACATGAAGAAGGACTCGGAGATTACGATCTAAGCAAGATTGAGATAGACGGAGAGTTGAAGCAACTGGAAAATTTCAAGCTTCCCCCCTTAGGTGGTGAGGCAATTTTCAACAACGATGCGGTTCAGCAGGTCATCCATTCAAGGACACTTATGCGACCCGTGGTCGACTCGGATGCATGTACAGGCTGCGGCACCTGTGTCGAACAGTGTCCTGTCTCCGCGCTGCACATTGAAGAGAGATTTCCCCAGGTCAATCCGGAACTATGTATCACGTGCTTCTGCTGCCAGGAGATGTGCCCTGAAAAGGCAATTGCGTTGCAGTAATTACATGCAAAGGCGGCTTCGGCGAGGAACTGACGCTTCGTAAGTTCTTATTTAGCCGCCTATGCTTCTATGGGCATTGAAATAAAGGAGTCAAACTCGACTTTTCTGGTGGAGGTCGGCGTCTCTGCCGACCTTTGCCGATGAAAAACGTGCACGGAAACCATAAGAATCCAGGTATGATCCTCGAGTTGCGGGCATAAGTACTCTTCTCGGGGAAGGCGGAAATACGTTTGCCACGTGAATCCAAGTATTGCCGGTTCCGGGGCTGCAACCTTGGTATCAGCTCACCTGCTGAGCCAAATAGTTTTCTATTCCAATTTGTTGGATCTGCTCAAGTTGGGCTTCCAACCAGTCTATATGCTTCTCTTCGGTCTCCAGAATACTCTCGAGCAAGTCTTTGGTGCCATTATCCATTGCTTCCATGGCTAATTTGATGCCTTCGTTATACAAATTCCAGCCGTGCATTTCCGCCTGCAAATCGTTGTTTAATTGGGATTGTACATTGTCCCCGATTCTTATTTCACTCAATTTACTTACGATTGGGCGGCCCTCGAGAAAAAGAATCCGTTCAATGAGTGATTCCGCATGCTTCATTTCTTGAATGGCACGTTCCCGGACCTTGGAATAAAGCCGTCCGTACTGCCAATTTTCACACATTTCCGCATGCACCATGTACTGATTGGATGCAGTCAATTCTTCAGCTAGAAGATCGTTCAGTTTGTTAATGATTTGCTCGTTTCCCTTCATAATTCCTCCTCTTGTGACAATTCTTTTGATCGATCGCATTAACAAAATTACAGGCAACTCATGGTCACTCAAATAAATCTCAAACGCCTAGTAAGTCTCTCCACCTTCCCCATGAACTACATACATTCTATTTTGGAGATATGTTTCTGTCAACAAACCTAGTCTGACGAACATTGGATATAATACCAATGCGCGATCGAAGAAGTGACTTCGGTTGAATCCGGTCCTGGCAGGTCTCCGAAGCGATGTCAGGCCCCCGTTCGCAGCGGAGGAGACTTGCCGGGACGAGCCAAGAATGCTCATCTCAATATTCCCTGTGTGAAACCGCATTGGTTAAGGGATTTCCTCTCAGGTCTATCGGGAGAATGAGAGCGATGAAACAAAAATGTATTCGCGAGAAAGCACAAAAGTACTTTCACAAGCATAATTATGGCTTTTTAATACCACACACTCGGCATTAACTCCTGGATAAATTTACCAAGTTCGCGACGGCTGTGATCGGAAAGCTTTTCTATTTGGAAACCTGCAACTAAACCGGAATCGTGTGGCTTCTTTATCCACCGGCATTCAGCCTCAAGGAAAAACGGTCGTGCATACGAGCCATCCATGGGGATGAACGAGAATATTTTAAATTCACCTTCCCGCGCTTGTATTCCCTGGACTCGAAACCCATATTCGGTAATGTCCAAAATCATGCCCCTGGCCTCAGGATCTCCCACAACATATACGGTAAATGGATATGGTAAGTAATTTCGAGGAAGCCGGGGAGTCTTACTCACTTCTGGCGGGTGCAACTTAGAATTGCCATTTGGGTCGATCTCTTCCGCTGTCAGAGAGCCGATCGTAACCAGTTTCTCGAAAATTTTCCTGAGATGTTTTGATGAGCACATATACTTGCTCATCAGATCGCGTTCGCTAACTCCCGCGCGTATATCATCCCTGATTTGTTCCGCTCTGATTTTACGTGTATCGCAAACTACTATTGTCTTGCCATTCTGCTCAAGAAACCCGGCATTCGTAAGCTGTTCGTACAGATGACCAAGGCCTTTCCGAGAAAGCCGGTACTTCGTCATCAATTCCTGATCTCCGGCGCCTGTCCGAATATCGTTCAGAACTTGCTGAACAGACAATTCGCGACATTTCATGAAATGCACCCCCAATCTCTATAGGCTCGGACGCTCCAAAACAGTCAGGCAATCGGAATGCACTCGTCGTTTCTTGAAAGAAATAATCCTCTTCTTGGCATCTGACGATCCTGGCAAAAGTATTCGGGCAATGACAACGCTTTTGTGCTTCGGTGGATCCTTCAGTATCCGTACATTCAACCCAGAACGATGAACCTGAATCAGGCTACTTTTCCATGAGATCGGTGAAGGTGGCGCAACAATATTCGCCTCATCAATTCATTTCACGCGAAAAAATTCTTTTTCCGAGATCGTCATGTAAGAGAATCGAGTTAATTCTACCATAAACTAATCCGCTTTCCGATACAATTTTGGTTCAATGGACCCTCTTTGTCTCATGACAGGTAATGCCGATTCGCTTTTCTTCTCATAATCCGGGGGGCTTGAGGTATCCTTCGCTCCGGACGACGCAGAGCCATCTAATCACCCCGCTCAGAACACCTCAGCCTTCCTATCTCATATGTATATCTGTGAAATGCTATGACGCAGTGATAACACGCAAAAGTTGAGCAATTCCTGCCTCTGGGATCTGTGTGCCTGAAAAAAACGACATAAAATTAACAAAAGATTAGCATGGCTAATACATGAAGTCTGTCAAGATTTGACATACGGCAGATCAATAAAAAGTTTTAGTTGACAATGGCTCTATCTCGGCATTAGTATAACTAATAATCGGCGTAGTTTTGCAGGAGTCTCATGAACTTCACAACGAAGAAAGCGAGAAAAACCATGAAGATCGAATGCCCCGAATGCTATGCCCAACTTTCAATCGATGAATTCCCCGATTTCCCTTCCGAGCACATTTGTACTGAGTGCGGAGCATGCTTCGAGCTTGAATCTCATCTCTGCTTTGAGGAGGCTTCATCGGAGGCCGACCAGGCAAGGATACCGCGTGGAGAGTAATCCGACTCACTTCTGAGACTGCGGTAAGTGGAACACTGTTGTCTTCGGCTAAATTTCGGGATGCGAACCGATGTGGCTACTCGGAAGATAAGCTCGTCCAATTTGTCTGCGGACGTCTAGAGCAAAAGGAGGGGGAGTTCGCTGAAGTTGACAGATCTCTGTTCGGACTCATCCGTTTTCAAGACTCGCAATATTAATATCAACCTGATGTCGGTCGGCGCAGAGGCCTGCCGCTACTGGCTCTTGGCACGGCCCGGCGTCAGTGCGGATCTCTCGATTTTACTCCCCTGACGAATGGTATAACCTGTTCGGAAAAAAGATCTTGACATTTTCACAGGGGTAAGTGATCTTCACTTACCGATCCGGATTTCCCCAAGCACTCCGCAGTAACAGGGAAGTGTGTGAAATTAATTGGTTAGCTCATTCAACCGTTCACCTGATAGCTAAATCACACGCAAAAACGCGACCTCAGCCAGATCTGACGGATCCAAAAATCTCTTTTGAGGATATTTGAAATGGAAGAAGCGTATATCGTAAGTGCAGTCAGAACGCCCATCGGCAAACGCAACGGCAGTTTGGCTCAATTTCGTGCAGACGAACTTCTGGGATTGGTGCTCAAAGAAGTGGTGGACCGGGTCGGAGTAGATCCTTCACATGTAGAAGACGTCATCGGTGGAGTGGTCACACAAGTCGGCGAGCAAGGGTTCACGTTGCCGCGTATGGCGGTGCTTGCAGCGGGCTTTCCGGACGATACACCGGGTGTCGCCATCAACCGGCAGTGTGGATCCGGGCTTACCTCGATCAATTTTGGAGCTGCTCAAGTGATCGCCGGATGGCGGGATTGCGTAATCGCGTGCGGTTGCGAAATAATGAGCAAGTACGCTATTGCAGCGGAATGGTTCAATCTTACTCTCGCAAACGGCCAACCTGCAGGAATGCCTATTGGGCCGGCGTACATGAAACGAACCGGCGGTAAATGGGTCGATCAGGGCCAAGCCGCAGAGTTGATCGCTCAAAAATGGGAGATCTCAAAAGAAGAGATGGATGCTTTTGCGCTCCGGAGTCATCAGAGAGCTCACCGCGCCTGGACGGAAGGACGTTTCCAAAGGGAAGTCATGCCGGTAAAAGTGCAAGACCCGGACGGCAAGGAAAAAGTGTTCGCTCAGGATGAGACCGTACGGCCTGAAACGTCTCTCGAAGCGCTGGCGGGCCTCAAAACCGTATTCGGTACGAAAATAATCACTGCAGGGAATTCCAGCCCCATAACCGATGGCGCTTCAGCAGTACTGATCATGTCTGGAAGCAAAGCAAAAGAACTGGGCGTGAAGCCGCGCGCGCGGATTGTGATGGCTGCTGTGGCGGGTGCAGATCCGATCATGATGTTGACCGGCCCCATTCCTGCGACAAAGAAAGTCTTGGAAAAATCCGGGTTGAAGTTCGACGATCTGGACGAGATCGAGATAAATGAGGCATTTTCTCCCATACCTCTTGCATGGGGGCGTGAGTACAAGCCGGATTGGGAAAAAGTAAACCCCAACGGCGGAGCCATCGCGCTGGGGCATCCCGTTGGTAACTCGGGATGTCGGCTTGCTGTCACGTGTCTGCACGAATTGGAGCGCATTCAGGGCAGGTATGGTCTGATCACGCTCTGCACCGGCGGTGGAATGGCTCCTGCCACCATTATCGAGAGGGTTTGATCATGATTCGCAAGAAGATCGGGGAGGAACTTCTTGTAATCCCGCCTATAGCGGGACTCCCCGAACCCCCCCTCAAGAACTTTCATAGCCGCCGGGCGTCAGTATGAGTCGGTAGTGGCCGGCCTCCGTGCCGGCCTATTTACGCTATGAAGTTCCTCCACGCGTGAAAGACTAATCCCAGGCCTCCGCAACCCGCAAGAGTGTACAACATTCCGACCTTAAATCTGAAGATCGACAGGAGAGCCACGATTGCTATTCCAAGGGACGGAAGCTTCACTGTCGCGAGGACAGGAATGTGCATGTGAGCGCCCAAGAATTGAAGGTCTCTCAACGACCCGAAAAGGATATGCAGCGTGAACCAGACTGCAAGATTGAGAATCACCCCCACAACCGCTGCGGTTATTGATGACATTGCTGCGTCGAGCGATTTGTTTCCCCGGAGCGCCTCTATGTAGGGCGCTCCAAGAAATATCCAGAGAAAACACGGCACAAAAGTAACCCAGACCGTGAGTGCAGATCCGAGCACTCCGGCGAGAACAGGATCGAGTTCGCCGGGATTACGATATGCTCCCAAGAACCCCACAAATTGAAGAACCAGGATGAGCGGTCCCGGAGTGGTCTCTGCCAGTCCCAGGCCGTCCAACATCTCACCGGGTTTCAGCCAACCATAGGACTCGACGGCTCGCTGCGCGACATATGCCAGCACGGTATACGCTCCTCCAAAGGTAACAACGGCGGTTTTGCTGAAAAAGAGTCCTTGCTGAAAGTACACACTTTCCGAGCCGAGGGTTAGAAAAACAAGGATCAACGGACAGAACCACAGTGCAGACCACACAAGGATTACTCCCACACTTCGCAAAAAAGAGGGACGCACATGGTCTGCAGCCTGGGAATCCAGGAGATTGTCGAGGACGGCCCCCTCGCAGGCATCTTGAACCGGTGATTTGCCTTTGGAATCCAGGAGAAGATCCGGCCTGAACCGATGGCCCACGAAACCTACGACCGCAGCCGACAGAACAATCAACGGAAACGGCACATTGTAAAAGAAGATAGCAACAAAGGCCGATGTGGCAATCATGATCATAAATCTGTTCTTGAGGGCACGTGTCCCTATTCGGAGGACCGCTTCAAGAACAATAGCCAATACGGCGGGTTTCAGACCGAAGAACAGCCATTGCACGATGCTGAGATTCTGATAACCGGCATACAGAATACTCAGCACGAGCATACAGAAAAATCCGGGAAGAACGAAAAGGGTTCCAGCAACTATCCCTCCCGGAGTCCTGTGCAAGAGCCATCCGATATAAGTTGCCAACTGCTGGGCTTCAGGACCCGGAAGAAGCATGCAATAATTGAGCGCATGAAGGAATCGACTCTCGCCGATCCATTTCTTCTCTTCCACGAGATATCGGTGCATGACTGCAATCTGACCGGCAGGACCACCGAAGCTGTTCAGTGCGATTTTAACCCAGACCCAAAATGCTTCTTTGAAGGTTACCATTCGGATCGGTATCTTTTCACAGACAGACTCGTCATGAGCGCTCGTCGTCTTGTCTCTCGCGTTCAAGCAATTTCTCCGAAAAACTTTAGCATCTAGCCTTTTTCGCAGTTCATGTATGCGGGAACGCCTCTTCCCGCTGATAAATCATTCTGTGTACCTGAACCAGACCCGTTGCTGGCTAATCCTCCGCCGGTCCGCCGAATTCCGCCCATGCCTTAATACCGCCCTGAAGAAACTTGGTATTAAGATTCTTTTGCTGCAATCGATCGGCTATTGACTGGCTGACCGCTCCACCCTTTACACAGTAAACGACAACTTGTTCATTTTCAGGGATTTCATCGATCCACTCATCTGCTTTTTCCGGATCGAACCAGACAGCCTCCCCGATTCTCTTGGGAGCCGCGTCGAAATCCGCTTTTCTGCGCACATCAAAGATGATTGGCTTTCGATCGCTATCCATCAAAGCTTTCAACTCTTTCGGTGTTATTGCATCCGCCATTTTCAATCTCCTCTGTCGAAGAAGGTGGATTTCTTTGCTGATACTTCTTACTTCTTGACAAAAGATACAACTGCATCATAATAGTGTCAAGTGTTTCAGAAAGGTGCGGCAATGAATGACTGCCCAGACGTAAAATGGCTGCTTCTTATCCATCAGATTCCCCCCAAACCAGGCTACCTCAGGGTGAAAATCTGGAGAAGACTACAGACTCTCGGCGCTGTAGCGATAAAGAACTCTGTGTACGTGATCCCCAGAAATGAACAGACCCTCGAGGATTTTCAATGGGTCCTAAGAGAAATCGTTCAAGCGGGTGCTGAGGCTTCGATTTGCACTGCCAGCTTTATAGAGGGATTGACCGACGACCAGGTGGAAGGTCTGTTTCGGGCCGCGCGAGACGTGGATTATGCACAGATTGCCGAGGAAGCGAAGGCGGTTCTCGATACGGCACCTCTCGGCCCGTCCATGACAGACGAAGATCGATCCGGCTTGGAAGTCGCCTTGATGCGCCTCAAAAAGAGATTCTCGGTAATCGTCAACCTGGACTTCTTCGAAGCGACCGGTCGCGAAGCTGCATCGACCCTGTTGGAAAGAATAGAGTTCCGGCTCGCAGAAGCACGGAGTAGCAGAGTGACGGAACCTGAAGAGCTGAATACGTCAGATCTCTCTCAGTTCCACCAACGTACATGGGTGACGCGCAAAGGGGTATATGTGGATCGCATCGCTTGCGCATGGCTTATCCGTCGGTTCATCGATCCTGAGGCTGCATTCAGGTTTGTTTCCGAGCGAGGGTATCGTCCGAAAACGGGAGAATTACGTTTCGACATGTTTGAAGGAGAGTTCACCCACGACGGAGATCTCTGCACCTTCGAAGTTCTCATTAAACGTTTCGCTGTTCACGACAAAGCGCTTGCAGAAATCGGCAAGATCGTCCACGACCTCGATTTGAAAGATGCAAAGTTCAAGCGACCCGAGAATGCCGGAGTCTTGGCTCTGCTCGACGGAATCGCGGCATCTCGTAAACCTGATGACGAACGGCTGGAGCGGGGCGCAACTTTGTTCGACGATCTTTACGAATACTTTCGGAGAAGATTTTGAGGAGCAACATACCAGGCGTTGAAAATCTGGAAATAGTCGCCAAAGGACAGACAAGGACTGTCGGAAATTACATGAACGGACCTGATTCAAAAACACTCGTTCCCAATGAGGATACCGACGGAATGTCTCAAGGATTTCTGGGTACCTTCAATGGCCTTTGTGCGGTGGGATTTCTCGCACGTGCGTCCTACGGCCTGGCACGAACACCGGTATTGGCTCTCTTCGCGGCTTCATTGGGAGCCGGACCTGAGGCCGTGGGTTTCGCTGTGTCCATCTCTACCGTGACAGGAATCTTCTTCAAAATGCCCGCGGGAGTCCTGTCGGATGTTATCGGCCGGACACGGACGCTCTTCATGGGGCTGGCGGTGTTCGCAATTGTTCCCTTCGCGTATCTACTCGTTTCGTCGTACGAGGCACTGGTTGTGGTCCGTTTCTTCCATGGATTCGCCACTGCCATATACGGTCCGGTAGTTATGGCGGTAGTAGTCAGTGTAGCGGGGGATAAACGAGGGGAAATGCTTTCCTGGTTTTCCTCCGTCACCATTCTCGGAACTCTAGTCGGGGCGCCTCTCGGCGGGTTCCTCTTATCATGGCTTCCCGGCGCTCAAGAACCCACGTTACGCGACTTTCACATCATTTATGGAGTGGTGGCTGCGATGGGTATGGGGTCTCTTCCGATCGCTTTATGGGTTATGCGGGGACGCTGGGACAACCCCGGCAATGGAAATGGTCGGACCCTCTCTGCCGTGTGGACGAAGTTCCGCGGCGGTGTGAAGGAAATCCTCATGGACAGAAGGGTCCTTCTGACCAGCAACATGGAAGGAATCCAAAACCTTTCTGTGGGCGCTTTGGAAGCATTCCTTCCAATCTATGCCGTCATGGTATGCGGATTCAGCGCTTTCCAGGCTGGGCTCCTCTGGGGTGTGCAGATGGCTGTAACCGTCTTAACCAAGCCTCTCATGGGAAGAATCTCTGACCGACATGGTCGCCAGAGTTTGCTCTTTTGGGGAATGTTTGTCTGCGCAATTCCTTTCGCTTTGATACCGTGGTTCAATAATTTTGTCGCACTTCTCCTTCTCGCGGCGATCTTCGGCTTGGGCGAAGCGGTTGTGACTTCCTCGGCTGCCGCTCTGGTGGCGGATTTCTGCAAAGAAGACCAACTGGGATGTGCCATGGGAACCTTTGGTACCATCTTCGATGTGGGACATGCCTCCGGCCCATTGCTGGCAGGATTCCTCATCGGCGTAGTCGGTTCCGGAACCGATTATCGCATCCCGTTTGCAGTGGTGGCCATGTTACTGGTTGTGACAGCTATCGTATTTCGAGCGGGCGTCAAGATTGAGGCATCACGGTAATTTGTGGTACTCTCCCTTACATTCACACGCGCCGGACAGTCGAAAGGCTCACGACTGAAGGAGCTGGCTCCTTTTCAAGGCTTCCTTCAGAAAGGAAACGGATAATTCTGTTTCGTATTTTGTAATAGCTGGGATGTTCGATGACTGTCGTTCGTCCCCTCGGCCTGGGTATGGGCACCTCGATCTGGTCCATGATACGTGCCGAAGGCCCTCTGCTCATGAGGACAATTCTATCGGAAAGCAGGATCGCTTCATCCACATCGTGAGTCACCATGAAGATGGTCGTTCCGGTCTCTTCCCACATTCTCACGAGCTCTTCCTGAATCACGCCTCTCGTCAGGGCGTCTATTTGGGCGAAGGGCTCATCTAACAACAAAATGCGCGGCTCCACACAGAATGCCCGTGCAAGCCCCACCCGTTGACGCATGCCGCCGGACAACTCCGCGGGTCGTTTGGATTCCGAACCGGTGAGCCCCACCATCGCGACGTATCGTTCCACCCAGGCATTCACCTGGTGTCTGGACCAGTCCGGGTGCGCAGCCTTCACCGCGAGCTTGATATTGCCCCACACCGTAAGCCACGGCATGAGCGCAAAATTCTGAAAAACCACCATGCGGTCCAGTCCGGGCCCGGTGATTTCTTTCCCGTCCAGGAAGACGTATCCCTTGGAAGCATAGTCTATGCCTGCGATGATGTTAAGGAGCGTCGATTTTCCGCAACCAGAGTGCCCCAGGACTGCCACGAATTCTCTGTCAAAGACTTCCATAGACAGGTCTGAAAATACGCAATACGGGTCTTTGCTTCCGGCAGTCGTAAAGTAACGGGAAATTCTATCCACATCGAGTAAAGCCATCATCTTCTCCTAATCGGCGTAGGCCAATTTCCGTGCCAAACGGTTAAAAAGAACGTCTATGAATACTCCCACCACGCCGATCACAAGGATGGCAAAGATCACACTGGTTAGAGAAAGATTGTTCCATTCATTCCACACGAAATAACCAAGCCCCAGGGAGCCCAGCAAAGCCTCCGCGGGAACTATAGCCACCCATGCGCTCCCCATGGAAATCTTCAAACCCGCCACGATAGTCGGTCCTGCGGCAGGCAGAATGACACGAAAGACTTTGCTTACCGGGTTCATCTGAAGAATGTTTGCGACATTCAGATAGTCCTTTTTTATATTGGATACCCCGAAAGCGGTATTGGCGAGGGTAGGCCAGACACTGGCCATGAAGACCACGAGCAGCGCGGTCCAATTGCTGTTTTGCACGGAATAGAGCAACAGTGGCATCCAGGCGATCGGCGATATAGCACGCAGCACCTGTATGAACGGGTTGACCGCTTTGAAAAGGACCTGGTTTAGTCCCAGAATAACACCGAAACCGATAGCCACGATCGATCCCGCTACGAACCCGGCCGTCAATCGAGAAACACTATACAATGTCAGCGTACCGATACCTTTGTCATTCGGGCCGTTGTCGTAAAAGGGGTCGGACAGGAATTCATATGCGGTCTTTGCTACCGGTATGGGACCCGGCAGATTCTTCAAGCTCATAGCGATAAGTTGCCAACTGCCGAGAAACAGGACGAAGAGAAGTAATGCGAGGATTATCCACGCCCGGCTATTTTTCGTGTTCATAAAGACTCCGATTCTCCATATCTCATATCAATGCGTTTTCATATGAGTAATATCGGAAGCCGATCAGTTGTTGGCTCCGGCGGATCTCCTCCGCTACGGACCGCGCAGTCTGACTTCGCTTCGGAGACCCACCGGAGCCGGCTTCAGCACTGTCACTTCTTTGATAGCGCATTGGTATCACGTCAAACTTTTGAAGAAGCAACTCCCTCTCATTACAAAGGAGCTGCAATCCTGTTCAGCACATTGTTTTATGTTCTTCGTATGGCAAAACTCTGAAGATATTCCTCCGGTTTGGAGGGGTCGAACGATTTGCCCATAATCGTGTGGGTCGTGTAGGTTTCTGAAGGTGCCGGGTAACCACCTTCTTTCATCAGATCCCTGCATTCCGATGCGAGAAACACTTGTTCGGCAATGGTCCGGTAATCGACATCTCCTTTGATGTACCCCCATCTCTTCATCTGAGTCAGAATCCAGACTGCCATTGACTGCCAGGGGAATGGGTTGAAATCAATTCTGTCGGGCTCGTTATGGTTGTTGCCCAGTCCGTCAGGATAGGCTCCGGTAAGAACCTGTTCCACAACTTCCACCGGTTGATTCAGATAGTTTCTGGGAGCAATGGCAACGGCTATATCCTTTCGATTCTCCGGTTTGTGCGCGAACATGGTTGCATCGATGATGGACCTGAACACCGCTTTGAACGTATTCGGCATCTGGGTCGCGAATTCCTTGGATGCCGCAAACGCACAGCACGGATGGCCGGGCCAGAGTTCCTTTGTGAGCTTAAAAATGAATCCCGCTCCTTCGAATACAGCCCTTTGGTTGAACGGATCCGGTGAAAGGTAACCGTCGACATTGCCTGCTTTCAGGTTGGCAACCATTTCCGGAGGGGGAACGACTCGTATCTTGACCTCTTTGTCCGGATCCACACCACCTTCAGCCAGATAGTAACGGAGCAGCATGTTGTGCATGGAATAATCAAACGGAACGCAGAACGTGAATCCCTTCATATCCTGCGGGCCCTTTACGTTCTTGTGCTTTATGTGCAGCGTGATTGCCTGACCGTTAACGTTTTCCACGGCAGGCATCAAGAATGGAGTAGCAGTGGAGCCGGCTCCCAGAGTGAGCGCCAGAGGCATAGGTGAAAGCATGTGGGCGCAATCCACCTCCTTGTTCATGGCCCAATCCCTGATCATTGCCCATCCGGCAGCTTTCACAACCTTTGTCCCTACCAATCCGTGTTTCTCGTAAAACTTCATGGGATCGCCCATAATGATGGGGGTTCCGCAAGTGATCGGGATAAAACCAATCTTCAGCTCTTTTTTCTCCAGAGAGCCGGGCGCATCCTTTGCCCACGCTTTCGCAGCATCCAGGGGAAACACACTCGAAATAATCGACAGCGCGGCGGACGAACCCACCAGGCCCATAAATCCTCTTCTGGAAAGATCGTCTCCCTGGAATATTGCTCGAACTACCGAGCTTTCCACAGTGCGGTCGATGATTTCCTCTTCGGCGACAGGAGTGTCGTTAGTCGCCGGTCCCCCTGAACCGAATCCGGAATGTACGAGGGATGTCTGCGAATCAAAAGGATCGGCCAACGCATGCGTGAAGCCTGCGTACTGTTCCTGTTTCTTGTTGTCACCCATATTAGCCTCCTCAACGCCAACGTCGACTTCTTTCAGCGATAACCATTCAACAACTCTACCATTTTCTATAGGGAAGAAACTTTCCATCGAAGGTGATAACGACTCGATCGCCCTTCGGGTCGGGTTTCTTACTGATGTCCATCTCAAAATCGATGGCGCTCATGATTCCATCGCCGAACATCTCGTGAATGATTTCCTTGATTGTCGTCCCATACACCTGAGTGATCTCATGAAATCGATAGATAAGCGGATCTACCGGGACGTCGGAATCGAGAGATCCTTTTAGCGGGCATTCCGTGAGCGCCTTGGCGACTTCAGGTCCAAGCCCGAGTAGCGCTGTGGCCTTTTCCGCGGCCTCCGAACTCATCGAATTTTGTCCCAGGAGTGCCGAGGTCACCCACACTTTGTGTGAACCAACTTCCTGAGCTATCTTGTCCCAGGTGAGTCCTTTTTCTTTTTTCGCTTTTATGATGAGTTCCGTTGCTTCTTGTCGGTCCATACGAGTCTCCTCATGATGTAATCGGATGAAATGTTGGAAGTGCATTGATCAAGAATTGTGCCATGCTATGTTGATGTTGCCGGAATGAGGCTTTGAAGCTATTTTGCGGTGATAGGGACGAACGCGGCAGGCACACTGGAACACATTTACCTACAAGACTGTATCATTGAAAGAAGTCACATACCAATATGTAGCTTTCTCGTATCCCGCCCTGTTCCGTGTGTCTGCTCTGAATCTGAAGATTCTTCTGTACAAGCTTCATCACCGTACATTAGTGAACGAACATTCGGCTGAGAATACGCCATGACTTATTCGGAAGCTCCTTTCTATCTTTTGACTTGTCTTCATCGCGGACTTATCCTTTGGAAAGGTCACGAGCATATACATTATGTAAGCGAGTGGCATTTTCGGAGTCCCCTAACATGGAAATCGAATCTGAGAGCGTCGAATATGAGAGCAAACGTGGATCGGTTCCCCATGCAGAGAAAATCCCTGTATCGGGAGCCGATTTGTGGTCGGGCGATCAGGCTGCAAAAGACGTGAGCACTATACGGGAAATCAACGAGAGGCTCCGCGTCATGGTGGAGACTGCCAACGATCCGATAATCGGAGCTGACAGTTCGGGACGAATCATGATGTGGAATTCGGCGGCAACCCGGGCATTCGGTTATTCCCCGGAAGAAGCCTTGAATCAGCCCATAACGATTCTCATGCCGCAAAAATTCGTAGCACTGCATGAAATCGCTCTGAAAAGGGCAGTGGCTTCCGGTCGCCTTTACTATTCCAAGAGTATCCGCGAGGTATCAGGGCGGAGAAAAGACGGCTCGGAGTTTCCCGTCGAGGTTTCTATATCAGCGGGGAAGACACACGAGGGTATGTTTTTCACCGCAACTATCCGAGATATCACCGAGCGAAAGCAAAAAGATGAGGAATTGAGAAGAGCGAATAGAGAACTGGAGTATCGGGTGACTGAACGGACCGCTCAACTTGTCCGTCTCAATGATGATCTGAAACAGGAGATTAGAGAGCGCAAGCGGATGGAAGCAATGCTCCGGGATTCGGAGCTGCTGTATCACACATTGGTGGAAGAAGTTCCCGACGTCATTTTTGTTCTCAACGAGGAAGGGCGGTTCACATACCTTAATGCACAGGCTGAAGAATTGTTGCGGACTCCGTTACGAGCTATCCTGGATACTCCCATCAGTGCGTACGTAGTGCCGGAAGAGAGATATAAGATCGACTCAATTCTGAAGCTCGCCCATCATGCGGTCTGGGATGAAGAGATAAGATTGCTGGATGCGGATGGCGAAACGAAGTTTACCCGCATCCGATGCAAAGCCCTTGATGACGGGTCCAGGGGCGCAATGCTATACGAAGGGGTTATGAGGGATATTACCCGGCGGAGAAGGTTGGAGGAACAACTGAAAGAGTCCCGGGAACAGCTCCTGGAAAAAGTGAAGATCATCGACGAACTGTATTCCCATATTATTCAGACGAGCAAATCGAAGGCCATTGCACAGCATACTGCCGAAGTAGCCCATGAATTGCGACAACCCCTCACCATTATCGGGGGTTTTGCACGGCGCATAGCACGCCAGTTCGATTCCTACAATATCGGCAGCGATTCAGGTCAGGCGGAAGCCGTCAGGATGATCGGCTCGGAAATTCAAAGGCTTGAAAAAATTTTGTCCACTCTCATCGAATTCACCAGGCAAGAAGGTCTGAATCGGCAGATGGCGAATCCGAACGCTATCATTGAAAAGGTCTTGCACTTGTACAAGGAAGCTTTTGAAGAGAAGAACCTGAAATTGAGCGTCAGTTTGCGTGGTGATGAAGAAGAAATGTCTCTGGATCCGGAACGATTCGAGCAGGTCGTCCGGAATCTCGTTTCCAACGCGATAGATGCTTCGCCATCCGGAGAAGTCATCCGCGTGGAAACCGGAATCTCCATTCCTGATAGCAAGTTGATTGAGACTATCGCAATGGATGCGGAACGATATTTCGAGATGAAGATCCGCAATCGCGGCGCCATAATAGATCAGGCAGAACTGCCGAGGATTTTCAGTCCCTTTTTTACTACAAAAAATTACGGTACCGGCATAGGGTTGACGGTTTCCAAAAAGATCGTCGAGGCTCACAAAGGGTCCATTTCAGTTCAATCCGACGGCGAGGGGACCACGTTCATTGTATGGCTTCCAATGAACATTCAGGAACATTGCACGGCAGACATGTGTATGGATGTTCAATGCGGCACGTAATACCAATGCGTGTCCAAAGAAGTGACATTGGATGAAGCCGGCTCCGGTGGGTCTCCTTCGCTACGGACAGCGCAGCCTGACTTCCCTTCGGAGACCTACGGGCGCCGGTTACTGATAGGCTTCCCGATATTACTCGTATGAAAGCGCATTGGCCTGCCTCCCATGATACTGTTCAGAAGAATATGAGAAAAAGTGTTCTTCATTGTAATTACGTGAACAATCGATTACAACAAAACTAATGAGAGAATTATTGAAAGGAGTACTGCATGGCTCTGACTGATTTGAAACCAAAATCCAGTGTCTGGACAGGTATTGCAATTGGAGTAGGATTACTACTGGCGCCTGTCGTTGTCCCTGTCGTTGCAGCCTCCATGAGGCCACTTATGAAAGCCGTGATCAGAAACGGCTATTTGGTGTATGAACGCGGGAGAGAAATGCTTGAAGAAGTCACTGAAATGACTGAGGATATTATAGCTGAGGTCAAATCTGAAATAGAAACTGAATTGTCTGCAAGAGACGTTGAGGAATAATTCGTTCGTTGATGCGGGGTGGATCGATTAGTGAAGAAATATCGCTGTTGTGTGCACTCGCTGCGAAGTGGATAAGTGCGTGCGGCTAATCCGTTTGCTCCGTATAGCCGTTATGAGAGAAATTCCGGTGTGCCTTGCCAAAGATGATTTTGTTCACCGAACACTGAGCTGACATTAGTTGATAATTGATGAATAGCGAGAGATGCTGAAGAACGAATAGAATGTCAGGGACATTCGCGGACATCGCGTTCAGTCCCGCGAGTCCGAGACTAAATAAAAGCACTAATAAACGCCAGAGGCGTCCCCTGGAATGCGCGACCGAGTGCAAAGCCCAGTAGAGCTTTCGAAGCTGCCTGTCCGATATGAGATGCCGGGGATTCTTCGCGTTTCTTTCCTGCAATGAGCTGGAAAATGTCGATATACCCTTCCTGAGCGAGAAGCAGGAGAATGCCGTCAGAACCGATGACTTTCTCGTCGAAAAGGATAGTTACACTGCCGGTCATACCGTTTGTCGAAGCATGCTCGACCCCGGAGAGGTTTCTCAACAACTCTTCCAATTTCTGAGCCTTGGTTGGATTCTTCTTAAGGATTGGTAGCTTAATTCTCAGTCTTCCTGCCACCGCATGAACGTAATAAGACATACATATTCCCCTTGTTCAAAGCCTTGAAGGCATAATGCGTGCCTTGTGTTAGCGGAGCGTTAGCAAAAAAATAAATGTTTGTAAAGAATTATTAGAAAGGGGTCTCGATAACTACCGTTTTTCATTATATATTTATCCTGCTGCCAGCGTGCCGGTCCATTGTACGACAGTGGACAATCAGTCAGACGCAATTAGGCGGTTTTATTAATAAACTCGGTTTCGTCCAGGGCGTGTCCACAGCTCTGTTCTCAGGCATAAGAAAGTACGAGGCTCCTCCCCCTCCCTGAAACAAAAGCATGCAATCTTGTTTAGTCTCGAATGGTATAAATGCAGTTATTAGCTTAAAGTTGAATACCGAGATGTAACCGTTCGACGGATCGGTACAATTCTTGTGATCCCGTTATTTGGTATTTTTAACAGGATTATTGCAGCAGTCGAACATATTAGTATTCGGCAGCTTGCCAAAAATAAAAGCTACCCGTATTATGAAGAAAAAAAGTGGAGAGTGGGACCATGCATCCCGTTGCTCATGTGTGTCATACAATTCCTCGGCGATTGAGGGTGAGGATTCCTTCCAAACGGGGAGATAGCGATTATTTCGCACACGTTTCCGAAAAATTGCGAGCTCTGCATGGGGTAGAGGAAGTTAAAGCCGCTCCTCATACGGGAAGTATTGTAATTATCTATGACGGAGAACTGGACGAGCTAAAGCGACAGGCATACAAACAGGGCCTTTTCACCCTGAAACGCCCGCCGGTTCAACGAAAGACCTTGTTCCAGAATGTAGCATCGGCATTTCGATCGTACAACAAGGAACTCTTGACTCTTACATCCGGACAAATTGATATACCGAGTCTCGTATTCGTCAGCCTGGTTACTTCAGGGATGTGGCAACTTGCACGGGGGAATGTGGTTCTTCCCGCGTGGTATGTCGCATTCTACTATGCACTGGGTGTTTTCATGCATTCCGGTGTCGATGAATTTGATGAAGGAGCTGAGATCGGTGTTGAAGACGTAGATATTGTGGATTAATAATTATCGGTTCACTGAACATTATTAAACATACAGTGAAAATGTCGGGTAGATAATTGATACAAAAGATACATAGTCTCAAAGGGAGAGTCAGGTTCAAAGTAACCGGCCTTTACCGGTGTTCAGCTCTCAAGACAATTCTCGAAGCAGTCTTGCCCGCAAGAAAAGAAATAAAGTCGGTTTCCGCGAGCATTCTCACGGGAAACGTACTCATTCTTTACGATCCTGCGTGTAACATCAAAGTAGTTGCTACTCTACTCGAGAATGTCGCAAAAGAGTACCTGCAGCATCCGGATTCCGCTCTTGCACGAACAGCGCGCGAACGCACATGGGGCCGTTCATGGACGTCCCGCTTCCTTGCGCCCTCGGAACTGCCTACCTGGCATGTGACTGACAAAGAGACCGTCCTTGAGAAACTCAACAGCACTGCTTCAGGACTGCCCGAGGATGCTAAGGATAAGAATCTCGAATTGTTCGGACCGAATACCATTCCTCAGGCGGAGCCTCGATCGCAATTCCGGCTTTTTCTCAGTCAATTCAACTCCCTGCCGGTTGCCCTTCTTGGCGCGGCGGCTGGAATCTCCGTAGTAACGGGGGGATTATTGGATGCGGTTGTAATCGGCGCGGTAATGACAATCAATGCAGTTGTAGGATACGCAACGGAAAGTGAGGCTGAAAGGGCTATCGAGACACTCAGGCAAGACATTCAGCCTGAGGCGATGATTCTGAAGTCAGGCAAGATGGTTGAGGTTTCTTCTCCCGAAATTCTGGTGGGAGACATCCTCGTTCTGCGACCGGGCACTTATGTTGCCGCGGACGCAAGGATACTCGAGGCGGTTCGGCTGTTTCTGGATGAATCGATCCTTACCGGGGAAAATATGCCGGTGGCAAAAAACGATGCGACCCTCCGGAAAGAGGACCTGCCGCTGGGTGACAGAGTCAACATGGTGTACAAAGGAACGCTCGTCACCGGAGGTCAGGGATTGGCAGTCGTGGTTGCGGTGGGGTCGTTTACCGAAATGGGCAGGGTTCAGTCGCTCATGGCCGAATCCGAATCTCCGGAAACACCGATAGAACGACAGTTGAGGCACATAGGCAATCAGTTGGTGGTTCTCTCAGGTGTTGTGTGCTTCCTGGTTTTTGTTATCGGAATCCTGCGGGGGAACGGGATCCTGAATATGTTCAAGACATCCATTTCCCTGGCAGTCGCCGCGGTTCCCGAAGGGCTTCCCGCTGTGGCCACAACTACTCTCGCTCTGGGAATCCGGCGAATGAAAGAGCGCAAAGTCCTCATACGAAATCTTGAAGCCGTATCCACTCTGGGGTCAATTCAGACGATCTGTTTCGATAAGACAGGAACGGTTACTGCAAATCGGATGTCCGTAACGAGGATCTATTCAGGGTTCCAGCGTATCGACATAATCGGAACGGAGCTCCGGTCGGAAAATGGCTCTTCGCCGGATGATTCCCGGATCGCGGTAAGCAAACTGATCGAAATCGGCATTCTGTGCAATGAGAGTCAGATCGCCGGCAATCACGATACGTTCGTCCTGGAAGGAACTCCGACGGAAAACGCGCTCATGTCCTTGGCAATTGTGTACGGGATCGACATAACGGACGTCAGGTCCAGATTTCCGCTGATTGCGACAAATTATCGATCCGACGACCGGCAATTTATGACCACGACCCATCAGCATAACAACGAGACCTTGGTCGCTGTGAAAGGCAGTCCGCTCGATGTGCTCGGTATGTGCAATTTCCACCTTCAAGACGGAACAAAGACTCCCTTGACGGATGAAGATCGGACGATCATCGAGTCGGAGAACGATTCCATGGCCGGTGATGCCTTACGAGTCCTCGGAATGGCCTATGCCAACGAACATAACTCGGATGGAGACGTAAATTTCACGTGGTTGGGACTCGTGGGAATGGAAGATCCTGTTCGACCCGGTGCGAGAGAATCTGTCGAAGCGTTTCATGCCGCGGGCCTGGACACAATCATGGTTACGGGAGACCAGAGTCCGACAGCATATGCAGTGGGCAAACAGCTTGGGCTTAATAGGGATCATCCCCTCGAGATTGTCGATTCCACCCATTTGTCCCAAATCGACCCGGAAGTGCTTAAGGCGCTGAGCAAAAAAGTCCATGTTTTTGCAAGGGTTAGTCCATCGAACAAACTCCAGATCGTCCAGGCTCTCCAGTCTGCAGGCAAGGTTGTGGCCATGACCGGCGACGGGATTAATGACGGCCCCGCACTGAAAGCGGCTGATGTGGGCGTGGCAATGGGACGTTCCGGTACGGACGTAGCTCGGGAAGTTGCGGACGTCATGCTGGAAGAAGACGATTTGGAAACCATGATTGTGGCAATTCGGGACGGGAGAGCAATCTACGACAATATCAGGAAAACGCTTCATTATCTGCTTTCCACAAATTTCAGCGAAATTGAAGTGATGTTTGTCGCAGGGGCGCTTGGAATGGGGTACCCTCTCAATACCATGCAACTGCTGTGGATCAACCTCGTATCCGATATTTTTCCGGGTCTTGCTCTTGCATTGGATCCTCCGGAGCCTGATGTGATGCAGAGATCTCCTCGGGATCCTCAACGGCCGATCGTAGAGAGGAGTGATTTCAAGCGCATCGGTTTTGAATCTGCCTTAATGACGATCTCCGGTCTTACGGCATACGGGTATGGCCTGTTACGACACGGGGCGGGTCCTTATGCCGGGACAATTGCTTTTCAAAGCCTTACGAATGCGCAGATTCTGCATGCTTTGAGCTGCCGTTCGGAGGTGAAAACCATTTTCGACGCCGAACCGTCGCCTCCGAATCCATACCTGAAGGCTGCCATTGCCACTTCTCTGGGTTTGCAAATTGTAATACAGTTTGTTCCGGGACTCCGCTCCTTGCTGGGATTGACGCCGTTGGCATTGTCTGATTGGCTCGTAGTAGGGGGGGCTTCGGTGATCCCTCTCTTGATGTCCGAGGCAAGCAAAAAGCTTGAACAGAGGTAACCACGCATGAGTAGTTACATCCACACATCTGAATCCGTTACGGAAGGGCATCCTGACAAGCTGTGCGATCAGATCAGTGACGCAATTGTCGATCGATTCCTCGAACACGACTCTTCGGCCCGAATCATCGCCGAATGTGCAGTATCTCTTTCCGTTGTATTCATTGCTGCACGATTTGCTTCTCACGTCAAAGTCGATTTTCCCAATGTTGCCAGAAAAGTAATCAGGCGAATAGGGTATGTGGACCAGGAGTTCAATTTTCGGACGTGCAGTATTTTGACCAGCCTGAAAGAGATGTCGGATTCCGATCGTAAGCATACGTATGCAGTTCAATGCGAAAGTGCTGAGAACGGGATTCCGGTTGACGATCAGGTAACCGTGTTCGGGTTTGCGTGTAATCAGACCCCTGTTTTGATGCCTCTTCCGATCTGGCTTGCGCACAGATTGGCACGAAGGCTTGCCGAGGTACGCAATACTCGTGTGCTCGACTATCTGGCTCCGGATGGGACTACTCAGGTTGCCGTGGAATACCGCGACTCTCGCCCGGTCAGAATTTACAGCATAGCAGTAAATACGAGCCAAACCGATCGAAACTATCCTTCAGTCGATCGTCTTCAAAGGGATGTTCGAGAGACAGTGATCGAGCCGTCTTTTGAGAATGAGCTCTTAAAACCCGATAACAATACCTTCATATTCATCAATCCTGGAGGACCCCTTAAATTGGGAGGTCCTTCGGTGCACTCTGGAATGACCGGCCGCAAGAATGCTATAGACACCTATGGGGGATTCTCGCGAAACGCGAGTTCTGCTCTCAGTGGGAAAGATCCCCTCAGAATAGACAGAATCGGAGCGTATGCAGCCCGATACGCAGCCAAGAACGTAGTAGCGGCAGGATTGGCCGAGCGTTGCGAAATTCAGGTCAGTTATACTATCGGTCTTGCCGAACCGGTCAGTATTCAAGTGGAAACCATGGGGACAGGTTTTCTGCCCGATGAGGCGATTGTCGCCCTGGTAAAGAAGCATTTTCAGTTTACGCTTTGCGGAATCATCCAACAATTCGATTTGCTGCAGCTTCCGGCCAAATCGAAACAAGGATTTTACCGGCAATTGGCTGCTTACGGACACTTCGGCCGTCCGGATCTCGATCTTCCGTGGGAGAAAACCGATAAGACGGATCTCCTGGTTTACTGACATCTCAGACCGATTCGTTTTTCTTTTTATCATCTGTGAGGCTGGAGGTATCCTTCGCTTCAGAGGACGCAAAGCCGTCTAATCACTCCGCTCAGGACACCCCAGCCTTTGCTATCTTATTCCCCTGCGAAAAGGTATTGGACCGAATATCAAAGATTCTGGCGTCTGTCCCTTGCTCAAATACAGCCGACACATAGGAAACTGTCTCGGAATATCGATCCAACATTACTTGTATTGAGAACGGACGTCCATCTGTCTTAAAAAAGAATTCGAATTTTCGCATTTTATGTGTTACATTGAGATTTATATAGCGAGCAATTATTTCGAAAAAACAGGATGCTTCCTCAGTCAAGTTTTAATTGAGGCTTTATTCTTCTCATGAGGAACACAGTCAGTCGCCTGGACGAATGCAACACCGGCCTTACTTAGGCCGTGTCGGAGCATTTTCCAAAGGTATTTCAGTAACACGTGTGTCTTCGACAAAGAAATCTTTGTTGGTTCAGTTGATTCGTCTTTTATTGATGACATCGACAATTAATGCGTTACTTGTTCAATTGGTGAAGTCATGACAATTCCGAAGTTTTCCGGGCTGCTGGTTTTGGCGGTCTTTGCCGTTGCCTTACTGGTTTTGGCTACTCTCGATATACGGACCGTTTTTGCATTACTCTTTCTGGCTCCTTTTCTGTCAATTATATTTGGCGGCATTCTTTCTATCTTCATCGCTTATATTGCCGGTAAAACATATGTGAACGGCGGCTCCTACGCAGTCCTCTTCATGGGGTGCGGCATGCTTTCGTTAGGGTTGGCCGTGTCGATAGGGAGCTATTTGGTAACCCGAGTTGGTGGAGCGAATGATGCCACTACCGTTCAGGCTGCCGGGTTTTTCTTCGGATCTGTTTTTCACGCCATAGGAGCGATTCTCAATGCTTCCGGTCGTCATCCGCATTACGGCAAAGGAAAACCTCTGACTGTTGCCGCTGCATATGCAGGTGTGACCGGGATCGTTGTGTGCGTCACATTGGCCGCCTTGAATGATGCTATCCTGCCGTTTTTCGATCCTTCGCATGGGCCGTCGATGCTAAGGCAAGCGGTTCTCGGCAGCTCGACAGTGCTTTACATTGTCTCATGCGCGTTCTTCTTCACGCATTATCTACGGTCCAGGTCAGATTTCTTCTACTGGTATGCAGTTTCTCTGGCGCTCTCTTCGATAGCAATGATCAGCTTCTTCTTCCTCAGGGCAATTGGATCTCCGATAGGATGGTTGGGGAAATGTGCGCTGTACATGAGCGGTCTCATGGCTTTGGCTGCGGTCTTCAGTTCGCTGAAAAATGCCAGATTACGAGGTGTGACCCTTGAAGAAGCCATTGCCGGACTTTTCGCGGATGCTGAAGCAGGGTACAAGATGCTGGTGGAGACTGCCACTGACGCGATAATCACTTTCGATCACTCAGGAAGGATCATCGACTGGAATTCAGCAGCCGAGAAGATGTTCGGCTATTCGAAGCAGGAGGCAATTGGAGCGTCTTTCTTCCAGCTCGTCAATGAGAACAGGAATGCGGAGCTTCAGGTTACGAAAGAAGGAGAATCTGCCTTTCATTCGTTTCGACCGGGGAACATAGAAGTGCTGTTGGAGAGGGACGACGGCCGACGGTTTCCGGCGGAAATGGCGGTATCCTGTAGAAAAGGCCCGGTCGGACTCCTTGGAACGTGCATTATTCGAGATCTTACCGAACGCAAACGGGCGGAAGCGGAGGTAAGAGATCTCAATCAGGCGCTCCAACGTACAGTGAAACAACGCACTGCAGCTCTTGAAACCGCGAGAAAGCAGAACGAATTACTTCAGGCAGTCGAGCGGGCACAAACACAATTCATAGCAGACACGGATTCAGAGACCGTCTTCGCCCATTTCTTGGAAGATTTTTGCTCACTCACCGCCAGTGAATTCGGCTTCATCGGTGAAATCGTCGAAAATGCGGACGGCCGATTACGCTTGTACCATAGAGCTGTCGTCAGCAACTCATGCAACGAACAATCCCAGCAGAACAATCATCAAGTCGATCGCACGAACGGAGAGACTCGTGAAATCAGCGGATTGTGGAGTTCGATCGACGAAGCGGCCGACCCGATAGTGTTCAATCATCCCGAAAACAACAGTCAGAGAATCGGACTGCCGGAAGATCATCCTCCTATTCGGGCGTTCCTGGGTCTTCCTTTCCTCCATAATGGCAGACTTATCGGTATGGCTGGTTTAGCCAACAGGGCCGATGGCTACGATAGCGAACTTGTCGATTTCCTTCAGCCTTATGTTATGACGTGTGCCAACATTATAAAAGCATATGATAACCAAAATCGGCGTAGAGAAGCTGAGCAACAATTGAAGAAAGCGCATGCCGAACTTGAACAAAAGGTCCGGGAACGCACAGCGAAATTAGCTCGGGAAATCGAAGAGCGAAAACAAACGGAACAGGCATTACTGGAAAGCAGGGCAAAGTACAAGGCCTTGTATGAAGATTCGGCAGACGGGATTCTTTTGTTCGATGATACTGGTACTGTCGTGGATGCCAACAAGGCAATCCTGCACATGTTCGGATACTCATTGGAAGAAATCAGGGGACAACATATAGAAGAGCTGATTCACCCCGAAGATCTGAAAGAAACGCCTCTAAAGCTGCAAGCAATCCTTGAAGGTGTATTGACCCGCCTGGATCGTCGCATGCGTATGAAAGACGGCACGTACGTGGCATGCGAGGTCTGCGGCAGACACATAGGAGATAACCTGAATCAGGCTTTGTACCGGGATATTACCGAGCGGCAACTGGCCCAGGAAGCACTCAGACAAAACGAGGAGCTTTATCGGCAAATGTTCCATGGATGTCACGCAGTGAAATTACTTATAGATCCTGACACTGCAGACATACTCGATGCAAATGCGGCAGCTTCAAAGTTTTACGGATACGAACTCGCGGATCTGAAGAAAATGAAAATAGTGCACGTCAATGTGCTATCCCCCTCAGAAATTTATGCCGAGATAGACAAAGCCCGTGCAGAACTCAAACACTTCTTCTTGTTTGAACACAAACTTGCGTCCGGAGAAATCCGGAATGTTGAAGTGTATACCAGTACACTGAACGTTCGTGGTCGAACCTTGCTTTCTTCCATCATTCACGACGTTACCAATCGCGTGAGAGCTGAAGCCGACTTAATCAGATCGAATAAAGATCTCGAGCAATTTGCGTACGTCGCTTCACACGATTTGCAGGAACCTCTGCGTAATGTAGTGAGTGCTCTGCAGATGATCGAAAAACTGTACAAAGGACGCCTCGACGAAGAATCGGACACGTTGATCCACTATGCAGTAGATTCCGCCAAGAAGATGAGGTCTCTCATCATCGATCTTCTGACGTATTCCAGGCTCAATCTAGGGCAACTGTTCGAAAGGGTAGACACCCAAAAAGTCCTGGAACAATCGCTTCACAATCTCGAGAACCTTATTTACGCGAAAGGCACGACTGTCACGTACGATGAAATGCCTGATGTACAGGGAGATGCAACGCAGTTGATGCAAGTATTTCAGAATCTCATAGCAAATGCCGTGAAATTCGGGCGTACAGATTCACCTCAAGTGCATATTTCCGCACAAAAAACCGGCAATGAATGGATTTTTTCCGTACAGGACAATGGCATCGGCGTACCGAAAGAGTATTTTGACCGCATTTTCGTCATTTTTCAGCAACTGAACAAACAGGAAACTTTTGACGGTACCGGTATGGGGCTGGCCATTGTAAAGAGAATCGTTGAACGCCACCGCGGGCGAATCTGGGTAGAATCGGAAGTTGAAGTAGGGTCGACATTTTTCTTCAGCATACCCGATGGAAGAACGTCATGACAGAGAAAATACGAGAAATAAACATCCTGTTGGTGGAAGACAATCCCATTGATGTTCTGATGACCAGAAAAGCATTGGAACGTTGGGAGATCGCGAATTGCGTAAACATCGTAAGGGATGGACAAGAGGCTCTGGATTTCCTGTTCAGACGCGGAAAATACGTAGATTCCGTAAAGCCTGATCTGGTCTTTTTGGATCTCAATCTTCCAAAGAAGAACGGGAAAGAGGTTCTATTCGAAATCAGCGGAGATCCGAACCTTTCCGGTACCGTAAAAGTTGTTGTAACCACATCCGATATTTTGATCGACGTGCAAGCATGGCGCGAACTCGGGGCGGACCTGTGCATCGTCAAGCCGGTTGATTTCGATGCGTATATAGAGATGATACTTTCCGTTCAAGATTACTGGGAAATGGTCGGGTTACAGTCCGATAACTGATTCCAATTTGCTTTCAAAGTTACACGAAAATCCCCTCTGGCCCCATAGACGCTAATTTGATCCAATTCTTTGTCCCAAAGGGACAAAAGAAAATAGCCCGGTAATTCATTGCCGGGAATTTGTGTATCAGCCGTCCCTCCGGGACTCGAAAATCATTAGATTTTTCCTTAACCGGCGATGAATCGCCGGCCTATTTTCAATTGTTCCTCCGGAACAACTAATCCAAAACTCTCTTAGTCAGCGCCTATGCCCTCTAATACCATTTCGCAATTATGTATATAAGATAGCGCAGGCTGAGGTGTTCTGAGCGGAGTGATTAGACGGCTTTGCGTCATCCGGAGCGAAGGATACCTCCAGCCTGCCAGATTATAAAAAGAAAAGCGAATCGGTATAACCCCCCTTTATTAAAGGGGGGAATGGGGGGATTTTGAATGCAAATTCGAATGAGCATCTCTTTCGCAATATTTGTTGCTGATCCGGAATTCACGTGCCACTTTCGAGGCACGGACCTGCAGCAATAAGTGGTATATAGTTAGGGATGAAAGAGAAGCAGAATGATATTTCGCTCGATTCCTGGTCCGGACTGCAACTCCTGGTTTTCTCTCTTGTTGCCGCTGCGTTTACGACCATTTACATTACCCAACCTGTGTTACCGATTTTCCGCTCCGAATTCGAGGTGGGCGAGACGTACGCGTCTCTGACCATATCAGCCGTTATCTTCGGAATAGCGCTCTCCAATTGCCCATTGGGCATCGCTGCAGATAGATTTCCCATCAAACCCATTATTTTGACCGGCGGAATAGTGATTACGCTTTGCAGTCTCGCCTGTTCCATAACCACGAGCATATCGCTACTGATAGGCACTCGTTTTGTGCAAGGCCTGTTCATTCCATGTCTCACTACGTGCGTGGCTGCATTCCTGTCCAAGACTCTGCCCAGAGAAAAACTCAATGTGGTCATGGGCTCCTATATTTCGGCAACCGTAGCAGGCGGACTCGGTGGCAGACTGCTTGGCGGTTTCATCCATCCGCCGCTGCACTGGAGATATGCCTTCGTAACCGCATCCGTAATGGTATTTCTGGCGACGCTTGCTGCATACCGGTTTCTGCCCCACGAGAAATCGAAGAACCCTGCAGATCCGGAAGATCAAGGATTTCTCGCGTTGATTGTTCGACCTGAGCTGCTCAGAACATTTCTTGTGGCCTTCAGTGCATTTTTTGTCTTTTCATCGGTATTCAATTATCTTCCTTTTTATCTTTCTTCACCTGCATTCGGGGCTTCCACCAATGCAATCACGTTCATGTACACGTCGTACGTGATTGGAATCGTTATGGGCCCCGTTGCAGGGAATCTCAGTAACCGCATGGGTAACGGTGTTATTATGGCTTTGGGTGCAGTTGTGTTTGCAGTATCCATAGGAACCACCCTTATAAAGTCAATGCCTGGAATAGCGCTCAGTTTGTGCGGAATATGCGCCGGATTCTTTGCAGTGCATGCGGCTGCTGCCGGATCGCTCAACAGAAGGCTTGTGTCCAGTAGAGGTCGAGCAAACTCGCTGTACGTGCTTTTCTATTATCTGGGCGGATTTGCTGGAATCAGTGTCAGCGGTTATATGTACGTGCTATCCGGTTGGCCCGGAATTGTCGTCACAGGATGGCTCGTCCTCATTATTCCATTCGCTACGGGTATGTGGGAACTGAAACATAGGAAGCCGACTCCCTGAACTGCATAAAATCGGAAAAGATTTCAAGTAGAAATGACTAAGCACATGATTTCACCAGAAAACAATAAACCTCATCCGCCGGGAACACGCTATCTTATTCTACTTACGTTCGTTTCCGGAATGACCATCATGGGACTGGAGATGTGCTCAGGGCGGCTCATGGCTCCCTTTTTCGGCACGTCCGTCATGATTTGGACGGTCATCATCGGATCCACCATGATAGCCTTAACAGCAGGGTACTATCTGGGAGGTCTTCTGGCCGAGAAAAAGCCAAAGGTGGAATTCCTGGCTGCGATTCTGTTTTTTGCGGCGAGTTTCGTCATATTTTTGCCCTATGTGGCTCAACCGGTCATGGAAATAGCATTGGGCAGATTTTCCGTCGCTGCGGACAGCTCGTCGAATGCGCTCGTAACTGCCCTGAGCATCTGTGCTTTGCTCATTTCCGCACCCGCAGTAATTCTGGGTATGACAAGCCCGTTCATTATTCACGTAGCAGCTTTGGATTCGTCCGGAGTGGGCCGTACTGCAGGAAAAGTCTTTGCGTTCTCAACGCTCGGTTCCATACTTGGGACCCTTATGCCTGCCTTGATTCTTCTCCCCTGGATTGGTATGCGTCTGTCTTTCCTCTTTTTCGGCGGACTGCTTCTCTGCACGGTTCTATGGCCTTTGAGAAGGTCCGGATTTTTCTATTTCGCGGCAGGTACGGGGATTGTCATTGTGGCTCTGCTCCTGGGCTTAAACGGATTGAAAGCACCATTGAAACCGCCGCTTGTCCATCAGCGCGAAACGCTGTATCAGCACGTCAGCATATTCCAAATACCCATCTCTTCACAGAAAGAAGATGCCCGGGCGACTGTGCTTCTCACGGATGCAGGAATCGGCATGCAGTCCATGTGGATCGAAGGCAGTCCCATAACGGATTCATGGCAGGACATGTTCGCACTCGTTCCACGGGTATATTATGCAGCGAATCGCAAGTTTCCGGACAAAATGCTCCTCATAGGTTTGGGAGGAGCCTGTGCCCCGTACCTCATCAGTCAACAATACCCCGATACAGTGATCGATGGAGTTGAAATCGACAGAGGGCTCCTTGAAGCTGCTGCTCCGTATTTCCCTTTCTCTTATTCCCCTCGGCTCGTTTCACACGTGAGTGACGGCAGACTCTTCATGCGTGCATCCCGCGGTCAATACGACATAGTGCTCGTGGATGCGTTTCGACCGCCTCACATTCCCTTTCACCTGGCGAGTCTGGAATTCTTTGCGGAAGTCAAACAGCGAATGACCGGGAACGGTCTCTTGGCAATGAATATAGGAACCACAGGCGACAAGCTTGTGTTCCGAGATATTGCCAACACGGTCGCTGCAGTCTTTCCTCACGTCTATTATGCTGAATACCGCCCGACTGAGGGTGGCAGCGTGTTCACCACTCGTCTTCTCATTGCTTCCGAAAACGACGCAAAAGTCAATCGACCTGAGGTGGAATCCGAAATTCTGGACTTTCCGGACCAGACCTGGAACAAGCTTTTTCAGGTCATGCGTGACTCGCAGCGATCTGCCGAGGGTTCTGAGACAAGCTTTTTCAAGAAGATTCCTTATGATTCCGCGGGAACGGTTTTCACCGACGATCTTTCAGCTTTAGAGATCGTCTCTGAGAAGGAATTTATGCCGCTTACGCTTGGGTACAAAAGTGGGGTCAAGAAGTGAGAAAGAAGTTGTTACAGTCATTGCCGAAATAGATGACCGAAACTCAGTGCAGATGTTATAGCTGTTATCGAAAGTCTTGACGGAATCCAATGCCTGCAATGGGAAGAATCAGTAGCGCCGGCGTCCCTGCCGGCGATAACTTATTGCTTTGTTTGGTGAATTGTTCGCCGGCACGGAGGCCGGCGCTACCAATTGCTGGGAACTGCTCTTCACAATCCGTGATTACTTTCGAGAATCGGTATAGTCGGAAAAAACCCCCTGACCCTCATATACCCTAAAACAGGGTCGTCGCTGGACCGCTCTATTTAGAAGATGCGGAATTCCTGTCAGTTCAAGATGTGACGAAAACCTCTATAAACAATATCGGACCTGATCATTCAGCAACACGGCTCATGATTGTCATTGCGAGGAGCGAACGCGACGTGGCAATCTCCTGACATGGGCCTGTACCTTCAGGAGATTGCTTCGCTTTGCTCGCAATGACAGCAATTCAGATACCCTGGCAAAAAAATGATGTGTTTCGCCTTGCTCACCACATCGATATTCATTGATTATGTTGAATGTGTGCCGGCACGGAGGCACGGCACCCACCAATTTCCCTAATCTTCAATCGGACACTAATTTTCGCAGTCGCTATAATCCGTTTATAAAAAGGTTCTTCGGTCTTGCCCTTTTGAAAGCGCATTTGTGTTATCGCTGCGGCGGAGACGGAGCCAGGCACGTCATGGAAAAGTCCATCAGGTTGGCATTTTCATAGGTGACCCGGTTGAGGAAGTCCAACACATGTCGAATGTATAATTCCGGTTGCTGGTCATAGGTATTGTGACCACACTTGGGGAGAACCGCCAATTCACCGTTCTTGAGCGAGCGGTAAAACGTCACGGCCTGCTCTACCTCGAAAAGGGCGCTTCGGTCCGGATACAAAACCAGCGCCGGACACTGAACGAGAGGCAATAACGGGCGAATATCGAATTTGTCCGATCCGTACGCTCCTCCTTTTGTTCGAGCCATTTCGTACAGAGATTCCGCGTGCTCTTCTCCAATCCATAACAGGAGTTTGTCACGGACCTGCGCGTCCAATTCGTGAAACGCCTTGGGAAATTTGGCGGCATTGAATTCAGCCATAGTTACATGGCTGTAACAGAGAGTGCTCGATGTGGTAATGGAGACTACCTGATCGGGAAAATCGGCTGCATAGTGAACTGCAATAACTCCTCCCTCGCACTGGCCGACCATGTGGAATCTACCAAGATTGAGCTCATGGCTGAGTTGCTTCAGATCTTGGCAATTTTCCTGACAAAAGGTACCGCTCAAGTAGAAGTCTTCAAAATCAGGCCCCCGTTCCGATCTCCCGTAGCCTCTTCTATCATACAGGACAACCCGATAACCAGCCTCCACAAGAGCGGGATATACGCCCTTCCACATGTTCAGACTGCTAAAACCGTGATGAAGAAGAACCACCGTCGGACCTTGCCCATGAATCTCGTAATAGATCTGTCTGCCTCGGATTTCCGCAAAGGGCATGTGAAACTCCTTATACTGATTTGCATTCCAAAGAGATAAAATCTGGGAAACACTTCTTGCCAAGAAGGGTTTCCCAGACCCTTCCCAAGAACTTTTAATATTCGTCCAAGACCATAGTTTTTCTCTCGAAAAAACTATGGTCTTGGGCGAGTGCTAAAAGTTTTTTGGAGGGTTCGGGAACCCTCTTTACAAAAAAGGTTCCCGTATGTTACTGCTTTGAAAGCACATCGGTATTACCGAGCATTTCAAAGAACTCATACTGCTGTTAGTTATGGAAAAAATCAAGGAAGACCGTCTTCAGAAGGACCAAATCAAGAAGAATGAACATTGGAGTTTGGCCTTCTGTATGAGGTCCGGCAGATTGAGGGAACCATACCCCAAGAATTAATCAGTTTCTTCGTCACGGAATCCCAGTGACTTCATGTAGTGCTTCAGTGAATATCGGGAAATCCCCAGCATCCTGGCTGCTCCCTGCCTGTTGCCTCCCGAGCGTTTGAGAGCCTCGGCGACAAAGAAACGTTTCAACTCCTGAGTGACTTCATTTATGGACTGCTCGCTGGGGAATGACGCTGTGAACGTTGCCCTCATACTTTCTTCCGGTTCTTCCCCGAAACCAAGGCCGCGGAGCTTGAGTTCCTGTCCGTGGGAAAGAATAAGAGATCGCTCGAGCACATTACGAAGTTCTCTCACATTTCCGGGCCAGTCATAGCGCTTTAACGCATGGATGACCTTGGGCTCGATTACCGGCATGTGAGGCAGTTGTAGTTCGCTCACAAGGTTGGAAAGCAGCTCCTTGACCAGACACGGAATATCGTCTTTCCTTTCACGAAGCGGAGGCACCCTTATGGTCAATACGCTCAGACGAAAGAACAGGTCCTGTCTGAATCTACGTTCCCGAATTTCGTTCTCCAAGTCCTTGTTGGTTGCGGCAATGAGGCGGGCATTCACGGTAACCTCTTTTTCGCCGCCGACCCTGGTGAACTTTCTCGTATCCAGGAAGGCAAGCAGTTTGGCCTGCAAAGGCAGGGAGAGTTCTCCAATTTCGTTGAGCAGCAGCGTACCCCCTTCGGCAAGCTCCAGGAGTCCTCGTTTCCGAACGATCGCACCGGTGAATGCTCCCTTTTCATGGCCGAAAAGTTCGGATTCAGCAAGCTCCGGGGCAATGGCAGCGCAGTTTACCGCAAAGTAAGAACCCCCTGCACGTCCGGAGCGATTGTGGATATAGCGAGCCAGGTAATCCTTTCCGGTTCCGCTTTCTCCCAGAAGCAAAATGGTGGCATCTCGTTTTGCAGCCATTTCTGCTTTATTCAACGTCAGTCTCATAGCCTGGGATACATAAGTTTCGGGAATAGTAATAAGGGTTTGAGATCTTCGTCGACCGGTTATATCCCGGGCTATACCCAAAATTCCTTTGACATTCCCGTCAGCGTCCTTGAGAGGCATCATGGAACACGTCAGCGTCACGCTAAATCCTTTGACACTGAAAGTAAGCTCTTTTTCGACAGATTCGCCCTGCAGCACACGAGATTCAGATTCCCGTCCCGAGCGTGCGAGTTCTTCCCCAAAAATGTCCTCAGTTCTTTTGCCGCGGATTTGCGAAGCCTTGAGTCCGGTAAAACTCTCGATTGCAGGATTCACGTCCATAAATCGACCATACACATCTTTGGTGTAAATGAAGTCGGTTGCTGCACTGAAAATGGTCTGAAAGCGCTGTTCACTCTCCTTCAATTTTGCTTCGGCTTTCTTTCTTTCAGTAACATCAGTCACAATGGAATAGATCAGTTTACGGTCGCCAATCTCAATAGGAGTGGAACTGATCTCCACGTCCCGGACTTCTCCGGAACGCAGTCTGTGCTGAAACACGAAACTCATCTTTTCTTCTGCATTGACCTTACGAATAGCATCGGCGATCTTTTCAGGGGGTGAATTGTTAATCTTCGCTATGTGCATACCGATCAACTCTTCTTGCGAGTATCCGTAGAATTCTGCTGCCGAAGGATTCGCATCCACGATGATGCCGTCGGAATTCATGAGCAGCTTGACGGATTTGTTTTTTGTAAATATCTGATCGTAACGTTCAGCGCTTTTTCGCAGGGATTCTTCAGTCTTACGATGCTCTCGGTGCGTCCGGTACGCCTGTATGATATTTGCGCAGGCCGAAATAAACGGCTGCAGATATTCTACAAGCTCAATCTGATAACCGTCTTGTCGATTTGCCAGAGCTGCTGCACCCACAAGTTTTCCCTCGAAGTGGAAAGGTAATCCCAGAAAACACTTTATTTCAGGATGGCCCTTGGGGATTCCTCCTCTTCTCGGGTCTGATGCAGGATCGTTCGACAACACAGGTGCTTCAGTCTCGATTACTTTGCCGAAAAGATTGCTTACCGTGCGAAATTCCACGGTCTGCTCCGAAATATGCTTTTGATACAATTCGCGGGTCTTCTTGTTCCAGCTAATGTCACTCATGGCATGGACCCTGAGGATGGATCCTTCTTCAGGCTCGGGCAGTATTTCACCAATGGAGCCGAATTCACTGCCCGTAAGAGCGAGGAGTTTTTCCAGGAGATTTCCGAAAAGCACCTTGGGCTTTGCGTCCGAGATGAACTGCATCTGAGCATCATGTATTGCTTCGAGCAGCGCATTTTTCCGCCGGAGAGCCTCTTCTGTCCGCTTCAGATCCGATATGTCGGTGAGAACAGCTATGCTTTGAACGATCTTGCCTCGAAAATCTCGTTCCGCAGCCGCTGAAAAGATGACATCAAGCAATTCCCCATTTTTCTTTCTAAACTGGTATTCGGTGTTTCTCAGGGATCCTGTTTCCAGAAAGACCGGCAAATCCTCACCGAGAGCTTTGGTCCTCGACTCTTCCGTCATAAATTCCGTGATATGGCGCCCCACCACCTCATCACGTGCATATCCCATGACCTCAAGCCAATAATCAGTGACATCCATGATATATCCGTTACGATTCACAGAATCCATGAGTGCCGGCGCTTTTTCAGTAATGAGCTTGACACGTGCCCGTGCTGAATTCAGTTCGGCTGTCTGATATTCGAGCTTCTGATCGAGAATGAGGTGTTTCTTCTGAATACGCTCTTCGCGTCGCTTCCAATCGACGATGGCTCCAAGGAGTTTTGCGGCGGTGGACAATCGCTTCTTGGCCATCTCGATAATGTATTCAGGGCGAGACGGATAGGAACTTAACTGCTGTTCCAGTTCTTTCGACGATATCTTGAATTTTCGCGCAATCCGACGGATAGAGTTCATATCAGCGGGAGGATCGCCAAAACCGAAGTTGATTGCGCCTACAATATCATTGCCAGCTCGTATAGGCGCTGCATAGAGACGAATACCTCCGTGGCATTCGGCTTCAGCCTCAAGTCCCGATTCAATAGCTCTTTTCGACGCTGCCCAGCAGGACTCGTGACACAGCCAATTTCCACTTTTTACTGCTTCCTCCTGGCTGATACTTCCGCACAAATCCCGCGATGCTCGACTGAGAAGTCTGCACCAACCAGAAGCAAAAATTCCGATGACTGGCTGTCCTGTGCTGGTATGAATAGAAGAGGCCGAATTGACAAGTTCGAGAAAATCTTGAGTTATTGCTTTAAGATTTTCTTCTCCGACTGCTTCCAACAGTTCGTCACACCCAACCGGAACCGAAGTAAGTTCCGGATGTCCTGGTTCAAAGCTGGGTTCAAAATTTTCTCGCATGTATAACTTCGTCCACAAACTCGAAAGCTTTGGGTTAGGAACAATCTTTTTGTACTTAACTTCTGTTAAAATAAGATTCTCAAAGTAACTAGTCAATCCACTCT
The DNA here is from genome assembly GCF_000266945.1 of Desulfomonile tiedjei DSM 6799. Classification (NCBI taxonomy): domain Bacteria; kingdom Pseudomonadati; phylum Thermodesulfobacteriota; class Desulfomonilia; order Desulfomonilales; family Desulfomonilaceae; genus Desulfomonile; species Desulfomonile tiedjei. The sequence continues at coordinate 260,304 of NC_018025.1, forward strand.
GTAAATTATCGCAATACTGAATATTTTTTTGGAAGATACACGGATAACTCGACAGACTTACTCTCTTTCGGGGCGTTGTACGACTGATTGAACCTGCCGGCTCGGGTTTACGAATGAACTGGCGGCTTGGATTCATGCAAGGCTTCAGTCTCGGGCAGTGGTTTGAGAGGTATTTTGTCTGAGTGCGTGGGATGCCGGTGAGCGAAGCGAACCGCATCTTTTTTGCCAGAGTGTCTGAATGACTGTCATTGCGAGCGAAGCGAAGCAATCGCCTGAAATTAAGCGCCTGAGTGCCAGGCGATTGCCACGTCGCTACGCTCCTCGCAATGACAACGATTAAGTTAGTTGCTGAATGGTGGACTCCTAGCTGCTCGCGGGTGTTTTCCGTCAACATGGGTCGGCAGAGACGCCGACCCCCACCAGGAAAGTTGAAAGTGGATGCTCTTATTTTAACGCCTATGGGGGTCAGGGGGGAGTTGAATCCGACAAAACTTTTGGTAGACACTATAGTATCGCCTGGGGACAACATGTGACGCGGATCGGAATTTGAGGCGGACATTCTTGACAAAAAGAGTCTCTCAATACCCTCTTTTTGAGGGCAAAATGGTTTACTAAATAATTGCAGAACGGTTCATTTTTTCATTGACATGAATCAGTAAGCTGGTCTAATATTTTTTGTTTGTAGAGAATAGGATTTGGCGTAAGATGTGCCCCGACGAAAATTACGGTTATTGTCTGTACGCGCAAGGCAGGAATTCTTGCGCTTCGTCAGCGCAGACAACTCTGTCGTTAGTTCGCATCGATCGTGACCGCGTCGTGGAAATTCTTGGAAGGGGAAGCGGGAGCCATCCTTTCGCAACCGAAACATCTTCCAAAGGTTTTCAACCGGAACCTTCGTATGCGCACCGGGGTCCCGCAACCGAATGGTTGCAAAAAATTAACCGAAACCGAGATCTCTTCTGCGATACAGAGAAAATTGGAGCGGAAACCTCACCTTTTTTATTAAAAGAGGGAACCTTCGGCGGGGAAAGAGATCATACAAGGTTATCAGGTTGGAAGGAGTGACTTATGTTGAAGATGGAAGGCTCCAGAGTGCGAATGACTCCCGAGAACATTCACCAAATGCTTAAAGAAGGTCTTTCCTTCAAAGAGATAGCTGCTCGATGCGACGTTTTCGAGGATGCCATTGACGCTTCTCTGGTACGATGGCTGAATCAAGGGCGCTGGCCTATCGAGGACGATGTAGCGGCTTAGACAAGTTGCTCATCCGGCCGTTCCCCCATTCCATAACACACCATGGCCGAAAAAATTCACGAAGTGGCAAGCTTTAACATTCAATTGGGAGATCGCACCAAAAAATGCGATTTCCCACGAACCACCAGAAACACCTCCTTTTTTTTCTTCACCCTGCTCTGCAACCTAATCTGAAGTTTACAATTGATTATCTATGGTGGATTTTCGGAATCCCCGCGAAAGATACTTTTTTCCAGCTATACTCGAGCTATACGGGAAATTTCGGAAACATAATTCGGGAAGTCTGCGAAAATTACCGACATTCCTTATTGCCCCGGAGCTGCTAAAAGTATATAAACCGTGCTGCCTGAACATCCTCCCCCGAGAGGAGAATTCCTATGCGCTTGGCCGGATTTATCTACCGTGTGTTTTTGTGTCTTTTATGTATGTCCTCGTTTTTTGAGACGGCCTGGGCTCAGGAAACGTTTCGCCTGACTTCTTTCGCCAAATTCCGATTTGGTATGGATTCCGGTTACATCTGGCACACTGGGGATATGCTCATTCCCGCAGGTGGACGCATCGGGTCCGGGACGAAAGTCGACGTGAACACGGATCTGGGGGTGGATCAGTCAGAAGCCACTGCTGTCACATTGAACGCGGCCATTCAGGATTTGCACTATGTAAATTTCGAGTATCTCATGTACTCGCCTTCAGGTACGCGACGTCTTACCAGGCCTTTTCTGTTCCACAATCGAACGTACTCGCCGGAAACACTCCTGGAAACAAAGCTCGATTTCAACTGGCTGAGATTGGAGTACGGGTACAAGCTGTGGGATGAGACTTCCTGGTGGGTAGCGCCCAGAATTGGCGTACATCACATTCGGTACACTGCTAGTCTCAATGGAACTACGGAAGAAGAAGGATTGACTTCAAATACGCGCAGTCTGGATGGAACGTATCCCGTTGTCGGTTTGGAAGCGCGCTATCTGTTTCCTCTCGGCGCTGAATTGATTGGAGAACTGGAAGGTATTCATCTGATCACTCGCGGGTTTCTCACCCTCGGCCGCGTGGAGGTGCGTCTGGATGTGCATCCGGACGTCACGCTCAGTCTTGCGGGATTCAGCAGAATCGTTCAGTATCAGGAAGACTTTCAGCCGTTGAATAACGAATGGTACTTTTCTCTATTTGGTTGGACCGCGGGAGTATCTTTCGCGTTTTGAAGGATCGTCGGATGGTGTTGCAGCAGCTTTCCTCCATGCCGCGGGATTCCGAGCAAGCCTGGATTCGACGTGCTGAGTGTATAGAGCGGTAATCTTCTTTGTTAATTCAGGGTGATCGTTCAGGACATCAGGAAAACAGATCGCGTGATACGTGATATCCAACGATGTATACGTGCTCTTACCCAAATCTATGTACCGTTCACGATTGAGATAATTAGGATCGTAGATCTTTATTAAATTCTTCTCAGAAACCCATTCGTACGCCAGAACAGCGTGAAGCACAACGCCTCTCGGACCTTTGTTCATAAGGAGCACTATGCTGGGATTTCCGGAAACCAAATTTCCCAGGAACCTCCGGGTGCTCGCATTCTGATGCCCCTGATATCTATTGCAGTAATCCGCTTGAACGCCAACAAGGTTTTTGCTGTAGAATCCCTGGAGCTCTTTTGCCAAAATTTGCTGAGTTTTCTTATCCATGATCTGCCGTAAGCACGGCCCGCCATTGCGGTTCAGATAATACCACCGGGAAAAAGAGGCCATAGCGAAACAGTACCCAGGTGCGTTTGAGATGGCAAAGGCATCTTTGCACACGTCAAAGCCGGTCTGAGCACGGGAGTTTTCGTTAAAGACATGAAGGATTAGGACAACCAAACCGATGCATGCATATCTGCACACACCACGACCTAAAAACAATTTCATAATCATACCCCGTTTTTATGCAGCCGTGTGATCCCGATTATACTAAAAATGAATTGAAATGACAAGCTGTTCCGCAGAAATACTAGGCCAAGCCTCATGTAAGACTGTTTTTTGTTAAGCTCAGACCTCGTTCATTAAAAGGTTTTCATTCAACAAAGAAGAGAGCCGGCAAAGAGGCAATCCTTACAAGAGACTGTCTGACAGAATTCCATCACTCTAAATTTAAACAAGAAAAGCAGGATAGCGCTGCAGCGGACCCCTTGGCAACTATCCAGTCACGCATAGGAGAGGTTTCTTCGGCCCCGAAAGGGGCTACGCAACAATAGCCGTGGGTGCAAACCCACGGAAGCGATACGGCAAATCCTTTGTCTTCGCGACCCTGGAAGGGTCCACCAATGACATTTGAGAATCTTTGCCTGTTGGTCGACCCTTTCAGGGTCGTTGAACCATGCCTATGGGCATGGCGCTGTCCACGGGTTTACGAGACTGTCTCAAAATTCTCGAATGCACAACAAATCGTGCCACGATTCTCCATCTTCATAGGGGTAGGCCTAGTGCCTACCCTTATTTGGGCGGACACGAGGCCCGCCCCTACAATCAGCCCAGCAGGACGACCAGAACTTCGTGCCACGATATGGGTAAATTTCGACTTTTAAGACACTTTCTTACACCCGTGGCTACTATTGGGCCACCCTTCGAGGGCGCCGATTCCGTACTGCCCGCACGTAATTGAACGATTACAATCTTTGCACAAAACTTCTTGACAAGGGACTACCGTTGGTAGATACATATACAGAGTATATGTATTCAGAAAGGCTCCAGAATGGCACTTTGCGGAGACGATCACAAGAAACTCGCAGACAGAATCAACCGCGTTGAAGGGCAAATCAGAGGACTCAAAAAAATGGTCCAGGAGGATCGTGATTGCTTTGAAGTCCTCAAACAGGTTGCCGCAGCGTCGGGTGCATTACGGTCCATAGGTATGATGATTCTTGAAGACCATCTGAAAGGCTGTGTTTCAGATGCCATACGGAACCGAACCAATGAAGACGAGTTGATTCGGCAGGCCATCGATATCTTTCTGAAATTTACAAAATAAAACGAGGATTGGATATGATAGGACGCTTTGCTCATCTCGGAGTGTATCGTGAATTGGCACGATCGCGTGAGATGTACCGGGTTGCCGCAGGAGGAACTCTGGGTCTCGCCGGCTATCTGTGGAACGAGACGCGTGGTGCAGAAACGGACTTCGGACAAATACTCATCTTGGCTTCCCTTGCCGTAAATGGGTTTCCCATCGTATGGAACGCATTTAAGGGTTTGTTCGGCCGTAAGGTTAACGTGGACGAACTGGTAAGTCTTGCGATTATTGCCAGCCTCATGCAGGGTGAACTCTTAACGGCCGTGGTAGTGAGTTTCGTCATGATGCTTGGCTCTCTCATCGAGCAGGTGACGACGGGCGCTGCTCATAATGCCATCCGTTCCCTCATCAACATTCATCCGGAAACGGCAACTATTCTTGCGGACGGTGGGATGCGAACCGTATCTGTGGCAGACGTAAACGTTGGAGACATCCTTCTCGTAAAGCCGGGTGACCGAATACCTGTGGATGGAATAATCGAGAACGGCGCCACCACTGTGGACGAGTCTCCTATGACCGGGGAACCCCTTCCTCAAGAGAAAACCGTGAAGGACATGGTCTTTGCCGGTACGTTGAATCAGACAGGCGTCATTGAGATTCAGGCTAAATCGGTTGGTGAAGACAGCACCTTGGGAAAGGTTATCAAGCTTGTTTCAACAGCCGAAGACTATAAACCGCGGTCTGTAAAAGTGATCGATCGATACGCGACGTGGTTCACACCGACAATACTGATCTGCGCTGGATTGGCCTGGTGGATAACAGGAGATTCGGCCCGAGCCATCACGGTTTTGATCGTCGGGTGCCCCTGTGCACTTATCCTTGCCACTCCCACTGCCATTGTCGCAGCAATCGGCCGCGCGGCCAAATCAGGCGTCCTGGTGAAGGGCGGACGATTTCTGGAAGAAGCGGGACGTGCAAATGTAGTTCTTTTTGACAAAACGGGAACCCTGACCAGAGGTGAACCCCGGATCAACACGATTGTCTCCGTTGAAGGCATAGACATGAAGGATGTCTTGGCTTTTGCGGCTTCTGTCGAGCAAAACTGTACGCATCCTCTTGCACGGGCAGTGCTGAAGGCAGCTCACTACGCTAAAGTGACATTCGCCAAAGCCGAAGACATGGTAGCGGATATCGGATTGGGCGTAAGGGCCTGCGTAAACGGCAGAATCATCGAAGTGGGAAGCGCGTACCTTGGAGGCGGCAGCTTGAACCTGCCTCTTCTGCTGCGCCAACATGTGGAAGATTTTAGAGAAAACGGGGTGACTCCATTAGTCGTATACGAGAATCGGCGGGCACTCGGTGTTCTGGCGGTCTCTGATCCCGTCCGACCCGCTGCCCAGAATACCGTTTGCTCTTTAAAGAGGTTGCATATTGAATGTGTGGGCATGGTTTCGGGCGATCACGAGAAATCGGCCCGTCGCGTGGCGGATGAGGTGGGTTTGACCGAGGCATGGTCAAACCAGAAGCCCCAGGATAAGCTACAAGTTATCAGGGACTTCCAGGCTTCCGGAAAGACTGTGATTTTTGTGGGTGATGGCATCAATGACGCTCCTGCCCTAGCCACTGCAAATGTGGGTGTCGCCATGGGAGCTGCCGGTACGGACGTGGCTTTGGAAACCGCCGATGTCGCTCTCATGAATGACGATATTTCTAAGATTCCGTTCCTCATCACTCTGGGCAGAAGAACACTCTCAACGATCAAATGGAATATAGCTTTCGGATTACTGTTCAATGCCGTGGCGGTTCTGGCGAGTGGATGGGGGCTTCTGTCCCCGATCATGGGGGCAATCGTTCACAACGTCGGTTCAGTTCTCGTTGTACTGTCCTCTGCGCGGTTAGCGTTCGGCACCGAGAGAAAAGGTTAATCGTCCAATGCGCTTTCGGTGGAGAACATTTCGCGCTCTCGTGAGTTATCGCTGAGGCCTGTTTTCTTCGATTATCCCTCAAGTGGCGAATTCAAGCTGGAGTCAGGATCGCACCGGCTTTCAATTCGCTGTTCTTCATCATAAGAAGCACTTCGTTTGCCCTTTCCAAGGAGAATTCCTGGACCACCGTGCGGATAGGGATCTCCGCTGCAATCCGAAGGAGTTCTCGTGCGTCGCTTCGAGTGGTGTTCGCCACGCTTTTGACAGTACGTTCCCAATAGATGAGGCTGTAATCCATTTCGGGAATTGGAGTCATGGTGATTCCCGCAAGAACGAGGGTGCCACCCTTTTCCAATGTTCGTAGCGCAACGGGGACAAGAGGACCCGCGGGAGCAAAAATAATCGAGGCTTGCAGCAAGGTTGGAGACAACTCATCCGGAGCTCCGACCCATACTGCTCCCAATTCTCGAGCCAGTTGCCGATGTTTTTCTCCGCGAGTGAACACGTGCACGCGACAGCCCAACTTGACGGCCACCTGAATCACCACATGGGCGGAATTCCCGAACCCGTACAGGCCGAGATTGCCTCCGGGTTGGATCTCACTCAGTCTTAGTGCGCGATAACCGATCACTCCGCCGCACAGCAGTGGCGCGGCATCTGCATCTGAGAATACCGACGGAATGGGAAATGCAGATCCCTCCGGCACTGTCATGTACTCTGCGTACCCGCCGTTAGCATGGTATCCGGTAAATTGTGCCGAACTACAGAGGTTTTCCCGGCCCTCGAGACAGAAGGAGCATGCTCCGCAACCGGAGAAAAACCACGTTACGCCGACGCGGTCTCCGATCTGGTGTATTTCGGATTCCGGCCCGGTTTTGTCGACTGTGCCCACGATTTGATGTCCCGGGATCACAGGGAGTTTCCGGATTTCCAGGTCACCTTCTACTGTATGAAGATCCGTGTGACAGACACCGCACGCAGAGACTTTGATGCGTATCTCTCCCTGACCTGGTTCAGGAATTGGTATTTCAGACAATCTGAGAGGCGAGGCTTCTATGGGCCCCGTTTTTTCCAGAATCATTGCCTTCATGAAAACTCCTGGCTCCATACCACAGTTACTGCTGTTTGGATTTCCGTTCGATCTCCCGTCTCTTTAGCTCTTTTCGTATAATCTTGCCGGTTGCTGTCATGGGGAGTTCGTCTACGAATTCGATCTCTCTGGGGAACTCATGGGCAGCCAGCCGGGTTTTGACGAAGTTCTTGATATCGTTTTCCAAAGCAATATCCGGAGACGTCCCCTGCTTCAGAACAATGAAAGCCTTCACGATTTCGGTACGGACCGCATCCGGGCTCCCTACCACCGCTGCCATTCCTACTGATGGATGTTTTAGGAGACAATCCTCTATTTCCGCGGGTCCTATTCTGTACCCTGCGCTCGTGATGATGTCGTCCTTACGACCCACAAACCAGAAGTAGCCTCGCTCGTCTTTTCGAGCCAGATCGCCGGTAAGGCACCAATCACCTGCGTATTTGTCTTTGGTTGCAGCGGGATTATTCCAGTATTCCAAAAACATGACCGGGTCGGGTCTTTGCACCGCAATCTCACCCGATGTTCCCGCCGGAACCGGAGTCCCGGATTCGTCAACTACTTCAACGCGGTGACCCGGGATAGGACGGCCCATTGAACCCGGGACAATCTCCATTATTTCGCTGCAATTCCCGAGAGTGAGATTCACTTCCGTCTGACCGTAGAACTCATTGATCGTGAGGCCCATCACCTCTTTGCCCCAATCCAGCAATTCGGCACCGAGGGTCTCGCCTCCACTGCCGATTGAACGCATACGAAACTGTTTGCCACCCCAGGGATCTTTCACCTGTCGCATGAGCTTGAGTGCTGTAGGTGGCATGAATGCATTCCGAATACCGTGTTTGGCGATAAAATGGAATGCATGCTCGGGGTCGAATTTTCTTGCCCGATGCGCCACCACGGGAATTCCATGATGCCAACTGGGAAAGAGCACGTCTATGAGTCCGCCGATCCATGCCCAATCCGCAGGTGTCCAGAACAGGTCGCGTTCCTGGGGAAAGAAATTATGAGGAAACTCCACTCCCGGAAGATGTCCCAGAACGACCCTGTGTGCATGAAGAGCTCCTTTGGGAGGGCCGGTAGTACCGGAAGTGTATATGATAAGAGCAGGATCATTAGGCCCGGTCGGTTTGGCTTCGAACCGATCCGAACCTTGTTCCAGCAGATCCCAGAAATCGTGTGCGACTCCTCCCGTATCACCGGAAGTCACGACAATGAGCTTCAGATTCGGGAGCTTGTCCCGGATATCCAGGATTTTTGACAAATTGACTTCATCCGTGATCAAAGCTGAAGCAGCGCTGTTGGACAATCGATATTCGAGAGCGTCGGTTCCGAATAACGTGAACAGAGGAATGGCTATTCCTCCTAACTTGTAGACTGCAAGGTGACTCACGGCAGTCTCGGGGCACTGTCCCAGGAGTATACCTACACGATCTCCCCGTGAAATTCCTTTTGCTTTCAGAGCATTTGCCAGCTTGTCGGAGAATCCCTTCAGTTCGCGAAATGTGAACGCCCTTACCGATCCGGCTGTGTCTTCGTAAATGAGTGCCGTTCGATCCGGCCGATCGGCCCATTTGTCACAAATATCCACTGCAATATTGTAACGATCGGGAATACGCCATTGGAAGGATTCGTACGTTCTTTCGTAGTTCTCGGCACGGTTCAGCATATGGACATCCTTTGCAACAGAATCTTCGACCTGCACGAGTGCAGGTTCGGAGAAAAGAACAAATTTAGCGATTCAGGGGACAACGTATTGAGTGAGTAATGTCTATGCGACGACGTGAAAACGAGCATCCACTCGAGATATCTGGCAATCTCAAGCTCCAGACCGATATTCTTCCTTTCCCGATTGCGAGTCAAGCCAAATGCACATGAATCCGTATGCACTCAGTTATTCGCGGGAAAAATCCCCCCTCCCCCCCTTTACAGAAGAGGGGTGAAGAAGCGCCCGCAATTCCCCCTTAATAAAGGGGAGTTAGGGGCATAAGCCATCAAAGAAACAGATAACTGTCATTGCGAGGAGCGCACCGGCGTGGCAATCGCCTGGGGTTCAGCGCTTAATTTCAGGCGATTGCTTCGCTTCGCTCGCAATGACAGTCATTCAGCGACTCTCAAAAAGACGCGGTTCGCTTTGATCATCACATCTTACGCCGTATTCTTATTTTAACGTCCATGGGGGTTGGGGGGATTTTTCGACTAACATCTGCACTGAGTTTCGGTCATTTATTTTGGCAATGACTATAATCTGCGTCGAAGATGAGCCCCATGCCCTGGCCCATCCATGTGTTCAAAGTTGTGTCATGCTTGAAGTCGCGATCTTTCGCGACCGATGCGGTTCGCTTCGCTCACCGGCATCCTACGCACGAATCTCATTCTAGCACCTATGAGAATTGCCACGGATCTTTTTCTTTGATTGTGAACTCGTACGACCGGAGCGGCCACAGGAAGCGATTTGTGCGATTCTAAGGGTCTCTGGGGGGAGGGTTCGGCGAAAAACTTGCACTCGGAAGTCTTTCGCCGATGTGTCTTTTCTGGTTACCCGATCCCGTACCGGGAGAGTCTATTGCTTCAACTGAACGCTTTCTTCCACAGCAGCAGTCGGATTTTGGGTGAATACCGCCTGATCCAAATCAGCAAAAACAATCTGCAGAACCTCATCCATGTGGTCTACAGGTATGATTTTGAGGCCTTTCCGTATACCGTGTGCCACTTCTTTGAGGTCCTTTTCATTCTCCCGGGGAATTATTACACGCTCGATAAGGCCTCTTTTGGCTGCCAGGAGCTTTTCTTTCAATCCTCCGATAGGGAGCACCTGACCGCGAAGAGTGATCTCACCGGTCATCGCGAGATCGTTAGGAAACGGTTTCTTGGTGAGTGCGGAAATAATCGCCGAGGTCATGGTTATTCCTGCAGAAGGGCCGTCTTTCGGGGTGGCTCCTTCAGGAACGTGGATGTGGATATCGACTTTGTTGTAGAAGTCAGTCTTCAGGCCCAGTCCCCAGGCTCTCGATCGCACGTAGCTCATCGCAGCTTGTGCGGATTCCTGCATGACTTCGCCGAGTTTTCCAGTCACGGTGAGCTTCCCCGATCCGGGCATTGTGGCCACTTCAACAATCAGCAGTTCACCGCCAACTTCGGTCCAGGCCAATCCTGTTGCAATGCCGACCTTTTCGCTTTCTTCCCTTTTGCCGTATCGGAACTTGGGAACGCCGAGAAATCGGCCAACCTGGCGGGCCTCTATCTCAATGCGTCCGTTGAGTGTGCCGCCCACGACGTCTTTTGCCACTTTTCTGCAGATTTTCGAGAACTGGCGTTCCAGGTTTCGGACTCCGGCTTCTCTCGTATACCGACGAATCACTCTCAGGATCGCTTTCCTCGAAAACGCAATGTAATCGTCCGAAAGTCCGTTTGCCTCCATCTGTTTGGGAACAAGGAATCTTTCGGCTATTTTGAGCTTTTCCAGCTCGGTGTAACCGGGGAGGCGGATAATCTCCATTCTATCCTGAAGGGGAGCAGGGATGCCGTGCAGTGTGTTCGCCGTTGTAATGAACATTACCTGTGAAAGATCGTAATCTACATCAAGATAATGATCGTTGAACGTATGATTCTGTTCCGGGTCCAGGACTTCCAATAATGCAGCAGAGGGATCTCCTCGGAAATCCATGCTCATCTTGTCCACTTCATCCAAGAGCATCACCGGATTAACCGTTTGGACCTTCTTCATACTTTGTATGATTTTTCCGGGTAATGCGCCAATGTAAGTTCGCCTGTGGCCGCGTATCTCGGCTTCGTCGCGTACGCCTCCCAAAGAAATGCGTACGAATTCCCTCCCCGTTGCCCGTGCGACGGATCGAGCAAGGGATGTCTTGCCCACACCGGGAGGTCCAACAAGGCAGAGGATCGGTCCTCTCGACCTCGTCACGAGTTTCTGTACTGCGAGATATTCGATGATTCGCTGCTTGACTTCTTTGAGCCCGTAATGATCCTCATCCAGAATCTGCTGAGCCTGGTCGATATTGAGATCCGATTCGGATTTGGTCGTCCACGGGAGAACAAGAAACCAGTCGATATAGTTTCTCACAACCGTCGCTTCAGCAGACATGGGCGACATCAGTTTGAGCTTGCGAATCTCTTTTCGGACCTTGGTCTCCGCTTCAGGCGGCAGATTCTTCTTGGCCAATTGCTCTTCGAGATCGGCGATTTCATTCTTAAAGTCGTCCTTTTCGCCCATCTCTTTCTGAATAGCCCGCATTTGCTCGCTAAGGTAATATTCTTTCTGGCTCTTCTCCATCTGCTTCTTGACGCGATCTCGGATCTTCTTCTCGATTTCCGCGATTTCGATCTCACTCTGCATCAGCTCCAGCACTCGTTCAATACGCGCGGTCAACGATGAGAGTTCCAGTAATCGCTGCTTGTCCTCAATCTTGAGGTTTAATTGTCCGGCTATGGTATCGGCAAGGCGAGCCGGGTCCGTCATACCTCGAACGGATGACACAAATTCCTGGGGTATTTTCTTGTTATGGGTGAGATAGCTCTCGAACACTCCTTTTAATCCTCGAACCAGCGCCTGAAGCTCGATTTCTTTTTCAGGCATCTGATCCACGAGAATCTCGACTTCAACTTTAAAGAACAGGTCGTGATCTATAAATTTTCTGATTGCTCCTCTTCGCCGGCCTTCTACAAACACTTTAATGGTGTTGTCCGGGAGCTTGAGCATTTGAATAATTTGGCCGACGGTTCCAATAGTGAAGATATCCTCTTCCTGAGGATTGGTCTGCTGAGCATTCATTTGGGAAGCCAGGAAAATCAGCTTGTCTGATTTCATGGCGGATTCCAGAGCTTTTATCGATCGATCTCTTCCCACGAACAAGGGAACCACCATATGGGGGAACACGACTATATCCCTTAACGGGAGAAGAGGCAGGAAAACAGGACTGGAAGGATTATCCTCCTTTTTTGCAAAGAGCATGGGAGTTCCTCGTATAATGGGTCTGGGGAGACGAGTCCCGTCCCCAAAATAGACGGACCTCGCCTCATGTGGTTTAGATTAGGTGGAATTGCCCGGGCATTCCGGACGCGAAGAAGAGAACAATTCAGGATCAGGAAGCGGACCCAGCTTCTTTCTCGAATACCAGAATGCACTGTTCGTGATTATAAATAACTTCTTCGTTGACGATCACTTCCTGGAGGTTTTTATATTCTGGGAGTTCATACATAATATCAAGCATCGATTCTTCGAGAATCGAACGCAATCCTCGCGCTCCGGTCTTTCTCTGGAGTGCTTCACTTGCAACAGCTCTCAGTGCTTCATCCGTGAATCTCAGCTTCACGTGCTCGAATCCGAAAAGTTTCTTGTACTGTTTGACGAGAGCATTCTTGGGTTCGAGTAAGATCCGAATGAGCGCTTCCTCATCCAATTCATGAAGCGTCGCCACCACGGGCAATCTGCCGACGAATTCGGGAATCAATCCGTAATGGATCAGGTCCTCGGGCTGAGCCATTTCAAGAATATTCGACGATACGTCAGTGGTTGGACCTCCGATCTGAGCGTTAAATCCCATGGACTTCATGTTGATTCGATGATGAATCACTTTGTCGAGTCCCACGAAAGCTCCACCACAGATGAACAGGATGTTCGTAGTGTCCACCTGAAGGAATTCCTGTTGCGGATGTTTACGCCCACCTTTTGGCGGGACGTTCGCCATCGTGCCTTCAACGATTTTGAGCAAGGCCTGTTGCACGCCTTCCCCGGAAACATCGCGTGTTATGGACGGGTTTTCAGTTTTTCGGGAAATCTTGTCAATCTCATCAATGTACACAATACCGCGGCATGCTCGGGAGATGTCATAATCCGCGTTTTGCAGCAGTGTCAGGATAATGTTTTCAACATCCTCGCCGACGTATCCGGCCTCTGTCAGAGTGGTGGCGTCTGCAATTGCGAACGGTACGTTAAGAATGCGTGCCAGCGTCTGAGCCAGCAGAGTTTTTCCGGACCCGGTAGGTCCGACCAAGAGAATATTGCTTTTCTGCAGTTCGACACCATCAAGATCCGGCTTGGATTCGATTCTCTTGTAATGATTGTGGACCGCCACGGATAAAATCTTTTTTGCCAATTCTTGCCCGATCACGTACTCGTCAAGTGCCCGTTTGATCTCCGATGGAGTGGGTACTTTCGAGCGTGCACGGCCAAGTTCTTCTTTTTCGTATTCTTCGGCAATAATTTCATTACACAACTCAATACACTCATCACAAATGTACACTGTCGGCCCGGCAATGAGTTTGCGAACCTCATCCTGGCTCTTGCCGCAGAATGAACAATAAAGAGAAGAAAAATTACCTTTTCTGCCCGCCATGAATTCCTCCTTGGACCTCGGTCTTCGCAGGCAACCGCTGAATTTTCTTCATCCCCGAATGCAACAGTAAAACGCTGCCTCAGTTGGATGCTAACTAGACTCCCGACAACTCTCGTTGAGTTATTACATGATCTACAATTCCGTATGTCGCTGCCTCTTGTCCGCTCATGAAATAGTCTCTCTCCGTATCCGCTTCGATTCTCTCCCTAGGTTGTCCGGTGTGTTTAACCAGGATATCGTTGAGTTCGCTCCGCATCCGAAGAATCTCTCTGGCATGTATCTCGATATCCGTTGCCTGTCCCTGAAATCCGCCCATGGGCTGATGGATCAATATCCGTGCATGAGGCAGCGCATAACGCTTGCCATGGGTTCCAGCCGCAAGCAATAAGGCTCCCATGCTGGCCGCTTGACCGATGCAGATCGTCTGGATGTCAGGTTTAATGTACTGCATGGTATCGTATATGGCCAGTCCTGATGTCACGATTCCGCCCGGCGAGTTGATGTAAAAGTTGATGTCTTTGTCGGGCTCCTCGCTTTCCAGGAAGAGAAGCTGGGCTATAATCAAGTTGGCAACATAATCGTCTACTCCCGTCCCCAGAAATACTATCCTCTCTTTCAGCAGCCTGGAATAGATATCATACGACCTTTCACCACGACTCGTTTGTTCAACTACAATAGGTACTAACATGAGCTATTCTTCCTTATTTTCCGTTTGAGCAGCTTCCGTTTCCTGCAGTTTTTCCTCTGTTATTTCTGCATTCTCCCGGATGAACGAAAATACTTTCTCCTGAAGTAACGAGAACCGCATATCTTCCAGGGCCTTGCTTGCATCAAGCTGATCCCGCAAGTAGTCTACGGACATTCCCAGGTTCTCTGCCCTTTCTTTTATCCCTTCATCGAGTTCCTCGTCACTGACGGTCATCTGTTCCGTTTCAGCAATGGCTTTCAACAACAAGCCCGTACGCACATGGCGCTCTGCCGCCGGTCGGATCTGATTTCGTTGTGCCTCTGTAGGGGGAGGCATCTTCCTGGGATCCAATCCGTGGGCTGCCAGGTTGTACATCGTCTGATTCAGAAGATTGTCGATCTGGCTTTCGACCATAGTGTCCGGAACCTCAAAGGAGTTCGCCTGTACAAGAGCATCGACGATTTGCTCTTCCACTTCTTTCTTCGATTGGTTCTCGTTTGTTTTCTCTATGTCTTCTCGGACTTCTTTGAGCAAAACTTCAAGAGAATCGAGCCCGAGATCTTTTGCGAAATCATCGTCGAGTTCCGGGACTTTTCTCTCTTTTGCCTCTTTCACGGTAACCCTGAAAGAAACTTTCTTGCCTGCCAGACTCTTCCTTTGAAAGTCCTCCGGCAGATCCACCGTGAATTCTCGGGTCTCGTCAACCTTCATGCCTTCAAAATATTTGTCGAAATCCGGAAGGTAAAAGTTGCGACCCATCTCTGTGAGGTAATCCGTAACGGAAAGGGCAGGGATCGCCTCACCATCCGAAGTGGCATCCACATCTATGGTGACCTGGTCGCCCGTTTTTACTCCTGTATCTTCGGCAATGGGAGCCAATGTTGCATTTCGCTCCCTGAGATTCTCCAGTCGTTCGTTCACGTCCTTTTCTTTGAGTTCACGCACGATGTTCTTGAGCTTGAGTCCCTTATAGCCCACAGGTTCCAGAGGCGGTGGAACTTCGATTTCAGCCGTGTATTTGAAGGGTTTTCCCACTTCAATTGTCTCCGGGTCGATACTCAGGACAGATATGGGTACAATCTTCTGCTCATCCAGACCGGGCTGCAAAGTATCTTCTACAATCTTCCGAACTGTGTCAGCTTGTACTTGATCCCTGAAATAGCTCCGGATAATATTCAGAGGCACTTTGCCTTTCCGAAACCCTTTGATTTGCACCGTCTTCTTCAGATCACGGTACTGATTATCGAGCATAGTCTGGACTTCTTCTTCAGGAATCTCGACCGTCACCTTTTTCTTGATATCGCTGATGCTTTCAATCTGAATGTTCCTCATCTGCCCTCTTTCACTCACTGGGTAGAAGTCAATAAACCCCGAGTTTTTTATTCGGTAATATGCATTTAAGAGGCGGCTGAAAAAGCCGTCCCCATCAATCCAGTTGCCGCATTATACGGCAAACATCCCCAAAAGGGAAGCCAATGGAACATACTATAGCACCCTCGGTTCTGGTTGAACAGACACGCCATTATTTGCTATAGAAACAATCTCGTAATCTTCTTGTAGTATAATGCGCCGAACTCAGGGCGTCCAGATTTGGGAATCGTATGATTCCTTTTTTTGCAGCAACCGACGATTCAGAGCCATCCGAGTATCGGATGCGATCTACACAAAGCAGTGTGAGATGTCTGAAGTGCAATCATCCAAATTTCAACCGCAGTCTCCTGTTATAAGCATTGTGATTCCCCTTTACAGGGAAGAAAAGAATGTAGTGCCTCTCGTGGACAGAATAGGGCAAGTCATGGCTCCTCTGGGTTATCTGTGGGAAATTGTGTTTGCCCTGGACCCGAGCCCCGATCGGACTCGCGAAGTCATTATGGACCTTATTGCCCAGGGGAATCCGATTCGGCTTCTCACTTTTTCCCGGAGGATAGGAAAGCCTCTTTCTCTCATCGCAGGGCTGGATCACGCCGTAGGAGACGCTTGCGTGATCATTGATGCAGATCTCCAGGATCCACCCGAACTCATTGGCGAAATGATACAGAAATGGAAGCAGGGGTACCAGGTAGTATTGGCGCAACGCACTTCAAGAAAAGGCGAGAACTTTCTGTATTTGAAGGCGGCTCAAGCTTTCTACCGCATTCTGGAAAAGATCTCCGAGGTCCCGGTTCCGAGAGACACGGGCGATTACCGTTTACTGGATGCAAGAGTAGTCAAGGAACTCTCCACTTTCCGAGAACGGCATGGATTTCTGAGGGGCCTCACTGCGGCAGTCGGATTCAAAACTACGGTAATCCCTTATGAACGTGAGCCTCGATACTCGGGCAAAACGCAAATCAGCTTTGCAGGAGCGTTCGATATTGCATTAGACGGCATTGTACCTTTTTCGCGCGTACCTGTCCGTTTACTTCTCTTCACCGGCGCGAGCCTGGCGGTGATTGCGATGGTTCTTGCTCTTCTGTGGATAATTCTCGGGGTTCTGACAGGATTCTCAGACAAATGGCCCTTTGTTGCCCTCGGGCTGCTGATAACGGAACTGTCGGGGATAGTGCTTACAGGAATGGGTATCCTGGGAGAGTACCTCGTACGATCCTATGAAGAAACGCGTGACAGACCATTGTACATTATCGATACCCTTGAAGAATCAGCAGGCCTGCCGCGGAAAGGACCCGATAATACACAATCAAAACAGTAAGATCGCTGGAACCTTTTTGTAAAAAGGTTCCCAGCGATCTTACTGTTTTGATTGTGCATCGAGAGGAAAGGTATGAAGACCCTTGTTACGGGTGGTGCCGGATTTATCGGAAGCCACATTGTGGATGAGCTGGTCCTTCGGGGCCATGAAGTCGTTGTGTACGACAATTTGTCGTCGGGATTCCTGAGACATCTTGATAAAAGCAGGCAATCTGGATTGGTGGAATGTGTTCAGGCAGACATCCTGGAGGTTGAGCGACTATCTGCGGCAATGGAGGGCGTTGAAACCGTGTTTCACCTCGCGGCCAATGCAGACGTGCGAGGAGGAAAAGCCGATCGCTCTATCGATCTGGAACAGAATATCATTGGTACCCACCGGGTCTTGGAAGCAATGGTGAAGACCGGTGCGACAAGTATTGTTTTCACGAGTTCGGCTACGGTGTACGGCGAACCCGATGTTTTTCCGACTCCGGAAGATTACGCTCCGTTGCAGACTTCGCTGTACGGAGCATCCAAACTCGCGGCAGAGGGCATCATAGAAGCGTACTGCGAATATTTCGGAATCACGAGCCATATCTTCCGATTCGTTTCGTGGATCGGTGAACGATATTCACATGGCGTAGTATTCGATTTCATAAATAAACTCAGAGCAAATCCTCACGAGCTCGAAATTCTTGGTGACGGTAATCAGAAAAAGTCCTATCTCCATGTGCAAGACGGAGTGAAAGGGATCTTTCAGGCATTGGAAAGCTTCGGCGACTCCAAGAACGTCCTCAATCTAGGTCACACGGAATACATGAATGTTCTCAGACTTGCGGATATCGTGTGCGAGGAAATGGGCCTGAAAAACGTTGCATTCCGATGCACCGGCGGAATCAGAGGTTGGATCGGTGACAGCCCCTTCGTCCATCTTGACGTATCCAAGTTGGGCTCTGCAGGATTCCGACCTGAAATCTCGATAGAAGAAGGGATACGCCGGACTGCCCGATATCTTCTGGATAACCCGTGGATTCTCGACGCGAGACGTGCCAGGTGAGCAACAAGCTGCATGGAAAACGAAATGGCGTTATAATAATACGCTTGCACTTAAAACGTCTGGTGGGCGGCGTTGTCGCGTTAAGAAACCCTGGTTCTGTGAGACGTCCGTGACAGAATCAATGACTAAGACGGTCTCCCGACAGACCGTGCTTACATAGCGGTTGGTATAATTTCTGACCTTTTGAACACCCTTCCTTTAATGAGGAACGGTAGGGTCCGGTGTCTCTGCCAGACCGAACTGGTCGATTTACTATGAAAAATGTGTCGGCACGAAGGAAGGCACGGCACCCACCGATTTTCGAGAAGCGCTTTTCGCAATCGGACAAGAATTCTGACATTTGCTACAACTCAAGTTGAAAGAACATTGCTGTGCGCATCCTGGACAAATACATAACACGTGAATTCCTCAAAGTGTTCACACTTTGTGTCTTCGGGTTCATTCTCGTATTTCTGCTGGTAGAGCTTACTGATAAGATCAAGTATTACTTTGAACACAATCCTTCCGGGTGGCTCATGCTCAAGTATTTCCTCGTAAAGCTTCCCGGATATCTGTACTTTGCCATTCCTCTCGGGATTCTAATGGCAGGAATGCTTTCTTTGCTCATGATGGCACGGAATTCGGAAATAATTGCGATGCAGGCCAACGGAATCGATGCGCTCAGTATTTCGCGTCCGGTAGCAGTCATCGGTGTGATTGCCTCGATTCTCATGTTCTTCGCCAATGAGACCGTGATTCCGTGGTCCAATTCTTACAGCGAATACATCCAGAACGTTGAAATTGCGGGAAAATCAGATACCACTCTTTTCAAGAAAGATCAGATATGGATACGCTCCAAAGATTCCGTAACATTCGTGAAGAAATTCGATAAACCTGCCAGAACCCTGGAACACGTTTCCATTGTTCGCTGGGACCCGGAATACCATCTGACCGAGCGGATATTTGCTGACAAAGCCAAATGGTGGAACGATCACTGGATGCTCTACGGAGTCAACAAGATCAGTCGCACACCGGAAGGCAAGTTCGAAGTGGAAAGCCTCCCTTCAATGCGGAGTTCTCTGCAGAAGCCACCGGATAATTTTGACCGGGTGGAGAAGATAGCCAAAGAAATGACCCTCACCCAACTCGGTGAGTATATCGACAAGCTAATGGATGAGGGACAATCGCCTACCCGCTATCTGGTGGATTGGCATGATAAGCTCGCGTTTCCCCTGGTTTGTCTCATCATGGCTGCTCTTGGAGTGCCTTTTGCGGTGAAGGTAAACCCGCGGGGCGGCGGTGTTGCGCTTGGGCTTGGTTTGTCTCTTCTCACCGCGTTCAGCTATTGGGTTGTCCACACAATATTTATTGCTCTGGGCAATGGGGGGTACATTCCACCCGTAATGGCAGGATGGGGAGCAAACGTGATCTTCGGCCTGACTGCAACCATCCTGATTCTTCAGGCAGGAACGTAGATATAGCGATTCCTATAAAAATCCCCGTGGGGAGTGATATCGCCAGACGGTTAGGAAGATTCCTAGGGCGGGGTTGCACAGGATTTTTATGTTTCGTTGTAGCTTTATAGGTGTTGCCAAAAATTCTGACGTTTATCCCACGCTCCAGTACAAAATATTAGTAGGGACCGGCGTCCCTGCCGGTCCATTCTATTGATATCATTGATTATATTGAAGATGTGCCGGCACGGAGGCCGGCACCCACCAATACTCTTTTCTGAATCAGGCATTAGTTTCGGCACTTATTATAAGTCTATTTTGTCTTTTGTTCCGGAGGAACAGTCGACAATAGACCGGCGATTCATCGCCGGTTGCCTGAGCAATTATAAAGGATTTTTGAGTCCCAGAGGGACGGCTGATTCACGGGAGCCCCCGGCAATAAATTACCGGGCTGTTTCCATTCGCCCCGCAGGGACGAAGAGATTGGGACAAAGCTAGCGTCTATCGGAGGATGGGGAGTTCTGCTGAAATTTGATCGCAAGCAGTTCTCCCGGATTATCTCCTATTCCTGGCCTCTTCGGAATTGTGCGAACAGCCCGGGATCGCTGGTGGATTCGTAGACCTCTATGGAAGTGTATTGGTCCTTATTGTCGAACCGCACGTACATGACTTCTTCTTCACTGGCTCCTTTACGTAAATGCCGGAGCTCGTTGCCGCCGAATTTCCAGGTGCCGCCCTGGACGGCTTCATCCTGTCCGATTCTGGTGAGGCGCCGGAATGTTCCATCCTGGCGGTATTCCAAAATAAGAGTGAAAGCATTCGGTCCCTTGTGCACGAAAGGTCGTCCCTTGTATCCTCTTGTATAAGGCTGTCCCGGTTCCTTGGTCTGATAGATTTCCCATGTTCCCAGGAGTCGGGATGCTGTTGAATCAACTTGGGGGGTGACGTTTTTCTTTTCTTGTGCGTAAAGGGAAGGTAACGACAGGCTGAGTATCAGGCCGGTGCTCACGATTAAAAACAATCTGACAATAAGCACTGTTCGACTCCTTTCCGGGGGAGCGTAGAGAAGAACTGAAACATGGCACCATGATTGATGATCTTGCGCTAAAACAGGCGCCTACATACCACAAAGTGTTTCCGTTCGCAACATGAACCTTGTCCGAGAACAGAGGGAATGGTAGGCTGTTGAAAAGGTGAGATTCTTATGAGCCGATTCTTTGCAAAAGACAAAATTAAGATTGATGGCAAATTATTCGTGGGCCTTGTCTTTGTGTTAGCCGGGATCTCCATTGCGTGGATGGGATATTTCCAGGCGAAACTGTTATGGAGCAGACTGGCGCCGTTTTTTCCCCTATCTCTTCCGGCGGATGTTTCGGAACGGATCCTGGCATCGCTTTCCTTTATCGCCAGAGACCTGATTTCCGCGATCAGTTCGCTTTGTGCCATACTGATCGGTATCATGTGGTTCTTCTCCGGGTTAGGGGATGTTTTGCGCAGCGGGCAATTACCGCAGCAATCTCCTGATTTCGCTGATCCGGGTTTGGTCTCCGAGACTCTCCGTACAGGATTTCCACAATATTGGAGACAATCTTCCTGGTCTGCACGCATTATGGGTAGAGTGTGGAAATCCTCCAGGAGCATCAGCCCGATTTCGTACGAGTTGACCGGACGTATGCTCAAATCCTGCCTGAAGATTCTGCTATTGGCTTTGATCATCGCGTTCGTTTTTCAGGCCGTCTCTGCTATTCCCGGATTGCTCAGGCGCTACCTGCAGATTTCGGTCACGTATCTTGTCCCGGCAGCCCGACCTCTCTATGCTCTTATCGGCCTGACACTTTTGGCAAATTTAGTTCTCATAGTCACTTTTTTCCCTTTTCGGAAGAAAGAATTCTCAAGATCCGGCGAAGCCCTGTCAGTTAAAGGTCGCGTCAATCCTCCTATGTTTTTCGCTCTCCTTGAAGAAGGCTGTAAGTTGTTGAATGCATCCAATGGACTTTCCCGTCCTTCTATCCGTTTTACGGCCGAGACACTTGGAAGCACAAAAGGAACCCTGATAGAAAACCTTCCGGAAAACTGGGGCCTTGTCGCACGGCCTGGAGGCTTCCTGTGCTTACCACTGAGTTTTTTTCCTCTGGTTCTCGGTTTTTCACGGCTCGTCCATTTTCAACGGCCCGCTTTTGAAATGCCATATATGGAATTTCTCAAAGTGCACGCGTTTGATTACGTCTTTGAAGTGCTTTTCGCTATCGGTCTGATAATGGTCGGTCTATATTTCGCGGAATGGGCGCGAGTATTGTTCGGTATCCGAAGGTACCGCTCGGACCTGGTATTTTGCTATGCCGTCGAGAATTCCGAGTCCGGTACACTGACGGATCCGCAGCCTGAACCCGTTGATTGGAAGCTTGCGAACGGGGCAGACAGTGAGTTTGCGAACTGGGCAAAGAATCCTGAATCGAATGCATTTCGTGTCGAGGTATTTTGGGCCGAAGTGCTTTCGGAATCGGCAGGACCCGACAGTCCCAGGTATGTAGTGGGGATGCAGGAACAAGAGGGGCTTAACAGATCGATGTGGCGAATTCTTACGATTCCATTCGTCATTACCGTGGAAGCTGAAGACAGGCAAATACTCGCGGGAGGAAGTACTTGAGATTTCATGCAATTCGCTTTCAAAGAAGTAACACTTGAGGAACCTTTTTTACAAAAAAGGTTCCTCAAACTCCTCCAAAAAACTTTTAACACTGGTTTAAATCATGGTTTTTCTATGAAAAAACCATGATTTAAACCCAATGCTAAAAGTTCTTGGGAAGGGGTTTGGGGAAACACTTCTTATAGCTGTTATCGAAAGTCTTGACGGAATCCAATGCCTGCAATGGGAAGAATCAGTAGCGCCGGCGTCCCTGTCGGCGATAACTTATTGCTTTGTTTGGTGAATTGTTCGCCGGCACGGAGGCCGGCGCTACCAATTGCTGGGAACTGCTCTTCACAATCCGTGATTACTTTCGAGAATCGGTATACAAGAAGGGTTTCCCCAGTGTTACTGCTTGAAAGCGAATTCACGTAAAAAACGGGGAAGCTCCGGTCATAAGAGCTTCTCCGTCCTTTGTTTTTCAGAAATATGAAATGTTAGTCTAGAGATCGAGCCAGGAATGAGAATACAAGGATTTGCCGAACAGCAGTCTGGCTGTTTTCACGAAATCCACTTCCCGTTTGCTCATTCCAGCGGTGTCCACTTCTTCACCGTCGAAAATGCGACCCACGAGGTTTTCCAGTTCCATTTCTTCATCGTGAGCGATCTTGACGATCGCTTCGTCGAAGCCATCAAGAATCGCTGATGTTATGCCGCATTTCTTGAGGATACAGAGGTACACCTGATTGAGTATGTCTCTGAGTTCGTCGGGAGATCCATTGGAAACGTTGGACAGACCGCAGGTAGATTTTGAGCCCGGAGCAAGATCAGGCAACCACTGCATGAATGTCGTGCAGCCCTGCAGTTCCTGTTGCTGGGAAGAAACCGGCACCACGATGGGGTCGAACCAGATTCTTTCGAGCTCGATTCCGTGTTCGGCTGCTTGAGTCATCATGCTGTCCAAGAGGACCGCGCGTTCGTTTTCGTCTCTGGGGATGCCATCAGGACCCCACATAAGTCCAACCATGTCACAGTCGTACTTGGTGACCAGCGGCATTTGTAGGGCCATGCGCTCGGGAGTGGCCATAATGGAATTGATGACCGCTCTTCCCTGCTTCACCTTGTAGACCTGAAGCCCTGCCTCGACGGCATCGTTGTTGGTCGTATCCAGGAAGAGAGGAAGATCCGTGACTTCCTGAACGGTTTGCACCAGCCATTGCATCATTTCGGGACCGCCCTTGCGTGCCGGACCCAGGTTGAGATCCAGCAGATCAGCTCCTTTTTCGGTAAGCTTGATCGCCCATTCCTGGATCGGCTTGGGGTCCTTCTCCCTCATTGCATTGCCGGTGTACTTGGACATGATGTTAATGTTTTCAGCCACCACATTTATCATGGACAGTACCTCCTGATTAACTCCGATTCACTCAAAATCATTAAGATCGAATAACACATTTTGAGGGTAGTTTGAAACGTAAATCTTTGCCGGGTGTTCCTTGGAAGGACTACGGGGAAAAGAAAAAATCTCTTCCCCGTGACAATAGCTCAGGTCCGGACATCCGGATCAGGCATAGTTTTGACGCAGATAAGCAGGGATGTGTGCACCTTCTCTGGGACCGATGGCTACACCCCATCCCTGAAGCTCTTCTTCCAGATCACCGCTGATGATTGCAGCCGCGCCCGGAATAATGAGCTTTCTGGTCTTGGTCTTCTCTTCGATTCCGGACTTCTTCACGAATGGACCGATAAGATCGGCAACAAACTTCCCTGCCGCCCATGCAGTGAGAACCGAAAGACCATCCGTATTGAGCACCAGGAGCCACGAAGGCACTCTGCTGGCTTCCACTTCTCCGGATACGATAAAATAGGTCAGGGAGAAATTGCTGGTGATCAACACAGGAGAGTCTTCTCCCGGGTTGTTGATGGGATAAATGCCCTGCTCGGTCGTCATGGGGCGCTGAGGATCGGTGAAGATATTCAAGCGCTGGAGCAGCAAGGGGAACAGCAGTTCGCCTTTGAGATCGCTCAATATGGCAATGCCGCCGTACTTGGAAATGAACGTGCCAGCTATGATTGCTTCATCAACCGGATTGTCGGCCATTTCGCACGGGAAAACGATTGTGGGGAAGCCGAGCGGTCTGTACAGTTTCTCCAGAGCCAATCTGCGGATCATAATGTTGTCCCGAACCAATTCCGCCAAGTCTCTGGAGCCGGAATCGAGGACGATATCCTTATGACCTTTTTCCATCAACGAAGCACTCATGGTGGCCAGATCGCCCACCTTTGAGGCTTTGATTGCGACGGGAACATCGTACTCTTTGCAGAGTGCTGAAATGGCGTCAACATTGGCTGCAGTAGCCGCATAAACCAGAGGCTTATTCTTGCCGACTTCAGCCAGAGCAGCTTTGAGCGCATCCAGATTATCGGAAATCAGCACCAGAGCGGCGCCTGCATCCGAAGCTTTCTTCGCTATTGCTGCAAACTTGGTCGGATCGCCTGCGTCCTTGACTGCAATGAGATCGGGTTTCAGCGTAAGACCGACCCGCTCATATCTCAATTCCTTGAAAGCCTTAAGCTTGCCGTCCACTGATGCATCGCTTTCCGATGTTGCAATGAGGCATCCCAGGGCTGTGGGGTTGTTAAAGGTTTTCTCATGGCGGAAAAGAACCGTCTCTCCACCTGTTTTGACTGCACTATCACCGACACCGATCTGAACCGTTCTGATCGGAGGAGCAGAAGCTGATGCAAGCTTTTCTTTGGCTTCGTCGGAAACGTACGGGCACTGGGCCAGTTCAGCTTTTCCGGCTGCCAGGTTCATGGCAAAGGCGAGACACGTGGGAACTCCACATTCCCCGCAGTTTTTCTTGGGCATCATTTTGAAGATCTGAATTCCCGAAAGAGCCATAGACATTCACCTCCCTCTCGAGGCCATAAAAACCCCAAGGAAGAATCATTTCGTTATGTATAAGGGGGCTCTGGGGAGATAGAGCCCCCTGGTCATTTATATACCGGATATCCGTACGCTTATCCGACGATGGAATCCATAGAAACAGCCGGATGCTCTTTCTCCTGAAGGAACGGATAAATCTCGTCTTCAGTCACGCCCACTGTTTCATCTGCAATCCGGTCGGACAGATTGGAAACACCTCGTTCTGCTCCAAGTCTGTCGATTTTTTCCTTCAGCATCTCTTTGAGAGCCTTCGGCATCCACACAAGACGGAGGATTCCGCCTTCTGCGGCAACGAATTTCTTCGAGCCGATATAGAGCTTGCTGTGACCGACAAAACCAGGAGTAATGTTTCCACCACCCGCGCTACCCGCCAAGGTCGTGAACTTCATACCGCATGGCGTGGGGCCTTTGTAGTCGCGGTCAACAGTCATAACTCCATTGGCAACCGGGAGCACTGCTGCGATGCACTCGAAGCAACCGCAAGAGGTCATGGGATCTTCCATAATGGAGTATGCGTTGTACTTCACGACTTTTCCGCGGGATGCCTTCTGAACGAATTCATTAACGCCTTCCCATTGTCCTAGGCGCTCGTCGATGACTTTGCCCTTTTCAATCGGCTGGTTCGGTCCCGTGGGATTGATCTCGAATGATGCCTTGCAATCGAGCCAGTTGTATGCACCGCAAAGGCCGGTACGTTCCGGAGTGACAACGCAAACGTGCGACGGAGCGAAACTCTGGCACAGCGTGCAAGAGTAGAAAATGGGCTCGTCTTCGTCGGTCATGCCTTCAACTCGGGCATCTCTTTTTGCGTAGACTTCTCTGGCCTGTTTCAAGAGATCGTCAACTTTGTCTTTTTCCGTGAAGACCTTCACCTGAACCTTGTCCAGAACCGAACCGAAGTCCTGATGCAGCTTGGCATGGAGAATGGACCCGATGTGGCTCAGGCTGAAGCCTTTTTCCACTGCACCTTTTCCAATACGCACCCAGGCTATGTCTCTCTGTCCTATATGCATCAAACCCTGAGCATAGTTGATCAAATGGTGGATCTGGCGTTCAAGAATGGGCTCGAAGTCGGACTGCATCTTACGGCCTGCAACCTCCACAAGAATACCCAGAGGCACACGGGTGCCTGCCTCGATGTCCTTCAGGTCCGGACCGATAACTTCTATCTTGCCGTCTTCGACTTCGTTCATGTCCTTCATAACGGTGAGCTCGACTGCCTGAGTCTTGCCGCCGCCAGCTTCCATGTA
Organism: Desulfomonile tiedjei DSM 6799; assembly: GCF_000266945.1. Lineage (NCBI taxonomy): Bacteria > Pseudomonadati > Thermodesulfobacteriota > Desulfomonilia > Desulfomonilales > Desulfomonilaceae > Desulfomonile > Desulfomonile tiedjei. The sequence continues at coordinate 286,573 of NC_018025.1, forward strand.
AATGTCTTCGCCACGGATTCGCTCACCCTCGAAGGCAGGACCGTAAGCGGTGGGAACCGGAACTTCGGTAACCGTTACTTTGAGGCCGCGCACTTCAATCGCTTTGGCAACGATTTCCTGGTGAGGAATATTGGAAACGACGTGCTCGTATGTGCACACGCCTGTAGGAAGTATCTGAGGAATCGGGGTATCGGCTATTGTCGGGAAGCCGTAATTGATGCAACCCGCTGCAGCCGCATACCATTCGTCACTGACATCGCCCATCGCCAGGACGAACGCGAAAACACGATCTTTATTGTAGATCAGGACTTTGCGGAAATCGCCCGGCTCGATACCACCGAAGCTCAAAGCCGCACGAGTTGCAAAACCGACAGCAAAGATGGCTGAAGAAATGTCCGGACCAAAGGGTACGAGACGAGTGGGCCAACCGATTTGAACACCGGCTTCACGGAGCTGCTGAGAGAAGGTCGTGCCATTGTGCTGTGCGGCCATGAACACGTACAGGTTCTTCTTCTGCAGTTCCAGAGCCATTTCAGCGGCTATTTCTTTTGTGGGGGCAGAGCCGACGATTGCGGCAAATCCGGGAGCGGTCCCATCCACGAATTCCACGCCGCGTTTTCTCAAAATGACGTCATCAGCCGCGCCCAGCCACAGTTTGTCATCTGTGGGATCTTCCGCGGGGAGATAAAAATCAGGTTCTTCAAGATAACGAATGGCTTCGATGATTTCATAGTTAAAAAGAGAAGCCATACCGGCGTCCAGGATCGGTCCCAAGTACGGAAGGTGAGCCTTCTCACGGATCAGGGGAGGAATAAGCTGCTCGGAACGATCCAGGACCAAACCTGCATCACCGAGGTTTTTCACCGGAAAACCGAGGATCCCGTAGATGACCGGCAGGTAGTAACCGGTGTTCGGGAAAGATATTTCTTTCTTCTTGCCGTACTTTTGCACGGCCATTTCGTATTTCTTCCGGGCCTTCTCATAGACTTTGTGGGCTCCGGCTACGACATTCGCTGCAATAATCTTAGACACTGTTTAGTTCCTCCTGTCGAGAAATTCGCATAAAGAGGGGAAGGAATCTCCGTCCTCCCCCGGTTGGAGGCTATCCGGCTATTTCTCTGCGCATTGCCATATCCATGAGCACGCGCTCTCTCGCTTTGTCTATGCCGAGGGCCTTTCTCTTTGCATCGATCTGAGCGATGATCCTCTTGGCCATTTCGTACGGGTCTTTTTCCACGAAATCCCAACGACCGCCATACGTCTTCTCGATATCTTTGAAGAGATAATTGGTGCAGACGTCTTCGTTGATGGTCGGGAAACCGACACCGAACAACACGTATACGCCAGAGGCGACAAAGTATTGGCCGATAGAGACGGCTTTTTCACTCATCCATTCCGGGGCGCAGCCGACTGCGGGCAGATCGGAGATGTCGTCGCCCAGACCACCATCTCTTACCACTGCAGTTGCGGCCATGAGGATTCGGCTATTATCCACGCAGGATCCCATATGGAGGCACGGCGGGATTCCCACTGTCTCGCAGACTTCGGCAAGTCCCGCACCGCAGTATTTTGAAGCTTCCGGAGTGAGCAGACCGGCTTTTCCGAGGGCGATGGCGGAGCAACCGGTTGTGAGCACGAGCACGTCATTCTTGATAAGCTCTTTAGCAAGTTCCACGTGCAGATAATCGTTCTTTACCCGGGCATTGCCACAACCGACGATACCAGCGAGACCTCGAACACGACCGTTGATGATATTGTCGTTCAGAGGCCGATAGCTGGCTCGGAACATGCCACCCAGCATGTAACTGATGGTTTCGTGGCTGAACCCGACAACCATGTCCTGCTGCTCTGTGGGAATCGACACTTTGTTCTTGTCACGATTCGGGAAATTGTCGATAGCGTCTTTTACGATAGCTTTTGCCGTTTCGAGTCCATATCGCTCATCGTAGCTATAATGCTTGTAAGCTCCCTGCATCTTGGCAATCGGGCTGGTTGTAACCACCTGAGTGTGGAAACACTTGGCCAGCTCTGCCAATCCCTGCATGACGCACTGGACGTCCACCACGATGGCTTCGAGAGCGCCCGTGATAACTGCGATTTCCTGCTGCAGGTAATTACCGGCGACAGGAATACCGTGGCGCATCAGGATTTCATTGGAAGTACAGCAAATACCGCCCAGGCTGATACCACCGGTTGCACCTTTGCTCTTTGCATAGGCGATCATTTCCGGATCTTGCACTGCCTGAACGATGATTTCCGACAATGACGGCTCATGTCCGTGAACGATAATGTTTACGGTGTCTTCTTTCATGCAGCCGAGGTTGACTTTGCCGAGGATCGGAACCGGAGTTCCATAGAGAATATCGGAAAGATCCGTGGCGATCATGGAGCCGCCCCAACCGTCGGCCAGGGAGCATTTTGTCGCCAGGCGGATGATGTGTTCCATTTCCTGGTTCACACCCATATGGGTCATGTGCATGACTTCGACAACCGGTCTGTCGATTCCTGCCGGGATGACTCCTTCTTGTTTCCAGATCTCCTGGCGTTTCAGCGGGGCCCGTTTCACGTTCAGGATTTCGCCATCCTGCTGACCGTACTGTTGCAGAGCTCTCTTGCCGACATCAATTGCGATGTCTTTAATTTCGCGGCCTTCAGTGGGAATATCATAGTCCATTGCAATGGCGAAGAGCTTCGGAATGTCTTTGATCTGGTAATCGGGGAGTTCGCCTTTTGCGGCATGCAGGAAGGTGTGAGCGACATGGCGTCCGTGGTCGCTGTGGGCTGCTGCACCGGCGGCAACCATTCTTGCGAAGTTTCTCGCCGCGATGGTTTCAGGGGTGGCGCCGCAAAGACCGGTTCGTTTTTTTCTCTCTTCGGGCGTTTCGTCTTTGCCCTTGGGAGGAAGCACCCGGCAGGGGCCCATGTTGCAGATTTTGCAGCAGGTTCCGCCTTTACCGATGGGGCATGCGGTCATGGTCCGGGCACGATGGAAAGCAGTGGTGTAGCCTTCGCGATCCGCTTTCTTCAGTCCCTCAATCGTTGGAGTATCAATTGCGTATTGAGTCCAATCGGCAGGTCCGACTTCTTTTTTCTTGGGCGGAGGTGCCACTACGGCAGGACCTTCAGCTTTTGCAACCGGGGCATCAGCCCCCATGGCCGTCTTCAATGCCTTGAAGAAGCCGACCATTTCTTTGAGGCCTTGAACATCGTCTTTTGTCAATCCCATTATCGCTTCCTCTTCTTCGACTGCCGGTTTCGCTGCAGCTTTGGGAGCTGCCGGCTTGGTTACAGGGGGAGCTTTCTCCTCTTTCGGTTCGGCTGCCTTGGGAGGTGCAGGTGCAGGTGCCGGTTTTTCAGCAGGTTTCGGGGCTGCCGCCGCCGGTTTTGCTGCTGCGGGTTCGGCCTTGGGTGCCGCTGCTTCGATAAGCTTTAAATCCACTCCCATTGCATCCAGGGTGGTCTCCACCATAATACTGGAAATATATTTGCGAATATGTTCGAGAGTCTTTGGATGTCTCAGGATCAGAAGATCCGAGCCAGCCTGGAGAGCACTCAATGCAGTGATGGCTTCCAGGTTGATCCCGCGAGTTCCTGCCTCGCCCAATTTGGGATCCGCATCCGTAGAAAGTTTGGCTTCTTTGGTTTTCCACACTTCCTCGGCGACATTGTTAATTATGGGATACTGGAGCTTGTCGTCGTTCTGGGTCAGAGCTGCCTGTCTGATCCTCTCCATAATGGAATAACAGTACTCCATACCGTAGCCCACACCACCTGTAGTGGGATCCACGAGTATTTTGTCGTTGGGAACGCCGAGGTTCTCCAGAAGAATGTTCAACTGCTTGGCTAAGTTGATGTCTATCGGCGTATTTGCGGCTACCGTATGCTTGTATGCGATTGCCGCCGCTCCGACCTGCTTGTAGTTGCCTTCTGTTACCGGGCCAATGACCACATTCAAACCGGCGCATGCTTCCGCCACCGCTTTGAGCACTTCCGTATTCTTGACGTCGCTTGACGTGCCCCACACGATCAGCGGAACATTAATGGCTTCCGCCACTTCCTTAGCCACTTTCGCAGCATGCTCGGCTGAAAGATTTTTTCCGTTGGGATCTGTGCCGGTAAGCCAAAGGCACACGGCATCCGCTTTGTACTCGTCGACGCACTTCTTGGCCCAAGCCACTGGATCTCCCAGCACGTCTTTGAACGGAGCCAATGCCTCGGCAGCCCACTCTTCGGGCACTATATCCAAAACCTGCAGCGCTAGTTTCGGCGCATTGGGAGTTTTTCCTTCAAAGGAGTAGAAATTGTAAGCGGTTTCGCCGCCTACGGTTATCTCGCAACCCGGCTTCCCAATTTTTATTTCACGTATTTTTCCCGAATATTTTACTTTTGGCAGTTCAGCCATTTGCCACCTTCCTTGACCTACAATGATTCATGAGGGGTATATACTACGAATGCCTCAGGCGGGATTTTTCCGTTTCTCGCTTCCGAACCACTCTTTCGAGTAGAAATACCGCTCAGCCGAGGTGAGATATCTCATCACGGGTTGGCTCTGCTCACCAACGTTGACTGCATCGATATTCTTTCGCCATTGGTAACGATCTTCATCGGCACCGACAGCATACGTAGGGAGAAGAATTTTCACCTTCTGCCCGTCAAACCTTTCTTTTTCTTCGTACTTGTCTCCGGCCATAGATTCACTCCTCTCTTCTTGGAGATTCTAATTTGTATCGGCAAGATTGCCCTGGGTCTTTTAGCGAGAATCCGAAACTGCGATGGGTAAGCCTTTGCATTATGAAGTAGTATTCGTTTAACTGCAATAGATTTTTGGTAGAACTATTACGATATTACGATTTTAAAAAACACGCGCGTGTACATCGGAAATGCGTTTCAGTCGCGACATTCACAGAGATCGTCGCATAACAAAACTCAACTAAACTGAAGCTTTCTAAGACCGAACTCCCAAACGCAGCGATGCCCTCAAACACGGTCTCTGTTGCCGATCAAAGTCTGATAGAGGGTTTCGGTAATTTGGAAAGATAATCCAACCTGTTCATTGCATTAACCATCGCTTTTGCCGCGGCAACGAGAATGTCTTCGTGAGCACCTTTTCCGATTGACTGATTTCCTTCTTCCTCTAAACGGATGGTAACTTCACCGAGAGCATCCGTGCCTCCGGTAATACTGCTAATGGAAAAGCGTAAGAGTTTCGGTGCCCTGCCAGTCAGCTTCATAATGGCATTGTAAGTAGCGTCCACGGGACCGTTACCGAGTTCTGCTCCGTGGTATTCCACTCCGTCGATCTCCATGCGTACTGTTGCTGTCGGTACCACGTGCGAGCCGGACATTACGGTCAAAGACAGGAGCTTATACGTTTGATCGGATCTGAGCACTTCTTCAGCGATGACGGCTTCAATGTCCTCATCAAACACGGTTTTCTTGCGGTCGGCCAGATCTTTGAAGCGCTTGAAGCTTCTATTTAGCTCATCGTCAGTCAATATATATCCCAATGATTTGGCACGTTCGCGAAATGCATGGCGTCCCGAGTGTTTTCCCAGGACCAGAGAAGACTTGGCGATACCAACGCTCTCAGGATTCATTATTTCATAGGTGGTGCGTTCTTTGATGACTCCATCCTGATGAATCCCGGACTCGTGCGCAAAAGCGTTTGCGCCTACAATAGCCTTATTTGGCTGAACAGGTATGCCGGTAATACTTGTGACAAGTCTGCTGGTGTGAAAAATCTGCTCGGTGACAATTCCCGTGTAATAACCGAAGGCCTCTTTCCGGGTGTTCAGAATCATGGCTATTTCTTCGAGTGCAGCGTTTCCGGCTCTCTCACCGATACCGTTGATGGTGCATTCCACCTGGCGAGCGCCGGCCTTAATTGCTGCAAGCGTGTTTGCTACGGCTAATCCCAGATCGTTATGGCAATGAACCGAGAGGACGACGTTTTCCAAACCTGTAACGGTTTTCTTGACGATCTGGATTAACTCGGACATTTCATCGGGATGTGCATAGCCCACCGTGTCGGGCACGTTGATCGTCGTTGCGCCTTCATCTACGGCAGTCTGAATCACCTGACACATGAAAGCCGGGTCGCTGCGTGTAGCGTCCTCACAGGAGAATTCTACCCAATCGGAGAGCGAACGAGCAAGGCGGACAGCCTGTCCTGTCCGATCGATAACCTCCTGACGCGACATTCTCAATTTGTGTTGCATATGAATATCGCTGGTCGCGATGAAGGTATGAATTCCTGGAAAAGCTGCTTTCTCCACAGCACGCCATGTGGTTTCGATATCTTCTGCAACTGTTCGAGCAAGAGCAACCACGCGGGATTTATGAAGAGCACCTGCAATGAGGGCGACACTTTCTTTATCTCCTGTAGAACTTGCCGGAAAACCGGCTTCCACAATATCAACACCCAATTTCTCCAATTGGCGGGCCATTTGCAGCTTTTCCTGCTGGTTCATGGTAGCGCCGGGAGATTGTTCTCCATCCCTTAGTGTAGTATCGAAAATGAGAATTCTTTCCGCCATTTTTGTCCTCCGGCGGGAGTATTAACCGCAGCGTCGCAACAATGACTTCTGCATATTTTCCGTAATATGAAAAAAGAGCTTCGCAGGACGTTCGTGGCCGAAAGCTTCGGACCGGGAACATATGCGGTTTAGCAATAAAACTATACCGGTTTGAGATCTGAAATTCAACCGATGCACTCGTTTCCATACAGCGAATGCCAATAGGTTGGCGCCCCTGCGGAAATTGTTTCAGAATATCGATCCAAGATCTATATGTTCAAGGCGGTATCGTAACTGCCAAACATTGGGTACGCTCACAGATGTGAGCATGTGTTCGCACAGAGTATCGGGATGTCCATTCAGCAGTCCATCAAATGCTGTCATTGCCACGTCGCTTGCAATGACAAGCGTTAAGGTCGCAGTTACCATGAGGACCCTAAGAATTCTCGTTGTTCACTCTCGAGTGGTTCCGGTGTCGACCTTTTCTGCTTACCCGCATCCTAAACGATTAGGAAGTTTTGAGACAGCCTCCTAGTGTTTGCGCTTATTTGGGCCACCCACGCAATTAGCTGCTGTAATCCATTAACTGAGCTTTTATCAAGGTGAGATCCTCTACATCCGGCGGAAAGGGATAATTCCTGATGTCGGGACCGGGTTTTTCGTTCCCGTACGGACGATTGCAGGCAACTTTTCCGTCAGGTCCGGGGCAGCCTGACGTCTGAAATGGCGTGCCGCTGTCGATCACCTGCTGCATCTTTGCTTCCGGGATGCCGAAATCAATGATTCGTCCGCATTCATCAAATCTCATGAGATCCAGTGTCGAAACATCAGTATCAATCAACCAGCGGGCCAGTTGAATCCGCCTGTATGTCGCAGCTTTCGGAACCGGGTGTTTCTCCATGCGGGAACCTCGTTCGGGAAAGAAACAAAAGAGATGAGTGAATCCCCCCATATTCCTCGCTCTGGATATGGCTTCCACCATCTGCCGTTCCGTTTCTCCCAGCCCACAGATAAGGTGTACACCGGCCTTGTCTCTGCCGAAAACACTCACGCTCTTTTCATAGATATGCCAGTACTTCTCCCACGAATGCGGTCCATGCACCGGTTTGCCTCGGAGTTGCTCGAAAATTTCCGGGATTGCCGCATCAATGGCTACTCCCACCCGATCTGCACCCGCGTGTTTCATTGCTCGTAAATCGTCTTCCTGCAACAGGGTGGGAGAAATGAGCAGAGAAACAGCCTTGCCGGTTTCCCGGGCGATTCGTCTGCAAACGGTCAAAACGTCTGCTTTACAGCGCGGATGGGTAATCATGGAAATACACACGCGACTCACGTGGGATGGCGCATTCCGGATTCCTTCAATGACGTCCGACGTTGCATAGGATTTCCAGGGGACTCTTATGAAATTGGTACCACGAGGAGCATGCTTCTCGGCGGCCAGTCCGCAGAATGCACAGTTGGCTTTGCAGCCTCCCTGGTATGTCAAGAGAAGATTGATGCACCCGAGCTTTGCATTGCGATAAAACCAACCGGGGACGAATCCCAACGTCATCGCAGCAGCCAAAGAGAGCCTCACATGATCCGGGCTTTCCTGAAATTGTTCGGGTTCTGCAACACTGTGGCAGGTATTCATTGGAACCGATCTCCTGATATGTATGTTCCGAGCGAACAGCAAGTCTCACTATAGCAGATTTCAAGCCCGCGTGATTCAGCCTCTCTCAAGCCCTGTTCGGATGGGAGCGCGAGAGAATTGATGCCCGCTGCAACTGCCAAGACATCCAATGTTTTGCGGTACTTTCCACGAGGGCGAGCGCACCCGAGAGACGCTTGAAGCAAAGGCAATTCCAGACGAGCCTTGGCCAAAAACAGCGCAACTTCCAGAGGCGCTGGAGGTTCGACGAACTTCATGGGCGTTTCGGATGAAGGCATTATTACAACCAGCACGTATTTGCTGAGCGGATAATCCCTCAGCATTTCGAGTGCTCGATCTTCGCCGCGTTTCGCTCCGTAATGCAAACCGTACAAGATGTGCGGCACTATTTCCAGACCTGCAAAGGCAAGAGCGTCCATTGTTTTGCGAATGGTCCGGACTCCGTCATCAAGGTGATAGACTTCCCGAACGGTACCATCGTCGCCGATTACATCCACCAGCGCTTGATCCACTCTCGATTGTTTGAGAGCAACGGCAGTGTCCGTGTCAACCTGTCCTGCGTGAACCGTAATTACAAGATCCGTTTCTCGCTTCAGTCTTGAGATTGCCGGGATGAATTCTCGCCAGGGAAGCCTTCCAAGACTGTCACAGCCTCCTGTCACGAGTATTCCGTGGTCGCCTCTGGCAAAGGCCGCTCTGCCATATTCAACGAGGCTTTCCGGAGTCGATGCGTGTGCCATTGTCCGAAGGAGAAAACCTTTGCAGTGCTCACACCCCAGATCGCATGTGCCTCCAGTGATAGAAACAGCCCTGTAACGGCCTCGCCTTCCGTTCACAACAAACATTCCCGGGACGTGTACGGAGAGCGAATATCCGTGAGCCGCACGCGATAGATCCCAGGCTGCACGCAGGAGGTCTCGCTGGTCGGGATTCAACTCAGTCTGCATGACTCTGCCCGACACGATCGTTCGAAACATTTCTTATCCGCTGCCTGTAGCCTTTGAAAGCGATCCAGGTCTGCTCGCAGAGTTTTACATAGTCCGTATCGGTTCCTGTTTTCCAGGAACCCATGATAGTTCTCTTGGAAACCGCATGATCGATCACGCCCTTGTATCGGCCTCTCACTTCGGCTTCGTATTCTCTGATGGGCAGGTCGCTTGAGTTTTTGATTGCAGCCGAAGCTGCACGTCCCGCAAGATCGCCGGAGAACACTGCCTGAGGTATCCCTGCACCGGTTACGGGGTGAGTCAAGCCGGCAGCATCTCCGCAGAAAATAACATTCTCCACGCACAACGAAGGTCGCAATCCTGACACCGGGATAATGCCTCCATATCGGGCGAGAATCCCTTCGCGGATCATACCCGATGTAATGAGAGCGCTTGCCAGGCTCCGGAGCAGGTCACGGACATTCGTATCAGGACGTGCGCCAATGCCCAGATTCGCGACAATTCCCTTGGGAAACAGCCAGCCGTAACCGCCCGAGAATGCCTTATCAAGGAAGATAATGGTTTTCCCTATCGACTCAGCAAGAGGCACCTCAACCTGGAGTCCTTTCAAGAATTGAAAGCTTGGCAGTCCAAGAAGAGACCCTACGGACGACAGCGGTCCATCTGCAGCAATAACAATTCTCGGGAAAAAGGAAATCTCGGACTCCGGCGCTCTCGCAATCCAATAATCGTTTTTGTGTCGAATCAAGCGAGTTCCGGAGAACACACGGGCTCCGGATTCTGATGCTTTCCGGGCCAAATCACGGTCGAATCGGACCCGATCTATCATGTGTCCCGGGGACACAGTTGTCATCGCAGGAATGCAGAGATCCGGGCCGAATTCGGACAGTCCGGTGAGAATCCGGGTTTCCATGGAGTCGACAGATTGGATGATGCAGGATTTGTCGAGATGAAATTCGCCGAAGAGTCGTGAGGGCACGAATTCGCCGCAATGAGGTTGCTCGCCGATGCGCATTTTTGCGTCGATGAGAACGGTATCGACACCCATTTCAGCCGCGGCTCTGGCAGCGGAAGACCCGGCCGGGCCTGCTCCGACCACGAGAACGTCACATGCGATCGTGCGGCCCATGTACAAGCCTCAGTGCTTTTTGCAGCAATTCCATATTCAGGGTTGTCTTGTTCTCGAAATCTCCTCTATAGGCCCTCGTGCCTTTGCCGAGATCGTAGCAGGTGGTGCAATCCAAATTTACGAGGAGACCGCGAACCCCGGTATCCTGCATTTCTCGCTGGTGCTTCGAGTAGAATGCTTCGCAGCACGATCCCACGTACATTGCGTTCCCGTCCGTGCACTCGTTGCTGAGGACGTGCATCAAGTGCTCGAAACTTTGAATGGTTATGGGGAACATGCCGAAAGCTCGTGCAAGATCGAAGCATGCTCCGATTTCGCAATCACCGCATTCATCGCATCCGGAAATTTGCCTGTATGCGCATTCGGGACTTTTGGAACAATAGGGAAGCAGAAGCCATTTGGCCGCGAAACTTTGCAGCTCGTGGGGAGCCAGATTTACCAGAAAAAGATCGTTCACTTCATTCCTGGTCAGATCATGACCTGCGATCAACAACCGGTCCGCTGCAGAAGAAATCGCACATGCCATTTCCTCCGGCCGCATGCCGAAAATGAACCCGTCAGAATGGAGAAAAAACTTCAGGACCGCCTGTTCCAGGGCAGATCGTTCGATCCGCTCTCCTATTAACGCAGCCTCGAGATCATGGATCAAGCGTCCGGGAATGGCGAAGAAATCTCCTACAATAAGCGCCTGTTTGATTCTTTTTCCTCCGGGAGCAGGCCAGAGATGCACTCTCAATGTCCCGGCATCGGTCTGGGTAATGGAACGAAGAGGCTCGCCTTCAGCAGGGGGACGGGAACGAGAATCGATCCATGCATTGCTTTGAAAGTACGGGAGTTGCTCTTCAAGTTTCTTCTGCTCTCTCTCTGTAAGTCCGTCCGGAACGAGGTCCATTCCGAGATCGTTCGCAAAAGATTGCACCAGGACACCTTTGATCGTTTCCAGAGACGGCATTGGTGAGAGCAGGTCCGAAAGAAAACAGATCCGTTCCATGAGCGATTCAATTTCCCGCTTCTTCAGCTTTTCAACGGGAACTCTGAGACTGCGCAGAAAAAGCTCTACTTCATTGTTTACAAGCAGCGTGCCCTGGAACATGAAACCATTACCCAGGGTAACTCCACCTGTTCCGGAGACCTTTCGGCCATTTACCTCGATATCGTTTCGAGGCCGGAACGCCGCCGGAACGCCAAGGTGAGAAATACCTGCCGCCGCTGCCGAGCAGATTCTATGAAGTATGGACTCATACGAACCTCGAAAAGGATCGTCGCCGCGACGTCCGAAGATTTCCCAGCCGAGTCCGGATTCTTGAAACAAAATGCCGCCACCGCCTGTGATGCGGCGATTCACGTGGATTCCTTCCGCGTGGCAGTATTCCAGCCTGATTTCCAGATTCACGTCCTGATGGTATCCCACCAGTGCAGCCGCAGGCTTGAATTGCAGGAACCGCAGCGTAGGCGGGCTCCAACCTTCGGCTATTTCCTCGAGTAGGATGTTATCCAAAGCCATATTTTCTGCAGCAGAAATGCAGCCTGTATCAAGAAGTCTGAATATGCTCACCTTGGCTCCGCAATAGATCAATTTCGCTTTTCCGAAACTTGCTGTGGAATTCCAAACGTCTTCACCCGTGAAGCAGCGTGGAGGGAACCCCCCAACAGTCCCAGCGCTGTTTCCCGCAATGCCTCGGAAAGGGTGGGATGTGCATGGATGGTGTCAGCCAGATCTTTTGCCGATAACCGCATTCTTACTGCCAGCGTCAACTCCGCTATCAGCTCCGACGCCTCCGGACCCAGAATATGTGCACCGATAAGCGAACCCGATGTGGAATCTTCCAGAAGCTTCACCCATCCCCGGGAATCCCCCATAGCTTGAGCTTTTCCATTGGAAGAAAAAGAAAACATGCTCGTACGGAAACTGAGATCGCTCGCTATTGCCTGCTCCTCGGTGAGACCGGCCCACGCGATCTGTGGATGAGTAAATACACAGCTCGGGACGACACGATCTTCAGCAACCGTATCCATCCCTGCGATATTCTCTGCAGCAATTTCACCATGATAGTAGGCCACATGAGCCAGCATTTTTCGTCCCGTGACATCTCCCACTGCATAGATTCCCTCTGTTGAGGTCCGAAGTGTCCGATCCACGAGAACCGATCCTTTTTCCGTTCTTATCCCGAGAGCGTCGAGTCCGAGCCCTGCGGTATTGGGAGCCCGACCTGCTGCAATGAGAACCAGATCCGCATCGATTGTCTTTTCTTTTGATTTCTTTTCGTAAATAACACGAAGCGAGCTTCCCGATTGTTGGAACGCGTCGATGCGAGCACCCGTTTCGACGGTTATTCGCTGGCCGGGCAAAAGACTGGCGAAACGCTTTGCCATTTCGGCATCGACTTCAGAGAGGATTCTGTCGAGAGCCTCGAGAATGGTGACTTTGCTACCCAACGGAGCGAATATCGCCGCAAACTCCTGACCGATTATTCCGCCGCCCACGATCACGAGTCGCTGTGGCACTTGCCTCATGGAGAGGATTTCACGGGTACCGACAATTCCCGGTAAATCAATGCCGGAGATAGGCAATTTAGTCTGTCGCGAGCCTGTGGCAAGCACGAGAGAGCGAGCAGTGAATTGCCGCCCATCATCCATTGTCATGACACCGGGTTCCGGTACGGATGCTCTGCCTTGGATAATTTCCACTCCACCTGCACGAAGCAGTTTTTCCAGGTTGGAGACCATGCCGTTAACAATCGTGTCTTTGCGGTCTACCATCCGGTCAAAGTGTATTTCTGGAAGAGCAGGTATGATGCCGTCTTGAACGGCCCTCTTTGCCCAGCGAAGACCGTCGAGATCCGCGAGCAAAGATTTTGTAGGAATACAGCCGCGGTTCAGACAAACGCCTCCGATCCTTTCCTGTTCCGCAAGGATCACGGTCAGACCCAACTGGCGAGCCCGAAGGGCGGTCATATAACCGCCCGGACCTCCGCCCAGAATACCCATATCATATTGCACGGTCATGATACGTCCTGATTAATAATGTAGAACTACTCTATTTGGGCGTTATTTCCAGGGCAGGCATCGCGTCCAATGCTTTTGTGACCTTTTCCGTGAGATCCGGAACGCCGTCAGAATAGAGCACGACATCACTGTTCAGAATGGCATTAAACTTTTCTTCCTTGGCAATTTTTTCGAGAATTTCGTTTAGCTGAGTTCTCACGACATTGCCCAATGATTTCTGCTTGAATGCTAGCTTGACCCTTATGCTCTGCTGTTCCTGCTGCATCTCCTGTCTCTTGGTCTGGACTTCGTTTTCAAGCTTCTCTTTTTCCTCTTTAGAAAGGGTTGCTTCCCCGGCTTTCAACTGGTCTTCAAGCTTCTTGATTTCATTACTCAGAACCGTCAGCTTGGGAGCGCTTTCCAGTTGGACCTTTTTCATGTCTTCCATTGCTGCTTTTATCCGGGTGGAATTCTCGCTGACAGCGGAAAGATTCACCTTGGCAATCTTCATCTCCGCGAAAGCGGTACTCGTCAGGAGCATCATACCAAGGACTCCAGCCGTGATTGATAGAATCATGAGTACAGTTCGAATTCTCATGTGTAACTCCTTTTTGTGTGGTGAAATCACCATAGAGGAAACTGGTTCGAGTGTCCACGGGGAAATGAGACGAGCTTCACCATCGGGAACAATGAAGATGAAAACCCGGAAAATGGGAGTTGATCTTCCGTGAGCGATCTGGAGCAGTTCTCCTGAATCGCCTACCTCAAAATAGATCAACGGTTATACGAATTGTCAAAATGAATGTCCGACTGAGGAGGAGTAGGTGGGTGCCGGCCTCCGTGCCGGCACATCTTCAAACATGATCAATGATATTGATAAAATGGACCGGCAGGAATGTTCATTGCGACTGGCACTAAGCAATCCCCGGACGCCTGTGGTCCGAACCTGTACGTAGCGACTCAATTGTTACTCCAGACCGATTTTTTTCTCCAGATTCTTTAGTCTGGTCTCGATGGCATTGATCCTGGCAAGTGTCTTGTTGACGAGCTGCGCCAATTCAGCCGAGTTCAAAGGTTTCGATACCCGCGGTTCAACCTGCGGTGTTTCTTCTGCAATCTCGCGATCCGGTGACGAGGTGCTCTCCGCTTGCTGCATTACAGCCACGGTCGGTTCGGCATTGACGGGCTGCGGAGAAACGTTTTGAACATCGGCTTCGGGCTCAGGCTCGACTGTTTTCTCGGCGAGAACGGGTTCCTCTTTCGGCGCCTGCTTGGATTCAGATGCAGATTTTCGATGAAACAGATTTGAAAGTCTTTGGAGTATTTCCGAAGGAGGCTCGTCTTCAGGTCTTTGTGGTTCCACAGGTTGGGCATCTGATTTTTTCTGCTGATTGTCTTCTGACGAAACTTTGAGCGATATGCCTTGAAAGAAACTGTTAAATTCTTCTTTCGTCATCTCGTTTCGCCTGTACATTGGCAAGAGCATCATGGCCAATTCCTGTTCGGATGTTCTGTACTTCTTTATCAACTCATTTTTAGTTGAACCGTTCTTGATTTCTGCAAGAAGTTCCGTGGGGTTAACGAGTTCTTCTAGTCTGGCCATGTAATATATCTCCAACAAAGCATGATTTGCTTTAATTATAAAGGATACGTAGCTGAAAATCAATAATAAACAGGAAGGAAAGAAAACATCCGCCTGTTTCTTTGATCTCGCGTATGACTGCCATCGTTTTTCTCATCATCATGAAAGACGGAAGACAGGATAATTTTCTCAATGGATTTGCAGATTGTGCCTTGCGCTAAGATAACTCTCGCGAAGTATGCTACTATCGATCAGATGCGCCGGCACAGCTCACCTTTCGAAAGGATATCCTTCATGCCAAAACGCATTCTCTATTGCACAGATTTTTCGCATAATTCGCTTCCTGCCCGCGGATATGCCATAGAATTCGCTCGAGCATTCGACGCGGAGCTGATTGTCCTCCATGTGGTGAATACGAAACAAATCGGCTTTCCATCTCTCGAATCCGTACCCGCGGACATGGAACAGCAGTTGCTTGAAATCCAAAAATCGGCAGAGAAGGCGTTGCAATTATTAGAAAAAGAGCTTTCTCGTTCGGTCGACAACGTGCAGTCCCGATTGAGGACAGGTACTCCATTCTATGAGATCGTCAAATGCGCTTCCGATGAAGCTGCCGATTTGATTATCATGGGAACTCACGGGAGAACCGGATTCCCACACCTCATCATTGGAAGTACCGCAGAAAACGTCGTGCGTACCTCCCAAATCCCAGTACTCACCGTGAAATCTTCACTCCAGTGACATCTCGCAATTGATGCTTCGCAGCCAAAGAAGTAAAACCCGGGAAACCCTTCTTGGTAAGAAGTGTTTCCCGAGCCCTTCCCAAGAACTTCTAATATTCGTTTAATTATACCGATTCGCTTTTTGTTTTATAATCTGGCAGGCTGGAGGTATCCTTCGCTCCGGACGACGCAAAGCCGTCTAATCACTCCGCTCAGAACACCTCAGCCTGCGCTATCTTATATGCATAATTGCGAAATAGTATTAGTTATTTTTTCAATGGAAAAAATAACTAATTAAACGAGTGTTAAAAGTTTTTTGGAGGGTTTGGGAACCTTTTTTACAAAAAAGGTTCCCTGATCTTACTGCTTTGAAAGCGAAGCATCAACTGCGAGACCGAAGAAGTGCCGGGCGTTTGTGGTGGTTAATTCGCACACGGATTCGTACGGGATACCGAGGACTTCTGCCACTTTTTTCGCCGTATAGACGATATTAGCCGGTTCGTTGTCTTTTCCCCGGAGCGGTTCGGGCGAGAGAAACGGGCAATCAGTTTCGAGGAGGATACGTTCTTTGGGGCACTTCTGGGCTATGGATCTGAGCGCATCGTTTTTCTTGTACGTGACAGTTCCCGGGATAGAAATGTGAAAACCCAAAGCTACTGCTCGATCCGCGTCGGCCTGAGTGCCTGAAAAGCAGTGAATGACGCCTCCTGCCGGATACGGTGCGGATCTCTCGAGTATCTCCAGCCCTTCTCGATACGCGTCTCTCAGATGTATAACAACCGGTTTTCCCAGGTTTTTGGCCAGGCTCAATTGTTCTTCGAAGATTCGAATCTGTATGTCCCGGGGTGAATGATTTCTAAAGAAATCAAGTCCGATTTCACCATATCCCACTACCTTCGGGTGTTTCGCGTAGATTTCCATCTGTGACAAGCCGGCAGCCGCGGCTTCTTTCGCGTTGTGCGGATGAAAACCTACACAGGCGTACACATGAGGAAACCGTTCTGCCACATTCAATGCTCGTTCAACATCCTCTAGATCGATTCCTACAGTCACGATGGCTACGATCCCGGCCGAAACCGCATTGGCAACGACTTGCTCGCATCTTCCGAAGAGAGGGTCCAATTCCAGATGCGCATGAGTATCCACGAGCATCGGTTTCGATGTAGTTTTTCCAGAATGTATCATTCAATAATCCTTATGAAAAAGACTGCGGGGACAGTAACGGTTATTTCTCTTTTGCAGAATGCATCATCTCGGAGCGCGCAGATCGAGAAAATAATCGTGCAGCCATTTCTTCTTCGTTTCCTCAAGTCTCCCGTCCCCTTTCACCTGCCGAATGAAGTGATTCAGCCAGTTCAGCCAGTGAGCATCGTTCGGACGAACAGCCCAGGCCATTGGTTCGAACGAGAGCGGCGCGAAGTTGCTCGTGAGAAACTGAGAATGTGTTGCACACGCAAGGCGAATAGCAAATTCCTCATCGATGTACGCGTGTGCCCTTCGTTCCAGGACTTCTTTCGCAGCATGTGCTCTGTCAGGGAATTCCCGGTATGAAGCCTCCGGCAGAAGCTCTTTCAACCGCAGATCTCCCAGACCGCCAGGAACCGAAACAACAAAGATTCCGCGTTGATTCAGATCCTGTATTCTTTTGAATCGTTCCGCGTTCATGGAGTGTACCAGGAACATGCGGCCCGTTTCCAGCACGGGTATGGTAAACATTGCCTCGGCATTTCGCTCGGATGTAACCGTCATACCGGATATGACCACATCCGCGTTTCCTGCCACCAATGACGGGAGGAGTTCTTGCCAGTTGTTGCGTACGATTCTGAGCGCTACTTTCAAACTTTTTGCCGCCATTTCAGCCATATCTGCATCAAAGCCGATTACGCTGCCACCATTCCCGGCCATTTGGAACGGGATATAACCCACTTGCATGCCGACCCGTAGTTCACCTCGCTGCTTTATTGCCTCGAGAGTGGACGATCCTGTTCCGGAAGTCAATTTTCCTGCACCGGACGTCTTTTCAGCGCCCGATGGCATCGGTGCGGATTCCGGAGAAGCCGGCGGCGCCTGTGGAATTTTCTGTGTCGATTCGTTTCCGCACCCGGCACACAGGGCACAGATCCACGCGAGGATCAGGAAATATCCCATTGATTTGGAAAACGTCATGAATCAGACCGGCAGGAAAAAATCTGCGGTTCCGGAATGGAATCGCAAACGTATTATGGCGCGAAATTCACTCCGGGAAAAGCATTGAAATCACCATTGCACCGAATGTGATCGAATCCGAGATTGCGAGAGACCTCCATGATCTCCCGGACGTCTCGATAGAAATTGCGAAAATCAACGGAATCCACCTCATCTGCGCTGAGTGCTTCCATCAAAGTCTTCTGCAAACAGTGATACTCCTCCAGTCCAGCAGCACAACAGGTTTTCTCGCGTCCGATATTCTCTCTCTGGAGGTCTACCAACAATGCCTGGAGGACTTGTCTGAGCCTGCCTTGATATCGTTCTCTCGTCGCGAATTCTATTGCAGTGGCAAGTTGCACCAATTTCAACGAAGTCTCGGAGGCAGGATTCAAGGTGATAAAAGGGACGCGAGCATCTCGCGCCTCAGGCACAGAGGGCTCTTCAGGGACAAACCAGGCGCAATCCATAGGAATCCCCAGCATTCTGGCAAAATCGTGTTCCAGACGATTGCACATGATTTCCGCAAGTTCAGGAGCCGGAGCCCTATTGAGAATGACGTGGATGTGCTTGCCTCGACAAATATCGGCAAGGTTTCGGATAAAACGAAAGCTCTCGGAAGCCTCCACCTGTTCCGGGGTTATCACTGCGAGAACATTTGACGCGGAATCAAGAACCGGAATCAGACTGTCGGGAACTCCTTCAGGAGCATCCGCAATGATGAAATCAGTCTTCTGCAGTTCATCGAGACGGTCAAAGAGCAGCTTGTTTTCGCGCTCGCCGATTATCGAAGCTTCATCAGATTGGACTATAAGATCGAGATTATTGCCGCAGTGAATGACTGCTTCTTCAGCGGAACACAGGCCCGCTGCAAAATCGTAGGTCGAGTGGAGAGGTTCGATTCCGAAATAGGAGCACATTCCGGTCTTTGAATTACCCAATTCGACAAAGGTAACGCCAAAGCCCATGAAACCGAGAATGGTCGCTATATTGAAGGAGAGGAAAGTTCTTCCCGGAGCGCCTTGGCCACCAGTGAAAGCGACAATTTCACACATAGAAGACTCCTTCGAATACAATAATATCGTCAATATTACCATATTTACATTATCATGACAACGAAACAGAATAATATCGGTTAAAATAAACTGATATCACGGTGTTTTTAGACGATGTTTTATAAAAAGGACAGTCTATTTCTGAAGAAAAAAGAAAGGCGTGGGCCGGAATCCCGGCCTGAGTGTCACATAGGATTATCTATAGCCTTGAGTTAAGGTGAAGGGTTCAGAGAGGGACCGCGTATGCGGTTAGTGGACGTAATCCGTGCATCCCGGACAACAGTTTTCAGACATTACGGTGCGAATAATCTCGGGTTCGATAATGCTCATGCAGGTTTGGTCGTCTATCTTGGTTTCGATAAACGACACGAGGTTTTCGAAATCACCTTTGGTGATCACGGGAAATTGATCTGATCGATCGGACACGTAGTCCAATGCCGTGAAATTTCCGGTATGCGGATCGACCTCTCCGGAAATTTGGACTACTTCAACGTTTTCGCCGGAGGTGTACCGGCCGACAATGGCTAAACCTCTGGACTTTGAAAAGTAGAGGATTGCCATTTTGTAAATACCGGAAGACTGGAACAGCTCAAACGGATTCATCGCATTTTCCTATATTTGAGAGAACTCATGTGTAAGGATTGTTGGTGAGGTTAATTTATCAGCGCGAGTGCCAGATGTCAAGTCCAACAGCAACTTTAGGTTGTTTCAGGTGACTTCGACATGCACCGGGTGAAGTACCGATTGGATGTTCCAGGTTTCCCTCTCGGGAATTGCCGTAAGAACGGGGCGAGGTATTATCTACAAAAAAAATCAAACTCTGTACGGCCTTTACAAAAAATTCTTTCTTTTTCCGATCGAGAATGTCACAGTGGAAAGAAGAAACGTATATGTAAAGTCAATCCGTACTATGACGGTGTTTCCTCGTCCAGGCATAGTACGAAATTCCTTGTCCGAGGATTCATATATACCTGCCAATTCCCCGTTGTTTTCTGAAACCGAACCCTTTAAACGAGCAAACCCGCTCGAGTCTTCTTTGCAGATTTCCGGACGGAACTTCTCAAAACGGCGTTGACTCCGGTGAAAGGTGACTAAACATTATGAGTGTGGCCGTAAGCTTCACGTGCAAAACTTTCTCCGAAGCGGGATTGCAATGTAACGTCTGAGCTGCACAAGGAGGATTGTATGAATGCTACGAGAGACCTACATGCGACAATTCTGGTAGTGGATGACGAACAGATCGTTCATGAAAGTATACAGAGAATACTGGACCAGGACGGGCACCGGGTAATCAGTGCGATGAGAGTCGATCAGGCTCTCCAGGAGCTTGAAAAGAAGCATTTCGACCTGGCACTCACTGACCTGAAGATGCCTGGAACCGGCGGGATGGAAGTGGTGAGAGCCATAGCAGAGAACCACCCGGACATGGGAGTGGTGGTTTTCACCGGTTTTCCCACAGTAGATTCGGCAATCGAGTCCATGAAATTGGGCGCACTGGACTATCTTCCCAAACCGTTTACACCGGAAGAGTTGCTTCAAGTTACGCGTAATGCTCTGCAGAAAATTGAGAAATTGAAAAAAGAGCGGGAAATGGAAAAGATCTATGCCGAGGCCGAAAAGGCGTTGAAAGCGAGTCTCGATCTACGTGAAATCTTCGATTTGATCTGTTCGAGTGTGTCTCGGCTCTTCAATGTCACAGGAAGCGCGGTCTTGATGTTCCGCAAGAAGGACCAGACCCTGGAACTCGCAGCTTCTTGCGGGTTGAGCGAGATGTACGTAAGAAAAGGAGCGTTGGACAGTTCAAGAAGCATTGCTGAAGCGATGAAATCCGGCCGGGCGGTTTTGGTTCAAGAATCGGAATTTGACTTGAATCTTCAGTACCCCGACGAAGCGAGAAACGAGAAATTCTCTTCTGTTCTTTCCATTCCTTTGAAGTTGGAAGATTCTGTCTTCGGATTTCTCAGGCTGTATAGTACCGAAACCCGCACCTTCAGTGATGATGAACTGGATCTTCTCATGAAGTTTGCCGAACAGGCCACTCGCGCCCTGGAGAACGCGATGACGTACGAGCGAGTCCGAACGGAAATCGAAGAGCTCAAAAAATACTTGCCTCAAACGTGATTCCTGTCGGAATGCACGAGAAGAAGCAGTATCGCATGAATTGGTTGTATTCGTTTTCCGACCGCTCTGATCTTAACGTGTGGAGGAGGACACAATGGTAAAAGAACAAGAGAAGATTCTGGTATTGGATGATAAGGACATCGCTAGCGACAGCGTACGCCGGATTCTCGAATCCGAATATATTGTGCATGTCTCCAACTCGGTCTCGGACGCTCTGAACATGCTCCATAACGGCGGTTTCGACCTGTTGATCACGGATGTGAGAACACCTGACGCCAAGGATCTGAAGACCATGGAATCTGTTTCCGAAGTGGATCCCAATGTCTCGTTCATTGTGATTACGGAATCCTCGACAGTCAATTCAGCGGTCGAAACAATGAAATCGGGAGCAGCAGATTATGTGACAAAGCCCTTCACTCCGGATCAGCTTACCGATTTGGTACATCGAGTCCTGGAGAGTCGTAAGATTCGTCTCGATCAGAATTTTCGAGACCGGCGTTTTGAGGAGTTGAAGAGAAAGATTTCTTCTACTCTGAATCTCAAAGAAGTGCTGGGATTAATCGTCGAAGGTATCGTGACTATGGCAAAAGTGAAAGGAGCCACTTTGAGTCTTCTGGATAAAGACCGTGAAATGCTGAGGGTCTATGCCTATTCCGGCTTGAGCAAGGAGTATGTCGATAAAGGACCGTTGGATTCTTCAAAGAGCATAGGAGAGTCCATCATAAGCGGGAAAGACGTGTGGGTCGAAAATGCCGCCACCGATCCCAGACTCCAGTATCCGGCCGAAGCGGTAAGAGAGGGAATCTCCTCCATACTGAGCCTACCTTTGATTGTCCGAGGTATCGTAATAGGATGTCTTCGGGTGTACACTGGAGAGGTCCGGACCTTCAGCAAAGATGAGATTGACTTTCTACACAAATTTGCCGACCAGGCCGCGATTGCCATTGAGAATGCCCGGTCGTATGAAGATGTGATGGATGAGTACGAGGTGATCAAAGACGATCTGTGGGATTTCTTCGACCCGTATGGGTATCTTTAAATCCGGAGAACACAAGAATCTCAGGTGCGCCCCGGTTCTATAAACCTGCTGAAAGCGTGTGGCATGATATCCGAGAGCGGATCTGAAACCACTGAACGATTCCATGATCGGGATAGTGAACGATCCCGGCTTGAAAAAGCCATACCTATTTCTTCCCGGCAACCCGGTTGGATTGTAAACAGTATCTATCTATTGGAGAAGATCCTGCCGAAAGCCCTCAAACCTCGGCCGGGTGTTCTGCTCTCATTCAAGAATAGAATACTGCTCAGTACTTTCCTGGTCATGATCGGGGTAGTCATTACCATCGGGATAATACTCCAGGTCACAGTTTTCCCCCAATTGGGCGGGGATTCCCCAGCAATCAAATATTTGAAAGTCATTCACCTCTTTGTTAGTCTGGTTGTTATCGCATTGAGCTGTTTGTTTATCGAGCGCATTTCAAAGAAGATCACTATGCCTCTGATCGAGTTGACGTCGCGTGCCGATCAGATCAGCCGTGAAGCGGGCGCAAGCACTGCGTCCTCCGACCAGTCCGGGAATGATTCCCTGGAGCAGAACGAAGGGGCTGTCCTTGTTCAAGGAGACGAGATCCATCAGCTCACAGTTTCTTTCAACAGAATGCTCGTGCATTTAAAAGCGTCTGAAGCGCGGCTGAGGGAATCGGAGGAAAAATATCGATTCCTCTTCGACAACGGGCCGTTTCCAATCTTCCTCATAGACGCGGAAACCACGATGATTTTGGACGTGAATGCGAGAGCAGAGGAGGACTATCAGTACGCACGGGAGCAACTCCTTGCCATGAGCTTCGCTGACTTGGGGTTAGACCAGGACAGGAAAGCAACTGTGGCACGGTTGCAGCAGCTCTTTTCTACGGAAGTGACGCTGTTGCCGGTCATGCAACACCGACGCCGGAATGGCTCGCTGTTTATGGTGAATTACCAGGCTTCGTTGATCACATATCAAAATAGACCGGCAATCATAGCTGCGGTTTGGGATGTAACGGAGCGACTGGAGAAGCATTCTCAGCTCATTCAAGCCGGAAAGATGGCAACCCTGGGAGAAATGGCAACCGGTATTGCTCATGAGTTGAATCAACCACTCAGTGTTATACGTCTTGGCTGCGATTATTTGCTGAAAACGACGCAGATGGGAAAATCTCTCGCATTCGATGACATGAAGAACATCACGGAAGACCTTACAGCGAGCGTTGACCGAGCATCGAGAATCATCAACCATCTCAGACAGTTCGGGAGAAAAACCGATGAGACTATGACGAGGATTGACATCAACGACCCCATTCGGAACGTATTTACCCTCCTTGGCACTCAGTTGGAAGCGAACAAGATAACATGGAATCTGCGGCTCTCAGAGGACTTGCCTCACATCATAGGCGATGCTAATCGGCTCGAACAGGTGTTCATGAATCTGATCCTGAATGCGCGGGACGCAATGCTCTCCGGGGACTATACAACCTGTGAGGAACGGGAATCGGAACATGTTATTCACATAGCATCGAATTCTGAACGGGGCAGGGTTGTGGTTACCGTTTCCGATACCGGGCCGGGCATTCCGCAGTCCATTCGAGACAAGATATTCGAGCCTTTCTTCACAACCAAGAAGATCGGTGAGGGAACCGGTCTCGGTTTATCCATCAGTTACGGCATAATTCGAGAACACAAAGGTACCATAGAAGTAGAACCTCATTACAAAAAGGGGGCTTCTTTCCGGATGACGTTTCCTGTTCCTGACATCGGAGTTACCTCATGACAAAGATCCTGGTTGCAGATGACGAGGAGAGCATACGCAATCTTATGCGGATGACCCTGGAGCTTGATGGGTATCAGGTCTTGATGGCCCGGGACGGTTCGGAAGCCGTGGAAGTTTTCCAGAAAGAGGCGCCTGAACTGGTGTTACTGGATGTAAAAATGCCGGGCCTGAACGGCATAGAAGTACTGAGCCGTATCCGTGCCAAGGACCCGGACTGTGAGGTAATCATGATTACCGGTCACGGCGATATGGATATGGCTGTGGAATGTCTGCGCAAAGAAGCATCCAATTTCTTGACGAAGCCCATCAGCGAGGAGTTGTTATCCTTGTCTCTGAAACGTTCGTTGGAGCGCCTGTCTCTGAAAAAGAAGCTCAAACGATATACTCGCAATCTCGAAACCCTGGTCCGTGAGGCGAATGTGGAACTGGAGCGCGCGTATCAGTTCAGGGAAAATATCATTGAGAATTCGCCCGATGCAATTGTATGCATACGCAAGGGAGGAGAAATCACCATATTCAATTCCGCTGCGGAAAAGCTTCTCGGTTACAAAAAATCCGAAGTCATAGGCAAAATGCATATCACCCAGGTGTATCTGCCTAGCGAAGCAAAAAAGATCATGAAAGATTTGCGATCCAATGAATTCGGTGGACCGGGAATCCTTCAAAAAAGAGAAATGACCCTTCTGGACAAAGAAGGAAATCATATTCCCGTGTACATTTCCGCTTCCATACTCTATGAGCAGGGCAGAGAAGCAGGTTCCATGGGCGTGTTTACCGATCTCAGAGAGAAGAAGAGACTGGAAAAACAGCTCCTGCGATCGGAAAAGCTTTCTTCTCTGGGCCAATTGGCCGCGGGTATCGCTCACGAGATAAACCAGCCGCTGACCGGTGTGCTCACCTTTTCCCATTTGTTGCTTCAGAAGGTGCAAGATGATGAAGAGAGCCGGAAAGACCTGGAAGTCATCGTGCGGGAGACCACCCGGATACGAGGGATTGTGCAAGGCATTCTGGATTTCGCGCGCGAAAGCCCCGTACAAAAGACCCAACAACACGTAGAGGATATCGTGGATAGTACACTGGAAATTCTTGTAGGCCAACACAAGTTCTTCGGCATAGAGTTGGTGAAGGAATATGATGCCGAGAGTCCGGAAGTAGTATTCGATGCAAATCTCATGGAACAAGTGTTCATGAACATTATACTCAATGCCTTGGATTCGATGGCAGGATCCGGCACACTCACAGTGCGGACTCGTCGTACAACAGAAGCTGTTGAAGTGGATTTCACCGACACGGGAAAAGGAATGCCCGAAGACATTGTTGAGAAAATTTTCGATCCATTCTTCACCACAAAAGATTCCAGCGAAGGGATGGGAATGGGTCTAGGGTTGGCCATAAGCTACGGAATCGTAAAAAACCACAACGGAGATATTGTGGTAAACACCAGACAAGGTAAAGGAACTACCTTCACGGTTCGCCTTCCTTTACCAGGTAAAACGAATTGACACACGTTTTGGTATGGATTACAGTGAAAAAACTGTGCGCCCGTAGCTCAGTAGGATAGAGCGCAACACTCCGGATGTTGAGGTCGAACGTTCGAATCGTTTCGGGCGCACCAGAGAGCTCATCACATTTCTCCAAATCCCCCACAATGACATTGAGAATAGTGAGGACCTGAGATTCTAGTCTTCGGCTGTATCAACCTGCGCGGGTGTAATACGGACCTGCGTTCATGCGAAATTGAAACGGTCCTGGTTGGGGCAGACAGGAGTGTCCACATGGACTTGGCCGCAGAAGTATTGGCAATTGCTATAAAAATCACCCTCTGAAACCACCCCAAAAGCGCTCAGTATTATTTCATGGAGGGAATCAGGAAGTTCTTCTATTAAGTAGCACAATATGATAAAAGGTAGCACCATAACCTGGGGAACATATGGTGCAAGAACGGTCACGAACCCGAGCAACGCTCTCTTTACCAAAGCCGCCTTCCTTTAGACGGTCTGTCATACATCTTGAGCGATTGCCAATTGGGATTACGGACAGTGAGGACAAAAATTGACCATGAAAAGAGAAGATCCCGCGGCAATGCTTGAAAACGGCCTCGCTGCACGCCATCTCACGATGTCTGCGAAGAATGGAGTATCAGGTACGCTCGCCAGCGAGGTATACACTTTTAGGCCTGGTCTGTACCTGGTCGTAAGCGAAACGCTCTCCGAATCCCCTTTGAAAGCCACTTTTGACATTGACGACGGTCCTGTTCAATTCGGCTTTACGTGTCACGGCAAAAACAGATGCTTGTATAACAATGGAGAATTCAGGAGTCAGATCCACTCCATGGCAGCGGGCTCCAACGGGATATTCCATCTGCCTAAAACCACAGGTATCATCGAGCGTCCTCAAGGTGAGTACGTGTGCGTGGCATCGATTGTTGCGGCCCCGGATTTCCTCCATTCTTATTTCAGGGATGTCCTGGATCGGATGCCCAAACGCTTCAGACACATTCTTGAGGGAAGCCATCACGGTCAGTTTGCATGGTTTGGTTCCAACAGTCCCGCAAAGGTAGGAGCCTTTTCCGAAATCCTGCATTGTCCTTACCCGGAGGAGTATCGGGCTCTATTTCGAGAAAGTCGAGCTCTCGAATTTCTGGCGATTCAGATAAGAGATTTTGTTGATAGTGAGCGAGGAAAAGCTCTCTCGCCAACTCCTTTGCGATCCGATGACGTCGAACGCATACGAGCGGCTCGAGATCGTCTCATAGCTGATCTCGAACATCCACCGAGTCTGCAGGAACTAGCCGCCGCAGTGGGAATCAATGACAGAAAACTTAAGACTGGATTTCGACAAGTGTTCGGCACGTCAGTGTTCGGTTATTATCGGGAATACCGCATGCAAGCGGCACACGAAATTCTTCAGACCGGTAACGGCAATATCACCGAGGCCGCCATGGCGGTCGGGTATCAGAGCCTGAGCCACTTCAGTCAGGCTTTTCGCAAACGTTTCGGACTCCGACCCAAGGATTTTCTCGCGAAGCAAAGCAGACGACTGAGGTGGTAAAGAGTTTGGAAAAAATTGTCCCGCTATCGACAGTTTTGGACCCGCCGGGGTTAGCAGGGATATGCATACTCGTGCATATTCGGACCATCACTCTTTCTCTCTGAATGTACAAAACGGACACACAGGCTTTTTCTTTCCTGTGCTGCATGAGTAGGTGACGAATGGAACGAAGCATTCCTTGCGCAATGCCTCTCGAAGATGTTTACCCGTTGTATAACTTCATGAGCAAGTGCTCCAGAACCTTCAAACAGTTTTGCATCTTATCCGCTGCTCTAGATTTGAAGCTTTTCGACCTGATCGATGAGCGGCAAACTCCCGAGCGTCTATCCGAGATCATCGGTGCGGATCGGTCG
This sequence comes from Desulfomonile tiedjei DSM 6799, assembly GCF_000266945.1. NCBI lineage: Bacteria > Pseudomonadati > Thermodesulfobacteriota > Desulfomonilia > Desulfomonilales > Desulfomonilaceae > Desulfomonile > Desulfomonile tiedjei. Next base: position 313,674 of record NC_018025.1, read on the forward strand.
ATGATCGAAGACATGTGCGAGATCCTTTCACACCTTGGGTTCTTGGAAAAGGTGACACAAGGATATCGAAACACTCCTATAAGCCGGTCGTTTCTTCGGGGGGCCTCCCTCTGGAATCAGGGAGAAGTAATCAAGAATCTCCAGGCTGGATTCGGGCTATGGGAGCGTCTTACGCAGATATGTCGAGACGGCCCTGTCAACATGAACGATGACGAGCTTTTCGCAAAAAACAACTTCATCGACTCTCTGCAAGCCGAAATTTTAACAGGAGAACTGCAGAAAACCGTGTCGATCATCTCGGATCTACCCGAATTCACATCCGCGGAAAAGCTTCTCGATCTCGGAGGCGGACACGGTCTGTATGCCATCGCTTTTAGTACCCTCAATCCGGGTCTCAGAGCATTCATATTTGACCTTCCCGGACTCGAACAGTCTGCCAGAGCTATGATGCAGCGTTTCCATGCGACGAACGTGCAGTTTGTGCCGGGCAATATGTACAAAGACGATTACGGGAAAGAATACGACGTGGTCTTTTTCTCATATAGTCCGGGAGGAAGAAGCCCGTATATTCTACAGAAAATACACGGTTGCCTCAAAACCGGCGGACTCTTCGTAACCAAACATGCATTCTACGCGAATGAGGAAGGATCCAAAAGCAGATTGCTCGATCTGGAATGGAAGCTGACCGCTATGAAAGGGATTCAAAAGGATAAGAGGATCTATAGCTTTGTCGGCGATTTGAGCCTTGAGGGATACAAGGCGCTTCTGGAACAGAAATTCACAATCCTCAAGATTGCTGAAGCACCGGAGTTTGGGAGACCGGAATTGAGCAAATTCGGAGACACTCTCGATTCTATCATTATCGTGGCAAAAAAGAAGCATTCCTGAATAGCATTATTTCACTCCCCTTATCTTAATGGAAGGGCTGAAAGCTGTTGCTGTCTGTCTATGAGGAAAATCTTAGGGTTCAAAGAGAGTGAAGTCCTTGTGTTTTGTCGAGGCAGGGGACCTGAACCGCAGAGGAGAATCAAATGAAGAGATGCGACCGTATTGGACCCATTCTCGCGATTATGATGTTCGCACTGTTCGCAACGAACCTTTGCCCCGCAGGGGACACGATAAAGGTGATCGACACTGCTAATAGACCGGTCGAAGTCAAACTGGACCCGCAACGAATAGTCTGCCTGGCACCAGGAACCCTCAGACTTGTCTGCCTACTGAAAGCAACCGACAAACTGGTGGGTATCGAGGATTTCGAGAAAACAGTTCCTATGACTCGACCGTACATCATGGTCAATGCCGAATTGACCAAGCTGCCCATTATCGGTTCCGGCGGCCCGGACAGCATTAACCGCGTACCGGATCTGGAGGCGCTTCTGAAAGTTCGTCCGGACATCATTTTCATATCGTACATGGAGCCGTCAAATGCTGACGATCTCCAGAAAAAATTGAGTATTCCCGTGGTCGTCCTTACCCATGGACGATTTGCATCCTTTGATGAAAGGATCTTCGATTCCTTGCGTATCTTGGGAAAGATACTGAAGAAAGAACAGCGAGCAGAAGAAGTTATCGCGTTCATCAATCAGGCAAGAGAGGATCTGCACAAACGCTCAGATGGAGTGAGCCCTGACAAGAAGCCGTCAGTCTATGCGGGAGCCATAGGGTACAAAGCGGTACAGGGCATAGAAAGCACGGATACCACCTACACTCCTCTCGAATGGGTGCAAGCAAGAAACTCTGCAAAATCGGTGTCCGATAAGGGCCACCTGTTCATAGATAGAGAGAAGCTGCTGACCTTGAATCCCGACGTGATCTTCATCGACGGCGGAGGATTGAACGTGATCAGACAAGACTTTAGGAGGCGCCCCGAATTCTATAAGAGTTTGAAGGCACTCCAGAATAAAGAAGCGTATGTGCTCTTTCCGTTCAACTACTACGTCACAAACGTTTGTATTGCCATCGCCGACTCCTATGCGGTGGGCAAAATCCTGTATCCGGAGAGATTCTCCGATATCGACATTTCACATAAGGCGGATGAGATCTTCACTTTTTTGTACGGCAAGCCTGTCTACGAGAAGATGGTGAAGACTTATGGGACACTGGGACAGAAAGTGGATCTCGACCTCCAATGAGGGGCCCGGGAGAGCCTTGAGCGATAATGTCAATTCTCTTTACCTGCCGTGAGGCATTTTAGTTCGATAAAAGTGGGAGGAGCGTATGAAAAGGGCGTCGATTGTCCTTTCGGTGAGTCTGCTTCTGGCAGCCATTGCCATCCCTGCTTGCGGCTGGGAGTTCTCCTTGACGGGGGAAATGGAAGTTCGTTACCGCTATTTTGCCCGTACAGGCGGTGCGGACCTGTTCGGTGTGGCAAACCCTTCAGCACACGGCTATAATGATGGCGCCATTGGCTTGGCGGGCTATTATGGTGGGGCAAACCAGGTGTACGCCCAGGGTTTTTCGGCCAAAGGTGCCGATGCAGCCGTAAACGATTATCGAATCTGGTTGTATCCCGAATTCAGAATTAATAACGCCATTCGACTAAGGGGCGAGTACTGGGTTACAGGAGGAAATGTTCGAGGTTCTTATGACGGTCCCGGCTATGGACCCTATGGCGGGATCGCGGGGGGACCCTATCCAACAAATCCGTGGTATGTAAATAGAGGCCAGCAAGGATGGTATCAAAATCCGGCTCCTACAGGATTAAAAAACGGAATGGGAACCGGTCTTTGGGAGAAGTTCTGGTTGACTGCCCAAACCCCCTGGGGACTTATCGTTTTGGGCAGGAGAGGCCTGGAGTTCGGGCTCGGTTGGAGCATGGCGCACGAAAGCGATTCAGATGCTGAAATGGTCGGTCTGATCGTGCCCTACGGCTCCCTCAAGTTTCTGCTCTTTCAGCAGTTGTACGACAATAACTGGATAAACCCCAACGGGTCCCAAGTTCTGGCACCGTCGGCTTCCATAACGGGCGGCATGTTTCCAGCAGCGCTGGCAGCCCCGACCGATCAGAACGGTACGCGTGATATGAATGGCGCCTGGGCTATAACCTATAGGTCGGGCGATCTCGATACAGGCACGTGTGCCCGATATGTGTTCTACCGAAATGTTCACTGCTATTCGATAGCGAATCCAGGTGTAGCTCCTGTTCCTGCAGGTCCGAACCGGGCTGACGATGCGTCCAATTCGATTGTGCCTTTTCTCTTCAGCGGAACCGGTCTCTCGGGAGCACCGACGTATTCCGATGTGAATATTTGGCAGCAGATCTATTACACCAGATATTTTAACGGCCGCTTCTTCTTTAATGGTGAGTATGTAATGAATGTTGCTGAGGTGGCCCGCAAAGGCGGACGTCCAATTTCTGGTTGGCAGGATGCCTGGATGATAGAACTTGGCGCCATATGCGGTCCTGCAAAGCTCTCATTGGCAAATTTCTACAAGAGCGGCCATGACCGTCGAGGCGGATATTTGAATACGACCGCCCCCTTGGGAAGGACAGCCACCGGCATATTTGTCATGGACCGTTACAATGAGTTCATGGTATTCGGTGGTTCCAACGAAGCAATTAAACCGTACAATTTTCTCATGGGAATCTACGGCGGAGGGAACAATGGGTATGATGCTCGCGGACTCGCGTGGTACACTGACTTCCTGGCTTACGCGACTCGGCTCGATTATGCTGTAGCCGCAAATTTGAATGTTTTCGGAACGTTTATTTACGCAACTCGAGCCAGCAATACATCTACTGCCATCGGTCAAAATAGGGGAGGAGTCTCCAACGCCATGTACCGTGTCCATCCCGGTTTCAATTCTGCTGGAACAGTGCAAACTGCCGCCGTGCCGAACGTGCCGGACAATTATCTCGGGTGGGAAGCAAATCTGGGAGCAGATTGGAAGCTTCTGGAAGGGTTAAATTTGCACTGCTTGTTCGCCTTTTGGCAGCCGGGAGACTGGTTCAAATGGGCATACGTGGACTACAGCGATGCGACTACGACAGTAGTCGGCGGGACCGCATATCCCGTGAACCCGCATCGAGGCATCGATCCGTTGGTCGGCTTCCAGACCAGTGTGGTGGTCGGTTTCTGATATTGAACGAGAGATAAACTTCGGATGTTGCCCGAGTCCGTACGTTCGAATCGTCTCGGGCGCACCAGCAATCATTGAGGATTCAGGATACGTCTTGAGTCCTTTTTTATTGGCGGATGACTCATATCGATTCGTTTTTTTTCTCAAAATCTGAGAGGCTGGAGGCATCCTTCGCTCCGGACGACGCAAAGCCGTCTATTCACTCCGCTCAGGACGCCCCAGCCTTCGCTATCTTAAGTGCATAACTGCGAAAGGTATCAGAGATAACCCCTGACGGGGCGGGATTTTTTTCCGGACGTGGTGCATTCATCCTTATCCCGGCGCCGAGCAAAACCCAATTCAGTTCATTGTGACTCCACATTTCATCTCTGCAAGAGTCATTCACACTCCAGGTCGCGATTCATCTTGGATCGCAACGACGTCCATTTGAGACTTTCGGCAAAATTCTTCCATTTATCCGGCCCAAAAGCTGCCACACTTCCAGCGGAGTCCCAGATTATCACAACGGTCCCGTTTAACCCGGTAGAAGCCGCAGCAGCCCGAAGTTTGGCCAATTCTTGTTCCCTGTGCTCCTGGGCACGCTTCCCGAACGATCGGTCCACTGGTACAAGGATAACGTTTTCCCCCTCGTGGGTAAGCTGCGCCACTCTATATTTGGCCATTATGCCCTCCGTTTAGGTCTATTACAAGCTGGTACACCCCGTCTTTGAACGTGTTGGATATTACGCGACTTTCAAAAGGTGAAAACTTTTGACTCAGCCGCCAAGCCGATCATTGTCTTGGCAGTATCCAGTTTCGCCGTCTCAATGAGATCTTTCTCGTCAATCTGACGAGTCTTGGCACAGGGGACTCAGACGTAAAACGGCACTTTTCCTTGCACCAGGAAATCCATGTAGGTGTTCATCTCATCGCCGGTCGGAGCTACTACGTTTTCTGCCATCCCTTTTTTGGCGAAAACCACTCCATCGTCTACAAGAAAGATGCTGACCTCATGACCCTCTTGCCTCGCTATATGAGCCAATTGCATACAGCGTGTCGCCCGAGTAGGGTCCTCTAGTCCTCGACTAAGAACGAAAAGGAATTTTGCCACTGATATCACCTCCTGAATAAGCTCGCTTCGTTAAGTAAGTGCCCTTTTCCACAACGTCCTCGTGTTCGATCGAACATCAGAAGTTCGTCTATTAGAGATCTGCTGAGAATGAGGCCGTCACCTCACATCCGCTCATCCAGAGCGGGCTGCACCAGCTCAGGGTGCGCAAGCGCTCGCGTCAGTCGTGGAACCATCAGCGGAATCGATACCTGCACTGCTTTTCGCTTCGGTCGACGAGCCTGAGCACGTGTCATGAAGAATCTGAATCTTGGTCGCTCCTACCGTCATCGCTACTGCGGCTGTCTCTTGAAGTTCCTCATCCGTTGCGCCGAGTTGCCTTGCGACTGCAAGGCAGTAGCGGGTTCACGGATCGCATCCCGCGGATAATGATGCCCCCAGTGCGATCAGGTGCTTGGTCTTGCGATCTAATGCGCCCTCACTATATGCAGCTTCGAAGAATTCTTGATACTTGTCGAGCGTTGCCATTGAGTCCGACCTCCTCTCAGAGATTGGCGTTTCAGGTTTCAGAGTCTTAAACAGGACTCCCCTTGTAATCGGGGAGCTATTGAACCCGGTCTCCGAGACTATCTCAGAGGAGACAAAACCAACTTGTTTCAGTATCTCCAGGAAATCCTTTCCTGATATAGCTCCGCCCATTCATCCCGACCAATTATCGATCCGCGCTTTTACATCCTCGGATAGAGGCCCCGTGAGCACCTGATCAGCCACGACAAGATGCCCACCGGGCTTCAGCACTCTAAGTACCTCTTTAAGAGCCTTTGGTTTATCCGGAATGAGGTTAAAGGCCCCACTGGAGATAACGACGTCAAAGTCTGCGTCACGGAAAGGCAAGTCCTCTGCGGAGCACTCCTGAAAGGATACGTTTTTGAGATCGGTTCTGCTTAAGTTCTCCCATGCCCTCCCCAGCATTTCAGAGCTCAAATCTATGCCGACGACCCTTCCTGTCGGTCCTGTCATTATGGCTGCCACCAATGCGTCTGTACCTCCGCCGCAGCCAATATCCAGAACGCTCTCTCCCGGAGTTATTGCTCCTGTTGAAAAAGGGTTTCCTACGCCGCAGAACGAGTCCAAGACGGCCTCGGGCAAGGATCCGAGAATGTCCGGGTCATATTTCAGAGCAGCAAGTCCTTCACGACCTGTAGGGTAACTGAAAAGGCCGTCGGGATTGACGGCAACTTTGGAATATTTTTCGCGAACACCCTCTTCGATCTTCTTTCTATCCTCGGCAGTGAAGCCATATTTCATGTTTTTAGTATCCTTTAGGAAAGTTGTAGCGGTTATCGAAAGTCTTGACCGAATCCAATGCCTGTAATGGTAAGAATCAGTAGCGCCGGCGTCTCTGCCGGTGAGAACTGGTTGATTTGTTTTGTGAATTGTCCACCGGCACGGAGGCCGGTGCTACTGATAGCTGGGAGCTGCTCTTCACAATCCATGATTGCTTTCGAGAATCGGCATATATCTTCGTAAGCTCAAAGTCTCTCTGGCAATCCCCTCTCTAACGTAGCGTTCTTTCAAAATATCCGGAGTGTTCTCTGAATTAGTGTTCGGCACATAATCGGCAGTAAGCAGCGCTTAACGATATTCCAGATCACATCACAAGGAAAAGTCACAAATCACTGATGCGGTCGCCTAGTAAAATGATAAAGCTTTGTATTGATGTGTCAAACGAATTATAATCATAGTAAGCATGATAAAATCTCATCAACTCGGAGGATGGCTTTTTGAATCTTTCTCAACTGGAAACTTTCGTAACTGTGGCTCGAACTGAAAGTTTCACCAAAGCCGCTTTGTTGATCTGTCGAACTCAATCGGCAGTGTCCAGACAAATGCAGGATCTGGAAAAGTCTCTCGGGGTGCCACTCTTCGAGAGAATCGGTCGAAAAGTGTCTTTGACCGCGGCTGGCAGAATTCTTCTCGAACAAGCCCCTCGTCTTCTTCAGCAGGCCCAAGACCTTACGGAACGACTTCGAGACTTTAACCAGGGTGTCGGAGGGGAACTTCGCGTAGGGGGTACTATTTCTGCGGCCAGTACTTTCCTTCCACGGATATTGGCCAAGTATAAACGCTCCTATCCTTCGGTAAGTCTGAGCCTCCAACCGGGGCACACGCAAATGTTGATTCAGAAACTGCGGAGCAATGATCTGGACGTTGCTGTTCTCGGATGCGAGTCGATGGAATCAGATATGAAGACAAGCTCCCTGATCTCCGATGCGATAGTGCTCGTGGCAGCGTCTGACCATCCGTTGGCAGCCAAGAGGTCTGTCACACCGAATGAACTGAATGGAATGGAATTCATGTTCCGCGAATCCGGTTCAGATTCCCGTAACTTAACAAAGCAGTGGTTGGTGGACAACAAAGTGGACGTGAAAACCCTGATGGATCTATGGTGACCGGATATCATAAAGCGCCTGGTAGGCGCTGGATTGGCCTTGGCCGCATTATCCGAAGCATCCGTTGCAGAGGACCTGAGGCAGAAATCGCTATCCATTATACGCGTTCATGGTTGGCCTTTAGCAAGGACAATGGCGGTGGTGCACCACATTCAAAAATACGTGGCTCGTCCACTTCAGGGTTTCTTGGATGAGGTAGGTTTTCAGAGCCACTCTGTGTTAACGCCGGTTTAGGAAATACACGCCGGATGTTGGGGGCGTACGATCGAATCGTATCGGGCACCACCAACTCTCCCAAGCGCTCCAGCAGTTCTCAGCTCAAGCCCCCAAAAAGATATGACTGCCTTATGTGATTGAAATTGATTACATCCAGGCCGAGACTTGAAATCAACCCCGCGAGCTTGAAATCTTCCGTCACTACGAGACACTCGCTTTTCGCCATCAGCAAAATCACCGCGTCAGTCAACCCGCACTTGTTGAAATAAGGATGAGCACAGGCTGTTACGCTGGTGAATATTCCTCAGTGAGAATTGCAATCTGTTCACCTAATTGCTTCCGAAAGTCTGAGTTCGAGGCTCCTGGAAGTTGACCGGCCAGATTGCTCACTTCGGTCATAATATTCGGGGTAGTGATTCTTTGCTTGAAGAAAGTTAGTAACTTCTTGATCAGATCAAAGTCTTTGGTCGTGAATTGCTTGACTCTCTTGAAACGACCAATTTGCGCTATGTCGAATTCACCTATAAAATAAAGGAGAAGCAAATTTGTGTCGATGAGAACCCGTTTATTAGCATACTTTGAGATGAGATCATCAACGTAACGAGGAGTCATTGCAGAGTCCGAATTTTCATGGCAACAACATCACCACTGTCGGCTCTTACTTTGAACGATTTATAAATCCTGCTTGTTCCCAACCGATCTGCATCCCACCCAAGAGTGACGTACCAAAACTGCTCGTCATCCGATAATTCCACTTCTTCCACCAAAAGGCCCGGCACCAGAGAAGCCCAGCCTTTGCCGTAAAGTGTCGCTGCGTAATTCACGGCATTGTCGACCGCTGTCTTTACATCGATCATAAAAACCTCCAGGAGGCTAAATTGTACCAATATCAGACTTCCGGATAATAAGTCAGCGGACGACCAAAATCAATGTAGAGATATATCCCTCGTTTGGACATCAAATCTCAGAGAGTTGGACTTAAGAGCGGCAGTCCATTTGGTCATGTTGGGAACAAAGCCTTGCGAAATTTTTTCGATCCAAGCGCAGCAATTCACAATGGCCCTATAAATCGGTAACCAGCACTACTTTATCGCTTTACCCTCATCGTGAACAAAAAATAATCAATATAGTGCCTTATTTCATTGACTTGCTGACGCTTTTCGCGTACAAGCATAATAACTATAGTCAGAACAAACGTAATGTTGTTTCGTAGAACGTAGTATTTCTGCTCGGCTGCCAGCTCATTGTAGTATGTAGTTGAATGAGGAGAATAGTATGGATTTTAGGACTCGTTCAAAGCAGTTTGTCTGTTTGATGGCCATCCTGTTCGTTTGTGCTTTTTCCGCTTCTGCACATGCTCAAGGCTTGTTTGGTGCGGGTCTCCCCGGGCTTCCCTCCTTTGGATTTCCCGGAGGGATCGGAGGGTGCGGTGAGAGAGCATGCCCTGCAGGTGGATTGGTCGGGTACATAGGATGGATGGAGAATCGAGAAGGCACCGAGATTAGTGGGGATACGACGGAGACTACGATCTTCGCAGCTTTTTCCGCCAAGCACAAGTACCCTGAACGCGGTCTTTGGTTAGGCCTCATCGGGTCGGGCTGCCTGTCAGAACAAGTTTCTCTCCTGGCCTCAGGCTGGTATCTGGTTCCTTCCAGACAGAATGAAGTTGAGATTTATGATTGGGGCTCTTCCAGACGCAATTGGGACACGGACCTTCAATGGTGGTACGTGGACGGTCTTTTCGCATTCGGTAAACAGTTATCTCTCCTTGCCGGTTTACGGTTCGACCGTTACTCAAACAAATTCAAGAATCCGTCAAATGCCATTGCGGTGGTATCAAATCCCAATGACACTGCCGACGTGAACTCCGACGGCTGGATACCGCTTGTCGGCACACAATATGTCTATGCCGATACCACTACAAATCTTACGGTGCGAGCTGTAGGGTTCCCTGTGCTTCTGGGTAACTTCAAGTACAGAGAAGCGGTTGGAGGAGCAAACGCACTGGAGGGCAGCGGGAATTGGAGGGGTGGCTACTTCCTGGAGATATTCGGCGAATATTCAAAGAGACTGGGTCCAGGCACAATTGGCGTATTTGGCCGCTGGAATGGTACCGAAGGGAAAACTCATGTCGATATCCAGGCATTACCACTTGCAGGCAGCAGCGACTTTGACATCAGTTTTCGGAGGATAACGTGGACAGTGGGTGGGAGTGTAGGTTTGAGTTTTTAATCCGGACTTGCTGAAGCTTCCCCTTACTTTGATTGCGGATGAGGCAATCTGCCGCGTTTCAAACAATGGCTATGACCTCCAAGACTATTGGAGGCCTTTTTTCGCCGCATACTCGCCTTAGGCTCTCCCGGGCAACGACCAAAAGGCGCATTTCTCCTTTTGTGTCAATTTTTAGTTTCAAGTCACACGGTAACCACTCAATCCTCCATGATTTTTCTGTTAATAATCATTGACGATTTAAGTTAGTTCTGATATAATCTGCATAGTGCATTGAAAGCTATCACGTTTATCCGGAAACACTCTTTGGGGTGGCCTCCGCCTTGTGATTGCTCTGGAGGGGAACTATGGATTCTTTATTCGGTCGGTCACGGTTTTTCGTGTGGGTTTTACCCATAGTGTTTTGCATGCTGTCTGCCTCAATCGTTTTCGGTCAAACATTCGGGCCGCCGCTATTCGGTATGCAGCCGTTTTCAGCAAACCGGGGCTGCCCGCCTCCTTCGTGCGGTGACGTAAAAGAGCCTTCACTTGCTGGGAACTTTTACGTTGGTTGGATGGAGGATCGGCGGGAGACTTCCGTTTACCTTGACGGGACCGGTGGAACCCTTCTCGGTGCAAGAAACGCCGAACATCTCTATCCCGAACGAGGATTATGGCTGGGTGTCTCCGGATCGTTTGGGCTCAATGAACGCGTATCGGTCCTGGGGTCGGGATGGTATCTTTTTCCTTCAGATAATACCGGATCCGAAACCTACAACGAAGGGGGAGCACGTAGGGCCTGGAAAAATCAGAGGCAATGGTGGTTTGTTGACGGATTTCTGGCCTACAGCCCACAAACTACTTTTTCCCTTCTGGCAGGCGGGCGTTTCGATTACTACACCACAAAATTCAAAGATGCATCAGAACCTGCCGGTGTGGCCAGCTCCCCGGATGACACTGCGGACGTTATTTCCCAGGGATGGATTCCTCTGGTGGGCGGACAATATGCATATACCGGGCCGGGAAACAATCTGGTTATAAGAGCCGTAGGATTTCCCTTGCTCCTGGGAAATGTCAAGTACAATGAGACGTTCAATGGAGCTACTCATTTAGAAGGGCGAGGCAATTGGTCGAGAGGCTATTTCTTTGAACTGTTCAGTCAATATGCTTTCAGTGCGGGACCGGGTTTTGTTGGAGTGTTCGGTCGATGGAACGCTACCCAGGGGAAAGCTCAGGCGGAAATCGATGCACAACCTGCTGCGGGCAGCCAAGACTGGGAAGTTGTGCTCACAAGATCCTCATGGACTCTGGGAGGCACTGTAGGCGTATCTTTCTGAGGCCGCTGCTTAAGGTGAATGGTAAAAGCAGCGGTTCGTTTTCTCCACCGAGAAAACGCGATAATGACATGAGGTTTCCAAAATGCGGCTCGACAAACGGTCGGGAGCCGCATATTTTTTTTGTATAATCCCCCAATCGGACAATCTACACCATTCCGCATCTGTTATTGTGAGTCTATCTCATTGGTGCTATTGTCATTTCCCGACTCAATTTTTCCAGGATGGTGGTACGTGTCTTTTCTCTTTATAAACGTGAACCATGACGTTGGATACGAATCTTCGGAGAGTATACCTATTTCGCTCGGCTATATTCTCGCAGCCCTCAAGAGCCGAGGTTACGACGGCATCATATTGGACGATCTTAGAGACAGGCCTCTAAGCCTGAACGTCCTGGAAAAATGGATACGACGCCTGGACCCGTCGGTAATAGGGTTTACTTCCTATCAATCAACCATAGAGAGAATCCGGTTCTTCTGTCGATACATCAAATCCAGACACAGGAGAATCCAGATCGTTCTAGGCGGTCCTCAGGCAGTGCTCATGCCCTCGGAGGCGCTCCGGGAATTGGAGGACGTGGATGTGCTCTCCCGTATGGAAGGGGAAACCGTCCTTCTGGAAATGGCGGGAGCACTTACTGCAGGTCGTCCTATGGAGTCCGTTTCAGGAATAACCTGCCGATGTTCCGGAAAAATAATCGATACGGTCAGCGATCTTGAAATTCCTGAGAATCTCGATGAGTATCCGTCTCCGTACTTGACTAATATTCTGAATCTGGAAGGTAAGACGACCGCTATTCTCTTATCTTCGAGAGGTTGCACGCATGTATGTTGGTTCTGCATTACTCCGGGTATCTGCAAAGGAAAAGTACGGTACCATTCTATCGATCGCGTTTTGGAGGAAATGCGTGTCCTTGCCAGTCGCGGAATCGAGCGATTCTGGTTCGCTGATCCCAATTTCACGGAGGATCGGAATAGAACAGAAGAATTGCTCCGACGCAAAATGGAATCAGGCATTACTACTCCCTTCTGGTGCCAGACAAGAGCGGACCTCATAGATGCAGGACTTATGAAAAAGCTTGCTGCTGCCGGAGCCGATACCATTGCATTCGGTCTCGAATCCGGTAGTCCCGGCGTATTGGAGAAAACGAAAAAAGGCATTTTGCTGGAACAACTCAGAGAAAATGTTGCGGCCGCTCAGAGCCTAGGAATGGAAGCAGAACTGTTCTCTATCTTTGGTTTGCCGGGAGAAACGGTGGACGACGCAAGACAGACCATGGAATTCGTACGTTCTTTGGGAATCCCCATTCAGTCCAATTCCGGTTCGCAACAAATGCAACTTTACTTCGGGTCCGTTTATCAGAAGAATCCTGCCAAATTCGGGATATTTCCGCTAAACGGCCATAGACCCGCGTACCTATCTGTGGGGGATCGATTCACAACAGATTACATGAATGCATCTGAAATGCGAAAAGTACGAAATCTTTGGGTCCTGGCCAACGAACAGATGGAAATGGATGTCTATTACAAGCAGCGGACATTCGAAATACTGGATTTCCTGCTATCTAATAAGGATGACCTGAAGGATGAACCGACGCTCCATGCGTACGGTGCTCTCACTGCATCTGTCATCGAGGAATTCGATTTGCTGCAGGATTTCCTCGACGGGTATTCCAGACTGCAGACCGATGGTTCTCAAGAGGTAGACCAATTGGTCTCGGCCTTGAGTTTCTTTCAGGAGACGGATGAGCCTGCGGGCCCTGAAGACCGGGTCATATTCGATTCCAGAAGCTGGATTGACGGAGTACCTTTTACGGGAATTTCGGGCAAGTTCTGGGATGTGCTCCTGGGACGAGGTCTGCTGCTGCCGGAATTTGAATTGGGTTTTCTCGGTGCTCGACAGGGTGATGATAGGGAATTCTCATTCGTCTTTCCGGATGATTACGGACAGGAAGAATTGCGCGGCAAGAAAGTGGACGTTCAAGCGAAGATACACAAGATTTTCAAATCGAGACACGTTTCGAATTTGGCTGAGTTCCGGCGCCTCCGCATAGAGAATCACTACAAATTCCAAGACTTGGATCTTCTGAGGGATCAAAACGAAATCCTGTATTATTTGGCATTGAGAGATTCGGATACGGAAGCGTTGCTCAGAGCGCCGAGTCACTTTCTCGCATACTTGCACAAACTCGCGAAACTCGGGAAACGTCAGCAGGTTGCGAATCTTGCAGCCCTGGTGAAAGGAAAACCCACTGCCCTCAATGCATTGGCGGATACGCTGATAACCGTCGGGAAATACGATTGGGCTCTGGAATACTACAAACAGCTCGAAGAAGAGCTTCCTTCTTCGATGCTGAAACAGGTGCGCTGCCTGTTGCAGCTCGGACAGCCTGAAGAAGCGTTGCGCATCATGGATCATATTCCGGAATCTTCTGATCTGGCGTTCCAGGAAACTCTGCTTCAGTGTCTGAAAAGTGCAAAACCCGAATCCAATCGTATTCCATCTCTGGAGCATCACGTCCTCAATCTGAAGGTAAACGCGGCTCTGGGGCGAGAAACAGCTTCGCGCAGATCCCAATCCGGGCTTCCGCCACTTGTACATGGGGAGACTGAATAATTGTTGTGAGGAATTGAGCAACGGGTACTGAGGCCCAAATAGTCATGAAAACCATAGCTCAGGAATTCATATCGGACAGTAGGATTCGCGAGGCGAAACAGAGCATGCTTTCGACTCTTGCCGAGTATCAGGCAAGAATCACCGGTATACGACCGCCAAAAGAAGAATTGCGCGAAACCTACGAAGAGACTTTATCGCAATTCGGAGTAGCACGAGGAGCTCCTTTGTTCTTCCCCTTCCTGGGAAGCGGTATAGGGCACCGTGCGTTCGTGGAACTTGCTGACGGCAGCGTCAAATACGATTTTATCTCCGGAATCGGCGTTCATCATTTTGGCCACAGCCGTCCGGAATTGGTTGAAGCTGCAATCGATGCAGCCCTTTCCGATACGATCATGCAGGGTAACCTACAGCAAAACCGGGAAAGTGCAGAAGTGGCAGACATGTTGCTCACTGCCGCCAACAAAAAAGGAGCTTCCCTTCAGCATTGCTTTCTCACCACCAGCGGGGCAATGGCAAACGAAAACGCTCTCAAGCTCATCCTTCAGAAAAAGTGTCCCAGAGATCGCATTCTCGCCTTTGAAGGGTGCTTTGCCGGCAGAACCCTTTCGCTTTCGCAAATCACCGATAAACCGGCTTTCAGGGAAGGATTACCTTCCACGCTGCACGTGGATTACGTTCCTTTTCTGGACCATACCAGGGAAGAAGAAAGCACGCGGACAGCCTGCGCGCATCTTCTTGGATATCTGGAACGATACCCGGGCAGGTACGCTGCCATGATTTTCGAGACCGTCCTGGGAGAGGGCGGATTCTATCCCGGATCTGAGATATTCTTTCGGTCTCTCATGAACATCCTCCGGGAAAACGAAGTAGCCATACTTCTGGATGAGATCCAAACCTTCGGTCGAACAAACGAGCTTTTCGCCTTTCAGGCATTCAGGCTGGACGAATTCGCCGATGTGGTTACCGTCGGGAAAGCCACTCAGATTTGTGCGACGTTGTTCCGGTCGGACTTCAATCCCAGGCCGGGACTGCTCAGTCAGACCTTCATAGGTTCAACCTCGGCACTGTTCGCGAGTCGCGTAATTCTCAGAGAATTGCAGGACGGCGGTTACTTCGGTCCGGACGGGAAGATTGCGCAATTCCATGATCGCTTTGTCGGCCACTTGCAGCGGATTCAAACAGAGTATCCGGGAATCCTCCAGGGGCCATTCGGCACCGGAGCAATGGTGGCGTTCACTCCTTATGATGGAAACCCGGAAAAGGTGAAAGAATTCGTCCATGCACTCTTCGATGCGGGAGTCATCTCATTCTATGCCGGGCGGACCGGCTCAAGGGTTCGGTTTCTGCTTCCCGTTGCCGCAATAGATTTCCAGGACATCGATGCTGTCGCGAAAATCGTGGAGACCACGCTTCTCAAGGTCGCGCACCCCTGATGCGAGCTCGAATCGGGGAGGAACTTCTTGTAAGAAGTTCCTCCCCGAACCCCACTTCAAGAACTTTTGGCACTCTCCGGAACCCAATTTCCTGGTCGGAAATTCGGGTTCCGGCGAATGATAAAAGCTTCTTGGACGTGGCTTGGGAAGAGATTCTCTACAAAGAAGGTCTCCCAAAAATCTTCTATCGAATGCAAAATGGCATGAGGCCACCACATTCAAGCGATCGTAATATTCACTTTGATCATGAGCACTTTTCTTCCTTATTCCTACCATTGTCCTCGTGGCATGGCCTCTTCTATACCGATTCTCGAAAGTAATCACGGATTGTGAAGAGCAGTTCCCAGCAATTGGTAGCGCCGGCCTCCGTGCCGGCGAACAATTCACCAAACAAATCAATAAGTTCTCGCCGGCAGGGACGCCGGCGCTACTGATTCTTCTCATTGCAGGCATTGGATTCCGTCAAGACTTTCGATAACCGCTATACCTGTCTGGCAACCATTTTGACGAACACTGTCCCCATGGTTACTCTCTAATTAAGTAAAATGAATGTAACGGAATGTGAGACCTACAGGTCTTTTCGGTTCCGTAAAGGAGATATGATGAATCGCACATACATATACGCAGGGACAGCTATTCTTCTCATGAGCATGATTTATCCTGTGTCGGCGCAACTCACCGAATTCATTCCCGGGCAGTTGTGCGGATCGAACGATTTCGGCATTCGACTGCTGCAATACGGTGATGAAAGCAGCAGTCGAGAGTTGTGTCTACAGGATTGCAGGTCTCGTTACGGTGGAGACTTGTATTCGAATAGCGTAGAGCGGGGCCCAGAACTCCAGGCTCGCGGTGGTTTTCGGGGCGGCGGTGGATACCAACCCGGATATTACCAATACGCACAATGCGTGAATAGCTGCGAAAATCGATTCTGGAGAGAATTCGATCGTCGCATGAGAGATCTCGAGAAAGAATAACTAACGATCAGGAGCGGTAATCCGCGTTAATGGAAACGTATTCTTCCGAGAAGTCGGTAGTCAGTACGGTTGTAGAACTGTTGCCCATTTTCAAATCCAGCTCGACCGTGAATTCGGGCTGCTGCATAGCCGCGTGCGCGGCGGTTTCCCAATCCTCTGAAACAAGAAATCCATTGCGCACGATTGGGATGCCGCCGATAGAAAGGTCGAGATTGTCCGGACGAAATACTACCCCTGCACGACCCGCACTGCAGACAATGCGTCCCCAGTTCGGGTCCTCTCCGTGAAACGCTGTTTTCACGAGAGGCGATTCGGCAATCTTTCGTGCGACCTTGAGCGCATCAGCTTCATTTTTCGTTCCAAGCACGTGAATGTCGACAACCTTGGTCACACCTTCCCCGTCCCGTACTATCTGGCGGGAGAGATCCCTGCAAGCAGTTTTGAGAGCCGAGAAAAAGCTCTCCTCGTCGGAACTGTTTTGTCCCAGATCGATTGCACCTTGATGACCGCCGCTCAACACCAGCAAGGTGTCATTGGTGCTCGTATCGCCGTCTATAGTTACGCGATTGAACGTTTCCGCAGCAGCTTGTACGAGAAATTCCTTTAGCAGCGAAGGCGGGACTTTTACATCCGTGAGAATTACGGCCAACAACGTGGCCATATCCGGAGCAATCATTCCGGCTCCTTTGGCCATGCCCAGGATACGGAAGGGAGTGGTGGAAGTCTCGCTGTCGAGAATGCCGGTTTTCGGTTTTGTATCCGTGGTCATAATGGCGTGCGCCACATCCATGTACGAACTCGAGTCCAACCGTTCTACCAGAGGCGGAATTTTCGGTCTCAGTCTTTCCATAGGAAGCGGGTTACCTATGACACCCGTGGACATGGGAACGATCAATTCAGGACTAATGCCCAGTTTTTTCGCAGTGAGCTCTGTCAACTCGTAAGCGTCCGACTTGCCCTGAGCGCCTGTGTAAGCGTTCGCGTTGCCGGAATTCATGAGCGCAGCCTGACAGAGTCCTGACTGCAGGCGTTCACGGACAATTTCTACGGGTGCTGCGCAGACCAGGTTCCTCGTGGTCACCGCGGCAGCCTGTGCGGGAATATCTGATGCAATGAGCGCCAGATCGAGCCGTTCCGTGCCGGCTTTCTTCACCCCGGCAGCAATGGCGCTGAATCGAAAACCTTTGATGGGTTGATTATTTCCAGTCAATGTTGTTCACCTCAAACTCGTTCGTGCACTCCCAATGCATGCAGTTCATCGAGCAACTGCATGCGGTCTTTATAAACTATGCCTGTCATTCCCAGGTTGACCGCTCCCAGGACGTTTTCTTCGATATCATCAATGAACACTGAAGTCTTGGGATTTATCCCGAACAGCTCCAATGCCTTTTGAAAATAGAAAGGAGAGGGTTTCATGGAATTCAGCTCAAACGACAATGCTGCGCCCTTGAAAAACGAAAGCCTGGGGTACTTTGCAATAATGTAGCGCCAGTGTGCTCTACTGGTGTTCGATGCAAGCCATGCTCCGTAATCGTCACTCAAGGATTCCGCGAGATCGGCCATTCTGTCATCCAACGTAAAAATCGAGCACCACATGTCCCGAAATTCTTTTTGATCGATAGGTGTATCCAGAATGGCCGTCACTATTTCGTGAAATTTGGCGAAATCGATCTTGCCCGTTTCCAGAGCCACCGCGGGCCCGTAAAAGAGCGATTCGAATGCAGTAGGTCTGGTTTCTTTCATATGAATCAACTCATCAGAAAGGTGCGGAATCAACCTTTCAAATGCATGATCCCAGTTCAATGGTACTAATACATTTCCCAGGTCGAAAATTATATCTCGTATCATGTCATCAATTCCTTTGAAAATACCGCTGTCATAACGCCACTGCTAACAGATAATAACATTTTGCTCTGAAATGGACTATAACGTGAAGACACCTCTTCAGCGATACGAGGGAATTGATGCCATCAACTCGATGTTGACACTGCCCAAAAGTCGAATGGCTCACAAATACGAGATTGCTGGACCCATCCGGAATATCATATCCTGAGAAACGCTTCCTTGGGCAATTCCAGAAATCCTGTCCCGCTCTGCATGATCGCCTTTGCTTTTCCTTGCGCCAGAGAGAGCACACTTTGGGAAAAGAATTCCGCTGAAGCTATCTTCCCCAGATAAAAAGCCGCCTCGCGATCGGACTCGGCCAGCTCTTTTTGCTTCTCGGGAGTTCCGGCTCCTGCATTGGCATACATAGCCTGGAGCTTTTCATCTGCGATCTCTGCCTGCCACAAAAGCATGAAGCCTATGGTCAAATCTCCAAACAATTCCAGGTAAGGAGTGGCATACAGCACTGGTACGGCATGTTCTCCGGACATGGCTTTTTGAGCGAAATACACGGTTGCTTCGATGAGATGGGATTTCGCTTCATCCACACGGGCTGCAATGGGTTTGAGTCTGGGATTCTCGTTCACTCTGGCAACCAGTTTAGACACTTCTCCTATGAAAGTCTGGAACAGAGCGCCCTGGTTCATCCGGAGCTTACGGCCCACAAGGTCCAGTGCCTGGATTCCGTTTGTTCCTTCGTAGATTGAAGTTATCTTCACATCCCGCAGGAATTGCTCGACAGGGTATTCATTGCAGTATCCGTATCCTCCGTGGATCTGCACAGCTAATTCAGTGACTCTGAAGCCGATATCAGTGCTCCATGCTTTGCAGATGGGTATGAGCAGGTCCACAATACCCCGGTATTTTGCAGCGTCGTTTCGATCCGTACTGCATTCCGCGAGGTCGACGCATTTGGCGACGTAGTAAAGCAGACTCCTCATGCCTTCGGTGACGCTCTTCATCCACATGAGCATGCGGCGAACATCCGGGTGCTCTAAAATTGGGACTTTCGGTGAATCGGGATCTCTGATGGCAGAGAAATGAGGTCCCTGCAGCCGTTCGTTTGCATATCGCACGGAATGCATGTAAGCAGCGGAGGCAAGTGCTAGGCCCTGTAAGCCCACCAGCAGCCGTGCTTCATTCATCATGTGAAACATGATACTCATTCCGGAGTTTTCCGGGCCGATCAAATATCCGACACAATTATCTCGTTCCCCAAAATTCAGAGCGCATGTCGCGGAAGCGTGCAAACCTAATTTGCTCTCGACAGCTACCGTGGTCACATCGTTATCCACTAATCGGCCGTTCTCGATCCGTTTCTTCGGCACAATGAAGATGCTGATGCCTTTCGTGCCTGCAGCCGCACCTTCCACTCTGGCAAGCACGAGATGAATGATGTTCTCGGTCAGATCCTGATCGCCTCCGGTGATGAAAATCTTGCTGCCGGTAATGGAATACGTTCCATCCGGATTCAAGCGGGCTTTTGTTCGTAACGCACCGACATCGCTTCCGGCCTGGGGTTCGGTAAGGCACATGGTTCCGCACCATTCCCCGGAAACCAGCTTCTCCATGTACGTGCTTTGTTGTTCGGGATTGCCGAATTTTTCAAGAACCCTGGCAGCGCCTATGGTCAGACCGGGATATCCCATGAACCCCAGGTTGGCAGCTATCATGCATTCGGTTGCTGCGCAGCCGATTACAGCAGGGACTCCTTGACCGCCCGATTCCTGATCGATCGACAGACTCGGCCATCCGCCCTCACAGTAAAGCCGCTGTATCCTGTGGAATGATTCGGGAACCCGGACCTGCCCGTCTTTCAGGTGCACGCCTATCTTATCGCCGTCCGCATTGGCCGGCCAGAGCTCATTTTCAGCAAGTTTCCGGGCTGCATCCAATACCATGTCAAAGACTTCAGGTGAAAATTCTCCGAATTTCGCGATTTGACAGAGGTCCTCGACTTTCAACTGTTCATACAGTACGAACTGAACGTCACGTTCATCTACCAAAAGATTTGCCATATCGATCTCCTCTTGTTCGTAGACCGGCCTGCATAAATTCGAGCGCTCACGGTCTCTGTATCGGTATCTTGGAAGTTGAAACTACCACGCGGTTCTTGATCGGGTTGCGGGAATTTCCTTATGTTTTCTGCGCCCCCGAAGCTATTCAACACCATGTAATGGGAGAAATCAAAAGAAAACATGAAAGTCAGAGCACGTCTAGGGAGAGCTGTGTGCAGCAGTCCGGGACGCCCGATCCCGTGGTGCTTCTCTTGATCTTTCGCAGAGAGCGACGTAAGATTCCACAAGAAGAAATGCAATCAACGGTCTTGACAGACATGATCACAATGGAAGTCTATTCTGCGATTCGGTTCCGGACCAGAGTATCAAGATTTTCAACGAGATAGCATAAGGAACTTTTTACACGTGTAAACATCCGTGTTTCAGGCCTTCCTCGATCCAAAATTTTGATTGCAGGATAATTCCGTTATAGCCTTTGCGAAACACAGACTTCTCAGTTTCTGAGCGAAAATTTCTGCTGGCAAAGATCGAGGATTCAGGCTAATACACTATGCGGACTCAAAAGCCAAAGAACACGTCCGGACGAGTACCACCCCGATCATAAGCGACTCCGGACGGTTTCTCGGGATATAGAATGTTTCGTTTGATCCTCGTGATAGGAACGTCAGTAGCAATTTTGTGCGGATGCATAGTCCCTGTGCAGGAAGCCCGCAAGAACCCCGGACTGAATTCCGAGACTCCATCCAATGATGCAGCCGATCGAGTATCCGGAAACGGTCAATTGATCAAGCCTTACATTCCTTCAGAACGGGTCTCGAGTGAATCCCGCACGAAAAGCAGGGTTTCGGAACCTGTGCAGGCGATATCAACCTCTTCACCTGTCGTTGCGGAGAGTAACGCAGAGGCTGCTCCCAACCCGGTCGTTGCGGA
Source organism: Desulfomonile tiedjei DSM 6799 (assembly GCF_000266945.1). Taxonomy (NCBI): domain Bacteria; kingdom Pseudomonadati; phylum Thermodesulfobacteriota; class Desulfomonilia; order Desulfomonilales; family Desulfomonilaceae; genus Desulfomonile; species Desulfomonile tiedjei. Next base: position 334,868 of record NC_018025.1, read on the forward strand.
GAGTGGTGCGGAGGCTCCTCCCAAAATTGAACCGTCGCCGGTTCCTGAAGCTTCCACTACGAAACGTCAATTTGAAGATCAACAGGTAAGGGCTGCCGCAATTGAACTGGCACGTAGTTACTCGGGCATTCATAAGCTCAAGCTGTGCTTCGCGGTCAAAGAAGACGAATGGTGGGCTACTCTGTACGAAAGTACCGGCAATGCATTCGAATTGAAACGATATACCTGGAATCGAGAGCAGGAGAAGTTTCAGCCCTTCCTTGTGCCAAAACGTATCAACGGCGAGCGCCTGCAGGCCAGCCTGGGGGAACAGGAACCTGACATGGCCTGCGAAGTGATCGATCCCACTCCCACAGAGCAATAGTTTGAACAGTTTACTTTAACTTATCGCGATATGTAGCTTTTACTCTTGTCATTTATGCTCACTATGTGATATTCTTGCCTCAGCCCGGTGTCTCTCTCACGAGACTCGTTTCGTGAGTTTTGACCGGTGATTTCTCTCGGATTCCGGAGGGAATATGGCGTTCGTGAGCAGGTTCACGGTTTGCGTGAGTATCTTTTCTGTTGTTTTTCCTCTTGTCTTTACTTTGAATGCCTTTGCGTATGGTGAAATAGCCGACATAACCATTACCCCCGATGGAAAAAGGATCTCCATACGAATCGAAGGACGAATTGGAAAGTATTCCGCGCACACTTTGCAAAATCCTGCGCGGCTCGTGCTCGATTTCGAAGACACGGGTTTATCGAAAGAGCCTGCAATTTCCGGGACCATGGCTTCGGGCATAGATATTCGAACGGCAAGAAAAGGGACTTCAGCGAGAGTTGTCATGAATCTGGGGAACCGTCCACTTCCGGATCACAGAGTAACTGTGGTGGGCAATCATCTTCTGGTATTTTTGAATAATTGGTCGAATCCTGCAGGAACGGCCCAGCAAGCAAAAGAGCAACCTCCTAAACAGGAATCACAGGAACCGACGGTTCTGTCCGGTTCCAAAGACCTGCATATCAAGTCTGCCGAAGTCCTAAACGGTCAGATTGTGCTGAAGGTCGTGCATCGAGCCGATCAGTCCCGCATTTATAAGATAGAATTGGGAGTAGATTTCGATCAACTCGGATTCAATACCGCGAGCATACATCCACTCTCATCATTGCAGCGCGATGCTGCTGTTCAAAAGCCCGCACAGAAAAATAGCCAACCAGGAGGGCCTCGCAAATCGGCAACACCTTTAGCGGGCTATTAACCAGCGGCTTATGCCGATTCACTTTCTTTTCATGATCTGGGAGGCTGGAGGTATCCTTCGCTGCGGACGACGCAAAGCCGTCTAATCACTCCGCTCAGGACACCCCAGCCTTCGCCATCTTATGTGCATAACTGCGAAAGGGTATTAGATGTCGAGCACTCGTTTCTGAGCAAATCATTCGTATTCCAAAAACACTGAAGATTTCCGCCAGACTCTTGAGATAAAGCGTGAGTGCTTATATTAACATTGCTAATAAAAGTGTAAGTGGCTTTTATGGCAAGTGTATAAAACAGTGTCCAATTGGGAAAAGCACTTCTCGGCAATTGGTAGGTGCCGTGCCTCCGTGCCGGCACATTTTTCAAAGACAAATCAACCGGTTTCGGGCCGGCAGGAACGCCGACCCCTACCGTTTATCTAAGGCACAATGTATTCAAAAGGTCAGAAATTATGTCATCTGCTATAACTATTCAGTTGCAGTAGATGAGGCATTATGAAGACGTTAGCAGAATACGAGCATCAAATGGATTACCATGATCGCGCAATCGTTTGGACCTAAGAACTGTTCTGATACAAACCGAAGGAGGCTTACCGTGAGCGATTTCCCTTTAATCAAAAATGTGCCTTTCTCAGAGACTCTCGTACTGACAGACCTGGTTGAATATCAAGAGGGTCGCGTCGTAAGCAGGACGTTTGTTCAAAATAAGCTTATCAGCTTTACTCTATTTGCATTCGACAAAGGAGAAGGACTCAGCGCCCATACGGCATCAGGCGATGCCTTCGTCCAGATTCTGGATGGAGAGGCCCTGATCAACATCGGCGGGAAGGATTTTGTGGTTAAGACAGGAGAAGTGGTGGTAATGCCTGCAAATGTCTCTCATTCGCTGGAAGCGAGAGAGCGTTTCAAAATGCTTCTTACAGTGGTTAAAGGAGAGGGTTGATTCGGAGAGACTAAGCGATTCCGCGTCTCGCGGGACAAACGCCTGACAAATGTGAGCGAAGTACGGAGATCGTATGAGGGTTCATTCTTGAGCCGGAGCTGTTCCGGCCCAAGATATGGCTGGTGTCAGGAAGTCTTTTTCTGGGGAATGTTCGAGGATTCCGCACTATTTTCCACCTGATCCCAGGTGCTGACATTCTGGATACTTCTTGAGAGGCGGTGATACTGCCAAGCCAGATGACAATGAAGGATCACGTCTTCAATGGAATCTCGAAGGTCACACATGGTGCCGTGCGTGCCTGCAGTCTCCTCTTTCTCAGCTTCCTGTTTGACGACGCCGTCTATTTTCATGAGGGATTCAAAGATCTTGCCGAAGCATTTGTGCACGTGAAGTTCGAATTCCTCTTTGTTCGCGAATTTCATTACTCATCCCCTTGGGCTTAAGCCTCATTCAATGTAAGACAACCAGTTTATCCGGTTTGACACTCGATAGCAATGGCAGGAAAACGAGACTACATCGGATCTAGGAGCCGATGGGTTTCCATTTCCCTTCCGGGATGAGAAGTTCAGCGACTCTCTTCTCCGCTTCCCCATTCAAATAATACGAATCCGCCTGATCGGGTCCGATCAAAACGAGAGGTCCTTTGAATTTGGCGCCGAATTCCTCGATAGTGGTAGTACCTCCGAAAGCCGCGTGTTTCGCGTTGTACCCGATCACGAGAATCTCATAATCCCCTTTCTTAAAGCACTTTCTGAGTTCCCATTCATCATTGCCCTCGCAGAGCCGGAATCCTACTTCAACATAGTCACCCAACCGATCCTCGAAGCTTTCTCTCAATTCTTTGTCTTTTTTCGCTATCAGCTCCGGCGTAACCGGTGCGGTTTCCGTTTTTTCGGCATCCACAAAAACCACGTCTCTTCGAAGCATGTACGGTGATTCGAGAAAATGAAAAATATTGAGTTTGCACTTGTAATGGCGCGCCAAATTCAAGGCATAATCAAAGGCCCAGTCTCCCTGGCGTGAGAAAATGGCACACAGACCTATTCCATTCATTTTGCCTCCTGTTTTCCGTCTGACAAAATCAGATAAGTTTATGACGTCAGCCCTTGTCTTCGTTATCATCTGTTACAAAACCGCAACGTGTTGTCCGTCGTCAGGCCTGAGAGGTACCCGAATGAAGAATTCGGTACCTTGTCCCGGTGAAGATTCGACCCATATGGTCCCTCCATGCTCCTCAATGACTTTTCTCGTCACTACGAGTCCGAGTCCGGTCCCTCTGGAGCCCTTGGTAGAGAAGAACTTCTTGAAAAGGTTTTGTCGCACTTCTTCAGGCATGCCCGGGCCATTATCCTTGACGCTTGCTATGAGATTGTCGTTTTCTACCCGTGCGCTGATTTTGATCCATCGCTCCTCGATTTCGGGATCTTCGCAGCAGGCCACTATCGCGTTGGATATGAGATTAGCTATCGCGCTGTGGATACCTTTCGGATCCATGATCCCGAGCGAGAGCTCGGAAGGAAAATCCCGTATCAGAGTAATACCTTTCGCTTCTGCCTGATCCAAATAGAGATCGTAGATTTCAGACAAAATCTTGGACGGGTCGCATGACTGATACTCGGGTTTTCTCTCCTTGGATGCATACAGGATGTCTTTCACCAAATCCGATACTTTGCTCACGTTCTTTTTGACCATTGCCCAGCCGGATGTGATTTTTGACTGATTCTCAGTCCTGAGTCCAGAATCCACGACGTAGACTCCGCCTTCCAGGCCAGACAGGATATTTTTTACCGCATGTGACATACCGGCAACTGTTTCTCCCAGTACTGCGAGTTCATTCTGGAGCAGCTTTACTTCGGTAACGTCCGTGCACATTTCCATGACAGCAGTAATTTCACCTTTTTCGTCGGAAATGGGCGAGGTATGCGTAACCATGTATACTTCTTTGCCTGAATGACTCCAGACTTGTTCCGACGAGTGCGCATGCCCGTCCAGGAACGTTTGCTCTACCGGACAATTCTCGCATTTTATGTCCCGCCCCTTGTACCTATAGTTTCGCCCTTTTTGTATTCTGGACGGTTAGATGGTGAGATAATCCTTGAAAAAATAAGGCGTTCCGCACATACCCGGTTTTGTGTAAAGATTCTGGGAAGGAGGAACGCCAGTTGAAGAGATCTATACCAGATCCGTTCGGGATTGACGAGATTCATTTCAGAGCGTGTTTCAGCGCACCGAGTTTCCGTATCTTCGTTGCGCTGGTGGTCGGTTGGGTGCTCACTATGGGCAAGCACACTATCAGCCAGGTGATTCTGACCATGAGACTCCATGAATCCAAGCACTTCGCCAGCATCTACCGATTCCTCGGCAAGGGACGATGGGAGACTGACTTTGTCTCCTATTTCGTCTTCAGAATGTTGGTAGAAACGCTGATTGCAGAAGGGATCGAGATCCTTGTGGTGATTGACGACACCTTGAACAAGCACACTGGCAAGAAGATCTGTGGCGCGGGCTGGCAGCATGATGGTTCACTCCCAAAGCATACTAAGCAAAAGGGGTATGGAGTGTGCTTTGTCATCATAGGACTGGCGATTCGCCTTCCCGGCATCAGCGATCGCATGTTTTGTCTGCCATACGCTGCCCGCCTTTGGTGGCCGCCAAAGGCCAAGTTTAATCCCAAGAGCCTGCCCTACAAGACAAAACCCGAACTTGGATTGGATCTTATAAATCTGACTCATTCATGGCTCCAAGAGGGAGAAAGACTGAGAATTGTGTTCGACCTGGGATACTGCTGCGATACCATCCTCAAAGCACGACCCAAGAATGTGCACATTACAGGGAGGCTGAGAAAGGATGCAGCTTTGTTCGCTGTGCTGGAACCTGCTCCATTTACAGTGATGGGCAGACCTCGCAAGAGAGGCGCTCGACTGCCCTCCCTGGAAACGATGTTCCAGGACCCCAATCTGGGGTGGAATGAGATTAGGGTCTTCTGCTATGGAAAACAAACTAAGCTCCTGATACATCAGTTCACGGCGCTATGGTATCATAGCGCAGGGCAACAGCCTCTTTCGATCGTGTTGTGCCATGACCCGGCCGGCCACCATGCCAATATGGTGTTTTTCGATACGGACCCTCAGGCTGCACCACAGCAGATTATCGAGCGCTACGCTGCACGCTTTAGCATTGAGATGACCAATCGAGAGACCAAGAACCTCCTGGGTGCGGCTGAACCTCAGTGTCGGAAAGAGACCTCGGTAACCCGTGCCCCTATGTTTGCTTACTGGGCCTACTGCTTTGTAGTGCTTTGGTTCGTTGGGCAATTCGTCACTGCAAAGAACCTCGTTGCCGACCCGGCTCCCTGGTACTGCCGGAAAAAGTCGTTCACCTTTTCAGACATGCTGGCAGCAGCTCGAAGGAGTCATTTCTCGCTGAGAATTTATTCGAAAGCCAGCCGAATCAATAAGTTCGAAAAACTCAACGGCCCGCGCTCCACGCGCGGACTCGACCATGCAAGAATCGCGAAACTATAGCTTGTACACGGAATAACAATGTTTTCCCCAGCTACTTCCGAATTCTTCGGCAAAGGACTTGTTGAAGAAAGCAATCCTGTACGAGCGGTCAACCACGGTTAGATAACATGGGACATTCTCTATGAGATGCTGCAGCTCAGACTGCTTCTTTTCCAATTCAAGTTGGAGTTTCGCTATTCGGGTCACGTCCACGGACATTTCCAAAACCTCGGAGACGCTTCCCGTTTCATCATATATCGGAGCGGTATTCACAATAACATGAACCGTCTTTGCCCTATTTGCAGTGCACCATGTTTCTTCGCTGCGGTGCGACAGCCCGTCCGAAAAAGTCCTCTCGACCGGGCAGGAAAGGCACTTCTGTCCTTTTCCTTTTTTCCCGGCAAAACACTGCATTCCCGTCTGATTTCCGAATTCTTCCGTGAATGCTTCATTCGCTCGAACAATCCGATAGTCTCGATCTATGACAGTCAGAAAGCAGGGAACCTTTTCAAAGAGTTCCTTGTACATTCTCCTGCTCTGTTCGAGTTCCCTCGTGCGCTCGTTGATTTGCCTGCTCATAGTATCGAAGGAACGCCACAGGGTTGAAATTGAATCCTTTCCTTTCCGAAGAGGCTGGGGCTCGTACTCCCCTCGGGCCATTTTGAAAGTCTGTTCTGCAAGGTTCCGGAGCGGTCGGCTCACCAGGAATATGACTCCAACACCTATGATAGTAGAGACAAGAATGAACAAGAAGAAAGCGAAAACATAGATCTGTCGCGCATGATTGACTATCTGCCGCCTCAATCCTTCCAGAGGCATTTTCACTTCCAGAGCTCCCAATACCGGATGGGATTCCGGATGTGCATGGCATGCGGCAGTTGAACAGCTCTTTGTATTTACCAGAGGATTCACGACATTGAGGATCTTTCCGTCGTCGGCAAATTCGTACCTCACGGAGGAATTGGTTCCCATATTTTTGAGAAGCGGATTGGCTTCGGAATCCCCCTTACTCCCCAGAATGCCGTTTTGCACATGTTTGCTGGTGTAATGCAGAATCCCTTCTCTATCGTAGATATTGATTTCTTTGAAGCCTTCTTGCTCGCCAATGGCCTGAACGATCTCCCGGATGACCTCCCTGTCCTTGGTCATCATGCCATTCCAAATGGCAGCCTTTATCACCTCTGAATCTTTCAGGGCTGCGGCCACCCTTTCTTGCACAAGATTTTGTTCCTGAATGGAAAGACTGTGATACGTGAATGCCACAAGTGTGAGAAATACGGTCAAGCCGGCATAAAAACTCAGCTTGAAACGAAGTTTTCCCGAGAAGTCTTTGAAAAATCGTATGGCATCGTTCAGCATTTTGTATAGGTTTTATGGTTGTGGGGGGACCAGGATATCCCCCCTCGTATCCGAGCGCCTACCCGAGAGCCTTCTTAATCGCGGACAGTAAGACGTCCTTATCGACCGGTTTTTCAATATATGCCTCAGGTGGCTTGATAGCTCTTTTTTGTATCCATTCCTTGAAATCCATGCTTGGAACATCGTCTTTCCCGAATCCGGTCACCATGATGACGGGAATATCTTTTATTTCATCATCCTTTCGCAATTCTCTGTACATCTTGATTCCGGTTTTATTGGGCATAAGCAGATCGAGCGAAACAAGGTCAGGTTTTTCAGACTTGCACATTTGAAGCGCTTCTTCTCCGTCTGCGGCAGTAAGCGTCGCATATCCGTTATCTTCGAGCAAGGTCGTCAAGAATGTGACCATATCAGGCTCGTCATCCACCACCAGAATTCTTTTTGGCATTTGAACCTCCTCTTCTCAAGAAAATCAGGGCTATTACCTATATACTACTTATTTGCTAAAGTTTCCAGCTAAAGAATGAGAGCCGGAGATAGCAGTTCAGCGAGATTCATGACCTTGGCTTCTATATGGTAATGATCGACAATTTCTTTCAACTGGTCCGTGCAATTGTGACAGGACTGGAGTACCACATTTGCCCCTGTCGCGCGAATCTCGTCAGCCTTGATCTTTCCGGCAGCTATTCGACGTTTTGAGAACTCCGACATCGCAAGTGCGCCTCCACCTCCTCCACAGCAGAAGCTCCTTTCTCTATTGTGTTCCATTTCGACAAAATCGTCCACCGCAGCGTTAATAACGATCCGCGGTTCCTCCAGAATACCCCCGGAGCGAGCTATGTTGCACGAATCGTGATATGTGAATCGATGACCTTTCCACACGGATTTATCTAATCTGATTCTGTTCTCCATGATAAGTTTCGCCATCAGCTCCATCATGCTGGTGATCTTGAATGGGACGCCACCCAACCAATTGGGCAATTCCCACCTGAGCGCCCGGTATCCGTGCCCGCACTCACCAGAGAGAAGGTACTCGCAACCCAGGCGTTTCACATCTTCAGCTTGCCACATGGAGAAAAGCCGAGCGTCCGCATCGTTGCCATTGAAAAGTGCGTAGTTGGTAAGATCCCAATAACGTGAGGAAATAGTGAAATCGACTCCCGCTGCATTCAATACTTTCGCACTGGCCTGAATAGTCAGAGGATAGTACTTGGGTTCTCGAGGATTCAGGGTGAGAAAGTACTGAGCACCTTTCTTGTCGATTGGAATAGTATAGTTCTCGCAGCCTTCCTCATCTTGGAGTTCTTCTTCTATCCATTCGATTGTCTCGATGAACTCGTCTTGAGGAACGGCCATATTGTTGCCGTGATTGTAATGAGTATCAACGGTTTCCTGGAGATTCGCCGGGCATCTGCCAACCTGCTGCATCATGCTTCGGGCCGCGCGTACCATCATCCCGTAATCGACTCCCATAGGGCAATTATACGTGCAACGCCTGCACATGGTGCACCCGCCGAAAAGCTTATCGAACATTTCTTCGGCAAGTTCGCTGGTGAGCGGCTGTGCTCCGACAAAGGATGGGAAAATTCGGCCCATCCAGTCGTACCTGCTCTTGTACCATTTGCGAAATCTATCCGCTTTATATGCCGGCACAAGGGTTTTGTCCTCGGGAATCGACACACTGTAATGGCAGGCATCACTGCACATTCCGCAATGAATGCAGCCGGCGAGGGAGGTTGCAACCACTCGATTTAATTTGGATGCAAGCATGGACTCCATTTCCGCCAGCATCTCGGGCGTGAATTCCTGTTTCAGAGGCCATATTCTCTCTTCCGGCGAACCTAGTTTTTCGGGGATTTCTGAACCGAAATCATTGCTTTCTTCAATCTGTGACATACTTCCTCCACAGTATAATGGTAGATGTAAGACTTAAACCCACGTAGCTTTAGGATTGTCCTTGTTCAAAATTCCCCGACCGCCGAACACCATGCCGAAATTGACCCTTCCAAAGGGATACAGGACATAATGGGAGATCTTACTGAATGGGACGTAGATAAGGAAAAATGTGGTCATGAGGAAGAATACCCACATGGCGAGAGTTTCCGCTTGCCCTTGGGTCCAGAACCAGAGAGCCACAACGCCTACTGCGAAAAAAACGGTCATAAGGCTTATCGCGAAATAATCGTCAGGCGAGCTGATTATTTTGATCTCAGTCACTGTCAGTCGTCGATAAATGCGCCGCAGCCCGATCAGGCAAGCCAGTCCCATGAACAGCATGATTACGCCCGTAACGGTCGGCGTCATGACCGAAGGTGCCAGCGGAATGATGAAAGTGGCTCCGATGGTTAAAGCAACAGCGATATGGAAGATCATGAATTCAGTGTAAAAGTACAGGTTTTTCGAAGTGCTCTCCATATCCCAGGGTCTCAACACATTAAATAGAGAGTGAATTGACCCTCTTACCCGGTCGCCCTTTAATTCCGCGCGTTCCGCGGGGAAGGGCTTTTTCAAAAGCGTCGAAATTTTGATGATGTACATGAGAGCCATGAAACTCAACGCAATATATTGAACCGGCTCCTCGAGAATGTACAATGCATGGCTAACCGCGTTTTCCATAGGCATCCATCTCCTTATCTCTTTTTCAGCATGGTAAGGATCGTCCTTGAGTCCTCAGTCAGAATACGAAAGATCTTTAGGGCAACACCGGTGATGCAATGCATATGCCAAGAAGAGATGCTTGATTTCGGACCGTTTGCAAATGGAATTGGCTGAAAGTTGAAGGGGCAATCTCTACTGAATCGATGTCAGAATTCTTTACATCTTGTTAAAAGAACAGATAGGCAGGACATCGCGGACGGTACTTTCTTCAAATAGGATTTGACAACACTTGCCGAAGTGTTTTGGACCCAATCCGGTCGAACATGTATGGACTGAAAACGGGATGAATTCATGGCATGTTATGAGAGAACTCTTAAATGGCTCAAAAATAAGGTAAATGTCCGGTCTTTGACTTTTCGAGAAGAGAGAATCACTTTTGAAGCGGAATAAGGCATAATGGAGTCCGCTTGCAAGGGGTCCGTTGGAATCTACTGAACGAGGGACACATATGGAATTTTGTTACATTCTTCTTGCTATGATTGCAGGAGCATGCGCTCCGGTGCAAGCCGGGATCAATTCGCAGCTCAGGTTATGGACTGACGATCCGATTGTCGCGGCAACCATATCCTTTGCAGTGGGGACTTTGGGTTTGCTCGGGTATGTTTTCGTGTTGAAAATTCCCTGGCCTCCTTTTTCTACTGCAGGCAGTCTGCCGTGGTGGCAATGGACCGGTGGGTTTTTGGGAGCTTTTCTCGTTGTAATTACAATCATTCTAGCACCCAGAATGGGCGCGGCAACCATGATCGGATTTCTGATTGCCGGTCAAATGCTTGTGAGTCTGGTGCTGGATCACTTCGGCCTAATTGGCTATGAGATCCGACCGGCAAGTCTTGTCAGGATAATCGGTGCTGCCCTTCTCATTGTTGGGGTCGTGCTCATAAGAAAATTTTGAAAGAGCCCTGTTGAATAAGATTTACAGCGAGCGTACGCTCAATCACATGTTGTCACACGTAATAATGCTCTCCGTATTGTCTCTCCCTAATATTGCCCCCTAAAACTGGAGAAAGCCCTTTTTTGCAGGCGATTTTCTTTGAGCTTTACGATGAAAGCTGAATGCGGATTCCCTTCTCAAGACTATTTGGGGCGGCATCGCAAAATGGATCGCTGTTTTCGTCCGGTTGGAAAAGCCTTGACAAGATTTTTTTGAGGCTCTATAGATAGGCTTGTCTAACAAAGATAGATAGCTCTATCTCATCCTTGTCATAGGAGGAGCTTATGGAGTCACCGACAGCTCTTAACGCAGTTCAAGAGGAATACCTTATAGCAGCCCTGCTCTTTGAAAAAAGAAATTTCCGTGTCCCGATTGCGGCACTGGCAAAGCATTTTGGGATACATTTCTGCTTCGCACGCGCAGCGGTTAACGGGTTGGTGAAAATCGGCCTTCTGGAGCTATCGCCGCACTCTGGTGCTCGGCTTACGGTAGAGGGTGGAGTGAGAGCTCGTGACATTGAGCGTCGGCGGACCGCAATTGTCGAGGCATTGTCCGAGACTCTCGACTTGGATATGAAAACCGCCGAAGAAGCCGCTCGCAATATGAGAAGGGCTCTCTCCCGTTCCGATGTAAATCGGATCATGTGCTCCCGTCTCCGGCTTCGTCAGTCCACGTTGATGGACAGCGTAGAGCCCAACTCCGAAAGACGTACTATCGTGTCTTTCCCTTCATCTGTATAGGTTCTTGCCACAGGCGGGAGCGCCTCATGGCCGAAATAACATTTACAGTCAGATGTGGTCACTTTCGATATTCGTAGTGGAGAAATGGTATGTGGGAGATTTCAATAATTGTCGGCATGGGATTAGCAACAGGCCTGTTTCTTCTGAGAAATCAGTTGCGCAAACTTGCTGTAGGCGATACTGAACAGTACTGCTGCAAAGGCGAATATTCGCCAGTGAATTCTTATTGTCAAAATACTAAGCCGCTAATTTCAGGTAACTGTCGCGGTTTCGAGGCTGACCCCTTGGACAAAAACCCTTCGGCAGCGGAATCAAGGTCAACCAAAAGTCGCGACCCGATAAAAGGACTCTCTGCCCGTTCTCTCCTCAGCATTGAACCCGGGAGAACGGGAACAGTGTTGGCACTTACCGGCGGACGTGAATTTGAAGCCAAGCTGATCAGCATGGGATTTAATGTAGGCAGTGAGGTCACAATATTAAAGAACGGAGTCGGCGGGACCGGTCTTCTCGTCGCCACGGGAGACACTCGCTTGGCTATCGGAAAAGGAATCGCTGAACGAATAGTCGTGGCAGTAGATTCTACGGATGAATCGATAGACTAATACCATTTCGCAATTGTACACATAACATGGCGAAGGCTGGGGTGTCCTGAGCGGAGTGATTAACAGCTTTGCGTCGTCAGAGGTCTATCAAAGTCGGTTCGTTCTCGATTGGATCAGTTTATAACGTCGAGGCACTTACTATCGGTCGCGACAAGCTGAACCTCTATTCGATTCCGTCCGTTCTTCTTGGCCCTGTAAAGTGCTTCATCCGCCGCATGGACGATCGCGTCGAGGCACATCGCTACTTTGCCGTCGACACACGTACAACCGAAACTCATGGTCCGTAGAACTTTCTGCGTGTCACGAGCACAGTCATCCAGAATTGCTTTCCTGAGTCGTTCCGCCAGACTGATGAGATCTCCTTCACAACAATCGGGCAAGACTACCAGAAACTCTTCTCCTCCGTAACGTCCGATCGAATCATGGGATCTCAGGTTTTCTCTCATCGCCCGGCCTATGCTCCGCAGGACTCGATCGCCTACAAGATGACCATAGGAATCATTGATGCGCTTAAAGTAATCGACATCGGCAAGAATTACCCCCAAGTTTCCGCCCGATCGAGCAGATCGATCCAATTCCTTGCGGAGAATGTCCAGGATCGCAGAATGGTTCCACAGTCCTGTGAGGGAGTCTTCCTGGGCCCGCTGTTCGGCGGCTTGACACGCAGCCATGAGATCTTCCTGCAATTCCAGGATTCTCGTTGCCGCCCTGAGACGGACGCGAAGCTCTACCGGATCGAACGGCTTGGTAACATAATCGTCAGCCCCGGAATCGAGTCCCTTGATGATATCGTCCTTCCTGCTCTTGGCAGTGAGCAGAATCAGGTACACGTAAGGACGATCTTTCAGGGCGCGTAATCTGCGACAAATCTCTATCCCTTGAAGCTTCGGCATTTCCCAGTCAAGCAGTGCAAGCCTCGGAGGTGCGTCCTGCATGAGGAGATCCCAGGCTTGACTTCCATCCTCACAGCCTAGGACCTCATGTCCCCATTGCTGTAAGCTCGCCTCTACCAATCGTCTGAAGAACCTGTTGTCTTCAGCCACCAGTACTTTCATTTCCCGTCTTTCCTCATTGCCTCGGATGGCAGCGCTGCAAAGACTCGACTAAGTTCCTTCTCTACCGAGCGCAGTCCGGGCTCTGTCCGGACCGGGTCCGAGGAGATCGCAATCCGCTCGAGTTCAGAAACGGCGTCAAAGGCGTATTTTGCCCCCAGTCCGCCAACCATTCCCTTCAGCGAATGTGCCGTCGACCTAATTTCCTCAAAATTGTTCGATCCCACTGCAAGCTTGAGATCGATCAAAAGCTTGGGGGCATCTTCCCGAAAGATATCGAGCATTTCTTTCACGAGAGCCTCTTGACCTCCCACCGCATCGAGGAGAGATTCCAGATCCAGTACGTCCAACAGACCGGATGCGGCTTGTCGAGTGACATCTTCAGCGGTCTTTGCATCGGATGCAATTCCCTCCAGTGCGCAGAACAATTCTTCACTGCTGATGGGTTTGGCGACATAACCGTCCATACCTGCGTTCAAGCATCGCTCCCTATCACCAGCCATTGCGTGAGCAGTCATAGCCACTATGGGTATTCGGGGAGCACCGTTTTTCTCAAATGCTCGTATGGCTGCGGTTGCTTCGAACCCGTCCATCAGAGGCATCTGAACGTCCATGAGGATCACGTCGAAACCTCCTCTGGTGTACGCTTCGACAGCTTCTGCCCCGTTTGGAACTACAGATATGGAGTGCCCCATTCCCGAGAGCATTCCTGATGCCACTTTTTGGTTGAAAGCATTGTCCTCGGCCAGAAGGATTCGAAGCGGACGTTCGGTTTTACGTACTTTCCGGCGTGCGGTCTCTTCAAGAGAAGAATCGCTCTTGGCTCCGGAAAGCAGCTCGTGGATCGCTGAATACAGATTGGACTTGTGGATCGGCTTGAGGAGGCATGTCTCTATACCTGCTGCCCTGCATTTTTCCGCAGAATAGTCCGGGAGAGCGGATGTCAACATTATGATATGGGTTGAAGCAAGTTCGGGGATCGCTTTGATCGCCTCAGATACTTGAAAACCGTCCATTTCCGGCATCATGCAGTCGACCAGGACCATTGCGAAGGGGGTACCCATCTTGTAGCGCTCTCGAAGTGTCTTCAAAGCCGTCCGACCATTGTCCACGGCAGACGGGATCATGCCCCATTGAATCAGTAATTCTACAAGAATTCTACGATTCGTCGCATTATCGTCCACTATGAGTACGCGAGTTCCCTTGAGGGTCCGAAGATCCTGTGAGACAGGGATCTCGGGCGGTGCAGAATGAATCTCCATGGGAATGCGAAAGTTGAATACGCTGCCTTTTCCGGGTGAGCTCTCCACCCAAATATTGCCGCCCATCAATTCTACCAACTGAGAAGAGATAGCGAGCCCCAGGCCGGTTCCTCCATAAGTGCGGGAAGTGGAGCTGTCAGCCTGCTCGAATGCGCAAAAAACTGTTTTCTGTTTTTGCCGGGGAATCCCGATGCCTGTGTCCGATACCTTGAAATGGAGAAGCACCTGGTGAGCACTCCTGGATTCCTCTTCCACTTCGACCAAAACCTCTCCTTTGTGAGTGAACTTTATTGCGTTTCCAACCAGGTTGATTATGATCTGGCGTATTCGTTCCGGATCACCAATAAGATGATCGGGAATACCGGGAGCAATGCGGCATACCAGTTCAAGACCTTTTGCATGAGCTTGAGATGCCAGACTATGCACGGAACCGCATACGCAATCCGTCAGGCTAAGGCCCACGAAGCTGATCTGTAGTTTTCCGGCTTCTATTTTGGAGAAATCCAATATATCGTTTATTATTGCCAATAATGAATGGCCGGACGTCTCGATTGTCTGGATGTACTCCCGCTGCACAGGGGTCAATTCAGTATTTTGTGCCAATTCGGCCATGCCGATGATGGCGTTCATCGGTGTTCGTATTTCATGGCTCATGTTTGCGAGAAACCTGCTCTTGCTCAAGTCTGCTTGCTCGGCTTGTCGCTTCGCCTCTGCCAATTCGGTCACATCAATGAGGTTGAGGATCACTCCTTTGTAATCGTTATTGTCGAAAATGGGCCTGGCACGAATCGAAAGATGCAGAGAGTCGAATTCATGACTTACGTCTGCAGGAGTTTTTCTCGCTCCCCGTCTGTATTCATCCATAATCCCCTGGATCACCGGGCGGAGCTCGTCCCAGAGAATGCAATCAACTAAACGGCTGCCGACAACACTAGCTCTGTCAGCATCTGTCCACCTGAGGAACCAACCATTTGCCTCTGTCACGATATCGTCGGGACCGGCAAAAACCACCCCCTCCTCCATCCCTTCAATCAGTGAACGGAGTTTTCGAGCTTCGGCCGACGCGCGCTTATGAGCATCCTCCAGTCTCATTTCTGCGAGCTTCTTCTCCGTGCAGTCTTCAAGTAAACCCTGAACTCCCGTTATCTTTTCATCGCTCGTGCAGAACGGTGCGAGAAAGAGCCTGAGATAAACACTGCTGTCGTCAGGGAACGAGTATTTGAGTTCCGAGATAGTATTCTGTCCCTCTTTAAGGCATTGGAGAATGCTTTTGGCTGCTTCTCCTTCCCTGAAGAACATGGAAGCCCACGAGTTTCGCCCTGTGTGTGAGTCATCCGCAGACGAAAGCATACTCTCGAGAGCGGGATTCCTGTCTCGAACGATACCTTGTTCGTCACACAGGAAAATCCCGAGAGGCGCGTTCTCCACAAGGGTCCGATATCGAATTTCGCTTTGTCGAAGAGCTTCCTGAGCCTGTATCCGTGCAGTGATATCCTGGTAGGTGACTATTAGCTCTTCTCCCTCCAGGGCTACTGCCTGAAAAGTCAAAATCTTGTCTATTCCTAAGCTGCTTCGGCAAAGAAATTCTGCACTGTGAGTTGCGCCAACAGGAAGACTTCTTGTGGCATCTTGCCATTCCGATACTGCTGTTTCCCATGAGTCGGCATCCGGACACGTTTTGAGAAAGAACACACCCTCATGACTGACTTCTTCCAGAGAATATCCGAACATCTCTCCGAATGCCGGATTCAGGTGCTGGAACGTTCGATTGCTGTCAAGTATCGCAAGGCCGAACGGAACCCCGTCCACTAAGCGCTTGAAGCGCCACTCACTCTCTCTGAAAGCTTTCTCGCGTTTTGCAACTTCTGCTATGGCACACAAACCGAGAATCGCAATTATGCAATGAGAAATGAACACTACGGAGACCAGACTACGCGGAGCACTTCGTACGAACGAAATCTCTCCGAGACCAAAGCAGAACACCACAACTATCCAAGCTGTGAAAAAGAAATAATGCTGCCTATTGAACAGCTTTCCCAAACCCTCATCCTTGGATGACGATGACATGACAAATCACCTATATTCTTGAAGCGGCCTCACGATAACCAGTTATGTATGGAACTTCGGAAAGGCGTCCGCTCCGGGCACGACTTCCGAATCATTGAAGCTGTCCCTTGGGAGTTCAAATTGGCTATGACAAATTTGACCTGAGATTTTTCATTTCTATAACAATTTCAGGGAGCCATGTCTCTTCGAGTAGGGAAACGAAAGGGTCCCGGGTCAGACGACGCCAATATTCTTCTTTCTACTTTGATTAGTTATGTCTAACGAAACTAGCCATCACTGTCAAGTAAAAAAGCTGAAGTTACCGGATATCGCCAGGCCACATGGATTTTCAGAACAAAACCTGCCAAACCGATCGGTATGGATCCCGACACATTGGTACTGTCACGAATTGATGAAAAGGAGTGTCGCAAGAAAAAAGGTTTGCTGCTTTTTGCTCTCATTGGTTCATTGTGTTCGTTCGGTTCTGTTTCCGAAGCGAGGAGAGATCTTGCGAGAGATAAGCAAGAAGATGTGCATATCCTGTGTTGCTTTCAAGATGTCAATGACTGAAACACGAAAGGAGAGATTCGGTGACGTCGCTTCGCTTCTCGCAATGACAACCTCGAAAGGTTGTTTCCCAAAATAGTCGAAGGCTTACTTCTCGAAGCATTTTTTTATCGACATATTGCACGATTCGTGGCAAAAAGCCTCTCACGCACGGATTTGTACTACCACGACTCAGCTCCTTCAGTATCGTTCGGGCAGGTGCCTGAAACAGCAAGAGTTCTTCATTCTGGAATACAGGAATGAACATGATAAAGAGCATACTGAAACGTACCCCTTTGTACCAAGCATTGAGATTTGTGCGCAGCAAAAGAGCTGCGAGAACATGGACTCCATTCGACAAGAGGATGTTGGATTTTTACCGACAATATATCGGTCCAGGAGACCTTTGTTTCGATATTGGCGCGAATATCGGTAACCGAACCAAAATATTTCTTGCTCTTGAAGCTCGTGTCGTGTCGGTTGAGCCACAACGCGATTGCGCAAGTCTCATCACAGCGGCCTATGGAAACGATCAGAAGCTCATAGTTGTGAACAAGGCAGTTGGTGCCACACATGGTCGAGCCGAGTTGGTCATTTCCGATGCCAGTCCGCTTGCATCTCTTTCGCGTGAATGGATTCATGCAGTTCAAAATTCAGGCAGGTTTTCAGACTATTCCTGGAGTCGAACTCAGTGGGTGGATGTCATCACTCTGGATGAACTCATAGCTGAGCATGGAATGCCGCGGTTCATCAAGATCGACGTGGAGGGCTATGAATATGAGGTACTCAAAGGTCTGACCCAACCGGTGGACACACTTTCACTGGAATTTACCCCCGAGTTTCTCGAGCAGACTATGATGTGCATAAAATATTTGAAATCTCTCGGTTCCATCGAACTAAACTATTCGCTTAAGGAGTCCATGGAACTTTGTCTGGACAAGTGGACTAACGGTGACGCGATCGCGGATATTCTGAAAAGATTCCAGGGGGACAACATAATGTACGGAGACCTTTACGTGAGATTTTTGCGTCGGCTGGTTCGGTAACTGAATCTCTCATGCATAAGAATATGCATCTTATTCTATGACTATTTCGTCTCCGGGGTTCAAACCCGACAGTATCTCCACCTTTCCATTTTCCATTTTGCGGCCTGTTTTCACGTGACGAATCTTCACTTTGCCGGACTCGAGCACACGAACAGATTCCAGTTGGCCGACCGTACTGATGGCGGAAAGCGGCACCAGTATTGTCGCGCTCTCCCGAGTGTTAAAGGAGACAATCCCGTACAGCCCGGGAACAAATCCCTGGGATCCCGTTACCGGAGCCTTAATGGTGATAGTCCGCGTCTTTTCATCTCTGATGGGGACAACCTCGCGAATGGTTGAAGATTGCCTGACATTGAGAGACGGAACCGCTACCGTGACAGGGGTGCCCACGGTAAGGTATGGAGCGTACTGTTCCCCCACTGCAGCTACGAGCTCCAACGTGTCCGGAACGTACACGCTGAACAGATTCCTTCCGGGTGTCGCGAGATCGCCGAGATTGATGGTCCGCTCGCCGATGATGCCGTCAAAAGGCGCTGTTACGGAAGCGTAAGAAAGCAGAGTGGCTGCTTCATCCAGAGCCGCCTTGGCCCTGAATTCCGCAGCCTTTGCCGTTTCGAACCGTGCGACAGCATCATCGTAGTCTTTTTTCGCAATGGATTCTTTTGCAAAGAGCGTCTTGTATCTCTCGAAATCGTTACCGGCCTTCACCAGGTCCGCTTCTGCGCTTTCCAATGCCGCTTCGGCTTGTCGTTTTCGTTCCTGTAATTCCTTGCTTTCCAGCCGAAGCAATTCTTGGCCTTTCGTGACCTTGTCGCCCGCATCGACGTTCAGTTCGACAACATAGCCGGAAACCTTTGCGGCAATACGCGCCGTTTCCCTGGGCCACACCGTTCCGGGCACAGACACCTGTCCCGAGCTTTGAACAACTTCAACCTTCTCGGTTTTGAATTTTCCTGCATTGGCTTCAAGACCAATCGTTTTGCCCGCCGGTACTTTGGGATGAAACCCTCCCTGAATCCACACGAGAGCTATCACGAGTCCGATTGCTGCAACAGATGCACTTAGGATATTCTTTTTATTCATATTCATGGAATGGTGGCGCTTTAATCAGACTTCGGCGACACCGAAATCATGACTAATTTTCAGACAGGATGATGTCGTCGTACTCTATCTCGAAGCGGAGTTTGTGCTTAGCCTCTTCCTGAGCCAAAGATAGAAAGACCGCCTTCAAGTTGGCATCCTCAGTGGCTTCGGACAAATCAGTGTACATCTTGAATGCTTTTTTCTCTTTCTTCATGGCAATGACAAGAGCCTGTTGATAATCGAGCCGTCCGGTGGGATCTTCAACGTCTACCAGGTAATCGGAGATTTTGAGATCGAGAACTTTGCTTTCCGAAGGCATGAGAAGCTTGCCTGCTTTTATATCGATAAGCTTTTTCTTGTGACCGGCTTCTTCTTTTGCGAAATCCTGAAAAATTTTGCTCATCCAGGGCCTATCCATCTGATCGCTTAACTGGATGTAGAAATCGGCAGCCTTTTGTTCCTGCTCTATCGCAAAATCCAGAATTTCGTCCACGGACTTCCATTGCTCCATATTTCTCGTACCTCCCGTCGTGAGTGTTCTTTCTCTAGAAGAACCACGTCTACTTTACATTTATCCCATATCCCCGGGAAGAGCGCCACCGAATTTTACGGCCGGCTGTAGAGTGAGACCTTCTGCGGGAAAACAGGTGAAGATTCTTCCATTCTAGTTGCTTTCCCGCACAGGTCAACACGAGACTCATCCGGATCAAGCATTGCCAGTTTTATGCGATTAGAAGCGGCCGAAGAAAGACTGAATCTTTCCAACTGCCTTGTCAAGGGTTCCTCTCAAGACGTAAGAATAGCGGTGGGTCAAACGACCCCATGACTGGAGGAAAGCTCCTCTCAATTCTCGAAATTTTCCTTTCGGAAGATTCGTGTTCATAACATTAGCTCCTCAGAACAAAAGTATACTTTCATAACGTTAGATTCCGGAATAGACTCAGGCGATTCATTTTTTTAAAGTATCGCAGCATGCTACAATTATATTGAATAAAAGAGCTCTGCAGATTATGCTGTGTCTTCAGATTCTTTTTGAGAATTTGAGAGAATAGCAGGGAATGCTGCGGTTCTCGGACAGTCCGATAAGCACCGAATCCCTTTTTTTCCGATTACACGTACTCTGTTAAACAAACTATCACCTGACCCTCGTCTTTTTCCGGGTATCTCAGGAGGTCGGATTTCCATGAACAATCTCAAGCTAAGGACTATGCTTGCTGTTGCCGGATTAATTCTGGGCTTGATAGTGTGCATTATAGGGATATTCCTGCAGCCGTTCTTGCAGAATACCGAGGACGATGTATCCATCAATCGAGCCGTCCGAGCGGCACAAAAAGAGTTGAGCCGCATGGAAAGCGGGCTTGTCGGCTATATGATATCAGGGCGACAAACGTATATGGATCGGCTGACTGCTGCACGAAAAAACCTGGAAAACAATTTGACTGAGCTGAAGAAGTCCCTCTCCGGGAATCCCGAACACGAGAAACGCGTACAGGCAATCGGGAATGCACTTGCCCTGTGGCAAAATAAGGTCGTTGAACCGGCAATAAATCTGAAGCGGAAGAAGGAGATTTCGGAACAAGAAATCCGGTCTGCAATCACCGGCATTGTGGATGACGATTCTCTGGGGTCTATTCGTTCTCTGTTTCTGGAGCTTGCAGCAATTCAGCAAGAGTCGGGGACTCCATTAGTAGGAAAGACTCTGAAAACTCATTGGAAGACTGTAATCATCGCTGTCCTTATGGTTTTGATCCTGACTGTCGGAACGTTTTATCTTATAGGTTACCATATCGCCAAAGGGATGCTGCAAGTAGCGGAAATGGCCGATGAGGTCCGTAAAGGAGAACTCTTCAAACGGATAGATCTGTATGGTTTTCAGGAAGCCACGATCCTCAGCACAACCTTTAACAAGATGGCTGAAGGGCTCGGTCAATCCACTCGATTGATCCTGGAAGGAATCAACGTCCTAAAAACCTCTGTGAATCAGATTGCAGCCGCAGCTTCCGAATTATATGCGAGTGCAACGCAAACTGCTTCAGCAGTCACCGAGACCACATCTACCGTTTCGGAAATGGAAGGCACCGCAAAAATCGTAAATGAGACGGCGCGGAAGGTTTCGGAACATTCACGTAATTCCGACGAGACTGCAGAAGAAGGTACCCATGCTACCAAAGAAACCGTTCAGAAAATGAATCTGATCAAAGACAAAATGGAACTTGTCCGTTCCACAGTCATGCATTTGAGCGAAACAACGAGGTACGTGGAAGATATTATTGCAGCAGTAGACGATTTGCACGATCAATCCAATCTCCTGGCAGTGAACGCGTCCATGGAAGCTGCACGGGCCGGGGAGCACGGCAGAAGCTTCGGAGTGGTGGCGCATGAGATCAAGTCGCTTTCCGATCAATCCAGGGCGGCAACTGAACAGGTGTCACGCAGTCTGTACGATATCAGAAAATCCGTTGCAGCCGTTGTGTCCGCAACCGAGGAAGGGGCGAAAGCCGTGCAAAGCGGTGTGGAGCAGAGCCAAACTGCCGGAGACTCGATAGAAAAGCTTGCAGGGAGCATTCGGGAGTTTTCTCAAGCATCGAATCTTATCTTTGTCTCAACCGAAAAACAGTTTGCAAGAGTTGCGCGGGTCTCGTCAACCATGAAGGGAGTGGAAGCAGCCATGAATTCCAGTTTGCAGAGCACAACGCAACTGGAAGATGAAGCGAGAAGACTCGAGCAACTCGCGCTTGCACTTCAGGGATTGGTGCAAGAGGGCCGTGCAAAAGCGTCCTGAGACGATTTCACAATGAAAGGCGGGGTTTGGTATCCTGCGAAACCTTCATAAAGCGGTCTTACAGAAATCTGATCAACCGGGAGCATAGAGCGATTGTCAAAAATTCTGACGTTTGTTCCTACGCTCGAATAGAACATACTAGTAGGGACCGGCGTCCCGAGACTGTCTCAAAATTCTCGTATGCACCATCGTGCCACGATTCATCATCCTTGTAGGGGCAGGTCTCGTGCCTGCCCTCCCGCAATGACCGGCACGGAGGCCGGTCACTACCGGGCACCCACGAGGGGCGCCCCTACAATCAGGCCGTGAAGACGATGAGAACTTCGTGACACGATCTGGGGTAAATTTTGACTTTTGAGACAGTTTCTCCCTGCCGGTCCATTCTATCGATATCATTGATCATATTGAAGATGTGCCGGCACGGAGGCCGACACCCACCAATACTCCTATCCTCAATCAGACATTCATTTTGGCAATTCCTATATTTCAGCCTATCCCCTCTCGTCTTCCTCCAAGAAGAGGGGATGTGCCGGTAAGTCGGCAACTATGCTTTCTTTTCCAGAATGTACACTGCGACCAACTGCTCGAGCTGTGCAGCGAGATTGTCGAGATTTTTCGTTGCATCTTGGATCTGGTCCATTCCCGACGAGTTCTGCTGTGTTGCGGATTCGATGTTAGCCATTGCCTGGGCAACTTGGGTTACGCCGAGGGTCTGCTGGTCACTCGTGGTCTCGATCATGTTTGCAGCCTGTGCAGCGCGGGCAACGGTTTCCGATAGTGTCTGAATCGCTTCTCCTGCTTTTTCGGATTGCTGCACGCCGGCTTCCACTGCTTTGGTTCCCTGTTCTGCTGCAAGCACGACTGCATTGATTCTCTGTCTCGTGTCCATGAGAAGGGAGCGAATACGCGTGGTAGCTTCCGCAGATTGTTCGGAGAGGCTCTTAATTTCATGAGCCACTACTGCGAAGCCTTTCCCCTGATCACCGGCCCTGGCCGCCTCAATGGAAGCATTGACCGCCAGCAGATTGGATTGATCCGCAAGGTCATTGACTGTTCCGATAATGTTTTCGATACTTTGACTATGTTCACTCAACATGACTACGGTTTCGCCAATGGTTTCCATTTGCTGCCGGATCAAACCCATTCTGTCAACAGTCTCGTCAGTAGCTCGTTTTCCGTCTTGAGAGACTTCAACGGCTCGATACGAGCTTTTTGCAACGTCTTTTGCCGTTTCGCTTGCCAGCACCGCAGCTTGTTTCACCTGTGCCACGGTGGTTACCGTCTCCGCCACCGCGGAGGAGGTCATGGAAGCGTTCTGAGCGAGCTGGTAAACAGTGGAAGAGATTTCAGCCGCAGAGGTAGAGAGAACATTGATCCCCTGAGATACCTGTCGTATTCGGGACCGCAAGGTCGCTACGAGGTTTCGAAGCTCTACCACAAGCGATCCGATTTCGTCAGTTCTCTTGAACTCCGGGATCTCGACCGTTAGATCGCCCGCGCTGAGCTCCCTGAGACGGCCTGCAGTCTCCGTGATAATCTTTATTACCGACCTTGCGAGAATGAAGGCGATCAGCGCGACGAGAAGACCGATAACCGGAACAATCACCAACACCCATCTGCCGAGCGTCGTAACTGGTGCAAACGCCTCGTCCGCGTCGATTTTCACGACAATGCCCCAATCAAAATCTGCTCCTAATGAGGGTTGCTTCTTGAGACCCAGGGGTTCCCATGCTGTAAGCACCTGTTTTCCACGTGTTCCTTCAGTCTGGCCGATACCCGTGCCGCCCTTCACAGCCTCTCTCGATGCGAGGGTATCGACTTTTTCTTTAAGGATCGAGCCGGGATTCCCTCGGGCATTGGAACGCATGATCAAGTCTTCACCGACAATAAACGCGTCCCCTGTTTGGCCGATTTCCGCAGTCAGTGCCATGAGAGAATCAATCTTCTCCGGGCCGATCCGCAAGGCCAACATCCCCAGAAATCCTTTTCCTTCTTTGATTACCGGAACCCCTATGAAAGCCGCCGGCGCGCCGATCGGCGGGTAAAAGCTGAAATCAGTAACGGCAGGTTTGAGCGTACGACTTACTTTCTCGTAGAGTTTGCTCAAAGCGCTGCCGCGCAAAAGTTCGCCGTCGAGTTCCTGAAAAAAATCTTTCTGTCTCTTCACACTGTAACTTACGTGTCCTCGACCTACGCCTGTTATCCCGAGAAGATCATGCTGAGCTTCGGTTGGTTCATAAAGCGAAATCCAACGCTTGAAGTTGGCATGCATTTTCTCCACGATACTCTCGTACTTTTCGCTCTGGGCCTCCAATTTGACTGCCTTATTCTCCGAATCTCGCACAGTTGCGTAAAAGGAGAGTATTTCAAAGGCTTCCCGCGCGGAATCTCCGCCTGCCAGAAAGGTCATTTCCGTTACACTAACGAGGAGATAATCGAGTATATTCTTTGAAGCAAGATCTCTGGCAGCACCCAGTTTCTCCAACTGAGCTTCCTGCAACGTTCGGCTGGCGTCCCTGAAAGACAAATATCCGACGAGAGCGGCTGGTATTAATGACATTAATAAACAGAACACTACCACTTTTCTCATCAAGCTTCTTTTGATACCTGTCAGCACGGATAGTCTCCTTTCCGAAGCAGCTCTCTCTGGTTCATTACTCATCTGAATGCGGTGCTATCAATGAATCCTTTCGAGATTGCAGAAATTTCACATTTATTCGAGGGGGTCAGCGCATTGCGGTGCACAGGACTGCTCTGACAACTTATGCCGATTCGCTTTTCTTTTCATAATCTGGGAGGCTGGAGGTATCCTTCGCTCCGGACGACGCAGAGCCGTCTAATCACTTCGCTCAGGACACCCCAGCCTTCGCTATCTTCGGTGCATAACTGCGAAATGGTATTACATGGCCTGTTAACGACCTCAGGATCAATGTTCCTGACGATAAAACAGTCTCCGCAGCTTTCCACGTATCAGTGGCTCCTAATACGGAATTCCCAGTATACCTCAGTTTGGTGAGGTTGCAGCCGTCAGTCAGTTTTCGAGCTTGTGCAGTTTCGTAGAGAGGCGAAAGTCATGTTCCCGGAATACTGGTACCCTATTACGAACGTATGATTTGAACCAAACTGAGAAACATCGTTCCCCTTACAGCACAAATATATTGCGAGAGAAGGACTTATCAGTCATCCGGAAAAATGGAACCTACAGTGAATATGAGCGACACGAGTGTAGTTCGTGATGCCGTTTGGAATAAAGAGCCTCTCTATAGCGAATCGACAGATGGACAAACTCTGTTTGAACGAATCCAGATTATTATTCCCACCATCCGGCTGTCAAGCTGAAAGAGTATTCATCGGTATTTTCAAATTTGTAAGTAAACCCGAACGAAATAAGCAAGCCGTGATTTCGAGTTAATGGTTATCAAAATCTCGAGAGAATAGGTGACGCCCATCTGCCTGTGGACACAACACTAAATCACCAGAGTATCTTTGTCGGAAAACACCTGTCGGACCTCTTTTCTACGGAAGAAGATAAGATTGTATGCAAAGAACAAAAATAACAGGAACCCAAAAAACTTGGAGATGAGAGACTTAAGATCCTGTGCAGGTTGCATGATATTGAAGAAGCACGAGACGCCGCTAAGTGCAGAGAAGATAAGGATAAGAATGATGACCCACCCTCTTCTGTACCGCAGCCCGAAGTATATTGCCCAATAAACTGTCGCAACAAAGACTCCTGACAATATCGTCCACGTTTCTGATCTTACAATCAAAACAGGCAGGCCGATAATGCAAACGATTCCGATGAAAAGATACGTCTTCTGAATTTTCTGGAGGACATTCATAACATTGGAAGGATCTTCTATTAAGGTGTTTGTGGCAGAAATGCCCAGAGGTCCCTGGGGCAGTATCACCGAGTACTTGGAACCGTTTCTCAAATAGACTACACGACTTCCGATTCCTTTATATGTTATTCCGGTAGTCAGGGCCGTAAGTTTGTCGACCGTAAGGTCTCCAATTCCCCTGTACTGAACGATCACATCACCTTCCTGCATGCCTGCTTCTCGGGCACTGGACTCAGGACTGAATCCCAGAATCAAGATTCCGCTGACTTTCATCGGTTACCCCTACAGATGAAATAGCCGTCAGGTGCCTACTCAAATGACAACTTTATATAGGATGAAAATGAGGACGATCCATCCTATGATAAAAAGCACCGGCTTCCATAGAAACGTATAGGAATCCCAGGCGTTCGTTTGAAAATACTCCTGAGTCACCAGGAAACAGAGGTGAACGGGCGAAAGCATCATACCCACGATTCCGAAGCCGTACGCAAGTATTGCATATGGTAGGATGCTCTCTCCAGCGGGAAACAAAGTGGCCACCAGGGGCAAGGAGGATCCAACGAAGCCCAGAGCCAGACCCGTTACAAGTCCGGCAATCAGGGGCAAAAGTATAATTACTGCAATCTCGGGGATTCTGTATGCCTGAAGCTCAACGCGCATTTTGTCGATTGTGCCCGATTCCGTGAGCACTCCCTTAAATGCCATGATCGAGAAGACCATCAGGATGATGGAAACAATCCCGGGATTCAGTAAAGCGCCTTTCACATCCTCCCGCTTCATTGCGTTTGCAGCCACGACGTACATAATGCCGGCGGCCAGTGCACCCGCCATACTAAGCTGTTGCGGAAGATGCACAGAAATTTCCCAGTATTTCGTTCCAGCATCGACGCCTGCCTGCAGGATGAACATGAGCCCCACCACCGCAGCGATGGGAAAAAAGGCCACGCCGAAATCCAACAAACCTCTCGATGAAAACCGACCTGTACCAAAGCCGTCGACCTGCAGGGCAGGCAGTATGAACAACACCCCCGCAAGGAGTGCTCCGAAAGTCGCAGGTACTTCAGACACTACGAATTGCCATGTTGAGATGCCGAAGATCGATACGGCAAGAATGAAGCCGGGGTAGAGAGGCCAAAGAAATTCCAGAACGTGTCTGAACCAATAATTCACGATCAACTTGAGTTCAGGTTTTACTCGAGCTTTTCCCAGAGCTGTCTCCACCATGGGTGCGGAAAACAATGCGCCCCCCGGCATGGGAAGAAGTCCGATTAACGCAGGTAACACCACCAGGGTTACTCCCGGAGTGGGAGAAATAGCTTTCACCGATGAAACGATACTGTCAAGGCGGCCGCTTCGTCTCAGGAGGTCGCTAAACACGACTATGAGCGATATGGCCAAAGAAAGAATGAGAACAGGAAGAGATAGAATCTCCTGAGCCATAATACTCAAAACGGCATACAGGGACAGTTTCGTCCAAAGGCCGAGCATAATGCTGATAACTGGGAGACAAACGTACAAAGGGAACAGACGATTAAGGGCCAGTAGCGCCGCAAACGTCAGAAGAATTTTCAACAAGGCAGGAAGGGAAAACAGAAATGCTATATCAATCATGGTCTATGTAATCTCTCAATTTCAACTGCCGATTGGCTCATATACCGTCATCGGTCGATAAGTGGGCCCGCTTCGCTCCATGCACCTCAGGGATTATGTGAAGCGGGGGCATGATTTTGCGCCAATGCAGGAAGAAAAGCAATGCTCACACCGTTCGCTTTTCTTTTCATAATCTGGGAGGCTGGAGTATCCTTCGCTCCGGACGACGCAAAGCCGTCTGATCGCTCCGCTCAGGACACTCCAGCCTTCGCTATATTATGTGCATAACTGCGAAATGATATTCGCCCCATTTTGCTGCAAAACATTGCCAAAGTGTGGGATCCGGAGGAACCGGGGGCCATGGCAAACGCGTAACATTGGCCATTTGAGGTGTTGCCACAGTATCTCATTAATAAAGGGGGGCACAAACCGGAATGAGCATTCCCGTTTATCACAGTGACTTCAAACTAACGAATTGACAAAATTAGTGCCGAATGAGGATTAGGAGTATTGGTGGGTGCCGGCCTCTGTGCCGGCACATCTTCAATAGAATCAATGATATCCGGAAGATGTATCGGCAGAGACGCCGGTCCCACTAACATCTTGTATTGGAGCGTGGGATAAAAATGCCAGAATTTTTTTGCAACTGCTCTAACAGAGCTCACGGGTTCGTCAGGACGAGGAGAAGGACATACCCCCTAAACGCAATGACCCGTGGGAACGTATAGGGGGGGCATATCCTTATTTTCCGCATACGGGAATGGCCTCGACCATGTATGTCTGTGGCAGCATGACAGTTCTACACACAGGTCTGTAAACCACATTGTACCAGGGCACACACTGGGGCTCATAATAGACATAGGGCACTTTCTGTTGCACGACCTGGCAGAAAGGTTGAGGGCAGCACTTTGTGCAAGGATCCTGACCGCAGGGCCGGCCTACGGGTGTGCCTTTCAATAAGACGTTCTGTATCCGATAGCCCACTTTCTTCACGGGCACCATACGAGTAGCCGGCTGAACTTCAGCAACCAATTCCGTTTTCACGCATGGAACCATTTTGGTAATCAATGTACGTTGCGGACACGGTTGTGCCACAGGTCCGCAACCCTGCATGGCTTGAACGGGCCCGGAAACGCAAGCCAGAAAGAGGACGGCTGCAACAACCAGAACCATAACCCTTTCCATGAGGACCTCACTTTATTTTGATCTTGTATGTCCTTGCGGACATTAAACAATTATGATTCTATCATAATAGATAGCAATTCTCAATCGATAAATGCAAAAAAGAACCTATTGCTTGAAATTACTCCCCTCAAGCTCTGTACAAACGAAAAGCCCGACGACAGGACATCAGAAGCCGTCAGGGCTTCTCTCAAGGATAAAATCTGGTATGGTGATTTATGGGGCCATGTCTTAGCATAAAGTCGGTTCAGGATAAAACAAAAAAACGACTCGAAGGCTGAACATTCTGAAGGCGCTTTAGGAGCGGTTCCATTGAGAATCTGTCAGTTCGTCGGGTAACAGACTCCGTTTTCAGGACGCTCGAGAAGATCATTCTCCCTTCTTGTCTTTCATCAGATCTCCAACGCTTTGTACCAGGAGATAGCAGAATCCCACAAAGACCAGAGCGCGAATCAGGGTGATGGTTTCGTACAATCCTTGTGCAAGAGAATCATAGAGATAGTACCCCATGATGACCATGCCTGCGACACAGATCATAATTTTCAAGATGGGGTTAAGGAATTTAAGACCGGCCATGCATACCTCCGCAAAGCAGTTCCGAATGGTGTTCATAGAAATAGCATCTTTTGATCGATAACCCTAACGCAATGTTTTTCCGCCTATTCTTTGCACGGAATTAGTGGGTGAGAATGTCAAACGTTAGAAACACTTACTCCCAATGAAATGCAAAAAATTCCCGGAAAATCGCGAGATTTAGTCCGTCATGCTGGAATTTATTGATTTTATTTTACAACGCTGATATAGTCGCGCAAGATATCGGCTTGACAAATAAGATGGAATCTAAAGGGAAAAGCACTGTTCATAGTGTTTAGGAGAGTTGGTATGGAATGAGGTGCAGTTTTCCGGCATCGGTCCCAACAGATGTCGTAAAGCTGAAATCCGGGTATGGAACCACCCTCCGTAAAAGGGCAAATTCATTGAAAGCGAAAAGCTTCAGCGGAACTATCACGAATACGAGTCTCTATGACATTGTGCAGTTGATTTGCATAGGCCGAAATACGTGCAGGATGCACGTGCGCAGCGGTGCCCGGAAAGGTACTGTTTGTTTTCGGGAAGGCGAGATCGTGCACGCCGAAATATCCGATATGCATGGGGAAGAGGCTTTTTACGCTATCCTATCGTGGGATCTCGGCGTTTTTTTCTGTGACAACGATCCTTCGAAAAGTGAAACGATACATGAAAGTTGGGATTTTCTTCTCATGGAGAGTATGCGGCGACTCGATAGTCTACGTAACGCTTCCTAGAAAATTTGCTTTAGAAACCCATAGTGACATGCCCGAGTCGGCGCGTACTCCTGATTTGGGCTGGCGCCTGCAAAAAATGGAGCCATAACGGACCTTAATGGAAAGACGGATGGCTGAGTTTCACGTAATGAGCCGAAGTGGCCCACAGGAGCCGAAGCAAGAGCATGGTTTCTCTAGACAGATGCCACTACTGGATTGAGTGAGAAAAATGGCAGACTTGGTATTAACGAAACAATCTCTCGACCGTATCGATGAAATTCTCGGTAATCTTCTGGGACGCAGCGGAGCGCATACAGTCCTGTTGATAGACAAAGCAGGTCAGCTAATCAGTTTCCAGGGATCCATGGATCAGGAAAAAGTGGCTTCTTTAGCAGCATTGACTGCGGCCAATTACGGGGCTACAACAGCGATAGCTCGCTTGTTCGGAGAAGAAGAGTTCACGCTCCTTTTTCACAAGGGCAAAGTGGAAAATATCCATTTCTCCAATGTCGGCGACGAATATCTCATGATAACGATCTTTAACAACAACACTCACTTGGGTTTGGTGCGATTGGAAGTAAGGAAAGGTCTCGAAGAGATTGAGGCGATGTTTGCCGAAAATCTACGGCAGTGGTTCAACACCTGAAAGTTTTGACGGTTCTCGCTGTCGGGAGAGTGCATCAATGGTGAAGGGGTGGAAGTCCCGGTACGACAGCGGTTCTCTTTCCGGTCAACAGTGTCACAGGAACGTTTGGATGGCGATTATAAGTTTTCGGTCTGACGAAATTCATTGCAAGATTGTCTACTACGGTCCGGGTCGCGGTGGGAAGACAACGAATCTTATTGCGATTCACAAAGCATTGGGCGATCAGGTGAGGGGGGAACTCCTCTCCATCGATACTTCGGGGGACAGAACCCTGTTTTTCGACTTCCTTCCCATGGATCTGGGCAGTATTGGAAAATTTAGAATAAAAATATCCCTTTACACCGTACCAGGCCAGGTGCGATACAATGATACTCGAAAACTGGTGCTCAAAGGAGTCGACGGTATTGTTTTCGTTGCAGACTCTCTTGAGGCTCGAAAGCACAATAATGTAGAGAGCTTTCAGAATCTTCAGGAAAATTTGAAGGAACTGGGCAAGAATATTCAGTCTCTGCCTGTGGTGCTGCAGTACAATAAGCGGGACCTCGCAGGTAGCAAAGTGGCAATCATACCTTTGGAGGAAATGGATAAGGAACTGAATCCTCAAAATTATTTTCCGTCATTCTCGGCAAGCGCTCTTAAAGGTGATGGAGTACGAGAGACTTTTAAGAAAGTTTGTATGATGACCGTGGTGGATGTCAGTACGCGTCTCCTCAAGGACAAAGGCATGAGCCTAACTGGATCGTGAGCTTTATTGATCGCGCGGAGAACAACGTGACTGAACAAAAATACAAGTCACCCGAAGAATTGGGCGAAGCTGTCGGACGCAAAATCGAGGAGCTGTTTGGTGGCCTTTTTTCAGACGAAAAACCGGAAGCGACTGAAAAGGCCGCCTCTCAACAAGTAGGGTCAGGTGCGGCGCTGGCACAAGCTGTTCCAATGGCCGCTCCAAAACCTACGCAGGCGGTAACCCCGCCCAAACCGGCTCCGGCCCCTCAACCCGAACCCAGAATCGCACCCGCTCCCCAGCCCGAGCCTGTACCCAAATCTACACCCGCACCGAAACCGGCTCCAGCCACGGCCCAACCGGCAAGAGCGGCCGCCCCGGCTACTGCGGCGAATCAAGCGCTTGGAAAAAAGAAGATACTCAATTCTTTTGATGACACTATAGAGCAAATCGAAGTCATTATTCTGAACCTGGAATGGGAAGTAAGTCCCGAGTCCGTCAGAGAGCTTTTTCAGAAATTCAAAGGCCTCGAACAAATTTTTTCATCCGATGGTCCGGGCAAGAGTATTCTGGCAATGAACATGCGTATTTTGCCGCGGTTCGATCGCCCGGATTCAGTTCCTCACCCATCATTGCTGAGATTTCTTCAAGACAGTGTCACTGCATTGAAGGCGCTTAACGCTGCGCCTACACGGCCTCCCAATAAAGCCCTTGTTACATCCATAACAAACAGCTATCGTCAGATAATGGCCGCGGTTGCCCAACCGGCCCAACCCACAGTCGTGGTCGATCGTTCCAACGAACCCAAGGACAAACGAGTATTGGTCAGCCAGATGGGCAGCGCTATTCGTTCGCTCCAGGAAGTCAGCCAGCGTCTGTCGCGAATACTTGGTGTTTTACGCCAAGGAGGCGATATGTCGGTGGAAGAAATGACTCGAAGACTGGGAACGCTCGAACACCTCTTATCCGAACGTGTAGGACATCTTTCGGATCTCAATGGGGAATTATTTTCCGGACCTCTCGAATCCGACCGGCCGTCCAACAGCGGCGTATTGCTGGTGATTTGGGCCGGGATTCGTATGGGATTGCCTTCTGGATTCCTTACAGCTCTCTATCTACTCACCCGAGAGCAGGCAGAAGCATACATGGATAGGCAGTCTCTTAATTTAGGATCACGCACGGTTCGGCGTTTGCCTTTGTCCAGGCCGAAGAACGCCCCGCGGGTCCTTCCCAAGTGGTTGATCCATTTTTCTTTCGGCCAAACCGATTTCTATGTGCTTGCGGACCAATTGGTAGGATATCGTCTGGCGCCTCCTCATATTGATATTGAAAGACAGGGAAAAGTGAGAATCGGGAAAGAATTTTATACCCTAATAACGCCTTCGCTGTTGGGTACACCAAGCGGTTCATGACGGAAAAAGAAACTTCAGGTCCGGAATTTTCGAGGAACAGGCAGGTGGCTTTCGAACCTGTTACGTTCGGCCGTTACCGTCTGATCGATCAGATATCGAAAGGCGGTATGTCGGACATCTTCCTGGCAAAAACAACCAGTGTGGCCGGTTTTCAGAAGCCTCTCGTCATCAAGAAACTCCTTCCCCATTATGCGAACAGACCTCGGTACGTCAAACGGTTCATCAATGAAGCCAAGACGCTTGCAAGGCTGAATCATTCCAATATCGTGCAAGTCACCGACATGGGAGTCATCGATTCGGAGTACTACATAGCCATGGAGTACGTCGAAGGTCGAAATGTGGCTCACATTGTTTCCAAGGCTTCCCGAAGCGGCCGGAAGCCTTCACTGGATTTCGTGGTGCACATCATTCTCGAAGTAGCCAGAGGCCTGGCATATGCCCACAGGCGAAAAGGTCCTGGAGGCGAAAATCTGATGCTCGTGCATCAGGACGTGAACGCATTCAATGTCATGGTATCCTACGAGGGTGAGGTAAAGATCATTGATTTCGGCATTGCACAGGCATTGCTGGATAAAAGCAACAAGAAGGGATTTCCGGTAGCTGGAAAGCTCCTGTACTTTTCCCCCGAGCAAATCCAGAGAAAACCTTTGGATAGGAGAGTGGATATCTACGGAACGGGTGTGCTTTTCTACGAACTCCTTGCAGGGGAACGTTTGATCACCCACCAGGAAACCGTCAGCGAGACCATCAGGACAATTCTCCAGATGGATATTGCCAAGAAAGTTGAGAACAACTCCCAGATTATCCCGGAATTGAAGCCGATTCTCATCAGATCCATGGCGCTCGAGCCGGAAAACAGATATCCCTGGATGGAAGATTTCATTCAGGACGTCCGGCTTGTGGCGAAAGATCTGGGTGTTACAACGAATTTCCCCAATATTGTCTCTTATATGAAAGAGCAGTTCACGAGAGAGCTCGTCCTGGACAGACGCAGAATGAAAAAGCTGCTCACTGACGAATCTTCTCGGAAAGCAGCAACAGGAGCTAACTCTCAGAATCCCGAAGTCAAAAAAAGAGCATTGCCGCTGTTGAACCGTCTCATGAAATTGAGATCCGGGTCATTCCGGGACGTTCCGGGAGTCGATTCAGCGGAAATCGAAGCAGGCTTGAGAACGATTAAGCTGGACGAGGGAAGGACTGTTTTTCGGCAGGGAGATATCGGATCGGACGTCTATGCGATTGAAGAGGGACGAGTCAAACTCTATTTTGAAATAGATAGAATTCGGCAGACCATAGGAGTGCTTGGGCAGGGCGAGTTTTTCGGGTTTTCTTCATTGTGCGAAAATAGCAGATCCATATCCGCCGTAGCGCTGGACAATTGTTCCCTCATCGCGGTGGATAGTGAGTTGTTTATGAAATTGATGGGCAACGATTCTGCCCGGGAAACTATCATTCACTTTCATAAGCGTAAGCAATATTTGTTCTCTCTGCTTGAAAATGCGCTCCTGGAGGATAGTCTGTCAAGGCTTATACACGCGTTGTTGTTCTTTTTGCGCAACGGAGAACCGGGAGACGGAAACAGAATACAAGTCGCGGAAATCAGTGAATTGTTCCACATCGAACCCACCAATCAAATGTTAAAATATTTGGAAAAATTAAAATCTTTAGGCATCCTCGACTATGACAAACGTTCTATTCAAGTAAAAGACTCTGAAAAATTGGAGAACGTCTGCAGCATTCTTTCGGGTCGTGGAAAACTCACTCTTAAGTTATAATTCGGGTCAGCTCGCAGGAGTGCTCTGGAGAGTGTGCCTTGCATCTCGCCGGAATGCGCATCATCTCAGTTGCTTCTGTCCGGCAACCTCACAAGGAGTCCTCACATGAACATTATCGTAATCAATGCCGCTCCACGCATGGAAGCGGGAAATACTCAGGCGGTTCTCAATCCATTCCTTGTGGGGGCCCGCCAGGAAGGCGCAAAACTCGATATAGTCCTCTTGGGCAAGAAGAAAATCAACCAATGCTTGGGCTGTTTTACCTGTTATGCGTCCACACCCGGAGAATGTGTGCATGATGACGACATGCCGGCGATAGTTGCAAAGATTAGCGCCGCCGATATCATGATCCTGGCAACTCCGGTATATCTTGACGGAATGACCTCACTTGCAAAGTCTTTCGTAGACCGGCTGGTAATATTCCTCGATCCCCATTTCGAGCAAACGGAGAACGGACTCCGGCACCCGCTACGTATGGCTTTTCCGAAAAAGCTTTTTCTCGTTTCTGTTTGCGGTTATCCCGGGTTATCCAACTTCGATCCGCTGGTTCTGCACACTCAAAGGATTGCCAAGAATTTGCACTCCCAATTTGCGGGAGCTTTGCTCAGACCTGCGGTATTTTCTATCCTGCTCGGCAAGAAATATCCGGATCGGGTAAAAAACGTTATGGACGCTATACGGATAGCCGGCGCCGAATTGGTACGGAATGGAGGAGTATCCGAACAAACACTCGCCACCGTCTCAGGGGACATTTGCACGGTTGAAGAGCTTATGAAGACAGCGAACAGCTACTGGGACAAGGAACTGGCATCACAACCACGATTGTGGTAATTGGTTCTTGAAAGCTCTAAGTTTAAAACCAAACTACTCGGTTCATGCCAAGCCGGCCCACGATATCGTGAAAGTTCGCGTGTTATCCCGCTACATCCTTCTGCTCTTGAAGTATCCATCCCAATGGTTCACATGGGCATGCCTGCTTGTGCTCGTATGCACCGGTGTGGAGACCTGCCCCGCAGGGGGAGTTTTGCATGTATTTCCTCCGAGCGTACAGGACGAAACCTTCGCGATCGCACGGCAGGCGGTGCTCGTCTCCCGGACAATAGTCACCGTTACCGATTCTCATATCGAGTATCGGATCGATCAGACTTTTCATAACAACAATGATTTCCCCTTAACGGGTTTGTTTATACTCCCCTTAAGTCGAGACGAGCATCCTGAAGATCTTGAGATTCGTGTGGATGGAGCGATCTCGCCCGCAGAAGTCCTGAGTCCGGAAGCGTTTCTCTCCCTTTTGAAAGAGCTGACGCTCTCCATGAAAGACCCGTCTCTTCTGGGGCTCGCGGGCAGAACCGTGGCTATTGTTCGGCCTATTCACATGGGTATTCGCGGTCAAAAGACTTTCAGATGCCAATTCAAGGTCCCTGTCACCACTGAGAGCGACGGACTCGATCTGACTGTTCCCCTGGACGGCGAACAATACAGTATCGGCGTAATCGGTGAACTGGACATTCGCGTGCGGATCAAGTCTTCACGTCCAGTCAGGAGTCTCTTTTCATCAAGCCATGCTATCGCGATTACCCGAGAATCCCCGTACAGATGCATGGCCGCTACAAAGCTTACGGACAAGGCGGTCAAACAGCCATTCCATCTCATTGCAACTTTTTCCGATGCAGATCCGGAATTCCGGGTGTTTTCCCATCGTGACAATGGGAAAAAAGGCTTTTTTATGGCGCTGATTCCGCCTCCGATTGCACCATCGAAAGACCGGCAACCCGAGAAAGACGTGGTATTTCTGATCGATGCATCGAGAAGCATGAGTCCCGCGGACCTCGCTGCTGCCAAACGGACTGTGATTTCAGGTGTGGAAAGGCTTCGGCCCGGGGATCGGTTCAACGTGATTGTGGTGGACACCCGCACCAGGATGCTCTTTGAAAAGCTCGTGCCGCTTTCCGAACATAACGCGGCCCGTGCAGTGGGTTTCGTAAATGCTCTTCAGAGGGGTGGCGCTACGGATCTCTATAATTCCGTGATTGGAGCCCTGGAGCAGTTCAATTCCCGTAAGAGACCCGGTTTTGTGGTATTTGCCGGAAACGGCCATGGAACTGTTGGGATCACGAATCCAGAGACAATCCTTGAGCATGTGCAAAAGAGTAACCGTTTTCGTGCTCGAGTCTTTACTCTGGGATTGGGCATGCACAAGGATATCGCATTCCTTGAAAGAGTCGCGGCCTTCACCAAAGGAGCGTCCTTCAACGATCAGGGAAAAGAGGATTTCGAATCACTGCTTAATCGCCTGTTCTCCACCGTGTCTCCCCCGCGGATGTCCGAAATACAATTGGAGTTCCCGGACATATCTCCTGAGGAAGTCGATCCTGACCCCATACCGGATCTCATCGGAGAAGAAAATATTGTCCTGCTCGGAAGATACTCGACCAAGGGAGACGTACCCTCAAAGATTAAATTGAAAGCCAAAGTTCAAGGCCGCGCCAAAACCGTTACCAAGACAATCGTTTTTCCGGAAACAAGCGCTCGAAACACCTTTCTTCCGGGCTTGTGGGCTATGAGAAGAATAGGGGGACTCTTGCAGAAAGAGCGTATGAGAGGTGCGGAATACGAAATCAGAGATGAATTATCCGGTCTGGCAAAAGAGTACGGGTTCCGGCTGCCAGCGCCCGGAGGTCCGGTTCAGAAAGAGCTGAATGAGCTTCTCTGGCGTTTCAAGACCTCGTACACTCAGACAGACCTGACGGCCGGCGGATGTAAGATAGTCCAGGGCAGAGTCTTTCGGCTGTCTCCTGAAGGAACCTGGATCGACAGTAATTGTGTCGCTCCAATGAATATGAAAACAGTGCAGTTTCTGAGCGACGCCTATTTCGATCTGATCCGACAATCGCCGGACATTGGAACGTTTCTCGCAATTGGACCCGATTGCGTCATTGCGATGGAAAAAGAAGTGCTCCGGATAAGATCCTCAGGCGGTCCAAATACTCCATAATACCGATTCGCTTTTCTTCTCATAATCCGCGAGAGGCTTGGAGGTATCCTTCGCTCCGGACGACGCAAAGCCGTCTAATCACTCCGCTCCGGACACGCTCCAGCCTTCGCTATGTTATGTGCACAACAGCGAAATGGTATAACATGAACAGACCTCACCCCAGCCTCCGCGCCAATGAATCAACCGATGTTCCAGGCAGAAAGACTAATTCATTTCCAGCATTGCCAAATTAGTGTCTGATTAAAGAAGAAATTGGTAGCAGCCGGCCTCCGTGCCGGCGCCTCTTTAAAAGAATCAGTTGCGTCTAATAGAATAGGGCGGCATCGAACGTGGGATAAGGGTCAGAATTTGAGCAGTTATGACGTTGCTCAAAGGTTTGAAAGTCATCATATACTGTCCACAGAAAAGGATTCTCAAAATTACTCCCTTCGATGTACATAACTACTCATTTTCCCTCATGGAAATGAGTAGTTACTTTGAAACACACGCGAGTATTTATTTGTGATGTTTGGCGAACTGCAAGCATACCGCTTTGCATTCGGGGCAAAGGGTATGAAAGAGTCCTTCTTTTATGAAAAGAGTGCCTTTTCCATTCCGCTTCCTTCCAGCATGATTCGGCACCGAAAGAAAGGCGCTACTCTTCGAGAGCAGCCAAAATGGGGCAATTCGCGCACGGCAGCGTCCTGATTCTCGCCTCGCTCATGGATTTTTGAGTTCCGGAGCTCTTTTGCATTTTTCTTGAGATCTCAATGCACGTATCGCGAGTCCAGCGACCTTTCAGCGGTTTACATTCTATAAGCTCGTGAGCTTCCAACCAAGCTTGGGGGTCGGTAAACGACATCTGTCTCTCCCGTCTTAGCAACCCCGTACCACACCCGAACAACTCGTAGCCTACAAAAAACACATCCCAATAAATGGAAAAAATGGTTCAGTTTTCAGTATAGAGGTTCTGTGTGAGAAGTCAAGAAATTGTGGGTCAAGCGAATAATGTGAGGTGAATTCAGGTTGAAATGAACAGCATTGCGGCTTTCTATAGTCAGTGCCAAAAATTCTGTCGTTTATCCCGCGTGTGAATTACAGGATATTGGTAGGGACCGGCGTCTTAGCGTCTTGAAACAGTCTCAAAAGTCGAAATTTATCCCAGACCGTGGCACGAAGTTCTGGTCGTCCTGCTGGGCTGATTGTAGGGGCGGGCCTCGTGAAACAGTCTCAAAAGTCGAAATTTATCTCAAATCGTGGCACGAAATTCTCATCATCTTCGCGGCCTGATTGTAGGGGCGCCCCTCGTGGGTGCCCGGTAGTGACCGGCCTCCGTGCCGGTCATTGCAGGAGGGCAGGCACGAGACCTGCCCCTACAGGGATGATGAATCGTGGCACGATTTGTTCTGCATTCAAGACTTTTGAGACAGCCTCCTCGTGTCCGCCCAAACAAGGGTAGGCACTAGGCCTACCCCTACGAAGATGGCGAATCGTGGCACGATTTGTTGTGCATTCGAGAATTTTGAGACAGTTTCTCTCTGCCGGTCCATCGTAGCGATATCATTTATTAATATTGAAGATGTGCCGGCACGGAGGCCGCACCTACCAATACACTTTTTCTGAATCAGACATTAGTTTTGGCGGTCAAGCCATTCCATTGGAATCGTGGGGGGACATTCTTTATAACGAAATGTCCCCGAGCTTGTACCAACTCTGTTAGTTCAATAAGCCGATTTTCTGAAGAATCTCTCGGACGGCCTTGTAGGATGGAGCTTCCGCATCAATTTCGATAAGCGGTTTTCCCTGCAAATCGAGATCTACCAAAACATCATCGTACGGAATCATTCCTTCGGGAGAATACGGGAGCTTATTTATCTCCTTCTTTGTTCCTTCGGGAAGATCCTCGACCGATCCCTGAACCCGGCTTAGAATGAGATGTTTGTTGCGGACGCGGCCACCCAATTCATCGATGAGCTCAATGATACGGCCGATGGTTCGCAGGCTCCGAGGGGCAGGGTCCGAAATTATGAAGAGATGATCCACTTCTTCTTCGGTCCGCCGGGACAGATGTTCCATACCCGCTTCATTATCGATGACCACAAACGTATAATTTGACGTGAGTTTGGCGATTATATCCCGCAGTATGTTATTGGCCATACAATAACACCCAGGACCTTCAGGTCTTCCCATGGACAGAAAATCAAGGTTTTTCGTCTCTTCCAGGGATGCCTGGATCTGATACTCCATGAAACGATCCTTGGTCATGCCTCCCGGAATGTTGTCTCCGATTTTTCTTGTATCTTCACGCACACAACCAACGCTCCGAGGCTGCCTTATTCCCAGCACCTCATGGAGATTCGAGTTTGAATCCGCATCTATCGCCAAAAGCGGCTTCTTGCCGCCGTCCACGAGAGCCTTAATCATAAGCGCAGTAATGGATGTCTTTCCCACTCCGCCTTTACCTGCAACCGCCAATGTTGTTCCCATGTGAAATCCTTCTTTTCCCAACGTTAGGTATACCAGTGCTATGGAGGCAGTAAATCTGGCGAATCTTTTCTGCAAAACGGATTATGCTGTCAGCTAGGTTCCGGATTGAAAGCATCGGTTTTATCAACTGTAATTACACGGTCTTGGCTTTGCGGGCGCTACTGTAGGGGCAGGTCTCGTGCCTGCCCTTCTCGGAATGACCGGCACGGAGGCCGGTCGCTACCGGGCACCCACAAGGGATGCCCCTACCTGATCCGTCCCCTGATCGGCCGGACCAGGAACAGCCACGTCCAGAATTTCTGATTGACTCTCAGCTAAACTAACGGCACAACCCATTCTGCAAAAAGGCTTTCCTGTTCTTACTCCTTTGCTTGCTTACGAAAGCGATCTTCTCCGAAATATCGGTCCAGTCCGCCAAGCAGCTCATAGGCTTTTTGTGCTTGAGGCACGCTCAAGCCTGCGCAGCCGCACGCAGGGGTGACGATCATGTGCTCAGTGAGTGCTTCGCGATCGATCCCGCATGATTCCAGCGTGTTCAGTCCTTGATCCATTCTCCGGACAATGTCTCCCACTGATTCGCGCTCTACCTGTTCGGTATTCGGTACAGCTCCCCAGGCAAGAACTCCACCGCGTTCGAGAAAATCGCGAAGCTCTGCAGCATAGATGGTCAGGGATTCCAGGTAATCGACAGCGTCAAAATTGATGATGCGAGCCGTGGATTCCATCAGCATTCCCCAATCCGTGTTGCCGCAGCAGTGAATGCCGGGAATACCGCCCTGAGCCAGAATCATGGCAATAACTTCATCCAGCGATTCTATAACAGCTTCCTTTGAAAGGCCCAGAAACGCGGAAGAACCGTACGCACTCAAACTTGGTTCATCCAAGAAGATAATCACGCGATCCGCAAAATGGCTGAACGTTTGAATCAGCCAGGCGGCTTTCAATCCCATGCCTTTGACCGCAACGTCTCGAAAGGTGTCATCGTAAAAAATGGGTTTTCCTCCCTGGTCCGTAACAGTCAATCCAAAGCTCAAAGGACCGGTAACCTGCACTTTTACAAAGGGGTATCGTTTTCCACGAGCGTTCAACCGGTCCAGAAAAGCATGAATTCCCCTGCCGAAGTCATGAGAGACCGCAAAGTCCCGAGCAGAACCTCCATCGCTCACCTGGAGATAACCCGCATAAAACTGCTCCAACTCCTGGAGATAATCCCCGGACGTATCAAAATGATACGTAAGGTTTTCCAGATCGACACGAAATCTGGGCAGTCCTTCGCTGAATTGAATCCACATCTGTTCTCTTGGATCTGCCACTGACAACTGGGGGCAATGGGGTGCCCTGGGCAGAGCATCCATGATCAACTCAACCGCAGCATCAGGGTCTGTATGAGGGAGACTTCCCACACCTGTTACCAGGATATTCGGCAGATTCTGAGTGTCCTCGTATCGTGTCATTTAAAACCTCTCTGCGAAGCGATCAGCGGGTCTTTCCAGAAAACGATCCCGTGCCAGTACTTATTCATGGAGAAGAGTGAGATGTCAAGCACACGAGAATCCACCTTGACCCCTAACCCGGTGGAAGATATCATGAATCGATAATTTATCGAGGATTGCATTATGCCCCGAAACCGAACCGTATGGGTACATCCGGCAAGCTATACGTACAGCTTCAATCGACCGGAGAAGACAATCGAGACCATCTGGAGCGCCCGAAGAGGGTGGGGCTACCTCAAAAGAAGAGACATGTGGATTGCTCGAGACGTGTCTAC
Source organism: Desulfomonile tiedjei DSM 6799 (assembly GCF_000266945.1). Classification (NCBI taxonomy): domain Bacteria; kingdom Pseudomonadati; phylum Thermodesulfobacteriota; class Desulfomonilia; order Desulfomonilales; family Desulfomonilaceae; genus Desulfomonile; species Desulfomonile tiedjei. Next base: position 376,340 of record NC_018025.1, read on the forward strand.
CGAGGAACTCGAGGCCGGCGGGTACGAAGCTCTGAAATCTCCCGACGATTCTGCAGTGAAAATATGTGCTCATTGCGGACTCTATATGAGCGATATTCCAGGCTCTCTCATGAGCAAACACATGGCGGAATGCGGGGGTCTCGGAGAGGATTGGCTTTCTCTCGAGGACGCGGTCATCCATGATATCCGCGTCAAGAAATATCACGCGAAAATTCTTGCGCAAAAAATGCAGGAGCAACAAGAACTCGAGGAACAAGAAAAACGCGAACGATTTGATCGCATCCGAGAGGATAACGCGGCACGACAGACTGCGAAGGATAGGAAAAAACGATTGAAACAAGAAACCCGGGAAGAATTGCGCAATCGCTGATGTTTCGCTTCGAATCGGGATCTCAATAACTCCCTATAGCAGTTGCCAGATTAATGACCGGTTGAAGATTTAGGAATATTGGTGGGTGCCGTGCCTCCGTGCCGGCACATATTGAATATGATCAATGATATCGATAGAATGGACCGGCAGGGACGCCGGTCCCCACCTGCAGCTTCTATTGGAGCATGGGATAAACGTCAGAATTTTCGGCAATCGCTATAACGTGCTATAGTTTCGCCCTTTTTGTATTCTGGACGGTTAGATGGTGAGATAATCCTTGAAAAAATAAGGCGTTCCGCACATACCCGGTTTTGTGAAAGATTCTGGGAAGGAGGAACGCCAGTTGAAGAGATCTATACCAGATCCGTTCGGGATTGACGAGATTCATTTCAGAGCGTGTTTCAGCGCACCGAGTTTCCGTATCTTCGTTGCGCTGGTGGTCGGTTGGGTGCTCACTATGGGCAAGCACACTATCAGCCAGGTGATTCTGACCATGAGACTCCATGAATCCAAGCACTTCGCCAGCATCTACCGATTCCTCGGCAAGGGACGATGGGAGACTGACTTTGTCTCCTATTTCGTCTTCAGAATGTTGGTAGAAACGCTGATTGCAGAAGGGATCGAGATCCTTGTGGTGATTGACGACACCTTGAACAAGCACACTGGCAAGAAGATCTGTGGCGCGGGCTGGCAGCATGATGGTTCACTCCCAAAGCATACTAAGCAAAAGGGGTATGGAGTGTGCTTTGTCATCATAGGACTGGCGATTCGCCTTCCCGGCATCAGCGATCGCATGTTTTGTCTGCCATACGCTGCCCGCCTTTGGTGGCCGCCAAAGGCCAAGTTTAATCCCAAGAGCCTGCCCTACAAGACAAAACCCGAACTTGGATTGGATCTTATAAATCTGACTCATTCATGGCTCCAAGAGGGAGAAAGACTGAGAATTGTGTTCGACCTGGGATACTGCTGCGATACCATCCTCAAAAGCACGACCCAAGAATGTGCACATTACAGGGAGGCTGAGAAAGGATGCAGCTTTGTTCGCTGTGCTGGAACCTGCTCCATTTACAGTGATGGGCAGACCTCGCAAGAGAGGCGCTCGACTGCCCTCCCTGGAAACGATGTTCCAGGACCCCAATCTGGGGTGGAATGAGATTAGGGTCTTCTGCTATGGAAAACAAACTAAGCTCCTGATACATCAGTTCACGGCGCTATGGTATCATAGCGCAGGGCAACAGCCTCTTTCGATCGTGTTGTGCCATGACCCGGCCGGCCACCATGCCAATATGGTGTTTTTCGATACGGACCCTCAGGCTGCACCACAGCAGATTATCGAGCGCTACGCTGCACGCTTTAGCATTGAGATGACCAATCGAGAGACCAAGAACCTCCTGGGTGCGGCTGAACCTCAGTGTCGGAAAGAGACCTCGGTAACCCGTGCCCCTATGTTTGCTTACTGGGCCTACTGCTTTGTAGTGCTTTGGTTCGTTGGGCAATTCGTCACTGCAAAGAACCTCGTTGCCGACCCGGCTCCCTGGTACTGCCGGAAAAAGTCGTTCACCTTTTCAGACATGCTGGCAGCAGCTCGAAGGAGTCATTTCTCGCTGAGAATTTATTCGAAAGCCAGCCGAATCAATAAGTTCGAAAAACTCAACGGCCCGCGCTCCACGCGCGGACTCGACCATGCAAGAATCGCGAAACTATAGATAACGTGAAACGAACCGAAAATATCGCCAGTGTAAGTTGATATAACTACGTGATGAGAGAATTGCAGACAGAGGCTCAATGAAAAAAAAGGGGGACGCTGAACGTCCCCGAAAATTAGGAGGAATTGGGGTTTGTGTTATAGAGAGGATCCCACTTCATCCTCTCCGCGCTGTGATCAGAGGTGTGTGATTGTCCATACCCTTGGAACGCACCCTGATCCAGATGTATTACGGTTGGAAAGCTGTCGTTAGAAAGTGCATGCCCCACTTGACGGTTTGCATTTGGTTATTACAGGCGGAGCACAATTGTAGGGTCCACATGCCTGTGGAACACAAGAAACTGGAGGAGCACACGACATCTGAGGCGGCATACATGAATTGACGGGTGGTGGTCCGCATGGTCCGGACATTGCTCGAGGAGCATACGTTGCGGGAGGAGCGAGAAAGCCGCCCATCACCGCCGCGGGAATGCCAATCACAAACCCGCATACGCTGGTGCAGGCTCCGAGAATGCTACCGCACAGACCCAAGGGATTTCCGAAGCCGGGACCGCCGCATGACGAAGGAGGCGGACCGCAAGGATTCGGAGCACACTGAGCCGGCCCTGGAGCACACACAGGAGGACCTCCAGCGCTGGCTATCGATACCATGATGAGCGATGCGAGCAACAGTACGGACGTGTACCGAGAAGCGACTGAAATCACCATACCTGATCCTCCTTGTACAGATCCTTCATGCAAGACTTGAGGGCATAGACTCAAGCGAAGGTATCTGAATTTAGCCCTTTGGTGGGCTTCGTTGAATGGGGGCTTTAACATGGCCTAAAATGTACTGTCAAGTAAAAATATTTGATTGAGCATATTTATGACAAAAGAATGGATAATCGCTGACGCGCATACAGTAACATAGCGACTTAACAAGGGATATTGGCTTATTTAAGAAACATTTGTTTGTTATTGAAATAACAATAAATAGACAAAGGAAGTAAGTTTATGTTACAATATAAGTATCTAAGACTAGAAAAGAGAAAGGCTTGGTTTATAACAATGAGCAAGTTTCTGTTATTGTTGATATTGGCTGTCATTATCCCTATGCAGGCGCTCGCTCAAGAAGATGCAGTCGATCTGTACAATCGGGGGGTTGAAGAATTGAAACAGGATCGCCTGGACGCGGCAATCGACTCTTTCACTCGTGCCGTCCAACTGGACCCGCTGGATCATCTTTCGTACAACAATAGAGGAGTTGCATATAAGCGCAAAGGATTATTCGATAAAGCTATAGCTGACTACTCAAAAGCCTTGGAAGTAAAACCCGATTATTACTTCGCTCTTGCGAACCGCGGTACCGCGCGATTCAAGAAGGGCGACCTCGACGGGGCATTAAAGGATTTGTCCGACGCAGCAAAGCAGGGAAAGAAAGAGAGCGCCATTATCACGACGCTCGGAATTGTGCGGAAAGAAACGGGAGATCTGGATCAGGCTCTCAAGGATCTCAAACAGGCAGTTTCCCTGGCGAAGAAGAATACGCGAGCCTATATTGCTCTCGGGGAACTCTACGAGCTTCAAAAGGACTATTCCAAAGCTTTGGACTCATATACCAAGGCTGTAGAACTGGGAGATCTGAAGGAAGCCGGCCCCCAACTCAAGGAAAAGATCGGTTCCTTGCGAAAAACCTATGCGATGGAATTGCACCAGGAAGGGCTGAAGAATTATCGAGAAGGCAATGAGAAACACGCGATTACCATATGGAGCGCAGCCCTGAAAATCGAGCCGGACTTTTCCCCGGTTTTGCGAGATCGAGGTCTCACATATCACAAAATAGGAAAATATAAGCAAGCAATTGACGATTTTGATACAGCCATCAGTAAAGAGCCTTCCAATGCCGAGCTCTACCGGGTGAGAGCCGATGCGTTTTACCGCTTAAAGCAGCCGGATCGTGCGCTTGCGGATTATACTCAAGCTTTGCAGCTCAATTCCCGGGACTCGATTGCATATAACAACAGAGGTCTTGTGTATCATGAGCAGAACGATCTGAATAAAGCACTCGAGGATTACAGCAAGGCTATTTCAACCGATCCTGATAATCCCGTCTTTTTTGAGAACAGGGCTCTGGTGTATCTCTTGAAAAAACAGAATCAAAAAGCGCTTGAGGATTACCGGGAAGCCCTGAGACTCACGAATGAAGAAAGTCGGCGAACCGCTCTGCAACAGAAGATCGATAGCACGGCGCAAGAGCTGGAGACAGAAAAATCTCCAACTGTACCTTCACCTCAGGAAAACTCTGAAAATCGTGTTGTGCCGTCTCAACTTTGAACCGCTTTTTTCTGGAGATCACGAACAGCGTTAATTCCTCTTTGTCCCAGGCGGATCAGCCGGTTCATTGCAGTAAGGGAAAACGGGTCTCCTTCCGCTGTGGCCTGTACTTCCACGAGCTTGCCGCGGCCTGTCATAACAATATTCATATCGACTTCGGCACTGGAGTCTTCGTCATAGTTGAGATCCAGCAGTTCCGTACCTTGCACGATGCCTACGCTTATCGCTGCAACCGAGTCAAGCATGGGGTCTCCGTCCAATCTGCCTTCTTGAGCCAGACGCTTCAACGCCTCATGAAGAGCAACCCAAGCACCGGTTATGGAAGCCACGCGAGTACCACCGTCAGCCTGGATGACGTCGCAATCTACGGTGATGGTGCATTCTCCCAGAGCATCCAGATCCGTTACGCAACGGAGGGATCTGCCGATCAGACGTTGAATCTCCATGGTACGGCCCCCGATCTTCCCTCCTCTCTCCCTTGGAGATCGGGTGAGAGTCGATCTTGGCAGCATGGAATATTCCGCGGTGACCCAACCTCTGTTCTGATCCTTCAAGAAAGAAGGCACCCTGTCTTCTATGGTGGCTGCACAGATCACTTTGGTCTTTCCGCTTTCGACCAGGGCGGACCCTTCGGCATAATCCAGGACGCCGACTTGTATGTTCCACGGTCTCAACTCGTCAAATTGGCGGTTATCCGGTCGCACGTAGTTCATAACCTTTCCTTTCAGAAGAATGTCGGTTTTTTCGTATACGCACTTCCGCCACACGATGCAACTATTTTACCGTATATCGAAGTCGTTCAGTCAGGCGTTCAACTTTTGGGAATGTTCGCGGGATTGAGTGACTGCTGACACGAATTTTGTTGCGATTCTCCTTCAAAAAATTCAGTATAATGAATAAAACCACATGAAAGAGTCTCCTTTAGGTTACTCACCGAGGCATTATTTAAGCATTATTTTATTGTATCGACTTTGAGACTTTGTGGGAAATTATTGAGTACTCCGAAGGAAAGCGGTTGACACCAAGCGGCAATTTAATTACCCTTAGAATACATATCGTCGCTATGGCCAAAGTTCAATCTCGTGAAAAAACCGATGCACGCATCGGCTTCTCCACTCAATCTTAGCAGAGAGATTAGGCCGTGCCCCATCGAGAAATCCTTAAAGGTAAGCGTATCCTTGCCGTTGACGATGAGCCCGATGTACTTGAGTTGGTTCGGGAAGCACTCATTGAAAGCGAAGTGACTACGGCCAGGAGCTTTGAGACCGCTAAGCAGCTCATCAACTCCAAACAATTCGACCTCGTCATACTTGACATCATGGGTGTTGACGGTTTCGCTTTACTCCAGGAATGCACCGACCACAATTTGCCGGCAGCTATGCTCACGGCCCATGCCGTAACCGTTCAGAGTATCAATAAGGCGATGAAATTGGGTGCTGTCTCTTTTATCCCCAAAGATGAACTTGTAAGATTACCTGAACTTGTGGCAGAAATACTGGAGGATGTGGCAGCCGGGAGAAGTCATTGGCAACGTCTATTTCACAGGTTGGGCCCTTTTTTCAAGGAACGGCTGGGACTCACATGGGAGGACCTGGAAAAGCCGTCCTCTCCCCCGTATAAATATTGATGCTGAAGTTGGCACGGTTTCCCGCGTGTAATGGCGCGAGGATCTTGTCTGTACCGCGAATAGGAAGCAGGTTTTTTTACGAATCAGCCCTTCAGGGCAATGCCAAAGGAGATTAAGCATGCGTAAAAGGTTCTTGACCGTAATCCTGGGACTCGCGATGCTCATGGTCATTTCGACTGTGGGCTATGCCAAAACTGTGGAACTTACGTACTCTATTTTCTTCCCGGCTACTCACGGTCATACGCTTCTTGCCACTGAGTGGGCAAAAGAAATTGAGAAGAGGACTAATGGTGCAGTTAAGATCAACATGTTCCCCGGTGCAACCTTGACCCCCCCGGATCAATGTTACGATGGTGTTGTGAAAGGTATTTCCGATATCGGAATGTCCGTTCTCAGCTATACCAAAGGAAGATTCCCGCTCAGCGAAGTTATAGATCTTCCTCTCGGGTACACCAAAGGGATCCAGGTCACCAGGCTGTGCAACGCGTATTACGACAAGTTTAAGCCGAAAGAATTCGATGACGTGAAGATCATGTACCTTCACGGCCACGGTCCTGGCATTTTTCACACGAAGAAGCCCGTTGAGAAAATGGAAGATCTCAAGGGAATGAAGATCAGGTGCTCGGGAACCAGCGCCAAGGTGGTCGCCGCTCTTGGAGCCACGCCGGTGGCGATGCCTCAGAATGAGTGCTATGACGCTCTGCAGAAAGGTGTTGCAGACGGCGTGGTTTCACCCATTGAGACGCTCAAGGGATGGAAGTTCGCGGAAGTGATCAAGTCTACCACACAGAATTTCGGTTCCGCGTACACTCTCGGATTCTTTGTAGCCATGAACAAGAAGAAATGGGATTCTCTGCCCAAAGACGTTCAGCAGACAATCGAACAGGTAAATAAGGAATGGATCGATAAGACCGGAAACGGGTGGGACGAGTTCGACAAAATTGGCACGGAATTCACCTTGTCCAAAGGGAATAAAGTAATTCCTCTCTCAAAAGAGGAAGACGCAAAATGGGCCAAGACGGTTAGCCCCGTATTGGATGAATATGTTGCAGCCATGAAAGCCAAGGGTCTCCCCGGGGATGAAGCGCTGAGTTTCTGCCGAGAATGGCTCAAAAACAATCCATGATTGAAATGAAGTCTGCCGGACTCCCAACAATGGAGTCCGGCCTTACGGTAAATACTGTGAAGAAACCAAGTTATCTGGCTGGATTGGCTCGAACTCTTTCCCGATTTCTCTTCGTAATAGCTGGTTTCGCGTTGACCGGAACCATGCTGTTAACGGTTGCAGATGTGATCCTTCGCGCGTTTAAGCGACCGATTCTCGGCACGTACGAATTGGTTGGGTTATTAGGAGCAGTGGTAATCGCGTTCGCTCTACCCCAAACATCTCGCCTGAAAGGCCACGTGATGATGGATTTCCTCACCGGGAAATTGCCTGAGACGATACAATTCGTTCTGCATGCAATTACCCGATTGCTTGCTCTGGCCCTGTTCGCAATCTTGGGCTGGAACCTGTGGTTAATGGCGAATGATTTTCATCGTGTGGGGGAAGTTACTCCTACTCTGCAACTTCCCCTCTACCCCATTGCCTACCTGGTGGCCCTGTGTTGTTTTGTTGAGTGTCTGGTGCTGTTTGTAGACATGCTGGAAAAGAGAGACATGGAACCATGAGCTTTGCCACAATCGGCCTTCTGGTCATTCTGTTGCTCTTTGTTTTTTTCCTCATGGGGCTTGAGATCGGCTTTTCAATGGCCCTGGCGGGATTTATCGGTTTTGCTGCCATTGTCAATGTAGATGCCGCGTTCAATCTCGTGGCGAAAGACGTGTATTCCGTGTTGTCTTCGTACGGTTTTACGGTCATACCAATGTTTGTGCTCATGGGGCAAATCGGTGCGAGCGGCGGCGTAGCCCGCAATTTGTACGATTCCGCTTACAAGTTCATCGGACACGTGCCGGGCGGTCTCGCAATCGGGACCGTTGCCGCTGCGACAGTTTTCAAAGCGATTTGCGGCTCTTCCCCCGCAACCGCTGCAACGTTTGCAACCATAGCTGTTCCGGAGATGGATCGGTACAATTATGACAGAAGGCTCTCCTGCGGAACCGTCGCAACCGTGGGAACGCTGGGAATACTGATTCCGCCGAGTGTAGTGCTCATCGTGTACGGAATACTCACTGAGACTTCTATCGGCAAGCTGTTTCTGGCAGGGATCCTTCCGGGACTCATCGTTGCTTTTTCCTTTGTGATGACACTCTTCGGGTGGAGTGCCATGAATCCCCATCTCGGCCCCAAAGGTGAAAAATCTTCCTGGAAGGAGCGATTCTCATCCTTACCGCCTGTCCTGGTGGTGCTCTCGATTTTTCTCATCGTTGTTGGCGGTCTCATGATGGGTTTTTTTACTCCGACCGAGGCCGGAAGCGTTGGAACCTTTGCAGTTTTGATCCTCACGTTGTTCAAGAAAGACATGGACCTGAAGCGCTTTGTGCAAGCGGTGTCCGAGACTCTACGGATTGCCTGCATGGTTATTATGCTCATTGCCGGAGCTACGATTCTGGGTCATTTCTTTGCAGTAACCCGGACGCCATATATTGTTGCCGGCTGGCTTGAAGGTCTTCAAGTAGATCGCACGGTCATCATGTTGATTATCATTGCAGTGTATCTCATAGGTGGGTCTTTTATTGAAGACTTGGCCTTTCTCATTTTGGCGACTCCTATTTTTCTCCCCGTAGTCCTCAAAATGGGTTACGACCCTATCTGGTTCGGAGTCATCATCAGTGTGGTAACCATGATAGGAGTGATTCTTCCCCCCATGGCGATTAACGCCTTTGTTGTCTCGGGGGTATGCAAGGAACCGGTGGGTACTGTGTACAAAGGCATTTATCCGTTTATCGTAGGGATGAGTCTGTGCCTTCTGCTACTCCTGTTCTTTCCTCAAATTTCATTGTGGCTTCCCAATGTGCTCATGCCTTAATCAGGGCTGACGCTGCTTTATGCTAATGTGCGTTCAAAGAAGTAATCCCGCCACTGGCGGGAGCAAATCCGGTCCCGGCATGTCTCCGAACGAAGTCAGACCGTGCCGTTCGCAGCGAAGGAGATTTGGCGGGACCGGCAAAAAACAGATCTCTCAATATTCCCTCTATGAAAGCACATTGGCATTATAGCGCGAATGCCCGTCGAGCAGAATTTCGATTTCCGACGAATTGACACGGGTTCTCTAAATTGATAACGTGGTTTTCCGAGAGAAACCAAGGCTGCCGATGTGCTCCGCATACGAAATGCAGCGGAATCGCTTGGGAACTGTGGATTTATATTTTTCGGGCAGGATGAACAATGTTTGTAGTTGCAAATTTTCTCAGTGCATTTGCCGGTGTTCTGGACATAGTTCTCGAAATCTACATGTACATAGTCATTGTCTCGGCACTCATTTCATGGGTAAATCCAGACCCGTACAATCCCATTGTGCGATTCCTTTACAGTGTCACAGAACCTGTTTTTTCCTGGGTTCGCCGGATCTTGCCGTTTCCTGCCATGGGCATCGATTTCTCCCCCATAATTGTGCTCCTGGTTATCTTCTTTCTGCGCCAGTTTCTCGTGAGGACTCTCCTACAAATAGCCGGCAGTGTTGCAGCACAGTGATGGAATACCTGCCGTTTTCTGTCGGGAACTGTAAGCATGGAATTCATACGTGAACACCGGAGCGGCGTTACGCTGGCTGTAAAGGTGGTTCCGAATGCTTCCAGGAGTGAGTTGCGTTTCGATGAGAGGCGTCTGATTGTTCGTTTGGCCGCACCTCCTCTGGAAGGAAAAGCCAATCGTGAACTCATAAAAATCATTGCCAAAACACTGCGAATTCCCCAGGGCTCTGTCGAAATACTTCAGGGAAAAACAGGGCGGGAAAAAGTTGTCCTCATTGTCGGGGCTGAGAAGCAATCTGTTTCAGACTTGCTTCTGAGGATTTTGGGATAGACGGATCAATCGATCTGGGGGGAACTTCTTTTGTAACTGACCATAGCCTATACCATTACGCAGTTGTGCACTGTTTTATACACACTTGCTATACACTTTCCAATTCAGCTTCTCTTCGTAATTCTTTCATGCATAATCATTTTGACTTGATCCGCTGAGGCTAATTTTCTAAAATGACCGGCCGGTCATCAAAGAACTTTCCGGAAGGAAATTCAATGGTATTCCAGGATCTCAGAGAATTTATAAGCTATCTCGAACAGACGAATCAGTTAGTTCGGATATCGACTGCTGTAGACCGTGATTTGGAAATAACCGAAATTGCGGATCGAATTATGAAAGGGCCTGCAGACAGAAACAAAGCGATTCTGTTTGAGAATGTAGAAGGTTTTCCAATTCCTGTGGCCATCAATCTTTTCGGGTCCGAATCCAGAATGGCTGCGGGTTTGAATGTGAATACTTTGGATGACCTTAACCATAAGCTAACTCACCTCATTGATTTGAAAGTTCCTAAAGGTCTGCGATCGGTCTTGGCTCGAGGTGCCGACATCCTGACAGCATTGAAATCCGTGGGCTTGAAACCAAAGATGGTTCGATCTGCTCCATGTCAGGAGGTTGTTATCACGAAGAATCCTAGCCTCGACATTTTGCCTGTACTTAAATGCTGGCCTAAAGACGCTGGTCGCTTCATTACACTGATGCAGGTGATCACTCGCGATCCTGTCACAAAGATACGCAATGTGGGAATGTACAGATTACAGGTTCTCGGACCGGATCGGCTTGCGATGCATTGGCAGGAGCATAAAGGCGGAGCAGAGCACGAGCGAAAAGCCCAGGAAGAAGGAATAACGCAGATTCCTGCGGCAGTGGTTTTGGGCGGTGATCCTGCCAGCATGTGGGCGGCGTCGGCACCTATGCCGCCGGATTTGGACGAATACCTCCTGGCCGGATGGCTGAGAGGCAAGCCTGTAGAGTTTGTCAATTGCGTGAGCCAGCCACTTGAAGTGCCCGCCAATGCAGAGATTGTCATCGAAGGCTACGTCGACCTAACAGAATATGCGGACGAAGGACCTTTCGGAGATCATACGGGATATTATACGCCCAAAGGATCGTTTCCAGTATTTCGAGTCACAGCGATAACCCATCGGGAAAATTCCATCTATCCCGCTACTGTCGTGGGGATACCTCCTATGGAAGATGTCTACATGGGCAAAGCCACTGAGAGGCTATTCTTGCCCTTGATAAAACTGTTCCTGCCTGAAGTTGTCGATTACCACATGCCTCCTGCGGGTGTATTTCACAATCTGGTTTTGGTCAAAATAAAGAAAAAGTACCCGGGACATGCCCGAAAAGTGATGTTTGCGATATGGGGCATGGGTCTGTTGATGTTGTCAAAAGCCATAGTTGTTCTGGACGATTGGGTGGATGTTCACAATTTGTATGAAGTCGCCTGGCAGACTCTTGGAAACGTGGACTGGGAACGGGATATTCTCGTGGTACATGGTGCCGTGGACCAACTGGATCATGCCTCATCGAAGCAGTCGTATGGAGCTAAGATCGGAATAGACGCCACTGCCAAAACCAATGAAGACGGTTATTCGGCGAGCTGGCCGGAAGTCGTTCAAATGAGTCCTGAAATCAAGTCTCTGGTTGACAAAAAATGGAAAGACCTAGGTTTGTAATTCGGCTATCCAGCGTCCGTGTCTTCCTGGAGATGATCAAATTCGAACATACTGTATTTGCGTTACCATTTGCATATACAGGGATGTTCCTCGCGGCCAGAGGTCTGCCTGACTGGAAGGTTGTCCTCTGGATTACCGTAGCTCTGGCTGCGGCACGCACGCTTGCAATGACTGTGAACCGAATAGCCGACAAAGAATACGATGCAAGAAATCCGCGGACTTCAGGCCGAGCGCTTCCTTTGGGTTTAGTGGACCTCAAAACCACTATCATCGCTGCCTTCATTTCTTTCATGGTATTTGAATTTGCTGCATGGAAGCTGAATTATTTCGTCCTTATTCTTTCCCTTCCTGCACTCGTATTTTTGTTGGGCTATCATTATACAAAGCGTTTCACCTGGGCTTGTCACTGGGTTTTGGGATTCACTGACGGAATAGCTGTGGCAGGTGGATGGGCTGCTATAAAAGGAACCATCGACTGGCCTGCCTATGTGTTATGGTTTGCTGTAACCTGCTGGATTGCAGGAGTTGATATAATCTACGCATGCCAGGACATTGATGTGGATCGGAAGGAAGGACTCCATTCGATTCCATCAAGATTCGGAGCCTCGATTGCTCTGCAGATTGCACGAATAAACCATATTCTGGCGGTTGCTGCACTTTCGTTTGCGGGCTTAATTATGGATCTGGCGTGGCCGTATTGGTTTGGTGTTATCTTGACTTCAATACTTTTGATTTATGAGAATGTTCTCGTCAGTGCTGACGATCTTTCAAGGCTGGATTATGCATTTTTTAATATTAATGGCTACATCAGCATGTGTTTGCTTGCAGGCACGATATGGGCAATCTTTATTTGATAAAAGAGGTAAGATTTGGGGAACCTTTTTTGTAAAAAAGGTTCCCCAAACCCTTCCAAAAAACTTTTAACACTTGTCTGAGTTGTTGTTTTTTCTATAGAAAAAACAACAACTCAGAATGCTAGAAGTTCTTGGGATGGGGGTCGGGGAAACACTTCTTACAAGAAGGGTTTCCCTCCGATCAACTCCTGCACTATTTCCAACAATTTTCTAATTTCCACGGGTTTTGTGAGTATTTTGTCAACACCGTGAGCGAGTGCTTTCTCAGCAATCAAGGGTTCGGAACCCCAGCCGGTCAAGAGAATGAATACCGGTTTCGGTATCCTTCGTCGAGCGGAGGATTCAGTAATCCGTCTCGCCACTTCCCACCCATCCATTCCAGTCATTTCTATGTCGGAAATGATGACATCTATATGCGTGTTTTCAAATATTTCCAGTCCCTGCAAGCCGGATTCCGCGGTGAACAGATTTTGCCCCAGTTTTTTGAGACCTCTTTCCATCAGAGTCAGCAACGGTTTCAAATCATCGATAAGCAATATATTCAGCTTCATAATTACACACGTGTTGACTAGAGCGGTTGCCAAAAATTCTGAGGTTTATCCCACGCTTCAATACAAGACATTAGTGGGGACCGGCGTCCCTGCCGGTCCATTCTATCGATATCATTGATCATATTGAAGATGTGCCGGCACGGAGGCCGACACCCACCAATACTCCTAAGAGAGAAAATCAAAAAGAAATTTCCCGTACGAAGTGTTTCCCGAACTCCATCTCAAGAACTCTTCCCCATTCGCCGGGAACCTGGCCCGGGTCGAATTCCCGTCTCCAAAATCAATTTACTCATTTAAAGAGCGGGATGTACTCGCAGAGGAATCTAATGACCGCAAGGGATCCGGTCAAATATCATTATCCGGCTACTAAGTTCTACTTTCAGTAAAAGATCGACTATCGGGTAAGGGTGTACTGAGAACACATGTCCAGGAGCAAACCTCGTGTCTTTATTCGCTTTTCCGTAAAATCTTCGAATTTAGGATCAGAGCTGTTCCGAGTCACGGTTTCTTCCGTGTAGTCGGCATACTTGAGCGCTTCAGGTAGGACAGCCGCTTTACCGTACTGTTTCAGGATTGTTTCCAATTTCGCCCGAGCTTGATCGTATTGCTGCGTTCGTTTTGTTTTGGCAGATTCGGCTTTCGCTGTCTCAATATCAGCTACATAAACGGTTATGGCACGACACACTTCCAGTGGTAATTGCCCGAATTTCGAACTCGCTGCATCCTGAGCCGCAAGTGGCGTAATGTGCACCAATGCAATAATGACTGCAATGAAAAAAGGACGTAACGTTCTCATATCCTGAACCTCTCCTCGGTCTACTCTGCTACAGTGTTTGCCAAAAGTTTTGTCCGATTTAAATCCCCCCAGCCCCCCTTATTAAAGGGGGGGAGAGGGGATTTTTCGACTAACATCTGCGCTGAGTTTCGGTCATTTATTTTGGCAATGACTATATTCTCCCGGCAGTGCCCGTGTCGTATGTATCGATGCCTGTATCGGCAGAGCCGCTTTTCCCTTTCTTCTTGAATCGCTGCACTGCCACGTAGAGAACCGGAGTAAAGAATATGCCCAACATGGTCACTCCCAGCATGCCGAAGCATACAGCGGTTCCTACAGCCTGTCTGCTGGCGGCTCCGGCTCCTGTTGCCGTGACCAGGGGCAATACGCCGACAATGAAAGCGAATGACGTCATGAGTATTGCGCGAAAACGCAGCTTTGCTCCTTGCACCGCCGCCTCGAGGGTCGACAGACCTTTTGCTTCCTGGTCGCGTGCGAATTCCACAACAAGAATGGCATTCTTGGCAGATAAGCCTACAAGGAGCACGAGTCCGACCTGAGTATACAGACTGTTGTCCAATCCCCGAAGCGTAAGCCCAACAACTGCCCCCAAAACCGCCAATGGAACCACTGCCGCCACCGCAACGGGATCGATCCAGTTCTCGTACTGTGCCGCCAGGATCATGATGACAACCACAATAGCCATAGCAAATACCAGGAACACCTGACTCCCGATCTTCTGCTGCTGGAACGCTACTCCGGTCCATTCTGCACCCGCCCCCGGAGGCAATGTCTGTTCAGCCAGATTCTCCATCACCTTCATGACTTGGCCTGAGCTGACACCCGGTTCGCCTTCACCAATGACGCGGATGGCAGGATACATATTGTATCTGTCGATACGAACGGGGCCCGATGAATAATCCAGGCTGACCAGAGTCCCCAATGGCACCATCTTCCCTTCAGTGTTCTTCACCTGAAGATTCTTTATGTCGTCCATCTGAGACCGGAACCTGGGCTCTGCCTGAACGGTTACATGCCAGGTCCGTCCGAATTCATTGAAATCATTAACGTACGTTGAGCCGAGATATGATTGCAGCGTATCGAAAACGGACTGCAAAGGTACTTTCAGGCTCAGTGCCTTCACTCGGTCAACATCCGCAAAGACTGAGGGTGCTCCCGCTCTAAACGTCGAGTTTACAGCCGATAGCTCTCCTTCCGCTTTCCCTTCTCTCACGAATTCTGCGGCAGCATCCGCCAGTCTTGTGAGTCCGACTCCGGATTTGTCTTCAAGCCAAAGTTCTGACCCGGCACTCTGTCCCAGTCCCACGATGGGCGGCAAAGAAAACGGGAACACGATGCCGCTCTGGATATGGGAAAACTTCTCCGCCAGCTCGGCCACGATAACGTCCTTGGATCTTCCCTTTTTAAGTCGTTCATCCCATGGTGCCAATGCAGCGAATCCGCTGCCCAGACTCGGGCTGTTTCCGTCCAGAATAGAGTTGCCGGGGGTTACGGAAAAGTACGTAATTCCTTCCGTTGATTTCAGGATTTCCATAACCTGCTTCAAGGTGGTGTCGGTCCGCTGGAGGGAAGCTCCATCGGGCAATTGAGCGTTCAAAAGAATGAGCCCATCATCTTCATTGGGAAGAAATCCCGAGGGCACCCGTGAAAAGGCGAGGTACGTCAATCCCAGAGCACACGCCCAGACGACAATCATGAGAGGTACATGCCGGACCAGATAGGAGACAATAGAAGTATAGCGATGTGTTACCTTTTCGAAAACCTCATCGAATTTTCTGAAGAAAATGTTTTTTTCACCCGTGTGAGGTCGAAGCCATAACGAACACTGCACAGGCTTCAAAGTCATGGCGTTGATGGCGCTCAGCAAGGTGGTCATAGCTATGGTAAGAGAAAACTGGCGATAAAGCTGACCTGAGATTCCTCCCAGGAGAGCTGCGGGAACAAATACGGCCATGAGTACCAGTGTGATACCGATAATTGCGCCGGTAATCTCATCCATCGCTCGTATGGAGGCTTCTTTTGCTCCAAGCCCATGCTCCCGCATATTTCGATCGACGTTTTCCACCACTACAATAGCGTCGTCCACAACAATGCCGATTGCCAGGACCAACCCGAAAAGGGTGAGCATATTTATGGAAAACCCGAATGCATACAGAACGGCAAAGGTGCCAACGATAGATACGGGAACGGTTGTTGCGGGAACCAGAGTGGCACGCCAATCCTGGAGAAAGATGAACACCACGATGAACACCAGGACAAACGCTTCAAGGAGTGTAATCACCACTTCTCTAATAGATGCCCGCACGAATGCGGAACTTTCGTACACGATCTGGTAATCAACGCCTTTGGGAAAATCCTTTTTCAGAGAATCCATAAGGCTGTGGACTTCGTCCGCCACTTCGAGAGCATTCGAGCCCGGAGTCTGGTACACGATCAGGGTTACCGCGGGCTTTCCGTTATAATAGGAACGAGTATCATAACTTTTGGCTCCAAGGTCGACTGTGCCCAGATCTCTTATGCGGACGACACTGCCATCTTGCCCTGTTTTTACGACTATGTCCGAGAATTGTCCCACATCGGTCAAGCGTCCGAGAGTGTTTACGGGAAGATCGAGATCCTGATCTTTGGGAGCCGGCTCCTGACCGAGACGTCCGGCAGCGACCTGGACGTTTTGACTCTTTAGCGCATTCACCGCCTCATTTGTGGTGAGACTGTTGTATTGGAGCCGATTCGGATCGAGCCAGACGCGCATGCTGTAGTCTTTCGTAGGAAACATTTGCACGTCGCCTACGCCTTTAAGCCTGCTGATCTGATCCTTAATCGTGGTCGTTACGTAGTTGGTGAGAAACAGATCGTCGTACGAACCATCCGGTGAATACAGACAAAGAACGGTGACGAATGAAGTCGATGCCTTCTTCGTCACGACACCCTGGCGCTGAACGTCCTGAGGCAAAGACGACATTGCCCAGTTCACGCGGTTCTGAACCAGCACCGTTGCCATGTCTACATCGGTGCCCAGGTCGAAGGTGACACGCAGCGTATAGGACCCGTCCCGGGCACTTGTGCTTTGCATGTAGATCATGTTCTCCACGCCGTTCACCTGCTGCTCTATGGGAGCAGCTACGGTGTCGGCCACGACCTGCGGGTCTGCACCGGGATAGGAAGCGGTCACCTGGACCATGGGTGGAGCAATGGGCGGGAACTGGGAAATCGGCAAAGTGAAAATTGCCACGCCCCCGGCAGCCATAATGAGCAGAGAGATTACTGATGCCAGAACCGGTCTGTTGATGAAAAAACGACTTACCATGATCTCTCAGCCCTCTTAGTCTTTCTTGGATGCCGGCTGAGTTTCAGGTTGCGGGTTCCGGGCGACAGTTGGTTTTACGGGATTGACCTTCGATCCCGGTCGTGCCCTTTGAATGCCGTCAACAATCACGTTATCCGTATTTTTGAGACCTTCTTCGATTACACGCATACGATCGACCCGTTCACCGATCTTAACCCGTTTCTGGTGCACGACCTGCTGTTCGTCTACAGTAAATACATATTTGCCGCCCTGATCGAATTGGAGAGCAACATCCGGAACCAGCAAAGCCTCGCGTTTTTCCAGAGGAACACGGACCCGTACGAACATTCCGCCCATCAGCAGCCCGTCAGGGTTCGGAAAGATGCCCCGGACTTGAATCGTCCCGGTAGACTGATCGACTGTGGTATCCGCGAAGTCGATTCTTCCCGTGTGAGGATAATCCGATTCGTCGGCCAGACTGATGTAAACCGGAATGTCCGGTGGCAACTGTGTGACCGGATCTGGTTTCTTCTTTGCCTTGCGGCGCACCAGCAAGAGGTCCCGTTCACTGATATTGAAATAAACGTACACTGAGTCGTCATCTACAACGGTAGTCAGAAGCGTTTTTTCCGTGGCTCCCACCAGATTTCCGACGTCGACCAGATTGCGACTCACCCTTCCATTGATGGGAGAAGTTACCTGTGTCCACTCCAGGTCGAGTTTCGCCTTGTCCAGTGCAGCATCCGCCAAATCCACGTCAGCTCGGGTGACGTCTCGTTCCGCGGTTTTTTTCTCCAGTTTCAGTGCACTAATAGCCTCTTTGCTTTCCAATTGCTGAGAGATCTGCAGCTCGGTTTGACTCAGCTTTGATGAGGCCTTTTGCGCCTCCAATTTGGCCTTACTTTCCTTGACGGAAGCTTCATACTGTCTGGGGTCTATGACGAACAGCAAATCCCCGGTCTTCACCTTTGCTCTTGGTTCAAAACAAATTTTCGTGAGAAAGCCGGGAACTCGAGCCCTGATGTCCACCGATTCAAGCGCCGCAATATTGCCGGTATATTCCAGATACTTGGTCACTTCTTTTCGAACCGGTTCAGCGATAGTTACCTCGGGGGGCCTAATTTTCTTCTTGGTGGATTCGTTTTGACAGCCGGAAGAAAAGAGAACCAAAAAGATGAGAAGAACGATCGGAATCTTGATTATCTGAGGTACAGCTCCCTCACGAGATGTTTCCCAATTGAACAACGCAGATTTCACCGGATTCATGAAGCTCTCACACACGCGTTTTTCCGCTCTAAAAAACATCAAATCTTGATGATTTGCTGTGGAACAAAACGTTCCGAAAGAAGTCTTCGCAATGTTACTGAAGACTCAGAATCAACAGAAGTGATGATTGCTAACCGCTAAAGTGCGATTCTTCATCACTCAAAACCACTCGTCCGCACCATAGCACAGATGCTTGCCTGCACAGGAGAAAAATGCTTCAGATTGAGCTTATTATACGGATTCGCAATCAGAAGAGTAAAACCGCAAATCTTGCCGTTCCAAAAAGACATGATGCTACGCTTGCCGATAGACAAATAGCCAGTTGAGTGCTGGTAGTCTTCGATTGTCTACTGCGACCGGTAGGATGTTTGAACTGGTTGTGGCGGGTTTTAATTGACAAACCAGAAAGAAAAGCTCCAGGAACTGGGATTGTCCGTCTGAAATTACATTTAGATTCCCACAGGTTTAGTCTTTTGTTCTCGACTGTGAGTGAGCGTCGGATTCGGATTTTTCAATGGCGGGGGTCCGTAAATTCGGAGAGAGGACTTCTTCAATCTGGTAACGGATGAACGCGGGATTATGGGAAGACACCAGAATACGGGCAAAAAGATTATCGAATGTCTCTCAAGAGCCTCTTTAAGAGTAATCGTTCCTCAAGACTCAAATCTCTGAGGATTTCCCGGTTCGCCTCTTCCCTTTCTCTGAACAGATCCTCACTTAAGCTCTTGGCTTTCTCCGTTAGATAGATGCGGAGCACTCGTTTGTCATCCGGATCGGTTTTCTTGGAAATCCAGTCTTTTTCGGCCATTCGGTCGAGCACGCCTGAAAGGGTCGCACTGTCGAGAACCAGTTTACCGGCAAGATCCCCGGCCGACAGCCCCTCTTCCGATACAACGGCTTCCAATACGAGGGTTTGGACAGGCGTGAGCCCGTACGCGTTGAGGCGCTTCTTTATATTTGCATGGGCTTTTTGATAGGCCTTTGCAAGAAGGAACACGATGCAGTCTTGATACACATCCACAACTCTATTCGCAGACCTTCTCATTCGTGAGGTCAGAGGAAAACAGTCTGTCTACAATCGTTCGGTTCAGATGGTTACGAGCTCAGAATGGAATTTCATCTTCCGGTGGAGGAGGATAGTAGTCATCGGAACGCCTCCCCGTAGAAGCCGGCCGGGATCCTCCGGTATTTTGTCTCCTCGGCTGCTCTTGTGCAGGACGGCTCTGGTTTTGTCCGCCTCCGCCCAGCATGATGAGATCGTTCGCAATGATCTCTACACTGGTCCTTTTGTTTCCGTCCTGATCTTCCCATTCCCGGGTTTGAATACGGCCTTCGATGAATACTTGTTTACCCTTGCTCAGGTATTCGCCGCAAATTTCCCCCAAGCGCCCCCATGCAACAATTCTGTGCCATTCAGTTTTGTCCTGCTCGTTACCGTCCTGGTCTCTCCATTGGAAAGACGTGGCCAAGGTAAACGTTGCGACAGCTTTCCCGGACGCGGTGTACCTGAGTTCCGGATCTCGGCCCAGATGACCGAGTAATATTACCTTATTGAGAGATTTTTGGGCCATGACAATCTCCTGAAAAAGTGCACGCCATGCGCGCCTTGAAGCCGAACACGACATCCTGTTCGAAACATGGACCGATTGTCAAGCATGAAGCCGAACCCGCGTGGCATTCATCGCTAAAAACGCGATCTTCCGATGTGTTATAATATGTCGAAAGACGTTTCCGTTGAGACCCGATGTCTCAACGAGCAGACGCGAGTCCGGAATTTTCCCAAGTTGCCCCGGAGGATATCCTGACTATCCGAAAAAGAATAGCACAACTCCTGAAAGCGGGTGAGTTTACTGCGCGTGACATTTCACGCATTCTCCATATATCCGAAAAAGAGGTATACGAACATTTGCCTCATGTGGAGAAGTCCTTGGGAAACGAACACAATCTGATCGCCAAACCTGCTGCTTGTTTGGACTGTGGATTTGTGTTCAAGAAAAGAACACGTTTTACCACTCCCGGCAAGTGCCCTGTCTGTAAATCCGAAGGAATTACTCCTCCAATTTTCGGAACTGAAAGGCAAGATGACAGCATCTGGGAAGAAGACGAGAGTTAAGAAAATTGTACAATATATCAGGCTGAACAGAAAAGTGCGCGGTTGACATTTGTGAGAAAACAAGACCGTATCTATGTCGTGGCTTCCACAGGTCCCGGAAGAACGCATAAAAAACAAGTCAAGCTCTGTTGCCATGAGCAAGAATGACTTAAGATGATTATCTATATGGCACGAGCATTGACTCAATAAAGTGACTGCAGGTGGGCAATGTCTGACGGAATAAAGCCTTTGTTGGCGGATAGTATCTGTGAGTACAAAGAAGATGTTTTGATTCCTGTTCAGGAAGAGCGTCTCCGAACGGTCGTCCAGGAAATGGTGCATTCCTGTAGGGAAGCATCTACCGTGGATAACGTGGGGGCTGCACTGATTCCGTCAAAGGATGAGATCATCCGCATACTGAATATCCTGCAGGATGTCTTATTCCCGGGATATTTTGGTAGACAGGAGCTGAATCATTCCACTCTCGAATATCATCTCGGTCATGAAGTGGTAGAGCTGTTTGAGCTCCTTTCGGCTCAGATTTCCCGGAGCATTCGTCACGAGTGCCGCCGGACCGATAGCCTGTGCGTCCAATGTGTGAACAAAGGTCGCGAAGAAGCGCTGATCTTCTGTGAAAAATTGCCTGCGTTGCGGCGAGCTCTCGCAAACGATGTTCGTGCCCATTACGATGGAGATCCGGCAGCTAAGAGCCTCGACGAAATCGTTTTTTCCTATCCGGGTTTATATGCGATCTTTGTGTACCGTGTCGCTCACGAGCTTTTCTTGAGAAAAATACCTCTCATGCCGAGAATCATGACTGAACATGCACATTCTCTGACCGGCATAGATATCCACCCCGGAGCCACCATAGGCACTGATTTCTTTATCGATCACGGCACCGGCGTGGTCATCGGCGAGACAACAGACATAGGAGATCGCGTCCGGATTTACCAGGGGGTCACTCTCGGGGCGTTGTCCGTACCGAGAGGTTCGGAAGGAGGAAACGAGCTCAGGGGTAGAAAACGGCATCCTACCATTCAGGATGATGTTACCATATATGCACAAGCTACCATATTGGGGGGACAAACGGTGATAGGGGCTCGTTGTATCATAGGAGGAAACGTCTGGCTTACTGCCTCAGTGCCTCCGGATACTACGGTCCTTATCGAAGCCCCGCGACACGTTTTCAAAGGTGAAAATCACGAACGTGGTTGAGACTCCGGGAGGAGCCTTCATGGCATGAATTTCAAAAAAAACAGTTTCAACTTCTGTAATGCTTGAATGCATTAATCCTTTTTGATAAAATCGCACGCCAAAATGATTAGTGCGCCTATTTATTCAAGTTTTGGAGAAAAAGAGTTGGCCAAGATATTCTATGACCGGGACGTTAACCCAGCGGCCCTGGAACGTAAGACTGTTGCTATTATCGGTTATGGCAGCCAGGGGCATGCACATGCTCTGAATCTGAACGATTCTGGAATAAAGGTTGTCGTAGGATTACATAAAAACAGCAAGCGGTGGGACAAAGTCACCTCGGACGGACTTCAGGTCCTGGAAGTGGATCAGGCAGCCCAGGCCGCCGATGTCATCATGATTCTTGTCCCTGATGAACTTCAAGCCGCCCTTTACAAGGAAAAGATCCACTCAGCCATGGGAGCGGGAAAGTCCTTGGCTTTTGCTCACGGATTTAATATCCATTTCGGGCAAATTGAACCGCCTGAAGACACCGATATTTTTATGGTAGCCCCAAAAGGCCCCGGGCACCTCGTTCGCCGCATCTACAAAGGCGGATTCGGAGTTCCTTCGCTGGTGGCCATACATAGAGACGCATCGGGAACCTGCAGGGACACAGCTTTGGCATATGCTCGAGCGCTCGGCTCTACTCGTGCCGGGGTGATCGAAACGACCTTTGCAGAGGAAACTGAGACCGATCTTTTTGGAGAGCAGGCAGTTCTGTGTGGAGGCGTTACCGCTTTGGTCCAAGCGGGTTTCGAGACATTGGTGAACGCCGGATATCAACCCGAGATCGCTTATTTCGAGTGCCTTCATGAACTCAAACTCATCGTGGATTTGATCTACGAGGGCGGAATAGAGCGTATGCGCTATTCTATCAGTAACACGGCCGAATACGGAGACCTTACCCGGGGTCCTCGTGTTGTGGACGAGCGGACTCGCGCGGAAATGGAAAAAATCCTTCAAGAAATTCGATCGGGAGAATTTGCTCGCGAATGGATTCTTGAGAATTTGGCAGGTAGACCTAAATTCAAGGCGCTGGAAAAACTAGGAACACAGCATCCCGTAGAAATAATAGGGAGTCGCTTAAGGTCCATGATGAGCTGGATTTCAGCGCCATTAGAGGAAAAATAGACAGCGGAAATATCGCGGCATTTTAAGCCGCGACACCGCTGGTCCCGGACGTCATTCTTTGACAGGGCTTTCGAAAAATATAGGCCGGTCGTGCCGTCGAACCTCGCCAGTTGAAGGAGTCAATTTCAAGCCGTGACTTCGAAAGGGAGTATTTTTGCTCTATCGGATTCGCGGCTTGCATGCGTACTTTGGAGGGGGAGCGGTTACTGTCGTTGGGCGCGGGAATCAGAAGTAAGAAAGGAAATCCCACCGCATGATCAAGAATATTCGGATTAAAAATTTTAAAAATTTCCGAGAAGCAGAATTTGATGTCAGGCCGCTAAACATTTTCATAGGCGCAAACGGGTGCGGCAAATCAAATCTCGGGAATTTTCTCCTCATGCTGAGTTTCCTTTCGTCGGGTCCCTTCAGCAGCGCCTTCGGACCGGGTCCTTTCACGTTTCGTCAGACGCTCAGCCGTAGGGAGAAGAATGAAACCGCGGCGCAGGACCTTGATCTTCATTTTGAAATCACTCTCGAAGTCGAGGGCGTAAATTACGTTTACACGTTGATTTTCACGGAAATTCGCAGAAACGAATACCTCATTAAGGAAGAGACTCTTCAGGAAGTCCAAGGAGAAATTCTGTTCACCATCGGGGACGTTAAAGCAAGAGAATCCAAAATGGCCCAAATGAGGAAAGGTCATGCCTGGAATGATGCAGAAAAGAGGATTCGGTCCGTGGCCCAGTACCTTTCCAAAATAAAACGCTACAGATTTATCCCGGATCTCATCAAGAAACCAACTCCTGTACAGGACTCATATCTTCTCGACCACACAGGAGAAAACCTGGCGGCAGTCATCCATTTCCTGGAGCGAAATCATCCCGAGAATTTTTACAGGACAGTCCAAGAAGTGAAACGTGGTGTTCCGGGAATCAGGAGAATCTTCACTCCGCATCTGGGAGATCCTCATCAGGTTGGGATCGGAGTGGAAGAGACAAGCAAGTCGGGTTATTTTGTCGGTCCGCAGCTTTCCGATGGATTTCTCGTGTTTCTCGGACTCTGTACACTCTTCAATTTGCCGGATCAGCCCCGCATCTTCTTCATCGAAGAACCGGAAACATATTTGAACCCTAATCGGCTGCGTATTCTGTACGGGCTCATGCATCGGTTCCACGCGGTGAATCCTGGAAAACAGGTTTTGCTAAGCTCCCATTCACCGTATTTCATTGATTGGTCCGACGAGATCCCGGAAGAATTGACGTTGATGAACGAGAAGAGCGGCTGGATAGAATTCAGGAACCTCAAAGGTGTTAAGGATCTTCGCTATTTCCTCGAGGAAGACCCCTGGGGTCAGGACTGGGTTGCAAATTTCTTCAGAGCCGATTTTGCTGACGAGCCATTGCCGGAGATGAAAGAAGAAATGGGAGAAGAGGACGATTCCTACTACGCTTCATGGGATCGAGAAAATGATGAACAACAGGCGGGGGAATTTTAACTACCGACGGTCGAATATCCCAAGAAAAAATTGCAATAATCAAACCTTTATGACAAAATAAAAGACTCTGATTTGAACCCGGATGACGAAGTCGCTGCGGGTGTTTTCCTCTGAAAAGACCCGCGCCCCTGATCGAAATAATGAATTGGAGACCTGACGGTCCGAACAAAGCCCTCTCGACTGGAGCCACAGGCTCTGGTGTGCCTGAAGATTTGTACGCTGACTCTGTCGAGATCCCGTCTTTTCGGAAGCGAAAATTCGCGCCTGAATTTGATTGACAGACGAGATGCGAGCATCGAGTGCCCCCAATCCTGGTGTTCGTTTCTGGAAACTCCCGGTAAGTAAATAGGAATCCTGATAGTTCGGTCAAAGCATGGTGAAAGTGTCAAGTCAAACTACTGGAAAAAAATACGAGAACATGGTAGAAAAAGTTCTTCGGTTTTTCCCATCGCAAGACGAGTTCGTCGTCATATAAACCCCGGAAGGAGCAGCAAGAAAATGGAGGTCCTGAAGCTTTTGACCTACTTGAGCGGTGCAGTATTTGTGGTGGCATTCGCTGTCAAGCTTATCAAATACTTCACTATGCCCATGCATGTTAGGTGGGAGCTCTATCCAGTGCCGCACGAGGGAAAACCCTATGGCGGATCATTCTACGAAGATGTCGATTTCTGGAAAAAAACAAGACACAAAGACCATATGGCGCAATACAAGTTTATGGTACCGGAAATCCTCTTCATCAAAGCACTCTATGAGGACAACAGGCCACTGTGGTATTGGTCTTTCCCCTTTCATTTCGGACTTTACCTGTCCATAGGCGGTCTCGTTTTCCTCGCTATCGGCGGTGTCCTGGAAGCACTCGGTCTGCCCCCCTCGACGTCGGCGCTGGCATCTCTGGTTCAGGCATTGACTCAGGTGCTCGCCGTTATCGGATTTATCCTCGGAGCCATCGGAGCAGTGGGCCTCATTATCAAGAGAATGACAGATCCCATGCTGAACGAGTTCTCTGCTGGAATCGATTACATGAACTTGGCTTGGCTGGCAGCCATTTTTGTAACCGGCTTTCTGGTATGGCTCAAAGACCCAGGTTTCGATGCATCAAGACAGTTTTTCGTGAGCCTGATCAGCTCCAAACCAGCTCCGACGCTCAGCGGGATGCACGTCATTAATCTGCTGCTGTTTATCGGATTCTGGGCTTACTTTCCGTTCACCCACATGACCCACATGGTTTCAAAGTACTTCATGTGGGATAAAGTGAAATGGGACGACAGTCCCAATGTGGGCGACCCGGGAATGGATGCCAAGATCAAGGAATATCTCGGTTATCCGGTTACCTGGTCTGCTCCTCATATTCAGGCGGAAGGCGGGAAGAAGACGTGGGCCGATGTGGCCACATCGAATCCTTTCGCTGGCGAACAGAAATAAG
This sequence comes from Desulfomonile tiedjei DSM 6799, assembly GCF_000266945.1. Classification (NCBI taxonomy): domain Bacteria; kingdom Pseudomonadati; phylum Thermodesulfobacteriota; class Desulfomonilia; order Desulfomonilales; family Desulfomonilaceae; genus Desulfomonile; species Desulfomonile tiedjei. The sequence goes on from NC_018025.1 coordinate 402,110, forward strand.
CGGAGGAATACGCGAATGAAACCCGAAGATATATCCAAAAAAGCCGAGCAGATGGTCGAGCTTAAAGTTGAAGATCTTACTCCTCTTCCTCCTCCATACGATAAATATGACGAAGAAACCTTCACACAGTTGACTCCCGACCAGAAAACAAGATGGGAGCACTCGCTTGACGGCGTGAGCGCGCTCAACTTGCCCAAACCCCAATCCCCTGAAGAAGAAGAGAAGCTGGTCCGGTCCTTCCTGGAAGGTTTCAAGAAATTGCTCTCAAAAGAGAACAACTGGACTTTTCTCCAGCCTCTTACTCTTTCACTGGAGTACTGTGCAAAATGCCAGACGTGTGCCGATGCATGCCCGGTGTACGAAGCGAGCGGTCGCAAGGATATCTATAGACCGACATTTCGAGCCGACGTGCTGAGAAAGATCGCCAAGAAGTATATTTCTCCCGGCGGAAAGTTACTTGCCGGATTCCGAGGCCACGATATCGAGTTGAATTGGGATTTGGTGGCAAGACTGGCAGAGTTGGCGTATCGATGTACCCTGTGCAGGCGCTGTACTCAGGTATGTCCAATCGGCGTGGACAATGGACTGATTACCCATGAACTGCGTAAAATCTTCAGCATGGAAATGGGAATTGCTCCTGAAGAGATACATGCCAAAGGCTCGGTCAAACACCTGAGATTCGGTTCCAGCACCGGTATGATCAAGGCTGCCGTGGAAGATATAATCGAGTATCTTGAAGACGATATCGAAGAAAAAACCGGTAAACAGATCAAGATTCCCATCAACAAGAAAGGCGCTGACATCCTGCTCGTTCACAATGCCGGCGAATTCATGGCATGGCCTGAGAACCCCATGTCATTCGCTATCCTCTTTGACGCGGCAGGTATCAACTACACACTATCCACGGAACTCGTGGGGTATGATGCTGTCAATTACGGGCTCTGGTATGACGATGTCCAGTTTGCCCGCGTTGCGCTTAAGCATCTGGAAGTTGCTCGGGACCTCGGCGTGAAGAAGATCGTCATCGGCGAGTGCGGCCATGCTCACAAAGCATTGTCAGTCATCGCTGACCGGTTGCTTCCGGGTGAGCAGATGATCCCCAGGGAAAGCTCCTATACACTGCTCTGGGACATCGTGAAGAGTGGAAAGATAAAGTTTGACCCGTCAAAGAACGACTTTCCCGTGACCCTTCACGATCCGTGTAACGTGGTGCGCCTCATGGGAATCGTCCAACCCCAGAGAAATGTCCTGAATGCAATCTTTCCTCCAGGGCGATTCCGGGAAATGACTCCGCATGGCGTCCAAAACTACTGCTGTGGCGGCGGATCGGGATTCGCCATCATGCAGAGCGGCAATTTTCCCGATTGGCGACGGCTGGTTTCCGGAAGAAAGAAACTGCAGCAATATCTGAACGCATTCCAGGGTGAAATGGATCCCTCAATTCGGAAAATGATTTGTGCCCCGTGCTCTAACTGCAAAGGGCAGACTCGTGATCTTCTTGAAGGATATGAGGTCTTCGAGAAGACAGGTATCTGGTACACAGGTCTTGTCGAACTGATGGTCAACGCCATGGTGGATCAGGAAAAGCCGTTCCTCGAATGGCCTGATGATGAAGATGACGACATGTGACGTGCTTCTCTCGTGCAGGTTCAGGGAATGTCTTTAAGATTTCCCCGGACCTGTTTTGAGCTGAGTAATTCTTCTCATCTCTCCAATTACAATAGTCGTTTCCGAATAGGGTGTTTTCGACACCCTATTTTCCGTTCTGTCCTTTCTCCATCTCTCCACGGGAAAAATACAACTAGTCGATTTGATGAAAATGTGCCGGCACGGAGACACGGCACCCACCAATTTTTCAAGAAGCGCTTTCCGCAATCGGATAAAGATTCTGACATTCCTGCCCGAGATTGACTGATACCAACTCCCATGGCGCAAAACGCCACAACAAACAATAAAAGACCTGATGCAGCATATGGTCTTTCATAGGATTTCGCTTTCAGGCGTGTAACATTGAAATGAAGGAGCACTGACCTGCGTTTCGCAGGTCAGTGGCACCCAGGACACAGAAACGTCAAAATCAAACGGGTGCCATTGACCTGGGAACCAGGTCAATGCGGAAAAGAAATTTCAATCCGGTATTTTATTTTGTGGGAAGCGAATTCGTAGGAGGCTGATTCTTCGAGCAGTTTTCTGGCCAGCTAACTACATATAATCAAGTATTAGATTAATGTTTAGAATGAACATCTGGAATTCATTTTACATTTTTTGCTTGCAATTGTACGATTCTGTGATATGACTCCCTTTCAATATGAGAGGCCCTCAGGTCTCGAACACTTGGAAAGGGAGTGAAACTATGAAGAAAATCTCAATGTTGATGATGCTTTCGATCTTTATCGCTGCACTTTGCGCGACTGCTTTTGCCCAGGATTTGTCGTCTCAGGTTACGGCGTTGGAGCAGAAAGCCGAGCGCATTCAGGCTCAGATCAACCTTGCGAAGCAGCAGGCGGAAGCTCAAGTCGATCAGCAGGTAAAGGCGATCACCGCTTCAGTGGATAGCTTGATGAAGCAGAGAGTGCAACTCGATGCTCACATCGCCAAATTCGAATCGCAGATGCAGGACATCAAAAAGAGCGCGCAATCCAATCTTTCTCGCCAGATCAACCAATATGACGAAGAGCTGAGCACAGTTAAGCAGCAGATCAGCAGTCTGGTGGCAAAACAGTCTGCCGCGCAGAAACAGGCTGAAACTCCTCAGCCCGCGGCTGTCGCCCCCGCCCCTGCTGCTCCTGCCGCGCAGTAATGTAAATATCTCCTGAAGAAGTGGGTCCTTGCATGAAGATGCTGAAAGCTCACTTCACAGGAGTAAAAATGCCGGAGTCACAGAGGCTCAGAATAGAATGTAATTTCACCTTGTTTGCCTCTGTGGCTCAGGCATCGACCAAAATACCATATTTAATAAAGTTTCGAGAAATTCAAGATAGTAATTGAAAATAATTGATTTTTAGATAGAACTTTGATATATTCACGCTGTGCAATCCGTAGCTGTTATGACCTGGAGTTGGTATGGATCTCAGATTCACATGGATCTCTTTCCTTCTACTGCCGCTCATTGTGTCCTGTTCGGCTCCGATCGGGATGACAAAAAAATGTGCGAATGTAGAATCGAAACTTGAGCCCCAAACTGAATCCAGGCTGGTCATTGCGGAACACAATTTTCCCGTAATTCCGCCTGAGCAAGACGGCGCGTTTCATATAGTCGGACCGAAAGAGAGCCTTCAGCACATCTGTAGTGTTTACGGGTTGAACCTGGAGAAAGTTGCTCGAATCAACCGGCTACTCCCCCCTTACAAGCTTGAGGAAGGGGAGACGCTTTTTCTGCCTGCCCAAGCTCTCCTTGCCGAGGAAAAGAACAGCACCTCTAACAATGGCAAAGCCATCATCTCACTCACCGAACATTCTGCGAAATCCACTGTGGCACGAGCTATGATTGGGAAGAAAGATCCGCTTGTTCCTGACCTCGGGTTTCCGGTGCCTGGAGGTGTTCTCACTTCGCCATTCGGATATCGATGGGGAAGATTGCACAAAGGATTGGATATCGCGGCTCCGATAGGCAAACCCGTGCTTGCCTGTGCGGACGGACGAGTCATTTTTGTGGGAACCAGGAAGAAGTTTCGCCGATACGGGAATACGGTGCTCGTCGATCATGGAAAAGGCGCATACACGTACTATGCTCATCTGAGTCAGATTTTCGTGAAAAAGAACCAGGCAGTGAAGAAAGGCCAAAAAATCGCTTCTGTCGGAAACACGGGCAGATCGACAGGGCCTCATCTCCATTTGGAAGTTCGTGTTGCCAATAGAATGTACAACCCCCTCGCATACTTTTCTCCCAAAGAGTTGTCCGGAACCCTCATGGCCAAACGGTTCATGGAAGCCCCCATGGGTCCGGTTCGAGCAGGATGGGAGATTCCCGATCTGTTGACCGCCAGTCGATAAACCTGCCATTCACAAAACAGTGGATCTGTTGCCCTAATTTTTGACTCTACCAAAGCCTGTTTACCAGTTTTCCGTAGAATGAACAGGTGTCGATTTTCTTTACATGTTGTAAAAATCTTCGACAGGGGGATAGGGCTTACGACCCAAATTCACCCTCATCCGCGTTATTCTCAAAACCCGGTTTTCTGTCTGGACGCGCTTCTGAAGAACTGGCACATCAATTGCCAGTATAGAATGGCAAAGGTTTTCCGCAGCAGAGAGGCGGGAAGATGTCCAGTAGCGTTCTCTTAAGCAAAACCCTTGAAAAGCCCAAATCCAGCCTCACTGCACACATGAAGAATAGATGTTAAACCATACGATATTGAAACCGCCCGGGGATTTCTTCCCCGGGAAAAAAAAGGAGGTCTAATAGGAAGTTACAAGGAAGAAACGGTGCGATTTCCCAAAGCCTGCGCAACGCGCGGCTTTTTTTTTTGCCGCTGCCCTGTTCTCTTGAAATGACCCCTCCGATACCATTTCGCAGTCATGCACATACGATGGAAACGGTAGGGCGGCGTCTCTGCCCGGTCAAACTGGCCGATTTGTCATAAAGAATGTGCCGGCACGGAGGCACGGCACCCACCGATTTTCGAGAAGCGCTTTTCGCAATCGGACATTTGCCATAAAAGTCTTTGGAGGGTTGGGAAACCTTTCTTACAGATCGATTGTGTCGTTAGTTCAGTTCCGTCATTGAAAGCATTGGCTTGTCGACTAGATGTGTGACTATCGCATTTGCAGCCGCTGTAGAGGTAGGTCTCGTGCTTGCCCTTCCTGTAAATGACGGGCACGCGTCGGAATATTCTATCCAAAGAATTCGGCCTGACCAAAAGGGCCGCAAGAGAGCCAAGATGCGGAAAACCGAGTCCCGGAAATAAACCGGAGACTCGGTACCTTTACATCGTGTTACCCGTGTGTGGAGATTACCTCTGGAAGCCGCTCAGTACTCCACCGAGCCGAGCGGGTTGTCTGCACTTCGTCTTCACTGCACTTCGTCCAGTACAGCTCCCTCATGGTTTAGTAATCGAATTTTCAAGGGCATGCGCCCGATTGCATGTGTCGAGCAGCTCAAGCATGGATCGAAAGCTCGAATGACGGCTTCCACACGATTGAGCGCACCATCGGAAATTTTCTCGCCGTTTACAAATCGTTTGGCGACCTGCAACACGCCTCGGTTCATTGCCAGGTTATTGTGGCCGGTTGCCACAATAAGATTCACCCAGGTTATGAGTCCTTGCTCATCCACTTTATAGTGGTGAATCAGCGTTCCTCGCGGTGCTTCAACAACTCCCACGCCGAAGAAATGGTTCGGCTGAGCGAAGGCTCGTATGTGGTGACTCAGGATATCGGGATCCTTGAGTATTTTCTCGGCGGTCTCTATGGAATAGAGGATTTCTACCAGCCGAGCCAAATGATTGTGAAACGCACTCATCACAGGTCCGCGGTCGAGTCTTATAAACTCGGCCCATTCCTGGTCGGCACGAGGTGTTCCGCATCCGGTACACACATTCAATCGGGCAGCGGGTCCCACTTTGTAGATTCCATCGGGATACCCGAGCGCCTTGTAGTAGGGTGATTTGAGGTAAGAATTGGGTTCTACGGCCTCGCCGATGTAATCCATATAGAGCGAGGGATCCACAGAATCCACGAGGAATTTTCCTTTAGAATCGATAAACCGAAGCCTACCGTCTACATGTTCAAGGTTTCCCTGGTCATTGACGAGCCCCAGGAAGCTACTGGGAAAATTGGCGAAAGTTCTGATCTCTTCCTGACATTTTTCCAGCAGGTTTTTGAACCAGACCAAGGTCCGATCCAGGATTTCATACGCTTCCGGCAGCATGGCAAGCATGCTATCACGATTTTCTTCCGATAAGGCTTCGTTCACCCCTCCGGGGACTACCCACGCCGGGTGAATCCGTTTTCCTGAAATTAACTGAATAATCTGCTGGCCGATTTGCCTGAGTCGAATGCCATCCAGAGCCACCTGTGGATACTTCTCCGCTATCCCGAGAATATTCCTCTGAGTCGACGGGGCATCCATTCCCAGCAAGAAGTCAGGCGACGAAAGATGAAAGAAACTCAATGCATGCGACTGGATGTATTCGCCACAGTTCAAGAGACGTCTGAGCATGTCGGCAGTCCGGGAAATGCGAACCCCCAGGATTGCATCGCATGCTTTTGCCGAAGCCAGGGAATGACTGATAGGACAGATCCCGCAGATTCTTTCCACCAGAGACGGCATTTCGTAAAATGGCCGGCCTTCGCAGAATTTTTCAAATCCGCGGAACTGAGTTACCTGAAAAGAGGCATCTGCAACATTCCCCTTATCGTCCAAGAAAATCGATATACTGCCATGGCCTTCGATTCTGGTTATCGGCTCGATTACGACTTTATGCTCCATCGGCATGCCTCCCGTTCAGGTTATGCTCCGAACCGGGTTTTTCCTTTTAAATTAGGGACCCGTCCTTCCAGGAGTTCACCTAACACGAAATGGATTGCATCAGTCGGAGGTGGACATCCGGGTAAGAACAAATCAACGTTCACGATTTCGTGTACCGGCCGTGCTTTTTTCAAGAGTCGCGGCAGCCCGACATGTGGAATCTGCGGATTCAATGTGGCATTTTCCAAGTAAGCACGTTTGAACACTTCTTCAACCTTGTACTGATTGCGCATCGCAGGGACATTGGCGGTCACTGCACAATCTCCGAAGGAAACGAGCAGCTTTGTGGCGAGTCTGATTGCATGGACTTTTTCCTCATCCTCATCACTACTCACTGCTCCTTCAATCAGAGTGAGGTCTACCGCTCCAGGAAACTTCTTGGCGTCAACGATGGGGCTGTAGACGATATCCACCAGTTCCGCAATCGCTACAATCTGTTGATCGATGTCCAGAAAAGACATGTGACATCCGGAGCATCCGTCCAGCCACACGGTGGCTACCCTTACTTTGCCCGATTCATTGGTCGCGGCTGTTTCCTGAGGCCTACCATTGTGGCCGTTTGTGAAATGACCGTTGGGCTTGATTTCTGTCATTTCTGTCCCTCCTTCCGCATGAGTTGCAGATAGGGCAGGAACTGTCTTCGTTTAATCATTTCCGCAACGGACTTGCCCTTTTCCGACAAAGCCCCCGTGGGGCACACCTGTATGCATTTTCCGCAACCAGTGCACGTTTCCGATTCACCCCAGGGCTGGTTGAGATCGGTGATTACTCGTGCGGTGATTCCGCGTCCCGTCAAATCCCAGGCATGAGCGCCTTCGACCTCATCGCAGACGCGAATGCAGCGTGCACACAGTACACATCGATTATGGTCGACGGAGAAACGTTCGTGAGTAGCGTCAATGTTGTGTCGAGGATAAAGATAGTTAAAGTGGACGTGAGTCATCCCTAATTCCACTGAAAGGTTTTGAAGCTCGCAATGGCCGTTGGAAACACATACGGAACACACATGGTTTCGCTCGGTGAACAGAAGTTCAAGAATTTTTCTGCGATACGAAACCACTCGATCGGAGTTTGTTACGATTTCCATATCCTGTCTCACGAGAGTGACACAGGACGGCATCAACCTGGGAGAGCCCTTTACTTCCACTATACAGAGTCTGCATGCGCCGCGTTCGGTAAGGCCGTCCAGGTGACACAATGTTGGAATATTGATTCCATTCTGCCGGGCGACGGACAATATGGTTTCATCCTCACGAGCCGTTACGTCTTTGTCATCGATCTTGAGCATCAACAAGCGCGTGGGGTTCACGTCCGTGCGCGAGGTCTTACCAGGCAAAAAAGGTTTCTCCGTCATCTTGCCGCCTCCTTGATATCCGCGATATGGCAAGCTCCAGCCGGGCATATCTTGTCGTGAATATGCGCCGTATACTCATCCCGGAAGTAACGCAGCGTGCTCATGACCGGGTTGGGGGCGGTTTGGCCCAGTCCGCACAAACTGGTACTCTTAACAAGATCGGCAAGTTCTTCTAATGCCGGGATATCGGCTGCGCAGCCTGCACCGCTTGAGATTTTGGTCAGAAGGTTATGGATTTGAGTGGTGCCGACCCTGCAAGGGATACACTTGCCACATGATTCACTCATACAGAATTCCATGAAGAATTTGGCGACGTCTACCATGCAGGAGGTCTCGTCCATAATGATGAGGCCGCCGGAACCCATGATTGAACCTGCTTGAGCTAAGGACTCATAATCGACTGGCATGTCGAGGAATTGTTCCGGAATACAGCCTCCGGATGGTCCACCTGTCTGAACTGCTTTGAATCGCCGGTTTTCAGGGATGCCACCGCCGATTTCAAATACAATGTCTCGCAGAGGAGTTCCCATAGGTATTTCGATCAGACCGGTATTATTGACCCTCCCGGCCAAAGCGAAAACCTTTGTTCCTTTGCTCTTTTCCGTACCGATATCGGAAAACCACTGTCCTCCGTTTCGAACGATTGGAGGAATGTTTGCAAATGTTTCGACGTTGTTAATGAGTGTAGGATAACCCCATAAACCCATTTCCGCGGGGAAGGGAGGTCGCGGACGAGGTGTCCCTCGCCGGCCTTCGATGGAGCTTATGAGTGCAGTTTCTTCTCCACACACGAATGCTCCTGCCCCCAGCCTGATTTTGATGTCAAATTCGAAAGTCGTGTTAAAGATGTTCTTTCCGATGACACCGAGTCTTTCCGCCTGGGCTATGGCTGTGCGCAATCTCTTGACTGCAAGCGGGTACTCGGCTCGTACATAGATAAAGCCATGACTCGCTCCGACAGCGCTGGCGGCAATTGCCATGCCTTCAATCACACGGTGAGGATCGCTTTCAAGAACGCTTCGATCCATGAACGCTCCCGGATCGCCTTCATCAGCGTTGCACACGATGAATTTCGTCCGGTTCATTGCTTTTGAAACGGCTGTCCACTTCAGTCCTGTGGGGAAGCCTGCACCACCACGACCGCGCAATCCGCTGGTGGTTATCTCCTGAATAACTTCCGAAGGGGTCATTGCTCTCAAAGCGGTATAAAGCGCTTCATATCCCCCTTCAGCAATGTAGTCTTCGATGCTTTCAGGGTCTACTTTTCCGCAGTTTTCCAGGACAATCTTCCGCTGTCGCTTGAAAAAGGGAAGTTGATCGGATAGGGCAAGACGACTGACCGGTGAACCTCCCAGTGAATCCAGAATGTCCGATACGTCAGATACGGAAACTGCCTGGTAATAGACCCCATCAGGCTCCAGATAGATGAGCGGACCTGCTGCGCATAATCCGAGGCATCCCACTCCCTTTACCTTGATCCAGTTTTCCAGACCCCTCCTGTTCACTTCTTTTTCGAGACTATCCTTGACCAGACCGGATTGGCAGGAGAGACATCCGGCAGCGACGCACACGTTTATCTTGTGCCTTATCCCCTCCTGCATATCCCTTTCAATTTTTGCGATTTGTTGGAGGTCTTCAAACGTCAGTGTCATGGTTCGTCCACCTCCGAATCCTGTCCAGTACTTCATGAGAGGCCATACGGCCTTTCACTTCACCATCGAACACCACCGCAGGCGCGAGACCGCACGATCCGAGACATCTTGCGGTGACGAGCGATATTTTTCCGTCAGGGGTAGTCTCTCCAGGTGCTATACCGTACTCATCTCCGATGCTGTTGAGTATGGCAGCAGCGCCGCCGATATAACATGCCGTCCCCTTACAAACCACGCAGGTATGTTCGCCGGGCGGTTTCATAGTAAAATAATGGTAGAACGTTGCGACTCCATACACTTGACTGAGGGGTACATGGAGCGCACCTGCCACGTACTTCAGAGCTTCGAGATCGAGGAATCCGAAATGCTCCTGAACTGCGTGGAGCGTCTCAATAAGCGCATGAGGAGCGTGTCCGTGAACACGCATTGTCCTGTTTACGAATCGCCATCTGCTGTCCTGAGCCTCTTTTGTTTTTGCTCCCTGTTTGGCCTCCATTGCGGCCTCCTGTTTCTGAGGTTGACACGGACGATTTTGGGCTTTCTTTCGTCTTCTTCGAAGAAACGTTACGACAAAAAAAGATGGAACCTGAGGGTCGCAGGTCCGCACTTGTGCGCATGCATCCCGCCAAAAAATAGAGCAATTCCTATGCCACCCGGCGGATTCCAAACCCCATTGTAAATATTTGATTATTAACTAGTTTCGGTTAGCGGTCTGCGAATTCCCGATTCAGGACCGACAGGAGGTGTTCGATCTGCTGACATGCCGTATTTATCGGCATCAGATGCGTCATTTTCCAAGAATGGCGGAACATATGGGGGCGATGAGGGAAGAAGCATCGCAGGTGAAACATTACGAGATCGCGGGAGAATCAAACCAGGACTTAGAGACGTCACTGCAACAATCACAACCAGCAGACTATGAACGCTGCCCTCCTTGGAATCAGACGCTCCAATCTAAATATTGCCTGCGTGATTTCACAAAGACTCGTTGCTTCATTCACCGCGAGGCCGAGAGCAATGCTGTTCGTATCATGTTCTCGGGAGGCACCCCCGACGCCTCATACCTGCGTCAAGTGAATCCAAATGCAGTGCTTTCACGGGCTGAAGGCTCAATGTCTAATCCATTGATTTGAACTGTGGGACTTCCTAAGAAACGCAGTTTCTCCGCTTGTTCCAGCGTAGTGACCAGAATCGTTTCGATCTTAATCGAAAGATTAAGAATTCTAGCAATATCTGTAACTAACTGGACCGTTGGACGGGTGTTCACACATCCTTCTGAACCGAGTATCCTGACATGAATGGATTCAGGACTGACTTCAGATCGCAGTAAGTCAGCCATTTTTGTTACCTTTCTGCTTTTCTGTCTGATTCCATGCAGGTTGGATGAATTCTGGCTCCTACCAGCATATCGGCGATATCCTTCATACATCTTGCCAAGAACCAGAGCGGATTATATCATAATTCAACCGTGTCCGTTCTCTCTTATCCATCCCCCTGAAGAAAAACGTCTATCAAAGATTATACTATCTTAATGACATGAGTCATATGACAGGCACACGGAGAGGAGTTATGAAATTGAACTCTCGCAATTTCCAAAGATTATGTAATTTGGTATAATTAACGAAAAACCGCCGGAACGGCCATTATGCTCCCGAGATTCAATACCCTGGGTTATACGAGGATATCGTTCAAATTCCTGGTGATCACTTCCGTAATTACTGCGATCACGTTCGGACTTCTCCTCTTCTGGTTTTCCTGTCGGCAGGAAGAGCACATTATGGAGCAGGTTCGGAAGCAAGCAGCGATACTCCATAAACAAATAGTGCTTACGAGACAGTGGGTTGCGGAGCACGGGTCCCTTTTGCTTCCCAAATCGGCGGAAATAAGGCCGAATCCGTTTCTTCCGGACCCTGAAGTGCTCGGTTCCGACGGGGTGACGTACGTCCGGATTAGTCCTTCAATTCTTACCAAAAGCCTATCCGAAAAAGCCATGAAGAACGACCTCTATTCTTTCAAGATCACAAACACGGACCAGATGAATCCTTCAAACAAGCCGGATGATTTTGAGACGGAAGCGCTCAACATCTTTCGGACCTCTGCAAATGAGGGCATCTTCAGAATAGAAGAAAACAAAGGGAAGACTGTCTTCCGCTATGTGGCCCCACTTAAAACAAACGAGCAATGTCTTCAGTGTCATATGGCCCAAGGATACAAAGCAGGCGATGTTGGTGGATGTCTGAGCATTTACATTCCCATGGACGAAGCCCGGGCTGTAATAGATCGGAACCGGTTGATTCTCTTGACAGGCGGCATGGGATTTGCCGGTTTTCTCGTAGTTCTTCTGTTTGTTCCCGCGAGAGCACTCTTCTTCAAGCCCATAGGACAAATCAGAACAGCCATGAGCAGACTTACCTCGGAGAAGGAATCCCTTGAAAACACGCTCAATCGGGGAGACGAGTTAAAAGAGATTACCGAATTCTGTTATCTGCTCGACAAGAAATTGAAAGATCATCATGAAGAATTGGAGCGGAACATAGCAGAAGCTACCCGGGATCTGTCGGAAACCAACCAAAACCTTGCAGACGCAAACAGAGAGCTGGAAAGACTGAACAGGGCTAAATCCGACTTCTTTTCCGATATTTCGCATGAGTTGCGAACACCGCTTACCAGCATAAAGGGAGCCACTGATATTCTCCTGAGAAAGTCCTCATGTGAAAGCCCCGAGTATCTGGATATCATCAAGAGAAACACCGATCATCTGATCAAAATTGTCGCTGATTTTCTGGAATATTCCAGAATAGAAGCAGGGGAACTGGAGCTCGAAATATCTGAAGCTTCGTTGAAAGAGGTTGCTGAAGATGCCATCATTTCACAGAAAGCTTCGGCTCAGAAACGTTCGGTAAATCTGGTGTTGATTTCTCCTGAAGATAGAATCTTTACATTCGATACAAAATCTCTATACCAGGTGATGAGCAATCTCCTTTCCAATGCAATCAAGTTCTCCCCACCGAACGGAACGGTCACCGTGGAAATCGTTTTTTCCTCTACGGGCACCGAAGTGTCGGTAAAGGATGAAGGACCTGGTATAGAACGCGCGTATCACGAGACTATTTTTAGGAAGTTCTATCAAATAAAAGATCAAAACCGAGTTCGTTTGAACCAGGGCTCTTCCGGCATAGGACTTGCTATCTGCAAAGGACTGGTGGAGGCTCATGATGGCAGGATTTGGGTACATAGCCGTCCCGGCCGTGGAAGTTGCTTTTCCTTTTTCATTCCCTATCGTGTGAAGGGTCGCGAGGAGCGGAAATGAGCACCATACTTCTCGTAGATGACGACCCGGACATTCTCAGGATATTAAAAGACAATCTGGAATTCGACAATTACAGAGTATTGCTGGCAACCAACGGCAAGGAAGCATTGGATTTATTCGATACAAGTCGAGTGAATCTGGTAATCCTGGATTTGTCACTGCCGGATATCGATGGTATTCAGGTCTGCAGGCGCATGCGAGACATGTCCTCGATTCCGATTATTATGCTTACAGCTCGGGACAGGGTCCCTGATAAGGTGCTCGGCCTGGACAGCGGTGCTGACGACTATGTTTCCAAACCTTTCGATTATCTGGAGCTTGCCGCCCGTATTAAAGCATGCTTGAGAAGATCGGGATTGATCGAAGACCCTCTCGTGATCGAAATTGCCGATTTAAAAATTGACACCGGGCAGAATGCGGTCTGGAAAAACGGCGCACGGGTTCCGCTCACGCAACGTGAATACGCACTGCTTGTGCTTCTCGTCAAGAATTCCGGCAGAGCCTTGAGCCGTTCGGTCATAAAAGAGAGTATCTGGGCAGATCGGGAGCTTTATCGAGACAGCCGAACCATTGACGTGCACGTCCAGCATCTCAGAGCCAAAATAGAAGACGATCCCACTGATCCAAAACATATCGTCACTATTCCCGGGACAGGGTATATTTTTTACGAGTGATACCGATTGGCTTTTCTTCTCATCATAATCCGGGAGGCTGAAGGTATCCTTCGCTCCGGACGACGCAAAGCCGTCTGGTCACTCCGCTCATACCGATTTGCTTTCAAAGTTAGACGAAAAATCCCCTCTTACCCCCCTTTATTAAAGGGGGGAATGGGGGGGATTTTGAACGCAAATTGGTATCAGGACGCCCCAGCCTTCGCTATGTTATGTGCATCCTCTTGAGGAGGAGCCGAGGAATCCCGCTGGAAGACGGGATTAGAGGAAGTTGTTCCCCGATCTTCCTTATCCTACGACATGGTCTCGTATCTCTATAATTTCGGATGCTGCGCGGACCTTGTCGGGTGCTCCAAAAATAGCAGAGCCCACGATTGCCGCAGATCTGGGCCCCACTATTTGAGCCCAGTTCCTGAATTGCTCTTCAAGGTTTCGCCCTTGCCGATCTTGACGTCCGAAACCGGGACACCATATAGGTTTGCGGGTTATTGTCCGATATCGCTGGAGATCGAGCGGCCTGGTAGCCGGCCCTATGTACCCGTCTGCCTGCAAAGCCTCCCCGAGAAGCAGGATTCCTTCCGTAACGTCAGTGCACTCCGATTCCTGCGGTATATACGTTTCTACGTCGACTTTTACTGCTGCATAGACAAGGTCCGACTTCTGAAGAGGTCTCGAGAAGAAAAGTGCAGCTCCCGCATGACTCATGAGAGGCAGAAGCAAGACGCGGATTCCCGCGTGGTGAGCAACATCAACCGCTTCAGCTATTGAAACCGGCCCGGGGAAACCGTGCACGGTTACGTGAGTGGCTCCCGTATCGCGGATGGACTCGATGATTTTGGCGTTTGTTCCTTGCCAGGAATCATTCCCCTTGAACCCGATATCGGCGATTTTGATATCGACAAGCAGAGGTCGGTCCTCGATAAGATCTTTCACTTTTTTCAGAATGTCGGTACCAGCTTGAAACAAAGTTGCTACGCCTATCTTCACCCCATCCACAATCCGCCCCACTTGTGCGGTGACAGAGAGCACCTCTTCCGGGGTGGGAAGATCTGCGGCAAGAATTACTGCATAATCCTTCATGGTGTTTCATTCCTTGCGAAAAGAAGATCGGGCAGCCAGCGTGGACTTATGCAATCAAAGAAGGAAAATTCGGGGAAACCCTTCTTGTAAGAAGTGTTTCCCCGAATCTTACTTCTTTGATTGCGAATCGGTCTTATTGAACCATTTCTTCCGATTCCATGCCGAGCTTGACCAATCTGTAACGAAGCGATCGGAAAGAAATCCCCAACAGTCTCGCCGCTCGGGATCGATTTCCGCCGGTTATTTCCAAAGCCCTGTTAATGAGCTTTCGTTCGAGATTCTCAAGGGTTCGGTCCAATTCGATACCATCAGACGGAATATCCAATTCTGCGATTTCGCATGGCACTCCTTCGCTTTGCGTCAATTTGGGAGGAAGATGTTGAGCAGTCAACTGATCGGATTGTTCCAGCGTGACGCATCGCTCGATAATATTCTCCAATTCCCTGACATTTCCGGGATATTGATAATTGCAGAGCACCCTGAGCGCGAGTGAGGATACCTTTGTGATATCCTTGCCTTGTTCGGTGCAGAATTTCCTGAGGAAATGGTTGATCAGTAACGGAATATCCTTTTCCCTTTCGCGAAGCGGCGGGACACGTATACGTATCACATTGAGCCGGTAATACAGGTCTTCACGAAAATTTCCTTTTTCCATTTCATATTCGAGCTTCTTATTGGTGGCTGCAATTATTCTCACGTCTATTTTCTTTTCATCCGTGCCACCCACCCGTCGGAATTCGTGCTCTTGAAGAAAGCGCAATAATTTCGCTTGTATCGAGATAGGAATTTCTCCCACTTCATCGAGGAAGAGAGTCCCTGTATGAGCGAGTTCGACGAGGCCGGGCTTGTTTGTGAGCGCACCGGTGAAAGATCCGCGCTGATGTCCGAACATTTCGGATTCGAGGAGATTTTCCGGAATTGCCGTGCAGTTGATTGCAACGAAAGGTTTGTCGCATCTCGGAGAATTTTTATGGATTGCTTTGGCAATGAGCTCTTTACCGGTACCGGATTCGCCGATAATGAGAACACTCGCCTTGGAGGGCGCCACTTTTTCTATGAATTGGAAAATCTCCTGCATTTGAGGGGATATACCAACCATATGGCTGAAATTGTCAAAACCCTGTATAGACTTTTTTAATTCCTGGTTTTCGATCCTGAGACGACGAGCTTCAAGCGCATTTCTGATGATTATTCTGAGATCTTCAATTTGGAACGGTTTGGAAAGATAGTCGTATGCACCTTCACGAACCGCTCTCAATGCGTCATCTGCGCTTGCATATGCAGTCACTGCGATGACAGGCATGGCAGGATCCTGTGAATGGATGTGCTTTATAAGATCCAGGCCGCTCATGCCGGGCATCTTGACATCGGTGAGGATGAGATCGGGTTCTTCCGACTTGTACAACTTCAGGCCTTCTTCTCCAGATGCTGCTGTTCGAACTTCGTACCCGTCCTGAGACAACATTATTTCGAGAAATTCCCGCATGCTCGGTTCGTCGTCTACGACGATAAGGCGTTCAGGCATTCTCCTCTTCTCCTTCTCGAACAGGCATATCTAAAGCGAGAGGCAACCTGATCGAGAATTTTGTCCCTCCTGATGGAGTGCTTTCACAATCGATCAGTCCGTCATGCGATTCAACCACACTCAATGCCAGAGAGAGCCCCAGGCCTGAACCCCTTTCTTTCGTCGTCGTAAAAGGCTCGAAAACCTGATCCCGGATTTCCAGGGGAATTCCACAGCCATCATCCTTCACGATCAATGTCGCACAGCCGGTTTCAGGGGAAGATTCAAGCACCACTTGAATAGTCCCGAATTCGTGAACCGCATCCAACGCATTGCCCAGGACATTCCAAATGGCCTGCTTCAGTCGCACCGGGTCACCTTCCACTTCAACGCCCTTATTTATGAGAGTTTCCAGAGAAACGCCACCTTGAATTTTCGGTTCACGGGAAAACAGGTCCAGAATTTCTTCCATGACAGTCGAAAGCATAACTCGTGTTTTTCCCAACTGCTGCGCCCTGACGGTCAGGAGAAAATCCCCCAGCAGCCGGTTCAATCGGTCCGATTCTCTCAGAACGATTTCCAGGAGCTTTCTTTCATTAGCCGCAACCGAACGGTTGTTCGACAGCAATTCCGTTGCTCCCCGGAGTGCGGCTAACGGATTCCTGATTTCGTGGGCCATCCCGGCGGCTATGCGCACAAATGCAGCTTGCTTTTCACTGAGACGTACGCGCTCCTCCATTCTTCTGAATTCCGTCACATCCTGAAATAACACCAATCGTCCCCTCGGCAGAGAGTCAACCCCCTTCAGATCGGAAACGGTTACTTCAAAATGCTTCTTGACGGCATTTACTTCCTTCACGGTAAAGAAGGTTTCTCGTCTGACGGACGAACTATCGACAAAATCGCGAATCATTGGAAATACATTCCGCAGACTCATACCCACAAGTTCCGAGGAAGGCGTCTCGACCAAAGCGGCACCCGCACTATTCACAAAGGTGATTTTGTCGAGATCGTCGGTGGTGATCATTCCGCTCGATATTGAGCGTACGATATTCGTATGGAGTTCAGAAAGCTTTTGGTAATCGATTTCTTTGAGGTCCAGAGATGCTATCGTCCGCTGCAACTGCTCGGCCAGAGCACTCGATAGAAATGCAACCAGAAAGAAAAACGTCAGGTGGACGACAAAAATCCACAAGAGATATCCCGGAGTGTTCTTACTCCATGTGCTTATCCACGGCCAGTTACTCGGCGGAATGATGTGATAGAATTGCAGTGTTATCAGAAGACCGAATAAGATACATGCCGTAGCGGCAGTCACAAATGCTCCCCGCCTCAGATGCAAAATGCCCGAAGTGATAATCGGAAAGATGTACAGGAGCGTAAAAACGCTTGATGCTCCACCTGTGAAATGAATCAGCACGGTTGCATAGAGCACGTCCACCATCACCTGAAAAAATGAAAACAGCCACAAATCGGGAATAAGCGGTAACGCAAATGCATAAATGAGGCTGAGCAGAAAAGTGGTGCCGATCAGAATGTACAGTGGGATGGCTGGATCGATGAAAAGAGTTCCGGCACCTCTGAACTGGAAAAAGATCGTCGCGGCCAGAAGGAGCGTCATCACCAAAAGCCTGAGCAGCATAAGCCACACGACTCTTCGTGTGAACTCCGGCCGATCGATGTACTCCTCCTGCCGGATCAGTTTGGTTATGTTCCTGAAAGGAAACACAATGCACTCTGATGTGTAATTTCTCTCGGCACTCGCGAAAGAGTGGCGGAAAACCCATCCAATGCGAAAAGGATTGAAAATCTGCGGCAGAGACCGACTTGTACCAGCATGCCGCATGGTTATTGCCGATTTGTATTCAAAAAAGAGAAATGGGGGCCGTTTCTGTAATCCTGCTTTGGCATTGCTTTGGCAGGACTCCCCAATCTTATCTTTGGTTACAACTCACCAAATGTCGGATCAACTCCATTCCGAGGGCTTGCCATGTACATCCCTGCGGATTTCTTTCACGATTATAACTTTGCGAGGGCACTTGTATCTGGATAAATATTCTTTGCAGAAACGTATTATGTCGCGCTCGTCAGGTTTTACTCCGGGTTCCGGAACTACAAGCGCTTCAATGACCTGACCTCTCATGAGGTCATCCACCCCAACCAGAGCAACGTCCGCAACATGGGGGTGACGAATGAGGATTTCTTCCACTTCCTGGCAGTACACATTGAATCCGGAAGTAATGATCAGGTCTTTCTTCAATCCCACAAGAGTCAAATAGCCGTCGCTATCGAGGCTTCCCAGATCGCCCGTGTACAACCAGCCGTTGCGTATGACGGTCTCAGTCTCTTTTGGTTTGCCGATATATCCAAGCATTACGTTGGGCCCATTAACCACAACCTCCCCGACAGTACCCACAGGAAGCGGGTTACCATTGTCATCGTGGATTTGTACAGTCACATCCGGAATAGGTGTTCCCACGGTGGAAGGCTTATTGGGAATATTCACGTTATTCCATGAGACAACAGGAGATGATTCGGTCAACCCGTATCCCTGATATATGTCAATCTTGTAACGCTCACAAAATCGCTCATAAATTTCCATGGAAAGCGGTGCACCGCCACTGATGCCAATTTGAAAGCTGGAGAGATCCAGGTCCTTGCAAGAGGGGTGGTACAAAAGACCGTAATAAACCATTGGAACTAAACCGGAATACGTAATCCGAGCCTTCTTCAACCAGGGTACCAGTCTCGGAAAATCAACCCGCTCGACCAAATACACGGTGCCTCCGACCTTTACTGTTCCAAGCAGGTTGACCGCTGCACCGAATGCATGAAACAAGGGGATCAAGGCGAGCCCGTGGTGTTCGGGACCTCCCCCGCACGTATCCCGAAGCATATTGGAATTGCTGTCCAGGTTCCTGTGGCTGAGGGTCGCACCCAGGGCTTTGCCCAGGAGACCTGCAGTAAAGATGATGACCCCCGGATGGTTCGGATCGACGTCTACAGCCTGAAAACGATCCGAATAGCTATCTTGTATCTGTTGAAACGAAATGGCTCCATCCGTTGGTTCGACGGTAATGATGAATTTCAAGTACTCGTCACGATTGGGAATGTTCTCTATTTTAGGAATCTGCTCGCTTTTGCAGAACAATCCCACAGGGCGGCTGTCGGCAAAATAATGGCTCAGTTCATATGCGGTAGAGAGAGGATTGAGCGTTACAGCAACGGCTCCTATTCTAAGGCAGGCGAAATATCCTATCACGAATTCCGGCCTGTTTCCCATAAGTATGACTATTCTATCACCTTTTTGCACACCGGCTTTGGTCAGCGCATGACAGAGTTTGTTAATGGAACTCATAAGTTCCGCGTATGAGATCGTGAGGTCCTCGAAGACCACTGCCGGATGATCGGGCATGTCCTGGGCAAAACGATCCACCATCTCGCTGAGATTCATATATGTCTCCATGATCAGTTGGTTGGATTTGATGCAACACTATCATGCACGGGTGCAGAATTCAAATCATTACTTTATAATGCCCCTCGGGGTTCAATTTCTCTCTATCTGCTTGACTGTCCAATCGTTATACCGATTCGCTTTTCTTATCATGATCCGGAAAGCTGGAGGTATCCTTCGCTCTGGACGACGCAAAGCCGTCTCATCACTCCGCTCAGGACACTCCAGCTTCGCTATCTTATGTGCATAACTGCGAAATGGTATTAGACTCATTGAACCGCAGATGAGTCCGGGCTTGATGAATGCTTCCGTTGCAATAACAGGTCATGCTGAAGACAAGACCTGGTGAGAACAATTCTTGCCAGGTGACGAAGAACAATAAAAAAGGCGGACATTTCTGCACCGCCTCTTTTCATGAAAAGCTTAAATTACTGCGATTTCTTTTCTGATTTTGCCTTTGCTTTGGCTTTTTTTGCTTTGGCCTTGTCTACTTGCTTCTTCTCTACTGCTGCAACAACCTCTTTCTCTTTTGCTGCTGCTGTTTTTTGCGCCGCTACCCGCTCTTTCCACATCTGTGCAAGAGTATCGCGACTTCCATCACGTGCGAAAGCACCCAACGGAAGTGTCAACAAGAAGGCTGCTGCCACTACCGAAAGAAGTATTTTTTTCATCCTGACTCCTCTTAGATTTGAAATGTTCGGTCTGGATACGGTGGGACAAGCACACCAATCCCCTACGCTTTCTTTTTGCTCTGGAAAAAGAAGACTACCCTGCCGCCCACAAAAGGTAATGATAATGTTAGGTTGCGATTCCCTCAAGAATGTTAATTGTGGCTCTACCAAATGTCAAGTGTTTTTTAGCGTTACTTATGCCAAGAAGTGTCTATTGTGCAGACTTGACCGAACAGGGATGCACCTGAAGCCGCAGGTCCGTATCAGTGGCCGTTTCACATTTTCTTCTCTGCAATCGAATCGCAATCGCACACAGAGCAATGTAACTCGAATACGACACGAGTTGAGCCACGCCGTAGCTCAGAGCCACAGAAAATGGAGAAAGCTCCAAGTAATAGGCACTTGCGAATGCGAATATGACAAGAGCCGGCAGTCCTGCATCCCAGGCAAGCTGCCAACTCTGGCGTTCGAGAGAAAGAAGCTTAATTACCGTAAAAATAGAAGCGAATAGATTTCAGAACACATATCGTTAGCACCACGGCCGACCCCATGTGGGGCATCACACCGTACATGGCAGTAGAAAATCTCTCGTGGCTCCCGCGACCGAGTTTATACATGATCATCAGACTCCATAGGAGCCCGAGCCATACGAGGAGTTGCTGGAAGAAATGCGTCAACCACGGAGGAACCGTTATGATGAGCGTTCGAAAAATCTCGAAATCAAAGTTCTTGCTCACCAGGATAGGCAATTGTACGCCGAGATTGATCAAATAATAAAGATGAAAAGCCATGAAACCGGTCAAGGCTATGGGAAGCAATGCAAGTCCATACCTGGAATAGTTTTCCTGAAAGTCTTCATCGAATACTCGATGAGAAAAGACCGTGGCAATCGCAAGCATCAAATTTGCCGTCAAGACTACAACGAAGAAAATTATCGTGAATTTCAACATGTCAGGAAGTGGAAGGTACGAGGTCAATTCTTTGTACAATGGCATTTTTATTGCCATTTCGCTCAGAAGACCGCCGATCATACCGATGATAAGGAAGGCGGTACCCGTATTGGTATGTCTCATTTCCCAGATTTCGTTCCCGGGTAAACGAAGGTTCAGGTTCACGGCTCCATGAGGACAATTCTTGACGCATATACCACACAATTTGCAGAATCGATTGCTGTGGAGCTTCGGAGCTACCTGTCCGAAGGGACAGCCTTCCCGTTGCGGAGTCCCCAGGTAACACTCGTTGGAGGAACACTGGGAAATGCACACGTTACGATCCGCGCGAAGTTCCAGGAACGATCCTTTGGAGAGAACGCTGATCATGCCGCCCAGACCACACAAGTAACGGCACCACGACTGCCGTTCGTAAATCACTGCAACAATGACTGCCGAGAACAACATGGTGAGTAAAAGTAATCCCACATTGAATGGTGAATTACGTATTCCCGTTGCCGTTTCAAACCAGATGATGCAAAGCACCGCGCCGGCAATCAGGAGATCGCTCCTGTTTTTCAAAGCAGTAGGAAAGGGCCTCTCCAGGGCAATGATTTTCTTGGCAAGTTTGCTCAACGTTCCAATAGGACACAGAGAACACCAGAATCGCGACCAGATGAACGCTCCCACAATCAGTACCGGCCAGCCTACTGCCCAACTGAACAGTGCAGCCGGGTTATTGAGCGGATCCTGAGGACCGAGAAAAAGGAGTACGAGTAAAATGAAGAAGAAGGGCGTGACCGCGCTTTGGAAAATTGCAGGGAAGAGAGGACTGAGCATAGCCTGCCGCACGGCCTGAAACCGCAGTAGATTGAATTTTCCTGTTCCCTCAACCCTTTTGAGGTCGAAATAGATGTCCTGGGGACGCAGCACCTCGCCCTCGGATACAAGGACGGCCCTTTTCAGCGTGGTGGAAAGCTCGATATCGTTTCCGGGCCAGGAATAGTTCACGAGCGTCTTCAACGTCTCTTTCGGCGTCTCGACGATCTGCTTTCTCAATTCCTGGCAATACTGGCTTATATAATGTGATACCAGGCCGGGTATTTCTCGGCGACGTCTTCTCAGTGGAGGTATTACGATAGACCGCTGGAGCAGTGAATGGAGCAGAGGATGATCCGCTCGGGTGATCTCGTCCGGATGCAATTCCGTCGTAGCCAGCAGTCGTAACCTTGCGGGATGAGGTTCCTCGCCATTCACTCTCATGTACGTGCCGCTGCCGCAGACTACTTCCAGAAGCTCTTCTTGAACGTCGGGTTCGAGTTGCTCCACTCCTCGAACGAGGAGCGTCCCGTCTTCCGTTAATTCTACATATCCCGGTTGTACCTTAGGGCGACCGTTGAGACCAGGCTCTTCTATCCCGAAGAAGAGTTGCATTTGCTCCTGGACGACGTCTCGTTCCTTACCAAGCTCTTCATTTCGCATAACCTGGAAAGTCTGCTCGTAGCGAGTCCTCAGTAGATCCAAAAGCAAAAACACTGACTTATAATGATGCCCTAACCTGAATATCGCGTGTGCGAGGACTTCTTTACCTACTCCTGTTTCTCCGATAATCAGCACCGGACCATCCGAGTGTGCCAATTCTTCAATTCTCGTCGCAAGTTGGCTCCTGACATAATCCCCGATGACGTAGTCCGGGAATATGTGCTCTTCACGGCTAATCAGCGATTGCAGAGCGCGTTTCTTTTGTCTGCTCCTCAGGACCATGCGATCGAGCCGCATAATTTTGCGGGCAAGATTCTTCACGAGAGAAATGGTAAATTCCGGATTCTGTTGTAGAATGATCTCGAATTCGGCGGCCGGGACTTCCAGAACACTGCAGGGTTCGTCCGCTACCAGTTCCGCATTCTCCGGAGAAGGACGACCGGTAAGAAAACTGATCTCTCCAAAAATATCACCGGATTTCATAATATCGACGGACAATGCCGGCTCATCGCCGTCCTTCAGCATGACACTGGCTTCTCCGGACATAATGAACCGGATGTACGCACCATCGTCACCTGAAGCCATGAGAACATCTCCCGGGCTGTACTCTTTCAGTCTTCCTTTCTCTCGGACCGTATGACGTACTGCTTCTGGTAGCCTTTCCAGGGGATCGAATCGGTACTCGCTGGGATGAGGAATTTTTAACATGAGGGAATTACACCGTTGCGTTACAGCTCGGGACGACCTTTGCGAAAACCGATCGATTTACGCAGCAACAGTGTTGAGCCGCTTCACAGACATGTCCATCCGATTGCAGCTCTATCCAGTCCCGCTTTACAGGGATGCTGTCATGAAACACACAAAAATATAAGGTCAAGGCAACGCCGTTCGCAAACTGATTGATTTTATTTTCTTATGATTGCAGGTCGCTTGTGCTGATACCAATTGCATTCAAAATCCTCCCATTCCCCCCTTTATAAAGAGGGGTTAGAGGGGTTAGGGGATTCTTGTCCACCTTTGAAAGCAAATTGGTATGACATGTTGAGCACAAAAGAAGCTTCCGAATCGAGGGACGACAAAAAGCTGGATAATGCTCAAAAGTGGGCTCTTTTTGTCGTCCTCGGTGGATAATTCGTGCCAACGCGTCCCACAATTCCCCAAGATAATAGCTCAATGGGATTGCTTTCGCAACGTAGGCGAGGGGTTCAGCTTGTCACGAACTAATCGTTATTGGAAATCTTACGCCTTTCTTGGTTGAGGATGTGCTTCAGACGATGGAGTTCGTCCCACAGCCCCTGAGGCATCCGAGTCCCAAATGTTTCGAAATGCTGCTTGATAAGAGGCACTTCGCTCACCCAATCCAAAATGTCAACTTTGAGTAATTCCTCCAGAGCAGCGGGATCGAGGTCTAGACCGGAAGTGTCCAGAGCCCCCGGGGC
Source organism: Desulfomonile tiedjei DSM 6799 (assembly GCF_000266945.1). Lineage (NCBI taxonomy): Bacteria > Pseudomonadati > Thermodesulfobacteriota > Desulfomonilia > Desulfomonilales > Desulfomonilaceae > Desulfomonile > Desulfomonile tiedjei. Next base: position 426,125 of record NC_018025.1, read on the forward strand.
GGGAATCCTTCCGATGGGCGTGTCGATTGCTTCTGAGGAACCATTGCTTCTCTCGAAAATCCATTTCAACACGCGGCTGTTTTCACCATACCCCGGCCAAAGGAATTTTCCGGACGCATCTCTCCTGAACCAGTTTACGTAGTAGATTTTCGGTAGCTTTTCCGGATCGGCGTTTGCACCGGTTCTGAGCCAATGAGCAAAATAATCACCCATATGGTACCCGCAGAAGGGGAGCATTGCCATAGGATCTCTGCGGAGCTGTCCAACCCTGCCTGCTGCAGCGAAGGTCGTTTCACTGCTGGTAATGGATCCGAGAAAAGTTCCGTGCTGCCAGTTATAAGCTTCTGTTACCAGAGGAATTACCGTCCCGCGACGCCCGCCGAAGAGAATTGCATCAATGGGTACTCCGTTGGGGTCTTCCCATTCAGGCGCAATAACCGGGCATTGCTTTGCTGGGGTGGTAAATCGAGCATTAGGGTGAGCTGCAAGGCGTCCTGATTGTGGATTCCAGGGTCTGCGCAACCAGTCCATGAGTTCAGGCGGAGCCTCTTCCGTCATTCCTTCCCACCAGACGTCTCCATCAGGGGTTATCGCGCAATTGGTGAAGATGGAATTCGCTCGGGCTGTCAGCATTGCGTTTGCATTGGATTGCATGCTCGTTCCCGGCGCCACTCCAAAGAAACCCGCTTCGGGGTTAATTGCGTACAGTCGGCCGTCAGGTCCGAATTTCATCCATGCAATGTCATCGCCTATGGTCTCCACTTTCCAGCCGGGAATTGTCGGAATCAGCATAGCTAGATTCGTCTTTCCACATGCCGAGGGAAAAGCTCCTGTGAAGTATTTGGATTGACCTTCCGGGTTGGTCATCTTCAGGATGAGCATGTGTTCAGCGAGCCAGCCTTCATCGCGTGCCTGAACCGAGGCAATCCGCAAGGCGTGACATTTCTTGCCGAGTAGAGCATTGCCGCCATATCCTGAACCGAATGACCATATTTCGCGTGTTTCAGGGAAATGGCAAATATATTTGTGGTCGCGATTGCAGGGCCATGGAGAATCCGGATCTGCAGGGTCCACGAGTGGATCGCCCACAGAATGAAGTCCCACCACAAAATCATCATCAGACCCCAATGCTTCAAGGACCGCGGAACCGACTCTTGTCATGATATGCATGTTTGCAACAACGTACGGAGAGTCGGTTAATTCTATTCCAATCTTAGCAATACGTGAACCTGTCGGCCCCATGCTGTAGGGAATCACGTACATTGTTCTTCCGATCATGGAACCGGTAAACAATTTCGTAAGAGTAGCTTTTATCTCTCGAGGGTCTGCCCAGTTGTTTGTTGGACCGGCATCTTCTTGCTTATCCGAGCAAATAAAAGTACGATCCTCGACACGGGCTACGTCCGCAGGGCTGGATCTGACGAATATACTATTCGGGCGCTTGGCTTCGTTCATCTGAATAGCCGTTCCCGCATGGATCATCATACGGACCATGAGGTCGTATTCCTCCCGGGAGCCGTTGCACCAGTAAATGTCGTCAGGCCGACACATTTCGGCCATTTTTTCAACGATACTCAGTAGCTTTGCATTCCGTGTCATTCCAACTCCTTGATCTCCTATATTGTCGCGTCGTGAGATGAAGGCAGCGAGCCATACCAATTTGCATTCAAAATCCCCCCATGCCCCCCTTTATAAAGGGGGGCTAGAGGAGATTTCCGTCCAACTTTGAAAGCAAATTTGTATCACGCAGGGCTCTCGGTTCTTTGCTTTACCCCGTTGCTCTTGCTTCAAATCGGTGCTCATCTCTTCGGTCATCGAGCGAGCCGTAAAATTTTCATTGTAGCTGCAATCGTACTTCTTTGCAAAGATCTTTCGAGAATTTTTCGCGTACACCCTGTTTTTCAAAGACGTTTACCGTTCAATCTCCCGAATGCGGAACGCACGGAAGCAGCCCCGAAAATCTCTTATTTTGTACAGGAACTTCACAATAATGTTTTCTAGTACAACCCGAACGAAAAACAAACGATCAAGTTAAATGATTCTACCTCTAAAGCCACTCTTCCATATACATTTTTGTTGAACTGTGGTAAATAGAAGTGTCACAGAGAAAATGGTCCCGGATCGTCGTGCGCCGGTCTAATGCCGGTGGAGACTTCACGGGGGGGTTGGTTCAAAATCCGGGTGTCAATCCTCCATGTGGAGTGAACTTTATCATGCATTCCAAAACGGCAAATGTATGTTCACGTACTAATGAAAGCTGCGAAAAACACGAAATTGTCACTGTCGTGATGAGAGTCGGGGAGTATCGTAAACTCAAGCAACTCGGGGGGCCGCGGCCCGACCAGATACATATGGCATTGCATCACTATCTGGGAATTGTGAGAGAACTCGGCTGGCAATCCAACATCAAATCTATGGCCAGAATGTACGAAAATGTAACGTCATATCAGTGCAGGTTAAGAAAATCGATATGTGATGAAATCCGACATTTAAAAGGAAGATTTGACGATCACACTATCGAAGCACTCAGGTTATATCTCAGATAGCTTTCATGCTCCACTGACAGTCTGGTCTGAATACGGTTATTCGCCTGATCCCCCACGCGAGTTTATGGGATAATTTCCGGGTTTACCTCCGAACGGCAACCACAATATCCCGAGAAGAGTGAGACGGGACGGGTCTCGGAACTGATTGAGACCGATGGTCATGTCAATATGGCCGAGTCTCGGCTGGGGCTTGTACGTTCCCATGAGCCTATCCCACCAGGGAAGGTTGAATCCATAATTGCTATTGGTTTCCGTGGGGAAAACAGAATGATGTACTCGATGCATATCCGGGGTAACTACGAATAGCCGCAAAATTTTGTCCAATCCAAGGGGGACGGAGATATTGCTGTGATTGAACATTGCCGTTCCGTTCAAAAGCACTTCGAAAATGATAACTGCTAAAGCCGGCGCGCCTATGAGAGTCACCATGGAAATCTTGATTACCATGGACAGGACGATTTCGATCGGATGGAAACGCGTACCGGTGGTAACATCAAAATCCAGGTCTGCATGATGCATCATATGCAATCGCCAGAAAACAGGAACCGCGTGAAACATCACATGTTGCAGATAAATGACAAAATCGAGGAAAACTACCGAACTCGCCACTGCAATCCAGTAGGGAACATTTGCATTATTGAAAAAACCCCAACCCCGTTCGGATGCCAGAAGAGCCGATCCCACAGCGGCCGCCGGGAACAATAACCGCAAAACCAGGGCATCGATAATGACGATCCCCACGTTTGCAAACCACCGGTGTTTCTTGGATTGAGTGAGCTGACGTCGCGGTAAGATAATCTCTCCGATGGCAACTGCCCCAAAGATTCCCAAAAAAAAGGCGAGTCGTATAATGGGCTCGTGCTGTAAAATAAACGCTTCCATTTCCTTCCTGGCAAAACACAGGTTACCGACGAGATAATACGTACACGATATTGCACACCGAAATAGGCGTCAAGTTTTGAGTCCGCATGGGGACGATTCGGAATCTATCACTTCATGCTGCTCGTACTATTCGCGGCAAAGTTATGGAAGGCAGGTTCTGTTCGATCGATGATCGATGAGCTTCGAGATCTTCGGGAAGCATCAATCGCGTCCCCAGAGTTTTGCGGGATTCGTCAACTGCAAATCCAGGAGGATCGGTGGCCACTTCCATCAGGATTCCCCCTGGTTCTCGGAAATAAATCGATTTGAAATATTTCCTATCTATGATCGGGGTAATGGAAACGGAACCGGCAAGGTACTTGTGCCACGCTCGTTGTGACGCGTTGTCCGGAACCCTCACTGCGACGTGATGAACCGTCCCGACTGCTACCAGTCCTCTTTCTTGCGAATGATGGGCGACTACGTGAATTCGTTGTCCAAGGCCCACATCGAAACTCAAGTCGCTTCCCTGTGATTCGATTTCCGGAAACCCGAGGAGATCCGAGATAAAACATCCTGTCCTGTCGGGGTCCTTCTCGACAAACGTGACACTATGCAGTCCAAGAATTGCATTGTCATCGCGTTCCGAGTGATCGCTGCTTACAAGGTTTAAGATCAACCCGTCCGGATCGTGAAATCGCAATGTTTCGCGCCCGAAATGGTCAAACGGTCCTTCTACCGGAACATTCTTCTTTCTGAGGCGATCTATCCAGTACTCTGTTGCTGTGTAGTCGATCGAAAACGCAATCTCACCGATCTGTCCCGGTCCGATTCTTCCCCGGGTGCCCAATGGCCAGGGAAAGAACGTAAGAAGCGTCCCGGGTCGGCCCTCATCATCTCCAAAATAAAAGTGATACGTTCCGGGGTCGTCGAAGTTCACGGTGAGCTTTACAAGGCGCAATCCGAGGACTGTAGCATAAAAGTCCAAATTTCTTTGAGGATCCCCCGCTATTGCGGTGACATGATGCAGTCCCTTCAACGGAGTTTCCATGATTGTTCCTCCACACGCGGATCAAATTACGATCCGAGATTTTAAAACGACGGCTCGTATCGTCTTTCAAGTCGGAGGAGAAATCACTCTCAGGATCTCAGTGCTGCAAGAGCAGCGGTCTCCTCTTAAGCTACGATGCGAACCGTCGAAGGGGATACCGGATCTAATGTTATCCCTTTATGTTAGATGCGGAAGAGCACCGTTGGGTTCAGAAGAGAGTCGAAGAAATGCGACACGATCCAAAATGATTACCGATAGGTTACCATGATGTTAAATTTAGCTTGACAGAACCTTGACTCCCCGCTATCAGAATTGCTTATACTGCATATCAATTTACTACCGGAAAGGGGGGTATGAGATGACAAAGACAGAACTGGTTACACGCGTGGCAGGAGAAGCAGGGCTTCCCAAGAAGACGGCGGATTCTGTTCTCAAGGCGTTTGTGGCCGCGATTCACCAGTCACTCAAGGGCAAAGACGGACAGATCAGAATTCCGGATCTCGGTACATTCCTGGTCGCCCAAAGAAAGGCTCGAAAAGGCGTTAATCCTCAAACAAAAAAGAAGATAAAGATTCCCGCTTCTAAAGTCCCCCGGTTTAGAGCCGCGAAGGCCCTAAGAGAAGCGGCAAAACAGGCCGTATAGGGATACGTTTTCGATTCCTATCGAGTCTTTTCTTCTTTTTGCAGTGTTTCGGCATCAGGTGTAGGATTTTGTACGCTCGCCGCTCAGGAGAATTGCAGCCTCTGTCGGCGCAGACCAAAACCGGCCACGCCTTGATCTCCACGTCCACTTGCATTATTGATGTATGAGTAGGTTCACTCATATCGTCATAAGAATGCAATCGGACACAACTATGGCCGTACACGACAACAATACTCACCTCGTATTAGCTTCCGGTTCACCGAGAAGAAAAGATCTCCTCGCAGGTTTGAAGCTCCGTTTCAAAGTTGTTCCCTCGAAGATCGACGAGTCACTTATGAATGGAGAACAGCCTGTGGATCACGTTCGGAGGCTTGCTCTGGAGAAGGCGTCAGAAGTCTCCGCGCTTTTCCCTGACACGTGGACGCTTGGAGCGGACACGATTGTGGTGATCGATGGAGAAATCCTGGGAAAACCGGCGGATGAGGATGAAGCGCGGTGCATGCTGTCAAAATTGGCAGGACGAACGCACGAGGTTTATACCGGTTACGCACTGGTGCACAGCGGCCATCCTGAGTTGCGGAGGATCCGGAGTGTTGTCTCCCAGGTATATATTCGTGAACTTTCACCGACTGAGATAGCGGATTACGTAAAAACAGGCGAACCCATGGACAAGGCCGGAGCCTATGCGATACAGGGAATCGGCTCGGGCATTGTGCAACGCATACAGGGTTCCTATACAAATGTGGTGGGATTACCTCTCTGCGAAGTCGCCAAAGATCTGCAGGAGCTTGGCATATACGACTTCCTCCAGAACGGCTCGAAGAACGCATGATAGCGGATAACCTCAGATCGATCAACGAAAGAATAGTAAGAGCAGCGTGCCGCGTCGGTCGCGATCCGAACGAAATTCGTATTGTAGCCGCAGCCAAAGGTCAGAATCCGCAAGCAATACGAGAAGCTGTTCAGGCAGGGATTACGATTATCGGGCACAACTATTTACAGGAAGCTTTGCAGGTAAAAGACGCATTGGCAAACGAGACTGTGGAGCACCACATGATCGGGCACCTGCAACGGAACAAGGCGGGAAAAGCGGCGGATATCTTTGAAACGGTACAAACGGTGGATAATGAAAGGGTCGCTGCTGCTCTTAACACGAGATGTCAGGATAACGGCCGGCGCATGGGGGTTCTCATCCAGGTCAATTTAGCCCGGGAACCACAAAAATCAGGATTACCTGAAGAACAAGTTGCCCCACTTGCAGACTACATTCTTAAGCTCCCGCGTTTGGAGCTGAAGGGCCTCATGACCATGCCCCCTTTTTTCGACGACCCTGAACGTGCACGACCCTATTTCGCGGGATTGAGAGAATTGAGAGAACGATTGGAGCGGGACGGCGTGTTGTCTCCGGACATGAAAGAGCTTTCCATGGGGATGACTGGAGACTTCGAGACTGCAGTTGAAGAAGGCGCTACCCTGGTGCGAATCGGCACAGCCATCTTCGGCGAGAGGCAATAGGGTTTTTTTCACTCCTGTGCAGGAGGTAATTATGATCTGCGTTCTGACTGGTGAAAAGATAGCATCCCTGACGCAAGGCCTTATTTCAGCGAAAAAACAGAAGGGGGAATGCTCCCTTGATTTGACAGTACGCAGCATCAGCCAGATCGAAACTGCCGGTACCCTCGATTTTGGCGGAAGCGAATATACTGAAGCAAGCGTTCAGGAACTTATTCCCGAAAAACGCGATCCCCAGGAACCGTACGGTTGGTGGAAACTGAAACCGGGAAAATACTTGATCGCCTACAATGAATCGATAATACCGCCCTCAAACACCGTAATAATGATATTCCCCCATCAACGGCTTGTGGCCGCTGGTATCTCCCATGAGAGTACGGCCGTCGATAAGCTCGATACCAGCATACGCATATTGATGAACATAGGACCGGAAGGTGGAGCAATTAAGGAAAATGCCAGGATTTCCAGAGCACTGGTTGTGGTCTCAGAGCCCGAATAAACAAGCTCGTTAGCTGATTGCGATTCACGATCAAAGACATCAAGATCAGGGAACCTTTTTTGTAAAAAAGGTTCCCAAACCCTCCAAAAACTTTTAACACTCGTCTATCTTGCTGGTTTTTTGCCAAAAAACCAGCAAGATAGACGAATATTAGAAGTTCTTGGGAAGGGGTTCGGGGAAACACTTCTTACAAGAAGGGTTTCCCTGGTCTTGCTTGCTTTGATTGAGAAACTGCAATTAGCTAACAAGCTTGAGGTATAAGGCTGTACACGTGCACGCTAGACGTAATGTTTTTGAAGTTCATGATTCCCCGATCGAAGATCGTTGTTCTTCCTGATATTCGTTGTGCTGTTTCAGGTCCGATAAGGATGTCTCCTTCGGTTGCGGCTGCAGCTATGCGTGCGGCAAGGTTTGTGGCCGATCCTGATGCGGTATAGGTGGTTCTTGTCCAGGATCCTCCGGTAAATTTGCTCATTCCGAGTGAGACCACTCCCGAGTTTATCCCCATGTTGACAATGACCGGATAGAAGTGCCCCTCCAGCTCGGTGTTTATTTTTCGGGTCCGGCTGCGAATTTCCAGTGCTGCTTGTGACGCATTCCATGCGTTTTCTTCGGCGGTCCCCTGGAAAATCGCCATCAAGCCGTCGCCTGCAGTTTCGTTCACATCTCCCTGATAGGAGATGATTACATCCAGGAAGCTTGAAAAGTATTTCTCTATGATGAAGTTGACTTTGTCCTGAGTGAATGTCTCGCTAATCCTGGTGTAATCGGCAACATCCAGGAAGAGGACGGAAACATCCACGTCTCTTTTTTCAAGCAGCGGAGCGTCAGGGTTTTTTTCCACAATTCTCTGCACGGTTTCCGGGACAAAGGTTCTGATGTGCCCCAGGATGCGTTCGACTGTGAGCTTCTCTCTTGCTATTTTGGAGTATTTCTTTGCATTTACGAGAATGTTTCCTGCCAATTCTATCAGGTCGGAAAGAAGCAGTTTGTCCCGATCCGTGAGAAAGGCGCCGGGTCTGGTGACAATGGTCAGGACAGCCACCGGCTCCTGCTCGTCATAGATCGGTATTGCAGCTTCACAGCAGGCCGGCAAATCGCATGAAAATGCGAACTGTCCCGGAACCGGATTACGTGAACTGAGTGCTTTGCTCACCATTTCTTTGCCGCGTTGGCATGGTTGGCAATTCACCTGTTCCTTCCTCATCGTGCAGTGGAGCGGTCTGGTGTAGTCGATGGCATCTGTGTCGATCAATATAAGGCAGGCCTCCTGGGCATGTGGGATAGTAACTTTTACTTCATCCCGAATTATCTCCAGAATATCCGCGATATTCAGGCAGGAGGTAACCTTCTTTGCTACGCGGAAAAGATTTTCAAAACGGGCTTGATAAAGATCTGAAGGAATTGGTTCTATCGTGAGGCTGTTCTCTCTCATGGAATATCCTTTAGATGGTGGCCATCTCATCATCAATTGTGGTCAATAAGGAGTTTATAATTATGCGCCGCTTTTTCCGCAAGACCAGAATAGAACGTCTGCGAACAAAGTCTTTGACGTAAGTCAAAATCGAGTTGATTTCGTGGCCGGCAAATCCGTGGGAATCTTGTAGAGCGCTCGCCTTTACGAAAAGCAAACGAGCGCCCGATCAGGAGAAGAATACTATAATCTCTTAAAATACTTGGTAATTGAAGCTGCGGAACGTTTTGGCGCCGCAATGAGAGGTTCATCGATTCTCTTGCCGTCGAGAAACTCGCCCACATGGAACGGACGGCCGTCAAAATAGGTTATTTCCCCACCGGCTGCTTCAAGGATGATACTGCCTGCGGCAAGATCTCGGACATTCACGTTTTTTAGCAGGCAGGCATCGGCAGCACCCCTGGCAACATAAGCGAGATGGCCGGCAGAGGACCCGAAATTGCGAATCTTCCCCGGAAACGTGCTGGAAAAATCATTGTGAAACCTGGAATAGACGAGAACGAGACTTTCATTATCGATACTGTCATTTTCGCGCACTCTGATGGGGCGGTCGTTGAGCAATGCTTCTCGCGCTGCATACGCGGAATACAGCTCGCCAGTCACCGGCAAATAGAGAAATCCCAGTACAGGCCAGAATTTCTCGAATAATGCCGCACTAATCCCCCATACGGGCATGCCAGCCTGAAACGATGCTGCTCCATCAAGGCAATCGGCAATCCAGATGAATCGCGGACATTCCGGTTCCGCGATCTCTTCCTGAGAAAGTTCTCTCAGAAAAGCGTGGTCTTCAAAGCTTCCTTTAATTTTTGTAGATATCAGGTCCCAAGCAGTGTTTTCAGCTTCTGTCACCAGATCGTCATCGAACTTGAGCTGGTTGTTGCCCTTGCCGTACATTTCCATGAGGAGAGAGCCGCTTTTTCGCAAAGTATTTTCCACGAACTCCTTGAGAGTCCAGAGTTCCCGTTCTGATAAAGATCTGTCTTCTTTTTCCATGATGACTCCATTCCAGTTATACTTACCCTCCAGGCCATTGACAGGAACATGTTGCCGAGAGGGAGTGTGACCCCTGAATCAGTCACAAGAGGGCAGTCAGTTACGGCTGAATGCCGCTGTCGATCGGATTTCGCTGCGTATGGCGCAGCTCATATGCATGCTACCATGAATCTTGTTGATTGCAATGAAATACACCGGTCTCTGAGCAACACTTTGCCGCATATCTCGTGTCGTTCAAAATCAAAGGCAATATTACATTTTCGCGGACTTGTACAGACTCGAATCGTGTTTTCGCGGATCGTTGAATGGTTATCCGGTGAGTTAAATCTTCCTTGACAGATCGATCCACCTTCATTAATATTGTTCGATTATGACTTGAGGGTGCAAGCCCGTCGGAGGTTAATCCTTAGAATGGCAGTAAGAATACGCCTGGCACGGTTCGGTGCCAAGAAAAAACCGTTCTACAGAGTTGTGGTTGCTGAATCTTTCTTCCCGCGGGACGGAAGGTTTCTCGATGTCGTAGGAACGTACGATCCCAGAGATAAAGAGAAAGGTCTGAACCTCAATCTCGAGTCAATTCACCAGTGGGTCAACCGCGGGGCCGAACTAACCGATACGGTTCGCAGAATTGTCAAAAAGGCTGAGACTTCTGTTAGAGCGGAACAGTAAGGGGAGTAAAGCTCCTGTCCTCGATAAATCGCGTTGGATGGGAGAAAGCTTATGAAGGATCTCATCGAATATATAGCCAAAGCGCTCGTGGACAGTCCGGAAGAAGTGGCCGTCTCGGAAGTTGAAGGCGAAATGACGTCTGTTATTGAGCTGAAAGTGGCTAAAGGCGATCTTGGGAAAGTAATAGGAAAACAGGGCCGAACCGCACGTGCAATGCGGACAATTTTAAGCGCAGCCTCCACTAAAGGGAAAAAGCGTGCGGTCCTGGAGATCCTTGAATAATAGCAGTTCCTGATTGTTACGCTCCATGGCCCGAAGCAGACTCATTGTTATCGGCAAGGCTGTCAAAGTCTTTGGCATCAAAGGCGAAATCAAAGTCAGGCCGTATACGGAATCTTTGACATCTTTCGAGAATTCCGTTCGTCTCGTTTTCGACGAAACCGCGTATGAAGTGGCGGGCTTTCGCGTGCACAAAGGGGCAATACTGGTTCGCCTGCAAGGAATCGACACTCCTGAAAAAGCTCGGGAGCTTGTGGGGAAACTGGTTAAGACAAATGAGGAGAATCTGCCTGCAAAAGAAGAGGACGAGTATTACTGGTTCGAATTGCTCGGCATGCGGGTGGTGACCAAGGACGGACGGGAACTCGGAAAAATAAGCCAGATCACCCCGACCGGAGCAAACGACGTCCTCCATGTCGAAGGTGAATTCGGGGAAATCCTCCTGCCTATGATAGACGATGTGGTGCTGGAGGTGGACACCGAAACCGAGACAATGACTGTGGACCCTCTGGAGGGGCTGATCCCAGATGTTGAACATTAAGATCCTGACCATTTTTCCCGGGATCTTCGATTCGTTTTTGGCTTACGGCAATCCGGCTCGCGCTATCGAAGCAGAGCTGATGACGGTCGAAGCCGTCGATCTTAGAGAATTCACCGAAGATCGCCACCGCAGTACGGATGATTATCCCTATGGTGGCGGCACCGGGATGGTAATGAAGCCTGAACCGGTTGTCCGTGCGATACAGAGCGTTCGGAACAGTGTACCCGGGTCAAAGGTCATTCTCATGACGCCCCAGGGGAGACTTTTCGATCAATCGATCGCAGAGGAACTCGCCACCGGGACGAACTTGATTTTCGTCTGCGGTCGGTACGAAGGAATAGACGAGCGGATCAGGCACTTTGTCGATGATGAGATTTCCGTCGGAGACTACATTCTTTCAGGCGGCGAAACGGCCGCGATGGTGGTCATCGACGCCGTCATCAGGCTGGTTCCGGGCGTATTGGGACGGGACAGTCACATAGCAGGAGAATCCTTTTACGAAGGACTCCTGGAATATCCCCAGTACACGCGGCCTCGGGAATTCGAAGGTTTGAGTGTTCCCGATATTTTACTTGAAGGACACCACGAAAAAATACGCCGGTGGAGAAAAAAACAAGCCCTGGCCCGAACGCTTTTCAGGCGCCCTGACCTTCTGGACAGAGCTATTCGAGGAGCTGAAGAGGAAAAACTCCTGGAGGAGATCCGATCTGAACTTTGCACGGGCTTAATGGAGAAGAAAAATGGATATGCTGGAACAGATTCAGAAGGAACAGATGAGGTTGGACCTCCCGGAATTTCGGGCGGGGGACACAGTTAAGGTCCATGTTCGCATTGTCGAAGGAACTCGCGAGAGAATACAGATCTTCGAAGGCGTGGTAATCGGAACGAGCCACAAGGGAGCAGGCACGAGCTTTACCGTAAGAAAAGTCTCCTATGGGATCGGAGTGGAAAGAGTATTTCCCCTGCATTCCCCGATGTTGGACAAGATCGAAGTCGTGACGCGTGGGCGCGTGAGACGATCCAAGATCTATTACATCCGCAAACTCAGAGGCAAAGCCGCCCGTATCAAAGAACGCAGACTTTCTTAGCTCTTGTCAGAACTGCCAATCCAAGTTTTCTTCGCGGAGGAAGATACCTAGAGCGCTATTCCTCCGCGTAGCCCAGCCTCTTGTTTTCAGCATGAATAGGGTTGATCGTATATAGCGGTTATCGAAAATCTTGACGGAATCCAATGCCTGCAATGAGAAGAATCAGTAGCGCCGGCGTCCCTGCCGGCGAGAACTTATTGATTTGTTTGGTGAATTGTTCGCCGGCACGGAGGCCGGCGCTACCAATTGCTGGGAACTGCTCTTCACAATCCGTGATTACTTTCGAGAATCGGTATAATAAGTCGTGGGGCTGCTTCAGGTCACCTCAGTCTTGTCCTTGTCACCCAATGAAGATTTTGCACCCGGTGGCTAGAGACAGTCTTTCTCCTCAGAAGGGTTGGATTCTTCATTCGGGGCATTGAATCCGACATCAGAGATGACTCACCACTGAATTGCAGTCAATTTGCTTGCCGCGGAGTAAGGTGGTCCCATCCTTATCGGCTAAAAGAAAGACCGCGAGCGATGCGGTTCCCGCTGGTCACCGCATCCTACGGGAACTTGCATGCAGCGGAACATTTGGCGAAGTCCTTACGTGGAGAATGGCTTCCCAAACAGTTTTCAATTCCTGCGTTCGTCTCCTACAATTCTGCCGTCTCGAATCATGATGCGTCGGTCGGTGACTGCTCCGACTTCCGGATCGTGTGTTACCAGAATAAAAGTAATCTGCTTCTGCTGATTGAGCCTGGAAAATACGGCCATGATTTCATTGCTGGTTCGAGTATCCAGATTTCCTGTCGGTTCGTCCGCGAGGATAATGTCAGGATTGTTCACGAGTGCCCGCGCAATGGCTACCCGTTGCTGCTGGCCTCCGGACAATTGCGATGGCAGATGGTTGGCTCTTTCCGTGAGTCCTACCAACTCGAGAGCCTGCATCGCAGAGTCTTTGCGTTCAGCCATCTTTACGCGGCCGTATATGAGCGGGAGCTCCACATTGTGCAGCGCGTCCATTCTCGGCAAGAGATTGAACCCCTGAAAAACGAATCCGATCTTCCGATTTCGAAGATCGGCTCGTTCATCGAGGTTCAACGCGGATACATCGTCCCCGTCCAGGATGTATTGCCCGGACGTGGGAACATCGAGACATCCCAGAATATTCATGAGGGTGGACTTGCCCGATCCGGACGGCCCCATAATGGAAAGAAACTCGCCGGGTTCGATGGTCAGATCGATCTCAACGAGCGCAGGAACCTCCACAGTTCCGGCAACATAAATTTTCTCGAGATTTTCCATGCGAATCAGAGACACAGTATATCCTGGCGAAGAAATGCAATGCTCCCCTGTAGCATACTCTGGCGAATTGGTAGAAAAGCACTGATGCGGCGGTCATTTGTACTTGTATGTATGTGTTCCGATCTATCGAAAGGTTCCGAATGTTACTCCGCAGGAATCCGCGTTTCGAGAGCGACTTTGAGTTTTTCTTTCAGTTCCCGCAAATCCGAGCTCTTGACTACGTAATAATCTGCGGCAACGGCTTTTAGATCCACTTTGAAACTGGAATACGCCGAATTAAGGATTACCGGAAGATCATAGTGCTTCTTCCGGATTTGCTGGAGAAGATCCAATCCGTTGAAATCCTTCATTTTTATGTCGAGAATGATGCAGTCGGGGTTTTCCCGGTCAACGACAGACAACAGTTCCCGACCGTCAGGCAAGGTGATCACATCGTATCCCTCGTCCTGCAGCTCCATGGAATAGAGCATTCGAATTCCTTCTTCATCATCGACAATCAATATTTTCGCCATGACCGGTCCTTTTGCTCTGGTCTTTCTGCTCACGCAAACCAGCGTTCCAGGAGATAGGGCTTCGCCTTCTCGAATTGAAGACATTGGTCTTCAATATACTCTTCCACCTGTTGCGTATTCATCGCTTGCGATTCAAGAACGAACGATAAAATTCTTCCATGAAATAATGGCTTTAGCGTCGAAATGAGTTCTTCGGGACCAAGCACCCGGTTCTTGTACGCGACAGCGAAATCGAAGAGAATCTTTGCCCATAACCCGGTTGGAAACTCGAATCCTTCCGGAGACAGTTCAGTTACTTCCTCGAGTTTATGGATGTTTTCCGGGCTCAGGAGAATCTTATATTTGTCCCACTGTTCAAGGGTGCCGCTCTGGAATTTTTGTGAAAGAAGTCTCACATCCACATTCACTGGCGGCGGCACCTCCACATCACCCACGCCAAAGCCGAAAACAGCAGTAGGACGGCTCCATTTGACGTCACGCCAGAAGGTTTCATACTTGCACATGAGTTCGAAAATTGTCGAAATCACGTTGGAAAAAAGCGTGTCGGAATCCTCCAGGATATCCTTGATTTTGTGAACCTTGGGACGTCCCATGAATGCCTGAACCACTGCAACATGATTCCGGACGGATGTTGTGGTCATCCAGATGTCGATCCCGAAGGAGGAAATGGAATCACTCCAGGCATCCGTTTCCAGGAATATTTTCGCGAGCTCTCCCGAAAAACCGTAATCCCCTCCGATGGGCTGGCGGACGCGACGCCCGTATAGAGCCCTCGTCAAAGGATATGCAATACTGTTTGTTATAGGGCCGTCATACTTGTGGCGAACGTATAGCGGTGCAACAAACTGATACTGTTCGAAAAGCGGTTCCCCGAGATTGCGTATCCACAAAGGAGTTATGCTCCGCAGGTCCGCATCGATGAGGACAACCGCCTGCGCGGACAGTTCCACGGCTTTTGCCAGCAGATTCCGGACATTATTGCCTTTGCCGGTAACTCCCTCTTCCGTGGAAATGTAGATCTTGGGAGCGGTCGTCTCCGTGGTCATGAACGCTTGTCGAGTGTTATCCGGAGAGTGGTTATCGCAGTTTATGATGACTGCGGACTTATCTGAATAGTACTTTTTCAGTCCTTTGTCGGCCTGCTGTGTAGGGTAAGAGATGGAAGACGCTTCGTTGTAAGATGGTATTCCCACAACGATGTCTGCTCGAGTAATACCATCGGGATTGTCTTCAATAAACTTCATTGAGTTTTCTCTGAAACTGAAGATTGATTTGCCGCTAACCGAGAGCCCAACCTTAGCACAACCAATGGGAGTTTTCAATTCACACGCTAAGCGAGAAAACCTGAATCTAAAGGCTTTTGGGGAAGGATACTCTCCAGCAGTGTGAGTCTCGTGGACATGGCCGAAAACTTCCGGTAAATTGTGAGCAAGCCAGACTCGGCCCAAGCTTTGTTATATGTTTCTGCATTCTATCAAAGAAGAAGATCGGCCAGTCCCGCCAACGCGGGATTATCGGAAGGTCCCCAATCATTCTTCTGATTATAGAATATTAATCGGTGTGACGTGGACAAAGAACATCTGAAGTCCATAATAGAAGGATTGATTTTTGCCCATTCAGAGCCTCTTAATCCGGAGTCTCTGGTGCGCGTCCTCGGGAATGTATCCGCAGATGCGGTGCAGCAGGTTCTGGACGAATTAGAGGAATATTACCGGGAGCGAGCGAGGGGCTTCTTGCTTGTCCGAGTTGGAGGTGGATACCAGTTCCGTTCGTTGCCGACCGTTGCCCCGTGGATACTGGAAATGAAGCGCGTGAAACCCGCGAGGCTCAGCAAAGCCGCCCTGGAGACACTGTCGATCATCGCGTACAACCAACCGGTAACCAGGAGTCACATAGAGCAGATACGAGGGGTGGAAAGCTCTGCCATGGTCAGGAATCTCATGGAGCGAGAACTGGTAACGGTGGTGGGAAAGAAAGACGTTCCCGGCCGGCCGCTTCTTTATGGGACTTCCAAGCGATTTCTGGAGGTATTCGGGCTTCCGGACCTTGCTTCCCTACCTTCTTTGCCGCAACTGGAAGAGCTGACCCAGGAAGACCTCACCGAAGGGGACAGGAGCGAAGAACCAGCCCCTTAGGCAATCATGTACAAGTATCCGTCGTCGCATCCAAACAAGACATAGTTGTCGAAGACCGTCGGAGAAGAATTTACCGGGCCTTCAGTCTTGAATTTCCATTTTTCCGCGCCGGTGTTCACATCCAGGCCGTAAAGAAATCTATCGGCACTCCCGCAGTACACGGTGAAGTAGGCCAAAGCAGGTGATGAAGCAATCGGGCCGCCGGTTTGCACTTTCCATTTTTCCTGGCCCGTTCTCTCGTCAACTGCCACTATTTCTCCATTTGAGTTGCCGACAAACACGCGGCCGTAACCGACACATGGAGAACATGATATCTTGGATTTGGACGCATATTTCCATTTCTCTCTGCCGGATTTCATATCCACGGCACAGAGAGTGCCGTCCCAACTCGCTATGTGGGCCATGCCTTCATTCAGAGCAGGCGATCCGGAGACCGGCCCGCCAGTCTTGAATTCCCACTTCTTCTCACCAGTGGAAGCGTCCAAACAATAGACCTTTGTGTCGTAGCTGCCGAAGCAAACTTTTCCGTCAAGAATTGCAGGGGAAGAAGAAACGATTCCTCCTGTCTTGAATTTCCAGAAAATCTGCCCTGAAATGCGATCGACACAGTATAAATTTCCGTCCGAGCTTCCGAAATATGCTTTTCTCTCGATTATTGCCGGAGAGGATGTTACGGGTCCTTCGGCTCTTACTGTCCAGCTCGGCAGGCCGTTCACGGCATTCAGGCAGACTAGAGCGCCTTCGGACGTTCCGAAATAGAGTTTACCGCCTGCCACTGCTACCGATGCGGAAATGGGACCATTGGTGGAGAAACTCCAGTCTTTCTCGCCGGTATCTAAATGTACCGCGTACAGGGTCCCGTCCCAGCTTCCGAAAAATGCTAATTTCGTAGTGCAGACTGCCGAAGAAGAAACCCAGCCGCCTGTCTTGAATTTCCATTTCAGCTCGGAAAGTTGCCGGACTCCCTGGGATTCATACATTCCAGTTCTCTGGAGATTGCCCCGGAACAAATGCACTTCATCATCAACAATTTCTTCAACACGCGGCGTTGGACATTTCCGAGTGTCCAATTCACAAATCTCGGCCTCGATTGTTGCCACAAAAGCACCGCACTGGGAACATTGGTCGAAGGCCTCATGATAGGTCGCTCCACATTCCGGACATTCAAAATCGGCGTGTGGAAGAACCGGAGCTATAAGGCGCCTGATTTCGGACTCCTGAACAGCTCCCACCTGTAACAGTCTTCTGAAAAGGAGTTGCAGTTCTTCAGATGAAATACTGTACTTGGTCATGAGCCCTTGTCGGGACAAACCAGACCGAATTGCCTCGACGAGTTCTTTGGCATTAATGGTTCTCAGAGACATGTGAACACTCCAGCCGGAACTTACATCAATTTGCTTTCAAAGTTTGACGAAAATCCCTCTAACCCCCCTTTATAAAGGGGGGAATGGGGGGATTTTGAATGCAAATTGGTATTACTCCCAGCCTGATCAGCGTCCGATACTGTAATAATAAAAACCTCTGTCTATCATTCGTTTCGGATTATAAATGTTGCGGCCGTCGAAGATTACCGGTTGCACAAGCAAGCTCTTGATCTTGTCGAAATCCGGATGCCGGAATTCATTCCATTCGGTGACAATGATCAACGCGTCTGCTCCCTCCAGGCACTCGTAGTTGCCAGGGGCAAATTCAACACCATGCCCCAGAATTTTCCCTGCATTCTCCATTGCCACAGGATCGAATGCCCTGATTCGCGCTCCCTGGTCCAAAAGGAAATTTATCAGTTCCAGAGAAGGAGCTTCACGCAGGTCATCAGTTCTGGGTTTGAAACTCAAGCCCCAGATGGCGAAGAGTTTCCCGGACAAAGAATCTCCGTCATAGTGAGCGAGGATCCTATCCATGAAATGCTTTCGCTGCATCTTGTTGGCTTCTTGTGCAGCTTCCAGAATCTTGAGCGACACACCGTATTGAGCACCGGTTTGAACGAGCGCATCCACATCTTTGGGGAAACACGAGCCACCGTACCCGATACCTGCAAAAAGGAACTGGGGTCCTATTCTGGGGTCCGAACCAATGCCGATCCGTACCATTTCAATGTCCGCTCCGACCTTTTCGCACAATCTGGAGAGTTCGTTGACAAAGGATATCTTGGTTGCCAACAATCCGTTCGCGGCGTATTTGGTCATCTCCGAAGAAGCGACGTCCATGACGAGTATCGGTTTTCCTGTCCTTACAAAGGGACTGTACAGCTCTTTCAATATCTCCCCGACTCTCACGTCTTCCACGCCAATGACCACTCGATCGGGTTTCATGCAGTCATCGATGGCATTTCCCTCTTTAAGGAATTCCGGATTGGAGGCAACATCAAAAGGATGCTGCGTTTGGGCTGCAATGATCTCCTTGACCTTTGCCGTGGTCCCCACCGGAACTGTGCTCTTGGTGACAATAATCTTGTACGTGTTGATTGCTCGGCCGATGTTGCCGGCAACCTCGAAAACCTGGCTGAGATCGGCATTTCCATTGCCGTCCGGTGGAGTACCTACTGCTATAAAGTTTATAAGAGAACGTTCGATGGTCAATTCCAGGCTCGTGGTAAAGGAGAGACGTCGCTCCGCCACGTTGCGGGCAATCATTTGCTCCAAGCCCGGTTCATAGATGGGCACTTTCCCATCGATAAGATCTTGGATCTTGCCTTCATCTATATCCATCAAGGTGACATTGTTACCCATTTCCGCAAAACACACGCCTGTCACTAATCCCACGTAACCGGTTCCTATAACGCCAACATGCATACCGAGCACCTCTTCAAAATTCAAACTACTGGATAATACCAAAGTGCTTTCATAGAGGGAATATTGAGAGATCTGTTTTTGGCCGGTCCTGGCAAATCTCCTTCGCTACGAACGCCACGCCCTGGCGTGGCTGACTTCACTTCGGAGACATGCCGGGACCGGATTTACTCCCGCCGGTGGCGGGATTACTTCTTTGAACGCACATTGCTATAAGCGCTCTATTATTACATCAAACGGTGAAAGTCTCCAAGCATAATCTCAGCAATATCATGAAACAACATCGTAAGACCTTGGAATATCAAGCCGGAAGCCGGCACCCACAAGGTTCTTGATTTCAATCGGACATTAGTCTGTCAATTGCCATATTTCAAAGCCTTCACATGAAGGAAAAACCCGCATAAAATACAAGGTGATTCCAGGTGACAAGCATTGATTTCAAACTCGTGTCGAAGCTTTTATTGATAACATTGGAAGTAACGATGTCTTGAACCTTTGTAGAGGCTTCCTGCACGGTCGGCGGGGTTTCCTATTGTATTTTTTGGCGTTTTACGGTATATAGGATGGATACTTGGATGAATCCCATAAGGGATTTTATTTAAAACTTTGTGTATTTGAGGGTGGGCACATTGCCTAGAGTACTATTTCATCGATTCGTTCCGGTTGTAGTCTTGGGATGTCTCCTCTGGGTTTTCATGATTCCTACCGCTTGCGCGGAATCTCCACTGCCGGATTTTTCTGGTATTCAGCTCGCACAGGCAGGATCGTTGCCGGAAACCAATGCAAAACCCGAAGGGACGCAAGTTTCGCGTGATTCGCTCTCGACGATCAAGCTTGACAACATAAAACCGCTTTACACTTCTCCTGCTCTTCCTGGTGAAGGGGTCTGGGATACTTCGGGAGTTCCGAGGGATTCCAGTGGAAATCCGATTATCTACAAAACCTTTTACCGCCCGAGCGTGGATTTTCCGAATGCCGTCGTGTACATGATGGTCGTGGATATGAGTAAGACCTTCCTGCAGTACTACGTGGGATCTCAGGAACCCGGTGCTTCTGTAGCGTTGTCGGAAGTTGAAACCGAGCTTCGGCCCAGAATTCTCGCTATTACGAATGCCATGTGGATGCAGAGACATTCGCGGGGTGCAGGAGCCATATTCAGAGGCAAAGTGGTCTATCCCATGGTAGACGGCATGGCCACCATGATCGTGTACAGGGACGGATCTGCGGATATCCGGGAATGGAACGCAGATATCCCCATCCATCTGGTGCGTGACGCGCGCCAATTGCGACATCTTATTGTGAAAAACGGGATGGTTGTGCAATCGGTAATGCGTAACGGCAAGCTTGAGGATTCAGAAATCGGGCTGGGCTTTTTACTCGGAGGAGGCGGCAAGAACCTTGACGGCAAGCATTTCTGGTACGTTGCCGATCGCAGTGCATTCGGTATCAGAAAAGATGGAAATCTGGTGTTTGCCATAGGACATCATATCGGGACCAAGGATCTGGCCAAAGCGCTCGTGCTGGCAGGGTGCGAACGCGGTATGCACGCGGATGCAAATCCGCACAATATCGTAGGGAATCTTTACGTACGAGACGCTCAGGGTAATCTCGTTACAAAGCAGAAACTCTCTCCCGAGCAGTCCAAATACACACTGAAGCGTTATGAGGATGGGTACACGAAAGACTTTTTCGCCATGTTCGCGAGGGACAATGCCGGGCAATCATCCGGTCGTGCGGTCAGCCGGACTGAAAACCAGCCTAACTATAGAACCCGGTGATTGCTTCTTGCATTGCAGATAATTCGTCTCACCGTATCCGACTGAAATAACAGAAGGGGAGTCCAACAGGATTCCCCTTCTATACTCTCCCACGAGATTTACTTCATCGGTTTTCAAAGGATATTTACGAAATCGTACCAATCCATCGCTTCCATGAGTTTTCCGCAGCATGGCGGAAACTCTCAGGCAACCAGATGGAACTCGTCTTTCTTCGCACCACATACGGGGCATTTATCGGGAGCCGCATCGCCGATGGTGTACCCGCATTTATCACAGACATAGTATGCCGAAACGGTGATGTCTTTGCCGCTTTCCACTGCTTTTACGGCCTGGCTGTAAAGTTCGCCGTGAACCTTCTCCACTTCGTTGGCCCAGTGAAATGACTTCGTGGCTGCGCCTTGTTTCTCTTCTTTCGATGTGGCAAGAAATTCGGGGTACATGCTGGAAAATTCGTAGTGTTCGCCCTGAAAAGCTGCTTTGAGGTTGTCCAGAGTAGAGTTGATGCCTCCGAGCACTTCAAAATGGTTGTGAGCATGGATTGTTTCAGCATCGGCCGCAGCTCTGAAGAGTTTGGCTACTCCGGGAAAACCGTCTTTGTCGGCCTTCTTTGCAAATGCGAGATACTTGCGGTTAGCCTGAGATTCTCCTGCAAATGCTGCTGCCAAGTTGTCGTTCGTCTTTGTCATTCTTTCCTCCTCGGATTAAGTTTAGAGCCGCAAGGCTCCTGAAGATGAGCCAGCATAATGCTGGGCAGTTGTACACCGTGTGAACACGTATCAAAAAGTAAGAGCATCTCGTTCGAGATGTTCGCAATCAGGACAGATTCCTACCACTTCCACTCGATGGGTAAGGACGCGATGTTTGCAGTTTTTCCGAGCTGTCTCTTCAATCTGAGGAAATGGGTCTATTGGCAGATCCTCAACTCTTCCACAACGTGCACAACGCACATGGTAATGGGTGCTGGTGTCCCCGTCGAAACGCCTGCGTGTTCCTGCGACATCGATCTTCTGAGCGTTGCCTTCCTCGCACAGGATTTCGAGGTTTCGGTACACGGTGGCAATACTGATACCCGGCAGGCGATGCCGGACTATTTGATGCAGCTCTTCAGCCGTAGGGTGCGACGTGAGTTTTTTCAACTCTTCCAGCACAACCTGCCGCTGTTTGGTCATTCTGCGTGTGAACACTTGAGTGATGCCCCTTATCGCTAACGCTTCTTAATTAAAATAAGTGCCAGATCGCAAAAACTTTGTCAAGAAAAAATTGCATACACCTAAGAAATTCCTTCTTGGATAATAGTTCCTCAAAATCGCTCAGAAATCCGATAACCGGGTAAAAATAGCAGCTAACCTGATAAGAGTAGGGTGTTCAAGAGGTCAGAAATTGTGGCTGCCATAAAAGGTGGGTGACCCTGCTCGACCATTCAGTCTGTTTATTGAAGCGAAACAATACGGGCAAATGTTCAGCCGTATCAATTCGTCCCCTTGTAAACTTGTCCGGGATAGTAAATTTCGAATTTGAACCGGGGAAACTGTTTTGGAAGTCGCATGACGTTGAATACCATTACTCCGATGGATATGCGGTCCAACCAGGAGGACATGGGCCAACCGAAGTGCACCACCACGCTTCGACCGGTCAGTTCGTATTCCACCACTTTGAGCAAGTCCACCATATGCTGGTACACGCTTCGTCGCTCGGCAACAAACCTGAAGTGATTTGACGAAAGCCTATTCGGAGCGCCTCTTCGAGGATTAAAATAGGTCACATAGGCTTCATTTTGTCTTACCTGCTTGATAGCTTCCTCTCGGGGTCTTCGAAAATAGATGTGCACTTCCGGATCGACGGATTCACTCAGATGCAGGATCATGTCCATCTGGGAATCGCTTTGTTCCGCTGCTTTTATCTCAGGGGCCCTTCTTTTCGCTATCATAAGCCCGGCCAAGAGGACTATGCCGGTGATGGTTGCCCACAATTCCGTACCGTGCGGCTTCATCCACGCAAGGAAGAAGAAGCAACTCAGGAAGACCACAAGAAATACGACTGTCACAAAACGGTTTGTGGAAAACGGCTTTATCTCCTTCGTGCCCATGAAATAGCGATAAATGATCAAAGATCCCATGTTGATGCAGAAACTGGCGATCAAGCCCAAGGCATACATATCGGCCAGGATCATCTGACTGCCTCGGGTGATGAGGATGATGACGGAAAAAAAAGCGGCATTTATGAGATGAATGCGATAGAGCGAGTCATTCCGATTCGGTGTAATGAGCCAGGAAAATCCGTATCGTTCGGCAACACGCTCCAACAATTCGCTGGAAGCGACAAAAGCCGTGTTAATAGCCATAATAAGAGTGAGGCTGGCCAATATGGCAACCGCGACGCCGAATGGAACGCCGTTTATCATGGTGGCATAATGAGTTATGAGGTCGCCTTCATGAGCGCGAAAATCAATGGGAGCAGATAAAGCCAAAGCGGCAACCACGGGGGTTACAACGCCGACAGTAACGGCGAGAAAGATGTATGCTCGTCCTATCTCCCGCCAGGTACGGACCAATCCTGCTGTCTGAAGAACGGATTCCACGCCAGAGTACGCCAAAACGCAGCTTGCCACTGAAGCGATAAAGATGCCGTAGCCCGAAAAAATCGACCCGGTGTTCATTCTGTGACCGGCGTGCTCGACAGCTTGCTCCAGGCGGGTCAGAGATTCTCCGTCCATGGACAGAAAACCCGACACAATGAGATTAAGGAAGATGATTGTAGCGAAAATGAAGACAGAGAACGTGAACCGCGCATTCTCCTTTATCCCGATAATATTGAGTCCAGCGATAGCCCACACGATGGTTATCGCTGTCATCATCTTGAAAGAGTGCGAAAATGCGAAAAATGAAGTCGCATTCTCCACAGCGCTGACCGCTGAAATACACGCCGTCAAAATGTAATCGACCATAATGGAAGCAACGGCAACGAAAGAGACTACCGGTCCCAGGACCAGATAAGAAAACGAGTACACGCCCCCGCCGAATATCCCGTGAAATTCCAGTATTTCTGCTATTTCAACCAACCGTGTCGTCATGTAGTGAATAAACACGGCAGTAAACGCGATAAAGAAAATAGCACTGGGGCCGATGAAACGGTAGGCCTCGGCAGGAGCGTAGAACACCGAAGTCAGCTCGTCCATGAGGGTGATGACTGCCACAGCGAGCCACGTCAACCAGATACGTCCGCCCTGGGAGTAGTAGAGAAGATTCGTCTTGCGTAACAGAATGAAAAACGCACCGATCAGCGATACATTGAGTAGCACCAGGACGATGGTTTTCATGCATCACGCCTCGAACAGTACCACTTTGCTAAATCATAACCGAGCAAAATTGGTTAGAATTTTTAATCCTGTTTCCTGGCTTTTTTCAGGGTGAAATTGTACTGCAAAAACATTATCAGCAGCCACGGCACAGGTGAATGTGATGCCATATTCGCTCTCAGCAACTATATGGGAATCATTCTGAGGCACCACATAATATGAATGGACGAAGTACAGATAGGACCCATCAGATATACCCTTGAAAATAGGTACCTCTTTACGGAAAAAAACCTGGTTCCAACCCATGTGAGGGATTTTAAGGCCCATATTCCTATCGAAGGCTTTTACTGTTCCAGGTACGACCTTGAAACCTTCATGAATGCCAAATTCTTCCGATTCATCAAAAAGCAATTGCAGTCCCAGGCAAATGCCCAGAAAAGGTTTTTCTGATTGGATAAACTCCTGAATCGGCTCGACAAGATCCAGGTTCGACAAATTCTTCATGCATTCGGGAAATGCGCCCACTCCCGGAAGGACGAGTCGATCGGCTTTTCTTATTTCATCCGCATCCCTGGATATCCGGGCGGAAACGCCGACCTTTTCAAAACCCTTTTGCACGCTTCTCAGATTGCCCATTCCGTAATCGACAACAATCAGCATTATGACCTCAGTTTGCTTGTTCTGGTAATGACTATATCAGAAATACAAAAAACTTCTCTCATACCGATTCGCTTTTCTTTCGTATTCTGGAAGACTGGAGGCATCCTTCGCTCCGGACGACGCAAAGCCGTCTAATCACTCCGCTCAGGACACCCCGGCCTTCGCTACGTCATGTGCATAACAGCGAAATGGTATCAGCTCAATGTGGACAGTTCGTTTGCCCTGACGAACAAGTCTGTGCCGCGAGTTCCTCTTCATCTGTACACGACAAGCTTTGTATTCTGAATAGAAAGTGAACTGTGCTCCAACTTGCATGGGGAGTCAAGAGGAGTGTCGGCTTTGATGAAAACCAGCCGCTAGAGCACCCCTTTTGTCGAAGGGATTCCTTCCACTCTGGGATCGATTTCCACTGCAGCGCGAAGGGCTCTTCCCAATGCCTTGAAGATAGCTTCCGCAGCATGATGAGGATTTTCAGCAGTGTGCACTGTTGCATGCAATGTCATGCCTGCCTGATCCGCTAATCCCTGGAGAAAAACCGGCACGAGGTCCAGCGAAAAATCTCCGGCGCTCCGATGGTCGAGCGGATTTGAAAAGACCAGCATAGGACGTCCGGAAAAGTCAAGTGTCACGGACGCGAGCGCTTCATCCATGGGAACCTGAGCGAATCCGTACCGGCGCAATCCTTGCTTGTTTCCCACTGACCGTTTGAATGCTTCGCCGAGAGTCAATCCGATGTCTTCAACGGTATGGTGAAAATCCACATGAAGGTCTCCCTGAGCTGTAATCTCAAGATCGAACAGACCATGCTTCGATACATGATCCAACATGTGATCGAAAAAACCGATTCCTGTGGAAATCGTTCCTTTACCGGTTCCATCAAGGTTCAACGTGACCTGCACGTCTGTTTCGGATGTCTTTCTGGAAACTGTAGCGGTTCGCTCGATGGTGCTCAAAGCATTTCGTCCTTTTCTCTGCGAATATTCGCACCCAAATCGTCCAGTTTTGTCACTATGCCTTCATATCCACGATCCAGATGATAGACCCGGTGAATCTCTGTGATTCCCTTTGCGGCAAGACCGGCCAAAATGAGGGAAGCACTGGCCCGAAGATCCGTCGCCTGCACGTGGGCTCCGGACAATTCCTTGACGCCCTGAACGCCGGCAATTTTGCCGGAAACCCGAATACGCGCTCCCATACGGACCAGTTCCTGAACATGCATGAACCGATTTTCAAATACATTTTCCGTGATCATGCAGTTATCATCTCCGAGAGACATGAGAGCCATGTACTGGGCCTGAAAATCAGTTGCAAAACCGGGATACGGATCGGTCTGCACGTCTCGACTCTTTACACGACCATTGGATATGACTTTCACGGAGTCTTCCGAAATTTCGATACCCACGCCGGTGTCGACGAGCTTCTCCAACAATGAGGCCAAATGAGCCGGTTGGCAGCCGCTCACCGTAATATTGCCGCGTGTAATAGCTCCAGCCATAACGTACGTACCGGCTTCGATGCGGTCCGCCATGACCTCGTGCACAATACCCTGGAGACGGTCTTTTCCCTCAATTTCGATAATATCGGTTCCTGCACCCGAAACGCTTCCACCCATACGGTTGATCACCTGTGCCAGTTCGCACACTTCCGGTTCCAAAGCGCAGTTTCTGAGGATTGTCGTCCCTTTCGCAAGTGCAGCGGCCATAATGAGGTTTTCGGTGCCGGTCACGGTCTTCAGATCGAAGGTGAAGTCCGTGCCGCGCAGACGTTTTGCTCGAGCCTTCACATACCCGCTTTCCAGCTCGATGGTTGCACCCATTGCCTCAAGGCCCTTTAAGTGTTGATCGATAGGCCGCGCACCGATAGCGCATCCACCAGGCAGGCTCACGTCTGCCTGACCTTCGCGCGCCATAAGCGGCCCGAGCACCATGACGGATGCTCTCATGGTCTTCACCAGCTCGTATGGAGCCCTTCGGTCGGTTATCATGCGAGCTTTTATGCGGAGCGTTCCGGGCTCGAAATCGTCCAGTTGGACACCGAGTTGGAGGAGCAACTGCTTTGTCGTACGGATATCCATGAGCGCAGGAATTCTATGGAATGTCATCTCATCGCTGGTAAGCAGTGAAGCGCACATCAGCGGCAAGGCGGCATTCTTGGAACCGCTTGCTCTGACAGTTCCCTGGAGGGGTGTTCCGCCGTGGATGACAATTTTTTCCATGATCCGTTCCTTTCGCAGCTAACATGGAATGAGCGTCCTTGTGAAAACTCATTCCGCAGCGGATGGGGCTGTATATCATCTTTGGGCAATATGTGCAACAGATCCGGTTATATGGATGCGTGATATTAAGGTACATGAAAGAGCCGGTGTGTACATCATACTCTGGGGACCGAGGAATTAGCCGATTTCGAAAGAGAGTTAAATTACCGGCCCATAACCCATTTCACTATGGTGACCGTATCTCACAAACGGACACAACTGAGGTGTCCACTATGTTGACATGTGTGTAAAAGTCATAGACGCAAGCATCGTTACGCAAGAGTCATGCCAAGATGCTATGAGCTTATGGTATTGCCGCTATTCATACATTTTTTTGTCCCCTGAATGGTTCGGCTCTTGCATCCGAAAAAGTGAGCATAGCTGATTGGTGACGCGGCGTCAGGCAATTGAATACCGGAAAGAAAGAGTGATACCGGACAAAATTGCTTCGTTGGGTCGCTTTGTAAGTTCTGCAATTTTTGGATTTATGCATCAGGAGGGCCTATGACAAAGCCGGAGATAATAGCTCTTATTTCTGAAAGAGCTGAAATATCTAAGAAGACAGCAGGGGTAGTTCTTAGCACTCTCGTAAACGTCATTCATTCGTCACTCAAAGAGAATGGTGGAAAAATTCGGATTTCTTCTTTGGGCACGTTTAAAGTCCTTGAGCTGAACGCCCGACGCGGCGTAAATCCCCGGACAGGTAAGGAGATGACCATCCCTGCAATGCGTCTGCCACGGTTTTATCCTGCTAAAGCTCTGAAAGAAACTTTGCGCGGAAAAAAATAAATTATTTCCGTGACACGGCGCATGTGAGATAAATATCATTCGATCTTCCTGCGAGTTTCTTTCATCTTTTTTTACGAGAGGCGGGCTGGAGACAGGGTTCTCCGTCTATTTGAACTCAGGGTCGCGATTTAGGAAACGCTGAGGGGTGCGACGCGGCCCGAGTTATCTCTCGAGTTATGTGGAGGGAGGAATGTCCTCGTCTACCAAGGCGGTAGGGGTTTTTGTCCTTGTATTTTTGGTGCTTGCATGTTTTCAGACAGCGTCGGCACTGGGGCCGCGGCACGATCTTTTCGGGTCCGGCCGTGTGGTCGGTGTAGAAGCTCCCAATTTGCTAAAAATAAAGCTGCAGGACAAAGACAAAATCATAACAGTTCGGCTCATAGGGGTGGGATCGCCAAAGAACAGGGAAAGGCTGAAAGGGCTGGGCCGGGATGTCCAGAATTTCATCTTCAAATTTGACGTATGGGAGCAATCGCGAGATTACGTTAAATCGCTTCTCCACAACAAAACCGTCCAGGTCTGGGCCAGGAAATGGGATTCTTACGACGAAAAACACAGACTCCTGGCGTACATTCGTATTCCCGCACAAGAAGGTGACCCTGTGGATCTCAATGGTGAAATTATCCGGAAAGGCATGGGATTTGTGACCCGCGATTACGTGCACGTGACGTTCGCAGATTATCGTTCCTTCGAGCAGGATGCTAAAAAGCATTCCCGCGGTATGTGGAGAGGCATATCGACAAGCAAGATTTCATCGAACAGATGAGCAACGGGAAGAAATTATTCTTTATGATTACCAACAATTCGACGTTTTTCCCACGCTCCAATTCAACATATCGGTGGGAGCCGGCGTCCCTGCCGGTCCATTCTATCGATATCATTGATCATGTTGAAGATGTGTCGGCACGGAGGCACGGCACCCACCAATACTGCTATCTTTAACCGAACACTAATTTTGGCAATTGCTAAAGTAATGGAAAATACGTGAGGTTGGCCCTATAAGCGAAATACGCGAATTCTAATTTACCAACATGTGCCTGTACCTCCGGACGTAGTCAGCCACCATGCGATTCGCTGAAAACTTTTTTTCTGCCAGATCTCTGCAACATTTGCGATTAATCGTGTTCGTTCGCGCAATGGCCTGCGCCATTTCCGATACACTGTTTACAAGAAATCCGGTTTTCCCGTGTTCCACCAGGTCTGAAAGCGCACCGGAAGGAAACGCCACCACGGGAGTCCCACATGCGTACGCTTCCATTGTCACGAGAGAACTTGTCTCGGGAGCTAAACTCGGGGCAAGAAGACATTTCGCGGACCCGAGAAGAGCGTTTTTTTCTTCAAGACCGAGCGATCCCACATACTGATATCTATTTCCGTCCAAACGTGGAAGAACTTCCCGCAAATAGTACTCATGGTGAGTTTCGTAATCGAAAAGCTTTCCAGCGAGGATGAGAGAGGTTCCGGCCTGTCGCGCTGCATCCAAAGCCAGATGTATTCCTTTTTCAGGACATATCCTGCCGAGAACCACCACGTACTCTTCAGGTACCGGAAATGTGCAGTCTTGTATAGGGACGCCGTTTTCCACAAATGGCAAAAGATTCGGGATAAACTGTGCAGTTTCTTCCTGATGACGGGAGACACAGTTGAAGTACACTCGTTCCTGGATTTGCTTAAACGCATTCGCATCGTACCAGGACACCGGAAGATGCAGAGTGATTAATACGGGGATATCAGTGTCGGGCAGATACTCCATAAAATCTATTCCGTGCAGGTGAATCAGATCGAGGTTTCGTTCGCGGAGTACATCGCGTACCAGATCGCGTACAAGACGATACGTTTTGTTTCGCGTATCACATTCGATCAGATCGTTTGTTCTCGGAAAGTCGATAAGATTGCCCACGATTCGAGAACCGCTGCAGGCAAGGACAGTGCTTTCATGTCCGAGGCGGACGAGTCCTTCATCCAGAAGTCGGAGAACTTGTTCGGCTCCTCCTGCGGTGTCCGATCTCACAGGTGCAAAGGGATAGGCAATGCTCAGGACAGAGAGCTTTTTGTTAATTTGTTCTGAATCCGAATGCATAAACCCAATCGCAATACTCGCAGATTCTTCGATACGAAGACCAATTTCAGGATAACAACTTCTTTCTTGTGATGGACTACAAACGATGCGGCCCTCCGGAGAGTTCCGAGGGGCCGAATATAACCACGTTTCTATGCAACGATTGTTTCTTATGCAATTCAAGACAAGGAAAGCTGTCACTCCGCTATCGCCGACACCAGCCACCCCTGTCTCTGCATTTCCAGTGACTCATCCATTTGCATCGCCATCCGTGCCGGTACGATTGCCAGCAACAGTAACAACGATGGCGGTGATATTGAGCTAACTGCGCAGGAAGTTCGAGAGCGGTCGGTCCGTCAATTGACACAACGGTGTCCAAATGACTCGCTACGGCTAAGGGCCCGGCGTACGCGAGACCGGAAACGGCTACCCCCACCAGAATAACAGCAAGTAGCAAAATCTTTTTCATGATGACCTCCTGAAACCCAAATCTTTTGAAAAGCTTTGGCGCACAGCCTCGATAGAATCGATAGATCCAGTATAACAGGACCTCCGATCGAAAGACATTTTTTTAACAACGCCCTGCAACTGCAACGACTTTAAATCGCACGATACAAGGCTTCCATGCCATCTTCTCTCTTATGAATATTGCATGGAGCGAAGCGAAGCAATATGCGTTTACGTTGCAATCTTTCGTTCATAAATCTGTTTGGAATGGAGAAGATTGATCGCCTTTCGGTATCCGTCGAACGTCCCAACGTCAACGTAAGACTCTCCTGCACAAATACCCAGTGCCTGACCTCCGTCTCGAATGTAGCTGTTCACGAGTGTGCCGATATATTCGTCCTGTTGCGCTCTTTTGCACCAGAGATCGAACAGATCGTGGAAGATTCGGCCGGACATCTTGAATGCTCCCCAAATCCAATTTGTTCCGGGATTCGATTTTTTGACGAGAATTTTAACCACAGTTCCGTCCTGCTGTAGGAGAACTGCGTCGAAAAGATGGGGCCGATCCACTGGAAACAAGAGAAACGAGAGTATGTCATCAGGAAGAGTGCAGAGGCCGTTTTCCGGGAACCACACAGTATCCGGCAAACCTACTAGCACCTGTTCATCGGGATGAATCAACGGAAGCGAACAGAATATCGCATCGCATAATCCTCGAGGCTCCTGTTGAATCATATAGCAAAAATGAACCCCATCTATGCCTTCGCCGTAATATTCCATGATGTCGGATTTACCTGATGAGATGACGATACAAATCTTTGTAGCTCCGGCGCGTATCATGCGGTCGATGAGGTATTCGCTTACGGCACGAGGACGTTCGACAAATGAATCGCTTCTGCTTC
Organism: Desulfomonile tiedjei DSM 6799; assembly: GCF_000266945.1. Classification (NCBI taxonomy): domain Bacteria; kingdom Pseudomonadati; phylum Thermodesulfobacteriota; class Desulfomonilia; order Desulfomonilales; family Desulfomonilaceae; genus Desulfomonile; species Desulfomonile tiedjei. Next base: position 457,191 of record NC_018025.1, read on the forward strand.
CCACCGGAAGCAATTCTTTTGAAAAAGCCAACGGTTGCATTCTGCTCCCCGCTCCTGCAGCAGGAATTATTCCCCACATAGATTCCCCCCGGCATTTTATCTGGATTTACGTCCGCAGAAGATTCCCGAATATCCCTGCGGAAAACCTGAATATAATCGATGAACTGACGAGCCGGGTCGAAAAAGCTCCGGATGAAGACCGGTAAGGGTTTAAATTACTCCATGCACCACACATGCGGAATATCGTCTGTAGGTATAGTACAGTGAGACGAATGTGGCACCGGTGTCGCATGCGAACGATTGCTGTGAAAGAATTTGTATCGCCCCCTGAGATTTTGTCTTGTTTGAGAAAAGCGAGATGCTTCTCATCGAATTTCTCAGAAAATTCGTTCCCGGTAATCTCTTCCAGCCGCCTGTTCTTCATCATAATCCGGGAACGCAATTGTTAACAGACTCGGAGCTTTTTTCTTACCGATATCTTTTACCTTATACCAATGTGGAGGGAATACTGAGACACCTGTTACTTGCCGGTCCCGGCAAATCTCCTTCGCTACGAACGCCACCCCTTGGCGTGGCTGACTTCGCTTCGGAGGCATGCCGGGACCGGATTTGCTCCCGCCGGTGGCGGGATTGCTTCTTTGAACGCACATTGGTATCAGTAGGTCTTTCGTCGCGTTCTTCGGGCCATTTCCGGATTATTTCATGATCCGTAATTATGTCTGATTCTGCACGCATATCATTCATTCCAACAATTATTTGTGAGCTTTGTTTCTAACCAAGCGGACAACGATAGAGCCAAAAAAGTTTCGATATTACAAACGAGAAAGAACCGCCATTATAAGAACCAGATTTTGTTACTAGTTTCTTGCATTCCTGGGCGTTTTGCACACATCGTCATTTAACGCAACAATTTCGGCTGGTTTATTGCCGGAACGGGATGCAATCCAAACTGTCTATTATTACGCATAGATGAGACAACAACTTTTTTTGTGTGCAACATTGGCATTCGAGTTGCATAAATCGCAGTTTTGTATACATGTTCAGCGTTTTTTGCCTGGAAGTAGGGAAACAATTTCCTGTTAGCTTTCACTGGGAGCAAACATGCCTGACCTCGGACCGATTGTGCAACGAGTGCTGATGACCACAGACACTGCAGGCGGAGTATGGGATTATTCTTTAGAGCTTGCAGCAGGTCTTCGGAGGCGGGGGGTACGGACGATTCTGGCAATAATGGGCAATCCAATTCTTAAAGTGCGTTGTATTGAAGCCAAAGCCATACCCGACCTGCAACTGGAATTCGGTGAATTCAAGCTTGAATGGATGGCAAACCCTGAAGAAGATGTGGCGTGCGCTTCGGAATGGTTGTTGAAGTTGGCTCGTCAGTATGAACCGGATCTCGTGCACCTTAATTCGTATGCGTTTGCCTCTCTGCCGTGGCATAAACCGTGCGTACTGGTTGCACATTCCTGCATACTGTCGTGGTGGAACGCAGTAAAGAAAACCGATATTCCGGACGATTTCGATTGGTACAGAGGCATTGTCGCCTCCGGCCTGCAATTGGCAGACGGAGTTGTCTTTCCAACAAATTCTCTTCGAAACCAGATGGAGCGCATTTACGGACCGATTCAAAATTCGGAAGTGATATTGAACGGCAAGGATCCTTTCCGATACAAACCGGGCAGGAAAAAGAGGTTCATATTCAGCGCGGGAAGGCTTTGGGATGAAGCCAAGAACGTGGCTGCCCTGGAGCATGTGTCCACTCATCTGCGATGGCCTACTTTAATCGCCGGAGACTGTAAGAAACCGGACGGATCGGGAAATGCTCCCCAGCGTATCACGTACCTGGGGTTCCTGGCTCCGTCCCGGATGGCCGAATTTTATGCCGAGGCTTCCATCTTCGTTTCGCCTGCCAGTTATGAACCATTCGGATTGGCCGTGCTTGAAGCAGCTCTGTCAGGATGCGCCCTGGTGCTGGGAAATATCCCGACATTTCATGAACTGTGGGAGGACGCGGCTCTATTCGTCGATCCCGATGACCTGCAGGGTTTGAAGCATGCTCTCACCACACTTACCGAAGATCAGAGAAAACTGGAGTCCCTTGCTCGCAAAGCCCGGGAGCGGGCATTCAGGTATAGTGGTGAAGCCATGTCAGGGAAATATTACGATACATATTCCGAATTATGCATGGATTACACTCTTCTTTCGGAATCACAGGATAGATCTCGGCATGTAGGACCGGAGTTGCAGGTGGAGTTCTAAGGTGAACTTCGTCCTGTTCTACCATTCAATCGTTTCTGACTGGAATCATGGCAACGCGCACTTTTTGCGCGGGATCGTCCGGGAATTAAAGAACAGCGGCCACCATGTCGACGTTTGGGAACCGGTAGACGGGTGGAGCCGGAAGAACCTGCTCGAGCAAAGTGGTCACAGTGCTTTGGAATGCTTTCAACAGCAGTTCCCGTTTATCACGCCCCGTCTATATCACCAGCTTGATCCGTCGTACTTGGACAGGGTCCTGGACCAAGCGGATGTTGTGCTGGTTCACGAATGGAACGATCCGGAAGTAATCGCCGCGATCGGCCGCCACAAGCAGAGATGTGGCCGATATTTGCTGTTTTTTCACGATACGCATCATCGTTCGGTTACTGCTCCTCAAGAAATTGCCCGGTTTGATCTAAGCTCGTACGATGGGGTGCTCGCGTTCGGGCAGATCGTCAGCGAACTGTACTCTCAGAGGAACTGGGCATCACGAGTATGGACCTGGCATGAGGCAGCGGATACGGCTCTGTTCGTTCCGAGAAGAAAATCACCATCCTCCGGGGACCTGGTATGGATCGGAAACTGGGGAGATGACGAGCGGTCTGCAGAATTGAGAGAATTCCTCTTTGAACCCGTTCGTAATCTCGGTCTGCGAACAAGCATCTATGGAGTTCGTTATCCTGAAAATGCCCTGGAAGAAGTCTCAGCCTCCGGGGCCGAATTCTGCGGATGGGTCCCCAATCATCTGGTTCCTCAAGTGTTTTCAGATTTTGCCTGCACTGTTCACGTTCCGAGAAGACCGTACGTGCAAACCTTATCGGGCATACCGACAATTCGGGTGTTCGAGGCAATGGCTTGCGGCATTCCTCTCGTGTGCGCACCGTGGGATGACGCAGAAGGGTTATTCACTCCGGGCGAGGATTATCTTGTGGCGAAAAACGGAAAAGAAATGGAGAAAGCTGTTCGAGATATTCTCAACGATCGGGATCTGGCAGAACACTTATCGGAGCGCAGCGTGAAAACCATTCTTGAACGTCACACATGCAAACACCGGGTGAACGAATTACTGAGCATATGTAATGAACTCGGATTTCAAACAGACCGGGAAATTATACCGTTTCGCCAATAATTTGATAAAACCGAGAGGTCCGGCAGAGACGCCGGATCTCACCATCAGCCGGTAGTGGCCGGCCTCCGTGCCGGCCAAAATTGGGTTCATAGAAGCGAATTGGTGTTATACGAATGTGCGTTCAAAGAAGTAATCCCGCCACCGGCGGGAGCAAATCCGGTCCCGGCAAACAACAGATTTCTCAAAATTCTCTCTATGAAAGCACATTAGTATTAGCTTGAGGACAAGCATATGCAGTTAGCTTTTTTCGGTTCCAGCCTGGTTTCTGCATACTGGAACGGGGCTGCGACTTATTATCGCGGTATTATACGTGCCCTTGGCAAGAAAGGGCACGAAACAACTTTCTTCGAGCCTGATGCGTACGATCGTCAGAAGCACCGGGACATGGACGATCCTGAGTGGGCACGTATAGTGGTTTATCCGGCTACAGAGGATGGGGTTTTCAAGGCACTGGAACAGGCCCGGAGCGCGGACTTCATCGTGAAGGCCAGTGGAGTGGGAGTGTTTGACGAGCTTCTTGAATCGGAAGTGGTGAAACTGAAGAAACCCGGCGTTTCTGTCATCTACTGGGATGTGGATGCACCGGCGACTCTGGAGAGGTTAGAAAACAATCCCGCCGACCCACTCAAGTCTCTCGTTCCGCGGTTCGATCTCATACTCACGTACGGCGGAGGGTATTCCGTGGTCAGCGCATTTTGCGCACTCGGCGCCGCTGAATGCATTCCCGTGTACAATGCATTGGATCCGAGCACCCATTTCCCGGAAAATCCTGACCCGCGTTTTGCCGCTGACCTCACGTTTATCGGGAACAGGCTGCCGGACCGGGAAGCGCGTGTGGAAGAATTTTTCCTGGTTCCGGCATCGAAACTGCCCGAGCGAACCTTCAGCCTGGGTGGGAGTGGATGGGACGACAAATCCATGACCCCAAATATTCGATATCTCGGCCACGTGTACACGAGAGATCACAACGTGCTGAACAGCTCATGCCTGGCAGTGCTTAATATCAACCGTGAAAGCATGGCAAAATTCGGATTCTCTCCTCCAACACGGGTATTTGAGGCTGCAGGCGCAGGTGCATGTATTATTACAGATACATGGCCGGGAATCGAGGATTTTCTGGAGCCCGGGACCGAAGTGCTGCTTGCAAACGGCTCAGAAGGAGTAATCGCTCATCTTGAGACTCTCGCACCTGATACGGCAAAAGAAATCGGTCGAGCAGCCCGGGAGAGAATACTTGCACATCACACCTATCACCATCGTGCTTTACAGGTGGAATCGATATTGGGTCTGTGAAAGATCGAAGCTTCTGTCGAATATTAGAATGGTAATATATCGATTGCCAAAAATTTCGACGTTTATCTCATGCTTCAACGCAAGATACTGGTGGGGACCGGCGTTCCGAAACTGTCGCAAAAGTCCAAATTTATCTCAGGTCGTGGCACGAAATTCTCATGGTCCCTGCTGGCTTGATTGTAGGGGCGGGCCTCGTGTCCGCCCAAATTAAGGGTAGGCGCTAGGCCTACCCCTATCGAAGATGGCGAATCGTGGCACGATTTCTTGTCAATTTGTAAATTTTGAGACAGTCTCTCCCTGTCGGCCCATTCTATCGATATCATTGATCATATTGAAGATGTGCCGGCACGGAGGCACGGCACCCACCAATATTCTTATGTTCAATCGGTCACTAATTTTGGCAACTGCTATAATTTCAATTATTGCGCTGTTTGAGATCGGGAGAGAAATCTTCCTCTAAACTGTAGTTGCCTAGCAGGAAATTCTGAGCCAATTTCGTCACGCTTTCTTCATTCTGCATGAGCATGTCCATCTGTCGCGTGTACTGGAGCAATCTGCCTATACTGTCGAGTCTGTCGAGAATAATTTCCAACTCGTATTTGTAGAATCTCGCGTCCACCCGGTCTTCCCGCACTTCCACCATAAATCCGAGTTGATCGAAAATGGAAGCTATTGCTCGGACGCGTCGGTTTCTGCGCACGTCGTCCGCTGCCCCACCCTTGAAAGAAAAGGTGATGTAATTCTTGTTCACCGCATCGCACGCGTAAGCATCCAGAACACTATAGTGATAGCCGATACGGGAGCTAAAATTCAGGTAATTATCGGATATGATCGCGTAACTCCGGTCACCAAAACGTTCCACAGGATTTGTCGTAAGCATTTGTTCCCGAACCACGGAAAAGAATCCACCGAGATCGATGGGCCGCGGCCCCTGGAATCTGAGGTCTTCATGCAACATGCCCTTTAAAAGAGCGTTGAACGGTACGGAAGTGATTTCATCCACATTGACCCAGAAGGCATATTCGGAAATTTCGGCCAAACCCCCACCGAGATCTATCAAACGCAGATCGAGAGGAATCGGTGCCCTGAGTCTGAGAGCACCAGCGCCTTCCGTATCGGAAACAGCATCACTGATCTTGAACATCTCCTGATAAGAAAGTTCATGGACGAATCGCATTACATCGTGCAGTGTTCGGCAATATTCGGGTCTGAAATTCAGAGCGCGTGGATTGACCAGATCCAGGGGAACTATCCAATCGGCGACCCTTCGCAATGTCTCATATACCGGCGTTTCCTTCATTGCGGATTCTCTTGTGACACTCAGGTTTTTCAACTCTGACACTATTCCGGAATACACTCGTGCTGAATAAGCATCCACGGTCACTTCAGTTCCTATCTTCATGTTCTTGGTTGCATCCTTTGCGCCCAAAATGGTGGGAACGCCGAATTCTCGTGCGAGCGAGGCCATATGCCCCGTGATGCTCCCAGCATCGGTCACAATGGCGCGAGCTTTCCGCATGACAATAACGAACTGTGGCGATGAGTGCTTTGCAACGAGCACGCCGTCTTCAGGAAAGTGTATCAGATCGTCATCTGATTCCACCTGGAAAACCCGGCCGAATCCTATTCCCGGGAAAGCTGTTGCACCCCCTTCGATGATGATGGGATAGCCCTCGACAACAGGAATTCCGGTTGCCCCGTCACTTTGGACCGTTTCCAAATGTAGCGGACGTGTCTGCAATACGAAGAGATTCCGCTGGGAATCCACTGCCCATTCCACGTCTTGAGGATACTTGTAATGCTTCTCCAGGCGCAGTCCGTATTGTGCTAGAGCCTTGATCTGCTCGGAACTCAGGCATGGTTCATTTTGTTTTCCGACTTCGACCGCTATTTCCTTCAGCCCGGTGCCCTCATCGGAGACGAGCTGAACAGGTTTGTGAGAAATGTTCGATTCCTCGACAGAAAATCCGTTATTCTTTGCTACTCGGTAGGTATCAGGAGTTATGATCCCGTCTACTGCATACGGTCCGAGTCCCCACACCGCTTGAATGAGAATGTTGTCGTCAGTAGGGTTGCTCGGGTCCAACGTAAACATGACACCGCTGGCAACCGATTCCACCATTTCTATGCATGCTACACTCATAGCGATGTCTTCATCACGCATGCCTTTATTGAGACGGTAAGAGATGGCGCGAGGAGTGTACAGGCTTGCCAATATCAGCTTATAAGTGTCCAGAATTTTCTCCCGGGGAACGTTCAGGACCGAAAGATACTGGCCTGCATAGGATAGTTCGCTGTCTTCTCCGATGGCACTGCTTCTCAGAGCAACTTTCGGTTCTACGGGATACCCCCGGGATTTCGAAATTTGTTGCGCCATGTCAGCATATGCTGAAAGGATTGCATCCTTCAACTCCTCGGGAATGCCGGCGGTGATGATAAGTCGCTGGATCTGTTCGCTTACGACATTCACTGCCGCAGGGTCCTGAGGATCCAGATCCATGCGCATTCTGTTAATTTCGTCTATGAGGTCGTTTTGTTCGAGGAAAAATTGGTAAGCTCTGGTGGTTATCGCAAATCCTTCTGGTACGGAAAGGCCGACTTTATTCCGCAATTCTCCAAGATTCGCGTTTTTCCCGCCAACCCAGTCGACCATTTCCTTGGAAATGTGTGAATAAGGCAGAATCCAGGTGGATACGGGCAATTCTTTTCTTTTACCCAATTCTTCTTTAATCGCCACATTGATGCTTTCGACTCTGTCGAACAGCATCGGATAAATATGGCCCGAAAGGTCGTCAAGCGCCTTCACCATCTTCAATGTATGAAATACTGCCCGGCTTGCCTGAGAACGTATGTAGGACATGCCGAAGACTTCCTGCCCTCGGAGTTTCAGCTCGAAGTCGGTGATAATGGTCAGCATTTCAGTGTTTGAGGCCAGGAGATCCTTAAAGCAGGCATATCTGAACCGAAAGAGTCTGGCGACTTTTTCCCGAGAATCGGCCGAGTCTCCGAATCGCCACTCCTTCAGCTTTTTGAGAAAACTCTTGAGGATTCTGGTCATGTCTCCCCATATTGAACCGGCGTTCTTCTGCAGGTCGAATGAGAAGCAATAATTGTACCTTAAATCAGTGGAGTAATTACCACAAGATTTCTCTTTGCGAATGCTTGTGCTTCTTTCAGACCCACCTCATAATCGTGTTTCTTACTGTGCGGCCTCCGTTCGTTTTTCCCATCGATATTCTGCGCGTTTTTTACATCCTGTAAAGAAAATGGACACGAAGGAAGCCTGTTGATTCGGTCCAGAAATCCTCACTTTTTCAAAATGTAAATCGGCAAGACATCCTTCAGGCGCTTGCCAGGAGCGAGTTTTAGCCCCCATCATTCCGGCAAAGAGAGCGGATCAGTGTTACCGCCTCAATGAGAACTATCTTGACTGCAAGTCCGTGTCAGTTGACAAATCCAAAATTTCGGTTCGAATATCCAGCAATTGCACAATCCACTAGCCAAAAAGGTTCACAAAGTCGTACTGCTAGGAAAACGGCTCCTGGAAGTAGTTCTGTCGCCTACCAACAATCCCGGAATGAAAGAAACACTATTTAAATCAGTCTTTTTCGAAAGCTTTCGTTGACACGGTTCAGAGATCGAGACTATCATTGTGCTAAGAGTTGTGTGAAGGTTGAAAATGGACGAAGAGAGCGAACCTATATTCAGGACAGACGAAGAAGATACGCATCGAACGGATACCTCCTCCGGCCTGACCAACCTGTTCACGAAGGAGGTGACCGCTTCGGGCAGCTTCCGTATCAGGGAAGTTCATCGGACTTCCTTTGGTAAATTGCTGCAGGCTCTGCCTCTTCCCGCCATTTTAATAGACAGCGCAACTCGGATACTGTTCGCCAATGAAGGGTGTGCCCGTTTTACTCCCAATTACCACAGGATAATAGGACAATCCTATTCAGATCTGTTCCCTGATTCTCAAGAAGCCCAGCAGTGTTTTGAGAGGGTTTATCGTCACAGGAAAATGGAATCCTGGGTCGGCACTCTCCGTATAGCAAATGTCGACCGGTGGGTTCGTGCTCATCTTCGTTCGGTAAGACTGGGAGAAGGAAGGCTGCTTCTCCTGCTCGTGGAAGATTTGACCCTTGAACGGGAACGTCTCTTTCTCAATGAAAAATTCAGGAAACTCTTCAACATCTTCCCTGCCGGTATAGCCGAATTCGTGCTGAGCGAACCGGTCCCCAGGAAACTGCCTGAAGCCGAACTCCTTGCGTCCATCATGAATGCTGAAGTTTCCGGAGGAAACGACCAGTTCGGCAGACTTCACGGATTCAGTGGCATTGAAGAATTGAGAGGCGTTCGGCTCCGGAGATTCGTACCAGTGGAAAGCGATTTTGAACGGCTTTTCATGAGATGGGTACGAAACCACTGTTCTTTCTTATCCTCTGAAACAAGTGAGTTTTCGAAAGATCAGGGACTCCGGCGTTTTGAAATCGATCTGATTGCAGGATTCAGAAATACTATGCTGGAGTCGTTCTGGCTGATAAAGCGTGATTTGACTGCTCGTATCAGCGCGGAACATGCTCTGCGTGAAACGGAAGAACGTTTTCGGGCTCTCTTCGAAAATACCCCCGACATCATATTCATCAAAGACTCGGAGCTAAGATATACGCACGTGAATCCGGCCATGGAAAGAATTCTTGAATTGCCGGCTTCTCGCATCATAGGCCGAACCGCTACGGAACTTTTCGGCAGGGAAAATGATGACTTGATGAAGGACGTTGAGCTGCGGGTCTTGAACGGCGAGATTGTTGATGAAATCGTAACCTTTCCCATGAAAGGTATGAAGACCACATTCCACATGATCGAAGCGCCGATGAGGGATAACTACGGCAATATCATCGGTCTCTGCGGGATAACACGAGACATAACGGACCGCCAAATGGCGGAAGAAAAATTCCGAGGCGGTTCGGGGAGAAACAGGGTTGCAGCGCCGGATTATCCCTCCGCGAGCATGAGGTCGGCCTTGAGCTTGGCGCTTCAGGCGGCGGTAACGGACAGTACGGTCCTTCTCACAGGAGAAACGGGGACCGGCAAAGATTATATGGCCAAGTTCATCCATGATAATTCGCGGAGAGCCTTTGGTCCGTTTTTCTCCATTAACTGCGCTGCAGTCAGCTCTGAATTGGCAGAATCAGAGCTGTTCGGTCATGAAGCTGGAGCTTTTACCGGAGCTGTGCGAAAAAAGCGCGGCCTCCTGGAACTCGCGGACGGCGGAACACTGCTGCTGAACGAAATCGGAGAACTCTCGCTCCTGCTCCAGGCAAAACTCTTGACCTTTCTTGACACTCGCTCTTTTACCCGAGTCGGCGGCGAAAAAAACATCAGTATCAATGCAAGACTTCTTGCCGCAACCAACAGAGATCTCCGTCAAGAGGTGCAGGCAGGACGCTTCAGAGGCGACCTGTTTTTTCGGCTGAACGTGCTCTCTATTTGCCTTCCTCCTTTGAGAAAACGTATGGAGGATCTTTCCATCCTGGTGAAAGAAATCCTGGAAGACATAGCACGGGAGATCAGGCTACCGGAAATTCCCACTCTGGATGAACACACTATGGCCAGCCTGGCAAAGTACCACTGGCCGGGTAACGTCCGAGAATTGAGAAACGTCCTGGAGCGAGCCGCCATATTGTCCAAACACGAAAAAATAAGTCTTTCCACTGTTGGACTGTATTCCCAGGAAGAAGACTGGACGTATGCGGTCAGCTTCCCCAAGAAAAGATCACTCCAGGATCTGACGAACGACTTCCGAAAAGCCATGGTCCTTGAGGCACTTCGCAGATCCAAGGGGAAAAGGCAAGAAGCCGCTCGTCTTCTGGGGATTACCAGGTATTCGCTGAAACATTATATGAAAGTCTACGGCCTCGGTGACGAATAGTCCCAACCCCCGCCAAATCCTATACGCGTCACTTCGTGTTGCTCGCATGAAACCATCAATATCCATGAGCGATGTGGTTCGTTTCGTTCACCAGCACCTTACGTTGTCTCTATTGGAGATTGTCAAGAACTCCGACATTTATCCCGTGCTCTATAGTGTTTCTCAAAAGTTTTGAAGCAATCCGATACCAGCACTGAAGAGTATCAGTAGCGCCCGGCGTCCCTGCCGGGCAAAACTAGTTGATTTGTTTGCATATTGTCCACCGGCACGGAGGCCGGTGGCTAGTGCGCCTGTGAGCGTACTTGATCAGAGAGGTGCAAGTCCTCTCCAGGTATACCTTCTCCGGCCTGTAACCGACTGTAACTGCGTCGTCGTGAGGCGGGGTGGAGAGCAACAGGAGGTGAACGACCAGTCCGTAGGATAACGAACCTGTTTCGGCCGGGTGGTTTCGGCGAGCCTGCTAGCCTATGGCGAAGCCTAGACCCGTGGTTGGGAAGGCATTGAGTTGCCGAAGTACCAGTGCGGGAGATCTGTCGAGCTGATGGGTAAGGTGTAAAAGCGATGACAGAGGGCCACCAGGTGGTTGGGGACGGAATGGTCTGGACGGTTGAGTACGTGAAGCAGGGAGATCTGTGTGCGGGAGAGACACACACAGAAGTCAGAGCCTCCATAGTAGCGTTGAGACGCCGTAATGGGCGAGGAGCAAAGGGAGGCAGGAAGGTGGGTGCGCAACAGTCAGAAACGCGGAATATACACCGGTATCGAGTGGCCGTTTGGCCTAGACCGCCGGAGACATCCGCTGCTATCAGATGGACTAACCGTGTATTACGCTGACACCGCACGCTGGCTACCTCTGTAATGGAGGAGAAGGCTTCGAGTCTTTCGCCACATCTGGATGTTCTCTCGTCTGCATCCTCTGCGTGGTTAGTCAGTCCCCTCGGGGGTGAACCACCGACTGGAGAGCCGTATGCGGGAGATCCGCACGTACGGTTCGGAGGGGGGAGCGCCGGGTAACCGGTCGTTCCTACCCCTATCCAAATTCGAGGAATCGCTCTTCGCAATTCGCGATTACTTTTGAGAATCAGTATAAAACAAGGTACTAGTGGGGGCCGGCGTCCCTGCCGGCCCATTCTATCGATATCATTGATTATATTGAATGTGTGCCGGCACGGAGGCACGGCACCCACCAACAATCCCTAATCTTCAATCGGACACTAATTTTGGCAATCAGGAGAAGAACATGCACGATATTTCCGATAAAAATCTGAAAAACGCCGCCCGAATGATGCGCGAAGCAGAAAAAATAGTCGTCTTTACGGGCGCAGGAATTTCCACTGAATCGGGGATCCCTGATTTCCGGTCCCCTGGAGGGATATGGTCCAGGTACAATCCAGATGACCTGACGTATCAACGCTTTCTTTCCCATGAAAAATATCGAAAGCTGTACTGGGAATACGACCGGTCCAGGTACCCTGCCATGAGGGATGCCGTTCCCAACCCGGCTCACAAGGCTATCGTGGACCTCGAGAAGAGCGGTAAGCTTCTCGCGCTGATAACGCAAAATATAGACGGGCTTCACCACAAGGCGGGGAGTTCACCCGAAAAAATTTACGAACTGCATGGAACCGTGTTGGAAGTCACGTGCCTGGATTGCCATCGCCGTTGGCCCAGAGAGCACATTACTGACGAGATGGACCGTGAAGGTGTGGAGGTGCCGTACTGCAAACATTGCGGAGGGCCTCTGAAATGCGCGACCATCGCGTTCGGTCAGGCTCTCCCTTCAGATGTCCTGGAAGCTTCTTTCGATCATTCCCGAAATTGCGATCTGTTTTTAACCGTGGGATCGTCACTCGTGGTACAGCCCGCTGCAATGCTTCCCCTGGAGGCAAAACGACGAGGGGCCAAACTGATCCTGGTGAATCTTTCCGCCACCCCCTTCGATGACTATATGGACGAAATTCTGCTTGGAAATGCGGGACCGATACTGCAGGCTTTGATGGAAGAGTACAATAAGTAGAGTTTTTCGTACAGCAAGAAAGCCCGGAGACGAAACGTCTCCGGGGACATATCCATGTTTCGAAGTGCTGTACGATTAACGTTTGGAGAACTGGAAACTCGCTCTTGCAGCCCGTTTCCCGTATTTTTTGCGCTCTTTTACTCGTGAATCGCGGGTCAGAAATCCTGCGCTCTTGAGGATCGATCTGAAAGACGGGTCGACGCTGAGTAATGCTTTGCTCAAACCATGTTTGATGGCTCCCGCCTGCCCTGAAAGTCCTCCGCCATGCACACTTGCCACTAGGTCGAAACGACCCACAGTCTGCGTGAGTTCAAATGGCTGCAGTATGACCATGCGGGAGGTTTGGCGGCCGAAGTACGTGTCCAGGGGACGCTCGTTTACAACGATGCTTCCGTTACCCGGCTTGATCCATACTCTCGCTATGGCGTTTTTTCGTTTTCCTGTCGCGTAGAAGCGATCCTCACTCATGTTGATTCTCCAGGATTAAATCTCGTATGTTTCCGGTTGCTGGGCAATGTGTGGATGAGTCCCTTCCGCGTAGATCTTGAGCTTCGTGAGCTGGGCGCGTCCGATGGTATTTTTCGGGAGCATGCCGCGCACTGCGTGCCTCAAGACACGGTCCGGTTTTTCCTTGAGCATTTTTTCGGCCTTGGTGGCCTTTATGCCTCCGGGATATCCACTATGGGTATAATAGGTTTTCTGGCTCAGTTTTTTCCCGGTAAGGCGCACCTGTGCAGCATTCACGATGATGACGAAATCACCGGTATCCATATGAGGAGCAAACGTAGGCTTATGCTTTCCCCTGAGGATTCTGGCGGTTTCCGCTGCGACTCTTCCGAGCACTTTGTCCTTGGCGTCTATAACGAACCACTTTTTTTCTACTTCCCCTTTTTTGGGGGTCCAGGTCTTCATGTAGCACCTCTCCACACGTGTAAACACTAATTTTTAGCAGGCCCCTTGTCTTCTGTCAAGGGAAAACGAGCACATTTGGCAATCATTCAGAAACGAGCGGGAGCTAGGAATTTTGTTCCCTGGAAGGGCCTGAAGAAACCTTTTCCCCGCATACCTGAATGATTACCACGTTTGTGTAAGATTCAGCTATGCGGCTCCCGATACAAGATTCCACATTTTTGCGTATTTGGCTTGACAGGTTCGCAAAGCAATGGTTTAATGGCTTGTTATTGTTCAGGAGGGCTTCACATGTACGCCATTGTGCAAACCGGCGGAAAACAATACAAGGTTCAGTCGGGAGATCATCTTAAAGTCGAAAAGATCGCAGGCGATCCCGGGTCGGAAGTTACTCTGGATCAGGTGCTCGCAATCGGCAGCGCCGATACGATCAGTCTGGGAAAACCACTCGTGGCCGATGCCGCAGTCAAGGCTACCATAATGAGAACTGCAAGAGACCGCAAGATTTTGGTCTTCAAGAAGAAGCGGCGACATGCCTTCAAGAAGAAACAAGGTCACAGACAGTGGTACACTCTGCTCAAAATCGAATCCATAATGACCGGTACCGCTATGGAAGCTACCAGCTAATATTTTACATATTTGCTACTTTCGAGAACTCCGGGATTTCGGAAAACTCTCACTCATTAAGGACAGGAGGAATGTACTATGGCCCACAAAAAGGCAGGAGGAAGCTCTAGGAACGGTCGGGACAGTCCCGGTCAGCGCCTTGGAGTGAAACGCTTCGCCGGGCAGCTCGTCAGGGCCGGCAATATCCTGGTCCGACAAAAAGGGACAAGCATACATCCCGGAGAGAACGTCGGAATGGGACGGGACTATACTCTATTCGCCAAAATTGACGGGATCGTAAAATACGAACGAAAGGACCGCGACCGGAAACGAGTGACCATTTTACCGGTTTCCGTGGAAGCTTCAGCGGCAGAATAGCAATTGCTCGTGGTTCCGGATGTACTTGCTGCGCATGAACAGAAGTACTCCGGACGCGATATCAAGCCGAAATAGTCCGAAGCCTCACCTCTGAAATCACCACCGATTTTCCGCTCGCAGCAACTCCATTTTGAAATTTGTAGATCAAACGCGTATTACCGTCCTTGCGGGAACAGGCGGCCGGGGCTGTCTGAGTTTCCGAAGGGAGGCGTACGTTCCGAAGGGCGGTCCGGACGGCGGTGATGGAGGGAAGGGCGGGGACGTCCTGCTCGTGGCTGACGAGTCTCTCAATACCCTTCTGGACTGTCAATATCAACAACTGTACAGAGCGCGGAACGGCACGCATGGAAAAGGAAAAGATCAACACGGCCGGGCTGCTCCGGATCTCGTGATTCGGGTGCCGGTGGGCACTCTTGTCAAAGATGATACTACCGGCGAGCTTCTCGCAGATTTGGATCGACCCGGGAGTACGCTCCTGGCAGTCCGGGGAGGCCGAGGCGGACGCGGCAATGCGCGGTTTGCAACATCACGAAACAGAGCTCCAAGACGTTTTGAAGAAGGGCAGCCCGGGGAAGAACGGTCACTCCTTCTGGAATTAAAGCTCATCGCGGATATTGGACTCGTAGGATTGCCGAACAGCGGAAAATCCACGCTTCTCTCGCGAGTGAGCAACGCCACACCGAAGATCGCGGATTACCCGTTTACCACGAAAGTCCCCGGTTTAGGAGTGGTGCGCGGCCCCGGTGGCCGCGATTTTGTCATGGCCGATATACCCGGGCTGATTGAAGACGCGCACAAAGGCGCAGGAATGGGAGATCGGTTCCTCCGCCACATCGAGCGTACCCGGGTATTATTGCACCTGGTGGACCCTTCTCCGCTACTCACCCCCACGCCGTTGGAACGCTTTCACATTGTCATGAATGAGCTTGCTTCTTACCGGAAGGATTTGGTAAAGCTGCCCATGATCGCGGTGGTGACCAAAATGGATCTCCCTGAGAACGCCGGTCCGGCCGAAGACCTTAAGAATGAACTGGAACATCTGGGACTCTCGGTTCATTTGATTTCGGCAGCCACCGGAACTGGAGTAAAGGATCTGCTGCGACATGCCGGAAAGCTGCTAAAGAAGACTCGTGAGCAGGAATGAACGCAACCGTACGAAAAGAAGTTCTTTCATGTGTCCGTCGAGTAGTCCTGAAGCTCGGATCGAGTGTCGTCACCTCCAAGAAGGGCCTGGATCGAGGAATCATCCAGAGCATAGTGGACGACATTTGTGAGTTCAAAGCTCAGGGCAAGGAATTCATCGTCGTTTCTTCCGGTGCAGTCGCAGCGGGAGTGAAGCGCCTGGGACTCAAGGGTGGAGCGCGAACAATCCCTCAAAAGCAGGCTGCAGCATCCGTCGGCCAGAGCCGGTTGATGGCTGCTTACGAAGAAGCCTTTGACCGGCATGGGGTGAAGGTCGGGCAAATGCTGCTTACAAAGGATGACCTGACCCACAGACGGCGCTACTTGAATGCGAGAAATACGCTCACTACATTACTTTCGCTAGGGGTTGTCCCCATCGTGAACGAGAATGATACCGTGGTTGTGGATGAAATCAAATTCGGAGACAACGACAATCTCTCTGCTCTGGTAGCCACACTGGCCGACACGAATCTTCTTCTGACACTCACCGATATAGAAGGCTTCATGGATTGCGATCCACGGACCAATCCGGAAGCGTGCCTCATTTCTCTCGTAGAGGATCTCACCCCGGAGATCAAAAATCTGGCAGGAGACACTTCCTCGGGAGTAGGTCGAGGGGGAATGGCCTCAAAAATGGAGGCAGCCGCAAAGGTTCGTTTATCGGGTATTCCCATGATAATCGCATGCGGTAAGATCCCTCACATCGTGAAAAAAGCTATGGAAGCGGATCTGTGCGGGACGCTCATCATGCCCGCGAAGGAGACCATTTCCGCTCGCAAACACTGGATACGCTACAACCTGGAACCTGAAGGCGAATTGATCGTGGACCAGGGAGCTGCAGCGGCAATCACTCGGGCAGGCAAAAGTCTCCTTCCTATTGGAGTGATCGAAGTCCGCGGGGAATTCGAACACGGTGCATCCGTCCATGTTGTCGATACTATTGGACAAAAACTTGCCGTGGGACTGGTGAACTATTCCTCCGATGAAATGCATAAAATATTGGGCCGACAGACCGCCGAAATAGACTGGATCCTCGGATACCGGAGAAATGACGAGGCTATCCACGCAGACAATCTCGTCGTGCTGAATCAAAGCGAAGCCATTTCGGGGAAGCCCTTCTTGTCAAAGAAGATTCCAAATGGGTAACCTTCACTGAAGTACAGAATCCGATGAATGCCCCCTCCGGGGCTTGAGACCTTTTTCCCGGATCACTGTTTGGATGTCCGAATGGATTGCGCGAGGTTGAGTTTCTTGTAAAATGGGGTTATAATCATTAATATTTCTTGTGAGGTAATGCAGATATGGTTGAGTTTTTGGCGGTATATTTCACGTACATAATTGAGAAGTTAGGGTATTGGGGTGCGGGCTTTCTCATGGCTCTAGAGAGCATGGTTGCTCCGGTTCCCAGTGAGCTGGTCATGCCGTTCGTGGGATTTCTCGCTGCCGAGGGCAAGTTCACGCTTGAGGCTTCGATTCTCGCCACATCCATAGGTTCCATTGTCGGGTCGTTGCTGTCGTATTATATGGGATATCTGGGGGGCAGGCCTCTCGTGCTCAGTGTCGGCAAGTATTTGCTTCTCAACCGGGAGCATCTGGAATGGACCGAGCGTTGGTTCGCGAAGCACGGCTCATGGACGATTCTGGCAAGCCGGTTCATACCTGTGGTGAGGCATCTGATATCCATCCCTGCAGGCCTTGGCAAAATGCGGCTGCTTCCTTTCTGCCTGTACACTCTGATCGGTGCAACTATCTGGAACACGTTCCTCCTCTTGTGCGGTTACAAACTCCGTCAAAATTGGACTCTTGTTCAGCAATACTCCCACGAAGTGGACATTATCGCTGTAATAGTATTGGCTATAGCGGGAGTGTGCTTCGTGATCATGCACGTAAAGCGCTCCAGAGTCCCCGCCATCGCTAATCCCGAATGATTAATACCTATTCGCTTTTAAAGAAGTAATATTTGAGGAACCTTTTTTGTAAGAAAAGGTTCCTCAAGCTCCTCCAAAAAATTTTCAACACTTGCTTAAGTCATAGTTTTTCCTATGGAAAAACTATGACTTATACCGATTCTCGAAAGTAATCACGGATTGTGAAGAGCAGTTCCCAGCAATTGGTAGCGCCGGCCTCCGTGCCAGCGAACAATTCACCAAACAAATCAATAAGTTCTCACCGGCAGGGACGCCGGCGCTACTGATTCTTCTCATTGCAGGCATTGGATTCCGTCAAGACTTTCGATAACCGCTATAAGCCAAATGCTAAAAGTTCTTGGGAAGGGGTTTGGGGAAACACTTCTTACAAGAAGGGTTTCCCCAGATTTACTGCTTAAAAGCGAATAGGTATCAACCAGAGGAAGCTTGGCTTCCACGGGCTAATTTGCCGGGAAACCAGGCTCAGGGGAGGGTTTGAGGTATTATTCTGCTCTTCTGGGGATGAGCATGTTTTTCGGTCCCGAGCCGTAAACCGTTCCGATTCCACCTGCTCGCTTCGCAGCATCTGCGGTCCCGTACGGACCGTCAACTTTCACCCACTCGGGACCCGTGGTATAGTCGACCACTGCAACCTGGCCTGTAGCGTTCTTGACTACATAAAAGCTTCCAGCCATCGCTATGCCAGTCATCAAAGCGGTAATCACTGCCAGCATTATTATGAGAAATGCTTTTTTCATAACAGCTTCTCCTTGTTGGAATTTACCGCAGTAAAAGGCAAGCGCTGTGCCACAATTTCGTTTGAGATTGACAACTTTGTTAGCTATTGTTTTTATTGATTATTAAATCTACCAGGCGTGGAGTCGTAAGGAAGCGCTGCTGCAGAGGTGATGGCCGTATGTCAGCGTCTGCTGACACAGCCTCAAAAACAGCTATTTTGGCGTCAGAATCTCATGACACACGACCGCTCTGCGTCCGAGGATGCCGACGCACCATCATGAATTGATGTATCTGTAAATGGAATCTCTCGATATCCCCAGCGCGAGAGCCGCTTCTTTCTTGTTCCCCAGCCGCCTTATCATTTCGAGGCACAGCGATCTGCGGAAATCTTCGGTCAACTCGTGAAGAGTTTTTCCCGGGCAGGATTTCACGCAAAAAAACCAATCACCTGAGAGCGCTTCGCGTATAGGAACCGAGGGTTCCAGACCGCCGCTGTCCCAGAGCATCAAGGCACGTTCGAGCACGTTGCGCAGTTCTCTCACGTTTCCCGGCCAATCGTACCGACTCAAGTCCCGGATCATGGCAGCGTCTATTACCGGCGTTTCGGTCATATGCATTTCAGACGTGATTTTGGACACAATCGCTTCCACCAGAACCGGAATGTCCTCCAATCTCTCTCGAAGAGGGGGAATGGTGATGGAGAACACATTTAACCTGTAATACAGTGGCTGAAGAAACCTTCCTTCCGAGACCTCCTTTTCCAGGTTCCTGTGAGTGGCTGCTATGATTCGTGCATCAACGCGCACACTCTTCTCTCCGCCAACTCTAAGGAAGGACCGCGTGTCCAGAAAGCTCAGGAGCTTTGCTTGAAGTACGGGGGAGAGTTCCCCAATCTCGTTCAGAAGGAGGGTCCCCCCTTCCGCCAATTCCAGGAGTCCTCTTTTACGGTTTTTCGCACCGGTGAATGCCCCGGATTCGTGTCCGAACAGCTCGGACTCGGCAAGATCCTGGGGTAATGCCGCACAGTTCACCGAAAAGAACGGGTTTCCTGAACGTCTCGAACGATCGTGAATCCAACGGGCCAGGTGATCCTTGCCTGTTCCGCTCTCGCCTAAAAGGAGGATTATTCCTTCTCTTGCGGCAATGTGAGCCGCTTTCTCCATGACCGACTCCATGGCGGCTGATAGATACTTCCACGATCCGTCGGACAACGAAGGCGAAATCCTTCTTCGCTCGGTTATGTCTCTGGATATTCCGCATATACCGTAAAGTTCGCCTTTTGAATCCCGCAAAGGTACCAGAGTGTCCAGGAAAGTCATGGGTTCACCGTTGACGGGTCTCGTATGTTCTTCTTCGATTGATTCTCCGTTGAGGACTCTGGTCTCCACTGCGCGAATATGTCTCCCTGCGGATTGTCCGAAGATTTCTTCAGATCTGCGGCCGATGATGCTGGAAGCAGGAAGTCCCAAGAGACGAGCCATCGCAGGATTCACATGAAGGTACCGGAGATCCCGGTCCTTGATGAAAATGCAATCACGGGCGCTTTCGAAAATCGCCTGCAATCTCTGCTCGTTATCACGTAACGCCTGCTCGGCGCGTTTTCTTTCCGTTATGTCCAGGATCGCGGAGACCCTGGCTGACGAGCCTTTATAAGGGATCGTTTTGCCCCGAACTTCTATAGGGACCATGACGCCATCTTTCTTTACTGCCGTCAATTCGTAGCTTTTGCTTTCATCTGCCAAGATATTGTTGAGCGTTTCACTTGAATGCTCCTTCGCAATGAGTTCAGTCACGCGCATCCCAGTCACTTCGGCCAGCTCATATCCTGACATTGCCGTTAGATTCTCGTTGGCATCGATAATGATCCCGTCTCTCGTAATCACGATTCCCTCAAACGACGAATCGGACAGAGCGCGGTATCGTTCCTCACTCTCCTCCAACGCTTGCTGCGCAATTTTGAGTTCCGTTATATCCGCGTTTGCTATTGCGCATTCTTCCACTTTGTTGTCGGGCGAATAAATGGGGTACGCGCGGGACAAAGTGTGACGGATTTGGCCGTCCTTCCTTCGCACTTCAAGCTGAATCCTCGGGCACATTTCTCCTCTGAAAACTCTCGTCACCGCATCAGCCAGTCGTTTCGCCGAGTCGCCTTCCAGGAACCTCGAACCGAACCGTTTGCCCGACACTTCGCTCAGTTGATAGCCTATGAGATCTTCGCACGATTTGTTGCAGAACAAGATCCGACCATCTTTATCCAACGTAAAGAGAGGATTCGGTGAAAATACGACTGCCTGTCGATATCTTCCCTTTTCCATGAATTCACTCTTATCGAATTCGGGGTGAACTTCAGTTATTGTCTTCGCTTCCAGCAGCCGACGCATTTCCTCGATTTCTTTCGTCAGCTTCTCAATTTTTTTGTCCTTCTCTTCCAAGACCACTTCTCCACAAAGACGAATAGCGCGGTTGTCGTTGCCTGCTGCAGCACCGCTCTCTTCGTCGAATCAACAGGAATTGTTGCAGATACGTTGAAGTCGCAGATCTTAATCTTTGGAACGATCTCCTCGATCAATCGGCCGCATGGGAATCGATCCCTTTGAGGTCTTCTGAGACGTCCACATTACGGAGAATCAATTAAGAGTCATTGTGCCGCGACGGAACATGTGTTACCGACCATTCCGGCTTTTTCCGAGAACAGGAATTCTTCTCGAATTATCAACCGTCGATCTTTCAAAGCGCAGATTATCGGAACATCCGTTTCTTGCCTTCCGGCACTCTGCCGAGAAACGCGACGTCCTGGTTTTTGATCTTTACTCTACTTCTTGTACGCAAACAACCCCGTCTCGTCCCGACGTTCCTTTTCTGTCCGATGGCCGGGCTCCTGGCGCGGTGCAAAAAATCAAGGTGGGTCACATTTTTTCCGTTAAGAGAGGTCCAAGATCAGACTTCGCACCTGCAGGTAGCTCATTCGATTTCAACTTATATGATGGAATTACGCGTTTTGCGGTGGGAACACCGACGGTGAAGTCCTGCTAACACTGCTTGAACACTACAAAAATGTACGATCAAAAAACCCTTGACTCGGATTTTGATTAGCATATACTTTTTTTATTAATAAATAATTAACCCCTCTCATGAGTTTCGTATGCCTCTTGAAGTAGAAATCGGGGTCAAGATAAAGGCCCGGCGTCAGAGTAACAAGCAAACGCTCAAGCAGCTAGCGGAAAAAGTTGGGTGCACCAGTGCATACCTGTCACAGATCGAACACGGGAAAGTGTCCCCTTCAATTGCGAGTCTGAAAAAGATCGCCGATGCCCTTCAAGCAAAGATAAGCGATTTTTTTCTCGATTCAATTACGGATGATGTGGTCCTTCGGCCTGACCAGCGCACCTTGATTTCATTGAACATGTGGAACGCAAAAATCTGGTCGCTCGTTACCGATCCCAAGGACAAACGCATGCATCCTTTTTACACGGTGATCCAGCCCGGTGGCGGTTCCCACGGTTCGTACGCTCACGTGGGGGAAGAATTCGGGATTGTGCTTAAAGGGCAACTGGAAATCGAATTGGACGGCGCCATTCACCGGGTTAACGAAAACGAGAGTTTTTACCATACTTCGTCATTACCTCATAAATGGACAAATCCGGGAACGACAGAGACTGTTGTGGTCTGGGTAATAAGTCCGCCGACCTTTTAACGAGGATCGGCTCTTCAGCTAGCCGATCGACAACATGGGATGTCACGCCATCCTTTTGCAGCTTGCAACTACGTGACCGCGCTGGATTCAAGAAATTGGCTCCAGGCGGTAATGAAATTTTGTTTTGACGTTATGGAAGCGATCCGATATCGATCATAATCGACATGCATCAAAACCGCGGTCTGCTTAAATGTGCAGCCCCTGAACACAGGTTCATCTCAAAATCCCGCAGATGGACCTATCCCCAATGGAGGAACGGACATCATGAAGAGAACCATGTTGTTGGCGTGCGCTCTGGCAATTGCGAGCATATTGCTCATTGGAAGTGGTCCGGCCACAGCAGCGGAAGGTGGAACCATCCATCTCAAATTTAGCACCTGGCATCCGCCTGCAAGCCGTGAAGTGACGACGGTCTGGACTCCAATGCTGGAAGAGCTTAAGAAGAGAAGCAACGGACGCATCACATACACCCTATACGCAGGTGGAGCTCTGGGTAAGGGTCCCGAACATTTCGATATCGTGAAAAAAGGTCTTTCGGATATGGGCTACTTTACCGCGACATGGACGCCCGGCCGATTTCCAATGACCGACGTGCTCTCTTTGGCTGCATGGGTAGACGGCAAGGAGCTTGCCACAGATATCGGTAATGCTATGAATAAGGAAATCCTGAACAAAGAATTTCAGGATGTAAAAGTGCTCGAACTCAATGGGTGTATTCAAGCGTTCCTGTGGACAACCAAACCCGTGCGCAGCCTGGAAGATCTGAAGGGTATGAAAATCAGGTCCCCGGGTGGAATGCAGACTGCTTACATCAAAGCTCTTGGCGCTGAACCCGTATTCATGCCGTTGGGTGATGTTTATATGGCGATGGATACCGGAACCATAGACGGTCTGGTCACCTGCCCGCCGCTTATTCTTGCATTCAAACTTCATGAAGTAGCCAAACATGCGGTGAAAGCCACCTTCGGTTGTGTTTCGGAAGGCGTCGTAATGAACCAGAAAACCTGGGACAAAACCCCTCCGGACCTCCAGAAGATAATCATGGAAGTGGTCGGCAATCCGTTCGCCACTACCCATGGGTTGGGGAAGAAGACGTACGCCCAGATGATGGAAGAACTTAAGGCAAAAGGCGCAAACATTTACGATCTGCCGCCCGACCAGGAAGCGAAGTGGTTTAAGGAATTCCAGGAAGCTACGAAAAAATGGGCAGCCGATCTGGAAAAACAGGGGCACCCGGCAAAAGAAGCGGTAATCATGTACAACAAGATTGCAGAAGAACACGGTACCAAGTGCGTTGCCTTTCCCCCTGAATGGGCCCAGAAAAAGTAACTCTTACGTCAGAAAAGGTTTTACGTTTACCTGTCCGGTCATTCGGTTCACAAGAAAGAATGACCGGGCATCCACTTCGCTGATGAGGTCGATAGTCGGTAAAGGCTGCGGGCAAGAAATTACGAAGAACAACCGAGGCAACAATGTATACCAGAATACGTGATGTCATCCAGACTGCCACGAGAGTGCTTGGTTATGTGGGCATGGTGTTTATCTTTCCTATGATGCTGCTGACTTCTGCAGACGCAACCTATCGGGATCTTTTTTCACGAACGATTCCGGGAGCATTTGAACTCTCCAGTTTGATGCTGTCGATCCTGGTCCTCCTCGGATTAGCCTATGCTCAGCAAATGAGAGATCATGTGCGAGTTACGTTTCTTGTCGAACGTTTGCCGGAGAAACTGGGGACAATCGTTACTATCATCACGACGCTCATGAGCATGTCCATTGTAGCAATATTGTGCTGGCAAGGAGTGGTTCTTTCTCTGGAGAATACACAAGTTTCCGACATGTTGCGCATTCCCCAGTGGCCGTTTCGCATGTTGGTTGCTGTCGGAGCTTTTTTCTTGCTCCTTGAGTTCTTCTTCGATCTCGTAGATTCCGTGCGGAGGTTGGCTGAATGATCGTAGATCCTGTAATGATAGGCATATTGGGCTCTGTGAGTGTTTTCATACTCATATTCCTAGGCATGCACATAGCCTTCGCCATGATGTTTGTGGGATTCATAGGTCTTTACATCCTGTGCGCATTTGAACCCGCAGTTGCCGCCACCGCGAGTACCATGTGGGAAGTGGCCTCATTTTATCCTTATACCGTGATTCCGTTGTTTGTGATCATGGGATCTCTCGCTGGCAGTTCGGGAATGACTCGGGATCTCTATACGTCGTTTGATAAATGGACCCGTAAAGTGCCGGGCGGATTGGCTGTTGCAACCATCGGCGCGTGCGGTGCTTTTGCTGCAGTGTCGGGCTCGTCCGTCGCAACTGCCGCGGCAATGGGAACAGTCGCACTTCCTGAAATGGAACGCTTCAAATACGATCCGAAGCTCTCAACCGGTAGTGTGGCGGCTGGAGGAACACTCGGTTTCCTCATACCGCCCGGTATCGGTTTTGTCGTGTACGGGATGCTCACGGAGCAATCAATAGGTAAGCTATTGATTTCCGGTGTTTTGCCCGGACTTCTCCTCGCTGGAGCATATGCGTCGATTTGTGTCTTGTGGGCCGTGCTTTATCCCCAAGCCGCTCCGAGAGATGTGGAACCCGTGACCTGGAAAGAGAAGCTCATTGCATTAAACGGAGTTAAAGAACCTCTTTTCATATTCCTGTTTGTTATCGGAGGCATTTACACCGGCTTCTTCACTCCTGACGAAGCAGGAGCCATCGGTGCAACGATTTTGCTCATCGTAGCCGCAGTAAAAAGGAAGCTCACCTGGCCCGCCCTGTTCGGTTCCCTGACCGGCTCAATCCGCATTTCGGTGATGGTCTTGATGCTGGTCGCCGGCGCGAACGTGTTCAGCACCTTCATGGCACTCTCCACAATTCCCGTGCAAGCTGCCAACTGGGTCACGAGCTTTGATGTCTCACGTTATGTGATTCTTGCAATGATAATCCTCATATATGTAATACTTGGATGCTTTCTGGACGCGATTTCCATGATGGTTCTCACTCTGCCGGTGGTGTTTCCAATAGTTTTGGCACTGCATTTCGATCCCATCTGGTTCGGTGTCGTCGCGGTCCTCATGATGGAAGCAGGATTGATCACTCCTCCAATGGGACTCAATCTCTTCACGGTTGCAGGAGTTGCAAAAGGCGTGAGGTTGGAAACCATAATCAAAGGGACTGCGCCGTTCCTTGGTGCAATAATCGTTGTTGCCGTCATCTTGACCATATACCCCAACATTGCGCTGGTGCTACCGAAAATGATGGGAAAATAGGAGCATTGGAGCGTATCACTGCTAGAGATTCCCTGATAGGAACGGGAATCCATTCACTATAGAAGAGATGTGAAAAATTCCCTGAAATCGCTTGACAAGAAGAGACATTAAGAGATACTTAACAAATAAAAATATACTTAACATGGTCCTGAGGTTGCCCTCTCAGGAATGAGAAAAGGAGAGAGAAGCTTATGGCTCTATTACCTGAGGTGAAGAGGCATTACGGAAAGCTGAAATTGCTCATTGACGGGGAATGGGTGGAATCCAAATCGACCCTGGTTCATGAGACCGTCAATCCTGCCACTGGCGAAGTCATCGCTGAATTTCCCACTGCCACCACGGAAGAGGCCCGGGCGGCTGTCGAAGCAGCGCAACGCGGGTTCGAGGCCATGAAAAAAATCCCCTTGCGTGAACGGGCAAAGATGCTGTTCGACATGCGCCAGCGATTTGAAGAGCGATTTGATGAGTTGACACGCGTTCTCACTCAGGATCACGGCAGAACCATAAAGGAATCCATCGGGTCGGTGCGGAGAGTCATCGAGAACATCGAATCTGCCTGCTCCGCAGCGTACGGTCTTGCTTCACGCAATGAGCACATGGACGCTCTCGCGAACGGGATCGACATGTGGCTGACCTGGGAGCCTATGGGCGCGTTTCTCATCGTCACTCCGGGAAATATTCCCATGCACGCATGGTCTTCGTTTGTCCCGTATGCTCTCGCCGCAGGGTGTTCCGTCGTGGTTAGCCCCAGCAGGCAGGATCCCGTAGCAGCAGAATATGTTGCGAGAGCCGCATTGGAAGCAGGATGGCCGAACGGGGCAATCAACCTGATCCACGGTGGCAGAGAGATCAACAAGTACATACTCCGACAGCCGGAAATCCAGGGTCTCGGGTTCATTGGCTCGACACACGCAGGCTGGGAGCTTTTCAAATTGTGCGGAGAGCTTGGCAAAAACTCATCCATTAACGGCAACGGCAAGAATACGGTTGTGATTATGCCGGACGCAAATGTCAATGCGATCGCTCCTTATCTGAGGCAGGGCTGTTTCGGGATGACCGGTCAGCGTTGTCTGGGATCGGACAACGTGGTTGTCGTCGGCGACATCTATGATGAGTTAAAGAAGCAATTCACAGCAGAGGCAAGGGCCATGAAACTGGGATACGGCCTTGATGAATCAACGGCCATGGGACCTTACTGCACTGCCGGCGGAAGAGACAAAGTGGATGCATGGGTACAACGCGCTTTAGCCGAAGGAGCCACGATGGTTCAGGATGGCCGGATTCTTCCCGGTGAATTGAAAAAGGGTTTCTTCATGGCTCCGACCATTATCGAGAATGTGCACCCGGATATGGAAGTTGCCAAGGAAGAAGCATTCGGTGCCGTCGCAGCCCTTATCCGTGCAGAAAGCCTGGATCAGGTGATCGAATGGATAAACACCAAGACCGATCTGGGCCATTCCGCATGCATCATGACGGAGAGCGGTCGAAATGCCCGGAAATTCGCCAGAGAAGTGAATGTTGGAAACGTGGGGATCAATGTGGGAGTTCCCCAACCCTTTGCCTTTTTCCCTCTGGGATCCAAACGGAAATCCTTTTTCGGAGGCGCAAAGAGCAGAATGGCTTCCATGAGGCTTTTCCTGGACGAGAAAACCGTAACGGCACGGTGGGTGTAAGTCCTAGGCATTGACCTAAGCTTATTTGACCTTGTAGCCAGTGTAGGTGCGGTGAACCCGCGATCCGCGCGGGTGAACCGCACCAATCGAGGTCTTTCGCGACCGATGCGATTCGATTCGCTCATCACATCCTACGTGAGCTGTTCCCGCTCCGGCGGATCAGGTAGGGGCATCCCTTGTGGATGCCCGGTAGCGACCGGCCTCCGTGCCGGTCATCCGGGACGGGCAGGCATCCCGCAGACAGCGAGACGCGTGGCTACGAGAACGGTTTCTCCCAATTTTCGTTAACACCCCTTTTCTGAAGGGGCAAGGTTCAGCTTTTGACTATCACAAGCTACCTCAAGGTAGCAGCTTCGATATAACGCGCAAGACGGAATGTACAAAACGGACGGCAGTATGCTGAAGATTAGTTTTCAACTCAATGGAAAAGAAGTTTCAATCGAGGTTAATCCGGAGGATTCCGCGCTTATGGTGCTGCGGGACCGGTTCCATTTGAAAGGTGCCAAAGAAGGCTGCGGCATTGGTGAATGCGGTGCTTGCACGATCCTGGTGGATGGGCTTGCGGTCAACTCGTGCCTCATGTTGGCAGCACAGCTTGATGGTAGAAATGTTAAGACTGTCGAAGGTCTCATGCACCAGGAAAAGATGGATATTCTCCAGAAAGAGTTCATAGAGCACGGTGCTATTCAGTGCGGATTTTGTACACCGGGGATGTTGCTGTCGGCACGAGCGCTCCTGGACGAGAATCCCAACCCGGATCGCGATAGTGTTGTCGAAGCGCTCTCAGGCAATCTGTGTCGTTGCACCGGGTACGTGCAAGTTGTTGAAGCAGTGGAAGCCGCCGCTGAAAAACGAGAATCCCGATGAGATCGAGTTTCCGCTATATTCGGCCGAATTCTCTTAATGAGGCGCTTTCCTGTCTCGCGGAACAGGGCGAACGGGCTGCCGTAATTGCGGGTGGAACGGATTTGTCGATTACAATCCGTAAAGGAGAGTTGAACAAGGATTGTGTGGTGGATATCTCGCGGCTTCCTGAAGCCAAAGCTGTGGAATTGGCCGATGGTGCGCTCTTATTGGGAGCAGCGCTGACATTCACGGAACTGATCCGAAATCCACTTATAGCAAAACACGCTCCTGTTTTAGGAGCGGCATGTCGTTGTATAGGAAGCGTTCAAATTCGAAACGCGGGAACCCTTGGCGGTAATGTTGCGAACGCTTCACCGGCTGCGGACAGTGTTCCGGCACTCATGGTGCATAATGCCAGAGTCCTGGTACAAAGCCTTGCATCACAAAGAGTGCTCACACTGGCCCAAGTTGTAACCGGTCCGTATACGACCACCCTGGAGCCTGGAGAAATCATTTTAGGATTTCTCGTCGACCTGATGCCTTCGACGTATCGTTTCAGTTTTCAGCGAATAGCGCGACGAAAAGCTCTATCCATAGCGCGGGCCAATGCAGCGGTGCTTTCATGTCAAAGCTCTGAAGGTAAAGTGATCGACTTCCGTTTGTCAGTGGGATCGATAACGCCACGCCCTTGTCGCTTGAGTGAAGCGGAGGCGCATCTCGTCGGGCAAATCCCTTCGATTCGGCTCATCAAGGAAGCCGCGGAACTAGTGACACGCGAGATGATTCGCAAGAGTGGTGTTCGATCGTCCACGGAATACAAGAAACCGGCCGTTGAGGGTCTGGTCCTGAAGACCATCACTGACGTTTTTCGGCCCTACCTGTAATAAAGGGCTAGTACTTTTGACCGCCATACTGTAAACTCGGTATGGACGTGACTGAAGCCCCTGCTCAGTCGCTGTCCGCAGTAATCTCGAGGTCTACAATAAGTATCATGCTAGAACCTTCCTTCCGTCACATAGGAACAAACATTCCTCGGACCGGCTCTGCGGAGCGGGCATTAGGAACTGCCGCCTTTTCCGCGGATCTGGAAATGCCCTCGGCGCTGACACTCCTCGTGCTGAGGAGCAATCGACATCATGCTCAGATTCTCGAGATCGACACAAGTCGCGCAGAAAAGGTGCCCGGTTGCGTGCGAGTATTCACCGCTCGTGATATTCCGGGACGAAATCGTCTGGGAATAATTAACAAGGACCAGCGTCTGCTTGCCGACGATAAGGTGCGATGCGTAGGCGATCCTGTGGCTCTGATAGCAGCGGAGACGCCTGACGCTGCCGAACGGGCTTTGGCGGAGATCCGAGTGGAATATAAGGATCTCCCGTCCGTTTTCGATCCTGAAGAAGCCCTGAGACCCGGGGCTCCGGAGATCCACGAAGACGGTAATCTGCTGGGATCGCGATTCGTGCTCCGTGGAAATCCCGACGAAGCATTCAAGCACTGCGAAGTAGTTGTGGAACAGGTCTATACCACCGGATTCGTAGAGCACACCTACCTGGAGCCGGATTCGGGAATCGCATACGTGGACGAAGACGGCGTGCTGGTGATCCACGCTTCCACCCAGAATCCTCATTACGATCAGAAGGACGTTGCAGATCTTCTCGGGATAGAGGAGGACAAGGTTCGAATCATCCAGTCTGCCACGGGAGGGGGATTCGGTTCCAAGCTGGATATGAATGTCCAGGGATTTGTGGGGCTCGCGGCATTCCTCCTTCAACGACCCGCTCGCATGGTATACACGCGGGAAGAAGCTTTTCTGGCAACTGCGAAACGCCATCCATTGAAGATCTGGTTTAAATCCGGAGCAACGCGGGACGGCAGACTGCTTGCAGTGGATGTGTCCATCATCGGAGACACCGGGGCATATGCTTCCTATGGACTGGCCGTTGTGAGCAGGGCCGCTGTGCACGCGACGGGACCGTACGAAGTGCCGAATGTCCGAATTGAGTCTCGATTCTCGTACACCAACAATCCCATGGCTGGGGCGATGAGAGGATTCGGCGTACCCCAGGTAGCCCTGGCTCATGAATCCCAGATGGACATGTTGGCCGAGCGCTTGGGTCTGAGTCCCTTCGAGATCAGGCTCCGAAATTGTTATCGAATAGGATCCACGACAGCTACAGGTCAAGAATTGCAGGCCAGTGTGGGAATCGGCGCAGCCCTCGAGGCTATCGGTCCTCATTATCATGAAGCGATTGCTGCAAAGGAAGAAGTAAAGCATAAACCTTATGTACGCCGGGGCGTAGGCATCGGCGCCATGATGTACGGAATCGGCAATACAGGAATGCGGAATCCCTCGAGCGCTCAGATGAAGCTCGATCTCAATGGAAATGTTTCATTGTTCACCGGTGCTGCCGATATAGGGCAAGGCTCTTCCACGGTCCTGCTGCAGATAGCCGCTGAGGAGCTGAACATCGATCCTGATGACATAAGCCTCATTGTGGCAGATACGATGCTTACCACGTCGGCAGGCGCAACCTCTGCGAGTCGCCAGACGTATATTTCGGGAAATGCGGTATTGGACGCAGCCAAGAAACTGAAAGATGTGATTCTGACCCAGGCTGCAACGATTCTGAAGACAGACAAGGCCCAACTGGTCCTGGAAAACGGGTGGGTTCATTCAAAGACCAACGTCGTTGACGGCGTTTCTTTCAAACGCATCGCCGAACGAGCTCACAAAGCGGGGTTGCCGCTCAATTGGCAGGGCTATTTCGATCCTGACACTACTCCCCTCGATCCGGAAACCGGTCATGGACGTCCGTACTCCACCTATGCGTTCGCCACTCACCTGGTTGAAGTCGAGGTAGATACGCTCACGGGGGAAGTGCGGGTGCTCAAGGTTGTTGCCGCGCACGATGTCGGAAAGGCAATCAACCCTCGGAATGTCCACGGTCAGATCTATAGCGGCGTGGTGATGGGCATCGGATTTGCTCTCATGGAGGAGTTCTTCCCGGGACGGACAGAGTCCATGAAAGATTACCACATTCCTTGTGCCGCAGACGTGCCGCAAATCATGTCGATAATCATCGAAGATCCGGAACCCACAGGCCCGTTCGGGGCCAAAGGGGTCGGGGAACCCGCTCTTATTCCCACTGCACCCGCAATACTGAACGCCATCAAGGATGCGCTTGGGGTAAGAATCTACAGTCTGCCCGCGAACCTGGAACGAGTGATGAAAGCTTGCCTTGTGGCACAAACCTGAGATGAATCGTCCAATCCACGATGGGGAAATCCGGAGGCAGACGAGATTTCCCGTCGTGTCGATCCGAGAGCGGAATCTCCCCGTTCCCGGTTATATCACGATACAAGAAGACAGGGGGCGCTCGCAATGTCCACAACGTTGATTAAGAATATTGGAACACTGATTAGTGGCGACATACAGAATCCGATTCTCCAGGCTGATGCCATTCTTATCTCTGACGGTAAAATTCAGAAAATCGGGAACACCGCGGAACTTGAATCCTTCGGAGCAAATCAGGTGGTTGACGCTCTCGGCAGTACTATAATCCCAGGGCTTATCGACTCCCATTGCCATGTAGTTTTGGGAGACTTTACTCCTCGTAAGAATCAAATTGGTTTCATAGATAGTGAAGTGCATGGAGGCGTAACGACCGTGATATCCGCCGGAGAAGTGCATCTTCCCGGAAGACCGAAAGATCCGGCCGGGACCAAAGCTCTTGCGATTCTTGCTGCCAAATCGTTTGCGTCGTTCAGGCCCGGCGGAGCAAAGGTAGTCGGCGGCGCAGTTATCCTGGAAAAAGGACTCACTGAGAAGGACTTCGAAGAAATGTCCAAAGAAGGCGTCAAGATTGTAGGGGAAATAGGACTGGGTTCAGTGAAGTCTCCGGAAGACGCAGCTCCCATGGTTCAGTGGGCTAAGAAATATGGAATGACTGTGCTCATGCACACAGGCGGGACGTCAATTCCGGGAAGCGACACAGTGACGGCCGACCAGGTCATAGCCGCAGATCCGCATGTCGCCTGCCATGTGAACGGCGGTCCCACATCGGTATCAGTAGCTGAAATTGAAAAGCTGGTAAAAAATACTGCGTATACTCTCGAAATCGTGCACTGCGGAAACCCAAAAGCCACAGTGGACGCGCTCAATCTGGGAATGCAGCAGGGATGCCTCGATCGATTTATCATCGGCAACGATGCACCATCGGGTACCGGGGTCGTGCCTCTGGGCATACTGAGAGTGGTCTGCATGGCCGCATCTCTTACCGATGTGCAACCCGAGCAGGCTCTGTGCATGGCAACCGGCAATACAGCCAAAGTCTTCAAACTGGATAGGGGCTTTGTCCGGGAAGGTCTGGCTGCAGATCTCGTGTCCATTGACGCTCCCATGGGTTCAGTCGGAAAGAATGCTCTGGACGCGATTAGAGCCGGAGACGTTCCCGGCGTTTCCATGGTGATGATAGACGGTAAAATACAGGTCAGCGTGAGCAGGAATACTCCGCCTGCAGTACGCAAAGCAAAACTGCTGTAATCTCGTTTCGGTATCGGCGTCTTAGCGAATCGAGAAGAATATACGGGTCACATGCGTGTAAATATCGAAAAATGCAAAGGATGCGGCGCATGCGTGGCAGATTGCCCGCAAAACGCCATTCGTCTGTCCAAGAAGAAAGCGGTAATCGGCGATTCCTGCTCGGAATGCGGCGCATGCCTCAAGGTGTGCCCGGACGGTGCGCTTTTTCCTGAGGATGCTCCTGTAGCCGGTGCGGTTCGGTGTGAGTCCTGTCCTATCCGGTGTCAGGTCAAGGAAGGCTTTTACGGGGCATGCCAGCGATTCCTAAACCGCAATGGCACTCTGGAACGCACGATTTCGCTACAAACCTATGAAGATGTCCGTCACCTTGTCGGCCCGGACTGGAATCCCGTTATTCGGACCCCTCTCATCACGGCAATCGGTGCCGGAACCACGTACCCGGACTGCAAGCCTGCGCCGCATATTGTTCAATCCAAGGTTGAAGGTGTGGACGTCGTAACGGTAGTAACTGAAGCGCCACTCAGCTATTCCGGGATAAAAGTCAAAATCGACACGGATACCACTATAGGCACGGAAGGTGCGCCGATAATCCACCGCAGGAAGAAGGTGGGGCATCTCACTACTGAAGAGTATGGTTCGAAAATTCTTTCTATAGGAGGAGTGAACCTTCTTACCGGACCGGATGGATTGACGGTCGCACGACTGGTGTCGGACATAGCGAATCGCAGGAAAGTAAAGCTCCGTATCGAGGACGGCAGCAGCCTTGAACTGCAGGTAGGCAACCGTCCGCTCATTGACGGCAAGCAGGATGACTTCATGAGAGTCGGTTGCGGAAGCGCCACTCTGGGACTGTTCGCTAATATATTCAGAGAAGTGGCTGACGAAGTGATCGTACTGGATTCCCACCTTACGGGTCTCATGAGCGAACACGCTGCTGGAGTGTTCGTCGGGGCGAAGCCCAGCGGAGTTCGCCTACGGTTCAAACGCAGCACTCCAGGCAGATACTTCGGAGACCACGGTCCTGGATGGGGTGGCACGTCAATTACCGATCCTGCTGCCATTGTGGAATCTATCGATATGAGCGTCGCCAAGCCGGGAATGAAGATTCTCATAACCGAGACAACCGGCCGGAATGCTGCGTATTTC
Source organism: Desulfomonile tiedjei DSM 6799 (assembly GCF_000266945.1). NCBI lineage: Bacteria > Pseudomonadati > Thermodesulfobacteriota > Desulfomonilia > Desulfomonilales > Desulfomonilaceae > Desulfomonile > Desulfomonile tiedjei. Next base: position 490,702 of record NC_018025.1, read on the forward strand.
GAAGTCAATTCCAATGGAAAATTGTCCGAGCTGTCCATGCCTCCGCAGGCTGCATCGGCTATTGCGGAACTCGCTGCGACATGCCAGGAATCCAGGGTGTCAGCAGTCTATTGCGGTGGTTCCGGCGGAAGTGCCCGTGCGGGAATCACTCGATATCCCATAAAACTGACTCAGGCGGTGCACGGAATGAAGGCGCGTCTTACAATCGGAGGCGCTCCCGCGTTCGTGCTTCCCGGAGGAGGAATAAACTTCATGGTGGATGTGGAAAAGGTCATGCCCGGAGCATTCACCTGGGTACCCACTCCCGCTACTGTCTGTCCGGTCGAATACACCATGACGCTGGACGATTTCCGTGACATGGGCGGTCATGTGGAAGCAATGAAGCCGTTTGCTGCAAAGGAGTAAAACGTAGCCTGGGAATGCACCATTGTTGCACTCGACGACGGCAAGGTCCTGGTGGAATGCGGCCCTCTGCGCATGTTCATCGAAGGACTGAAATCCGGACTGCCGCAATCTGACATCTGCATGCAAGCCGCTGAATCCGCGGTCGGTTTTCTCGAAGAAATCGCCCGAGAGTGGGAGACTTTGAAAAAACCGTTTGGACAAATTCCGGAACCGTCCTCCGGAAGTCTGGCGCATGAAATGTGGCGGGCAGTATCCCTTGTGGGTCATGACGACCTTACCCCTATGGCTGCAGTGGCTGGGACTATAGCGGATGCCACCGCGGATGTTCTGGAAAAAAGAGGTCTGACCAGGGTTGTGGTGAACAACGGTGGAGATATTGCCGTGAGATTGAAAGATCCCGAGTCGCTCCGAATAGGCATTCGACCGGATATTTCTTCTCATGAGATCAGTCATACGATCCGCGTTGATTCTTCTCTCCATGTCGGAGGAATCTGCACAAGCGGGCTCGGTGGGAGAAGCTTGAGCCGCGGGATTGCCTCTGCAGCAACCGTCTTCGCTGCCAGAGCGTCGGTAGCTGATGCGGCTGCTACCGCAGTAGCCAACGCGACCTATATTCCCCATCCTTCGGTGAAACGAGTCCTCGCTGAAAAGCTCGACCCGGATACAGACCTGAAAGGAATCGAAGTCACCGTCTCAGTCGGAACTTTATCTGCATCCGATATCGATCGAGCCCTCATCCAGGGTATCAACTGCGCCGAACAACTGGTGAAGAAACGAACTATTCATGGAGCATGCGTGGCCGTACAGGGTAAAATGGCTTGCACCACAACCTTTTCCCCACTGATTCACGTATTGTGATACCATTTCGCAGTTTAAGAAGTGAAATCGGGGAGGAACTTCTTGTAAGAAGTTCCTCCCCGAACCCCACCTCAAGAACTTTTTACACTCGCCGGAACCAAATTTCCTTACAGGAAATTGTGTTTCCGGCGGATGATAAAAGTTTCTTGGAGGGGGTTTGGGGAGACATTCTTTACAAAGAAGGCCCCCGAATTTCACCTTCTTCAATGCGACATGGTTTAGAAGACACTGAAAGGAGTTATGGAATGGAGATACGGAAGATCGTCAAGATTGTAGAAGAGACCCGGATGGAAGCGGGCAAACCTGTCCAACCCGCTGCCAGGCGAGCCGCTGCTGTGGCCGTTATTAAGAATCCCTTTGCGGGCCGATATGAAGAAAATATTGATGAATTGATCGCTGTAGGTGAAGAGCTCGGGGGAATGTTGGCAAAGATGGCTGTGGAAGCGCTTGGGATAGCTCCCGATCAGGTCGAGAGCTATGGGAAGGCAGCCATTGTCGGGAACCGTGGCGAGCTCGAGCATGCAGCCGCAATTCTTCATCCTAAGCTTGGCGGACCTTTCCGCGATGCTGTGGGTGGAGGAAAGGCGCTGATTCCTTCATCCAAGAAAATGGGTTGTTCAGGGACGGAAATAGATGTGCCCTTGCATTATAAAGATGCAGCTTTTGTACGATCCCATTTCGACGCCATGGCCGTGAGAGTTCAGGATGCACCAAGGGGTGATGAAATCGTAGTAGCCATTGTGGTTACTGCATCGGGTCGTCCGCTGCCGAGAGTAGGTGGATTGAAGAAAGAGGATGCGAAGAAAGAAGACGGTTTGAGATAATCGAACGTTTTGTTTTGAACCCGCAATCACCTGTGAGCCTCGTACTTCGTACGCTGGCTCACACGTCTTTCGAACACGAAACTATGGTCTACTCGAACCGGGCATCCTTGAATCCCCACTGCTGAACATCTATCCTATATTGCGATGGAGCCACAAGAGTTCCCCTGCATAAGCCGCTGTCATGGTTGAGAGCCGATTCGGATGCAAACCTGTCCATGAGTGTTCGAATTACCCGATCGGGGACAAGGCTGATTTTTGAAGGGTACACAAACCTGAAGAGAACCAGGTGCATAAGAAGCATCTGCCAGTTAGGTCCGAAACGTTCGATAAGATAATCCCAGTCGATCTCGTCCGAGCATTTCAGCAAGAGATGCGATATGTCGGCTCCGTCAAATCGATCTCTTTCCAGAACAAATGCTTTGGACCATATCATTTCTTCTACAGGACATATATCTACCACGTGGCCGAGTATCGTGCGCCTGTTCGATCGCTCGAACCATCGGTCGTCCACCTTTGTAACCTCACTCATGGAACCGTATATGACATCGACGAAGAGATCGCCTTTTCTTGCTTTGGCCAGCCATTGGGGTTCCGCAATTTCTACCAAAAAGCCATTGGCAAGGAACTGCTGTAAAAAACGGTCCAAATCCGTGTTTCGAATGAAGAAATCCAGATCTTTCGTATTGCGGACTATACCGGTATAACATCTGAAAGCATAAGCTCCTCCTATCAGGAACTGGACCTCCGATTGTTTGGCAGTGTGAATTGCCTGCCGGTAAAACTCGATTGTTTCCGCGGCGACAGTGTCGTCATCGGAAGCACAGATCTGGGGCATTGTTTCTTCAATGTGCATATAATCAGCACTTTCGTTATTCATCCTTTTTGCCCCTTTACTCCAAAGATATCCTTACAAGTCGATAGAACGGATTTTCCGGAAAATTTCGCGCGAGCACCCCTAACGCCACGTTGTATACCGGAGTGCCGTTCGCGGTTTTTCCTTCGTGAGTTCCGTGATGAGAATGACCGTGAAATACCGCAGTAATCGAATATCGATTCAGCGGATCTTCGAGCCTGCTGGAGCCCAGGTATGGGAAGATCTCCTGGTCCTCACCCCGCACTGTCTCCCGTATCGGCGAATAGTGCAGCAACACGATTTTCCTCTTGGTCCGCAATTTGGCGAGAGCCGATTCGAGCGATGTCGCTTCCTTTATCGCAGCGTTTACGAACTGCTTGATAATCTGTTCACCCCAGGGCTGCAAAGCACGGTTTCCGAATCCTCCGCCGAAACCTTTTACTCCAGCAAAACCCACCCCATAGAATTCGCAGGTTTCTCCATCCAGAACCATCATTCCCGACCTACGGAAAAGCTTACGAATTTCGGTTTCTTTACCCTGTTCAAAATCGTGATTTCCGAGAACGGCTATAACCGGAAAATTGCTCAGTGCTTTCAGCTCATCTACAAGAGCCCGAGCTTCCTCGATATATCCGGCCTCCGTGATATCTCCACAGAGCAACAGCACATCCGCTTCGCGGGAGATTTCCAGGAAGACCTGTTTTAACGATCCTTGGGAATTCCTTTTGAAATGCAAATCTGCCATTCCCGCCAAAACTATTTCTCTTTTTAACTCGTTCATATCAATGCACCAGAAAATCGCTATCCGTGTAAAAGTACCATTATTCTCATGACAACCGGGGGCGGGAAAAGTTGGGAGGACCCACACAGGAACGCCTGACGTACGAGAAATCGCGTTTGCGGTGGATTGGTTTTCAGGTGGCCAAATATCCGGATAAGGCAACCATTCAGTAAAGAGCAGGCACACTCTGGAAGGGCGGCCCGAGAGTAGCCACGGGTGTCAGAGACTGTCTCAGAAGTCTCGAATGCACAATAAGTCGTGCCACGATACCCCATCCTTGTAGGGGCAGGTCTCGTGCCTGCCCTCCTGCAATGACCGGCACGGAGGCCGGTCACTACCGGGCACCTACGAGGGGCGCCTCTACAATCAGGACGTGAAGATCATGAGAGATTCGTGCCACGATCTGGGGTAAATTTCGATTTCTGAGACAGTCTCTTGCACCCACGGCTACTTTTGGGAAGATCGCTTCGGGGCTGAAGAAACTTCTCTCATGCGTAACTAAATGGTTACCCGCATAAGCCTATTTTTCATCGCCGCTACGGACAATTTCTGCTATAATTGAGCCGCTTGGAAAGCGACTTAATTGCAGTTGTCGGATGTTTCCTTCAACCGGCAATCGCTGTAGAAAAATATTGGAAACTCAAAAGGATTTCCGATCCGTCCATGCATGACGGTATCTAAATCAAGGTAGATGTTTTCGATGGCTATGAGCATACTTGACGAGAAATTCGCTGCCATCCTGGATTCCCCGGAGAGCATTCAGTGCTTTCGTTGCAAGCACCTTGTGAAATGGCCCTACTGCCTTGCTTTCCTCTCTGGCTCGGGAATTCCTGAAGAAATTCGGGAGAATACCTTTGATCATGTCCTGCCGTTTCCCGGTGATCATGGAATACGCTTCCTGGAGAAGGACTCTCCTTATGAGTTGTCGGAAAGCTCTCTGAGAGAAGTCATTGCCCAATATCAGGGTACTGTGATCATGCCGGAATTGGGAAACCGGAAACTAGAGGTGGCAGAGAATAGGTACCAGACCGAATCACTCGCTCCGGATCTGATTCACGCATGCAAAATCGGTGATGTAGAAACAGTTAAGCAGCTTCTCGCCGAAAGAGTCAACGTCAATCAACGAGACGAGCAGGGTAACACTCCTCTCATGCACGCATGCAGGAACTGCCACCCGGAGATCGTGAAATTGCTCCTGAAAAGCGGCTGCGATGTGCACGTTACAGATAAATACTCAAAGAAAGCAATCCACATAGCCTTGGACTGGGGCTATCCTACCATCGTGAAACTGCTGGAGGTTTACGAAGAACCGGGACATCTCGATTTCAGATAAAATCCCCAACCATTCACCAGAATCTGCACGCGCAAGGTTCAGGTCAGATCGATCACAAGTTTCCCATCGATTTCCCGGGAAGGATAGACTTTCACCGGACCTTTTGCAGGTCCTGTAAGCTTATTTCCTCGATCGTCAAATATCGAGTGACTGACGCTGCAGCAGCGCAACGTTTTTCCGCCGGGCTCAGGGTCAAGTTTGCGGCCCATGTGCGTGCAACGGTTTTCAACGCACAAATAACTATTATCCGGTCTTCTGACCACGAGAACAGGTACACTCAAGGTTTGGCCTTTCAGGTAGACCGCTCCATCTTTCTTCTGGAGCTCCGGAATGTCTTCCAGGTCAATGGTGATCTCCGAACCTCGGACTTTCCAGAAACTTTGATCCAGAGGTTGAGTTTTACAAATACCTGCGAACGCCTTGAGAAGATCGAGAATCCTGGACATAGCATCTCCTTACTCGTGAGAACAACGATTGATACCGATTCGCTTCCCTTTTCATAATCTGGGAGGCTGGAGGTATCCTTCGCTCCGGACGACACAAAGCCGTCTAATCACTCCGCTCAGAATACCTCAACCTCACCATCTTATATGCATAGTTGCAAAATGGTATGAACACTTCTCCCCTCAGGTTACACGAGGCGGCTGGAGAAGTAAAACCGGTGCATGCCATCTGCTTCCAAAGCCCTGAAGTGGTTCTCTGTGGCAACCCCCATGAAGGAAGAGCTGCCTGGTGGAGGTTCAGAGTATCAGGAGCATCTTGATTCCCACGTAGAACATTACGAGAATCAGAAGAAATCGCAGCTTTCGGGCGGGAAGTGCATGCGCTACTCTGGCGCCGACCACTGCCATAGGGACCCCGGAAGCCAGCAACAAGCACTGAAGCCAATTCAAGTACCCCGTGGAGTACGGAGGCAAGTCCACCACTCCGAGCCCGTTGATCAGGTATGATAATGCACCGCCGATAGCCGTGAATATCATCATTGCAGAGGAAGTACCCACCGCTTCATGTACGGTAAAGCCGAGGAACAGGACCATGACAACCGTCATGATTCCGCCTCCACCCACGCCGATCAATCCTGCCAGGAATCCGAACGGTAGTCCCCACAAGACGTAAAGCCCAACACTCTCGACCCGCTGCTTTCCGGTTTCCACGAGTTCAGCCGTGCTCATGCGGATTCCCAGCAGAATCACTACTATTCCGAAGCATACCGTCAAATGTTTTGCCGAAAGTTGTGACGCGGTAAATGCCCCGATGAATGCCCCGGCTCCTCCGATAATCCCGAGAATCACAGCAGCTTTCCAGACAACTTCTCCCAGGCGGTGATGAGCATATGCACCGGAAAGTGCCGTGGGAACGAGCACGAGAAGGCCCGTGCCGAAACTTGTCCTGATGGCGACTTCCGGTGCAAATCCCATCGAAGTCAAAACCCAGAATTGAACCGGTACCATGAGAAACGCACCGCCAACTCCGAGAAGTCCTGATAAAAAGCCAACTGTTACTCCAGTAACGCACAATATCGCGGAATAGAAACCAAATGAATCCATGAATGCCGATCACCAGTCTTGTATTTAACGATCGTACGCTTTCAGGTTCCTCACTTTCAAGAGACTTTAACACTCGTTCCATTCCGGGTTTTGTCGAAAAGACCGGTTAGACGAATACAAAAGTCCTCAGAAAGCTTTCGGGCGCAAAAACTCGGGAAAATATCTCCTACAGGAGAAGATTTTTCCGGTTTTGCTTCTCTAAGCGCGAATCGATCATAGTACCAATGTGCGTTCAAATAAGTAATCCCGCCACCGGCGTGAGCAAATCCGGTCCCGGCAAATAACAGGTGCCGCGATATTCCCTCTATGAAAGCACATTGATATAAATCTGCCACAAAGGGCAAGACTACACGATCAAGAATACAACGAATTCGGACGTGGAGCTAGCTCTGCGAGAAGAAGAATGCTGACCAAAAATCAATGAATCGAAATAAATGTCTCACTGTTCAAATGTACAGTGTCTTGAGAAATTAGCAGGGACGTTTCTCGACAAGCTGCAGGCAAGAAACTTGCGACATATGAATAATAAACCTTTTGAAAGGAACTAATTATGGCACGCATCGCAATTAATGGAATGGGTAGAATAGGCCGGGCTTCATTTAAAATTATCATGGATGAGCCACAACTGGAACTCGTGGCGGTGAACGACCTGATCCCCGCGGACGATCTCGCATATCTATTGGTTTATGATTCGGTGTATCGCAAGTTTTCCAAACAAGTCAAAAGCCGGCAGGAGGGCCTAGTTGTCGGTGAAAAGACCTTCAAAGTGTTTAATGAGAGGAATCCCGAAAAATTGCCCTGGGGAAAACTCAATGTAGATATCGTTCTTGAGTGCACGGGTTTGTTCACGAAGCGCGACGACATGGAAAAGCATATTAGAGCCGGTGCCAAACGAGTCATACTTTCGGCTCCCTCAAAAAGCGATGACATTACAACAGTTGTGTACGGGGTGAATGCACCCGATCCCGCAAACGTGACTCTGATTTCCACTGCAAGCTGCACGACAAACTGCATTACACCGATTATGGAAATTATCGGCAGGAGAATCGGAATCAAAAAAGCGATGATGAGCACAGTGCACGCGTACACCGGATCTCAAGCTCTCGTCGACGGACCCCACAAAAAACCGAGGCGCGGCCGCGCGGCAGCCGTGAATCTGGTGCCCACATCGACGGGAGCGGCGGAAGCAACCACAAAGGTTTTGACACAACTTTCCGAGAAATTCGATGGCGTAGCGATTCGCGGGCCGGTTCCTGCGGGCTCCATAGCAGATATCGTTGTCCTCACGGAACGGCCGACCTCCGTAGACGAAATCATAAGTATCTTCAAAGAAGAGGTTCAGACTCCCAGATACAAAAATGTTGTCGGCGTAACTGAAGATCCTATAGTCTCTTCGGATATCATACAGGATCCGCGTGCATCCGTTATCGATCTTTCCATGACTCGCGTAGTTGACGGAGATCTGGTGAACATTATGAGCTGGTACGACAACGAATGGGGTTATGCAAATCAAATGGTGCGAGAAGCAGCGCGGATAGCCGGTCAGCCACAATAATCATGAGCGATAATCGGAACGAAGTGAAAGGACCAAAAATGTGGATGTAACAGAGAAGATCGTCCGCCTGGAGGATTACGAGCAGTATATAGGCTCGAAAACGGTAGATCGTATTTTCGAGAAAGCTTGGAAACTGCAGCATAAGCATGTGGCTCATATAAATTCCACCTACTACGGCGGAGGAGTGGCCGAACTGCTGAGCTCTTTGACTCTGTTAATGAACAGTGTAGGGATAAAGACCGGCTGGAGGATAATTCAGGGGTCGCCGGATTTCTTCACGCTTACCAAAAAAATACACAATGCCCTTCAAGGCGATCCGATCAACCTATCAAAAAGGAAAAAGGATCTCCTTGAATTTGTCATAAAACAAAATGCTATTCGGAATCATCTGGACCACGATATGGTGATCGTTCACGATCCTCAGCCTCTGTTCATGATCAACGAGTATCAAAAACACGGCCCGTGGATCTGGCGATGTCATGTTGACATGTCACACCCGAACCAAGAGCTTTGGGATTATTTTCGACCCACAGTAGAAAAATACGATGCAGTAATTCTCAGCACTAAGGATTACAAGCAAAATCTCAAGACACCGCAAGTGTTTATGATGCCTGCAATCAATCCGTTTTCTATTACGAATCGGAATTTTTCCGATGAAGAAGTCGAAGCCAGGCTAAAGCGTCATAATATCCCGACGGATCTGCCCTTGGTGGTACAGATATCCAGGTTCGATCGATGGAAAGACCCCAAAGGAGTCATAGAAGCATTCAAAATTGCCAGAAAAGAAGTGGACGCAACCCTCGTGCTTCTGGGCAACGTGGCAACAGACGATCCGGAGGGACCGGAGGTATATCACTCGCTTCTCGACAATCGTGACGATCGAATAATCATAATGAGTGTCCAGGACAGCTCTCTGGTGAACGCATTACAACGCCGCGCGACAGTGGTTTTACAAAAATCCGTACGCGAAGGATTCGGGCTCACAGTTGCAGAGGCCATGTGGAAAGGGAATCCGGTGATCGGTGGGAATGCTGGAGGCATCAAGTATCAAATACAAGACGGAGTAAACGGATTTCTGGTGAATTCCGTCCACGAAGCAGCCGATAGAATTGTTCAGCTCATCAAGAATCCGAAATTACGCGAGCGAATGGGGCAAGCGGCCCACGAGAGCGTCAGGGAAAAATTCTTGCTGAGCCGCTATTTGGAGCAATATCTCGATCTCTTTAATGCCTTTGAGACAGTGTACCTCCTCCATCGGTAAACTCAGCCTGCTCAGGCGGGGTTTATAGCCGGTCTTATCTATCCGCCATAACTCTCTCTCAAGATAATACTGTAAAGGGTTTGATCTATCTTTTGTATTTCCCCATGAGTTGACCCTCAGCAATGACGTGACCTTTCATTGCCTGCTGGACTTGATCTACTGTTGCCCCTGGCTTCAGATCGAGCTTTGTGTCTAACGCATAGATCTTGAAAAAGTACCTGTGAGTCCCGCTGGGTGGGCATGGTCCTCCGTATCCGATCTTCTTGCTGCCCCAGCTATTGTTCCCGTGTCTCGCTCCATCGGGGAGAGACGGGACGCGAGGTACGTTTTCTGCCAGGCTTTTTGTGTCGGCAGGAATGTCGAATAACAGCCAATGAACCCATGTACCCCGTGGCGCGTCCGGATCGTCCATGATCAGCACGATGCTTTTCGCTTCGGCAGGCACGCCGCTCCAGGACAGTGCAGGAGAAATGTCTTTACCGTCGCATGTGTACAGCTTGGGTATCATTGCTCCCTCTTCAAAGGCCGTACTCCTAATTTCGATGTTCATAGTTTGGCCTCCCTTGGTTTCTGAGTAACATTGGCTTGGATCTCCGCATAACGCCAACATCAACAGTGCGCCGAGCAAATAAGATATCCTGTGAATCATCACAAATTCCCCCCTATTGTAGTAGTGTATTCAGGGTATCCATTCAGTTCCATGGGGTAGACAAGATCTTCTCCTGCGATCCCGGGCCTTCCGACTTTATAAATCCCCCTTAACCCCCCTTTACTAAAGGGGGGAATTGTACGTGCCCTTTTTAACCCCTTTTATAAAGGGGGTAAGGGGGGATTTTCCCCACAAATAACTGAGTAGATACGTCGGGAATTCATCTATGCCGGCGTAATCGGATGTCTCTGCTCCTTCTTCTTGCTTCCGAAAATCCGGAAAATCACGACATAAAAAAGCGGAATGAAGAAAATCGCAAGGAATGTTGCGGTCATCATTCCTCCCAGGACGCTGGTCCCAATAGCTTTTTGGGCTCCAGCACCCGCACCGGTTGCCAGAGCCAGGGGAAGAACACCGAAGCCGAAAGCCAAAGAGGTCATGACAATGGGTCGAAGCCGCAATTTAGCACCTTCCAGGGTCGCCTCAATCAGTCCCATACCTTCTTCCAATCGCGTTTTCGCGAATTGTACGATCAGGATGGCATTTTTTGTGGTCAAACCCAGAGTCGTGAGAAGCCCTATCTGGAAATAAACGTCATTGGGCAGTGCCCGAAACGACGAGGCCAGCACCCCGCCGATGGCTCCCAAAGGCAATGCCAGCATAATCGAAAAAGGAACGGTCCAGCTTTCGTAAAGAGCTGCCAAAAACAGAAAAATGGCAAGAATGGAAAACGCATACAGCATGGAAGCCTGGGAACTTGCCATCCGCTCCTGGTAGGAGAGGCCGGTCCAGTCGAATCCAACTCCCTTGGGCAACTTCGTTACAATATCCTCCATCGCTTGCATCGCTTCACCAGAACTTCTCCCCGGCGCGGCTTCGCCCCAGATGTTCATGGAAGGGAATGCATTATAGCGTTCCAACCTGGGGGAACCGGAAATCCACTTGCCGGAGGCAAAAGAAGAGAAGGGGACCATCTTTCCGGCAGTGTTCCTCACGTACAACTTTTCCAGGTCCTTTGGCAGCATGCGATAGCATGCATCAGCCTGGACGTACACTCTCTTGACGCGGCCGCCCTGGATGAAGTCGTTTACATAAGAGCTGCCGAATGCGGCTGAAATGGTGTTATGTATGGTCGTAATGGGCACTCCCAGGGTGCCCGCCTTTTCCCAATCGACGTTTATCCGATATTGGGGCACATCGTTCAGACCGTTGGGCCGGACAGCCGTCAACCTGGGATCTTGTGCAGCCATCCCGAGGAGCTGGTTGCGGACAGTCATGAGTTCTGCGTGATCGATCCCGCCACGGTCCTGCAATTGAAAATCAAATCCTTTGGCGTTCCCCAGTTCAATGACAGCGGGTGGGGGAAAAGCGAACACCATTGCGTTTCGAATCGTCGAAAACCTTCCCATAGCTCTTGCAGCCAGGGCGGTGACCTTCAAATCCGGTCGATTGCGAAGCTTCCAATCTTTAAGCATGACAAATGCCATGCCCAAATTTTGGCCCGTTCCGGAAAAGCTCGTGCCGGTAATGGTCGTAAGGGAATGCACTGATTCTTTTTCAGTGATCAGAAAATGATCCCTGATCTCATCCATGACTTCCTGGGTCTGTTCCAGTGTCGAACCCGCAGGAAGCATTGTCTGAATAAGCATCAATCCCTGGTCCTCATCAGGAAGGTATGCGGTAGGCATCCGCTGAAATAAGAACCCCAACGCAACCACTATCAGGAAGAAGACAAAGAGGTAGCGCCGTTTCCCTGAAAGAACGCTACTGACCATTGTCATGTACTTGTCTCTGAACCAGAAGAATGTCCGGTCGAACCACAGCAAGAAGGGACGAAAAAGGAAGAATCCTGTCTCAGCGCCTTCATGTCCTTTTTCAACCGGTCTGAGAAGTGACGCGCAGAGAACCGGTGTCAGGATAAGGGCAACAAGAACCGAGAGAAGCATGGAAGCGATGATGGTGACAGAAAACTGCCGATAGATGACACCGGTGGATCCGGCAAAGAAGGCCATGGGGCCGAACACCGCAGAGAGCACCAGCCCGACTCCGATCAGCGCGCTGGTGATCTCTTTCATTGACCTGCTCGTGGCTTCCTTCGGGGGGAGTCCTTCCTCGGTCATGATTCGTTCCACGTTTTCGACGACAACGATGGCATCATCTACTAGAAGACCGATGGCCAGGACCATAGCGAACATAGTCAACATGTTGATGGAGAACCCGAACAAACCCAGGATAGCGAAAGTCCCCAAAATCACTACCGGCACTGCAATGGTCGGAATCAGAGTGGCCCGGATGTTGCCCAGGAAAAGATACATGACCAAAAACACGAGTACAATTGCCTCTAAGAGCGTCTTGACGACTTCATCGATGGCCACTCTTACAAAGGGAGTTGTATCGTACGGGTATGTAACCTTCATTGCGGCAGGAAAATACTTGCTCAATTCATCCATCTTGGCTCTGACAGCATCAGCTGTGTCCAGAGCGTTGGCTCCTGCAGTCTGCCGAATGGCGAGAGCGGCAGTTGGTTTGCCGTTGTATCGTGCTTGGATATTGTATTGTTCGGTCCCTAGTTCTGTCCGACCTACGTTTCGTATTCGGACGATGGAACCATCGGTATTGATGCGAAGCGGTATGGCCCCAAACTCGTCAGGAGTGCGCAGAAGGTTCTGCACGATAATGGAGGCATTCAACCGCTGGCCTTGCACCGCGGGTGTGCCGCCGAACTGACCGGCGGATACTTCCACATTGTGCGACTTGAGTTCCGTGATGATGTCATCGACCGTAAGTTGATAGTCGGTCAATTTGTCGGGATCCAACCAGATCCGCATTGAATACTGTGTTCCAAAGCTCTCGACCTCTCCCACACCAGGAACCCGGGCCAACACTTTTTCGATGTTGGATTGCGCATAGTCCCTGAGATCGTTCTCGTCCATGCTGCCGTCTTCGGAGATCAATCCAACGAGCATCAGGTAATTCTTGGTGGATTTCATGACCTTGAGGCCCTGACGTTGCACCACCTCCGGCAAACTCGGCAAAGCGAGTTGGAGTTTATTCTGCACCTGAGCCCACGCAAGGTCCGGATCGGTCCCTGGGGAGAATGTAAGCTCGATTCTGGCGGCACCCGAGGAATCGCTGCTTGCGGACATATACAGCATCCTGTCGAAGCCGGTCATCTTCTGTTCTATAATTTGAGTAACGCTATCCTCAACCGTTTCTGCAGACGCGCCGGGATAATAGCCGGTAATCGCGATTGAGGGAGGAGCAATAGGGGGATACTGCGATATGGGTAAATTGTAGATTGCCAGCCCACCGGCAAGCATCATGATGATCGCTATTACCCACGCGAACACCGGACGTTCCAGAAAGAAATTGGATAACATCAGGTGCCCCCTTAGTTCGATTCTTTAGATGCGGTGTGAGTGTCCTCAGGAGTCTTGACTGCCTTTTGGCCGTCGAGAAAAGGAACACTTTTTACCGTAGCTCCGGGCCGAACTTTCAGCGAGCCTTCCACAATCAAATTATCACCCGGTGCAAGACCTGAAGAGACAAGCCACTTATCCCCAATCGGACGATCAAGCTTTAGTTTCTTCTGCTGTACCTTTCCATCAGCATCCACAATCAACGCGATAGGATTGCCTTTGGGGTCTCGACTCACTCCTTGCTGAGGCACGAGTATGGCCTGGTCGGCCGTTCCTTCCACGACGGTAGCCCTCACAAACATTCCAGGGAGCAGGACATGCTTCGGATTTGAGAACACAATTCGCAAGATGACCGATCCCGTGGTCGGATCGACAGTAACATCCCGGAACTGAAGTGTGCCCTCCAACGGGTACGGTCTTCCATCGTCCAGAAGCAGCTTCACTGTTCGTTGATTTTCGCCGTTATTTTTCAGTAAGCCTCTTTGGAAATTCCGCTTCAATCGCAGGAGTTCGGTGGTGGATTGAGCAACATCCACATAAATGGGATCTATCTCCTGAATGGTGGCCATCGGTACAGCCTGATGCGCGGTCACAAGAGCGCCGGTCGTGACGTTCGATTTGCCGATACGCCCGGAGATGGGCGCGCAAATATGCGTGTAATCCAGGTTAATACGGGCAGTCTCGACGGCTGCCTTCCAGTAGGCTACATCAGCTTCTGCCTGCTTCAAGGCTGCGTCTTTGTCATCGAAGTCCTGTTGACTGACAGCTTTGGCCTCAAGCAATTGTTTGGATCGCTCGGCTTTCAACCTGACTGCAGGCAGATTTGCCTCTGATTTGAGAAGCGAAGCTCGCGCGCTGTCCAGTGCCGCCTGGAAGGGAGCCGGATCGATTTGATAAAGTATTTGTCCGGCCTTCACATCGGAACCTTCCGTGAATAAACGGTCCTTTATGATGCCGTTCACCTGTGGCCGGATTTCCGCAACGAGGTACGCGCAGGTGCGTCCAGGTAATTCGGTTGTCAGTACAAGCTCTTGCGGCTGAACTGTCACTGTGGCGACTTCTGGAACGGCTGGCTGCTGGGATTGTTGCCGGCGGTCGCAACCGCCCAAAAAGAGGCCACCTAATAGGGCCGTAAAAACCACGATCCATTTGAGTGGTTCGTAAACCGTTTCATTTGATTGCATTAGAGATATCTCCAAATTGATGATGAGCGAATAAAGTTCTCAAAATTTTGCACGAAATTACTGTTCGCGCAGCAGATTAAATTTTCAAGACTGAGGTCTCATTTTTCGTGACATGGTTGTCATTGAGAGTCTTCAAGCCGGACAATAGAACGAGGTCGGTACGAGGCTCAAGGATAACGGCCACACGCTCTGCATTATTCGTTATCCTTAATTTCCATCCTATTCCGATTTTCGTCTAAGTTCCAGAAGTCTTCCAATCCGGGATGGTGAAGAAAAAAGTCGAGCCTTCGCCCGGTTTGGATTCCACCCAAATTCGTCCGCCATGACGTTCAACGATCTTTTTGCAGTTGGCCAATCCAATGCCCGTTCCAGGGCGATCCAGACTGGACTCAAGTCGCTGAAAAATGCGAAAAATTCGGTCGAAATAGGGTGGTTCGATTCCGATGCCGTTATCCTTGACAAAAAAGGTCCATTCAGTTCCTTCACGTAATGCACCGATATGAATCTGAAGGAGTTCATCGCCGGCAAACCTGATAGCGTTGCTAATCAGGTTTTGAAATACCTGGACGAGCAATCCTGGGTTGGCTTTCACTGTCGGAAGTGAGCCATTTATAACTTTGGCTCCGCTTGCCTCTATTGCCGATCTAAGATTTGCCAGAGCCTGAGTCAGAGCGAGATTGCAGTCGGTAGGCTCCAGGTTTCGTGCGTCACCTTCCAGACGAGAATATGACAAGAGGCTTTGAATAAGACAGTCCATGCGCGTAATCGTATCGAGTGTTCGTGAGATAAATCGATGTGCCTGAGCGTCAAGGTTTTCTTTGTAACGCTTTTGCAGGACCTTTGCGTATGCCGCAATTCCAATAAGCGGTTCTCTTAGGTCGTGGGCTGCTAAGTACGCAAATTCCTCCAGATCCTTGTTGCTGCGTTTCAGTCCTTCCATCTGAGCATGAAGCATCTCTTCCGTACGCTTGAGATTGCTCAAGTCCTTGGTTATGATTGCTATGCCCACCGGCTCGGCTTTTTCGTTCGTCAAGACGGAGAGGCTGAGCAAAATCGGGATAGTGACGCCAGATTTTGTTACGTGAACGACATCGACATTTTCGACTCTTTCTCCTCGCTTGCTGCGCTCATGGAACATCTCAGCCCGTTCGCGAAATTCCGGGGGCACAATTGTCAATATGCTTTTACCTATCAGATTTTCCCGATTCCAGCCATAGGTATGTTCAGCCGAACGATTCAAATCGATGACAGTATCTTTCAAATCCACGATGAAAATCGGATCTATAGCATCAGTAAACACTCGTGCAACCTGAAGCAGTTTTTCTTCAGCACATTTGCGATCCGTGACATCAATTACCACCCCTGAAATCCTCAACGGTTTGTCTTGATCGTCGCGTTGCACTACTTTCCCGCGGGCCATCAACCATTTCCATTCACCCGATTTGGTTCTGATGCGGTGCTCGGCCTTGAAACGCTCTGCATATCCTCCGAGATGCTCATTCCAGGCATTAAGGAGTCTTTGGCTGTCGTCGGGATGAACATGATCGAGCCAGAAACTTGCGCTCGGCTCAATCTCATCGGGAGGATAACCGACGATTTCGGTCCAAGTATTATCAACAAATACTCTGTGCTCCAGAAGATCGACATCCCACAATCCCAAATCCGACCCTCGCAAGGCAAGCGCGAGCCTTTGATGATTATCAAACGGAAATTTCTGCGTATTTCCGCATACCGCGATTCGGTTGCGGAATTCGTCGTGGTATGGCTGAATCGGGGGGGCCTGAGTCTGTTCACCGGCAAGATCTTCGACGAAGAGCACCATCCATTTATTTTCTCCAAGCCCCATGGCCTGCAGGTAAAGACGACTCTTCACCCTCTGTCCCATAATCTCAAGTGTGGAGTCAATAACTTGACTTTTGCCAGTGGAGAAGACTTGCTCGGTCAGACGTTGGATTTCGGGGACCACAGATTGCTCAGGAAAGAGCGTCAAGAGAGACAATCCTCGGAGTTTCTCAGGATTCCGGCTGATTCTGCTGCAAGAATGATTGGCAAAGACTATGCGTGACAATGGATCGATCAATAATGCAGGCGCAGGTATACTATCCAAAAGTTTTGCCAATGCCGGCGGTTGAAACTCTCTCATGTCAAAGTTTTGGGGTGATTTCGAGTCTTCTGTTGACACGGGCGCACTTTGGAGTGCACGACTGTCCTCAAAAGCTTTGCCACCGATCGCTATGTCCTTTTCCACCATAGCGGTTCACCTCTCTAATCAGTCAGAGCCTTTTTGAAATCAGGTTACGCGGGCTTGCATTGACAAACCCTTCGTTATTTAACTAACACCCCTCTGAAAAAAATATCCGTGGCAGTCGACAGGCCATCCTCTTCACGAGATCGAACGGGATCCGTGATGATCTGGTAAAGAAAAGCATTGATCATACCGTCAAGTGTCAGAGCCATGTGACGAGGCTCAAGAGCCCGGAAAACACCTTCTTTGATGCCTCTCTCGAACACGGAAACCAGTTTTGCCAATCCTTCATCGTAAAGCTTGATCAACTCCCGGTCCAAGCCGGCTCTGACATTAAAACTCGCTCCTCTGGTTTCAGCAAAATACAAGCGCATGACAGGAAGATTTTCTGAAAACAGTTCCTGACGCTTGGCGATGAACCTTTTGATGACCTGAAAAGGATCCTGTTCCTGTTCAAGAACTTGCATGAAAGCGAAATGAAATTTTTCCCCAACTTCCATGATGAGAGCTTTGTATAGCTCCTCTTTGTTTGCAAAAAATTTGTACAAAGTTCCTATACCGAATTCCGCTTCTTTTGCAATTTCGTGGACGGAGACGTTGTGGTACCCCTTTTCCGAGAAGAGCTTTAGGGCTGCGTCAAGTATTTCTCTGCGTTGCAAGAGCCTTTCTCGTTCTTTGCGGGGCAGGTTTTTCATCTCTGTCTTAGTCTCGCCGAGGAGGAAAGCTGCCATTCGTTTATCTTCCTGAATGCATATTCTGAATCTGACGTCATCTTCTATAAAATGGAGGGTGTAGTCAATAGATAATCGAGACACAATAGGATTTTGTGTTCAACGTGAGCTTTATCAGTTTTGATGTGATCCCAACGGCTTGGGGAATTGTGACAGAAATCGTTTTTCTGGAATGACCGAACGTTAACGAGGCGGACAATATTGTCTTGACTGACACATTGGTAGCAAGATATTGTTAAAAATTCCCTATGATAGGCTTTTTTCAACAGTTTGACGGTTTGACTGTTACGGGCTTTTGGGGCAAGTATGTGAGGGCTTTCGGGTTGAAAGTTGTCATCGTCCCTTCGCGCATCAGAAGAACGCGGAATAGTAGGACCGTCGAATAATTCAGAAGAAGGAGATATTTTCTCATGTCTCATCGTTCGACACGCTGGAGCTTTTGGCTGACATGTTCGATCGTTCTCTGTCTCGTGGTGGGTTTCGGTCCCGGAGCTGGATCGGCATTAGCTAGCGAAAAGGTAATAAAGATCGGTACCCTCTTCCCCCTCACGGGTCCTGTTGCAACAGCCGGCCAGCGCTGCCAGGCTGCTGTGCAGACCGCGGTTGAAATCATCAACAACAAGCACCCTGAAATCAAGGTTCCATTGGCCGATCAGGAAGGTATTCTGGGTGGCCACAAGATCGTGCTTGTCCATGCCGACAGCCAGGGCAAACCGGATGTGGGCAAGGCGGAGGCCGAGCGACTCTTCAACCAGGAAGGAGTCTGGGCCATCATCGGATCGTATAACAGTGCCGTCAGCAAGCCTGCAAGCCTGGTTGCAGAACGTATGAAAAAGATATTCATGTGTGGAGCATCCAGTTCGGCGGCCTTGACACAGCGCAATATGAATTTCTTCTTCCGACTGGCCCCCACGGACGAGACCGAGTCTATCGAGTTCGTGGAAGTCTTGAAGTGGTTGAATGACAAGAAGAAAGCCGATATCAAGACACTCGGAGTGATTTACGAGAATAGCGAGTTCGGCAAACATGCGGCCGAAGAAGCGAAAAAGTCCGCCGCGGCCGGCGGTTTCCGTGTCGTAGCAGATGTACCCTTCAGTCCTGGCGCCACCAATCTGAACAGTGAAGTGCAAACTCTGAAAAAAGAAAACCCGGATGCCGTATTCGGGGCCTGTTTGGGCGCCGATTACTCGCTGTGGGTCCGTACTATGAAGCAGGTTGCATGGCTACCTAAAATTTCCATTAGCTACTGTTCCGGGTACCAGGACCCTGTTATCTCGAAGCAGCTTGCCGGTGACGCAGACTTCTTCATGGGGTCCACCGCCTACTCGCCCCAGTTCGCCTCATTAATGCCGGCTGTGGGAGTAGTTGAGGAGATCTTCAAGTCCAAGACCGGTGGAGTCCCCTTCGATGGTGACAGCATCCAGGAAGCTGTGGCTATGCTGGTGCTTGCCCAGGCCATTGAAAAGACCGGAAATCTGGATCCTGAAAAAGTCGCTGAAAGCCTCCAGAAAAACACATGGGATTCTCCCTTGTCTCTCGGAGGGAAAGTGGCCTTTGCAAAAGGCGGCCAGAACATTAAGGCCCACAGTGTCGTCACCCAGCTTCAGGGAGGAGATTACAAAAGGATCTTTCCGGAAGAAATGGCTGACACTTCTATCGTCTTCCCCATGAAAGCGTGGAACCAGCGATAGGTAAACACTCGCGGAATTTCCCCTTTGCGCTGGAGGCCGATGTCGCATTCGGCTGTCGGTCCCCGGCGCAATCGGAAATTTCGGGAAAAAGAATGGGGCTTCACTTTAATGCGAACAATCGACTGTATTTCGTTCGTCTGCTGAAGGCTGCGGGAATCTATGGAGACATTTATTCAGGTTCTCATCGACGGTATGCTTAGCGGCATGGTCTATGCCCTTGTGGCTGCGGGGCTTTGTCTTATCTGGGGCGTCATGGATGTCATCAATTTCGCGCACGGCGAATACTTGATGGTCGCCATGTACGTAAGTTACTGGCTGGGGTTTCTTGCGAATGTAGATCCGCTCGTGTCCACCGTGGCTGCAGGTGCTTTTGTCTTTGCGCTTGGGGTGCTGACGTACAAGCTGATTATCCGCTTCACCATCGGTAAACCGGGGCTCGTGGCTTTGTTGGCTACCTTCGGGCTTGCCATGTTCCTCAAGAATGTCTGCATGAATCTCTTTTCACCGAATTTCCGCATCCTTTCCGGTACCTTCCTGTCGGACAAGACATTCCACCTGGGAGGGTTGATCTTTCCTGTGCCCCAGTTGACGGCAGCAATTTTGGCAGTCATTGTGGTCGGGCTTGTCTACGCGCTCGTCAGTGGAACCCGATTTGGATGGGCCGTTCAGGCTACAGCCATGGACCGGGATGCCGCGGAGCTTATGGGTATCGACACGGAAAGAATTTACGTTCTGGTCTTTGGAATCGGTGGAGCATGCGTAGGTATCGCCGGGGGCATCATGCCTTCTTATCTGGCTGTCCACCCGGAAGTCGGTTCCATGTTCGGGCTGATTGCATTTATTTGCGTTGCCATGGGAGGCTTTGGAAGCATCCCGGGCGCATTTCTCGCCGGTATCCTCGTGGGCGTCGTTGAATCTCTCGCAGGTTTCTACATTGCGCCGGTCTTCAAGTACATAGCAGTTTTCGGCCTTTATCTCGCTGTGGTGTTTCTGCGACCGAAAGGCATACTCGGATGGTGAATTCTTTGCAGCGGAAAGCATTCACGCGAAAAGATGCGGCCTGGCTTGTGTTCCTGGCAATATTGGCGTTGTTACCTCTGTTTCCTGTAGTGACTGCGAATTCATTTCGCATGCATGTGATGATCCTCATTTTGCTCTTCGCGAGTATGGCTCAAGCCTGGAACATCATCGGCGGCTATTGCGGCCAGGTATCCTTCGGCCACTCGGTATTTTTCGGAATCGGCGCATACGGTGCGGGAATGGCTGTTGTCACCTACGGTGGACTGCCGTGGCCGGGTATATTAATCGGGATGATCGTGGCCGCTATTGTCGCAGTAATTATCAGTTATCCTTGCTTTAAACTGAGCGGTCACTACTTTGCCATCGCCACCTTTGCCATCGTCGAGATCTTCAACCGTGCTTTCCTTGTTTGGGATTGGATCGGGGGAGCTCTGGGATTAGACTATCCCCTGGTGGACGAAGGCCTGAAGAATCTGATGTGGCATAATTCCAAAATCGGTTACTACTACTGCGCACTTGTTATCTTCATCTTGATATTCGGCGTAGTTCGGTGGCTCGAAAGCAATCGCTTCGGGTATTACATGCGAGCAGTGAGGGAAGGGCAGGAGACTGCAGAATCCCTTGGGGTCAACAGTACCGCGGTAAAATTGGCGGCTATGGCTCTTTCCGCTGCAATGGCCGCGATCTGCGGGGCTTTTTTTGTGCAGTACAATCTCAGGGTGGACCCACCAATGGTCATGTCGCTCGACATGTCGATGAAATTCGTATTGATCACCATCCTCGGCGGGTCGGGCACACTTATCGGTCCTTTGCTGGGTGCTGCGGTTTTGATCCCCATGCAGGAGTATACCCGGGCCTTCTGGGGCGGTTTGGGCGGTGGAGTTGACCTGATCGTCTTCGGGCTGCTCATTATCCTTATGGTAATAAAGCAACCCGCGGGGATGATCGGAATTGTCCGCGATATGCGTAGTTGGTTCTCGAAGAAAACAGATGCAGCAAAAGGAGATGGGCCCTATGACACTCCTTGATGTGCAAAATGTGACAATGAAATTTGGGGAGTTGGTAGCCAACGACCGGGTGAGTTTCACTGTGGAAGCCGGATCGATTGTCGGTCTGATCGGCCCAAATGGTGCCGGAAAAACGACGCTCTTCAACTGCATCTCCGGCCTGTACAAACCGACCAGCGGCCGCATCGTCTTCGACGGCGAAGACATCACGGGTCTCAAACCCTATCGGATTGCCCGTAAAGGTGCGGTGCGTACGTTCCAGGTAGTACGTCCCCTGAAAGATATGTCGGTCTTCGATAACGTACTGGTCGGCGCTTTTCTCAGGGGTTCGGAAAAACGGGAGGCGTTCGATCGGGCCGCGGAATGTATCCGACTGTGCAGCCTGGAGTCGCTTCAGGAAAAGCCGGCAGGCGATCTGCCCATCGGCGGTAAGAAGCGGCTCGAGATGGCCAGAGCGCTTGCAACGCGACCCAAATTGCTCATGCTTGATGAGGTCATGGCAGGGTTAACTTCTACTGAAGTCAAAGCGTCCGTTGAGGTTATCCGGCGACTCCAGCAGAGCGGCATCACCATGATGATTGTTGAGCACGTCATGGAAGGGATCATGCCCATAGCTGACAAAATCGTAGTGCTGGACGGTGGCGTGAAAATTGCCGAGGACGCTCCAAAGAATATCGTTCACGACGCACGCGTGATCGAGGCTTATCTGGGTTCCAAATACAGTAAGCGTTACAGGGCGTTAAGGGGGGATGGACCTCTTGGCTGATGCAATTTTGAGAGTCAACGATCTGTACACCGGATACGATGGAATACCGGTAATTTTCGGTGTTTCTCTGGAAGTAATGCCAGGAGAGCTGGTTGCTATTGTGGGAGCGAACGGCGCGGGCAAGACCACAACCATGCGAACCATCAGCGGTCTCAATCATCCTCTGAAGGGAAACATCCTCTTTGAAGGGACCGACATCTCCAAATTTGCAGCACACGAAATCTTGAAACTCGGCATCAGCTACGTTCCCGAAGGACGACGGATTTTCTCCAAGCTATCGGTGGAGAAAAACCTGTCCCTGGGGGCCTACACTGAACATTCAAAGACGGAGATCCGTCGCAGGCTTGAAGAGCTTCTGGAGATCTTCCCTGTCCTGGGAGATCGGTCCAAACAGATTGCCGAGACCCTGAGCGGGGGAGAGCAGCAGATGCTGGCAATAGCTCGCGGCTTGATGTCTCGGCCGAAACTGCTCATGCTCGATGAAATGTCCCTCGGACTCATGCCAAGCATGGTGGAAAAGATGATGGACACCATTACTGCCATCAATCGTACAGGCACTACCGTTCTTCTCGTGGAACAGATGGTTCAAGAAGCCCTGGAAATTGCACATCGCGGGTACGTGATCCAGAGCGGAAAAATTGTCCAGGCCGGAACAGCGCGTGAACTCCTGGATTCCGAAGAGGTCCGTAAAGCCTACCTTGGAATGTAACCTCTTCATACCAGTTCATTTCGGGAGGTAAAATCGGGGAGAGCCTTCTCGCTGAAAGTGCTTCCCCGATCCTCTTTCCAAGAAGTCCCAGCAACGCCTTGGCTTAGCACTTCTGAACCTGAAAAAACGCCATATGGAACGGCGGCAAAGGTATGCGGGTTGGCGCCGTCCAGTGAGTTCATCACTTATGCATATCGACCAGCCGCTTTCCGAGCTGCCGAGCGAGAGTCAGATAAAACTGCCTGCCACTACGTTCGTGGTTTTCGAACACCTTCTCAAGATCTGTCTTGGAGATTCTCAGTAATTTGGTCGGAACCATACAGATCGCATCGGCAGTATAGACTTCGTTGCCTACGACACTGGACCATCCGAATGCTTCTCCGACGTTTTGTACGACGTATTCCTTGTGATTGGACTTTCCGATGCTGATTCGTACGCTCCCCTCCACAAGGAGAAAGAAGTCGTTGGCAGGATCTCCAGGGGCAAAGAGCCTGACGCCGGCATCGTGAGACTCTTCCACGGCAATCTCGGAAATCTCGTGAATGGCCCCCTCCTTCATGTCCTTAAAGAAATCGGTTTTTGTTAGAAACATGACGATCTCCTTTCTGTTGAGAGAAATCAGGAAGTTCTTTGATACGGCCCTTGCATCCATCCATTAGAAATAACGGGATCTATTAAACAAGTATTGTTGTTATGTCGGGGCCTTTCGGTGGGTGCCAAATGGTCTAGCGGTTTGGCTTGGAGTCGACGGCCATGAAACCGTCCGCGGCAGCGCTCAATTAGGCTAGACCGGTCGTCACGTTTCTGAATCTTTTGTACTGTTTTTTATTGTACATTACCCTGTTCTGCCTGGCAAGCAATCAAGTAAAACCGTCCAGAAATCGGTTTTTTGCTGAGCGTAGCGACAGGTGGTAGATTTCGCCAGGCAAGCTGATGCCATCTTTGCAGATCGACTTTCACGATCAAGCATCGTCCATTCGATAGAAAACCTCTGCAACTGCTGTTGCCTCACCTCAACCTTCAAATTGATAATGGGGAGGTTTGTAGTACAATTGTCAGCAAAAGCATAAACCGTTACGAGAAAGGTACTCCAAATCTTACTATCTCGAGTGAATCGGCATAAGGAATCAGGCGATGCGTCAGAAAGATGTGCAGGTGCACAAGATACAGGGAGCCGTTCTGAGAAGAAAAAGAGTGCCCTTGAGGATCGAATCCCTGGAACTGGAAGGTCCGCGGGACGATGAGGTTCTCGTGCGCATCGTGGCCTCGGGTATCTGTCATACAGACATAGATTTCTGTGATACCTGGGATTCTGCAGATGTGCCTGTGGTGTTGGGTCATGAGGGCGCGGGAGTCGTAGAGCAGGTCGGAAGAACAGTCAAGGGAGTTGCACCCGGTGATCATGTCGTGCTGTCTTACCAGTCTTGCGGCCGATGCTCTCAATGTCGAAGCGGGCACCCTACGGATTGTGAATTCTTCTGGGAAGCGAATTTCGGGTTCCAGCGCCTGGACGGCAGCAATGCTCTGCAACGAAGCGGTGTCCGCGGTCACTTCTTTGGCCAGTCCTCGTTTGCCACGCACGTGCTCGCGACAAAACGAAACCTCGTGAAGGTTCCCGAGGATCTGCCTCTGGAGATTTTGGCTCCACTCGGGTGCGGCATCCAAACGGGCGCAGGAACGGTGATGAATTCCCTGAAGATTGTGAAAGGGGCTAGTCTGGCTATCTTTGGAACCGGGTCAGTAGGTCTTGCGGCGATCATGGCTGCCCGTATCGTGGGGGCAAATCCGATCCTTGGAGTAGACATCAAACCTGCGCGCCTCCAGATCGCTTTAGAATTAGGTGCGACTCATGTTATCGACAATCGTCATGAAGATGTGGCTGCTCAAGTCACCGACATTACAGGCAGTGGCCTGGATTACGTGATCGAAACCACCGGGAATTTCAAAATGAACCAACTTGCCATTGAAGTGTTGAATCCAGGTGGAACGGTGGCACTTCTTACTGGAGAGAGCGGGACTTCTCTCCCTGAGGGAAGAAAAACCCTTGGGATTATCCAGGGAGAAGCCATTCCCCAGCGTTTCATCCCTAAACTCATTCGATTGTACCGAAAGGGGCAATTTCCCTTCGATCGACTCATAAAATTCTACGATTTCAGCAAAATCAACAAAGCGATTGCAGACGCGAAACGCGGTGATACCATCAAGCCGATCCTACGAATTAGTGAGACAGAGAGAACTGTTTTGACTGCAAATCCCTATGAATCGTGAAAGGTGTGGAACCTTTTTGTGCAAAAGGTTCCACTGGTTCTTACACTTTCAGTTTGCCGTTATTGTATGCCCCTATGTAGTTCATGCAAAAACGGTCCTTATTGACCAACGCTTCAGAAGCGTACATAAGGGCGATGAGTTGAGCATCTAGGGGATCGGCGATGACTGCATCGAGCCCGCAAGCAATGCTCATTACTACAAAAGCCCGATTGAGATGGCGCCGCTCAGGAAGACCGTACGAGACATTACTTAAACCGCTTACAAAGTGAAGGCCCGGGAACCTGCGGGATAATTCCCGCATGACTTCGAGCGAATCGACCACTGTTTCCGGACTTGTGGCGAGAGTGCGAACAAGTGGGTCCAGGTAAATGTCATCGACCGGAACCCCATCTTTCACCAAACGATTTACCAGCGAGTCGCCGACTTCCAACGCCATTTCTTTGGTTGTAGGCAACCCGCGATCGTCATTGCACAAGGCGACGACTCCGGCATTGTACTGTTTTACCAGCGGCAGCACACTATTGTACCGGGCCGTTTCTCCGCTGATGGAGTTGATCAAGGGCTTTCCCCGGTGTTCGTCAAGTCCTGCGGCCAAAGCTTCCGAATTGGCGCTATCTATGCACAACGGAAGCTGGGTCACTTCCTGGACAATCTTAACCAGCCACCTCATGGCCTCCGGTTCTTCGGAGGCATGAACCGTACCACAGTTGACGTCCAGGGAATGAGCACCCTCTTGCTCCTGTGCCTTCGCCACCTCTTGGATATGAGAGACATCTTTCGCTTTTATGGCAGCATCTATGCCCTTGCGAGTGGCGTTTATCTTCTCACCTATGATGAACATTTCTTCCTCACTGGTTCAGGCATAGACTTCTTTACATATGCGAACACCTGCTACCGCATCCACCGCATAGTAGTCAGCGCCGGAGTATTCTCGAACCTGTTCGTTAACAGGGGTTCCCCCGACGATTATCTTGACCCGATCGCGAAGTCCTGCCGCGCTCACAGCGTCCACCACGTCTTTCATGACCGGGTACGTGAAATTTAAGAGCGCACTTAACCCTAAAACCTTCGCTCCCGATTCCTTCACTGCTTCCACGAATTTTTCAGTCGGCACATCCACTCCAAGATCGATGACGTCAAATCCGGAACCTTTCAACAAGGTGATAACGATATTCTTCCCTATGTCGTGAATGTCTCCTTTCACTGTTCCGATAATGACCTTTCCGCTGCCACCGCCAGTGGTTTGAACACCTGCAAGCAAGGGATCGAGTTTCTTCATCACCTGTTTGAGGATCTCTGCCGAATAAATGAGCTGGCTTATGAAGTACTTCTGCTCGGAAAAGAGCTCTCCGACTCTGATCATCCCGTCATTGCATTCTTGAACGATGTCCAAGGGGTTGATACCTTCAGCTATTTGCTTGTCAATAAGCTCATATACCTTTTTTTCTTCCAGATTGGCCAATGCCTGAGCTAGATCTCCCATCATAATTGTCTCCTGTATTAGAGTGACCATTGCCACATGAATGTGTGGGCCAGGCCTTCGAGTTGTTCCCAATGTTTCTTGATAAGGTTTTCGTCTCCCATAATGGGCTCTATTTCTGCTTTCTTGACCTCCCAGGGGGTAAGAACTCTTCGAGGTTTCAGAGCTTCAACTCTGCCGACGGCCGGAGCGGCTTTCGGTTTTGCCTTGATGGTTTTGTCATGCCAACCATACTCCATGACTGCATCGACCATGGCCCTGAAATTCTCCGGTTTTGCATCGTAAGGGAAGGAGCATCCTGCGCTTATGATGTATCCTCCACCTCTTCCTACTGTCTGGCAAAGCTCTCGAACGTGTTCCCGCACTTGATCGGGTGTTCCCAGGATCAGCATGGAATCCTGAACGCCGCCTGCAATGCACTGATACCCTTCCAGATCCTTCTTCGCCTGATAAATGTCACCTTGGGAGTCAATGTCACACAACACTCTGCCTTTCGGCATCTCCCGCATGTGGTGCCAGTGCTTTGCCCAGTCGCCTTCCAGGTACGCCCGAATGTTGTAACCGGAGTCGATAAGGATCTCCATCAGCTTCTTGAATGAAGGCCAATAGAAGGTGTCAAACTGCTCGGGAGACATGAAGATAGCCTTGTGAGTGGGCACGAAAATGGGATAGCGCTTCAGCGGATCGGCCATTGAGAGGGCCATATGAGCCATTTCCTGTACAAGCACGTCACATGCTGCCTGCACCTTGTCAGGCTGACGGAACATGTCGAGGAACGTTCCGGTGAGACCACGGAAGGCGTCGGCCAAAACATCGAAAGGAGCGAGAAAGAAACCGGCCATGGGTTGGGGCATGCCGCACTGTTGTTCCAGAACCATGCCGCGGTTTCTCATGATTGCCGCGAATTGCGCCATGGCTACTCCGGCCTTCCACATTGCGATGTACGAACGGCCGCTCCCTCTATTTCCCAGCTCTCCCAGAATCCTCGGCAAGAGTATGTCGATCATGAATCCTGTAGGATCGTTAATCAAATCATCATATTCATCTTCCTTCATATATTCTTGTTCAACGAACTGGAACTGAGTATCGGGAGGAAGATCTCTTCCGGGAAGCTTGTAGGTTTTGACATCCAATGCATCATAGAGGGGTCCGTATACGCGGTTGTCTCTGAGAACATCGATTTCCGGGAAATCCTGGCAGAATTTGACCTCCGCCTGCAGCCATTTGTCCGGATCATAAAGTGTTTCCTGCTTGGTGTTTCCCGAATAGACTTCAGCGAAATAGTTACTTCCGGTCGCAATGGGAATGCGATCGTGAGGTTCCAGAGCTACTGCCGCGTGATATCGGCCCAGCCTTTCTTCAAATACCGTTTTCATATCTTCAGACACGATTCTTTCTCCTATTGAATTTTGCTTAAAACCAACGATGCAAGCTCGTCTCGGGCATGGGACTCATTGACCCGGAGCATCAACAGGATTCCTACCAAAGGTCCTGCTGCCAAAATCCACCACGCGGCGGAAAAGGTTCCGGTGAGATCGATGGACCATCCGATGACAAAGGGAGCAATCATTGATGCAAGCTGGAAAATAAAGTTCGAGGTTCCATTTGCAGTTGCCGCCCATTTTGTACCCGCAAACTGGGAGATCAAAATGGTAAGCTGCGGGTTTGCGATGTACGAACAGAAGGCGAACGCAAACGCTGTAATGGAAAGCTCTAATCGTCCGGTCTGATGCCCGAACACTATGCACAGAGGGATGATGAGAATGTAAGAGAAAACGATCAACCCTTTTCTCTGACCTATCCGGTCAGATATCACACCGGAAACGAGCGGCGCAATCATGCCTCCCAGTCCGTACCACATCATCACGAAACCCGCATCGACAACGGAATATCCGAGTCTTTTGATATGGGCATTGGCCCACGTCGCTGTGCCGAGTTCAAGCCAAAGAAGCCCGAACCCCGCGAGTGACGTGTAGATCAAACTTTTATGCGAAAAAATGACCTTGAATCCTTCGGCAATCGTCTTTTCCTGAGAGGCTGTGACCGCACGCGATCTCATGAAAAAGAGAACCATCAGGCCTGCGAATATGGTCAATGACCCTACTGTCTGAAAAGCCCCCTGCCATCCAATGAGTTGATTCAATGGGGGGACAATGATATTTGTCACCAAAATCCCGCCGGACGGCCCTGCCAGGAGTGCTCCAAATGCTTTGCCTCGCTCGTGGGGAGGGAACCATTCCATTAAAGCCAGCGAACAGGAAGAGTACACTGCGCCTGCACCTAATCCGGAGAGTACCCGCAGGGCAAAACCTGTTTCATAGCTGTCAATAAATGACAGTGCAGAAGTGGAGACTCCTTCAATGATAAGGCTCAATCCCAAAATCAACCGAACACCAAACTTGTCAGCCATGATGCCGGCAGGAATTTGTGTGATGATGTATCCCAAGTAGAAGGCACTCATATAGGCGCCTGCCTGGCTCATCTTCATACCCAGAATGGGTACCATGACCGGAATCAACGGAGGCCAGGCAAATCGGGTGATGAACGTGAAAAGAAAGCAGCCCACACAGAGTCCGAGGATTACCCAGCGATAGCGAAGGATGTTGGAAGGAACAGGCTGATTCATTTTCGTTTCTTCCTCTCGCCCTATTCGGCTTTATTCTCAGGATTGACCGGCAACATGAGGATTATGCCCAGAAGAGGCCCCGCAGCCATGATCCACCAGACCCAATCGTACGTTCCGGTCCAATCTATGGACAAACCCACGATCCACGGACAAATCATAGAAGCAAGCTGGAAAAAGAAGTTGGACGCCCCGTTAGCGGTTGCCGCCCACGCTCGACCGGCAAATTCCGAAATCATGATCGTCAAGTGTGGATTTGCTGCATAGGAAAAGACGCCGAACAAAAAGCCAACGAAACTCAACATGGGGAGGGTCTGCTGAGACCCGAAATAAAGTGTCAGGGGAGCGATAACCACGAGACAGGCAATGTAGATCCACTTTCGATGCCCGATCTTGTCGGACAACCAACCGGAAATCATCGGTGCTATCAATCCTCCCAGACCGTACCACATCAATATGAAACCTGCTTCTTTCAGACCGAACCCCAGCTTCTTCACATGAGCTACGGTCCACGTTGCTGTTCCCAACTCCACCCAAAGGAGACAGAAGCCGGATAGGGATGTGAGGATGAGGTCTTTATTTCCGAAAACTATCTTGAACCCCTGGAACATGTTTCCACCGACAACGGTCGTCGAGGATTTGACCAGAAAGTATATCAATATGCCCATCACGACGGTAAAGCTCCCAACCGCCTGAAATGCTCCGGTCCATCCAAACCACGTATTGAGAGGTGGTACCACGAATCCGGAAAGCACAATGCCTCCGCTTACAGCCGCTAACATGATACCGAAAGCCGTGCCTCTCTCTTGTGGCGGAAACCACTCCATGAGCGATCGAGCACAAGCGGAATAAACCGCACCGGCTCCCAGGCCGGTAACCACTCGCAACCAGAAACCTTGCTCAAAGTTGGTAATGTAAGCCATAGCGAAAGTAGCTATACCTTCTACGATCAGGCTTAAAGCCAATAGCAGACGCACTCCGAACCGGTCCGCCAGGAGACCTGCAGGAATCTGCGTAATAATGTATCCGAAATAGAAAGCGCTCATGAAAGCTCCGGCCTGAGCCATTTTCATGTTCAGAGCCGGGACGACCACCGGGATGAGGGGAGGCCACGTGAACCTGACGATAAACGTGAACAGAAAACAGGCAACCATCATCGTGAGGATTACCCACCTGTATGGAACCACTTCAATTGCAGGAGCAGCCGATTTTTGCACGTTTTCCTCCTTATAGAGTTTTCAGGATCGATCGTACGGATCCCGATTTTGGGCAAACCTGTCCCTTCGGTTTGAACCATGGACTCAAAGGACCCATGGGGCTCAAACGACGACGTTGCAGTTAATCAGTCGAGTTCCAGTGAGCTGATATTAATGGAGAAAATCCCGTCACCGAATGGGAAGAATTTCTCTTGGGGGCTGTTGCGGGGATAGAAGCAAAACGCGTGCCAGTTTTGGGTGGCAAGTCAAGTGGTTGGAATGCAAGGGGAATATGGTCGCTCAGTGAAGAAATGGATAGAGCAGCGCAAGTGAGTCAAACAGACACACATCTGGTGAAAAAAATGTAACCCTTCATAACATTGAGAGATTTCTGTGTGTCAAAGTGACTCACATTAAAACAGTATGCGTCACTTTGACACATCAATCATCAGCCTCTCGAGCTGCCGCCTCAATACGTGCCGGGTTATACCCAAGAGACGAGAGGCCTCCTGTTTATTTCCTCCTGCAGTATTCAACGCTTCTACGAGGAGATTTCTCTTGAATTCCGCCACTGCGTGAACGTATGACGGCTTTGGAGGAAAATGGAACGTCCATGACTTGTTGGTCGGAACCGGAGCGTCGGTCTGGAAAGACTCGAATTCCAATTGCGGTCCGGGTGAGACGATGAGCGCCCGTTCGAGAACATTTCTCAGCTCCCTTACATTGCCCGGCCACCTGTAGGCGCAGAGCATTGCCATATCTTTATCGGAAATGAATGCTTTCTTATGGAGTTGAAGCTCTTGATCCAATTCGGCGATGATGATTTGGGCGAGCACGGGCAAGTCGTCGATCCTCTCTCGTAAAGGAGGAACCCTTATGGATAGAACGTTAAGGCGATAAAAGAGATCCACTCTGAAACGGTTTTTGGCAACTTCCTCCTCCAGGTTCCTGTTTGTAGCAGCAATCAACCGAGCACTGACCGTTACCGGTTTTTCTCCACCGACTCGAGTGAAGGATCGGCTGTCCAGAAACGTCAACAGCTTCGCCTGGAGATGGAGGGGTAACTCTCCAATCTCGTTCAGCAGCAGGGTGCCACCTTCCGCCAATTCCAGTAGGCCTCTTTTTCTTCGGTTTGCACCGGTGAAAGCACCTTGTTCGTGACCGAAGAGTTCAGACTCTGCCAGTTCAGGAGGAATAGCAGCACAATTGATGGCATAAAAAGGTCCGCTCGATCGCCGAGAATTATCGTGAATGAAGGAAGCCAGGTGATCTTTTCCCGCTCCACTTTCGCCGGTAAGCAAAATGATGATATCCGTTTTCGCTGCCATGCGAGCTTCAGCCAGAGTAGAACGCATGACGGTGGAACTCACTTGATCGGCAGATATCTCTTTAAAGACTCCTTTCGTTCGCTCGGTGATATTGCGGGAAATACCGCAGATACCGATTATTTCAGCATCTTGATCTCTCATAGGAGCCCGAATCTCCAAGAAGGTCATGGGAACGCCTTTAACGGGCCGCGTGTGCTCTGTCTCGATTATCTCTCCTGCCAAAACTCGTCTGTCCAGTTGACGCAGATACTCACCGGCGCCTTGCCCGAACAGCTCTTCATCGCTCAGTTGCATGATTTCAGAGGCGGGTAACTCTAACATCCTCTCCATTGCAGGATTTACGAGGAGATATTTCAAGTTTTGATCCTTGATGAAGATACAATCCCTGGCAGTCTCAAAGATTGCTCTGAAACGCTCTTCACTGGATTTGAGCGCTTCTTGGACCCTGGTACGCTCCGCTATTTGATCTAACAGCTCTCTGTTTGCGGCCGCCAGCTCCTCCGTACGTTCCGCCACACGAAGTTCGAGTTTATCGCGTGCCTTTTGCAGTTCCCCCTGAATCATCTTTTGTTCGCTTATATCGACAATTACAGCTACTGCGGCAGCAACGCTTCTATCGAGACTCACCACAGGTGTACAGGTGAGATCGCCCCAGAAAACAGACCCGTCCTTCCGAACGTAACGTTTTTCCAGTCGGTAGAAATCCAACTCACCGCTGACCACGGCTTGCAGTCTTTCTCGGGACAGCTCGACATCATCCGGGTGAGTGACATCCAGGTGCGTAAGATTTCTTGCTTCTTCGGGAGTGTACCCGAACATTGGTTCAAAGGCTTCATTCACGTGCGTGAATCGACCGGTGTCATCGGTGAGGGTGACGGACTGAGCCAAGTTGTCCAATGTTGCGCGAAATCGCGCCTCGTTTTCTCTTAGTGACTCCTCCATCCTTTTGCGATCCGTTATATCGGCTATCACTCCCACGGTTGCCCCTAAATGGCGATCAAGGCCATGGACCGGAGTAACGCCAAGATCTCCCCAAAACGTAGACCCATCCTTCCGAACATATTGCTTCTCCATCCGGTAGAAGTCCAGATCACCTCTTACCAAAGCTGACAGCTTCTCCTTTGAGACTTCAATGGAGTCAGGGTGAGTTACGTCGAGGTTGGTCAGGCTAAGGGCCTCTTCTGCAGTGTACCCGAACATTTTCTCCCAGGCTGCATTCACTTGCGTAAAATGCCCTTTGTCGTCCGTCAGTACTATTGCGTACGCTGCATTATCGAGAGTCGCCCTGAAGCGAGCCTCACTTTCAATGAATGCCTTTTCCATTCGGTTCATGTCCGAAAGATCTCGGACGATTTTCAAGCGAGCTTTTTTGCCGTCCAGCCAATCAACATCAAACTCTTGCACAGCCACTCTCATGCCTGCCAGCAGAAGTTGATATTCTCTCTCGTCCAGGTTTCTTTTGTCCAAAAACTCCGTCAAATCAGTCCGGGCTGATGTTTCGAGTGGCAGGCTTGCAGAACTGTCACTGCTAATCTTTTCGCTTTCGTAGTACATCGTTTCCGCATCATGATTAGCGAACAGTATCCGGCCGTCATCCTGATCGATGACCCACACGGCAGCATTTAAGTGTTCCAGGACAGTCAACAAGGACTGGCAGGTTAAATTAGCATTTCGAGTATCGATATTTGGAATTTCCATTTTCTGTTTTTCTCGTTCACATCTCATTGTTTCGGCCATGAGGATAATCCGGCCGCTTGTCTCTTTGATCGCATAATGTCGAGCTTTTGATCTGCCCTTTAGATCGACTACCCGATCCGACGGATTTGGCACGGCCTCAAGAGAATTGCCCCAGTCTATCAAACAATGATCGTCTATTGAATGGTTCTCGCCCAATTGTGAAGAATCATACTCTCATAGCCGTTTTGGTCGTATTCCACCGGTTGTCTCATGCTCAATTTTCAAATGCAACATGAGATGAATCTTCCCAAAAAGGTAATCGTTCAGTTACGTGTGGACACTAGGGATTCTGCGCCCTGGAAGGGCGAACCAACAGTAGCCACGGGTATAACCCGTGGACAGGGCCATGTCCGTAAACATGGTTCAACGACCCTGAAAGGGTCGACCAAACAGGCAATGATTCCCAAATGTCATTGGTGGACCCCTTTTAGGGTCCTGAAGACAAAGGTTTTGCAGTAACGCTTCCGTGGTTTGCACCCACGGCTACTGTTGGGTAGCCCTTCCAGGGCTGAAGCAACCTCTCTCCTGCGTAACTGAATGGTTACCAAAAAAGGTTTTTGGAATATTCCCCGGATCTTGAGAATTATTTTTCTTAATGAAATGCCATGACTATATTAATGGAGATAAACGCCGAATGTGTGGAGCACAATGATAAGACAAATCGATCGTGCGCAGATCCACAGATTCTCTGAACATTGAGTGCGAGCACGTGGAGGAATGAACCATGAAAGGTCACATTTGCCACATAGAAATTCCGGCAGATAACCTCGGAACACTGCAGAAATTTTATAGCGGTGTTTTTGAATGGGATTTCGAGAAAATGCCGGGAGACATGGAGTATTACGGGATCGACCACGGAGACGAAAAACCCATGGCCGGCATGATGTCACGCCAGGATCCCGGACATACACCCACTTTCTACATTTGCGTGGAATCGGTTGAAGCCTCTCTCGACAGAGCCAAAGAGGAAGGAGCAACCATAATTGTTCCCAGGACGGCAGTCAAAGGCATGGGTTGGTATGCCGTTGCTCTTGATCCTCAGAAAAACCTCTTCGGGTTATGGCAGGCAGACGAAAGCGCAGCTTAGCGGCTCGACAGACGCAGATCGTCTGATACCTACTCGCTTTCAAGCAGCAAATACTGGGGAAACCCTTCTTGTAAGAAGTGTTTCCCCAAGTATTACTTCTTTGAAAGCGAGTAGGTATGAGTAGATTGTCGGCGCCGGTCCTCAACAAAGCGTCTACCCAATGGTGTTCATCTACGCCGTCAAATCGTTTCGCATGCGTCGAGATAGCCGCCACGGCACATGCAACTGGATCCGATAGGGCAACAGCCAAATACCTCATCCTTTGCGCATCTCTCACAGCGATAATAATTTACTGGGCAACTCATATTAAATGATTTCAAGGGCTTTCTTGATTTTTCATGCGGGCTTGATTCCTGATTCACGGTAATTCTCCTTGTGTCGCTTTACCAATAGGATGCCGATCCGTCCGGGAAAGTTTCGTACCAAAATGTATCGGATCGGGAGATGGTTTCAGGCATCCTTAATACTATTTTTGCATTCAAGATGTTTACTGCACTGATCTGGCTCCGCAGGTCAGTGGCACCCCCGTACCGAGACCGACAGCGGCTTTGGGTGCCGCGGACCTGCCCTGCAGATCCGTGCTTCCGCCTCAGTAAGAACTATCTTGATTGCAAATCCGTATAAGTTTAAAAAAACTAGTGATACCGGCTCAGTTCTCCAGCAATTCCTGTACTGCTTCGAGTAACTCCGAAGTGCTTACCGGTTTGGTAAATGTCCGGCATGCTCCGAGGCGATCCGCGATCTGCAGACACACGGAACCCGAAGTTGCAAGTCCTCCGCCTGAAATGGCTATAATTTTGGCATCAGCAAAATCTCGTCTCAGCTCTCTTATTACCTCTATGCCTTCTTTCTCAGGCATTACCACATCTGTGATGATCAGGTCCGTAGGATTCTCGCGATACAGCCTCATTCCAATTTTGCCATCTCTGGCTTCAACAGTATCGTAACCGTGCTTCTTGAGAAGTCGGCTGTAAAGTTCGAGGATATTGGGATCATCGTCAATTATCAATATTCTTGGTTGCACCATCCCATGCCCCTGTTCAAAAAAGTTGCATATACATAGCATGTTCTTCTTGCGATGTGGGTGATGTTCTTCATCTGTTCAAATAGTTTCGAGCATCATGGATTGGCGTCCCCCTTTTTCTTCAAGGGAATACAGCCATGATCGGCCAAATGTCTCTTGACGAGTTTCACCACGTCAGCTTTTCCATAAGCTGAAGCTTCCACAAGAGCTCTATAAAGTGATGGAAGATCCTCTTTCAGGTCTGCAGCACTGTACCTGGACAGCAGAATTTGGGCGACATCTGCATGTCCTGCGCGAATGGCTTCAATGAGCGCCGAATCACCCGCATTATTATGACGCGTCACATCAGCTCCTTCGTCCACTAAGAGTTGAACCACTTCGGGGTATTTGAAAAATGCAGCTTCCATGAGCGCCGTATTGCCTTTGTTGTCGCTCCCATCCAGTCGTGCTCCAGAGTTTATCAATCCTTTGACACGTTTCAGATCTCCGGATCGAGAGGCCACAATTAACTCTTTGTCCAATCGCGATGGGGCAGGTGAAGGCTCGGCTTCATGCCTGTTTACTCCGTAAGTATGTGAATCCATGCGCAAAAGTACGAGATTGTTCCGACCTCCGCCTTGAGCCTGTTTGATGGCCTTTTCGGTGATCGAAATCACATGTTCCACGTGTACAAGGCTGGACGGAAATCCCCAGGTTATACCGAGGCACGCGGTGACAGGAAGCATTGTGTCATCTGCAGAGACAACTGCCGATTCGAGACGCGACTGAACCTTTCTTGCCAGTTCCAGTACCTGCGATTCCTGATATCCGGGAAGGACCAGCAAGAGTTTATCACTGTCGTAGCGCCCGAAAGCATCATTGGGTTTCACATACGACTGAACGATGCTTGCCACTTCTTTTCCAGCCAGGTCGGCAATGAGCTGTCCGAAATCGTCTCTCAAGGCTGCATAAGAGTCCAACTGAATCATCATTGCGCTTAATGGGGTTCTATTCTGTATGGATTGCAGCAATTCTTTCTTCAGAGATACAAGAATCCCTTCTCGTCCCAGGAGGTCTGAGGGAAT
Organism: Desulfomonile tiedjei DSM 6799; assembly: GCF_000266945.1. Classification (NCBI taxonomy): domain Bacteria; kingdom Pseudomonadati; phylum Thermodesulfobacteriota; class Desulfomonilia; order Desulfomonilales; family Desulfomonilaceae; genus Desulfomonile; species Desulfomonile tiedjei. Next base: position 527,347 of record NC_018025.1, read on the forward strand.
GTCGTCCTGCTCGGACGCTGCCGCATGAGCGCCTGCAAGACGATCCAACGTGCGAAAACCTTCTCGAATCCGAATTCTCAGCTCGTTGGGCTGGAACGGTTTTAGCATGTAGTCGTCAGCGCCTGCATCCAAACCTTCTATGATATCGTCAGTCTTTTCCCTTCCCGTCAGGAGGATCACGTAAATGTAGTCGCTTTTTATTCTTTTGCGCAGCTCACGACAGACCTCAACTCCTTGAAGCCCGGGCATCATCCAATCGAGAATTGCCAATCTCGGTGGATCGGCGCTTGATAAAATTCTCAAAGCAGACTTCCCGTCAGGAGTGACGATGGGATCGTGTCCCCATTTCATGAGTGTTGCTTGTAGCATTCTCAGTGAAACGGGATCATCGTCGGAGATCAAAATTTTCCATGACTGCAATTTGCCCGATACAGAGGTAAGAACTCCGCAAACAGTCTTGATCCCCGATTCCAGGCGCTGGAAGGCTTCTTCGGCTCCAGAGAGATTCTGCGTCTGCCCCATGGTTTCCAATTCACGCACGACTCTCAGTAATTTCTCCGCACCGAGATTAGCCACGGAACTTTTCAATGCCTGCGCTGCAGAAGCCAGTTGCACAGGATTCTTGTGCTGCAAGGCATTGCGGACGGCAGCCACCAGTTCGGAAACATAACTGAGGAAAAGCCCGGCGACCTCCCTCGCGAGGTCGTAATCGCCGAACATCTTTGCGATTAATGCCTGCTTGTCAAATTCAGCCACAGGACCTGACGCACTTGTTTCAATGCCAGAAGTATCCGTATCAGGAACAAGCCTCTCAATGGCAGTCAGAACGTGCTCGGATCGTGATGATTGGAATGAACCCATAGGAACTCCTAAGAATCCACGAAGAGTGTTGCGACCATATGGTCGGGTCGGAAAAAATCAACCCTTTCTGCCCAAAAGGACTTGCACGACACTGTATTTTCAATGGCATGATTTGCCGAGTTGACGATAACAAAACTGTTTCTCAAATGCATAGCTCCACTCGATTGCGCCCGCAATTCTTGGCGTGGTAAAGAGCTTCGTCAGCCTTTTTCAACATCTGATCCATGTTCTTCACTGATGTTCCAGGAGCCGAGGTCACGCCCAAGCTTAAGGTACAGGAAATTTCCCCCGCGGATGTTACTATCGGTTTATCTGCTATACAAGACCGTATTCGTTCCGCGGCATTCCGTGCTTCTTGTTCGTCGCAACCCGGTAAGATAATGACAAACTCTTCGCCTCCATAACGGCCCACAGAATCGTACATGCGCAGCGAAGAAGCAATCCTTTTAGCCAACTCTTTAAGCACGGCGTCTCCCGCCAAATGCCCATATCCATCGTTTATATGCTTAAAATGATCTATGTCAGCCAATATTACGGACAACTTAGTGGATTCACGACGAGATCTCTCCAGTTCACTATGAAGGGCCTGGAAGATCGCCGTGCGGTTGAAAAGACTTGTGAGGCTGTCGTGTGACGCTTGAAAACGTGATTTTTCGAGTGCGAGAGTAAGCTCCTCGTGGAGTTGCACAATGCGTGCACCTGTTCTGATCCGGACCTTCAGTTCGTTAGGGTTGAAGGGTTTGGTTATGTAATCGTCCGCTCCTGCTTCAAGGCCTTCGATAACTTCGTCTTGTCTACTTTTCGAAGTCAGGAGAATGAGGTACTTGTACGGTTGCTGCTCGAGTTTCCTGATCTCGCGACAAATGTTGACTCCATCTATTCCCGGCATCATCCAATCGAGAATGATGAGTCTGGGAGCATTTTCTGCGGAAAGTAACCGCCAGGCGCACGAGCCGTCGGCGCAGACTATCACCTCGTGACCCCATTTTTGCAGTTGAGCTTCCAGGAGTCGTCTTGTAACGGGATCGTCGTCTGCAACAAGTACTCTCATTGCGGATCATCCTTAACGAAAATTCTCAGTGCGTCCTGCACACTCATGATTTCCTTCTCGAGCGCAAGAAGCCTATCCCGCGCTTCTTCCATGCTCCGGCTTTTTCCCAGGTTTTCAAGCTTGAGAGCTTCTTCAACAGCTAAGTTAGCGGCGAAATTTCCGATCATACCCTTCATGGTGTGCGCTGCCATTTGCAGCATCTCAGGGTCTTGATGCTCGATAGCTTCTCTCATTTTACCCAACAGCTTCGGTGATTCTTCTGCAAACAGATCGATCAGTTGTCTCAGGAGATCTTTGTCGCCACCCACTTGTTCCAGTAATCTGGCCTCGTCAATGTGATCGCGATCCGGAATCACCGGATCACACGCGCTCCGATCTTGAGTAAACTTATCAATCGTGAAGAAAAGCTCTCGACTGTCGACCGGTTTTGAGACATACCCGTCCATTCCCGCATCCAGACATCGTTCTCGATCACCGGTCATGGCATGCGCGGTCATTGCTATTATCGGGATATGCTCGCCTGAAGATTGTTCGGCATTCCTGATAGCCTGGGTTGTTTCAAAACCGTTCATTTCAGGCATTTCTATATCCATGAGAATCAAATCGAAACTCTCTGCTTCCAGAGACTTGAGGGCTTCCTTTCCGTTTGAGGCGATGGAGACGGTGCAGCCTCTCTTTTCCAGGAGCCGAAGAGCGAGAGTCTGATTTACCGGATTGTCTTCTACCAGGAGAATCTTGAGCAGGCGTCTTCTCTCTCCTGCTATACACTCTGCAACCGGTTGATTAGATTCATCCGGTTTGTGTGCGATGCCCAGAGTCATTTGAATTGCATTGAACAGCTCGGCCTGCTTAATGGGCTTCTTCAAGTAAATTGATATTCCGCACTGCTTGCAGCGCTCTGAATCTCCTCGATTCCGTGATGAGGTCAACATCATGATGACAGGTCCACGGGATCCCGTCGTCTCAACGATTGTTCTGGAAAGCTCGAATCCATCCATCTCAGGCATGTTGGCATCAAGAATGGTAAGGAGAAATGGAGACTCGGTTTTCTGAGCTTCTTTTACGGCAGTTAACGCCGCGGATGCTTCGTTCACACACGTGGGATTCATGCCGAATCCTGTGAGAATCTCTTTCAAGATTCTAAGATTAGTCGCATTATCATCGACCACCAAGACCGGCAATCCCATGAGGTTGAAGCGTGTGTCGGATTCTTGAAGACGGTCGGTAGAATTCTCCTGTATTTCAAATTTTGCCATGAGATGGAACGTGCTTCCGTTTCCGATCTTGCTTTCCACCCACAATTTACCGTCCATCATTGCCGCAAGTCTTGAGCCTATTGCGAGTCCGAGACCGGTTCCTCCATATCTTCGGCTCATTCCGGTATCCACTTGGGTGAATGAAGAAAATATCTCTTGCTGCTTGTCCTCAGGAATACCGATTCCCGTGTCGGACACTGAGAAATGGAGGGTTGTTTCATTGGGGGTCGACGCCGACTCGACTATCACATCCATGAACACTTCGCCGGCACTGGTGAATTTAATGGCGTTTCCGACGAGATTCACTATGATCTGTCTTAGACGTACGGGATCTCCCTTGAGGACGTCCGGGACTTCAGGCGATACCCGGAAAGCCAGTTCAAGACCCTTTTGATGGGCCTGAATGGCAAGAGACTCCATGGTTTCACCCAACATAGCCCGCAGACCGAATCCAATGTGCTCCAATTCGAACTTTCCCGCCTCGATTTTCGAGAAATCCAAAATATCGTTGATTAACCTGAGTAGAGAGTCTCCCGATGCTTTGATTATTTCGAGGTATTCGGTCTGTTCCCTGCTGAGTTGCGTCTGCATGAGGAGTTCGGTCATGCCAATGATGCCGTGCATCGGAGTCCGGATTTCATGGCTCATGGTCGCGAGAAAGTCGCTTTTTGCTTTACTTGCCGATTCTGCTGCCAATTTGGCCTCAACGAGATCGCTCACATCGGTGACATTGAGTATAACCCCCATATAATGGTTGCCACTGAATATGGGTTGCACCCGGAGAGCCACTTTCATCCCCGCAAGTTCGCGGTTCTCAGACATGCCGGTTCTAAGGCTTCCATGACGATAGTCATCTAAAAGCCTTCTCAATCTGTGCCCTGAAGCCGGATTTTGATGGCAATCAAAGATGTTCTTACCGACAACCTCTTCGCGCTTTAACCCGGTTTTTTCCAGAAACCAGGTGTTCACTTCAGTAATTACATCGTCCGCATCCGCGACAACGATCCCGGCATCCATTCCCTGAATCATTGTTCGCAACTTGTTGGCTTCAGCGGCAGCTTCTTCACGTGCGGAAATAAGGTCCCTCACTGCCTGTTTTCTTTCGGTGATATCCTCGGATATGCCGAGAAGATACCGCGGAGTCCCATCCTTATCGAGAATGGGTAACTTTTTGGTGTGGATGAGCCGGAGCCCGACGTGTTTTGTTTTCACCGATTCCTCGGCGATATCCATCAAACTTCTTCTGCGAAGGGTCTCTGTGTCCTGAGCATTAAATGAATCAGCTTGTTCCCGCGGAAAAATGTCATTGCTGCTCTTGGACAACACCTCTGCCTTTGAATACCCGTACAAGCGTTCGCTGGCTTTATTCCAGAGAACGAATTTCAAGTGTTCGGCGTCTTTGAGAAAAATGGCGGTCGGTAAATTTTGAATAATTGAATCGAGCAGAGCTTTTGTTCTTCTGGTTTCATCTTCTGCCCTTTTGCGCTCGGTAATATTGCGAATCGTCGAAAGACTTATTTTCCCCCAGGAACTGTCGTCCATGACATCCGAATCGAGCAGTACGTCCATCAGAGTGCCGTCTCTTCTCACGTACTGATATGGAATAGCTTTAGCACTGCCATCGCGCCAGAATGCCGGCAAGACGGTTGAAAACGCTTTTTGGGCCGATTCAGGGGTCATGATGAACGAGATTTTTTTGCCGATTGCTTCCTCTCTCGTGTACCCGGTCTCCTCCGTCCACTTCTTGTTAACATTGCGGATTATCCCTTGAGGATCGATAGAATGCATCATTACCGGAGAGTTTTCGTACATGTGTCGCGATCTCTCCTCACTTTCGGCGAGTTGTTCCTGTACACGCATCCTGTCTGTCACATCGCGTTGCATGATCCAAAAGGATCGCAGAATATCTCCTTTGATGTCGCCTATTATGGTATTCTCAAGGTATCTGATCCGGCCGTCTTCATCTTCTTCTCTGATTTCTTGACTTGCGACCTGGCAATTGCCGTCTCTCCAGAGGCCGAGGAGATCTTCCGTGCATTCCTCCTGAAAAAAGAGCTTCGATAACGAAGAACCGACGAGAGTATCGATGGACGTGTGTCGATGCAATTTTGCGAATTCGCTGTTCCCGTCGATCAGAGAGGCTTGCAATATTCTAGGGATCATCTGTGACTTGGGAAGAGTAACGGGTATTTGGGATTTAAGGGAAAATTCGGCCATTCCTACCGGCACTATATCCACGAGCTTCTTGTATTTTTCATTCAGGAGAATCTGCTTCTTCTCACTTGTCAAATCTTCTATGAGAACAAGCACAGAGCGTTCCGTTCCCAACCGTACAGATCTTAAGTAGATTCGTGCCCAGATCCTGTGCTTCTCGAACTGCATCAACGCTGTCTTCACTTGAGGTTTTCTTTCCGAGAAAACTCTCTCTATAACAGCTTGAGCAGCTTGGCACGTCTTGGGCTCTGCGAATAGAGAGCTGAAACGGATTCCAAGGAGTGAGGCGCAATTCGTGCTGATTTTCTCACAGGCATCATTGAAAAATGTTATGCAAAAGGACTTATCTACGAGAAAGACCGGTATTGGGAGAGCCTTTAACAGTTTGCCAAAGGAGGTTTTCGGCACTTCCTGCAAATCAAAGCTACCGGAAGAAGTGAGACTCGGGGCAAAGAAATTGTTCAGATCAATGGTTTCCGTCGCGACATTGGAGTTTCGAAGCAGCTTGATTGCAGCATCGTCTTCAACCGGTTCGTCAAAACTTGGCAGGTCCTTTTGACTCATGAGTTTCCTTTTCTGTTCAGCACGGTAAATCAATGGAACGTCCGATGCCAACCTTACCAGATTTGAGAGGAACATCAGAAAGAATTTCCCTCCTGTAAATTCTCCCCACGATTGCAGCCAGTTTTCTATTGCCATGGGAACCACTCCTTCTTCTGTTCTTCATGCTTCTCATTTTCTCGCAGTGGGATGGCTCAACAAACGGCAAAGACTTTGTTGATTATTCTCACGAGCTGCATAATCAATGCAGGATCTTGAGATCAGGTACCGCCCTTCTTAGCGCGGGGAAATTGCCCAGATGGCGATTGCTGTGGATTTAGTTCATCCGACAAGACTCTTGGCTGTACCATTGTGCAAGAAAGGGGCCACTATAGAATTGTCGATGATCGGCGCAATTCTGTCGTCTATTCCGCGTGTGAATACAGGATATGGTAGGGACCGGCGTCTCGAAACTGTCTCAAAAGTCAAAATTTATCCTGGATCATGGCACGAATTTCTCATCATATCCCGCCCCTATTGTAGGGGCGGACCTGCGAGTCCGCCCGAATAAGGGTAGGCACTAGGCCTACCCCTACGAAGATGGCGAATCGTGGCACGATATGTTGTGTATTCAAGAATTTTGAGACAGTTCCTCTGCCGGTCCATTTTAACGATATCATTGATTATATTGAAGACGTGCCGGCCACGAAGGCACGGCACCTACCAATACCCCTGTCGTCAGGCGGACATTAGTTTTGGCATCCCATAATTGTTGATCTGAAAGCACAAGATAATGGGATGCGAAGGGGCGTATCGAACGAGAACTCTGGATGCGTTTGTTCGCGAACATACGGCCGGCGAGAATCAGTGCGCAAAAGGATAGCTGTACATTGACTTTTTCCACTATGGAACCGATACCATAGTTTATTGGATTATTCCCATAAATGCGCTAGAAGTTTGAAGAGCGAGAGAGGCGATTCGGCACAAATTCATCCGTTCGAGATCTGAGCTCTTGGGAGTTGGCCCCCTACAGTGACTACGCCCGCAATGCCAAGACCATGTAATTACGATTGACAAACCGATACCTTCAATTCAAAACTTGAGCTAACGGCATAATCCATTTACAAAAAAGGTTCCCCAAGTCTTGCTACCGATTTCCCATCAGGAAGCGAATTGGACGGACACGACGCGGGATACTCCGGATTCTTCCATGGTCACGCCATACAATGAATCCGCCTCTTCCATGCTTCTCTTATTATGCGTGATAATCAAGAATTGAGTCTTGTCACCCAGTTTCCTGAGCATTTCATTGAACCGGGAAAGGTTCGAATCGTCCAGAGGCGCATCCACTTCATCCAAAAGGCAAAACGGCGAGGGTTTTGTCAAGAAAATCGAAAAGATCAGGGCAACCGCGGTCAATGCTTTTTCACCGCCGGATAACAGGTCCATATTCTGAATTCGTTTTCCCGGAGGTCGTGCCAGGATTTCAACCCCGGTCTCGAGGAGATCGTCCTTGTCGGTGAGTTCCAGGCGGGCTTCTCCTCCTCGGAAGAGAAACGGGAATATTTGTTGAAACTGTTCATTGATGTTTTCGAATGCCGTACGGAATCGTTCCTGTGTCGTCTTGTTGATGGCATTGATGGTTGCGTAGAGAGATTCCACAGCTTTCTTGAGGTCCGTTTCCTGTTCGAGCAGAAAGACAAGCCTCTCCTGTATGGTTCTGCTCTCTGCAATGGCCGCGGGATTGACTTCGCCCATTGCCTCTATTTTGGTTCTCAGTTCGTCGAGACCCGAATCGTCAGGGAGCGCATCAGGGCAGGGGACTGTCCGGGGATCTGTACGGTATCGTTCGAGAATCTTCTCCACAATCCCTTCCAGGATTTGCGTTAATCTGACAGATTCCATTTCCAGGCCGTGAACCTTTTCCCGAAGTTCCCGCATGCTTTTTTCAGACCGAGCTGCCTGTTCCTCGGTGTTTCTAACTGATAGGGACAGTTCCTCGGATTCTTTTTGCAGAAATTGAATCTTCTCGGATAGATCCATTTTAGCTGCAAGCAATTCCTGCTCTCCCGCCAGGCAGGACTCCAATTCGAGAGTCAATCGCTTCTCTTCTTCCGCTGAAGATTCTATGTCACGGGTAAGCGCGGCGATACGGGATTCGTACTGAACGACGGTTTCCGAGAGAGCCTGAAACTCGCGATCGATGGAGCGATTGCGCTCTTCAAGTTGAGCCAATTTCACACGCAGCTCACCTGTAGTACGGGAATTCTCGCGGGCTGTAGCATGGAGCTCCTCGACTTTTCGCGATGACTCCTCTTTTTGCTTTTCAAGCGCCTGACGTTTTGTTTCCAGGACGGTAATTTTTGATTCGGATTTCAGAGTCTCATCGTCTAAACCGAGTTTTTCTTTCTGAAGGTTTCCGGATTCGAGCTGCAGGATATCCGTTCTTCTCCGATACCCTGATAACTGCGAATCCAGTCTCTCCAGATCCTTCTTCAGGCCGGCTTCCTTTACATTAAGGTCGCCCATGCTTGCACGGCAGGATTCGAGATCTTTCGAACACGCGTTTTCTTTCAACTCATTCGCTTTGAGTTCGCTTTTTAGAATGGTCAACCTTTTGCCAAGATCTTGAAGCTTTTTGTCGAGATCTGCCATTTCGTGTCGATCCCGGAAGATCTCTTCACGGCTGGAGTCTTCCATGCCTCCAATGATTTCGCCATGTTTCGTGAGGACTTCTCCGGTCTTGGTTACCAGATCCACAGAATATCCGTTATTCTCCCAGAGACGAACCGCGGTAGCCAAATCGTCCACTACGAAACAATCGCTGAGGAGAAACGATCCCAGTTCCTCACATCCAGCCCGGAACGAGACAATCTCACTCAACCGGATTGCGTCTTCAGGGCCGGGAGAACCCTCCTTGTTCGACTCAAATCTCGGCTTACGCGGCAAAAAGCCCGATCTGCCGGCGGCCTGTTCCTTCAACAGGTTCGCGGATTCTGCACCATGTTGCGGCGATTCCACCACGAGATGTCCCAGTCTATTCCCGAGCGCTGCTGTAAGAGCTTTACGATGCTCCGGGGCCACTTCCACCATTTCAGCAAGGGGTCCGAGCAGCGAGTCCGAGCCACATGTATCTTTGTTGACCATGAGAAACCGCACGCCTTCGTCGTATGCCCGGAATTCGTGCTGCATTGCCGAAAGAGAATCGAATCTAGCTTTAGAAACGGCAAATTCTTTCTCGTCCAAGGAAAGGGATTCCCTCATGGAAACGATCTGTTTTCTCAGATTTTCGCGGTCCTCGGAGAGACGATCCTTGCGCTCTGATTGTTCTGCGAGAGCTCTTGTCGTCATCTCCAATTCGCCGGCAAGAGCTTCACGCTGCAGGGCATCGGCTTTTTGGGCATCGGAAATGGACTGCAGTTCGCCAGTCATTTTCTCGAGACTGAGATCGATTTCTCTGGCTCTCTTTTTCAGGAAGGTAATGCGATTGCGCTCCTGGGCCGACTCCTGAAGCGTTCTGAACACGTTTTCTTTGAACTGTTCGACTGCCCGCCGTTCTGCAACAAGGCTCTGATCTGCTGCCCGCATGCTTGATTGTGCTTGTTTCAGATCCTCTGAAGCGGCTGCAATGGATTCTGAGATGGTGTTCCGATTCTTCTGCAGAGTATCTTTTAGTGAGGAAGCCTCTCCGAGCTTCTTGACGATCACGATACGTTCGTCGGTCGATCTTTTTTGCCGTTCGGTTGATTGCGCAATACCTGATCTGTGTTTTTCGATGCGGCCTCTCAGGGCAGTGAGTTCCACATCCGCTTTGTGGCGGGATTCCACGAGATCTTTGAGCTTCTTATCTAGTTCCAAAGCCTTGAGCTTCTCTGCTTCAAGTGCCGCGGACAATCCGGAATAATCGGCTTCGCATTGTGCGAGCTTCGCGTGTTCTTCCTGGAGCACTCCATCTACACGGACCTTTTCAGTTTCCACTTCGCGGTATTTCCAGGAATGGATGCTGAGATCCAGGCTGCGAAGCTCTTCGGTCAGCTTTCGATAACGCTCTGCTCTGGCTGCTTGTCTCTTGAGCGCTGTGCTTTGGCGTTTCACTTCACTAACGATATCGCTGATACGGACGAGGTTCTGTTTGGTCTGCTCCAGCTTTTTTATTGCAGCTTCTTTTCTCGATTTGTACCGGTTTATTCCTGCGGCTTCCTCGATGAGGACCCTGCGATCCTCCGGTTTGGAGGCCACAATCATGTCAACTCGTCCCTGCTCGATGATGGCGTACGAATTCTTACCAACGCCCGTATCAAGGAAGAAATCAACCACATCGGAAAGACGGCAGGGAATCCCGTTGATTTCATACTGAGAATCGCCGTCCCTGAATAAGCGGCGTGCTATCATGATTTCGTCGTAGTCAGCCATGGAAGCAGGGCTCAGGCCGTCCGTGTTTGAAAGCACAAGCTGGACCTCAGCCATGCCGACTGCTTTCCGGCTATCGGAACCATTGAAGATCACGTCTTCCATTTTCTTCCCGCGCAGAGTTCGAGCACGCTGCTCGCCCATTGCCCAGCGGATGGCTTCCAGAACATTGCTCTTGCCGCAGCCGTTCGGCCCCACCACTGCGGTAATGCCCGGCTTGAACTCGACTACTGTTTTATCCGGGAAGCTCTTGAAGCCTTTTATCTCTAATCGCTTGATCTTCATCGGTTTGGGAAACGCTTTTTCTGCCTACGACGCTTCGATTCACCAACCACAGTTGGCTAATTGTCTCGAAGTTGGCCGTGAAAGCGGCTTTTCTATTTTATGCCTCTGCTTTTGATCTCGGCGGATACTATCGTCACCGTCCTTCAATGTAAAGCGAGAAAAACAGCTGAATTCGATCCAGGTCAGGCAGGATTAGGTGAATGCATCTGAGAAAGCAAGTCACGCAATAAGAGCACCTGATACGGACTTGCAGTCAACATATTTCTCATTGAGGCGATACACGGACCTACAGGGCAGGTCCGTGCGGTATGCAAAATAGTATAAGCTCGTCCGGGACCTTTTCAAGATTGGCTTCAGCATTCATTTCCCGGAGGGAAAAGAATGCTAAAGCCAAATGTTAAAAGTCTCTTGGAGGGGTTTGGGGAACCTTCTCTACAGAGAAGGTTCCCCAAATCTTCCTTCTCTTCCTTCTCTTCTTGACCTGACTACAGCTTCACAGTGGAGGATAGGGTCTGGAGGCGATGCTCTCCATATTCCACAAATATTGAGGTAGACAAACCATGACTGATTTTCGAGCCAGGCGAGTAACCCAGGAATTCACGCATACAATTTCGGCCGCGCCGTCGAAAGTCTTTCCGCTTTTGTGTCCGGTGAGAGAATATGAATGGATCGAGGGTTGGACGTGCAAGATGATCTATTCGGAAAGCGGATACGCAGAGAACAATTGCGTGTTCACCACCAATTTTCCACGGGGATTTGAAGAGATCTGGTCCGTCAGCGCATACGATCCGGAACGGTACATCATTCAGTTCGTTGTGACCAGTCCGGAAGCGTACATCATGAAACTCGACATTTCTTTGAGCGAGTCCGGGACAAATTCGACTAACATCTCGTGGATCATGACATTTACCGGGTTGACTCCCAAAGGGAATACGGTTATTGAAAATCATACCGGGGAGCCTCAAGTGACGAGAATGGGGCTTGTATTCAAAGCACTGGAGCATTATTGCCTCACCGGTGAAATGCTCAAAAAGAGTTCATTGCCTCCGGCACTTCATGGGTGAGAAGAGGTATTCTTCAATTCTTTGTTCTTTGAGGCGGAAGATTTTGGTTTTTTTGGGCAGAAACGACAATCTCGTGTCATTGCGAGGAGCGGAGCGACGAAGCAATCTCCCGAATAGAAGCAGAGACTTGTTATGCTCTCCGATGACACGTTTCCGTAGTTGCCTATGCATAGAGCCATTGCCAAAGCTAATGTCTGATTGAGGACAGGAGTATTGGTGGGTGCCGGCCTCCGTGCCGGCACATCTCAAATATAATCCATGACATCAACATAAGACCGGCAGAGAAGCAGAGAGAAACTGTCTCAAAAATCGTAACTTATCTCAGGTCGTGGCACGTATTTTCTCACCATTTTGGGCCTGATTGTAGGGGCGGACCTGCGAGTCCGCCCAAATGAGGGCAGACGCACAGGTCTGCCCCTACTCGGATGTAGACTCGTGGCACGATTTGTTGTGCATTCGAGAGTCTTAAGACAGTCTCGAAACGCCGGTCCCGAGCACATATCTTGTATTGAAGCTTGGTGTAAACATCAGAATTTTTGGCTATCTGTCTAGACAACCGAATAGACGCTGAAAGCTCTTAGGCTCAAGCAGGAGGGCGATCCATGTACACGATCGGGCGATTGGCAAAGAGATTTCATCTGTCGCGGAGTGCTCTCCTTTACTATGACTCTATCGGTTTGCTGAATCCCTCAGGAAGGACAGAGGGAGATTACCGAGTATATTCCGAGAAAGATGCGAAGCGCCTGGAACAGATCTGCACGTATCGTCAGGCGGGTTTGCGGCTGGAAGACATCAAGCAAGTGCTGGATTCTCCGGAAAACAGCTTGGTATCAGTCCTGGAGCGCAGGCTTGACGAACTGAACGAAGATGTCCGACGACTACGGGAGCAGCAGCATTTCATTATAGGCTTGCTCAAGAACAACAGCTTGTTGGAACGTATTACCGTGATGAACAAGCAGACTTGGGTGTCTCTTCTGAAAGCTTCAGGGTTCACCGAAGAGGAGATGGTCCGGTGGCACGTGGAATTCGAAAGGCTCTCGCCTGAAAAGCACGAACGATTCCTGAGATTCCTCTGTATCCCTGAAGACGAGATCCAGGCAATTAGGTCCTTGAGTATGTCGGCGGAGGGGTAAGATAAGGAAATTGGGGAGGAACTTCTTGTAAGAAGTTCCTCCCCAAACCCCACCTCAAGAACTTTTATTATTTGCCGGAATATTGGAATTTCTGAAAAGAAATTCCAATATTCCGGCAATGACAAAAGTGTCATGAAGCGGAATGTTAGTGCCAGACCTTATTGCGTCATGTTAATTATCCAAGGCAGATTGATGATCCATGCTGAGCAGAAGCTTACCACATTGGCTGCAATGACCATTATCAACGCTTGTCGTGCGAAGACAGGCTTGTCGATTGTTCTACGGCCATACATTCGTCCGAATACCCGCACGAGGATTTTGTACTCAACCAATATGGTCACACCTTCGATTAAGACCAATATTCCGGATGCGAATAGAGCTGCTATAAGCGCCACGATATCGAATTCTCTAATTGCAGTCAGCAATAAATATGCCGTAAATCCTTGATCCAAGGATAATATCAGTACCTGTGCGACCGGGTTCGTGATCGCGTTAACACAGAAAACCCAGATGGCAAGACCTGCCAGCGCCTTTGTTGATGCCCTTAAGAACAGCAAGATAACCACATATTCAACCAATATTGTGGCACAAAAATTCATGATAAATAGTTTTGTCAAAAGGTGAGGCTCGCCCCAACGATTTCCCAACCACTCCTTATAGAAGGGCAAAGACACGTCATTTGCTAGGCCTAATCCGTTTGCACATATGAAGCTCACAAAAAGACCAATAATAATTTGAAACACATGTATGTATCGCAACCCGATACCTCGCTGGACCCAGTCTCACTGCGCCCGAGTAGAACAAACGAGGGGCTTCCGCATGGCGGAAGAATAGAGGAGCCTCTCGAATAAGTTTCTGGCAAAGCAATTCGTCTTTTGCTGGCAACTAGACGATGAGAGTGAGTCTAAACGCGACGATTGGAACATGTCAAATGAAAAATCATTTTGTATACTTTTGATAAGGACTCAGTTTTCGGTGATTTTGCAGAGCATTTTTGTTTTGTAAAAGATCTTTTTTCGAATAAGAATGGAAAATGGAACCGGCTCTACCTGGCAAATACAATCAAGAGGGGCTTACAATGTTTGGATGGAATGTGCGCCGAGTGGCGGAAGATTTTATCGCCGATCGAATGTCAAAGGAAAACTTGCCTAATGTCATTGCCTCTTGGCTAGTAGTAATTTGCCCCATCTTCTTGTTTGTGGGGCCGCGCGATCCATGGAGTCCTGCTTCAGGATCGATAGTGCAATGGCTCGTCAGCATGATAATTTTATATGTGGGCTTGAAACTCTGCTTCAAAGCTAACGAAAAGGGAGATGCCCGGGATTTCATTGAGAGATTCATTGTTCTCGGCGCACGGGTAGGCATGAACATTGCCTGTTTTTTGGCCTTTCCAATATTGATGATCAGGTCGATTGTCGAAATTCACTGGGGCTATTCTTTCGGTATGTATTCCACACCAATTATCCAAATCATCTTTTTTTGGCAACTGCATCATTGGATCGGCTTGGTGTCACAAGGAAAATTGGCCAGCCGTACTACTTCTTCTGATATGGAAGTAAACGAGCAAAACCCATAATCGCGCAGGATACATCAATGAGATGAAACCCCATCGATTGCAGAGCATGCGATTGACTCGACTACACGAGACTCAATCGATCTATGTGACTGAGGCTCATAAAGCGAATTTTCGAATTTCTTGGCTGTTGTGTGTGTAGTAGCTTACCTTTCCGTCAGGAGTTATCCTGAATACATGTCCTGCTCGTTGTTGTTTATTTTTGAATTGTTGTCGGCTAAAAAGCGCTTTCAACAGAGGAGAAAGAACCGGCGCGGGTGCTGTGGTAATGCAGACAACACAGAATCTCCAATCAATCGCTATTTTTGACCAGAAGTCTATTACGTTGATTGTAACGAAGGAAGTGTCCGTTTCTTGCAGAGGAGTGATGGAATTGCATCGTCACGAATTACAGTGCCAGAGCAAAGATCTTTTATGCTGATGACAGCTTCTCTATACCATGAATGAACACTATCTACCATTCTCCGGTTCGAGCATAATCACCAGGCTGCCGCACTTTTTGGTGCTTTTTGTTTTTTAGATAATTCGATAGAACTTTAAAGAAATGCTATAGATATGACGTTGGGGGATGTGCTCTCCACCACAAGGCTAGGTCTTCGACGTCAGTGCCTTGATGGGGTCCATGCCGGCTGCTTTCCAGGATGGGTAAACACCGAAAACGAGCCCTGTAACGACTGAAAAAACAAGAGAAAGAGCGACGTGTTCGGCAGCTAAAACCACTGGCATCCCAGAGAGCGCTCTAACAGAGAGCGAAGTGACGATCCCCAAGAGTATTCCCGCAATGCCTCCAGCTACCCCCAGAAAAGATGATTCCACTAAAAATTGAACTAGTATATCGCTTCGCTTGGCGCCGACAGCTCGCCGAATTCCGACTTCTCCGACTCTCTCCCTTATTGAAAGGAGCATTACACCGAGTATTCCTACTCCTCCCACCACAAGAGAAATTAACGCAATGCTCCCGACGAGGAGACTGAATGTCCTGGCAGTGGCACTTTGAGCCTCTATAACGTCAGCTTGATTCTGTATGGTGAAATCATCGTCCTTCCCATCATGAAGTCTGTGACGCTCTCGCAGGATGGTCCGTATCTCGACTTCGGCATCCCGTACGTTCTCAAATCCTGTGGCTTCCACGAATATGGTGCTCAGGTACGTGACATTCATGAGCTTATTCATAGCGGTACGTAAAGGGACAAATATCTGGTCGTCCTCGTCATCTCCTGAGACAACCCCTTTTGGAGCCGTCACGCCAATGACCTGGAAAAGCACTTTCCCTATTCTGATCGACTCTCCCAGGGGATCTCGATCCGGAAAAAGCTTTTCCTTTACAGTGGGACCAATCACAGCCACCGGCGCCATCAGCCTGTTCTCGTCGTCATCAAAAAAAGTGCCGGATTCGGCTGATGTATTCTTTACTTCCTGAATAGCTGGCACCGTGCCGACTATACGCGTGCTGTAGCTAATATTTTCATATTTCGCGGCAATCTTTTTCCAGTGAGCCGGTGCAACGCATTTGATCGACGGACACTCTTCCGATATCACTTCAGCGTCCTTGAGGACCAATGTAGTCATGATTCCCAGTTTGCCGACCTGACCCTTTACCGCTCGCGATTGGGCAGCATTTACTACCAGAAGATTGGTGCCCATGGCTTCGATCTTGCGGCGAATATCGACTTCAGCGCCTCTCCCGATTCCGATCATGACAATGACCGAGGCAACTCCGATCATAATGGCTAAAATTGCCAGACCCACTCGTAACGGATGTGCCGTAAGGGATTTCAGAGCAATCTTGGTGCCTCGAAAGTGCTTCACCGGCGTTGGCCACTACTTGAGTGTCTCAATGGGGTTTAGGCCTGCGGCTTTTCGGGCCGGCTGGATGCCTGCGAAAAGACCCACAATGACAGCGCTCACCAGAGCCAATGCAATCGGTTGCCACATAATCGCGTAGGGCAGCTTAATAAAGGTTGATACGGCTTTCAGTGCAACGAGGCCCGCGAGTGTGCCCGCAATGCCACCCACAAATGCAATACATATGCTTTCCAAAAGGAATTGCGTCAGAATGTCCTTTTTCGCTGCCCCGACAGCTCTACGAATGCCAATCTCGGATCGTCTTTCGTCTACTGCTATGAACATTATATTTGCTATGACTATCGCTCCCACTATGAGCGATATCCCTGAAACCAGCACAAGAAACAGCGTAAACGTCCCCGAGATCTTTGAGACGTAATCCCTGGTCTGTATTGGAGTCACTAGAGTAAAGTCGTCTTCGACGCCACTCTGCAAGTGGTGTCTTTCTCTCAGTAATGCTCGAATATCATCGACCGACTCGGAAGTGCGCAATGGGTCGTGCAAGACGATCTTGATCATGACAAGATATTCCTGATTGAAGACACGCTTCTGGCCGGTGGATAGGGGTATGATCATTCTGCTGTCCAGGTCCAATCCTGTGGCTGAGGTGCCTCGTTCCTCTATCACGCCGATAACTTCAAAGGGGTTATTGTTGGCTATGACTGTTCTTCCAATCGGGTCTTCGTCGTCGAAGAGGGCCCTCGCGATCTTTGGCCCAAGCACCACCACCCGGGCGACCTTTTCGATATCTTCGTCAGAGAAGAATCTTCCGGCCACTACTGGTGTGCTCCAGATTGACGGCCAGTTAGGATTGGTTGCGCCAAGGATGCCGAAAGCGCTTTTGTTCCCGTGCTTCACCGGGAAATCCCTGCGAAAGATGGTGGGGATCCATTCCTTTATGTTGGAAATCTCGGACTCCATGGCTTGACCGTCTTCAACTCTCAGTGTAGTCGGAATAGTCTGGGGCACGCCTGGCTTTCTTCCCGCTCCAGCTACGACATAGATCCCCTCTGGTCCCCACTTTTGAACCTTTTCCATCACGTCTGCCCTGGCTCCCAGGACCGCCGAGGCAATCACGACGAGAGTGGCAACTCCAATTATTACTCCCAACATCATAAGAAACGTCCGACTCTTGTTGTCGGTCATTGCTCCCAGCGCTTGTTTTGCCATGCATGACAGTCTCATCTCAAGACCTCCGGCGCTGCACCCTTTGCCACGCTATCCCCGGAGATCTTGCCGTCTTTCATCTGAATCAGCCGGTCTGCCTGCAGAGCCACGTCCATGTCGTGGGTCACGACGACCAGAGTCACCCCTTCAGAGTGCAGCTTTCTGAATATATTCATCACTTCTTCTCCGGAACTTGAGTCCAGATTTCCGGTGGGTTCATCCGCCAGAATGATGCTAGGGTCGTTTATTAAGGCTCTGGCGACAGCTACCCGTTGTTGCTGACCACCGGACAATTCTTTGGGCAGGTGATCGACACGGTCGGCGAGCCCCACAGAAGTCAACACTTCAACAGCCTTTTCTTTCATGTTTGAATCGTCATCGCCGTAAAGGAGCGGCAGAATCACGTTTTCCCAGGCTGTCATTCTTGGGAGCAAGTGAAACGACTGGAAGACAAAACCGATTTTCTTGTTGCGTATTGCAGAGAGTTCGTCGTCGTTCATATCGTGGATTGGAACGCCATCAAGTTGATACGAGCCTGAAGTCGGTTGGTCCAGGCATCCCAAAACGTTGAGCAGAGTGCTCTTGCCCATGCCCGATGGAGCCATAATCGAAACGAATTCTCCCTTGTCGATCGTCAAGGAAACATCCTTCAGCACATGGACATCAGCCCTATCTTTGTTAAACGTCTTGTAAAGGCCCCTCACTTCTATCATCACTTGCCTCCACACGAGTCATTTGCGGCCGGGATCGCCTATGGTCACTGTTTCTCCATCTTTCAATCCGTCGAGTATCTCCGTGTATGAAGAATCTTTCCATCCGGTGCTCACATAGCGCTTTTCCGAAGTTTCATTGTGCAGGACATAAACGTATTTCTTGCTTCCCTCTCGCTGAACGGTCTGATTGGGAACAGTCAACACCCCTTTGCGCCGATCAAGAAAGATCGACACATTTGCTGTCATATCAGGCATGAGCTTGCCTTCGCGGTTGTCAACGCTCACGGAAGTCAAATAGTAAACCACGTTATCCTGAATGGTTGCGGACGGATATATTGACGTTATCCGACCCTTGAAGTCCGTTGAGGGATGAGCAGCTACAGTAAAGGAGGCTTCCTGTCCCACTTTCACATTACCGACATCGTTCTCGTCAACGTAAGCAAGCACCTCCAGGCGATCCAAGTCGATGATCTTGATGAACGTGGGAGCAGTCAGCCCTGTGGTGACTGTCTCACCCTGAACTGTATTCACTGAGGCAACTGTTCCCTTGATGGGAGCAACTACAGTGGCATACGAAAGCTGAGCCTTTGCGACATCCAGCTCTGCTTGAGCTTTGAGCACTCTTGCCCTTGCTATCTCGTGAAGAGCCTCGGTCAAGTCATATCTCTGAACGGATATGGATTTCGTTTCATGAAGCTGCTTATCTCGCTCAAAATCTTTGGCCAGTCTCGAATGTTCGGCCTTGACCTCTGCGAGGATGGCTTCTTGAAGCCGGACCCGTGCGATTAGATCGTCTTGTTCGATGGTCGCTATCACTTGACCTTGCTCGACACGGTCTCCCACGTTAATAGGTAAGTTGACCACTTTGCCCGGAGTTCTCGCCCCAACTTTTACCTCAGCACCCACCATTGCCTTGACTATGCCTGTGGCTTGTACAGAGGCACCGAGATCGCGCCGCACAACCTTTGCGATGCGAAACTTCTCTTCTTGCTTTGGCGATTGGATTCCGCTGTTCGCATAGAAGGCTACAAGTGTGAGCGCTACTGCAACAGCCGCTACAAGAACTATTATTGTCTTGCGTTTCATCTCAGCTACTTCGGGTAATACGCGCCTCCGATGTACATCTGTTCCCCCGGCACCCTCATGATGAATGCTTTCTTCAGCGCCCCCTCGGTTCCGGCGATGACAGAGGTATATTCGACCCAGCCTGAGCCACTTGTCTCGGCAACCTGTTTGAATTTGACGAAAAACGGATTACCCTTGGGATCTTTAAGGGCGGTCAGATCTACTCCCAGAAGCTGCGGAGCGAATGGATGTGCGAGCATGGTAACGTTATCCAAGGAACCGGCAAAAAGGTAAACGTCGCCTTTGACAAATTGGCTCTTAGGATTATTTATTACTTTGATTGCAGCGTCCCGCCCATTTTCTTTCACAAGGACCACACCTTTTTCCACCAATGCCTTGACGTCTGCCGCATCGTCAGCAGTCACAACGCCAATGCACACAACACACAAGACGAACGTGATTCCAAAGGTAAAGAACTTCATCAATCCCTCCTTAAATTGTTCCAAAGAACATTCTTCCCAGACTGTGTCTAACTTATCAGGCCTTGTTTGCGTCTTAACAAAATGATAGATCGAGCCAATAATCGATGCTATTCGTAGCGGGATTTTCTTTGTCCCCATCCGGATCTTACTGTAAAATAATGTGTGTAATTGAATTGCTGTGGGGGGATTGCTCATATCCATCGATTTTCTTGAGTACATCGCTAAGACTTACTGCTTGAAAGCTCGCGCTAATCGCCGCGCTATGCATATCGCAGCCAGGAGGTCGGGATAATGGGTTTGAACAGCCGAAGCTTGCGATTCAAGATGTCTTTCCTCGATCTGATCGAATTCAGCCAAGAAGCTGGGTGGGTAGATCCACAAGAAATGGGAGCATTGGGGAGATACCGCGCCTCGATACAGCATGAGCAAATGTGGGGAATTTCGGACGGATATATCCTCAGACCAGGTTTAACGATTTCTTATGTCGACCTGTACCTCGCTAAGGATACAGAATTATCACTGCAATTGAGTGAACCGGCCGTCGCGTTCGGCAGCCTTATCGAAGCTTCAGGAACCAGGGGCATAATAGACGGCAAAGGGATTACTGCAGAAGCGAGGATTAGCTCGCGGATTAATATGGTCAGTGTGGTCCAAGGCAAAGAATGGATTCTCAGGCTGGCCGGTGGTCAGAGACATCGGATGTTCAGGATTCAAATTACAAAACAGATCATACGGGAACTGATCGGAGAATATGACGAGATGATAGCTGGACCGCTTCGCCATATTCTGTCATCGTCCAGCTCTGCTCACGACTGCCTTCAAGAGAATCTTACAGCAACTGGAGAATATCTTGCCTATCAGATCCTCCAATGTCCGCTGGAAGGAGTGGCAAGACGACTCTTCATGGAAAGTAAAGCGTTGGAGATGATTGCTTACGAGTTGGAAGAGTTTTCCGGCAACGTTTCGGGTGCAAAAGTGATTCGCAATCTCCAGGAAACCGAGAGGCTCTATCGAGCCAAAAGCATACTCGAAGCTGAGTTCGTCAATCCCCCCGCTCTTTTCCAGCTTTCACGTCGGATAGGGCTGAACGATTTCAAGCTCAAGGCCGGATTTCGAGAAGTATTTGGTAACACTGTTTTCGGATATGTTCGTCAACTGCGTATGGAAAAGGCACGAGCACTCCTCGAAGGCAGCGATTTGAGCGTCACACAGATTGCGCTTGAAGTTGGCTACAATTCTTTTGGCCACTTTGCCGCCGCGTTTAGGAAATCGTTCGGAATTCCCCCCAGTCAGTACCGTCGAACCCGTAACTGCCGTGAAATGCCGTTGCCTTGGCTCCCGCCAAGAGCATGACAACTCTGTTAATTCAAGCAACTGTCGCGCTTTTCGCCTTTCTCAGCAGGAATTTCCCGTCCATTGTTCCGCTCTTGGCACTCAGCCAGGAACTAATCTCCCTGTACCATCGCTCCGATGTGTGTCAGCTCGCGTAAGATGCGGTGAATTCATGAACCGCATCGTCTGCGAAGCTGTCGAACGACTGGATCGATGCGGTTCCAGTTGGTCACGGTATCCTACGTCGGTGCTTACCCGAACACGTACTCCCCATCCGCTGGTCGTCAAGCTCTACTAAGCCGCCCCTTGACCTGCCAGGCCGAATTGTCTTGCAAGCAAAACCCGGGAAACATAAAATGGTGATAAGAACTGGATAAGGAACACGATCGTGGACGACCAAACCATATTGGCCACTTCAGAACACGGCTCCGTGACGGTATGCCCGGGAGGCATCGTGCACGTGCATTTGCCTCATTGCTCGATCAAGCTTACTCCCGCGGATTTTGTCAAATTCTCCGAACTCGTGGCAAAGGCCAGGGCGAATTTCGATTCCAAACAGCGGTCCGGTGCAAAACCTCGTCTCCAGCTTGTAAGTACCGACACGGAACGCGAATCTCCATCGGAATCGAAAGATCCGGAATAACCTCATTTCACCAGCCGATTCTCTTACCGGAAGTCTCGTCTATTCAGGCCGCAGTCTTGCTTTTCCTCAGATCCTCGCATATAGTCTCACTGCTTTCGATGGACCCGAACGGGGTAAAATACAGTCCGCCCGGCATGTGGTCGGGAAAGCGCAATAATCGTTTTGGACTTCTGAATGAGGTAAGAATGAAACGTATCGGATTTCTGTTGCTGTTTATCACACTCATAAGCGTTCCAGGTTACGCCCAAGAAAAACAACCGACAGACGTCCTGGCAACTGTGGGGAATCATACGATTACACGGCAAATGCTCGACAATATTATCGCAACCATTCCGGAGGAAAACCGGGTTCCGTTTTTGACTCCTGACGGCCGTAAGAAGATACTCGATGAGGTCGTGTCCTTTATGCTGCTTGCAGAGGCGGCAAAAACAACAGAAATGGACAAAGAGCCTGCCATAAAGACTCGACTGGATTACACGCAAACCGAATATCTCGCCAGAGAATATTTCCGGCGGCACATGGCAAAGCTGCCTCAAATTTCCGAACAGGAGCTGGAAAGCTATTACAAAGAACACCTGTCGGAATTCAAGCCACCGGAAGAGGTTCAGGCACGCCATATTCTCGTGAAGACCGAAGCAGAGGCGAACAAAGTTCTGGAGCAGGCAAAATCCGGTAAGGACTTCGCTGAATTAGCGAAGAAATTCTCCATAGATCCCGCTGCTGCGCGAGGTGGAAAACTTGAGCTTCAGGACGGGAGAGACTGGCTTCCGAAAGGTACGTTCGAGAAGTCCTTCGAATATGCCCTGTTCAAGATCTCCAAGGGTGGAGTTGGCGGACCGGTCAAGACCCAGTTCGGCTGGCACATCCTGAAAGTGGACGACCGGCGGACACCGGAGACACCCTCTTTCGTGCAGGTCCGTGCCATGATTAAGAACCGGCTTCAAGATCAGAAGAATGCTGAAATTCATAAGCAACTCACCGAGCAGGTCAAACAGAGTGTTCCTGTGGTGATAAAGTGAGACTCATTTCCGGGGGAATTCATGCCGATACCGGGCCTCAGCAAAATGCTCGTGCGCACGTTAGTACTATTTGCGCTTCTTGTTTTCTGCACACCAATGATAGTAGCCGGCGAACCGAAGCCGAAGGCAGACGGTAGCCAAGACGATACTCCGGTTAGTCCTTCAAAATTGTATGAAGCAGTGTCGGCATACCTGGACGGCTATCATAAAGGAACAGCTTCTTCCAGAAAGCGTAATTCCGGAGTTCAGAAACGGGGGACACCGACCGGTCCTGCAGAGGACACGTCCCATCGCGACAAATTCGAGACAGAGCAGAGGCTCGCCGAACTGCGGCTCCAAAGACATGAATGGGATTTTGCCGCTCTCTCCCTGGAACGAGCTCTGAAGAATTTTGTCGTTTCCGCTACTGCGGATGAAAAAGATCAGCTCCAAAAACTCTTGCAAGATACAAAACGTACCTCAGTCAACAGTGCCGAACAAACCACCGCACCGGGTGAAATCATAAACTCTCTGGGAATGCGAATGGTGGCGATCCGTCCCGGCACATTCATGATGGGAAGCACACCCGCGGAAATCCGCAGAATACAGAACGATTGGGCTGTGGAGGAAAGTGTCATTCAGTCGGAAAGCCCTGCTCATAAGGTTCGGATTACGAGACCGTTTCTCATGGGAAAGTACGAGGTCACGGTCGGTCAGTTCAAGAAATTCGTGAGCGAAACCGGGTATAGGACCGTTGCCGAAAAGCAGGGCTGGGGCTGGGTATACGACGATTCAAAAAAGCATTGGACGAAAAAACCCGGAGCCTCCTGGCGCACTACCGGATCTCAGGAATGGGACGATCTTCCGGTGACTCTCGTCTCGCATGCGGATGCTGAAGCATTTTGCGAATGGCTCAGCAAGCGGGAAGGGCGTCCCTATACTCTGCCTACTGAAGCTCAATGGGAATATGCCGCCAGAGGCGGGAAGCAAGGGGACCGTTTCCCCTGGGGAAACGATTACCCTGATGGCAGAAAACTTAATGTCGCAGATCGGAATGCTCGGGTACCCTGGGCCGATCGGACAGTAGACGACGGATATGGTGAAATTGCCCCTGTCGGGAGTTACGAACCCAATGGATTCTGGCTGTATGACATGATGGGGAACGTCTGGGAAGCATGCTCGGATTATTACGATCCAAAACTCTACGAAAGCCGCTCCAGCCAGAGCGTCTTCGATCCGACAGGTCCGGCGACAGGTAAAACGAAAGTTGTCCGGGGTGGAAACTGGGCTTTTGATGCAGGCATTGCACGAAACGCATTCCGGTTCGGAGCGGACCGGGAACTTTGTACCGATATGTCAGGCTTTCGAGTGAGCGCCTTAGCTTCTGCAGCAGAGCTGTCCCAGGCCAAAAAGACAGATGAAAACCTTTTGAGCAACGAGAATTTTAAGCTTTTGCTTGAAAAAGTGAAAGACATGGTGGCGGGTGGAAAACGATTGGAAGCCCGGCGATTCGTAGAAGACATGACCGGCTACAAGAATGCGAAATCCAACCCGGACGATCCGATGTTTTTTGTTAAGAATGCTCTTACCTCTCTCATCGACCTCGCTTCGGACAAGGGCACTCAGTCATTCAAGAATTCCCTGAACATGAATATGGTCAGGATACCTGCTGGAAGCTTTGTCATGGGAAGCTCCGAGACCGATATTGCTTGGGCAATGACTACTCTGGCACAAGGACAGCCTATTTCTCTGGAAAACGAGTTCCCCTTTCATAAGGTGCGAATGTCCAGGCCTTTCTACATATCTGCGACAGAAGTGACCGTTGCTCAATTCAAGGCATTTGTGGACGAAACCGGGTACGTCACCGACGCGGAGGATGAAAAAGGCGGGCAGATCTTTAATTCCAGAACCAGGAGGTTCGAAAAGAAGGAAGGATCGTCCTGGAAAGACCCTGGTTGGACGATTACGCGGGATCAACCGGTGGTGATGATCTCGTATAATGATGCTCAGGCGTTCGTGGAATGGCTCGCAGCAAAGGAAAAGCTCCCCTACAAGCTGCCTACGGAAGCACAATGGGAATATGCAGCCAGAGGCGGGCTCCCCATGTCGGTGTTTCCCTGGGGCGACCAGTTGCCCGACGGCCAGCGAGCCAATTATGCCGACAAGAGCACGGATTATGAATGGCGAGACCGTACGGCAGATGACGGGCACAAGTTTGTTTCTCCTGTGGGGAGCTATGAACCGAACGGATACGGCCTGTACGACATGGCGGGTAACGCCCTGGAGTGGGTCAGAGACTATTACGGTGAAGACTATTACCGGTTCAGTCCTGAAATCGATCCTGAAGGCCCCGGGCACGGTGAATTCCGCACGATGAAGGGTGGTGAATGGACCTTTGGCGCCGTGAATCTCAGATGCGCATTCCGGGGTTGGGCAAGACCTGAATCTTCTTTTCAAAACAGCGGGTTCAGAGTTGCCATTGAATTGGCCAACCCGGTGCGGCCATTCCATTTTTCCAGTGACTTCTTGACCAAGGAATGGGTTCCGGGTCAGGACCAGAGAGCGGCAGCAACAGCAGTAGCCAAAGAAAAAGAACGAAGCAAACAACCTGCTCGGATTACTGTAACGGAGAAGCCGAAACCTTCTCCGGAACCGGGAGTTAAGGGACTCCTGGTGCTTAACTTCTCACCAAAGTCTGATGCCAGGAAATCCGGGCTCTCCAAAGGGGACGTGATCATAGAATACGACGGGGCACGAGACCTTACTGTAGACAGATTTCTGGCTATGACAGCGATAACAAAAAGAGAGAGAACCAGACCTCTGCTTGTTTTCGTGCGAGACGGATACGAGTACTCAATCCGTGCAAATCCGGGATTCTTGGGGATTTCCGTTATGGATACCGTGATAAGAGGACCTTTTAAACAGCCCGAATCTCGACCCGAACCCTCGACTGAGCCCGATAGGGACAAGAAATCGAAACCTGCGGATTGGACCTGATCCTGCCGGTCCTTCATCCGGGGATATAATATCACCGCAATCATGCGGCGCTTCTCTTTGTTCACGTACAGGACGTAGCGCGACGTGATCGGGATTGCGGCTGGTATAGTGATTGCCAATAATTCTGACGTTTATTCTCATGCTCCAATACAAGATACTGGTGGGGATCGGCGTCCCTGCCGGTCCATTCTATCGATATCATTGGTCATATTGAAGATGTGTCGGCACGGAGGCACGGCACCCACCAATATTTCTATCTTCAGTCGGACACTAACTCTGTAGTTGATATAAGCCACATAATTCCAGCGTAACCAAATCGAGCGTTTCGAGGAATTCGCATTCCGATCACGACTCTATAAGGAATCCATCGATCCGAATCCTTCCCCGTTATCCCGCATCAAAAACAACTATAGGCGTTCCATCGGGTGGCACAACGACGCAGCCTGAAGTGAAACGCCGATTATATAACGAGGGAGGAATGCCCATGTCCAATCACTTTACCGGTCTGAACCTCGGACCCCCGGAGGGAGACACTCGACTCGATCTTACCGATCTCTATGCCTTTCAAGTACCCACGGACCCGTCCAGAACGGTCCTCATTCTTAACTGCAACTCGTTCGCTAAGGGTGCCGAGTTCCACCCTGACGCGGTATATCGGATTAACATCGATAATGACAGTGACGCGGAGAACGATATCTCGTTCGTGCTGGTGTTTTCCGAGCGGCGAGACAACCGGCAGCTTGCGAACGTGTATCTGGCTAAAGGCGCTGATGCCCGCCAAGCCGAACCTGCCGGAGAACTGATTTTCAAGGATATCGAAGTGTCGTTCGGTTCCAACCCGCGCGTCTTCACGTCAGGGCCCTACAAGTGTTTCCTCGGACTGCGGAGTGATGCGTTCTTCATCGACTTCGCGGGAATCCTCAACATGTTCGACCACGAAGGAGGCAAGAACTTCACCGGCCTCGAAGGGTCTCCAGACCCGAATCGCTGGACCGGCAAAGACCTGTTCGCGAACTACAACGTGTTCAGCATGGCGTTTGAAGTGCCCACCAGCCTTTTGGGCGCCAACCCGAGAGTGCGCATTTGGGGACGGGTGAGCATACGACGTGATGGCGAGCTCATTCCCGTGGATCGGGCAGGACACCCGACTTTCGCCAACTTTTTCTTCACCGACGAAGTCAAACCGGAATTCGACCGCAGCGAGCCTGTTCACGACCGGGAGCGGTTCCTCGACGAGGCCGTGCACTCGTTGGAGCACGTGGGAGACTACTCCGATGAAGAAGCCAGAGCCGCGATCGATGCTGAAGGACTGCTGCCCGATATGCTCAGCTTCGATCCCTCCAAGCCTGGCGGGTATCCCAACGGCCGCCTGCTCACCGATCACGTCGTCGCACGCCGCCTCTCCATACTCTCTCATGGCAAGATCCCAACCGACGGGCTCAAGCCGCACTCCGACCTGCTTTTTGAGTTTCCCTACCTCGGCACGCCGCACGAGCATCCTGACCCACCCCCCGCATAGGTGGATCTTCGACGTGCAAGCCCTGATGTGGCACAATTTGCAGCAACAAACAACTGCCACATCAGTGATCCCCTCGGTCTTTCCTAACCGATCGGCTTTCCGATATTACTCGTATGATAGCGCTTTGTACTATACCGATTTGCTTTCAAAGTTAGACGAAAATCCCCTCTGCCCCCCCTTTATTAAAGGGGGGAATGGGGGGATTTTGAACGCAAATGGGTATTAGTGATCTCTTCTGGATGCCATAGGGTTAAGCAGTCCCCTGCTCGAACAGAAACTCACAAACCGCTTTGAATTGTCGCCGTAGTTGGAACTGTTGAAATAGAGAGTCATAGGGGCCGCGAGTGGATACGCTTGACTTTGGATCGTTTCGGGAGTCGGCATGACGGCGGGAGAATTCTCATCATTCTTAATCGCAATGATCTTCACAAATCCATTGATGCGACCGCGAATAGCTTCAGTATAACGGGAGTCTGCAACGGAGCCGGGCTGTTTCCAGATCTTCCGTACGATATCATGATCGAAAACTCTCACGGTTTTTTGCGCAAAGGGAAAACCCCTGAGTACGGATTGGCTGAAAAACAATTCAGTACCCGAGACACTCTCGTCACGGGTCATAGTGGTAATGAGTTCATCGTCCCCGCCGACTTGATTCCAGTTATTGTATTCTCCTGAGAAAATTCTCCGCACCTGTTCTAAGGTCAATTCTGTTACGGGATTTTTCGGATGGGTCACGAGCGTGACCGCACCCCACCCAACTATTTGTTCGACCAATCGCAGTCCGAGGTCCTCAGCTTCCTCCTGTGCGTCTTCATCCAGTTTCCCGAGCATGGCAATGGCATCATATTTTTTATCAGAGAGATCCTTCAGCGCCTCATGATCGCTTTCATCAACCACCACGCTTTTGTCAGGATTACGCTGCATATAGGCCCTTGCGAGATCCGTCATAGCGAAAAACATGTACTTTGAACCTCTAATCTGCAGCGGAGCGTTGTCATTACCCCACGATAAAATCGGAGCTGTCAGAAACGTAATCAAAAATAGACAACGAATGGTAAGTCCACGTGCTTTCAACATGAAATTCTCCTTTATAAAAACGACGCAGTTATTATTCAGAGTAAAAAATGGTTCGACATCCGATGGAATCCGCAATTTTGCTATCTGAGCGTAGGGTGACCAGGTTAGTACATTATGAGTTGTTCACTAAAAGTATGTTGACGAACCTTTTGCCCGGAATGCCAAGCTTATGCACAAGCGGTTATGTGCTCATATGGGGAAAGTCGAAATCGAATTACCCCCTATTACTTTATGGCAACGTAAAATGACGTATTACCGGTATATTATGGCGCTGTTCAAGTGAAAGCGTAAAAAAGCGCTTTTCAAACCGGTCAAACTGTGCTATAGAATAGCCTATTAAGTAATGGAAATGCTTAACAAAAAATAACCACTGGAATCAGATAGGAGAAGCAAGCTTATGCGGATATCCTCGCGGATTTTAAGGAAAAGCCGCACCTTCTTTATGGGATTTCTTACGGTTTTGTTTTTTTTGTCGCTCCAAGCACCTGGCATTGTTAACGGAGCGCAAACAAAAAAGTCTTCAGTGGTAAAGAAACATGTCACCCAACCCAAGAAGGCGAAATATAGTGTCAAAAAGAAATTGCGACCCCAGCCCCGCGGCATTCAGGCCAAGGCGTCGTATTGCGTAAATTTGCGGAGCAATGAAACCCTGCACTCCAAAAACGCCGATCAGCAGTTACCGGTAGCAAGCTTAAGTAAGCTCGTGACCGCCATGGTGGCTCTCGATCATTTTCCCATGAATAAAAAGCTGGAAGTGCCGGAAAATATAAAGAAGGTTCCGAAATCTGTGGTGGGACTCAGACCGGGAGACGAACTGACCGTGAAAGATCTTCTGCACGGTCTTCTCATAGGCTCGGGTAACGATTGCGCTGAAACTCTGGCCTGCGCGTACCCCGGCGGGAAGAAGAATTTTGTTGCGGCAATGAACAAGAAAGCGCGTTCCCTCGGAATGCGTAAGACGCTTTTCTACACTCCCAGCGGTTTGGATCAGATAAGCGTCAATGGTTCCGAAGAACCGGATGTGGACTCCAATGTATCGACAGCTCGAGAAATAGCCTCCATTGCTCGTGCAGCATTCTCAAATCCGACGATCCGCGAGGTGTCCCTGAAAAAATCACACATACTCGCGAGTGAAAAAGAGAAGAACGGATATCCTGTACGAACCACGAACAAACTCTTGCGCGACAATTTACCGCTCATGGGCGGAAAAACCGGCTACACTTCGCGTGCAGGGCATTGCCTGGCAACTGAATTCACTCCCGGCCGGAATGCATTCCTGATCGTGGTACTGGGGAGCCCAGATCATTTTCGCGATACTCGACTCTTGTACCATAAGGTCCTAAAAGAAACTTCCGGAGCGAAAGCTCCTGTCAGTTCCAAAACTGCCCGGGTTGCTTCACAGGATTAATGAAGCTTTTGGATTGACGAGCACGTGAGAGACTCCTTTGGAGTCTCTTTTTTTATTCTTTGGGAAGCACAAAGAGAAAATTGACCCATTCTCCCGGTCTCGTCTCACACCAGATTCGGCCTCCGTGCGCCTCAATTATCCTGCGGATATTATAGAGACCGAGTCCGGTTCCCCGCTTATCTCGCGTCGTTTCGTCATGAACCCGGTAGAATTTTTCAAAAATCTTTTCCACTTGATCGTGCGGCACACCCGGCCCGCCGTTCCACACGTTAAAAAGATAATGATCCGGATACTCTTCGACTCCGTATGCCACTTTTTTCTCCGGGTCCCTGTACTTCAGAGCGTTACCGAAAAGATTCCTGTACACAATTTCCAGGAGAGCCGGATCTCCCATAAGGGCTATTGCCCCAACTCCTCCCATACTTGCATCGTAACTTTGGAACGAATCGGGATAGCGCTCCTTAAGGCCGATCATTGCGGGATAGATTACTTCTTTGTAGAAATTATGAATAAGTCTTTTTCTCACCTGAAATTCGCCGTGCTCCAGTTCTGCCATCACGAGAAAGTCCCGGCTCATTGCTTCGAGGAATTTGGAATGATGGTAGACGATTTGCATCTGATCGCGACGAGCCGGATCGGTCTCGGTTTTCAGGAGCCTGCTGAGAAATCCTCCCATGACGATAAGAGAATTCTTTGTCTCGTGATTTATAAAATGGATGGCTTCGCGGTAATTCTGGGTGAGACGTTCCTGCTCTTTACGCAATGCAGTTTCTTTGTTGACATCCTTAATCACTCCCACCGTGCCGAGAATACTGCCTTGCTCGTCCTTCAGAAGGGATAGACTCAACGAGCTTTCAACAGTCTCGCCCAACTTGGTCTTGAGCTGAGTTTGATAGTTTCTGATGCCGCCTGTGAGCACGACTTCGGCCATAAGTCGATCTCTTTCCGTCGGATCGACCCATAATTCAGTGACCTTTCGGCCCTGCACTTCCTCAGCGGAATAGCCGAGTATCTTCTCAGCGCTGGGATTGAACTCCACGATACGCTGGTCAAGATCGGTGGTAATTATCATATCTTCCGAGCATCTGAGAATGCCTTCCAGATACCCGGTCTCCTTTGCAAGCGCCTCGGTTCTCGTCCACATTTCTTTGGCCAAGTTTCCGGCCAGTTTGCGGTATCGCTCCTCGGATTGTCTCAATCGAGCCCAGAGATCCGAGACTTCCACTTGTCTGCCGATGAGGCCTGCGGACTCCTCGAGGAAATATGTCTCCTCCGGGATCTGTTTTCGAGTCTCGGGATATGAAGCAACCAGTCTTCCTCTTACCTTGCCCTCGACCATTATTTCCTGGACAAACTCGGTTCCTGTTTCCTCGGGTTTGTCTCCGTAGACCTTGTCGTCAAGTTCGAGCCATACGTGTGTAGAGCCCTCCAATCCGGAAATGACGTGTACCAGGGCACTATCCATTTTTTCTGCAAAAGGGGCGTTGCTCATAAGCTTGCGGCTCACGAGCAGCAACGAAGAAAGCTTGTGGAGGAGTGGGGGACGCATCGATAGGTTATTTTTCTCAATCATTTCCGGAGTTCCATCGTTGACCGTACGGATAATTTCGAGAACCAGCCCCTCTTGCTCGTCATGAAGGTGTTTAACGTCTATCAGGTACGAGCAACCGCATCGAGATTGCACCTGCCCTATTACGGGATCCCCGTAACCTCTGGATAAATCCTGAAAAGAACAAAACGGACAAATATCATCCAGCCCGGCCAGTGCTTTGTAACATTTCCGCCCCACCGCATTGCCGAACCGATTTACTGAACGACTGTTCATGCATACTATTCTGGCGTCAGCACCAATGAGACACGCACAATCAGATATACTCTCAATAAGTGTCTCTGCTAAAACCCTCACACTGTATCCTCAACGAATTGTTAAGTAAATCTACATTCTGGCCAAAGGGCCGCAAGGTCGTTCACTCGGGAAGAAAGGAGATCCCGCCCGCGAACATCGTTGAGAAGGCGCGCACGCTTGGAAGAGTTCCGATTCAACACTTCAGTAGCTATCGCAAGTTGGCACGGAAGTCAACGGTTTCCACCCCTTGCTGCTGGAGGTGGAAGCAGCAATGACATTTGCTTGCGACACCAAGGTATGTTCCATTGCTGAGATCCGATTTGTATTCACGCGAAATTTTTTGTTGCGGTTTGACTATCCCGTCTCCCCAATGCTAGATTACAGCTAATTGTTCTTCTGACCGGAGGGGCTGATGAAAGGCGTTGTTCTAGCCGGAGGACTCGGGACGCGGTTATATCCGCTGACAAAAATAACAAATAAGCACTTACTCCCTGTTTATAACAGGCCTATGATAACGTATCCCATCGAATGCCTTGTCAAGGCCGGTATAAAGGATATTCTGGTGGTGACAGGCGGTAATAATCCGGGTGATTTTCTTCGACTCCTTGGAAATGGTAAGCAGTATGGCGTGGAGCAGATCAACTATGCATACCAGGAAGGAGAAGGCGGAATAGCAGAAGCTTTGGCGCTTGCCCAGGCGCATGCCGCTCGATCCAAGATCTGTGTAGTACTGGGTGACAATCTCATAGAGAAGAATATCATCCATGCAGTCCGGGATTTTGAGCAGCAGGAACAGGGGGCTAGAATACTTCTCAAAGAAGTGGATGACCCCCAGAGGTTTGGCGTACCCATATTTCAGGACGGCAGGCTGATAAAAATCGAGGAAAAACCGAAAAATCCGTCTTCCTCGTATGCTGTCACCGGTATCTATATGTACGATGGACAAGTTTTTGATTACATCGATACCTTAACTCCCTCTCAAAGAGGTGAATTGGAAATAACCGACGTAAATAACATCTACATAGACCGAAATGCCATGAGCTGGTCCATTCTGGACGGATGGTGGACAGATGCCGGAACCTTCGATTCTCTTTTGAGAGCATCCAACCTCGTAGCTCAGGGAGGCGCAAACAAGATTTGACAGAGGAAATCACTCGAACGAAATTTCTGCAGCCGGAGAAGAAGCCCATCGATGGCGTGATAATTCACCCTCTACGGGTTATACCCGACGAACGTGGCCGTCTCATGGAAATAATGCGGAGGGACGATCCTTTCTTTAACGGTTTCGGCCAGGTATATATGACAACCGTATACCCCGGAGTCGTCAAGGCGTGGCATTATCATGCAGTTCAAGTTGACCGGTTCACCTGTATAAAAGGTATGATAAAGGCTGTCCTGTACGACGACCGCGAGAATTCTCCTACCCGCGGGGCTCTTAATGAAATTTTCATGGGTGAGCACAATCCATGCCTCGTGGTGATTCCGGCGGGAGTGTACCATGGGTGGAAATGTGTAGGCGAATCCGAAGCATATGTTGTTAATGTGCCTTCCGAACCGTACAATCGTACAGATCCTGACGAGTACCGTCTTGACCCGCATGTTGGGGGAATTCCGTACGATTGGTCCAGAGTTGACGGATAGGTCAGATTAGTCGGAAATAGATTATGTCCTGAGTTCATCTGAGAGTCAGTTAGAAATTCTGGTAATGGCTGTCCCTGGTCCTGCGGATCAGAGCAAGTGCAGATCGGGTAGTGTGGGTGCCCAGTAGCGACCGCCTCTGTGCCGGCCATCCGGGACGGGCAGGCACGAGACCTGCCTCTACAAATTCGGAACCTAGCTAAGGGCATAATCTGTTCAGAAATAGAAGTGTGTCAAAGATTCTTGAGTCAGGATTCGGGGCAGAACTCGTGCAAGAAGTCCTGTCCTGATTTTCATTCCTTGAGGATACTGACTTCGCTGAGGTGTTGATGAAACTCTTGGTCACAGGCGGGTGCGGATTCATTGGTTCAAATTTTGTCTTTCATATGCTCGAGTCCTACCCTGACGTGAGCATAGTCAATTTGGACCTGCTCACCTACGCAGGAAACCTGGAAAATTTACAGGACGTTACTTCGTATGGGGAACGCCATCGTTTCGTTCGAGGCGATATTTCCGATCCGGATATGGTGTGTAGCCTTATCTCGGAAAAGCCGGATGTGGTGGTGAACTTTGCCGCGGAATCGCATGTGGATCGTTCCATTATGGATTGTTGCGCCTTCATTCACACAAACATTCGAGGCACCCAGGTTTTGCTCGACGCATGTCGCCAGTACAAGATTCCCCGGTTCGTTCAGATTTCCACAGATGAAGTGTATGGTTCGCTGGCGCTCGACGATCCTCCGTTCTGCGAAACAAACCAGATTTGCCCGAACAGTCCTTATGCAGCAAGCAAGGCATCTGCAGACCTTCTGGTGCGCTCGTACCATAAAACGTACGGGATGGATTGTGTTATCACGCGATGTTCGAACAACTACGGACCTTATCAGTTTCCTGAGAAACTCATCCCTCTGATGATCACCAATGCACTTCACGATTTTCAGCTTCCCGTTTATGGAGACGGACTGAATGTCCGGGATTGGATCCATGTGCAGGATCACTGCAGGGCCATCGATCTGGCGATCCGAAAAGGTCGGACCGGTGAGGTATACAATATAGGAGCGGATTCAGAGTTTCCGAACATCGAAATCGTGAAACATATTCTGGATCGCTTGTCAAAGTCACATTCGCTTATTACCTTTGTGAAGGATAGGCCCGGGCACGATCGCAGATACGCGATGAATGCAGCCAAAATGAGAAATGAGTTAGGCTGGCAACCTCTTGTGGACTTCAGAGAAGGTCTGAACCAGACCATTTCATGGTATATCGAACATGAAATGTGGTGGCAGCGAATCAAGAGCGGCCAATACCTCAATTACTATGAGGAATGGTACGGCAGTTCTTTGGGCGGTGCCGCAACAAAGACATCGTCCTGAACCTCTGGAATAGTACAGCCGGCAAGATCGGCCGTGAACAATCCCTATGATCCTACCGAGACGTAAAACCAGAAGAATTTCCATTGGAAATGTGCCCATAGGAGATTTCGCTCCTATCGCGGTCCAATCTATGACCAACACCGACACCCGGGATGCCAAAACCACGTTGAGGCAAATCCGAAGGCTGGAAAAGGCCGGATGCGAGATCGTGCGGCTCGGCGTTCCCGATATGGATGCCGCCCGGAACCTGGGCACGATAAAGAAAGGCTCCAGCATTCCGATTATTGCTGATATTCATTTCGATTATCGGCTCGCACTGGAGGCACTCAAGCAAGGAGTCGACGGGCTCAGGCTGAATCCCGGCAACATTCGAGACGGGAAAAAAGTTCGTGAAGTCACGAAGGCAGCCCTTGAACGAAACGTGCCGATCCGCATCGGTGTCAATGCAGGTTCTTTGGATAAAGATCTGATTGTCAAATATGGAGGCTCAACTCCCGAGGCAATGGTGGAAAGCGCTCTGAGCCACGTCGATATTTTGGAAAAAGCCGGTTTTTCTCTGATCAAAATATCTTTGAAAGCTTCCGATGTGCTGAGAACGGTTGCCGCATATAGCCTTCTGGCACAGAAGGTCGATTATCCGCTTCATGTAGGAATAACCGAAGCCGGAACTCTCTTGCCGGGTGCAATCAAATCCGGGGTGGGGATAGGGCTGATTCTCTCCGATGGAATAGGCGACACTATCCGCGTGTCTTTAACTGCTGCACCGGAATACGAAATACAAGCTGCGTTTTCGCTGTTGAACGCTCTGGGATTGAGACGACGAGGGGTTGAGATAATTTCCTGTCCCACCTGCTCCAGGACGGAAATCGACCTCATCGGGTTGGCTCGGAAAGTGGAAAAGGCTCTGGCCGGAGTTCGCACGCCATTGAAAGTTGCGGTCATGGGGTGCACGGTCAATGGACCGGGTGAAGCGAAAGAAGCCGATATCGGCATTGCAGGCGGAAAAGGTCGAGGAATCATCTTCAAGGATGGAAAGATCCTCGGCACCTTTGATGAGAAAGATCTTTTCAGAGCACTTCTCGATGAAATACGGCATATGACCGGCGAACCGTAGGACATTCCGCGTCAGGAGACGGTTTTCTTTAAGAAAGAATAGAAGTTTGCTCCACAATCATTTTGTTATATAGCAGTTGACACAATTTCTGACGTTTTGAACACCCTACCCCTTTATAAAGAACGGTAGGGCCCGGCGTCTCTGCCGGGCCGAACTGGTTGATTTGTTATGAAAAATGTGCCGGCACGGAGGCACGGCACCCACCGATTTTCGAGAAGCGCTTTTCGCAATCAGACAAAAATTTTGACATTCGTTATAAGTGTTCTGCCATTCGGAAATCCAGATACTCCAGGATATCGTAAAAGAGGACGGAAGCGATTCTACGCTTAACGCGGAATTCTCCTGATCATGTGATTACTTTCATGGGTAATGAGATGGAGTCCGTTATCCTCTAGTAACTCAAAGGATTTCAGAACGATTGAGAACAAAAGTGACATTCGACCGCGGGCTGTGATATAGTCCCTTGCCAATTCTCGGGAGATTGGGGTTAAATGGTTAGAGTAATTGCAGCAATTTTCTTTTGCGGGGTAATGGTGTGTACGGTCGTTCCGGTTTTCGGTCAGGATTTTCCGTACAGTGTTCCTCAGGCACCGGAGTTCGACGGCAGTTCACGATCGTCTGAAGCGGTTCCCAGAGCTCGTTCACGGCAGCAGCCCGAACACGATCAGGTTGATTACAGGAGCGTACGGCCGTATGCTCCGCAGGAGCCGGCGTCAATGCAACAACAACCGTACCGGGAAAATGGAAGCCGCGCGCCTCAAATCAGTCCCGCACCAGTGAATCCGTACGAAGCATCCCAGCAAGTCAGGCATGTTCCGCAGCAACCGGCGCCAATGAGACCGCCGGCAAATGTCAGACAACCTCAACCGCAACAGGAGCAGCGACCCGACTGTTCCATGTACCCCATGATGATTGCACAGTCAAAATCGGAACCAGAAATGCAGATGGTTGCACGCCAGTATCTTACGTGTCTCATGAAAAGCGGGTGGAATCAGGATCAGGCTAAACAGCACGTCATAGCCACCATTGAGAGCACCTTCAGGTTGACCCGGTAGGCGTGTTTCTGTCGAGTCTCAAGCCCCGCAGCAACGTTTGTATTTTTTCCCGGAACCGCACGGACAAGGTGCATTGAGAGCCGGTAAAACTGTTTTCGCAGGAGCTTGCGTTTTTTCAGTGACCCAGTTCCATCCGTGAACCTTCACGTATCGATAAATAACATACACTGTGGTGCCGATGAGAACTGCCCACACAGCGATCAGCCCGATGCTTTCACGCTGGTCGAACGATCCGGATGACAAAAACCACCCGAGTGCAACAGTCCAAACCGCTATCCATCCAATACCGTACCAGGGGCTTTTGATCTTTTTCATCCCATAGGAAATAACAGGTGAGGACTCCTGAGGTCAAGCTGATAGAGAATTCTTGACGCAGTCCGGAAATACGAGGTAATCTCGGCTATTGTGAATTTCGGGTTGAACCTCTTCTTCATTGGAGCGGATTTTCATGGCAAATAAAGCCGCTGGAACAATTGTCTTTTTCATTGTAATGGCATGTCTTACGGGCTGCGATCCGGAAGCTCTCGTCAAGAGAAAGGTTCCTGAACCAATCCAGGATCTTCTCACCCTCGGTTCCGCTGCAAGCCTCAAAACGCCTTTGACACCTGAGGCAATTCAAATCGTTTCCCCAAAAAAGGATACCGTGTATCCGTCTCACCAACCGACGACATTTCAAGTAAACCTCAAAGCGCCTGGAGACAAGCCTTTTGAGGACCCGATTATAACGTGGACGCTTTTTCCGGAAGGAAAAGGTCAACAGCCTCTTGGTAACGGGTTGTCGCTCAAGAAGAAACTGGAACCCGGTAAATACAGAGTAGAAGTCACTCTGGCCGTGAAAGACCAAAAAGTCAGCCAGACCATAAATTTCCGACAAGCAATGATGATGAGAGGAAAGACGGTCCTTGCTAACGGGAAACCGGTTGCAGGCGTTGAACTGGAACTGAAAGATCTGGATGAGAATTTGATCTCAAAGACTCAGTCTGGAGACAACGGCACGTTTATCGTTGAAATCCCTTCAGATAATCCTTTCAGATTGTCTCCCTCGAAGAAAAAATTTTCCTTCAATCCACTGAGCAAAGTCATAAAATATAATCCTGAAGAACAAATAGATTTTACCGGATTTGAGGTGGAGATCTCCGACGTTCTCCTGGTAGCGTCCGTGGATGCGACAGAACCCGCATTAAGCATTTGCCCGTATCAGGAACTCTATCTGAAATACAAGCTTCAATCCGACACTCCGCCCAAAAAGATTGAAGCACAGCTTATTCAGCGGGAAAAAGAAAGCGAACGGCTTCATTCTTTTGAGGATATCAGCACCACGGAAAAAATAGGCGAGCCCCTGAAGCTCAAAGCTCCCCTGCTTCACGGTCCTCTTGCTCCGCATTACAGACTTCGGCTAGTCGTGACGGACGAACACGGTCAGAAATTCTCAATGGAAAGCCGTGATCTGTATTCAATGGACATGGCCGCCTGCATCAAGAGCAAGATGGCTCAAGCCGTAGCATTGCAGACCAAAGGAGAATTGGAGCCGGCGATAAAAGAGTACAATCAGGTAGAAGAACTCTACAGAAACGTGCACGAACCAGCCTTATACACATCGCTTATGGAGAAATTGTACTTCAATCGCGGCCTCGCGAGGCTTGCTCTTGCTCTGAATGCCGACTCCGGAAATAGACAGAGGTTCCTGAGCACGTCTTCCCAGGACTTCAATGCGGTCCTGAAACTTCACAAGAACGATATAGAAGCTTTATTCTACAGGGGGCTCATAAGCCATCTGGCGAAAGGATACGATCCGGCCATTCAGGACTATACGGATGTTCTGCAATCAGACCCGAATTATCCCCTGATTACGCAACTCCGCGGAATGGCATTTGTCGGTACCGGAGTGAAGAGGAATCTCTTATCCGCAATATATGATTTTGGCGACGCTCTGCGGGCGAACTCGTCCAATAAAGACTTAAGAAAGATCCGAGCCGAAACCCTAAAGCTCTATGCTGAAAATCAAAATGAAAAAGACGATTCGGTGCTGGATTCGTCCCGCATTCGGCTTCCGAAACCTGAAGAGGGACTGGATCTACAGAAGATTCGCAAATAGAAGATTCATTGGTAAAATGGAAATAGCTGCAAATTCATGAGCAGGATGCCGCGATCATTCGTGTACAGATTGACTATAATCTCGTGGATTGTCGTAATCGCTTCTCTCTCAGGCTGTTTCTCGACTCGGGGTTTGATTGAACTAGAGGCACCGCCGTATCCGCTCTCGTACGAAGACGATTCCACCGCGCGATATGGGAATCCGGACGATACCGTGTTCATAGAGGTGAGAAGGACGGAAGTACCGCGTCCTTTGGAAAACCTGGCAATTCGCTATGCCGCGCTTTTTCCCGGTGGCGAGATAATCAGGCCGGGAGATACGGAAGAATACTCCACCGTAGAAGGGCGAAAAGCTTATAAGGTCATTTTTCAACCGTCATATGTTCGGTACAGAAAACGTATCGATCCCAAGAAGAAGGAAGAACCGCCACCGCCAGGCTGGACGAGGGCTACCCTGGAAGACCCGGAAACCGGAAAGCCTTCAGAGGTGCTTTACGGTCCAACCGTACGGAGATATCGAGTCCTCTACCTTGTGGAAGGCAACTCCTACGTATATTATGTATTCATGCGTGCTGATGGAGAAATCATAGATTCTGCAAAAACGAAGTTCGAAGAATTCGTTCGCAGGATCAAGTACAAGTAGAAATTCTCCTGATATTCAACAAAATTGCCAGAGGAAATCTCGTGAAATACATCGGTGCTGTTTATCGACCCCCAAGTGAAGCGCAAAGCCTTATTATTCAGGCTACCCTCGGATGTAATCATAATCAATGTACATTCTGCGGAAGCTATAGAGATAAACGATTTACCATCAGAAGTCTTCAGGAAATCAAAGAGGATTTGGCAGATGCCCGTCATATGGGCCCGGTGGACAGAGTATTTTTGGCGGATGGAGATGCTCTGTGTATTCCACAGAAACGTCTGCTGGAGATAATCGAAGCGGTAAATGAAACGTTTCCGACATTGGAACGGATCGGAATTTATGCCAATGCGAAAAACATATTGCGCAAGTCACTCGACGATCTTCGGGAACTTCGCAAGCGAAAGCTCGGTATCATATATCTCGGCGTTGAAACAGGAGATGCTCCGCTCCTGGAGAAAATCTGCAAAGGCGCAACATACGACGATCTCGTGGTTTCGGCACGGAGAGTCAAAGACGCAGGAATAACGCTTTCCGTTACCGTGTTGCTCGGAATCGGCGGGATTGAGGGCAGCCGCCAACATGCTCGAGAAACCGCTCGAATCCTGACCGATATGGACCCCGATTATGTTGGGGCTCTCAGCGTGATCGTGGTTCCCGGGACACCTCTTCATCAGGAGTATGTGGAAGGCAGATTTCACATACCCGATCCTTTCGATCTCATTGAAGAATTGAGAACCATGATTTCGGAATCCTCCTTTACGCATTGTGTCTTCAGGTCTAACCACGCATCCAACTATCTACCCGTAAAGGCGACTCTTCCGAAAGACAAAGAACAGATATTACGCGCTATAGACCGGGTGCTGCAGACCCGAGACAAAAATATGTTGAGGCCGGAATTTCTCAGAGCACTGTAACGAAATTAATGCACTGACAATACGACTGAATGAAACAGTCGTTATAGAGAAAGCAATAAAAGCATGAGACACGCTGACATAGGTCAAATGTCTTGTACGTGATGTACGGGGGAATTGACGTGAATAATTTTCTTGGAATTGACTGTGGTTCGGTCAGCCTTAATCTCGTTCTCCTTCGGGACAATTACGAGCCGGAATGTGTGTACTTGCGAACTCGCGGCCGCCCTCTCCAGGCATTCACGAGCGGTCTTAAGGAGCTCATGACCCGGTGCGATAACGATCCCGGAGCGGTTTGCGCGATTGTCACCGGCAGCGGCAGAGAACTCCTCTCCCAGGCGCTTGGAATCCCTGCAGTAAACGAAATCACGGCTCATGCCACAGGCACTCATCGGATCGATCCCAGGGTGAGAACAATTGTGGAAATCGGGGGACAAGACGCCAAGTTCATGCGGATAGAGCCAATATCCGGAAGAATTACTCCCCGCATGCTCGTTTTCAGAATGAATGAAATCTGCGCTGCAGGTACGGGCGCATTTCTGGACGAACAGGCACAAAGATTGGGGATCGAAATCGAATCTTTCGGCAGCATCGGGCTTAAGAGCACCCATCCCGCCCATATAGCCGGCAGATGTGCAGTCTTTGCGAA
Organism: Desulfomonile tiedjei DSM 6799; assembly: GCF_000266945.1. Lineage (NCBI taxonomy): Bacteria > Pseudomonadati > Thermodesulfobacteriota > Desulfomonilia > Desulfomonilales > Desulfomonilaceae > Desulfomonile > Desulfomonile tiedjei. Next base: position 568,303 of record NC_018025.1, read on the forward strand.
AACCGATATGATTCATCATGCTCAGGAAGGTACTCCTCTTCCGGACATTCTCATGGGCCTGGCCTATGCGTTGGCACGAAATTACATGGCCAGCCTGATAAAAGGGGAGCATCTGGAACCGCCGGTGTCGTTGCAGGGCGGCGTCATGAGCAATGAAGCGGTTGTCCGAGCTCTTCGCGAATCGTTGGGTTTGCAGCCGGAGGAGATCATAGTGCCTCCCATGCACACGGTTTTGGGAGCGCTCGGTTGTGCCGTACTTGCAGCCCGCGATCACGGGAGTCTGTCCACCTCGCTTTCGGGACTGTGCAAACGAGCCGACGCATATATCGTCAATTCATCTGTGCGGCGTTTGCCGCAATTGGGAAGAAGCAAACCCTTCAAAGCGGAATACGCCGATTGTTCAGCGTCGGATATTCCGGAATTGCCCCTCATCTTGGGACTGGACATCGGGTCCGTGTCTGTCAAAGGCGTTGTCATCGACGCTCAAGGTCGCATCCTGAAACAGGATTATCGTTTATCGCATTCAGAATCAGTGCAGGCGGTTAGGGAAGTAGTGCAGGTTCTCACGGAAGAGGCCCCGTACCCGACCTATATTGCAGTGACCGGAAGCGGCAGAGAGCTTGTAGGGAAACTCCTGGACGCCGATCTGATCGTGAATGAAATTTCCGCCCAAGCCGCTGCTGCTCTGTTTTTCGATCCGAATGCCGATGCTGTGGTGGAAATAGGCGGCCAGGACTCCAAATGGATATCCCTTGCCGATGGCCATATTCAAGATTTCGAGATGAATCGGGTTTGCGCCGCGGGAACGGGAAGCTTCCTCATGGCCCAGGCGGAGCGGCTTGGTTTGACCATGGGGGATCCTTTTTCCGATGCGGCATTCAAGTCTGAAAATCCGGCAGATCTGGGAAACCGTTGCACAGTGTTCATGGAATCCGATCTCATTCATCATCAGAACACAGGTGCATCTATCGACGATCTCGCTGCAGGCGTTTGTGTCAGCATTGTACGGAACTATCTGGAGAGAGTGGCCGGCCACAAGACCCTGGGAAAACGAATCCTGTTCTTTGGCGGTGTTGCTGCGACGTCCGCGGTGAAGGCTGCTTTTGAACAATCGACAGGTAGAGAATTTCAAGTCCCTCCATTTCACAGAGTGTCGGGGGCGTACGGCTCCGCTTTGAAGCTGCTGGAACAGGTCAAGCAACAAGCACTCGTCCCGAATCGCGATCGAGTTTTCAAGTGGGACGACTCTGAAATCAGCGCTTCGTCGTTTTCCTGTAATAGATGCTCCAACACCTGCCGTATCGGAAAATACCTTTTTCGCAATAAGGTGGTTTTTCATGGAGGCATTTGTGAGCGATGGGAATCCGCTGGATTAGATTCCCGTAGACAATCGGCTGACGATTTCTTCACTTTTCGCGTACAAATGCTCGAGAATCTCTGCGCAACCGACGACTCCAATGCTGCTAATGACAATACTTGGTTCATGCTGAGGCATCCGCAGTTCTATGAATGGTTTCCTTTCTGGCACAGCTTCTGCCGGGAATTGGGAATCACCCTGATTCCCGCGCCGAGAATCGATAGGGTCCAGTTTGAAGCAGGTGCAAAGAAGCTTTCCGTAGAAACGTGCATGCCCATAAAAGTCATGGCAGGCCAGCTCAAGAATCTGACTGAATCGGGTGCTCGAACGATTTTTCATCCAGCGGTTCTCGTGGAGCGATTTCAAGAAGAAGAACTACGGCCGGTTGATTTTTGCCCGTATATTCAAGCTTCCTCCCAGTTTTTCAAAGGAAGCTTCGACGTGGATTGGAAAGAGCTTTTTATCCACGGGCGAATAGATCCTGACTCGTTTTTCCATGAGCATACGAAATTCGCCAAGGAATTGGGGTTTTCCGGACGAAAGGCACGAACGGCATTTGAATCGGCAATGGATGTTCAGAGATCTTTTTCCGATAGCTTATTTGATGGAGGCAAGAGATTCCTGGAATCTCTCGGGCCAGATGAAAAAGCCATCGTCCTCTTGGGAAAACCGTACCATGTTTCAGACCCCTTCCTGAACATGAATATCGGGAACATTTTCCATCGTTTGAATATCAGGGCATTGCCGGGCGATCTCTTTCCGCTCGGTCCTGAATTCGGAGAGAGAAGCGTTTCCTGGAAGCATCATTGGCAAACGGTCCGGGTGGCACAGGCAATCGCAACGGACCCGAGGCTTTTTCCGGTATTGCTGACTTTTTTCGGGTGCGGACCGGATGCATTCACGTATCGTCATATTCATCAGGCATTGAAGGGAAAACCGCTGTTAATGCTTGAAATGGACGAACATACGTCCAAGGCGGGAATCATAACTCGGGTTGAAGCATTTCTCGATCGCATTCGGAATGTAAGCCGCAAGACCGCAAAGGACCAAGACGCGACAGCAGTAAAACGAAGACCGCCTGACCCGGGAATCGAATGCCTGTCCGGACGGCTGGATGAAAAGAGAACTTCGCCGATAAAAAAAGTGTACGTGCCGTACATGAGCGACCATTCCTTCGCATTTTCTGCTGCAGCTCAATCCATCGGCATAGAGGCCGAAGTGCTTCCTCCTCCTGATGAAGATTCCGAACAGCTCGGAAGGCCCCATACTATGGGAGGTGAATGTCATCCGTTCGTCCTGATTCTCGGAGATTACTTGAAGATGGCCGCTCGATGCCCATCGCACGAAGCCAGAAAATCGATGTTCTACATTATCGGCCCTGATGCATGCAGGGTGGGCCAATATCCGGTATATATCGGTAAGATCGGACGGCAGCTCGGTTTTGAGATAGAAGTGATCGAAAATGTCGGTCAGGTGCTCACGCGATTAGGGCTCAGTAGATGGGCTGAACAACGAATCCTCCTAAGACTCTGGGAAGGTCTGAATGCATACGATGTTCTGTTACAGGCATTCCTGGCTATTCGGCCTTTTGCACAAGATCACCAAGCGTTGAACGCGAATTATTTCGCTGCAAGAGACATCCTTTTCCGTGCCCTATGTGACGGACACGTTCGTCAGGGAGTGGAAGACGCTTTCAATACGCTTTATCAGTCAGCAGTAAGAGAATCGGAATCGAAACCGGTAATCGCCGTTACGGGTGATTACTATACAAGAATTGTCTCGTATGCGAATAATGGAGTGTACAAAGAGATAGAATCTTTGGGCGGAATTCTCTGGTCTCCGCCGATGTTTTCCGATTCGTTGAAGCTGGGATATTTGAGAAATTTGGTTTGGAGCCTACTAAGCGGCAGATCGAAATCGGCGGCAGGGAACGGTCTTTTATTTGCGCTCCTGAGTCTGCTCGAGTTCCGGATCAAGAGCCCGGACATCGTAAAACGATCCTTATCAGTGCCCTCAGATCTTGCGGGACTCGACCTCTGGCGCAAAGTGTCGCCCCATGCCAGCACAAAACTCCCCACCGGAATAATTGCGCCTCTTGGAACCGCCCTGCAGCAAGTGGATTCCGGTGCTCATGGCATTCTCAATCTTATGGCTCTGAATTGTGCTTACGGGACGGTTATTACCACTGCGCTGCTCCGAACGCTCAGAAACCATGTCAATACGCCAATGCTTACTCTCGTCTATGACGGTCTGAAAAAGACAAATGAGAAAACCAGACTGGAAGCTTTTATGGACCAGGTATGGCAACATTTTAGAGCAAAAACAGGGTAGACGGCGCGGGTCTGTTCGTTTTCGACAGAGTGTTCCGGAAACCCACTCGTTTGCAATATATGCGGGTATCGGCCGACCTCCGTGCCGACTATACCGATTCTCGAAAGTAATCACGGATTGTGAAGAGGAGTTCCCAGCACTTGGTAGCGCCGGCCTCCGTGCCGGCGAACAATTCACCAAACAAATCAATAAGTTCTCGCCGGCAGGGACGCCGGCGCTACTGATTCTTCCCATTGCAGGCATTGGATTCCGTCAAGACTTTCGATAACCGCTATAATAGACTTTGCATTCAAGACGCTAACGACACTGACCTGACTGCGCAGGTCAGTGGCACCCCTTGTATCCGGGATTGATGCGGTTTTGGGTGCCACGGACCTGCCCTGCAGGTCCGTGCTGTCGCCTCAATGAGAACTATCTTGATGGCTTGTCCGTATAGAGCGAATCAGCGTTGTCCATCCGGATCTTATTGTATCGCTTGAGCCGAAATGTGAAGACTAAATATAGCCCTACTTCTTCTAATCTTCTGCAAGCATCTGGTCGCAGACACGTCTCAACTTCGCTTGCCATCGTTTCTGTTTTACGATAAGCTCTATGATCGGATTTTTCCCTGTCCGTAAGCTGAACCCGAAATCCTCGATCCGGATATAATCAGCTACCACTCGAAACGCTCACATTTGTGGAGCTTCCGATGAAAGGAGTTCAATTGATGCGAGTGATTACCGTCTGCGTGGGGAGCGCTTGCCATCTGAAAGGTTCCCACGAGATAATCGATTATTTCAAGAAAGCAATCAAGGATGCTCGTCTTGATAGCGAAGTGGAACTCAAGGGCACTTTCTGCATGGACAAATGCACCGAGGGTGTGAACATTCTGATAGACGAGGATCCGTTTCACGCGAGTTCAGTTGATGACGCGCATCAAATATTTCAGACGGAAATACTCCAAAAGCGCAAATAAGAAGGTGACCTCATGGATCCCGTTACCTCAAAACGCGTACCCTGGAAGAGCTGGAACGATTTTACCGGATGGGCCCAAGATTTTTCTCTGAAGAAGAAAGTCCTGGGAGGATTCCTCGGAGTGGTGATCCTGGTAGGGCTGGTCACCAGTCTCATCGGAACGAGACTTGCCAGAGAAACCATTCTGGAACGTGCCAGAATAAGGCTTTTCAGCGATTTGGCAACCGCAGGTTTCATCTTGAGGAGTTCACAGGAAACCCTGGAGCTCAAGATTCGCCTCGTCACGGGATCGGACAAACTACGGGACCTGATCGAAAAGAAAGATCTGAAGGGGCTTCGAGAACGGCTCTCCATAATTGCAGTGGAAAACGATTTGGATTTTCTTTCGGTGATCGACGCGAACGGAAAGCTGCTCGCCAGAGCTTTTGTAGAGGAGGGAACGCCTGCAAAGATTGCCGATGATGCACTCTTGACTGCGGCAATGGGGGGAAAAGAAGCGTCAGGTCTCATGCTTGTTTCCACCCAGAGACTCGCTCTCGAGAATCCAACCCTTCTACAAAAACTCGATTCCAAAAACGGAATGATCATGGAGGCGGCGCATCCTCTGGTCATCGATTCCAAGACGAACGCCGTGTTGTACGGAGGGACACTACTCAATAATAACAATCTCATTGTAGATCGTATTTCTCATAGACTGTTCAGAGGTGAAGTCTACAACAGAAGAGAATTAGGCTATGTAGCAATCTATCAGCACGATCGTGCAATCAGCTCCACGCTTAAGACCAGAGAAGGGCTTCCGGTGATCGGGTTCATCGCCGATCCCCGGATTCGGGAAGAAGTATTACAAAAAGGACAGTCTGAGATTACCTGGGAATCTCAGATGGGAGCCAAGTATCTTTCTGCAACGGAACCTGTAAAGGATTGGGAAAACAAGATAATCGGTGCCATTCAGGTGGCTACTCTGGAACAACCCATAACTCTGGTTATAGATCAGCTTGTTGCGACGTTTCTCATTGTGGGGTTTTTGGGCGTTCTATTGATGGCTGCAATTTCCTATTATCTCGTTCAATGGATCAATAGACCTCTCGAACAAATGCTTTATGCTGCACGAGGCGCTGCGGAAGGGGATTTAAGCCGCGAAGTGCCGGTCGTGGCACGGGATGAAATCGGAGAATTAGCTGCAACGTTTAATCTCATGATCCGAAATCTCGCGGAATCAAGGAACAAATTGGAAGACTGGGGCAAGCAGCTTGCTTCCAAAGTGGCCGAGCAAACGGGAGAACTCAATCAGGCAAGGGAACAGGTTGCACGCGTCAAGAAGCTTGCCTCACTGGAAAAAATGGCTGACGGCATGGCGCATATAATGCAACACATTTCGGATCCCCTCCTGATTTTTCCCAGCTCCGAGGACGAATCAGGTGCAACCAGCCGTATTCTGGTGCTGGACACCGATGAAAAGGTCTTGGAAATATGTCAACGAATCCTGGAGAGTGAAGGATTCGACGTGAAGACCACAAGATCGGTGAATGAGGCATTGAATGCCCTGGAACAACAGTTCTTCGACATTGTGGTCGCGGACATTGACATGCCTGAAATGGGAGGCCAGGAACTCCTCAAGGAAATCAAATACCGGCAGCCGGAAGTGCTCGTCATCATGACCGCTTCGTTCAAAGCCACTGAAGAAGCCGTCGAGACCGTAAAACTCGGAGCCTTCGACTACATACCTAAACCATTCGGTCCGCATCAAATACTCTTGATGATCTATACCGCTCTGCAAACCAGGGAGATGCTCAAAAAAACTCGTAAACAGCATGCGGAACGAAGAGCCGAGACCATATTCCAGCGATTGCCCGTAGCAATAGCACTGGCGGATGAAGCTCACCGTGTTGTGTATCACAACAATGCTTTCATTGAACTTGCTGCTCCTGACGGACACGAACCGATTCAGGGAAAGACTTTTCGGCAGCTCTTCGGGGTGGATCCTCTTGATAAGGATGAAGAAGATTCCAGCTCAAGATGGCTGCAATTGGAGAAAGTGGGGAGGACGGCGAAGTTGTACAATTTCGAGTTGCCCGAAGAGGATCTCCGGGTATTGATGCTTCTCGACATCACGGAAACTGTCATGAAAGACCAGCAGGCAGACGTCTTCAAAGCCGAAACTATTTCCAAAGCACAACAGGTGATACATCAACAGATGCGGGTTGCCCAGGAAATCGCCGGGCTCCTCGGTGAAACCACTGCTGAAACCAAAGCTGCACTCTTCGAATTGATCAAGCTCGCCGGAGAGGGAGAGTCGAGATGAACGAAGCTCTCTTCATTGAATCCGGGGGTGCCCACGTCTGCAAACACGGCGAAATTCTCTGTGGCGATTCCCTCGGTGTGGCTCCCATCGATCACGGAAAGCTCATGGTCTTGTCTGACGGACTCGGAAGCGGTGTGAAGGCCAATATTTTGGCCACACTTACCACCAAGATAGCCATGCGGCTCATGGAAAGAGGTCTGCCTCTGGAAGAGGTTGTGGAAACGCTCACGGATACCCTTCCTGAATGTAAGGTGAGAAAAATCGCGTACAGTACGTTCACCCTGGTTAAGGTCATGGAAGACGGCAGCGTGTATCTCGCCGAATTCGATAACCCACCTACTTTTTTTCTCAAACGCGGTTATGTGAGCGAACTTAAATACCGGGACCGTGTAATTGGGACACGAAAGATTCGTGAAGCCCGAGTCCGCGTTGAAGCAGGCGACTGGCTAGTAACCGTGAGCGATGGCGAGATTCACGCAGGAATCGGGGGCTTGCTTAATCTTGGCTGGGATTGGGAAAAGATAGCCAAATTTCTCGAAACTCAGGTCTACGATGAGGTGTCGGCTCAAAAAGTAGCCCAGATCCTGGTGGATCAGGCGAAACAACTGTACGAGGGACGTCCGGGCGACGATACGACCGTCGGGGTGCTCAAGATTCGTCCGAAGCGTTTCGCCTCCTTCATGATCGGTCCGCCGGTAAAGCGAGAAGAAGACGAGACAGTGGTGAATCTGTTCCTTTCGTTGCCGGGCAGAAAGATCGTGAGTGGCGGAACGACGGCTGGTATTGTTGGCAAGTTGCTCGGCAAGGACGTGGTAGTCGACTTATCCACCATGACAAACAAAATCCCGCCCACAGGAAAACTCGAAGGAATAGAGCTGGTAACCGAAGGAGTGCATACGGTAAATCATGCTCTGGAAATACTGGAGAATATCACCGACATTGAGGAATTGGTCGGCAAGCGGGATGGAGCCAGCAAACTTGCCTGGGAATTCCTCTATGCCGATTCCATAAGCATATTTCTCGGTCAGGCCATCAACCCTGCACACCTGAATCCCAACTTGCCCCAGGAAATGGGATTCAAGAGCCGCAGTATTCAGGCAATTACCAATCTATTGCGCGAGAGGGGCAAGGAAGTAAAACTCGAGATCCATTGAACCTCAAAAGCAATATTCTCCCGATTCCCAGGTATGCCGAACCACATGATGTTACAAATTGTCCAGTTTCGGCTTCAAATATCGGCTATATTCCTGGTCCATTCCTCGAATGTGTCCGCGAGTCCAATCACCTAACTTGTTCAACACGGAAATAATCAGCGAAGAGTTAACTTCCTGCGTTTTGTACGTCTGAATAAATGTTTGGACTTCATTCACCAGATCTTCGTGGGCTTTTTTGTGAGCTGCGAGTGCTGGATATTTATAGGTAGCCATCAATGCTTCTTCGTCTCCAAAATGTCTAATCGTATAATTTGCCAGAAAATCCAAAAGTTCCCCGACCGCTTCTTTGCCTTTGCCGTCCCAGACTGCATCTCCTAAGACATTAAAACGTCGAAACAACTCTCTATGCTGTTCATCTATCATAGCGATGTTGCAGTTAAGATCGTCTGACCACGGTATCCAATCCGCCATTGTCTCTCACCTTTCATAATGCATTCAGAACTACGTCGTCCGATACATTTCGGAAGCAGTTCTAAAGCTATCTAACAAATTACATACTATACACAAGATGAAAAACATAATGAACGGTAGAGAGCAAGTCAAGAGGCAACAGTTCGTTTTCTCATCCTAGCCGTCAATGCTTTCGGTACATTTGACTACGGATTGACACCAATCCTGGGCTTTGTTACATAGGAGACGTCAACACGTTGTACCGATGCGCGTCCAAAGAAGTGACATTGGATGAAGCCGGCCCTGGCAAATCTCCTCCGCTACGAACGGCGCAGCCTGACTTCGCTTCGGAGACCTGTCAGGGCCGGCAATGAACAAGCCTCTTGATGTTACTTGCATGAAAGCGCATTGGTGTTACTCTCGACTGTATCGAAAGAGTATCATCCAATTCGGCAGCAAGACCACACTGCCTGATATTGGGAAATCTCCCGTCACACGTCCGAGATCATCATCGTGGAACATCATTCATTTCGCAAACGAGGTAAACCAGCATGGCTGATATGGAAGGATTCAAGGAAGCACGCAATATAGCGCTCGCGGGAAATCGAAGAGCAGCAGATTTTCATCTGAAGGGAAGTTCACATCTGGACTGGGGAATGAAGAACCGGATGTCCAGAATCATAAAGGCCGATACAGGCCGTACTGTCATGCTGGCTGTCGATCACGGCTATTTTCAGGGACCCACCTCCGGCCTGGAAAATATGGAAGACACTCTGGCTCCACTTCTGGACTATGCAGATTGTCTCATGCTCACTCGAGGAATATTGAGAACCTCCGTTCCGCCGGGATGCGAAGTTCCCATCGTACTGCGAGTGTCCGGAGGTCAGAGCGTACTCACGGAATTGTCAAACGAGACCCTCACGGTTTCCGCTGAAGATTGCATGCGCCTCAATGCCTGCGGTATGGCTTTCTCCATCTACATCGGGGCACCTCACGAGCATCAGACTTTGGCGGCTTTTGCAGATCTCATTGATGCAGGTTATGCCGCAGGAATTCCCGTGCTTGCAGTTACCGCAGTGGGTCGCGATATGGCCAGAGACGCTCGTTACCTTTCGCTTTCGTCCCGCATGGCTGCCGAGATGGGTGCCAATATCGTTAAAACGTATTATTGCGAAAACTTCGAGCGCGTGACAGGCACATGCCCGGTTCCGATTGTTATGGCAGGTGGAAAGAAGATTGCTGAATTGGATGCTCTCACCATGGCGTACAATGCTGTGACCGAAGGGGCAGTGGGCGTGGATATGGGCCGCAACATTTTTCAGTCTGACTGCCCGGTTGGAATGATAAAAGCGGTACGGGCCGTGGTCCATTATAACGAAAAACCCGAGTCCGCTCTGAAAATCTATGAAGACGAAAAGAAAGCCGCTCGAAAAGCCTCTTAAACCGCTGAGTTTTCAAAGCAGAAAACCGGGGAAACCCTTCTTGTAAGACGGATTGCTCCTTTAGCTGAACTGTCGTGTGGCTGAGACGTGCCGGCCGGAGCCCCAGCGGGGCGATCCAAATGGTAGCCATGGGTGTAACCCATGGAAAAGAAAGATAACAAAACCAAGCGGTGAAGACCCTGGCGGGGTCTAACATCGTTCAACTTGAACTTAGATGGACCCAATGCTGGACCCCTTTCAGGGTCCAATCCTTTATGATATGGCGCGCTGCCCACGGGATGCACCCGTGGCTACTCAGGGTTCGTCCCTCCGGGACTCTAGAGCGTTGGGTCGAGTGGCGCCCAAGGGGTGGATGCCCGGGATTCATGTTTCGGACATCCTTTTGCACGGAGATGTTATGCGAGTAGCAATGTATTACAACAACAATGACGTCAGAGTCGAAGACATGCCTGTGCCTGTCATCGGCCCGAACGAATTGTTGGTAAAAGTATGGTCCAGCGGGATTTGTGGAAGCGATGTCCTTGAATGGTACAGATTACCCAAGGCTCCTTTGGTTCTCGGTCACGAAATAGCAGGCGAAATTGTGGAAACCGGCGACACGGTCAATGGCTGGAAGAAGGGCGATCGTGTTTTCGTATCTCATCACGTTCCCTGTAACATGTGTCGTTACTGCATTTCCGGTCATCATTCCACGTGCGACACCCTTGCCGCTACTACATTCGATCCCGGTGGATTTGCGGAATTTCTGAGGGTCCCGGCAATAAACGTTACAAACGGAACATACCGTCTCCCGGATACTATGCTGTACGATGAGGGAGTGTTCATCGAGCCGCTTGCTTGTGTAATTCGCGGTCAGGAGCATGCTGGTTGGCAGCCGGGAAGAAGAGTCCTGGTCATTGGAGCTGGCATAGCTGGTCTCATGCACATCCAGATGGCAAGGATTTCAGGGGCGAGTCGCATCATAGCCGTCGACATTGCGGAATCCAGGTTGAATACGGCCATAAAATTGGGAGCTGACATAGCCATCACAGCGAGCGAGAATTTGCCGCAACAGGTCATGGAGCACAATGAAGGCCGTCTCGCTGAACTGGTCATTATTTCGACCGGAGCGCCGTCTGCAATTGCCCAGGGAATGCGTTCCGTGGATCGAGGTGGAACAATCCTGTTTTTTGCCCCTTCAGACCCGGGAGCAAAGGTGGAAATACCGTTTAACGAACTCTGGCGCAAAGAAATCACCACGACTTCTTCGTATGCAGGTTCTCCCCGCGATATTCTGGCTGCAATCGAGTTGATAGCGTCAGGCAGGGTGAACGTGAAGGATATGATCACCCATATACTGCCCCTGTCGAGAACCGCTGACGGATTCAGGCTTGTTGCGGAAGCCCGGGAATCCATGAAGGTAATTGTTCGCCCTCAGGAATAACGCGCACAATAGTACGCTCAACAAGAGAATAACGAGCGGGTCAATATGTATTCTACTCCGAAAGAAGAAATAGAATCTCGCATTTCAGCGCTCCAGAGCCTAATGAGGCAAAACGGCTTCGAGGGAGCCATCATTCTCCAGCGCGCGGATTTGTTCTATTACTCCGGAACAGGCCAGGATGCGCATTTGTTTGTTCCGGTAGAAGGCGATCCTCTCCTCCTCGTGAGAAAAAGTTTTGAAAGAGCAGTGGCGGATTCGCCCCTTCAGCACATTTCGGAAGTGAAGAGTTTCTCGCAGTTGAAGCAGTCTATCAACGGAACCGGTCACGGAATCAAGAAATTAGGAATGGAACTGGACGTGCTTCCGGTGAACAATTTCCGAATCTACGAAGACCTTTTCCCCGGAACCGAGATCGCAGACGTGTCGCCGCTCGTCAAGATCAACAGAATGGTCAAATCTCCGTACGAGCTTGCAATTATGAAGCGGGCTGCGGAGTTGAACACCCGTATGTTTTCGTTCGTCCTGGAAGTTCTCAAGGAAGGCATGACCGAGATGGAGCTTTCTGCTCACCTGGAGGCATTCTATAGACAAAACGGCCATCAGGGGTTCGTTCGAGTCAGAAGCTTTAATCAGGAAGTTTTCTACGGGCATGTCATGTCCGGCAGCAATTTGGCTGTGCCGAGCTGTTCCGTGGGACCGACCGGCGGACCGGGCACTAATGCTTCCATGCCTCAAGGCGCGGGACTAAAGCCGATCGGAAGACACGAGCCGGTATCTATCGATTACGTCGGCAGTGTTGACGGTTACATAGTGGATCAAGCGAGAACCTTCTATGTGGGCGAGCCACCTGAAAAATTCGTTCGCGCTCACAACGTTGCGATCGCCATTCAGGAAGCTGTCGTTAAAAGAGGCCTTCCGGGTACCGCTGCTGAGGAATTGTACGACATTTCATTGGAAATGGCGAAAGAAGCGGAACTCCTGGAAGGATTTCAGGGATATCCGCCTGTCCCCTTTCTCGGCCATGGAGTGGGCCTTGAACTGGATGAGTTTCCCGTCATCGGCAGGAAATCCCCACACATTCTTCAGGAAAATATGGTGGTGGCCATTGAACCGAAGTTTATTTTCCCCGGCGAAGGAATGGCAGGGATCGAAAATACTTTTGTAGTGACAGCCTCAGGTTTGAAGAGAATTACGCATTTTGACGATTCCATTCAAGTCGTGCCGTGTTGAGGTCACAATGGGCCTTGTCCTCTTATAAGTCAGTGCCAAAAATTGTGTCATTTATCCCTCGTGTGAATTACCAGGATATTGGTAGGGACCGGCGTCCCTGCCGGTCCATTCTATCGATATCATTGATCATGTTGAAGATGTGCCGGCACGGAGGCACGGCACCCACCAATATTCCTAAATCTTCAATCGGTCACTAATTTTGGCAACTGGTTATAATCTTAGAGTTGAGTTATTGCTCTCGACACACTAACAGCATATGAATTGTTGCATTCCAGGATATTTTTTCCCTGGCGAGGTGAGAGCAGTGCTATACTTCAGCAAATGGCACAAGGAGTCCTCATGCGCGATTATACATTATTGGCCCGGCAGATTCTTGAGGATCTTCGTGAGGAAGTGGATGAAGAGACTCTCAGGAATAAATACAATCTTGCTCCGGAAAGTTTATTAAATATTCTCCTAACCTTGGAAGAGCAAGGACTCATTTTTAAAATTGATGGACGTTTCATTGCGCCGGATATGCGAAGTATCTCTGCAATCGATATGGTTCGCGATATTCAAAACGGTATGGATGAAGCAAAGCTACAGGAAAAATATGGACTCAGTTTACAGGGTCTCGCGAGTTCCATAAGACTGCTGGTCGAAGGAAACCATTTGACGCGTTCCGATCTGGCCGAGCGAGACCTATTGTTTCAGGAAGTCATGGACCCGGGCCTTGCGAGGGAGTCTCGCAGGTACTATCTGGATTTCGATCTTCCCATTTTCGATATGGGAACGCCCATGTTGAGGGGGAGGGTGAACGATCTTACGGAAAAAGGCCTGGGGACTATAGGGATTCCTTCGCGCCCTGATGAAATCAAGCACTTCATGATTAATCACGAGAAGTTCGTCTTGCTAAAACCCTTCGCTTTCCAGGCACGCTGCCGATGGTCTCGTCAGAACGCGGCTTCAGGTGATTTCATTGCGGGCTTTGAGATTTCGGAGATTTCGCCTGAGGATTTTGCCGAATTGCGCAAACTGTGCAAGATGGTCACTTTTTACGTGTCCCCCGAAACACCGGTGAAATTTGGTTCATAAAATTGTCGATGTTTGCACGTGATCCGTTGTCCAAGTACTCGAGAGATCGCTACGAGGACACAACACGCTGTCCACGGCAACTGACATAATATCAATTTGCATTCAAAACTCCCCCATTCCCCCTTTAATAAAGGGGGGTAAGAGGGGATTTTTCGTCTCACTTTGAAAGCAAATTGGCATAAGGTACTAGTACATGGATCCGGGTACAATCGGCAAATGGATAATCATTTCAGGCCTTGTTCTTGCCGCGGTGGGAGGAATCATCTGGATTGCGGGAAAGATGGGTATTCCTTTCGGCAGCCTTCCAGGGGATATTTCAATTGACCGTCCAGGATTCTCGTTCAGGTTTCCTTTAGGAACGAGCATCCTGGTGAGTATTATTCTCACCATACTGCTGAATGTGATCATTTGGATATTTCGGAAATGATTACGTCCTCGTCGGAGGAATTTGACACGAGGGCTCGTTCCACGGCCTCATGGAGAAAGAGTTCGCAGTAATCACAGAGATAATTGAGCTTCTCGTCCACCTCGTTTAGATTATGCGACGCCCGCATTACGCATCGTCCTGTATGACAATGGGAAAGACCGAATGTGTGGCCGATCTCGTGGAGCGCGACTTTGACCACGCGGTCCAGGAATTGTTCTCTGGAAACCGGATCTCCGCCGGGTCCCTGATGCAGCCGATGATACGACATGACTGCGCTTGCACCGTCCATGTATGCTTCACCGAAGACATACGTCAATATGGGATTACAAAGGTCTTTCCCGGTGATGCCGATCGTTTTCATGCTCTTCGTATGGTTTTCCTTTATGAATCGTATGATTGTCATGGCATTGTACTGATTCCTGGATTCCATGTATGCATCATCCGGCATGGGAATGGCTGCGAGCAGGTCCACCGGCAGCCTGAGCGATCCCTGGAGGCTGTCCGCTACAACACGAAGAATGTCCTGTCCGACATTCCCTAACGGTAATACCGCGATTATTCCTCCACGTTGCGGTTCAGGCTGGGATTTCTTTTTTTTCACCGTGATCCGCCTGCCCCGTCTTTGGAGTTTTGCTGTTGAATTCCGTATTTGCGGATTTTCTTGTGGAGCGTGGTTCGATCTACCTCGAGAATCTTGGCAGCTCGAGTGATATTCCAACCGGTATCCGCCAGGACATGTGCGATGTGGTCCGATTCCGCCGATTGAAGAGACCTGGAAAATCCCTTGACCGGAATGCATATCTCTTCGGGTGCGAGATACGCGAATGACTCCGCAGTGATCATGCGTTTACGAGCAGTCACCACCGCGCGTTCAATCACGTTTTCCAATTCCCGTACGTTTCCCGGCCATGTATAGTCCTGGAGAATTTTTACGGCACCCTCGTCTATGGAATCGACGCTCCTATTGGTTTCCATGGCAAACCGTTTCACAAAGTGCTTGGCAAGAAGCGCAATGTCTTCTTTTCTCTCTCTCAGAGGAGGGACGCGGAGCGTGATCACGTTGATCCGATAGAAGAAGTCCTGTCGAAAACTTCCATTGGCGATCATTTTGTTGAGATCCTGGTGCGTTGCGCTTATCAGCCGAAAATCCGCCTTGATCGGTTCCACCGAGCCCACTCTATAGAATTTCCTGTCTTGAATGACTCGAAGCAAGTCCACTTGCATTTTCGGCGTTATCTCACCTACTTCATCGAGGAACAAGGTGCCGGTTTCCGCAACCTCAATGAGGCCTCTTTTCGGTCGAATCGCTCCGGTAAAAGAGCCTTTTTCATATCCGAAGATTTCACTTTCAATGAGTGATTCCGGAATTGCTCCGCAATTTATGGGAACAAAAGGGCCGCCCATCCTCTTGCTCAGGGCATGAATTGCCCGGGCAATCAGCTCCTTTCCTGTGCCGGTCTCACCCAGGATGAGGATAGACGACTCACTTCCTGCAACCTCGCTCACTGTTTCAAAAAGTTCGCTCATGGCCGGCGATGTTCCGATGATCTCATCCAATCCGCCCTTGCATCGATTCACTTCAGCCCGTAAATACTCTGTTTCTTCTACCAATCTCCGATGTTCGAGCAGCTTTGCTACGAGCAGCCCCAAGCCCTCAGGATCGAAAGGTTTGATGAGAAAATCGTTTGCACCGAGTCTGAGTGCCTGCACAGCGTGATCGACAGTACCGTACGCAGTAATTATCACCACAAGCGTGGTTGGAAAGAGTTCCTTGACTTTCTCGAGCAGACCGAAGCCTCCCATTCCCGGCATCTTTATGTCCACAAACAGAATGTCATAGAAGCTCTGTTCCATAAGCTTCAGAGCATCTTCTGCCGATTCCGCCT
This sequence comes from Desulfomonile tiedjei DSM 6799, assembly GCF_000266945.1. Classification (NCBI taxonomy): domain Bacteria; kingdom Pseudomonadati; phylum Thermodesulfobacteriota; class Desulfomonilia; order Desulfomonilales; family Desulfomonilaceae; genus Desulfomonile; species Desulfomonile tiedjei. Next base: position 584,333 of record NC_018025.1, read on the forward strand.
TGTGTACCACCGAGCCCTCTTGTTCCAACCACGCCGAGAGCGACTCTCTGACGATCAGTTCGTCATCAACCACCATGAATCTGTGTCTTCGGCTCATGGAACATCGCCTCCCTTATTCAGAGCATTGCGGAAGTTTGTTCTTCGGAATCGATCTTCTGAAAACGGGGAGAGTTATCACGAAAGTAGCGCCCTCATCCGCATCCTTCTGGAGCTCGATAGTGCCTTCGTGCTGGATAACGATCCCGTATACCACGCTCAATCCCAAACCCGTTCCTTTTCCGAATTCTTTTGTCGTGACAAAAGGTTCGAAAAGATTTTCCTGCAAGCTTTTCGGAATACCCGATCCCGTGTCGCTGATTCTAATCTGTACGCCGTCCGCATCCGGTTTATAGTAAGCTTGAACGGTAATAGAACCTCCCCTCGGCATCGCTTCCACGGAATTCAGCACCAGATTGAGAATTGCCTGCTTCACTTGATTACGATCTCCCCGCAAAGGTGGAAGGTCTTCGCTCAGATCCTTATGAAATGATATGCCCTGAAGCTCCATACGATTGCCCACCAAAAGCTCGACCTCATCCAGCACTGAATTTAAGTGCACCGGTGTTTTCTCCAGAGTTCCAAGACGGGCAAAAGACAGGAGACTTCGCATGATATCTCCGCATCGCGCGGATTCCCCTGCTATGAGATCCAGGTACATACGAAACTTGTCAATCTGTTTTGCATCCAGGTTGCCGGAATCCAGGGACGATTTCATCAGCTTGGAAAAGGTGAGAATTCCCTGAATGGGGTTATTGATATCATGCACAGCCGCAGCAGCGAGTTTGCCGAGAGCCGCCATTTTATCATGGTGCAGGATTTGGGAGAAATCATGCTTCATGGACCGCGCCTGGCGGTCGAGAACCGGAGCAAAACCTCTGGTCACATCTTTCCAGACCATCAGAACACATTTCTTGCCTGATTCATCCAAACCCAGAGGATAGGCACTGATTGTAAAATAACGGTTGCGATGTTCTCTTCGTTCTTCTCTGACCAAATGAGTGGAGTGGCCGGTAAGGAAAACTTGTGAAGCAGGACAGCCGGCAATCTCGCATGGTTCCATTCGACGGTGAATTACCCAGTGGCACGGACGGCCCAAACACCCTTTCTTCGACATTTTCGTCCGACTTAGAATGGCATTGTTGATATCAAGCACGCGAAAATCTTCATCAATAACCAGGATACTCACGCCGGAACCTGCCATGAGCACCTCTTTGATCAATTCCACATTGCGCAGCTTGGTCTGGGTGGTTCCAAGTTGTCCCGAAACTCTCTTGAGGGCTCGCAGAGCTTCCACATCAAACGGTCCCATGATCTGTACTTCTTCTGGTACTGTATTCAGTAATTCCCGGTGAAATCTTCTGTTGTCGGACGTGAGAACGATGATTTCCGGACTGCATTCTTCCATGGCAATCCGGTAATCCGTATAAAGAGGGACTCTGCACGCCTTTTTCGTGAGCCTGGCAGTGGTCTCGTCGTAGGCAAGTATGATAATCCCCGCAAGTTTCAGTTTGTAGCCGAGAGTTTTCAGGGAATCGATTGTTTCACTGATAAGAGACGGAAGGGGAGTATCCACCACGACCAGGGCTCTAAGGTGTCTTTTCCGCGAAGCCTCTGCATTACGCTTCTGGGATCGGCCGTCTTGATTCATGTGTGCACCATCCGCGATGCTGATTAATTCTAGCAAAAAAAGGTTTTCTTACAAAGAAGGTTAATGAGTAAGTGAGAAGAAGCGACCGCAAAGAATACTACTAAACAGGTTCGACGGATTGCTTACTCTCCTTTCTCGAACCATAACGCATTGCGTACACTTTCGTAAGCTCTGCCCCGAAAAAAAACACTTGAGCGGAATAGTACACCCAAAGAATAAGAACCACGAGCGATCCTGCCGCCCCGTACACGGAGAGAATCACGCTCATTCGCGGTACATCCCAAAAGCGAATTTGCCCACAAGAAAGAGCAGCGTGGCCACAGCCGAACCAAGCCATACGTCTTTCCACGCGATGGGTGTTTCGGGGACCAGCTTATAGGTAAGTGCAAGAAGTGCCGGAATCACGGCAAATGTGACCAGCACGTTAAGACCTTCGATCAGGTACGCGGGAATATGAACTAATCCTTCGAGAATAGCATTCGCCCCGGCAAGTACCGCCGATGCCGTTATCGAAAAGATCAGAAGAACGCCAAAACTTACCACGAAAATAAAGGAAACCGCTCGTTCGTAAAGGATGCGAAACCCTCCCTTGCTGTGCACCCCCCAAATGTTGTTGAGCGAACTCTGTAGTTCCACAAAAACCGCTGTCGCAGATAATAATGCGGCTCCGAAGCCGATTATCGGGAGCCGATTTCCTTTTAATTCTCCCCAGAAACTGTCCAGCACAGCAAACAGGTAATCTGCAGAATCCGGGCTGATCATTCGTTGGATTTGATGCGTTAGCTCCGATTTCGCCGTTGCGGCGCCTACGAATAACCCTGCGATCCAGAGGCCGAACAAGAGCACGGGACCTACGGAAAAGGTCGTATAAAACGCAAGTGCCGCAGCCATTCTCATTGCATTATCGTGGCTCCAATGCTCAAACGTTTCGACAAGGACAGCCCATATTTCACTCAGCACAAAACGGAATTTAGACACCGCACGCTCACTTCGGTCGACTCGGACAACCGGCAGGAATTTGCCGCTCAGTTCCAACTCAGTGTAGCAGGGCTGTAAGTTTTGTGAAAGTCAGGACTTCCATCCGCTTGATAGATGCGAAGCAACGTTCCTGGTTCATTACTAATATATGGAAGAGCGCCGACTGCCGATGAAGTGGACGAAAGAGTCAATTTCTGGAGCACATCATGATCTTCAAAGATAGAATAGATGCCGGTAAGCAACTTGCTAAAGCTTTGGTCCAGTATGCGAACCAAGCGGATCTGGTGGTGTTGGCACTGCCGCGAGGCGGTGTTCCCGTAGCTTATGAAATTGCCGAGGCTCTAAACGCGTCGCTTGACGTATTTGTTGTAAGGAAGCTGGGGGTTCCAACTCATGAAGAATTAGCCATGGGTGCCATTGCTTCCAGGGGAACTCTCATCGTCAATCGCAACGTCGTGGAGGCATTTGGCATTGACGAGTCACGCCTGGAACAGGTGGCGCAACGCGAGTTAATGGAACTCACCCGGAGAGAGAAAGCATATCGGGGGGAACGAGAACCACTCGCTGTCAAGGGCAAGAAAGTAATACTCGTGGATGACGGCTTGGCAACAGGTGCAAGCATGCGAGCTGCAATTGCGGCGCTGAAAACCCTAAGCCCTGCCTCGTTGATCGTAGCGGTTCCGACAGGGCCACGGGATGTGTGCCGGAAAATCGAGGGTGAGGTCGATGAACTTGTATGCTTGACTCAGCCTGAACCGTACGAATCAGTGGGCACGTGGTACGTCGATTTTTCTCAAACCGACGATGACGAGGTCCGAGAACTTCTCTCCCGGGCAGAGATGCGATTTATGCGGTCTCGTCATGCGGAAACGGAAAAAGGAACAAGCTATGAGCACGTTTTCTGAGAAAACCATTCGTGTCCCGGCCGGACCTCACGTACTTGAAGCAAATTTGAACATTCCGGATGAAGCTCAAGGCGTGGTGGTTTTTGCACATGGAAGCGGAAGCGGAAGGCTGAGTACCCGGAATAGATCGGTTGCCCGAACACTCTTCGACCAGGGCATGGGAACACTTCTTATCGATCTTCTTACGGAATCTGAAGAAAAAATTGACTTTCTTACAAGACAATATCGATTCGATATCGATTTACTGGCAAAGCGCCTGATCAAGATTATTGACTGGCTCGTCTCTTACTCGGAAACCGACAAACTCCGCATAGGATGCTTCGGATCGAGCACGGGCGCAGCGGCCGCTCTCATTGCTGCGGCAGAACGCCCCAGGAATGTCTGTGCCGTGGTTTCACGTGGTGGACGGCCTGATATGGCACTGCATGTGCTGTCTGAAGTGAGAGCGCCTACGCTGTTCGTTGTGGGAGGCAACGATCGTACAGTTTTGCAACTGAACGAAACCGCGTATAACCAGCTTCAAACGAAAAAGCGCCTGGAAATTGTTCCGGGAGCATCGCACCTGTTCGAAGAACCCGGAGCCCTCGAAACAGTTGCTTCACTGGCTGCAGAATGGTTTTCCATTCACCTGAATCGTGATGAATCATATCCTGCGAATGAACGCTCGTGCGACTTTCATTCGGAGCAACAGTCTCTTTGATACTCTGAGATGAACAAGAAGCAAAATCAGTTATCGTGCCTGTTGTGGAAATACCAAGACAGGGACATGCAATCTGCTGTGCCGTCAACTTAGCCGTGAGAATCAGATTGCAGGCTCCGATTCAATGTGCTAACGTTTGACGGATTGTTGTGTTTTCCGGTTCCGAGTGTCAAATCGTCAGGGATTTCTGGTTATTCTCAAGGAGGCGTTCTTCATGGGCGGCGAATTCAAAGTGAAATGCACAGCTTGCGGCTTCCCCAACCGACTGAAAATAGGTCGAGTATATCAACGATTATTGTGCGAACAGTGCAATGCGGAAATAGATATGGACGCTTCAGGCACGCTGGAACTTATCATGGACCCCAAACCGGTGACTCTTCGCAGAGACACTGTTGTAGTAGGATTTCGCTCTCGGGAAGACGAGGATCACACGAAGTGCCCTTTCTGTGGTTCCGAGGCAGACCTGGAATTCGAAGACGTTTTGGGAAGCAAACAGCGATTTCGCTGCAAGAAATGCCAGAAAACATATGAAGCAAACCCGAAAGATTGACCCGCAGTCTGTAATGATTCGGTGACAGATCACCCCCACTGCTATTGTTAGAGCACCGGAAAAGCGATCTCGTATAGTACCTAATTCCGGACTGTCATATTATTCCTCAACAACTTTCCCAGTACTATAACTGTTATCGAAAGTCTTGACGGAATCCCAATGCCTGCAATGGGAAGAATCAGTAGCGCCGGCGTCCCTGCCGGCGATAACTTATTGCTTTGTTTGGTGAATTGTTTGCCGGCACGGAGGCCGGCGCAATGCTGTTGAATTAAGGAAAGGGTTCTTGATTTTTCACGTTTAACCTCCGAGAATTCAGAAGGAATTGTGTTGACATGCGGGTAGTTACGCGCGATAAATTCTTTCAAAACAAGCTGCTGAAAGGATTTTATTATGGCACGCATTATGCTTTGAAGAACCATGCCAACTTAGCGCGTACGCTGAAAAATTTCTTCACATTATTCCCGGACAAATCGACCCTTCCAAGAAACGCTCGCCTCAGGACTTTACTCGAAACAGAAAACTCGCCTTTGGAAAGCTTATCACCTTCATCTTGTCCATTGCCGCCAGTGGAAAGGGTAAAGGAGTGGACATGAAATCCGGTGAATTCTTTCGACATGCCAGAATTCTTGGCCTTTGGCCTGACGCCGAGGCGATCCATCGAAGCGCGCTCACCAAGGCGCGCAAAAAGGTGGATTGGAGGATCTTTCGGCAAATACTCGATGATGCGGTTGGTCTGGCTTATGAGTGTTGGCCTAAGAGCCCGAAGGACGAGTGGCATGGTATGTCCACTCATGCGATAGATGGCTCCGACTATACGCTTCCAGCCGCCGATGAGCTCAGGGCCGAGTTTGATCCTGAGAGCGGACTTGGGCAAGCGGGCAAAGGACATTATCCTCAGTGTCTTGTATGCACGCTCTATGACGTCTTCAGACGTCTGCCCATCGCAAGAACTGTGGTCCCGGTGAATTCTTCGGAGCGGGACCAAGCCAAACATCTCCTGCCCCTCGTGCCTGAGGGAAGTGTCTTGCTCCTGGATCGAGGTTACCCAGGATATGAATTTCTCAGCTACCTTTTGGACAAGTTCAAAGGCTATTTCGTGATACGTTGCCCCGCAACGTCCACCTTCGCCACAGTAAAGGAATTCATTCGGAGCGGGAAGAGCGAAGCCGAAATCGTGATTCCTCCGACATCGAACTATCTCAGCCAGGTGACGGCTGAACAACGAAAGGCCGCCAAGCCCATCAGAGTGAGAGTCATCAGACTGTCCAATCCTGACGGAACCCTCTCGGTTCTCCTGACGAATCTTTACGACAAGGTGGAGTTTCCGAGACAGGAGATCACTGACCTCTATTTCAGGCGATGGGAAATCGAGAGCTATTTCCGGGATGAAAAGATTGGGCTCGAAATCGAAAAATTTCATGGCAAAACCTGCAACAGCGTCCTGCAAGAACTCTTTGCAGCTGCGATCATGGCTGTGATCTCAAGAACTCTCATGGCCATTTCCACCCAGTTACTCGGTGGAGAGCTCGGAGAACCTCAGTTCAAGAATGCGGTCATGACGCTCGCGTCTGAAGCCGCCGTGCTCGCCGCAGACGATCCTGAAAGAGCCATCGAAATCTTTCAGGATATTCTCAAAGAAATCTATCGTGTCAAATACTATCGACCAAACAGTCAGCGACCACCCCAACCAAGGGTGAACAAGCAAAGCAAAAACAAATGGCTTTACCGCAGGTACAAAAATGTCCCCGCAGCTTAAGTCAACAGCATTGGGAGGCCGGCGCTACCAATTGCTGGGAACTGCTTTTCACAATCCGTGATTACTTTCGAGAATCGGTATAACAACTTCGTTTTTTTCCTGCCACGCGTATGTCTGATTTCCAACAAACCGATCCTTTACAGACTGTAAAAAAAGTGACATCACGCGATTGCAGGCGATCAATTCGTGTGCCGAAGTGTACCGGGGGAATCTCTCTTCCTGGGCGATAACCAAGATTCTGACCCATGGCATAGACATTGCAAATTTGGCTGCGAGTCGTAAGCAAAAAGTCGAAGGACTTTGTAACACGATAAGGAGGTTGTGTGGAATGAAACGGATCTATGCCATTTGGCCTGCGGTACTAGCATTCCTATTGCTGTTGGTGCCTGAATTGGTCATGGCCGCAGGCGGTAAGGCGGAGATGCTCATAGTCGTGGCCGACAATCGTGTTGTCGACTGGAGTGTGAGCAAATGGTGGGTGAATCTGTACAACACCGATCCATTCATGTTCGGCCTATGGTGCACGGTTTTCACCGCTTTCCTGGGTGTCTCATTGGGATTCATTACTGACCGGATCATGTCACATACCGGTCTGGATCTCACATCCAGAAAGATCGTAGAGCATTAAGCCAGGATAGCAAGTAAGGAGGACTGACTCATGGATTTTTGGTACATGTATATGCCCATAGCCGGACTTGACATATTCTGGCCGGGTCTGCTGTTGATCGGATTCTCCGTCGGCGTAATCGGAGGATTCTTCGGAATGGGCGGGGCATGGATGGTCACCCCCGGTTTGAACATACTTGGCTTCCCCATGGCCTTCGCAATTGGAACGGATATCGCACATATCGCCGGAAAATCGATGGTGTCCACATTCAGGCACTCAAAATTCGGCAATGTCGATTACAAACTTGGGATCGTCATGGTTGTCGGCACCGTTATAGGTATTGAATGCGGTGCCCAGATCGTCATGTGGCTGGAGCGGATCGGCAAAGTCGGACCGGTAGTCCGCTGGGTCTATGTGATTGTGCTCGCCCTTATAGCCCTCATGGTTTTCGCCGATTATCGGAAAGCAATTCAGAAGAAGAAATCCGGCATCGTAGACGAGCATGGGGCAGTGGGGTACACGTGGTACAAAACTCTCCATAAAATAAAGATCCCTCCGATGATGCACTTCCATGCAGCAGGGATTTATTGCTCTGCATGGCTTCCCATCATGGTGAGCTTTCTCACAGGCGTGCTTGCCGGTTTTCTCGGAATCGGCGGTGGATTGCTCCGCATGCCCGCACTGGTATATCTCATCGGATGTCCCACGCATATTGCTGTTGGCACGGACTTGTTTGAGGTCATGATCTCCGGACTCTACGGAACGTTCACCTACGGTGTCAAAGGCCGTATCGAAGTCTGGGCAGTGTTCGTGATGCTCTCCGGAGCAGCCATCGGTGCACAGATCGGAACCGTTGCAACCAAGTACGCAAAAGGATACGGAATCCGTGTTGCTTTCGGTCTCGCAGTTGTCGCCTGTATGATCTCGATCATCCTGAAGCAGTTCAAAATCGACGCGGCTGCTACAGTGGTCATCCTAGGCGCGGTCGGTTCTATCTGCGTTTACATCTGCGGCATCATGTTCAAAGGTGCTGCCAATGAACTCCGAGAAAAGAAAGCCGAAGCGGGTCGCGCGGCCGCATAAGTCGACGGATCAAAAGAGAGGAGAGATGTGCATGAAGACCAGGATTTTTTGTTGCATTGCCGTGTTTCTGCTGGTCGTCGCTCTCGCCCCGTCTACTATGGCGGCGAGCGTGAGCCACGGGAAAACCGTCAATTACGACGAAGGAAAAAAACAGATAACCATAGAAGAATACGACACCAAATATACCAAAGAGAACAAGTATGGTAACTCCACAGGGAAGCAGTCAACATTCGATCTATCGAATGCTCTTGTAGGAATTACCCCCAAGCCGGGTGACGTGGTCAGGATCGCTTACGAAGAGAAGGACGGCAAGAAACAAGCGATTCGCATGATGAACATGACAAGACAGGACCTCATGAAACGATAAATCGCAAACCGGGCAGTTCCTTCATGCCCCGGTTGCGGTCCCCAACAATCCGACTACCGAGGCCGGTTATGAAATGCGTAGCCGGCTTTTCCTTTGGTCTGGACGAACTTCCCCATTTATTCCGAGATTCCACCGCGTTATATAAGTTGCCAAAATTAATGTTCGATTAAGGACAGGAGTAGGTGCCGGCCTCCGTGTCGGCACATCTTCAATATAATAAATGATATCAATATAATGGGCCGGCAGGGAAAGGCTGTCTCAAAAGTCGAAATCTATCCTGGATCGTGGCACGAAATTCTCATCATCTTCACGGCCTGATTGTAGGGGCGCCCCTCGTGGGTGCCCGGTAGTGACCGGCCTCCGTGCCGGTCATTGCGGGATGGCAGGCACAAGACCTGCCCCCACAGGGATGATGAATCGTGGCACGATGTTTGTGCATTCGAGAATTTTGAGACAGCCTCGGGACGTGGGGCGCCGGTCCCCAGTGATATCTTGAATTTGAGCGTAAGATAAAATGTCAGAATTTTTGACAATCAGTCTAAGCAAAACCAATCGCATTCAAAATCCCCTCATTTTCCATGAATCTCTGCATTGCAGGCGATTCACGGATCTGGTATCAAGAAGATCGCCCATAAAGGTACAAGTAAGAGAAAGGAGCCGCCATGCTTCAGGACTATCCCAAAGCTGTAGTTACCAGCGACGGAACGTCATTACTGTTGCGGCCGGTCCAGGTGTGGGATGAAAATGGTTTGAGAGAATTCTTCGCCAAGATACCTGAACCCGAGCAGTGGTTCCTGAGAGAAAAGCTTACAGATCCCGAACAGCTCCACAAATGGCTCATGAAGATAGATCAAAGGTTTATCCTTCCCATTGTAGCTGTAAAAGAAGACGATGGATCGATTGTGGCGAATCTGAGGCTCTACCGGCCCGCAGCAGAATCCCTACGTCACATCGCACATTTGAGGGTTATGGTGCTTCCGGATTATCGTCATCTGAAAGTCGGAAGCTGGATGATTCTTGACTCCATGAAATTGGCAATGGACCTCGGGATCGAGCAGCTCATCGCCGAATTCATTGACGGCCTGGAACAGGCTGCGATACAAGCGGCACTCAAGCTCGATTTCGTCCGACAAGCCGTATTACCCAATTATGTGAAGGATAGACAGGGGAAATACCGCGATCTCATTATCATGGTCAGAAATCTTCAGAGAGAATGGAGTGATTTTTGACGGCAAACTCGGGGAACAGCCGTGAATTGGAATTCCAACGGTAAGACCATACAGCGCGAGACCGATAGGGGAACGGTAACCGTGAGGACCAAGTGTCCACCGGGATTTTTCGGTAATCTGAAACTTGAAGAAGGTTTGGGCAGCTTTGCCCACTATTCGTCCATAATCAAGAATGTGGGTGCATTTGAGACTATTGCCAATAAGAAGCACGGTATAGTCACACTGAGTCTCAAAGAACCGGATGAAATCGTGGGGTATTGTGTCGGTTGGTATCCCGGTACGGATGAACGATGGAGTTCCCTGGGTGAGTTGATGTACGAAATAGCCGCTATAGAGGTTAGTCGCAACTACCGGGGGGCAAACCTTGCCGGACTTATGCTCGGAAGCATGCTGGACGACGATTTCTTCGAAGATAAGATAGCCTATATGGTAGGATTCTCGTGGCATTGGGACCTGGAAGGTGCAGGGCTTACCGCCAGCCAATATAGGAACAAGATGATGGCACTCTACAGTCGGTTCGGCTTTCGGGAAGTGTACACGAATGAACCGAATGTGGCACTGAGAGTCGAAAACTTGATGATGATTCGTGTAGGCTCCAGAGTTGCGCCGGAAGATCAAAAACGATTCCGATACCTCCGTTTTGGGATAAAATCACCAAAATAAAAATTTTCGCGTTCCCCGTCGGATCTCGTGCAGGCGAAGGAATCGGGTTGAGAAGAAAAGTGAATCAGTAGGTTGGCACAAAAAAACATGGAGGCGTTTATGAAAAAGATTGCAGTGCTATTCTCGGTTATATGTATGTTGGGATCGGTTTTTTCCTGGGCAGCAGATCCGGCTGCAACCGTATCTCCGGAAGAAGCCGTCAAGCTTCTCAAAGAGGGGAACGGCAGGTTCATCGCGGGTACATCTCAACATCCAAACAACGACTTGCAGCGTCGCAACACTACTGCTGCCCAAGGACAACACCCCTTCGTGACCGTTCTGTCCTGCTCGGATTCCAGGGTTCCTGTAGAAGTGCTTTTCGACAGAGGCGTCGGCGATATATTCGTGATTCGCGTGGCAGGAAATGTCGCCAACGGTGATGAAGTCGGTTCCATCGAGTACGCTGTCGATCATTTGGGAACGCCGTTGCTTGTGATTTTGGGTCATACGAAATGTGGGGCTGTCACAGCAGTTGTGCAATCTGCGGAATTGCTCGGAAACATAATACCTATTGGGAAAAGCATATTTCCGGCTGTAGTCGCTGCAAAGAAATCGAATCCCAAGGCATCCGGAGATGCGCTTATTAACGATGCGATTAAAGCAAATGTGTGGCAAGCCATTGAAGATATCTACAGAACGAGCCCGATAACCGCAGCGAGAGTGAAATCGGGAAAGCTCAAAGTAGTCGGCGCTCTCTATGACATTGAAAGCGGAAATGTCTCTTGGCTCGGATCCCACCCGAAAGAAGGAGGACTGCTGTCCGATAAAGGGCACTAGCACGCAACCTCAACTTTTTGGAGTAGAGCGGGGCTGGTGTGGCCGTAAATCTGCATCCATTGCATTAGAAGACTGCTCCACCCCGCTGACTTTACGACATCGCTATAAAGGAACGAACCGCGGAACTCCTTAGTTGCAGGAAGTGTCTTCCGAAACTCCTCAATAGTCTTTCAAAACGCTCGCCGAGCCAATGATGGACTTATCAAACCGAAGCAGGCGCAGTGGGGCAAGCAGTGTCTCCGCAGGTGTCACAGGACGAGCACAGCGCTCGTTTCAGCACTGTTCCATCATCGACAAAAGCCGGACCCAATTCCTTTATATCGTTCTTCCCGCACACAGGGCATTTGCTAGGAGCGTGCAAAGGACTTACAAGAAGTTTGGCAAACTCTTTTCCACATACTCCGCATTTGTAGTTCATTACGGCCATAGGACCCCTCCTCAGCTTTCGGAAGTCTCTTCATTGTGGGAAGCGCCACTCAGTTCTAACTCGGCCATTCGCTCCTTATGAAGCTCGTTCACCGCGAGTTCATGACGCGCCGCTATTTTGAGACGTTTCTTCCATTTGGGATCTTCGTCGAAAATCTCAAGATCCGCAGCAGATGCAATCAGGTCATGTCGGGTTGGTTTCCCGAGTTTTTCCCAAACAGCCAAGTTGATGAATTCCCACAGCTTCATGCCATTTTTGAGCGATTCCTCCCCGGCCATGGCCAGGATGTAGGGGCTCATCGTGAGTTTGGCAGATATCAGGCCTTCCGGCCAATTTTCAGCTTCACGGGAAATAGTTATCTGACATTCGGACATAGCTTCCTCCTATTACGGTATATAGATGCGCGCACCGATCAAAAAATTCAAGGTCGTCGGCAGGACTCCACCGTATACGATTGAGCTCGGATTACCAGCCTGAAATTCTGATGTTTCCCCTTCATGGGCGGCGGCCAAAGCGTATGAAAGATTGAAAAGGAGAAAGTATCCAGTCATAAGGCTTTCGTTTCGGCTCAGAGAGGAAAGAAAGATGCAGCGCGACGCGCTAAGTAACTCAGATTGCGACCAGGATAGACCGCGATCAGAGAGACTCGTACAGGGACTTTCTCACTGTATTGGACGTTACTTCTGAGTTATTACTGCAATCATCGGAAAAGTTAAATAACGGGATCTCTCAAGCGGAAAGCGAATGCTAACTCCAAGGAGTAAGGGCATCGCTTTCCGCTTGATGAAAGAGCGGACCGCACTTGGCAGTATGTGGCTAGACTGGTATCTATTTGACCGATTCTTTGAGCGCCTTGGCTGCTGAAAACTTGGGAGCATTTGTGGCTTTGATCTTGATTTTCTTCTTGGTCCGCGGGTTGATGCCGGTTCGAGCGGCTCTTTTCACCACCGAGAACTTCCCGAATCCGGGAACGGAGATCTGTTCGCCCTTTTTCAGCTCCTCTGATATCGTGCTGAACACCAAATCTAGTGCTTCAGCCGCCTGCCTCTTGGTGGTTTCGCCCTTGAGCGCCAGTTTTTCGATGAATTCGGCCTTTGTCATGATGCCTCCTTGATTTTCTGCAGGTTAATTGTTCAGAGGTGATGTTGTAGTTCTATAAACATCTCAATGCAAAGCTAGTCAAGAAAAATTCGCAGTACTTTTTTCTGTATTTTCAGAGCTTAAGACCATTCTGGTGAGTAGACGAGACTATGAATGATAAGAATATCAATGAGTTATGGTAAAGTTGTTTATCTGAGCCGTTCCCGTGACCCTTTAATATTTTCTTGTTCAAGTTGCTATTGTACGCGAAATCCGACGTAAAATTACGCGCAGTAAACGTTTCTGGGTAATATAAAATTGCTTAAATCGGCCGTACAGGGGGGATTGAACATCGGGTGACCCCTGCCGTTTTAGCAGATAGGCGAAAAATTTCCATCGGGGAACTCGCCGCATTTCGATATTCCCCAAGGAGTCGCGAGAAATATAGGTGTTGACTCGGAAAAGAGGACGTTGTAAATCAAACAATCAACGTGCGAAAAATTTCCTCAACAGAAGAGATTAAGGAAAGGAGAGACAATGGCCAGAAAACCTGTCATCGATGAAGAAGCTTGCACCGGTTGCGGTACTTGCGCTGCAATAGCAGAAGATTGTTTCGCTCTTAATGAAGAGACGGAAAAGGCACAAGTAACAGACCCGACCGCGTGTTCCGAAGATGACATCCAGGAAGCAATTGACACATGCCCGGAAGAGGCGATTTCCTGGCAGGACTGATCGAACAGCTGTCAGGATGCCGTACAGCTTTCCAAATTCCTATTGCCCGGTTCAGTGGCCGGGAATAGCTTACATACGTGCGCGGATGCTGTGGAAACATCCTGGAATCAGTTCATGCTAACCGGGGAACAATTGATACCCCGTCTTGCAGAGCTTTACGATACTATAGACTCCACGTATAAAGCCGCTATCGATCAGGCCGGGTTTTCTTGTGCCGGCTGTGATGGAGTAAAATGCTGTACAGTGGATCTTGTACTGCACACTTCTATCGAAATGCTCTATCTGAGACGGGGTTTCAACACCCTGGAACCTCACATTCGTACGCAAATAGCGCAACGATCCGATCGAATCGTCAGGTACAAACGCCAGAACCCTCTGGGAGAGGAATACCGATCTGCCGTTTGTGCAGCCAATTTCGACGGCCTGTGTTCACTCTACCGGCATAGACCCATGATATGCCGACTGGCGGGAATACCCCATATCATATTTCGACCGGACGGAAGAGCCGTAGAAAGCGGAGGGTGTACCAGGTACGAACAGGATATTCGCCCTGGTTGTCCGGGTTTACAGTTGGACAGGACTCCCTTCTACCGGGAACTGGCCCGGATGGAAATGGAGATGATTGAAGCGCGAGGTAGCCGCACGCCTGCTCGTACCATTGCAGAAGTATTGGCAGGCAATTCCGAACATTTTCTCTTCTGATCGAACCTCATTCTGCAGCCGGATCACCTGTCCTCGGTTGGTATTCATGGACGAAAACAATTCCGGCGTCGAAATAACTCCTACATCAAAACAATCGTATACTATTGCAGAAATCCGGTATGATCTTCTGCTCATTCTGGTGTGGTGCGCAGCAATTGTTCTGGTGAATCCTCTCGGGGATTTCATGATAAACGATGACTGGGCGTTCACTCGAGCAATGGAGCGTTTCGTTTCGGAGGGGTCAATCGGCTCGACCGGCTGGGGACCGAGTTGGGCTCCAGGCGGACCTTCGCTCCTGGCCCACTTGCTCTGGGCTCGTTTGTTTACGTTTCTTCTGGGACTCTCGCCGACTGTTCTCAGAATTTCGGTTCTCGTTGCCGGAATTCTCGGATCTCTCGCGTTTTACAGGTTGGCACTTGTTGCCGGAGTTTCAAGAAGCACTTCTCTTTTTGCCACATTTACGCTCATCTTCAATCCGCTCTTCTTTTCACAGTGTTTCACGTTCATGACCGACGTCACTTTTATCTTATTCGCGACCGCGTCAATGCTGTTCTTGTACCTCGGTCATAAGAAGAATACTCGGACGTTCACTGTACTAGGATTTGCATTTGCTTTGAGTTCCGTACTTACTCGTCAGATAGGTTTGGTCGTCCCGATAGCGTTCCTTCTTGTGTCAGGTCTGCAGAACTCATTTCGCGACCGTAGATGGAGAGAGAATTTTTTCTATTGCCTTGCATTCGTTGTGCTTCCTTGGATTTTGTATGAAATATTTCTCTTTCGAGCTGGCGGCACACCGTTTACCGAACACCAGGTTATCCATGAAATCTTTCGCCGTCCTCTCACAAAAGGATTATTCGATTACTCCATGAAGGTTGTCGCCGAATTGGGCATCGGGATTCTGTATGTAGGGATTTTGACATCTCCGATCATTGTGATCCTTAAAGGGCATTTCCTGAGCTTGAAGACTTACAGAATCTTCGCCCTTACAATGGCCGCGATATTTGTTGCATTGTACGCAGGTCGACTTACCGGGTGGATCTATTTTCCAGAGATTTTCCACAGAAATGTCATCTACAACTTGGGCATAGGGCCTGTTCTACTAAAGGACGTATATATCCTCGGGATGCACAGCAATTGTACCTTGCCGCTTTTTCTTTATCTCATCCTGCTGTATTGGGCGACATTGTCCGGAGGAGGTTTGCTGTGCCTTGCATGGATCTCGTGCGGGAGGCTATTTTCACGGCATAAAGTGCAGGGCCGTCAGTCGGATTTTCTTCCGGCATTCGCGGCTGTCGCTGCACTCTTGTACACAGCGATCATACTCCTCACGGGATTTCACGATCGATATTTGATATCGGTGTGCGTGCTCGTTCTTATCTGGTTAATTTCCGATCCCTCGCTGCAGTTCAAGAACAATATGCGATTGAAGAGCATAGTACCAGGTCTTACTATTCTCGTCTTGATGACAGGCTTCTCAATCGCAGGAACGCACGATTTTCTCGCATTGAAACGCAGCTTGAAACAGGCACAAGATTACGTCATGCTCGGCCTGGGAAGCACACCGTGCACGTTTGACGGAGGATTGGAGTTTAACGGATATCATTGCTATAAATCCGATGCAAAATCAGGTGAGGGGTTGAGCTGGTGGTGGGTCGAACGAGAGGATTACCTCCTGACCCTGAATCCGTTAGCAGGATACGAGAGCATAAAACAGTTTCCATTCAAACGGTACCTTGGTGTTGACGGTCAGATCCACGTTCTTGTACGAAAAGACAGCTCTCTTCCGGACCCCAAAGGCAGTCCGTGATGGAACGGGTAGGGGTCTTTCCAATAAAAGTATGGAAGACTACATTCAATCTTAAAGGATTCGATCTCGTTTCGATTCCCGGAATAAAGGCAAAGCATGCAAAGCAAGACAGTACGTGAAACCAGCATAACTATGGCAGTGCAGATGAATCCCGAGGACACCAATCCTGTCGGCCACGTACATGGAGGAGTGATCATGAAGTACGTGGACACTGCCGCGGGAGTGGTTGCCATTCGCCATGCACGGAATAATGCCGTCACCGCGTCCATTGACCGGCTGGACTTCCATTATCCGGTTTTCGTCGGAGATTTACTCATCCTGAAGGCCTCGCTGAATTATGTGGGTAAATCCTCGATGGAAGTCGGAGTAAGAGTTGAGGCAGAGAATCTGCTGACCGGAGAGGTCCGTCATACTGCTTCTGCCTATCTTACGTTTGTGGCACTGGACAAAAACGGCAAGCCCATTCCTGTGCCCGCTCTGCAGCCGGAAACCGAAGAAGAACGTCGCCGTAATTGCGAGGCTGTTGTCCGCAGGAAGCATCGGATGGAGCAGAAGCTACGGGAAGAAAAAAACTGCCTCGCGTAATGAGCAGCTCGACATGCCGCCTGCGGTCGATGAGCGATAGGCAGAGAGAAATAAGACTGGAGACCGCCCACAGGCGCTAACAGAAATAAATAAGCCCCCGGCTTTGCCGGGGGTCATTTAACTTAGGCTTCATCTGGCTGTTTGTTCCAGAGGAACAGCAGATAATAGGCCGGCGATTCATCGCCGGTAAATGGGTCAAATTTAGGATTTTTGAGTTCCGGAGGAACGGCTGATCCGCAAATGGGACAATCTGATCTGTCAATTGTCCCTCTGGGACGACGAAGTCTGTTTGATGAGCTTTCCCGGCGATGAATCGTCGGGCTATTTTCTTTTCGTCCCGTCGGGACGAAGGAGACTGGACAGCAAGGTTAGTGCATATGCGGAGACCCCCCCTTCTCCAAAGAAAAGGTTCCCCGACTCTTATTGCTTTGAAAGCGCATGATGATGTGACCATCGATCCGGAATGTGAACGTCACTCGTGGAGTTCCCGATGAGCATGCGGCATATTCTCTTTACCTCCACGATCGTTTTTTTCGCAGCAGCGTTTGCTGTAATTGCCTCTGCTTACGCCTCTGCCACGGATGACGAGCGCAATCTGCAGGAAATACAACAATACCAAGAACGTGTTGCTTCCGCGGAGATCGATCTTAACCAGAGATTTCTCGATCGGGCACGCCAAGAGTGGCTTTCCGTTTACAGAACCGTTTGGCAGTCAAGGCGTATGGATGAAGTCCTGAAGAGACAGGTGCGTGAAGCAGTGACCGAAAATATCCATAAGACGCCTTATCTCGAGCGAATCCGCGGTATCTGGGACGAAGAAGTAATCGGCAAGATTCTCAAAGAGTCGGTCACGGATGCCCAAGAGAAGTTCGGGCCCGAATACCGAGCATTTCTCGACGATCTTGACAAGCCCTATTCCGAACAGTTGAGCCTGCTGCTCTCCAATCTTGCAAAAGACCTCGGAGAAGTGCGTAAAGAGGCTGCTAAATCGCTCCCCGGATATCAATCCCTGGTCACGATTTCTTTGGAACCCCTCATAAACGAAATTCAAACGAGATTTCAGATCCCCGAAGCTCAGGCTCCGGTTCGCATCGAGAGTAGTTCCGGTCTTGCTGCAGGAGTCGGTGTGCTCGCCGTTCGGAAGCTGCTCCAGAAGAAAGTTATTGACAGTCTGGCAAAACGAGTGTTGGGGGCAGCGGGGAGAAAGGTATTTTTTGTATTCGAGGGGCCTCTTGGTTGGGCGATCGGGGTGGGACTCATTGCCCATGACGTGTACACCATCGGTCGAGAAATCAAAGATGTTCCGGAAAAGATAGAGACTTCGGTTTACGACAGTGCGCGAACGCTTTTCTACTCCCAGGCACCGGATGCTGCGTGGTCTGAAGATTTAAAGCAACAAGTTCAAGCTCAGATGAAAGATGTTCGGGATTTAG
The DNA here is from genome assembly GCF_000266945.1 of Desulfomonile tiedjei DSM 6799. Lineage (NCBI taxonomy): Bacteria > Pseudomonadati > Thermodesulfobacteriota > Desulfomonilia > Desulfomonilales > Desulfomonilaceae > Desulfomonile > Desulfomonile tiedjei. The sequence continues at coordinate 602,440 of NC_018025.1, forward strand.
TGGGCGGATCATTCGATGCCGTGTTCGCAGAATTTCGATCGTGCGGCTCGTACGGGACTATTGCGTCCGGACTTAGCGAAAAAGAGCAAAACGAACTCCTGATGAAACTGTACGTGCTCCGCTCCGGCACATCGCTCAATCTTTGCCGTCTTTCCGATAGTCTCGCACCAATGATACTTCAAGTGGGAACCGAGCAACTCACGTGCATCCAGAAGGCTATCAAACAGCTCGGTCTTGCATGGGCTACAGAGTGGCTTAATCTCAGCCGCTCGAAAATGTGCGATCTCATGCAAATTCCTCCGGAGTATTTGGCCAGGTATGAAGCCAATGGGCAGAACCTTACGTTTCTCTCCTGGTTGGCATATTTGCCGGATCGACAGAGAAGTATTGTCATGCGATTGGACCGAGACGCCGCGGAATGGATTCAAGGTCTGACCAGGGAAAAGCAGGTTCAGCTTCTCCGGAATAGCACGAAGGAACAGGTCCTCGAGGAGATGAATCGCATGCGGTTCGGCACGCAGTCGGCACGCAGCCAGGATTCAGAAGGATACCTGACCCGAGTGACGGAAACTCTGGACAAGATCTCGGAATCATTTATTCCGAAGGAACTGAAACTCATCGGTCTGCTGATCGTTCTCGTTCTCGGCGCGGTAATTGTAATCCTGTTTATTCTTTTGGCAGTGCGAGTGTTCAGGTTCTTCTTGCGGGTAGGAGGGACTTCGCGGAAGTGATGTCATTTGCATTTAAGATGCTATAACTGCACTGACCTGGCTCCGCAGGTGTGGCACCCTTGTGTCCGGATCGAATGTGATCGTGGGTGCCACGGACCTGCCCTGTAGGTCCGTGTTATTGCCTCAATAAGAATCGTCTGACTGCAAGTCCTTTATGAACAACTCATGAGAGTCTTACTCCCTCAAATGCAAACCACGGGATGTAATTTCAAGGAACGTCTCGTACGCCTGCGATTTCCTTACACCGTATCGCTGGTGCGCTTCGTTCGCCAGGCGTTTCCCGGAAAATCCTTCGCTCATAAGAGTCTCGACGATCTGTTGCAGGTCCGGGACTTCGACAGTCGGTGTGCCGCCTTCCACCACGAGTACGATTTCCCCTTTCACGGTTTCTCGTTGCTGCAAGGTAGCGAGAATTTCCGCTGCCGTTCCGGTCAGAGTCTCTTCGTGGATTTTGGTCAGTTCCCGCATCAAGCTGATTCTGCGGGTTCCCAGAATATCTGCGGCAATCTTGAGCGTCTGCCCGATGCGATGAGGAGTCTCGAAGAAGACTGACGTGTATCCCGATTTAGCCACGGTTTCAAAGAAAGCGCGGCGTTCCTCGTCTTTTCTGGGGACAAAACCCAGGTAATGAAAGGTAGAACAGTCAACTCCGGAAACGGAAAGCGCTGCAGCCACGGCTGACGGTCCCGGAATAGGGACTACTTTGTAGCCTGCATCGAGTGCCGCCCGGACCACCCGAGCTCCAGGGTCGGCTATACCGGGAGTGCCCGCGTCGGAAACGATCGCAACATTCTGACCCTGTTCCAATCGATCTAAAACGAGCTGCATTTTTCGAGCTTCGCTGAATTTGTGGAAACTCAGCAATCGCTGCCGAATTCCCCACCGTTGCAGCAGAATTCTACTTTTGCGGGTATCCTCGCACGCAATGACGTGCACATTGCGAAGCACTTCCAACGCGCGCATGGTAATATCTTCAAGATTGCCGATGGGCGTTGCTACGACAAAAAGTGTTCCTGCCACGCAACATTCCTCATTCGCTTACATGGTCGGTGTACAACTGAGAATTGCGATAAGCCTGCACCGCCGCGACAAGCAGCACTTTGAGGATTGCGGTAACGGGAATCGCCACCAGCATGCCTACCAGGCCGAAAAGATTTCCCCCCACGATCAAAGCCAGTATGTACACCACAGGGTTTAGCCCGATAGCACTACCCACAACCCTCGGAGTGATCAGATTGCCCTCGGCAAGCTGAACGACTGCAATCCATCCAAGCACGTAAAGCACGTGCTTTAAGTCTCCGAACTTTGCCAGTGCCATGAGCGATCCGCCGATAATTCCTATCAATGTCCCGAAATAGGGAATGATGAAGAGAAGCCCCGAAGTCACCCCCAGCACAATGGCAAGATCGATTCCTATGAAAACAAAGCCTATGCTGTACAACACTGCCAAGATGAGACTGACCGTTACCTGGCCTCGTACGAATGCCGACAGCGCGATATCGATTTCATTCAGTCGACTCAGCACCACAGGCCGCGAGTATGGAGGAATCAGCTCTTTTACCCCCGCCCTGATATTCTCGAAAGAGACCATCAAATAATAGGTCAATATGGGAACCAGGAGAGCGTAGAAGACGAAGGATATAATGCCCATCGTAGAAGAGAATATCGTAGAGGCAATTTTAGCTGCAGGATTAGCGATTTTGGGGAGCACCTGTTGCCACTGCTCAAGAATCAGTTGTTTAATCTCGTCCGGAGTTGAAGGAATAGTAATACCGAAATATTTGATCGCTTCTTCAAGGGAATTTTCCAAAGACTTCAAATAAGAAGGGGCATACTTCCCGAAGGATGCAATTTCCCGAAAGACGGCAGGCACAAAGAATACAAGAAACAAAACAAAGAACATGATCACCGAAAAGACAATAATGACTGCTGCGAGAGACCTGCTCAATCCCCAGGATTCCAACTTATTCACTACGGGATTAACCATGTAGGCCAGAATCAAGGAGATCATCAGCACCGTGGTGACCGTCTCCATGACGCTCATGAGCCACAGCAGCACATAAGCCAGAATCAAACCGGCAGCTATTCTTACCAGTGCTCGTTTCGTCACCGGTTTCATGGATACCTCCCCAGGACACTGTGAGATAACTATTGCAGACAGTTATACTTGAAAACCAGTGTTCAATGCACAGAAATGAAGAATTTGCTCAAATCCGACACGGCAAATCCGAGAATCCCAATAAATCCAAGGCATCCCATCGCGAAGACATCCCCGAATTTCGTGTAGAAGCTTCCTGTATTATTGGTTGGCTGAAGGAAGACCACTGCAGTTCCTTCCTTTCCAAGGGGAATTTCTGTAATCGTCCGACCTGCAGGGTCGAAAACCGCGCTTATGCCTGTGTTTGCACAGCGCACCACCCATGTCCTGGTTTCGATGCTGCGAATTTTGGCCATGGCCAAATGCTGATACGGAGCCGCTGTCTCGCCGAACCAGCCATCGTTGGTGATATTGATCAACAGGCGGGCGCCGTTTGCCACAGCTATTCTGGAGAGTTCCGGAAAAATCGCTTCATAGCAGATTAAAACGCTGAAAGGAGGGCCGTTCGGCGGTTGCATTACCCGCATGACAGTGCCGGGAGTGTAATCGGCTTCCCTTGCTGCAATTCCTGGTCCCAGCGGCAGAAGCCACGACAGAGGCATGTATTCACCGAAAGGCACGAGATGCATCTTGTCATAGCGCTCCTGCAAGATCCCGTCATGAACGAGAAAGGCGCTATTATAGAAATGGACTTCATTCGCAATCATCTCCGCAGACGGTGCTCCGATGAGCATGGGAGTTCCAAGGGTTTGAGAAATCCTGCCGGGACGCTTCCAATCTTCATTCTTTTCGCCGAAAACGACCGGCACGCTCGTCTCTGGCCACACGAGCAACTGTGCTCCTTTCGCTACAGCTTCCGCTCCAAGGCGCTCGTATGTCGCGAAAGTATACTCCCTTGCTCGTTCGTCCCATTTGATTTCTTGCGGGATATTGCCCTGAAGAATGCCAATCCCGAATCCCTGTTCGGTATGACGACGATCCGGAATTGCGGCCAGAACAAAGTAACCGTAACCTAATGCGAGCCCCAACAGAACGAGAGAAGAAGCGGCAAAACGGAAAGGAACAGGCTTCCGCTGAGCAAAGGAATGTACCACTTCCCATACCGTCGCATTCAGGAGCACGATCAGGAAGGAAACGCCATAAACCCCGGTGATATCGACTATCTGCATGAGCGCAGTCCAGTTTGCCTGCGAATATCCCGCAAGATCCCAAGGAAATCCGGTGAGGGAAATCGCTCGCAAATATTCGATGCCAATCCAGAGAAACGGCGCACACAAGGTGAAACGATGGATTTTCTTGCCGGCGAGGGAAAGCAGGAAACCGAATAGTGCAGTGAAAAGGGAAAGTACTGCGATCAGTCCGACAAAGGTGAAGAAAGCAAGAACAGGATGAAAATGTCCATGGACCACCAGGGTCCTGTAGATCCAGGATACGTCAACCGCAAAGAACACCGCGCCGAAACAAGCGCCGTTCAATGCAGCGATCGCAGGACGCTCGTCACGATGAATAGCTGCAAAGAGAGGAACAAATGCTATCCAGGCCAGGATCGATAAGTTATAAGGAGGAAATGCAAGAGCCAGAAACAGGCCGCCGGACGCAGACAGCGCAATGCTTCCAATCATGGACCGGTCCCGCGTTGAACCGTAGGGACCTCCGGCTGTTCGGATTCATCAAGACGCGTTACCTTCACTCGAGTGATTCTTTTCTCGTCTCCGCCCTGTATCTTCATATGCAGACTCCCAAGGGTAATTTCCTCGTCTTTCTTCGGGACCCTGCCCATGAGTTGAATGATGAGCCCACCCAGAGTGTCGTATCCGCCCCTCGGGAAGGATACTCCGAAGTATTCCTCGCAATCATCCAAATTCGCCAGGGCTTTCACCATGACAGAACCGTCTTCCTGCGGGACGAATTCTTCTTCCTCGATATCGTGCTCGTCTCTAATTTCGCCAATGATCTCTTCGATAATATCTTCTATTGTTACGATACCCGCAGTTCCGCCGTATTCGTCCACAACAACTGCCAGATGACACTTTTTCGAGCGCAGTTCCTGGAGCAGATCTTTAATGCGTTTTGTTTCGGGGACAAAAAAAGGCTCCCTCATGATTCGTTCAAATTGCAGCTCTTTTGCTCCATCCAGCCACAACGGCAACAGATCTTTGGCATTCAGTATTCCGATCACATGATCGATATTTCCATTGTAAACGGGGATTCGGGAGTGGCCCGATTGAATGACGGTCTGCAAGACTTCTTCTAATTTGCTGTCTTTTGATACAGAAACAATGTGTGTTCGAGGGATCATAATTTCCCGGGCAACTGTCATCTTCAGATCGAAGATTCCTTCGATCATGTCGCCCTCGTCTTCGTCTATGAGGCCCTGTTCCTCACTTTCATCAATAGCTTCTTGAATGACATCATGAATTTGCTTGGGCTTTCGCTCAAGGCCTACTTTTAACTTCAACCACCGCACTAGACTTGGCTGCGATTCTTCCAAGAAGAATGATGCTCCCTTCGTTTTTATACTCATAATGTAATCACTGATACGGCTCTACCCTGCTGATCACATAGCAATAGACCGGACGACTGTCAAGAATTTGCAGGACCGGAGGTAGGTCAAGACACTGTTGAATGGGCTTTCTTGCGGGTTCATTCGACTTTGTGCAAACTCGTGCTGCTGATGAAGAAAAGCAACTGGTATCCTCGAATCTTAGAGAAGCCATTTCACCAGCAGGCTCACTCCAATTATCGCAGCAGCGGCGAACACAAGATACGGGCCTGCCTTTATCTCTTCCATGGTTTGCTCGTGGGTATGTCGTCCTGTGCACCCGCTGCACTGTTCACATGAACGGATTTCAGGTTCCATGATCTTCCTCCTTGCCATCAATATAATTATACCACATTCATGAATTGGCAAGTAAAGGAATGTAACTGATCAATTAGCCTGCAAGGCCGCCGTCTATAGATTCGGACAGCGCCTTGTTCTTTTTTCTGCTCAGGCGTAGTCCCAGATAACAGATTCCCACAGCTATAGCCGGTACGATCATAAAATGGAGCATAAAGGAGAGTACGCCTTGACCGCTGAGTCCCACGAATCCCAGCATCAACAGGTACACGCATACGGCAATGCCGGCCGGCACTTCCCATTGAATGTAGGAAGGGGCGAGCTTGCCAATGATCATTCCTGTAAAAAAATAACCGGTAAACGTGGTTGGAATCCCAAAATATGCCGGAACCTGTAGGCCCATATATCCGAGAAGAGCAGCAATAAGTAAAGTATCTACGAAGCCCAGAAAAAAACCGAGCACCACACTACCCCCTATCCATTGCAGCCGGCTCATCCGGCTTATTACGGGGGTGACCAATTCTTCTGTTAAGCTCATGTTCCGTTATTTAACCATAGTTTCGGATGTTTGCGGGGTCAAAATAAGACCCTGAATCGCTGAAATTCTTCTCGATCTCATTGCGTCAGCGCATTGGCATCGATTCTGTAACGATGTTTCCGGGAAGGATATCCGCTCGGATCGCTCCAAGCAAGACTAACGTAATCCTCCTCGAATCCCACGATCACATAATCGCCATCAGGCAGAGTACACGAGGAGAATCGATCCTTTCCAAAGAGACTGTACTCAGCTTTTATCCCGTCTAAATGAACAACGTCTCCGATCTGCATGACATCCTCCTTACCGTCAACCAGAGCATTCATAAGAAATGGAACCGATTTTTTGAAATTCCGATTGTTCTTAGATGAACGGGGCACCGTTCACCGCAGAATTTCCTTGACTCAAGTGTTGTTTATAAGGAATAAAGAAAAGTTTGTCTAGAAATATTCTTCCCCGCGAATTCTTCATACGCGGTAGCCGTACTGTTCGTAAATTTCTGACCAATTGGCTCGAACCTTGTCTCGCACTGCGTCACTTATCTGAAATTTGTTCTTCCGATAGTCTCGTATTGATTCAAGATAGGCCGTAATCCTCGGTGTCAATTTTTCAAAATCGGGAAGCTGCAATTTGTCGTACATGGTTCCAAGGGTTTCCAACGGAGCAGCCTCGAGATCCTCGTAGGTCAGCTCATGGAGTTGCCCCGCAGGAATTTTGTCGCGGTCCCTGAAATAGAGAGCAAACAGCTCCTTGTACCAAGACAGGATCAAATCGTCCACGAGTTCGGGCGAAGGCACCTGAAGATGGGCATGGGCGAGAGAATCCCTCCACAACTTGTGGGTTGACAGGTACACCATGCAGGGATCTCTCATAATGTGGACGAACTGTGCCTTGGGAAAAAGCTCCAGAAGTGTCGCCACTCGTCCGAGATGCGGAGGAGATTTCAGGGTGATTCTCCCTCCCTCCGAGAGAGTCAATTTTTTGATAAACAGGATCAGCGACGCCTTCCATCGTTCAAGATTCCTGGAGGTTAGCCGTCTGCAGTCCAATTCCGTGAATCCTCTGTCTCCTGTTACGGGAAAGAGAATTCTCATGTACGGGGATACGGTTGAATCCGCTGCAAGAGCGAATTCATCTTCATGAGGCGTACTCGAAGAGAAAGCCATGTTATCCATGGGGCGTTTCTTCGGAGCAATGAGGTCGAAGATGGGACTGCCTGCCTGTGAGAAAATGAAGTGACCGGGAAAAGACGCCTGATACGCAGTAGGACAGGTGAGATTCTCATCAAGGCTCAGGAGATTGTGCAGATGCGTCGTACCGCTTCGCCAGTGACCGATGACGAATAAAGGAGGCTCCTGAATTTCAAGAGATTCGATTTCTCGTGAATTAAAGAATTCTTCGCACGTCGCATACATGGAGTTCAAAACACCCAAAACCGCGAGATGTGCGAGCCTTCCGAGACAGGGCGTATCGACCCGAAATCCGTTCCGCGCCAATACTCGCAACAACGTTGGCAACGTCATGCCCGGAATAATTTGAGGGCGTTTTCTCATGCGCTCCAACAGACCCATCTAGTGCTCTCCACAATTCCGACCGCAAAAAAATTTCCAGCCGGGACATTCTTGCAGGAACGGGCACCAAAGCTGGCAATCCGTGTAGCCATCTTGAACCCAAGGACCTTGCAATAAGTTTCGGATAATGTCACAAATTTCATCGAACGAAAAGTGCCGGCAGACAGGCACGCATGTTGATACCGATTCGCTTTTATGAGCCTAATTCGGCTCGCACGGAGGCCGGTCGCCACCAGCTTTTGGTAGGGGCCGGCCGTGACTCCGGACCGATTATAACTTATTAGCGAAATGGTGTGATGTGCAGCTTGAGCCGGAAAAACAGATTACCTGGAGGCATGATGGTTTTCAAAGGCCGGACATGGAAGTTTGGTGACGACGTGAACACGGATGAGATTATTCCGGCGCGATATTTGAGTCTTTCGCATCCGACAGAACTGGCCGAACACGTGATGGAGGATGCTGACCCGGAATTCCCTTCCAAAGTGAAGCCGGGGGATATCATTGTAGCGGGGAAGAATTTCGGATGCGGTTCATCGAGAGAACACGCGCCGGTTGCCATAAAGGGAGCAAAGGTGTCTTGTGTCATAGCAAAGAGTTTTGCGCGGATTTTCTTCCGGAATGCGTTCAACACCGGATTGTTGATCTTTGAGGCTCCTGGAGCTGCGGACGCCATTCAGGAAGGGCATGAGGTTGAAGTGGACCCGGATCAGGGGATAATTCGCAACCTCAGCACGGGCGAAGTATTCAAGGTTGCAGCTATTCCGCCTTTTATGAAAGAGCTCCTCGATGACGGTGGACTCATTGCTCATATCAAGAAAAGAACTGATGTGACAGAAAACGCATCCGAATAAACTTTGCTCGAAGAAAGCTGCACGTTAGAATTGGTTGAAGGGCATAGGTACACATAGGTTTTCACCTGAAGCATGCATCGGATACAGTGTACCTATGTATAAAGCGGGTAAATTCCGGAGGATATAACAAGTGCATGTCTTAATGGTAACACCTGAGGCTACGCCGTTTGCCCAGACCGGGGGGTTGGGCGAAGTCATGTCCGCTCTGCCGGCTGAACTGATCAGTCTGGGGGCGGATGTAGAAGTTTTCATGCCCAAATACCGCAATATCACTCCTGAAAAGTTCCCCAACCTCAAGAAAACCGATTTCACGGTGGAAATCTCCCTGAATGCAAAACCAGTAAAGGGACGCATTTGGGAACTCATCGACGAACGCAAGACGCGGTATTTGTTTCTCGAATGTGACGAGTTCTTCGATAGAGATTATCTATACGGGACTCCGGATGGCGATTACGAAGATAATGCAGAGCGCTTTGTATTTCTTACCCGAGCGGCATTGGAGATGGCACTGCTGAGACGCAAGCATTTCGACATTTACCATGTGCACGATTGGCAAGCTGCTTTGACGCCTGTTTATCTTCGGACTCTGTACGCAGGAGAAAAGCTTTTCGAAGACAGCGCAGCAATCATGACCATACACAATCTGGGGTACCAGGGGATCTTCTGGCATCTGGATATGCCTCTGGTTGGTGTAGGCTGGGAATTCTTCACTCCCAAGCACATGGAATTTTATGGGAAACTGAATTTCCTCAAGAGCGGTATAGTATTTTCTGATGAAGTGAACACCGTCTCACCAGGGTATCGCAACGAAATACTAACTCCTGAATTTGGATTCGGCCTGGAAGGCGTACTTCAGGAGAAGGGAGCTCGACTCTCGGGCATTCTCAATGGTGTTGATTATTCCATCTGGAATCCGGAAACGGACCAGTTCATTGCAGCTCGGTACGGGGCTGACGACCTCTCCGGTAAAGCCCTCTGCAAGGCGGATCTTCAGAACATTGCAGGATTGCCCGAGTTGCCGGATGTGCCGGTAATCAGCATGGTTACCAGGCTATCGAGCCAAAAGGGAGTGGACATTCTTGCCGCAGCATTACCGACCCTGATTGAGAGAGATCTGCAATTCGTGCTCCTCGGCTCGGGAGATGCACGCTATCAGCAATCGTTTCAAGAGTTTGCACGAGATTACCCCGACAAGATCGCCGCTTTTCTCGCGTATGATTACAGGTTGTCTCACAAGATTTTTGCAGGATCGGACATCCTCCTTGTGCCATCTCGCTATGAGCCCTGCGGTCTCAACCAACTGTACGGCTTAAAATATGGCACCGTGCCTATAGTTAGAGTCACAGGAGGGCTCACTGATACGGTGGAACAGTTCAATCCGGAAATGGACACAGGTACGGGGTTCAGGTTTGTTCCCCCTGACTCGGATGCTCTCATCGACGCCATTTCCAAAGCTGTCAACGTGTACACGGATATGCCGGACGCATGGACAAAGCTCATGCGCCGCGGCATGGCCCGCGATTTTTCCTGGAAACGCTCCGCGCATGAGTATCTCAAATTGTATGAACGTGCCAGGACCGCGAGAATGGACTATCTCAACCAATTTGCTTAGCAATCTGAGCGATAACATCAGGACCCATACCAAAGAAGTAAGTTGAAACAATCGAGCTTCGAGGATGCTTTTTCCTACATTCAAAGCATCCTACATGCGTGATACGGACTTGCAATCAAGATAGTTCTTGCTGAGGGAAGCACGGACCTGCAGGGCAGGTCCGTGGCACCCAAAACCGCTGTCGGTATCGGTACGGGGGTGCCACTGACGAGCACAGGTCAGTGTAGTTCGCATCTTGAATGCAAAATGGTATGAGCCAATATGTGTGGCACTGACGACAATATTGTGCTTTGACTCTGACTGCCGCGAAGGAGCTTAGCGGACGGAAAAGCCTGTGGAGCTATATCGCTTGGATCCGACTGCGCAGGGATGGAGAAAATTGTGACAGAGCCCGATACCACAGTGCTGTATTCCGTGCAATCCGTGAGTAAAGTTTACAAAATGGGGGAAGTGGATGTATGGGCTCTCCGGGAGGCGTCCTTGGAGGTGCTGGATAGTGAATTTCTGATCATTGTGGGTCCCAGCGGATCGGGCAAGAGTACGTTGCTGAACCTCATTGGTGGTATGGATCGCCCGACGTCCGGAAGGCTCCTGTACCTGGGACGAGATCTGTCACAGGCGACTGATGCCGAGCTGACCGAGTTTCGGAGAGATGAGGTGGGGTTCGTGTTTCAGTTCTACAATCTGGTGCCGACATTGACCGCCCTGGAGAATGTCCAGGTTTCCGTGGAACTGTCAGCGGATCCAATGGACGCGGCCGAAGCGCTGCGTATGGTGAATCTCGCAGATAAGGCGGACAATTTTCCGTCCCAACTGAGTGGTGGCGAGCAGCAGCGTGTTGCCATCGCGAGAGCTTTGGCAGGCAACCCTCGATTGCTCCTGTGCGACGAACCCACGGGGGCGCTTGACCTGGAAACGAGCAGACAGGTGCTCGGTTTACTCGCCGGTCTCAGGCGGGATTTTAAAAAGACCGTCATTCTGATAACCCATAACGGTGCCGTAGCGGGTATAGGCCAAAGAGTAGCGATCATCCGGGATGGTACCATCGATTCCATTCGAGTCAACGAAAGGCCGGTTCCGGCTGAAGAGGTTCGGTGGTGAGCCGAGTTCTTACACGAAAACTCCTGAGGGACCTTTGGCAGCGCAGGAGGTCCCTGATAGCCCTCATAGCGATTGTCACCGTTGGCGTGGGCGTGTACGTAACCCTGGCGTCGGTGCACCTGGATCTTGATGGAGCGAGAATCCGCTATTACGACCGCTATCGCTTGTCCGATTTCACGGTGGATGTCAAGCGTGCTCCGGAATGGACCATAGAAGTCGTACGTACACTGCCCAACGTCAAAGAGGCTCGAGGCAGAGTGTACTTGCAGGTGCTGCTGGATCTGAAATCTGCACAGCGGCCGATCCCGGGCGTGGCGCTGTCGATGCCCGGACACAGGGCGGACGTAATTGACGGAATTATGATGCGCTCCGGAGCGTGGTTCTCTTCGGACAATTCGGCAGAGGCCATCCTCGAGCATCAATTTGCCGAAGCAAACCACATCGGCCCCGGCGATCGGATAAAGGTGACATTGCTGGATAAACAGCACAATCTCCTGGTGGTGGGCACTGCTATGTCGCCGGAGTTTGTCTACTTGATTCCTCCAGGCGGAGGCCTGTCACCCGACCCTGCGGGTTACGGAGTTATGTTCCTGCCTCAGAGATTCCTTCAAGACGCCGCGGACCTGAGCGGCGCGTACAATCAGGTGGTGGGACTGGCGGCAGATAATTCCCGTAACGCTCTGGAAGATACACTAAAAGTTATCAAGAGTGAGCTCGATGAATACGGAGTCACCAACACAACTCCAATCCAGGATCAGCCCTCGGCAAGCATTATCAGGGATGAGCTGCAAAACCTTAAAACCACCGCTGCCATATATCCCACCATATTTCTCGGATTTGCAGCATTAATACTGAACATTTTAGTCTCCCGGATGGTGATTCAACAAAGGGTTGTGGTAGGCACTCTGAGAGCTCTGGGGTTTTCCGCCGGAGCTGTCACCAGACATTTCCTGGGCTACGGTCTGATAATCGGGATACTGGGCGGGATCGGTGGATTGGTGTTTGGCTGGTGGCTCCAGAACGCTATGCTCGGGATGTATCGGCAGTTCTTTGCCATGCCCGGGATCGTCGGTCGTTTCCATTGGCACATCCATTTGCAGGGATTGGCCATAGCCGTTGTCTTTGCCTTGTTGGGAGCTTGGAGAGGAAGTCGCAGGGCAGCCGGACTTGAGCCCGCTGAAGCCATGCGTCCTCCGCCCCCTGAAAAGGGAGGCCGGATTCTGCTCGAAAGGATATCGGTTCTCTGGGGCCCTCTTTCATTCCACTGGAAGATGATCTTGAGAGCTGTGTTTCGGAACCCGTTTCGCAGCTCGGTATCTATTCTCGCTGCCGCAGTCGCAACCGCGATCATGCTAACCTCCTTCAGCACGTACGATTCCACGTACTTCTTGATGAACTACCATTTCAAGAAGCTTTCTCACTACGATCTCATCATATCGCTACGCGATCCGAAGGGGATGTCAGCGCGATCCGAGGCTCAGAATTTACCTGGAGTCTCCTTTGCCGAGCCGCAACTGGATGTCTTATGCGATCTGAAGAACGGTCCGTACGAGAAGCGTACTGCCGTGACGGGATTGCCGCCGAAGCATATGCTTTTCACGCCGCTGGATCGGTCGGGCAGGGATCTGGTCGTTCCGGATGAAGGGATAATCCTTACAGAAAAATTGGCCGAGATTCTCCATGTCCACGTTGGGGACAAGATTCGGCTGCGACCGCTCATTGCACGGCGGACCGAGGTTGAGGCTCCTGTGATGGGCGTCGTACATACGTTTCTCGGACTCTCGGCTTACTGCAATCTCCATTATCTGAGCGGGCTTCTCGGCGAGTACCAGGTGACCGGCTCGTTCCTCGTCAAAGAGTACCCCGGAGCGCCGGAGAGGCCTTTGATGAAGCAGATCGGGATCCGACCAGCAGTCACGAGCGTGACCGAGCGGCTTAGGGCGCTCCACCAGATGGAGGCGACCATGGCCCAGTTCATTGGCGCCATGTTCGGCATCACGGTCCTATTCGCGGGTGTCATAGCGTTCGGAAGCCTGCTAAACACTGCTCTGGTTTCGCTGAGCGAACGTGAGCGCGAGGTAGGCACGCTCCGGGTGCTCGGCTACACGTCTGCGCAGGTCGCGAAAATCTTCGCTTGGGAAAGCATCCTTCTCAATGCGGTGGGAACGATCTTGGGGCTGGGCCTTGGAGTGGGACTGGCTCATCTGATCTCGCTGGCGTTTGACACCGAGCTTTATCGTTTTCCCGCTGTCATCCTTCCGTCCAAGGTGTTGATCTCAGTTGCGGCCATGGCCCTGTTCGTCGCAGTGGGCCAACTCATCGTGTACCGAATGATCCGAAGCCTCCCCTGGCTGGATGTGCTCAAAGTGAAGGAGTGAGGCATGTCGTTTTGGCTCACATTATCGTTCAAGTCGTATCGCACGCGACTCATGTGCATTCCGTTGTTGTTGGCATTTCTGATTACGGGCTGCGCCTCACAACCTGTTGTTACTGTCTCGGCTCATCGCGGCAAGATTCAGGAAACGTTCACCGAGCCGGCTCGCACCAGGTTGTCAAGAACGTATCCCATCAGCACCCCTGTGGAAGGCCGCGTCATGAGAATCGCTCTGGAGCCTAAGGACAAGGTTGAACGAGGACAATTGCTGGTGCAGTACGACCTGGTACCTTTCGAGGAAGCGGTAAAAGAGGCTCGAGCGAGGGTTTTGGAGCTCAAGGCGAATCTTGTGGTGCATGACGACAACAGATTAGAGAATACTGCACTGGTGGAAGCCAAATCTGCTATTCAAGCGGCGGAAGAAGCACTCAAAGCGTCTCAGGCTCAGGTGGCTGCGGAGAAAGCACGCTGGGAGCGAGCGGACAAGGAGCTCAAGCGCATGACCCAACTGCTAGCTCAACAGGCTATCCCGCAGACAAAAATGGACGACGTGAGCCTTGCGGCCGAAACAGCGCTGATCGAGCTCAAGCAGCAAGAATTCTATCTCGCTGCCATGAAAGCCATTGTTTTCGCTGTCCACCTAGGGCCTTTGTACGTGACCCGATACCTTGAGAGAAAGGAGCTCGAGCGATCGGCAATCGAGCATCAATTGGCTCAGGCAGCGGCACGCCTTGCCCTGGCAGAGCATAATTTCAAGCTGACGAACGTGCGCTCACCGGTCACTGGGCTTGTGTTGGAGAAGCACGAAGAGGGGGACAGCACTCTGCAGGCAGGGAAGCAGTTGCTCCTGCTGGGTGATCTCAAGGACCTGGAAGTCGTGGCGGATGTGCTCACTCAAGATGCTCTCAGGCTTTCTGCAGGCACTCAGGTTCAGCTCCAGCCCGCCATAGCCGCTGCTTCGATCCCCGGCAAGGTAAAGCGTATAGACCCTTCCGGATTCACCAAACTGTCTTCCCTGGGAGTGGAGCAGCAGCGTGTCAATGTCATAGTCTCATTTGCCGGCGATCATCAGGACCTCGGCGTGGGATACCGGGTGCAGGCACGATTCATAACGGGCTCCAAACCTGACGCGCTGATCGTTTCTCGATTCAGTGTAATGCAGGAGCCGGATGGCTCATACTATGTCCTTAAGGTTGAGGACGGCCGGCTGCAAAAGCAGAAAGTCCAGCTCGGGCTGCGCAATGACCTGGAGCTGGAGATCGTCAGCGGTCTCACGGAGAAAGATGTTATCGTGGCCCGTCCCGATACGACCATGGAAGTAGGCTCGAAGGTGAGCAGCCGAGAACGATAGAATGTCGGTGCGGAGGCCGTCAACACCGACAGTCCTATCCTGAACTCGTACATTATAGCAGATGACAAAATTCCTGACCTTTTGAACACATTGTGCCTTAAATGAATGGTAGGGGCCGGCGTCCCTGCCGGCCCGAACTGGTTGATTTGTACTTGAAAAATGTGCCGGTACGGAGGCACGGCACCTACCAATTGCTGAGAAGTGCTTTTCGCAATTGGACACTGTTTCATACACTTGCTCTAATTCTGGCATTACCCCTAGATCTTCGCCGCAAGATGCGTGAACCGCGGTTCGACGATACGGTTCTCTACAGCCATTTGAAGCGCCTTAAGGCTCCCTATCACCACCACAAGCGATTTTCCTCTCGTAAGAGCGGTGTACAACAAGTTTCTACGCAAAAGCACATAGTGTTGAGTGGTCATAGGAATTATTACACACGGATATTCGCTGCCCTGGGCTTTGTGGATCGTAACTGCATAAGCCAGCGCTATCTCATCCAATTCAGAAATGTGATAGATCACGGATCGGCCGTCGAATTCGATGAGAGCTTCTTCCTCTTCCGTATTGTAGTTTTCGATTCGGCCTATATCTCCGTTGAAGACTTCTTTATCGTAATTATTCCGAGTCTGCATCACCCGGTCGCCGACACGAAACCGATCTCCACGTATTTTGGTCCCGTACGGGTTGAGAACTTCGCGTAATTCACGATTAAGGTTTTCCGTTCCCAAGCTTCCTTTGTGCATCGGGCTGAGAATCTGCAGATCGTTCACCGGATCGAACCCGAAACGTCCGGGGATTCGGTTGCTCACCATTTCTTTTATTAATCGGACACATTCGTCCGGATCGTCTTTCTCGATGAAATAGAAATCCGAAAGCGCATTGGCGTCTCCTGTAGGAGCTGGAAGCAATCCCTGATTGATACGATGCGCATTCATGACGATCATGCTTTCGCTGGCTTGTCTGAACACCGTTTGCAGTCTTACGACGTGAATCTTCCCGGATTCGATGAGATCGCCAAGTACGTTTCCCGGTCCTACCGAGGGTAGTTGATCTGCGTCGCCCACCAGGATCAGCGTTGTCTGCGGATGTATGGCTCCCAGAAGATAGTACATGAGGGAAATGTCTACCATGGACGTCTCGTCCACAACGACTGCCTCTGCTTCAAGAGGCCGTGACGGTCCTCGCTGAAATCCACCCTCAGAAGGCGAATATTCCAGAAGACGATGAACTGTACGCGCTTCCCGACCTGTAGCTTCCGCGAGCCTCTTTGCAGCCCTCCCGGTGGGAGCGCAGAGGAGCACTCGCAACTTCTTGCGCTCCAAAATTTCAATGAGCGATTTGAGCAGTGTTGTCTTTCCTGTTCCAGGACCCCCTGTAACGATCAACACCTTGTATTCGACCACCGCATGCAATGCTTCGCACTGGGCTTCCGAAAGCGTTAACCCCTGCTGCTGCTGAACCCATTGAATTGCAGCGTCGATTTTGATTCCCGGCAGAAACCGGGCTGCAATCATGAGTTCGCGCATATTCCTGGCTACCGCATTTTCTCGTGCAGCCATTGCGGCCAGATACACTCGATCATCGCCTTCGATAACAACGGTCCCTGAAACCGCGAGATTCTCTACGCATTTTTCGAGAGTATGATTATCGATTCCCAGAAGCTCCCGGGATTTTTGCAGAAGCGTGGGCAGCGGATAATAGACGTGACCCTCGGCTTGAGCGGTATCCAACACGTGCAGAATTCCGGCATTCGCCCTTAGAGGGGAACGCATGTCTATTCCGATGCTGCCCGCAATCTTGTCCGCAGATCTGAATCCGATGCCGCGTATATCAGTTGCGAGCACGTACGGATTTTCACTCACTACCCGAGCAGACTTGTTCCCGTATCGCTTGAAAATCTTGTACGCGTACGTGGTGGAAACACCATGGGTCTGGAGAAAGAGCATCACGTCCCTGATGCTTTTCTGCTCGACAAAAGCTTCCGAAATCTTCTCCGCGCGTACGGGACCGATTCCGGGAACATTTCTGAGCTTTTCCGGTTTTTTTTCGATAATGTCGAGCGTCTTTTCCCCAAATACGGCGGTTATGCGTTTCGCCATCTCAGGGCCGATTCCCTTGATGAGATCTGATGAGAGATATTTTTCTATGCCTTGAATCGTGGAAGGCACCCGGGCTTCTGCAGTTTCGAATCTGAACTGTTCGCCGAATTTCTTGTCGAACTCCCATTGTCCCTGAAGCAGGAGAGTCTCACCGGGCCGAGGTTTCGGGAGCAATCCGACAATAGTGACCGGATCTCTCCGACCGCGTACAGTTAATCGTCCTACAATGAACTCACTGGAGTCAGAAGCAAAGACGAGCCTGTCCAGCACCCCTTCAAGAGCAATCGCACGTTCCGCATGTTTTTTCTCATTGCCGGCCATGCATATACCAGTCGATCGTCATGGACTCAGAACCTGCGAAATCAAGCGGAGGTCTTTTTAGCCGTATATCCGATTACTTGCTGGAAAAATTCTCATCCTGCAATTTCCATGATGGGCAGTTTGCCGTGCTTTGGCGTGGTCGGATAAGCTGCTTTGATTTCCGGAACACCGAGTTTTCACCGAACACGTCAACTATACCATCTTTAAGGCATTCTTCAGAATCGTGGTTGATAAAAGCGTGTTGGCATGAATCCAGGGAAAGAACGGAGCTTCAGGCCCAATAAGTACAAAAAAAACGGGGACCGAAGTCCCCGAACTGCAAGGATTGGGGTTAGGGTAGCATTAGTAAAAAATTCCGGTTCCCGAGCCAAAACCCAAAAGGCTCGCGCACAGCTCGAAACAGGGGAGCCCGCCCAGAATTCCACCACTACCGGCCGCTGCGCCATAGCCAGGGCCGCATGCAGGGGGATAAGCCGGTGGATAAGGCTTAGGATAGGCCGGGGGGCAAGGGACAGGGGCAGGAGCAGCATACTTCGGAGGGTACGCAGCCGGAGCATATCTGGGGCCATACGTCGGAGCATACGGCACCGCGGAATTCCCGCCGAGAAGACTGCCGCAAACGAGAAACGGAAGAGCGATAATCCCGCCACATATGCCAGGAATCGGCGCATCGCCCCAGTACGCTGAAGACGGGCCGGCCGCCGGTCCGCACGGTTGGGCAGGATAGCAGGCAGGCGGTGCCATGGGGGCCGGAGGTCCTCCGGCCAAACTCAGGGATGCGGATGTCAGCATCAGAACACAAAGAAACACACTCACAACTCTTTTTACCATTATACCCTCCTTTTATTGAGTCAGCTCTGTAAACAGTAGCGGTCTGCCGTAGGGAAGCACCATCGGGGCAATTCCTATTCGGTTCTGGGGCCCCGAGGTATCATGCCCCTTGAAGTGTGTCAAGCAAAATATTCAAATGTTGGTATGTTAGAGAATAGTTGCCATAACGACAATCAATTAAAAACAACAACATACTGATAGCACAGAATAAAACTACAACCAAATTTGAGAGTGGCACGGTTTTGTCTTGACTCAAAAGGGTTAAGCAGGAATCATAAAGAAGCGCTTGTCCTCCGTGCCGGAACCCGCGCGCTATAGTTGGAAAATCGCTTTTCAGGATTTTTATGCTAGACTTATCAGCTCAGGAATTTGGTGGAGGATTTATGAAGAGGTATTTCAAAGATCTTTTTTTTAAGCTGGAAAATCGCTTAATGCCGATATACGAGCTTGACCGATCTCCTTCTGTAGTCATCGGATCCCCTGTTCCGGCTTCCGGCATGCGATCCGGCAGGTCATGGATTGTGCCTTTTGCACGAATTATGATCGTGGCGATGCTGTTGTGGGCAGTCCCCGGCAGCTCCATGGGGAATGGAATCACTCCGGAGCAGATTTATCAGCCCGAGATAAAATTGAACCATCTCATTGGGACATGGGAAATTTTGCCTGAGAATAACCCCCTGGCAGAAGCAACGAAGACTAATCCCCAGGCTTCTCAGCGCACACTTATGACTCTCAGGGTAGACGGAACCTGCAGAATATTCGATAAAGCGCACCCGGAAGGTTCGGACGGTTTGTGGACTCTCGAAGATCACGCAATGTTTATTACCTTCAAGAGTGCACCGGGAATCGAATTCTACGTGTACGGTGTGAAAGCTGATTTCATGGTCACTCGTAGTCCGATCAAACAAGGCAAAGATCAACTCTGGTCAAAAATAAAATAACGGCACTGCACTATTGCTCGTAGAACAATCGCTATTGACCGAATTTGTCGTGCGTTCGGACGGTCGCATTGCGACCGAATTTTGCCTCGGATTCTTCTGGGATTGCCAAAAACTCTGATGTTTATCCCGTGCTCGAATACACATAGTAATGGGGACCGGCGTCCCAGCCGGTCCATTTGATTGATATGATTGATTATATTGAATATGTGCCGGCACGGAGGCACGGCACCCACCAACATCTATTTTTTAATCGCACACTAATTTTGTCCAATTGCCATAAATTTTTGCAGTGAACTCGCCGCTCCTATAGAATGCCACACAAATCGAACTGAAATCTCTGTCGAGAAGTGAAATGCGGAAAAACGTGCTCTTTTTCTTTGTTGCGGAGAAAGAACAATAATATTGGCTTAAACTCCAAATAGCGAGTCAGGAAAGGAGATTGACATTTCAGTATCGATTGGATATACTTCAGCCAGCCCTAGGGCTGAGTGAAAGTGCTATTTAATAATAGTTCTGTTTCGTTGAATCGAGCCCCATAGAACGATTCTGGAAAGTGGGCTTAGGGTATGGAAATCACGTGGCAAGGTTAATGGCGAGGGCTGTGAAGCAATCCCTTCGTTTTTCAGAAAGGGCTGCCGCTCTCTCTGCGCGAGCGTCATTTCGGCTTGCATGGACAGTCGTTGCAGTCATTTTGTGTACTCTTCTGGCCCCCCAACCCGGATTAACGTCGCCGGGAGGGGAACCCGAGTCGTACGGCCATTTCGATTTTCCCACCTGTGTCCGCTATGCCCTTGTTCATTCAGAGGAATTCCTTAAGAACCGAATAGACATTCAGATGAGATCCATAGACCTGAAGGACTCTCATTCGGAAATCTTTCCCACTATTCAGTTAATTACCCGTTATTATATCGATCGTGCTCAATCCAAGAATGATAACGACACGTCTCACGGCGCCTTGAGCGTGTCGATGTTTATGTTGAACTGGGATATTTACTTGGCTCTTCTGAAAATCAAGTCCCAGTCCATTCTGGTAGATATCGGCCAACTGAGCCATCTGGACAAGATCGGCGAAAATATTACCAATATGGCCAAAATCTTCTACCGCATTTACATTCTAGAGCGCATGATCAAGGCAAAGAAGCAATCCACTGCCTTCCATAAGAGTCGCGTGGATTTCTTCAAAACGCGGTTGGACCAGGGGGCTATCGATACCGTAGATTACAAATATTGGGCGGCTTCCTATCGTGGAGAGGTCCTGAAAGTGAAATCCATGGAAAGGGAGCTTGAAGAGCGCATAGCGAGCCTTAAAACAATCATGGGGTACCACCCGGACTATTATTTGCCGCTGGACACGCGCGACGCCGCAAGTCAGGTCCTGGGCGGATTTAACGGCCAGATGGTGACGTTTGCAGATATTCAATCTGCAAATTTGAGTCTGCAGATATCCGCGAAATACGAGCAACTGCAGTCCAACCGAGTGACCGCGTCATACGTTGCGCTCGTCCCTAAACCGATCATAATTCTGGAGCAAATAGAGAATCAGGTTGACCGCGCATCAGGCTTCAACTTTGCTTTGGGATTCGACTATACGGTGTGGGACGGTTTTCGCAGAGTGCGCGACATCAAGAGACAGAAGCTGAGGGCCATGCAGCTCAAGATAGACCGTGATCAGCTCTCTAAGAAATTGTACGAAAATTTCCGACGCTTCAGAGGTGAAATCGACCTGAGCGGAGAGAGGGTTTCAGTCAACAGGGAGTACGTGAAAACCGCGGAGCTGGTTGAAGAAAGAACACTTATGCAGTACAAAGCAGCTCAGGTCCCATACGATGTTTACATGCAAAAGCGTATAGATAAAATCGAGACGTACTCCAATTCGCTTCTCAGTCTGCAGGAAAGGGTGCAAGCTCTCATCGACCTGGCATCTATTGCGGGAGGTTTAAGCAGGTACAATGCCAGAATCAAATACTGAAAGATCGGGAAGGCGCACCAAGGCGACCGGCGTGCTTTTGGCTATTGCAGTGGCAGTGGGGTCACTGGCACTCGTTGCCCTGACACATGAACCCAAGCGCGCGGATTCGAGTCCCGCGCCGGCCAAGGCGGCCATTGTGCCGCAGCTTGCCGATGCGAAATCCGAAGCGGAAATTATCTTTCGCGGAAAAAGTTTTCCGTCCGTGAGACGAAACGGACTGTTGCACTACAGGAGCATCGTACTGGACGTTAACAGCAACGTAGGAGATCCGGTAACGGAAAATCAGATCCTGGGAAGCTATAAGCTCGAAAAAGACGCTGTCAACCATATTCAAAGAATATTATACCCCGAGGCCATTCTTAATCTGAAGAAAAGCATCGCTGAAAGTAAGCTCAATTTGCAAAAGGTTCGTGAGATCTATTTGCCTTTGAAGAAGGCAGAACTCGAAAGGGTGGAAAAAGAACTTTCCGATGCAAAAGAAATGTTACAAAAGGGAATGGGTTCCAGCAATGCCGTTCAGTTCAAAGAACAACAAGTAAATTCGGCAAAGGGCGGAGTGCAGGAACAGGAAGATGCCATCAAGAATCTTGAGCTGACCTTAACCAGACTCAACGAAGATCTTCGCTTCCAGGAAGGCCGTCAGAAAAGAGACATTGAATACCTGGAATGGCAGAATCAGAGATCCTATGCGGACAAAAGCATTCCTGTGGATGTCGGTTATATCAGGGCCTTGATACCGGGTCGAGTTCTGTGGATTCACCCGGATTTTGAAAAGAATGCAGAACTTCCTGCCGGCGCACATGTGGTAACAGTCGCGCCCACAGACAGTATGGTTGTGAGATGCAGGGTTCACGAATTGGATCTGGTGAAGCTCAGGGCGGGAGACAAGGGCACCGTAACATTCGATGCTATCCCGGAGAAGAAGTATGCCTGCAGAATTAGCAGACTCTCGTGGGTGAGCAGAAATCCTGCATTGGAGGTCCCGGCGGACTACGATATAGAATGCGTGCTGGAAAATCCTGATGACAGTCTCAAGGATGGATTGACCTGCAATGTTAAAGTCACTGTAAAACAATAGCAAACCTGATTCGGAATCCAACCCCTACGATTACGATTGATGTAGACCGACGTTGTCGAATATGGTGTGGCCGTTTTTCTAGCGTTGGCACTTGAAACGGCTCGAATCCCGTGACTTCCATATGATTCTCTGGTTCATCATAACTGCAGTCCCACTGACTTTCCTAGCTCTCTACGGCCTCATAAAATCCAGTTTTGTCAAGCCCGTGTACGATTTGAAATCCGGACCTTTTCCGTTCGTGGAAATTCTCATTCCCATCAAAGGCATATTTCCGGATCAGAAGACTGTCTTGGAAGGTTTTCTGAACCAGGATTATCCTGACTATCGTGTTGCTTTTCTCATTGAAGACGATCGAGATCCCGCTGCCGGACTTCTCCAGGAATTGGCAATGCAGTACGATAATTGTACGATCGTGGTGAGCGGCATTGCTACCGACTGCGCTCAGAAGAATTTCAATCTGGTCGCAGGATTGAAACAACTCCAACGAAAAACGGAAATCGTGATCTTCTGCGACAGCACTAATGAACCTGACACAAACTGGCTGGCCCGCTTCACCTATCACTTGCGCCACGGCAAGGCGCAGGCCGTGACGACATTCAGGCAGTTCAGGCCGAACCCTGAAACAATAGGCGGAGTATCTCAGGCAATCTATGGCTCTTTTGTGCTGACACTTGTGTTGCTTAATCCCAAGCCCTGGGGAGGCGGTACTGCAATTCGGCGGGAAATCCTGGACCGGTTGAATGTTGCTGAAGTGTGGTCGCAAACGGTTGTCGACGACCTGGTCCTCGGGAATCTCCTGGAACGCAACAAAATCGGCATTTATATGGATTCAGCGAGCATGCTTGTTTCCCCGCTGAGAAATCAGACAGTGGGTGGATTTCTCGCGTATTTGGATCGTCAGATTCTATTTCCCAAGTTCACCAATCCGGGCATCTGGTGCGCTACACTGCTGATTCACCTTAATCTGACGGTCGCTATCGTGGTGAGTACTGCAGTTCTCCTGCTGTCTTTTGCCGGCTTATGTTCGTTTACGTCCGGTTTGGCATCGGCGATCTTTATGATGGGCGTCAGTCTCATCGGGTTCCTTCTTTGGAGGTTCAGTTCTTCGTCAATTTCGCTCAAAGCCTGGATGGTAGCTTTCTTGCCATGTATCTTTCTGAGCGCGGGGGTCTTTCTTCGTTCTATTTTCAGGAACTACATTGATTGGCACGGCCGGAGATATTACCCGGGAAAGGGCGGTCGAGTGCTGAGGATCAGCGTGATCGATCCTTCATGATAAGTTTTGTTGATGGTTTATGCTATTTCGCAGTTATGCACATAAGATAGCCAAGGCTGGGGTGTCCTGGATTCTCCGGACGCGTACGCCGGATCGTACCCACTTGTCAGGTAATTCACAGATATCTCCGCACTTGCAATGGGTTATAATCAGGATGGAAACCTGCTACTGAAGTAATACCTGGGATGCGAGCACGGTAAGAGTGATGGTCGTAACGCCCAAAGCAGCTATAGCAGACACTAATATGGCGCACAGCACGAGATTTCTATTCACGATCATACCCTCAAATAAAAAGTCGATATTTGAATTATACCACAGGAATGACTTTTTGGGCCAGAAAATAATAATTTTATAATGTAGTCCTTGAGATCACAGCCATTTTAGGCTGCAACCGACCCGTAAAGACCGGATGGATCGCTTCACCAATGTGCTTTCATACAGGGGATATTAAGAGGTATGTTTTGGGCCGGTCCCGCCTAATCTCCTCCGCTACGAACGGCACGGCCTGACTTCGCTTTGGAGACATGGCGAGACCGGATTTGCTCCCGTCGGTGGCGGGATTACTTCATTGAACGCTCATTGGTATCATGCTTGGGAACTTACGCTTGCACTCTCAAGATTCGGCGATCTTCACAATTTCCATGCGGTGGTTTGCCTCGGGATGTTTTGTTGAAGGACCTTCAGTGAAGACGACCAGATCGCCTTCTATCCCGTTTTTCTGGAGCCAATCGCGAGCGAATGTGTTCCAATCTTCAGGGTGATCTGGCTCATGTATGGGATATACCCCATAAGAGAAGAGAAGCTGCTGGCATGTTATATCCTGAGTGCTTACTGCGGTGATCCACATGGGATATCTGAAACGCGTAATGCTGCGGGCCGATGCGCCGCTTCTGGTCGGGATTATGACTGCGGCCGGGCACACCGCCTCCACTGCTGTTGTGACAGTGAGTGCGAGAAGATCGCGCGGACTGATTCCCCCGCGCCTTTCATAGTTTCGTAGTTTGTCCCGAACAGCTTTCGAAGGCCTTTGAGGTTCAATTGCGGCTGCGATTTTTGCCAGCATGCGAACCGATTCCACCGGATATTTTCCCAGAGCCGATTCTCCTGAGAGCATGACGCAATCTGTTCCATCAAGAATGGCATTGGCTACGTCCGTTGCTTCTGCACGGGAAGGACGAGGATTGAACGTCATGGATTCGAGCATCTGTGTTGCTGTGATAACAGGTTTGGCTCGTAGATTGGCTTTGCCGGTCAGATTCTTCTGCACGAGAGCGATTTCCTCGATAGGGATTTCCACTCCAAGATCGCCGCGGGCAATCATTATTCCGTCCGCAGATTCCAGTATTTCATCGATATTGTTAAGTGCTCGTGCTCGCTCGATCTTGGCGATAATGAAAGGAACGCGACCCAGCTCTTCGGCGGCTTTTCGAACTGCATCGAGGTCTGCTCGATTTTCGACAAATGATTGACTGACTGCGTCCACTCCGTTTTCCAGGGAGAATTTGAGAATCTCGTAATCCACATCAGTGAACGCGCTAATACCCAGATGAATGCCAGGCAAGTTCAGGCCTTTCTTTGAGCGCAATTCTCCACCGACAACCACCTGACAAACGATATCGGTTCCGCGTATCTCCACGACTTCCAGTTGGATGATTCCATCGTTCAGGAATATCGTGTCCCCGGGAGTCACCACAATATTCAGCGTAGGCATGTTCACGGAGATCAGCTTCTCGTTTCCCAGCACATTTCGCACGGTCAACGTGAATGAATTACCCGATTTTAACTCTATAGGCTCATGCTCGAGGACTCCCACGCGAATTTTGGGTCCGGGGAGATCCGCCATGATGGCAACTCGAATGCCGGTCGCCTTGCTTGCTTCGCGTATTTTGCGGATATTGTCGCCATGATACCGGAAATCTCCATGTGAGAAGTTCAATCGCGCTATGTTCATTCCGGCAATGATCATTTTTTCCAGCATTTCAGGAGAATCGCAGGCAGGTCCTATCGTACATACAATTTTCGTCTTATTCCGCGGAAGCAACATCGGTTCACCTTTTCACGTGCAGATTAGACGTTCCGACTGGTGGAACGGCTTTCCAGCACGACGATACTATGCGGTTGTACAATATAGTACTCTGATTTTACGGAATGCTGATCGTTCGGCTCCGCAACCTCTTCAGGAGAGCGTCTCCACGTATCTACAGCTCTGTACCATGTCAACCCGGAAAGGGGAAGAATACCCATTCGGAGAGGTTCATCCGACATGTTGAGCATCACATGAAGGTCTTCTTCTCCATCTTTAAGTCCGGCAAGCGTAAAGCCGAGTGCCCGTGAGTCAAAATTTCCCCATTCTGGTTCATTGAGTCCGGTCCCGTGCCAGACGATATCAGGGATCCGAGCACTGGCACATTTGGTTCCCGTAAGAAAACGGACACGTTTCAGACTTGGATGCCTGTTTCTGAACGCTATCATCATTGTAACAAAGCGAAGCATATCCTTGTTTTTCTCGACCAGAGACCAATCAAACCAGCTCGTGGGATTGTCCTGACAATACGCATTATTATTTCCGTGCTGCGATCTCAGCACCTCGTCTCCTGATAGGAGCATAGGAATGCCCTGGCTCAGCATGAGTACTGTAATAAAATTCTTCACTTGGCGTAATCGTAATAATTGTATTTGTGGATCGTCGGTGGGGCCTTCGTGCCCGCAATTCCAACTCAGGTTGTGGTCCGTTCCGTCCCGATTGTCTTCACAATTCTCAATATTATGTTTCCGGTTGTAACTGACCAGATCTGCGAGTGTGAATCCGTCATGACAGGTCACGAAATTCGTGCTGTTAATCGGCAGTCTTCCTGAAGCTGCGTAGAGGTCGCTACTTCCGCTCAATCTGGTTGCCACGTCACCAATGATCCCTTTATCGCCTTTGATAAATCTCCGAATTACATCTCGATACTTTCCGTTCCACTCGGCCCACCGAAAACCGGGAAACGCTCCAACCTGATAAAGGCCTCCGGCGTCCCATGCTTCGGCAATTATGGGGATTTCAGCCAGGATCTCGGAAAATTCGATGCTCCACACCACCGGAGCATGTTCCATGGGCGTCCCATCCACCCCCCGGGTAAGGACACTTGCCAGGTCGAAACGGAACCCGTCCACATGCATTTTCCTCACCCAATATTCCAGACACTGAAGAATGAAAATTGACACGAGCGGGTGATTGCAATTCAGGGTATTGCCGCATCCGGTGAAGTCCAGGTAAACGCTCCGGTCTCGCGGGTCCAGGTGATAGAAAGATTCGTTACTGAATCCCTTGAAATTGATAGTCGGCCCGTCTGCACCTCCTTCAGCAGTGTGATTCAGCACAACGTCAAGGATTATGCCAATATCGGCTTTGTGGAGAGCCTTGACCATATCTCTGAATTCTGTCACCCCGTTTTCGGGGGAAACACAGTATCCAGGATGTGGGCTGAAGAAACTGTGGGTGGAGTATCCCCAAAAATTGCGAAGCCCCAGTTCGAATGCACAATCGGGCAGATCCTGGGGATCGAACGCCATCACAGGCATAAGCTCTACGTGAGTTATGCCAAGGTCTTTCAGATACGGAATTTTTTCGATAATTCCCAAAAAAGTCCCCGGATACTTTACGTTGGATGACGGGTGCCGGGTAAAACCGCCCACGTGCATTTCATAGATGATGGTATCTTCAACCGGCTTTACGAGAGGCGAATCATCTTCCCAGTCGTAACTGTTCGAAACAACCGCGGCCCGAATCGGTCTCGCAGTCGGGTCCTTAGCTTTGGCTTTCCGACGATCCCAAAGACAATCGGAAACAGCTACAGCCCAGGGGTCCACCAACTCCACACTCCCATCGAATCTGCATCCGGATTGTGCGGTATCCGAAGGGCCATCCATGCGCCAGGTGTAATAGGTGTTTTCCGGAAGTTTTTCCACGAACACATGCCAGAAGAAATACGTTCTATTTGTTCCGGGATCGAGTTTTATTATCTGAAACGGCTTCGATCCATCTGGCGAATCATAGAGCAGCAGCTCTGCCGATTCCGCTCTGCGACTGAACACGGAAAAATTCGTGCCCTCAATGCTGAAAGTAGCCCCGGTGGGATACCGCGAGCCCGGCTTTGTTCTGTACACCCTGTTTTCCTTATCTGAGACGTTCATGAGATGATTGTGCAAGTTTTGCAAGAAAATACGCATTCGGCAGAGGCAAAACGAACAGATTCTTTTCACCTCATTTCATGTGCGTTCAATTCGCCCGAATATTACGGGAACAACACGTAAAAGTGTCTGGTGTTGTCCACGCGAACCCAGCCTTCATCGCTGAGATCCGCATATTCGGAACCCTGCCCGATGACGGCATTGATTCCTGCGGTTTTCATGGCATCGATTGCCCGGGATCGTTCATCCCGTGTAGCGGACAGGAATTGCGCGCGGTCAAGAGCTTCGGCCGTGATCTTGATCTCCGCCAACCTTCCCCAGTACCAGAGGGGCAAGCCGATTATTCCCAGTTGTGAATTTTTGGCAATACCTTTCTCCGAGAGGAATGTGCTTACAGCGACCATATCGGAATAGACTTCCTGAAACGAGGGCTTTTTTGCTCCAAAAGACATGCCGCGAATCGTTTGGTCTACAACAGTATTGCCGATGAACCCGAGAACGGTCAGAGTCAATACAATGGACGGGATGAACGCGTACCGTGAAGCTGCAGTATTCGCCGGATTCCAGCGAGCAGACATGAACAGAGCAGCAAATCCAAGGAACAGAAACGCTGCGAGATATCTCATTTCGACGTGAACCAGGCAATAAAGGCCTATTCCAGCAACCGAAACGGCCAAGAGGATAAACGGCGTGGAAGGAGGAAAGATCTTTCCGAATCTCAGACCTCCGAGTCTCCAATGCGCCACAAGCCATAAGCCTGTCAACAAAAACAGCCAGGGACTATCCCATACTATGTCTCGGACATGTCCAGGTACGACACCCAACAAAGCAGAAACCGTTACTGCCGGTTTTATTCCGAGATTCCAATAGCACAAATCGAAACCTGCGGGACGCGTGCACGAAACAAAAGGATCGGTGGCGTAAAACAGCACGTGCGGAATCGTGCTCAATTCCTGTGGGGGATGCTCGAGAAACCCGGTTCCGGCAATCAACGTTGCATAACAGAAGCTCCCCACTTCTCCATAGGTGAACCGCCCGATACTCATGGACAGTGGAACAATCAATACCGAACTGACGATCAGCATCGTAAGGGCAGCTACTATAGTGCGAGGAGCAGCTTTCTTGAATGATCCTGAAACTGCAGCGGCAAGCACGAAAAAGACCGCGGAAAACGGAAAGAAGAAAGATTTGAAAAGGTATGCTATCCCGGAAAACAGCCCCAGGAGAAAGAAATTGCCGTACGGTTCCGGATTGTCCCGGATCCGGAGGATCAAGCTTACGATGGCCGTCACAAGGGCCAAGACCATCATTTCAGGGGCAACGAGTCTCAGCTTTACCCAATTGAGCGCCGCAAACAAAAAGATGCTGTAGCATAAGGCGGAGATGACGAAGAAGGGCAGGGGTTGCTCACGCTCGAAACCGACGCGTTTCCAGTTCTTTCCCAGTCGAGCGAGAAACGCATCGCATGAGATCATTGCAACCAACAAAGAAGCAAAATTCACTATCTTGAGCAACGGGAGTTCATTGGAACGGTTCGTATCCAAGAGAATCTGGCCCAATCCCAGAAGAAAGGCATAACCAGGACTCTCGGTCAGGTTAACGAGACCTGCCCAGTTTCCGTTCCTGAGGGCTTCTCCCATTTCGATATAGTTGATCCCGTCTCCATTCAGGTAGAAACGGGTAGTGTAGGTGAGAAAACTGCCTGCACAAATACCGATCAGCCAAAAGGCGATTCTGATCCGGGTCTGCCATGCGCTGGAAAAGGAGAGATCTTGAAGTGCCACTATTCCTGAATTATCCGTGTCGTTTTTTCCGGTAGAAACGGTGGCAGTCTTTTAGCATGCAACCACCCTTTGTGAAAAGGGCATTCTAGCAGCTATGCGTATCTATTCAGTCATTCGTGGGTAAAATGGAATTGCGAGCTCCGGAGGAGCGAACCAACAGTAGCCACGGGTGAAGCCCGTGGAACAGAGCGTCCATAATGTCTGATAGACGACCCTGGCGGGGTCGCCTCTCCGGGGCATTCATCGTATGCCGCACAGAAGTGAATGCTTACCACTGCTATGCCTCACCATCGATCACTTTACTCAGAGTTTCGCTGATTTCTTTGATAGTGTACGGTTTACCTACGACTCCTTTAAAACCGTACGTAAGATAATCGGCCATTATGGGATCGTTTGAGTACCCGCTGGAAACAATCGACTTCACATTCGGATCGATTTCCAGCAGTTTTTCCAGGGTGCGACGTCCCCCCATTCCTCCCGGCACCGTAAGATCGAGAATGACCGCCTCGAACGGATTGCCGGATTCCATGGCCGCCTTGTACAATTCCATTGCTCTCAGGCCGTCCTCTGCTACTTCAATCTCATATCCCAGATAAGTTAGTAGCTCCGTTGCAAGTTCCCGGATTATGGCTTCGTCGTCCATAAGCAATACCCGGCCCTTACCTGCGGGAATATGCTCTGTTTGATTCTCGAGGGGAGCCGCGGCAGGTTGAGTCGAAGCAGGGAGGAATACGTGGAAAGCGGTTCCTGATTCGGGATGAGATTCCACCGTAATCAGGCCGTCATGATTGCGCACGATGGAATAAGATGTGGCCAATCCTAGGCCGCTTCCCATTTTTTTCGTGGTGAAATAGGGGTCGAATATTCTCGGCAGGATCTGCTCCGGAATGCCCACACCACTGTCACGGATGCATACTTTCACGTAACAGCCGGAGGTCAGAGGAAGCCCGGAATTTTGAATCACATGGGCATTTTCCGCCGAAATGCACACAATTCCGCCCTGCGGCATAGCGTGATCTGCATTGATAATGAGATTATTCGTCACCTGACTGATTTGCGCCTCGTCAGCCTCTACAGTCCACAGATCGTTCGGTATTGAGAATTCCGGCCGTACGTTAGAGCCACGGAGTGAGAACAGAGCCGCTTCTTTCAGAATACCTGCAATTTGAACCACTTTCTTGACGGGAACGCCGCCTTTCGCAAATGTGAGTAATTGGATCGTAAGACCCTGGGCCTGAATACAAGCCCTCTCAGCTTCCTGTAGTCTCTTTGCAGTCTTGTCTTCAGGTCCGCAATAGAGTTTTGCCAGAGAAATGTTCCCGAGAATCGCGGTTAAGATATTGTTGAAATCGTGTGCAATTCCTCCCGCCAGGATTCCGAGGGATTCCAGTTTGTCCATCTTGATAAGTTCGTCTTCCATTTGCCGACGGGCGGAAATGTCATTTGCAAAAATGAGAACTGCGGGCCTCCCTTCCCACGTGATCGTCACCGCGTTGATCTCCAGCCATTTTGAAATACCATGCTTATCAATCATACGGAAATTGTGGTGAGTGGAAGATTCCGGCGACTCCAGTCCGCGGCGGTACAATTCAGCCATTCTGGCACGATCCGCGGCATGAATAAGGTACAGAAAAGGTTTGGTGAGGAGTTCCGCTTCCGAATACTTGGACATTCTCATCGCTTTGGGATTCACGAAACGCAAATGCCCGTCCTGCGCAACGAGAATCGCTTCGTTGGCATTCTCCACCACACGCCTGTATTTTTCTTCGGATTCCCGCAAGGCCTGCACTGCACGTTTTCTGTCTGTAACATCGGCTACATTGCCTAATTCCTCTTTACCGTTGCGAGCATCGGTAACGGTGGAATGAATCTCCAGCCATTTTATTCGACCGTCGGCACACCGTACCCGTACCTGCGCGCTGCGCGTGGAACGATCGTCTGCAATCAAACATTTGTCGTCAGGATAGACGAAATCGAGAAAACGTCTGCCGATCAGTTGATCTACGGAATATCCCAGAATGCGTGCGAGCGTGTTGTTGACGTATGTGAGAACTCCGGAGCGACTGAGATATATTCCCGTGAGCGAATTTTCCACGAGCTGTCTGTATCGCTTTTCTTTCTTTCTCAGAGCGCGTTCGGCTTTCTTTCTGTGCGAGATCTCAAGCGCAAGCTGTTTATTGATTGTCTCCAATCGAGAGGTTCGTTCATAAACTCTCTTTTCAAGCTCATCCTGCACTGATAGCAAATTGTCTTTTTTGTCCACGCGGGGTTTCGATTCATCGAACATGATATTGAGGTCACCCATCGGTACATAGATTTACAGTCGACAGTGCTCACAACAAACGGTTCACAGCAATCCGGCGCAACACCCGTCAAACCTGACTCAAAACCCTGATCCGACCACCAATTTACTGCTCCTAAGTATTCAGGTCAAAGCCATTTAGAGATGCCGATAGCAATTCGATCGATTTGAATCGTGTTTTTCTCTGACGACAAATCGACCTATAGGCGTTGCATATATAGCTGTTATCGAAAGTCTTGACGGAATCCAATGCCTGTAATGGGAAGAATCAGTAGCGCCGGCGTCCCTGCCGGCGAGAACTTATTGATTTGTTTGGTGAATTGTTCGCCGGCACGGAGGCCGGCGCTACCAATTGCTGGGAACTGCTCTTCACAATCCGTGATTACTTTCGAGAATCGGTATAATTCTATAGTTTCGCGATTCTTGCATGGTCGAGTCCGCGCGTGGAGCGCGGGCCGTTGAGTTTTTCGAACTTATTGATTCGGCTGGCTTTCGAATAAATTCTCAGCGAGAAATGACTCCTTCGAGCTGCTGCCAGCATGTCTGAAAAGGTGAACGACTTTTTCCGGCAGTACCAGGGAGCCGGGTCGGCAACGAGGTTCTTTGCAGTGACGAATTGCCCAACGAACCAAAGCACTACAAAGCAGTAGGCCCAGTAAGCAAACATAGGGGCACGGGTTACCGAGGTCTCTTTCCGACACTGAGGTTCAGCCGCACCCAGGAGGTTCTTGGTCTCTCGATTGGTCATCTCAATGCTAAAGCGTGCAGCGTAGCGCTCGATAATCTGCTGTGGTGCAGCCTGAGGGTCCGTATCGAAAAACACCATATTGGCATGGTGGCCGGCCGGGTCATGGCACAACACGATCGAAAGAGGCTGTTGCCCTGCGCTATGATACCATAGCGCCGTGAACTGATGTATCAGGAGCTTAGTTTGTTTTCCATAGCAGAAGACCCTAATCTCATTCCACCCCAGATTGGGGTCCTGGAACATCGTTTCCAGGGAGGGCAGTCGAGCGCCTCTCTTGCGAGGTCTGCCCATCACTGTAAATGGAGCAGGTTCCAGCACAGCGAACAAAGCTGCATCCTTTCTCAGCCTCCCTGTAATGTGCACATTCTTGGGTCGTGCTTTGAGGATGGTATCGCAGCAGTATCCCAGGTCGAACACAATTCTCAGTCTTTCTCCCTCTTGGAGCCATGAATGAGTCAGATTTATAAGATCCAATCCAAGTTCGGGTTTTGTCTTGTAGGGCAGGCTCTTGGGATTAAACTTGGCCTTTGGCGGCCACCAAAGGCGGGCAGCGTATGGCAGACAAAACATGCGATCGCTGATGCCGGGAAGGCGAATCGCCAGTCCTATGATGACAAAGCACACTCCATACCCCTTTTGCTTAGTATGCTTTGGGAGTGAACCATCATGCTGCCAGCCCGCGCCACAGATCTTCTTGCCAGTGTGCTTGTTCAAGGTGTCGTCAATCACCACAAGGATCTCGATCCCTTCTGCAATCAGCGTTTCTACCAACATTCTGAAGACGAAATAGGAGACAAAGTCAGTCTCCCATCGTCCCTTGCCGAGGAATCGGTAGATGCTGGCGAAGTGCTTGGATTCATGGAGTCTCATGGTCAGAATCACCTGGCTGATAGTGTGCTTGCCCATAGTGAGCACCCAACCGACCACCAGCGCAACGAAGATACGGAAACTCGGTGCGCTGAAACACGCTCTGAAATGAATCTCGTCAATCCCGAACGGATCTGGTATAGATCTCTTCAACTGGCGTTCCTCCTTCCCAGAATCTTTACACAAAACCGGGTATGTGCGGAACGCCTTATTTTTTCAAGGATTATCTCACCATCTAACCGTCCAGAATACAAAAAGGGCGAAACTATAGATAATTGAGTGTGGGCTAAACGTCAGAATTTTTAGCAATCGCTCTACAGTCATTGTTCGACGAAGAAATATACAGGCACCGGGCTTTTTTGCCGTTGGCTCAATACTGTGTTAAAGTCACAGTCGTTTTACCTGGAGAATTTTCAATGAAAATATTGCTTGTCAATCCGAGATATCCTCAGACCTTTTGGTCATTTAACAAAGTCCTTAGAATGTTGGGAAAGAAAGCCCTTCTTCCCCCGCTGGGTCTCATTACGGTTGCCGGCCTGTTTCCGAAGGAATGGGATCTTCGCCTCGTTGATATGACAATAAGGGATATATCTGAAGATGAATGGGCAAACTGCGACGTCGTCATGATAACAGGCATGATTTCGCAATGCGCGGGCATACTGCAAACCATTCGTGAGTCAAAAAGGAGAGGAAAGATTACCGTGGTCGGAGGGCCCTGGGTTTTTCATTTTCCTTCGGATGCTCTTGAGGCGGGCGCGGATATTGTCGTGAGGGGGGAAGCGGAAACAGCATTTCTTCAACTGAAGAAAGCATTGGAAGAACGAAGCTCGGGGGTCGTTATCGAACCAGAGAGGAAAGCAGATTTGACCCTCACTCCCATCCCTCGGTACGATCTCCTGGAACTCCATAGTTACGCGGATATGCCGGTGCAATTTTCCAGTGGCTGCCCTTTTCATTGTGAGTTTTGCGATATTACCCTCATGTTCGGCAGAATTGTCCGTACAAAATCGCCGGAACAAATTCTGGATGAATTGCAGATTCTGTACAATCTGGGATGGCGGCGTTCCATTTTCTTTGTAGATGACAATTTCATTGGAAACATGAGCCGGGCGAAAAAGTTGCTCAAGGCGCTTATACCGTGGATGAGACAGCGACGAAATCCTTTCGCATTCTACACCCAGGCTTCTGTCAATCTTGCCGCAGATGCCGATTTGTTGGACCTCATGGTTCAGGCGGGGTTTTATAGGGTTTTTCTCGGCATAGAGACTCCTGATGAAGAGAGTCTCCGGCTTGCCAAGAAATTCCAGAACGCGGCTGCCGACCTGGACCAGGTATGCAACTCGATTACTCGGGCCGGGCTCCAGATAATTGCCGGTTGCATCATCGGATTTGACGGAGAAAAAGCAGGTGCAGATCGACAACTCATAGCATTTGCCGGCAGAAACAGCATCCCGGAGATGTTCGTCACTATGCTTCAAGCCGGTCCGGGAACCGATCTCTGGCATCGACTCAAGCGTGAAAACCGTCTTTTTGAATCAGCTTACGACGAAAATCTCGGAAGTCAAACCGGCCTGATGAATTTTACCCCAACGCGTCCAATGGAAGAAATCGTTCGCGAGTTTACGGATCTTTACGATGAACTCTACACTCCCGAAGCTTTCCTGGATCGACTTTTCAAGCATTTTTCTCTCATGGAGACAGTCCCCCCGGTTCAGGATGGCGGACTGCCGTACTTGGGGGAGATCCGGGCCGTGGTTATCACGCTTATTCGACAGGGAATCTTGTATCCTTCACGATGGAAGTTCTGGAAATACCTGCTTCTCGCAATCATGAAGTTCCCCAAGCGTTTCAGACATTTTCTGGCATCCTGCATAACCGCCGAACACTATTTCGAATATCGCCGGACCATACGAAAATTGGTACAGAATTCCCTTGCAACTCATAGAAAGACTGAGGCGGAGTATGGTCACTCTTCCGTTGCCACAAAAAAGATCGTCGCAAAAGAGGCGTGAAAAAACGGGTCTCCTGACCCATGCCGGCATATTCTTTGTTTGTTCGGATATATTGCACATAGTATCGGATCGTCAAATATCTGCCCATGCTGTTGTTGCTTGAGTCGTTCTCCGGACGTACGGAACGATTGCCAAAAATTCTGACGCTTATCACGTGCTCCAACAGAAGATATTAGTGGGGACCGGCGGCCCCTGCCGGTCCATTCTCGCGATATCATCGATCATATTGAAGATGCTTCGGCACGGAGGCCGACACCTACCAACACTTCTTTTTTCAATCGGTCACTGATCTTTGGCCAAACGGACCCGCGCATTACACTATCCCGCTGGAGCATTACCCGAAAACGGAACCTCATGCTGAAAGAACTTGTCCATTTTTGCTCAATGATCTTATATAACTGATATTGTAGCAACCAGGCACAAATGTTTGAGAGACATGCGCATCGCCATTGCTTATATGAGAGCGTCAGTTATCCCTGCAAACGCCATTGTCTGCTGGAGCGCTCTAAAAGTGGTGGAACGATGCCGCGTAACGGCAGAAACGTGAGTGGAATTTACTGTAAGTTCTTCAGAACAGTGTTTTACTGCCGGAAAAAACACTGCAATGAGTTCCTAAGCTACCCAATCAAGCCAGATTTTTCTTGACACTAGCAGTTCGCTAATGTTAGAAAATTACCAAACGGAAAACTGTATGTACGCCAACCATTTTGGTTCGGCTACGAAGACTTGCAGCGCAGCAACTATCCCCCGATTGGCAGCGCGTGCATGGTTTGGTTGTCGTAACGGTTTGAGGCGATAACTGCCGAAAGGCATCTTTTTTTGATTCTTTTTTGATTGGGAGGAAGAGATGAAAAGATTTTCAGTGATTCTTCTGGCAGGGCTGCTGTTGGTAGCTTTTGCCGCTCCCGCATTCGCCTGGGAATTCTCCATGAAAGGCGAGTGGGAGTACCGCTTCCGTTATTTTGGCCGAACAGGTGACAAGGACCTCTTTGGCCAGCAATTCGCGAGCGAAGTAGGTTTTGCAGGCCAGAATATTTACGGAATTCTGGATTTTGCAACAGTGCCCGCTGCTCTACCCACCGGACCTATCACTGTGCCGCCTGCACCCGGACTGCCCACAACCGCCAGCGCGTTTTTCCCGGGGTTCGGTGCCTATACGGCGGGTAATCCGAATCAGTCAGCGGTTGGAAATGGCACCCTCGCCAATGTGAACACCACAGCCGCTTTGGCGGGCATGAGGATCATCCGTGGCGGTTTTTCCGCATATAGCTCGGATGCCATTTATCATGATTCCAGACTTACCTTCTACCCGGAAATCCGTGTAAATCCTGCTATCAGGGTGCACGGTGTTTACACCGTCGGTGGTCTTCGTAACAAGTACGCACAGCACAACTGGCCGCTTGTTCCTGGGCCGAGCTCCCCTTATATGGCTGGCGCCGGTGTGCCGCCGATCGAGCGTTATTATGTTCACCAGACCAGTGACAATGCGTATGACACCGCAGCAATCGGTAGCTGGGAACAGTTCCGTGCGACCATCCAGGTCCCCTGGGGCATTTTGTCTCTGGGTGTCAAAGACTTCCCCTTCGGCACGGGCGCGTCACTGTCTAACGGCCTGCGTTCAGAAGCATTCCTGTTGGTTGTTCCTTACGGCCCAATGCGTTTCCTCTGGGGCGTGTGGTTGGCTCGTAACGCTACCAACGCCGGATACGGAACGATTCCTGATTCCGATCGCAAACCGAGCTTCTTTGAAGGCATGCTGGCCACTTACGATTCCGGTGACTTGAGCATGGGTCTCGGGTACATTCTGCAGAATCTCCATGCAAAGAGCTACACCAATCCGAACGCAGCATATTTCCTGACCGACGGCAATCCCTACGGAAATGCTTTCGACCAGAACCTGCAGTTTTGGATTGCCTTCATGAAGTATAACAACGGTCGCTTCTTCTTCAACGCTGAGTATGCTTTTTTCCAGCAGGACCGCTATCATCTTATTGGACCGAATGGTCTTGGCGGTCTTACTGCAGGCGCTGCTCCTTTCTTCTTCGAGGGTTATCACTGGTTCACCGAGTTTGGTGTGATGGCAGGACCCACAAAACTTAGCCTTATGAACGCCATAGCCTCCGGTCCAGTGCTGAATACCGGCAACATAACCAAACAGTATACTGCGTATCCTATTGACTACCAGGCAATGGCTCCTTACCAGTTCCTTATGTTTGAGACCTACGGCGGTGGTAACGACGCTTTCTCCGGCCCGCTGCTGCCTGCTGACGGCCATGGTATGATGTCTGACGCATTCTGCTACGCCGCTCGTATGGACTACGCTGTAGCATCGAACCTCAATGTTTGGGGTAGCTACATCTGGGCTCACAGGCTTGAGAAAGCCGGGTACCTCTTCGGTGGAAAGAACTCCGCTGGTGGTGCAGCTAACGCCGCTCAGATCGCACTGTTCAGAACATCTGCAGGAAGAGCTGCTCCCCCGACTGGCGATCCGTATGTGACCGACGGCTATCTGGGTTGGGAAGCTAACGCAGGTGTGGACTGGAAACTCCTCGAAGGTTTGACCGCATACCTCCGTTACTCCTACTGGCAGCCTGGCGATTGGTTCAAGGAAGCCTATCAGGCTCATGTGCCCCTGCCCGGCGGTGGTGTCAATGACTTTGGCGTCCTGACGAGCAAAGATGCAATCCAGGCTTTCCATGGATCTCTCATGGTCAACTTCTAAACCAAATTCAATCTGAGAAACCAAGCCCGAAGGTCAAGACCTTCGGGCTTTTTTTTCATCTGATTCGTGGATCCTGGTGCAACGATAATTCAGCCTCGAAGCATCTTTTCTTCTCACCCAATCCTATTGAGAATAAGAGTCTTGGTGGGTGCGGGCCTCCGGCCTCCAGAAACTGTCGCAAAACTGTTTGGAGCAACGAGATCGTGCCACGATTCTCCGTCCGGGTAGGGGCAGACCAATGTGTCTGCCCTTATTGGGGCGGACGCTCTGGTCCGCCCCTACAGCCAGTGTAGGATGCGGTGACCAGCGGCAACCGCATCAGTCGAGGTCTTTCGCGACCGATGCGCTTCGCTTCGCTCATCACATCCTACGTGAGCTGGAAATTTAGATGGCGCGAAACCGTGCCATAGTAGCACGATTTTTCCGATTTGTTGAATTCCCCGACAGCTTCTTCATTGCCGGGAAGAAGGATTTCGTGCCACGACTTTTTCGTATATGCGACTTTTGAGACAGTCTCTCCCTGGTGGGACGCGGACCCCAGCAATACCTTTGTATTCTAGCGCAGGAAAAACGCCATAATTTTGAGCAATCGCTACAATTCATTTCTAAATTCTTTTCTTTGTTGAAACGCTTTTCACTTACCCGCGAATCCTCTCTTGAAGTCCTGTTGAACCGAGGCCAAATCAGAGGAGTCAGCTATGATAAAATTCAAGTTCCTGTCGATCTTTGCTCTATTCATTCTCAATTGCGCGACCGTGCTGGCGGGTGAGGCTCATGCTGCCGCGCCCGGACAGGGCGCTCTGACAATCATCGATCGGAGCGGGAAGGCTGGAGAAGGTTGCCCCCTGGAACATACGTCTGTAAAGGTGGACGTTTCAGGGTTTCTGGCGAGAGTGACTGTCAGGCAGATATTCCGTAATCCTCAGCGTGAAAAGATCGAGGCGGTGTACACGTTCCCTCTTTCTTCGGAGGGAGCGGTAAACAGCATGGTCATGAGAATGGGGGAACGCGTCATTAAAGGGGAAGTAAAACGGCGCGAGGAAGCCAGAGCCATGTACGAAGCTGCAAAGTCACGCGGAAATGTTGCTTCTTTATTGGACCAGGAGCG
Source organism: Desulfomonile tiedjei DSM 6799 (assembly GCF_000266945.1). Lineage (NCBI taxonomy): Bacteria > Pseudomonadati > Thermodesulfobacteriota > Desulfomonilia > Desulfomonilales > Desulfomonilaceae > Desulfomonile > Desulfomonile tiedjei. The sequence goes on from NC_018025.1 coordinate 641,734, forward strand.
CCCGAATATTTTTACCCAGTCCGTGGCGAACATCATGCCGGGAGAGAGAGTCGAGATAGAAATTCAATACTCTGAGGTTCTCTCGTACGATGACGGTGCCTTCAAGTTCGTGTTTCCCATGGTTGTTGGGCCGCGGTTCATCCCTGGGGCTCGGACTGGGAAGCAGGGCACCGGACGGTCGCCGGACACCACGCAGGTCCGTGATGCAAGTCTGATCACTCCTCCTGTTGCGCCAGCGGGAACGCGGGCAGGTCATGACGTCGATCTCACCCTCACTCTGAAAGCAGGAATTCCCATCCATTCAATAAAGTCGGAACTGCACGAGATACATCTGCAACGAGACGGGACCGATCGCGCAACGGTGTCCCTGAAGAACAAGGATGAAATCCCAAATAGGGATTTTGTGCTCTCGTACACTGTGGCAGGTGATGACGTACGCTCCGGCATCCTGAGCCACAAGGAAGGAAAAAACGGATACGTAACGATCGTCATGGTACCGCCCAAGAAGATCGCCCCTGATAAAATCTCGCCCAAGGAGATGATTTTTGTCATCGATTGCTCTGGCTCCCAGGAAGGGAAACCTCTGGAGAAGGCAAAAGACACGATGCGGTACATTATCGATCGGATGAACCCCGATGACACTTTTAATATCGTGGACTTCAATTCAGGTGCGCGTATGCTCTTTGATGAGGCTCGGAAGAACACCGAACAGAACCGCGCAAAGGCGCTCACCTATCTATCGAGCCTGGAAGCTCGCGGCGGAACCTGGATGGGGCCTGCTGTGGAAAAGATCTGCAGCATGCCCCCCCAGTCGAACCGACTTCGGATCGTTACTTTCATGACAGACGGCTATGTGGGAAACGATTTCGAAATCATCTCCCTCGTGAAAAAATGCAGAGATAAGAGCCGCTGGTTTCCCTTCGGGACCGGAAATTCTGTGAACCGGTTTCTTCTGGATCGCATGGCCGGTGTGGGGGGCGGAGAGCCGGAATACATTCTTCTGAACAGCCCTGGAGAGGAAATAGCAAAGAAATTTTACCAACGCATTGCCGCACCGGTGTTGACCGACATCACCCTCCAGCAAGAAGGCGTAGCTCTGGAGGACGTATTTCCGAAGTCCTTGATCGACTTGTGGTCTCACAAGCCTCTGATTTTCAAGGCCCGCTATAAATCCGCAGGAAGAGGAGCAATTACCATAAAGGGATTTGCTGCCGGGAAGCCTTATACACAGACTCTTCATGTGGATTTGCCGGAAAAAGAGACAGCCAATCCTTCTCTGGGATCTCTATGGGCTCGTGCGAAAGTGGACGATCTGATGAGCCGCGATTGGTTCAGTGTTCAACAAGGCACCCCTGATAAGGAACTCAAGGAAGAGATCGTGCGCGTTGCTCTGGAACATCAAATAATGACCCAATACACAAGCTTCGTTGCTGTGGAGGAAACCACCGTTACTATTGGCGGTCAACCGATACGCGTAGCGGTACCTGTTGAACTACCGGACGGAGTCAGCAGGGAAGGCATATTCGGGGAACAGTCGGCCGCTCCGGTATCAGGTACCGCAATGGCGTATCGCCCAAACTCTCCTGTATTGGCAGGGGCGGTGGCAAAGGCAGTTCCAGTTCATCGCCGATTGGAAGGCGACATGCGTGTTTTGGAGAAAGAGGAAGACAGTCGCCAATCGGACGCTACGACAAGGAATTTTCCGGCTCCAGTGAAGGAGAAGGAAGATGAGAAATTAAATCCAGCTCTTATGGAACTGGTCGACTTTTTGAGAGCGCACGGGAAGGAATCCCTCGGCAGATATAAGAAGCTAGCGCTGGAGAACGGGAAGCTAACAGTGTTGGTATGGTTGAACGAAAACTCAGATACGACTCTGGGGAAGCTTAGAACAGTCGGGCTGGAGATCCTCTTCGTTTCTGCCGGGAAATCTGTCATTGGTTTCATTTCGGCAGAAAACCTGGAGCATCTTGCTGCGATTCCGGAAGTCAGACGTGTCGAACAGCCCAAGGCCGCCGCCGGGGTATCGTCCAGTGATAGGAAAGGGGGATTCTGAGAGGCAGATTCGGGTGGTTTTCTCGGAACTGACATACCTCCGAAACTACTACGGCCGGATGCGCCCACTCACGATCCGGCCGTAATTAATTCCGAGAGGGGGACGATCAATAGTCGTCAAAGTCCAACCTGAGGTCATCCTCAAAATCTTCGTCGTTAAGGGAGGAAAGGAAATCCGCGGAACGGCCCTCCAATGGATCCTCGAAATCGGCTAAGGCGTCGGCCAGCGATTCGTCATTCATGTGACCGATGTAGTAACCAATATTGTGTGTATGAGGCATGCGACCTCCTCCCGGCTTCTATTTAGTGGTGTTGCCAAGCAACGAAATTACTAAAACATAACAACTCTCTATTGTCAATCTTTAAAGTAAAAGATGAAATAAATGATTTTGAGGAAATGTATAGGCCAGTTTAAGAGCCATAAATGTACTTCGGTATCATTAGAGAGAAAATAATTAATTATGATAACGGGTAGTTGAAGATAATACTTAAACTAATGCCCTCTTAAGGTTCCGCGGAATGGCGGTACAGTTTCCAGCATCAAATCCGATGTTCTGCGAACCGGCTCAGACAGTGCGGACCAGTTCATCAAAGTTTCGGCCGTATTCGCCATACCTGGACAGGTTGATTTGATGGAAAGCCTTTTCCGCTTCTGTTGGTTCCCTTGTGGGACGGGCTGGAGTGCCCATGGCCACCCGATCGGCAGGAATCACGGTACCAGGAGTAACAACCGCTCCAGCAGCGATAATTGCTCCTTCTTCTATTACCGCGCCGTCGAGAACCAGCGCGCCTATACCGATAAGCACATTGTCGTGGACAGTACATCCGTGAAGGACTGCCCTGTGGCCGACGATCACTCCATTACCTAATGACAACGGGTACTTGCCTCCAGTCACATGGAGCATGCAGAGATCTTGAATATTGGTATGAGATCCGATTTTGATCCAGTGAACGTCCCCCCTCACAACACTGTTAAACCAGATGTTACTTCCGTCGCCTATTTCCACATCTCCCAGGACCACCACATTTGGTGCAAGGAACACGTCTTTGCCGAGCCTCGGTCTTATCCCTCGATATTCGTAAATCATCGCTGAGCGGCCTCTAGACTTCAAGCAGGGCTATTTCCTGCAGTAATGATGGCTTTGAAACTTTCACTGGAGAGGGACCGGGTCCGCTGAGGATTGAAAGACTCGTCTATCGTACGAATCTCCTCAAGGGGAACGGTTCTCTTGAGAGGACGGTACCAGGCGAATCGTATAACCATCACCTTTCCGGCTTTTGGACCGGAAGATGCAGCGTACTCCTTGACGTCCTCCGGGTCGAAGTAACCCATTTCATCAATTTTATTATAAAGATTCTTGGGCTCGTCCAGGTACCACTCTTCGATTCGTCCGGACCCCACCGCGCCCATGCGATTAACGTAGAAGAGGATGGGGAGTCCTTTCCGTATTTTTTGAATTCCCGTGGGATAACTGTATGTGAGATTGTTGATGCGGAGATCGCGTTGATGATTGAGTGGAGTCGCCCCAAAGAGGCTGTCTTGCTGTGAATAGGCCGGCGGCAAATCGATCAGAGTGACTGCGCGCTTCTTTTCCATGGGGAGCAGGAGAGGCCTGTCATTCTTGGTGCGAATCGTCAGAGGAAAGAAGAGTGTCTCCAATTCATGGAGCTCAAGTATTCTTGCAGGCGGATGCACTATAATATCAGGGCCGTTTCTTGTGATACGGTGCCATGAGCTGTGGATAAACGGCAACCGATAATCACTTTTGACTCTGTATCCAAAATCTTCACCTTCCGGTCTCACTTCATACCCCAAGGAGATGAGCAATTCCTTCAGGAACTGCATTATTCCTGAATAGGGAATGGAGCGATGCAACAGGTGTTTGCACATGCGGATTTCAGGACTTTCGCCCGTACCGAATCGTGAGGAGATTCCTTCGAGCATAAATCCACAGGACTTCAGGTTCGTGATAAAAGAGCTTGCCATTGCGGCAGGTATCTTTGCGGTTACTTTGCTGATGTTCTCTTCAGACCATTCAAGAATTTGCTCCTTGAGCAACCGTTCTGAGGCATCGAGTTCGGAGGCTCCCGGGCCGGTTCCCAGAGCAACGACACGGACTTCATTGATTGCATACGTGTACCAGAGCAATCCTGCACGAATTGTCTTTGCAGCTTCCAGGACCGCGCATCGAAGATTTTTGTCCTCTCCTCCTGATAAGGAGGCGTTCAGCATATCGAGAATGCCAGGATCGCTCTCGGCCCAGGACCGAAAAATCTTCTTGAGTGCGGGCAGATCTTTTTTGACTGCGTGCCTGAAGACAAGTTCCATTGGAATCCTTATCTTAGAAGAGCATCCCAGGTGGGTTGATACATAAGTTCACCCGGTAAACTCAACCTTTTCGCTATAATCTGATATAGGCGTAAGCCTTCCAAAAGAAGTTTGGAGTGATCATAGGCAAAATGATTGGTAATATCAACAGCCAAGTTGTGGAGGCATTATGGAGAAACTGAGGGAACCCGTGCTCCTCGTGGGGTATAGAGGGATGTTGGGAACAGAACTGCTGAAGATACTTCAGGAGCAAAGCATACAGACTGTGGCAGTAGACTTGAAAGAAATGGACATTACCTCCCGGGACTCAGTGAATTGTGCATTTGAAGAGTTCCACCCTGCAGTGGTGTTGAATGCTTCCGGGTTTACCGATGTGGATGGCTGCGAAAGCCAAGTGGAAACAGCATTTGCCGTGAATGCCGAGGGGCCCGCGAACCTGGCAGCGGCTTCCGCGAAAACGGGAGCGTTTCTCATACACGTAAGCACCGATTATGTCTTTGACGGGACCCGTCGAGAGCCTTACCGGGAAGACGACCCCCTCAATCCTCTCGGTGTGTACGGCAAATCAAAAGCTGCCGGTGAGATTCGGGTGAGGGAAATTATTCCCGAAAATCATTGCATTGTGCGAACGCAATGGCTCTTTGGGTTGCATGGAAAGAATTTTGTGGATACCATAATCCGGTTGAGCGGGGAACGTGACGTGCTCACGATTGTAGACGATCAAATAGGCTCCCCGACATATGCACCGGATCTCGCTGAAGCTCTCGTCACGCTTGCACGCATGCGCGGCCGTGGCACATTTCATGTGACAAATTCGGGTATTACGAGCTGGTACGGTTTTGCCGCCAAAATAGTCGAGATGGCAGGACGCTCAACAGTTATCGAGCCCATGAAAAGCAGTGAGTTGCAGAGACCGGCTCCTCGGCCGTTGTATTCCGTGCTCGATAATACGCGGTTCCTCAGTCTTTGCGGCTATGCTCCGCGAGAATGGACAGCAGCATTGCAAGCTTATCTCAAGGAACGGAAAGACGGCATACAATGACGGCGTTCGAAGGAAGCGCGGACCGAAACACGATACTCATGGGTGAAGATCCAAGCAGAATCCCAATCCCTGACTTCCGAGAACGCGGATTACAAAGGCCTCTTCTGCATTAGTTACGAATAGAAAGTCGAAGGAGTTCCAACAAGACCATGGGAATGACCATAACCGAAAAAATCCTTGCAGCCCACGCTGACATGAGCAGCGTCGAACCGGGGCAACTGATTTCAGCTCGTGTCGATATAGCCTTGGCAAATGATATCACCTTGCCGCTTGCCCTTGAGCCGTTTCGAGAAGCAGGTGGAACCAAGGTGTTCGATCCGGCCAAAGTCGTAGTGGTGCTGGATCATTTTAATCCCGCGAAAGACATAGCTTCCGCCCAGATGTTGAGCAAAGCCAGAGAGTTTGCCCGGGAACTGGGATTAATCCATTTCTACGATGTGGGAGTAATGGGCATAGAACACGTGCTGCTGCCGGAACAGGGCCTTGTCGTCCCGGGGGATCTGGTTGTCGGCGCGGACAGCCATACGTGTACGTACGGTGCTTTGGCTGCATTTTCCACCGGAGTAGGGAGCACGGATTTCGCCGCGGCTATGCTAACCGGTAAATGCTGGTTCAAGGTTCCGGAAACCATGCGATTCGTGCTCACCGGCAAACCTGGTCCGTGGGTATGCGGCAAAGACGTCATCCTGCACATCATCGGAGAAATCGGTGTTGACGGGGCCTTGTATAAATCCATGGAATTTAGTGGCGAAGGCGTTGCTGAATTGAGCATGTCCGACAGGTTTACCATCTCCAATATGGCGATAGAGGCTGGAGCAAAGAACGGGATTTTTCCGTTCGATCGGGCAACGAAGGACTTTGCGGACGTTCACGGGTCACGGCCGTATGTTGTGCAGGAAAGCGACCCGGATGCCGTTTACGAACAGACGAAGACCATCGATTTAGGCTCCCTCGAACCCGTTGTTGCGCTGCCTTTCTTACCCTCCAATGTTCGGCCGGTTTCAGAAGTTAAAGGGATGAAAGTCGACCAGGTAGTCATCGGTTCTTGTACAAACGGCAGGATTGAAGATTTGCGAATAGCCGCTTCAATTTTGAAGGGCCGGAAGGTTGCCAAAGGAATACGTCTCATAGTCATACCTGCTACCCCGCAGATTATGTTGCAGGCTATATCGGAAGGACTTGTGGAGACCATTCTGCAGGCTGGCGGAGCGGTTTCAACTCCCACGTGCGGCCCCTGTCTCGGCGGCTATATGGGCATCCTTGCACAGGGCGAACGCGCCGTATCTACGACCAACCGAAACTTCGTAGGTCGCATGGGTCATGTGGAAAGTGAGGTTGTGCTCGCATCGCCTGCTGTAGCTGCTGCCACAGCAGTACAGGGTAGTCTGGGCCATCCTGGCGATCTTTAACGCAAAAGGAAGCAGACGCGTTGTCGTTCGATACTGCACAACACTTTCGCCCACGTTCGTGCAACAAAAGCACTGTAGCGAACAGTAGGGTGATAGACATGGGCAATTTCGATGAAAGCGAAAAAAAAGTTTGAATCGAGAAGAAATTTTAGTTATGCTCGAACAGACCAGTGGGGTCGGTATCAGGCTTTCACAGGAAAAAATATCTTGACTTCCCGTGAGCGTTCTGATAATCAAAATGGCAAACGTTAATATATGTCTATAATTCCAAATGCGGTTCCCCGGTTGTCGGTGGGGCCTAATAAAAGGAGGATTTGGGTATGGTTAAAAAAATGATAGTTGTGCTCAGCGCTATGGCTCTGATCATGACCGCGGGTATCGCCTGCGCTTTTGTGTCGGGAATGCCGGCCGTGGCTGCATCCGGCGATATGATTATGGTCCCCATGAAGGTGAAGACCTCTTTCACCAAAGCCACAAAGGGAACACCCGGTGGCGACAGCACCCTTATGCTGGATGGTTGTGAGCAGTACACCGGTGGTTTTCGTCCCTGGGGCGTTTGGAAGGGCACAACCTGCGCTATGAAAGTGCAGATCATTCCGCCGAAGTGCGTGGCCCCTGCGTATGGTGGCCCCGTTGCTTGGGGCGCTCCTCCTGCTCTTACCCCTGGCGGCAAGCTGGTAAGCAATGTTGAAAAATACAGCGTGAAGTCCCCCGGTTGCAATCCTTGCGTAACCCCCGGCCTGTCCTATGAAATGATCAAGAAACAGGCTGTGAAGTAAGACTTCGCTTCTGAAAGCAAACATACGAAAGGGACTGAGGTCACGAACCTCGGTCCCTTTCTTTATTGGAACTTCGTTCCGCCACCGGTCTTGACCGGAGCTGCGAAAACAACGATAATTCATCAGAAAAAGCGCTTCATCGTAGCCACTCGATTGTCTTCGGGTGGTTTTTATATTACTCATGTACAAGGTGATTCTTCTTACTACCCGACAAGTGGTAACCCTATCGCCTTTACCGAACATCAAACTCACGGAATTTCCGTTGCGACTCGGAGGTTCAGTCCTTGTCAGCTACAGCTTACGTGCTGATTCTCGATTTTGGTTCTCAGTACACGCAATTGATTGCGCGCCGCGTGCGAGAAGCCGGCGTGTACTCTGAAATACATCCCTATAACAAAGGAATGGAGGCTATTTCCCGGAATGCACCGGCCGCAATCGTGCTCTCGGGGGGACCGGCAAGCATATACGGTCAGGCCTCACCCCAATTGGAAAAAGAAATCCTGAGTGCCGGCGTACCGATTCTCGGTATCTGCTACGGATTGCAGGCGATAGCTCATACTCTGGGTGGCCGTGTCGAACCTGCGGACGACCGGGAATATGGAAGAGCCAATCTATCGTACATTAATCCGAATTCCTGGTTGCTGGAGGGGATCCGCCCAGGCGCACAAGTCTGGATGAGTCATGGCGACAAGGTTATGATGCTGCCGGAGGGTTTTGAAGTCACCTCAAGCACCGAAGATACCGCTTTCGCTTCGTTCGAAAGCCCGGATCACAGGATTTGCGGGGTTCAGTTTCACCCTGAGGTGGTCCACACTCCGGATGGCGCAACAATACTGCAGAATTTCCTACGAAAAATAGCAGGGCTCAAACCCGATTGGAGCATGGCGTCTTTTATCGAAACAACGTGCGAGCATATTCGAGATCGCGTCGGGGATGCTCACGTGGTCGCGGCTCTGTCCGGCGGAGTTGATTCTTCGGTCATGGTTGTTCTTCTGCACAAAGCCATAGGGGACAAACTGCATCCCATCTTCGTCAACAATGGCTTATTGCGAAAGAATGAAGCGCAAGAAGTACTATCCACTTTTGAGGATCTCGGAGTACAACTGGACTATGTGGACGCAGCCGACCGTTTTCTCGGCCAACTTCGGGGTGTCATCGATCCTGAAAAAAAGCGCAAAATTATCGGCCAGGAGTTCATCCGTATTTTTGAAGAAGAATCCGCACGATTTCCGGACGTCAAATTCCTGGCTCAGGGAACTCTCTATCCGGACGTGATTGAAAGCGTGTCCTTCAAAGGTGGACCTTCGGCTACCATCAAGACCCACCACAACGTGGGCGGTCTTCCGGAACGCATGAACCTTGAGCTGATAGAACCTCTCAGAGAGCTGTTCAAGGACGAAGTCCGATCGTTGGGCGCTGAATTGGGGATTCCGGATTCAATTCTCTGGAGACATCCTTTTCCCGGGCCTGGACTGGCTGTCCGTATTCTTGGTGAAATAACCCCGGAACGTGTGGCAGTGCTTCAGGAAGCGGATGCAATTGCCATCGAGGAGATCCGAAAAGCAGGATTATATCGGAACATCTGGCAGGCTTTTGTCGTCCTGCTGCCCGTTCGTTCCGTGGGCGTCATGGGAGACGAGCGCACGTACGAACATGTTGCAGCTCTCCGAGCTGTTGAAGCAACCGATGGAATGACCGCGGACTGGTATCCCATTCCCCATGAAACGCTGGGAGTGATTTCCAACAGGATCATAAATGAGGTGAGAGGCATCAATCGCGTGGTGTACGACATCTCTTCAAAACCGCCCAGTACTATTGAATGGGAATAAGTTCCAGATTGATAATTCGGCACCTTATACCCATTTGCATTCAAAGTTGGACGAAAATCCGCTCTAACCCTCTTTATAAAGGGGGAATGGGGGATTTTGAATGCAAATTCATATTAAATAATCGTTTTCTGCCCGCTTCATTCCAATGAGTATACGGCATGTGTGAAGATCGGATTCCATGAATGCACGACACAGCGACTACACCGACATTTTCCTTTGGACGGAACTGGCAGGAATTTCTCAAGAGCCTCAGCGAAGAGCGGGTGAGGATTGCCGAAGAGTCCCTCGTTGAATTTTTGAATGTCTCGGATCTGCGCGGTAAAAGCTTCCTGGACATCGGCTGCGGAAGTGGACTGTTCTCCCTTGCTGCACACCGTCTTGGCGCCGAAAACATTGTGAGCTTCGATGTAGACCCCTTCAGCGTCGAATGCTGCAGGTACCTGCGTGCAAATGCGAACCGTCCCGAGAACTGGCACGTCTTGAACGGATCGGTACTGGATGAAAAGTTTTTGGCGGGGTTGGGAGAATTCGATATTGTATACTCCTGGGGCGTGCTCCATCACACCGGTCACATGTGGGATGCAATCCAAAATGCCGCGGGGCTCGTCAAGCCGGGCGGTTCCTATTACATTGCCATATACAACCGAATCCTCAATAGAAGTGGTTCCACGTCCTGGATACATCCTTTTTGGCTCAGAATTAAAACCATCTACAACAGAAATCCTGCAGTAGGAAAATACGTATTCCAGCCTCTCGCAATGGCAGCATACATCGCGATAGTGCTCGCCCGGCTGGAAAATCCTGTCACTCATATCAGGAACTACAAATCTCACAGAGGAATGAGCTGGAAGACGGACGCTACGGATTGGCTTGGCGGTTATCCTTATGAGTTCGCTACTGTAGAAGAGGTCTTCACCTTTGTGAGAAAGCGTTTCCCGCAATTCAACCTGATAAACCTGAAAGTCACGAGCGGCAGGGGTTTGAACTGGTATCTTTTTGAGAGGAGAGAGAGGTAAGAAAAGAAATTTCGGAATCCCTCTTCTGTAACAATTGCCACAATTAATGTCCGATTGAGGATAAGAATATTGGTGGGTGCCGGCCTCCGTGCCGGCACATCTTCAATATGTTCAATGATATCGATAGAATGGACCGGCAGAGAGACTGTCTCAAAAGTCGAAATTCATCCCAGATCGTGGCACGATTTTGTTGTCTTATACCGATTCTCGAAAGTAATCACGGATTGTGAAGAGCAGTTCCCAGCAATTGGTAGCGCCGGCCTCCCAATGCTGTTGAATTAAGGAAAGGGTTCTTGATTTTTCACGTTTAACCTCCGAGAATTCAGAAGGAATTGTGTTGACATGCGGGTAGTTACGCGCGATAAATTCTTTCAAAACAAGCTGCTGAAAGGATTTTATTATGGCACGCATTATGCTTTGAAGAACCATGCCAACTTAGCGCGTACGCTGAAAAATTTCTTCACATTATTCCCGGACAAATCGACCCTTCCAAGAAACGCTCGCCTCAGGACTTTACTCGAAACAGAAAACTCGCCTTTGGAAAGCTTATCACCTTCATCTTGTCCATTGCCGCCAGTGGAAAGGGTAAAGGAGTGGACATGAAATCCGGTGAATTCTTTCGACATGCCAGAATTCTTGGCCTTTGGCCTGACGCCGAGGCGATCCATCGAAGCGCGCTCACCAAGGCGCGCAAAAAGGTGGATTGGAGGATCTTTCGGCAAATACTCGATGATGCGGTTGGTCTGGCTTATGAGTGTTGGCCTAAGAGCCCGAAGGACGAGTGGCATGGTATGTCCACTCATGCGATAGATGGCTCCGACTATACGCTTCCAGCCGCCGATGAGCTCAGGGCCGAGTTTGATCCTGAGAGCGGACTTGGGCAAGCGGGCAAAGGACATTATCCTCAGTGTCTTGTATGCACGCTCTATGACGTCTTCAGACGTCTGCCCATCGCAAGAACTGTGGTCCCGGTGAATTCTTCGGAGCGGGACCAAGCCAAACATCTCCTGCCCCTCGTGCCTGAGGGAAGTGTCTTGCTCCTGGATCGAGGTTACCCAGGATATGAATTTCTCAGCTACCTTTTGGACAAGTTCAAAGGCTATTTCGTGATACGTTGCCCCGCAACGTCCACCTTCGCCACAGTAAAGGAATTCATTCGGAGCGGGAAGAGCGAAGCCGAAATCGTGATTCCTCCGACATCGAACTATCTCAGCCAGGTGACGGCTGAACAACGAAAGGCCGCCAAGCCCATCAGAGTGAGAGTCATCAGACTGTCCAATCCTGACGGAACCCTCTCGGTTCTCCTGACGAATCTTTACGACAAGGTGGAGTTTCCGAGACAGGAGATCACTGACCTCTATTTCAGGCGATGGGAAATCGAGAGCTATTTCCGGGATGAAAAGATTGGGCTCGAAATCGAAAAATTTCATGGCAAAACCTGCAACAGCGTCCTGCAAGAACTCTTTGCAGCTGCGATCATGGCTGTGATCTCAAGAACTCTCATGGCCATTTCCACCCAGTTACTCGGTGGAGAGCTCGGAGAACCTCAGTTCAAGAATGCGGTCATGACGCTCGCGTCTGAAGCCGCCGTGCTCGCCGCAGACGATCCTGAAAGAGCCATCGAAATCTTTCAGGATATTCTCAAAGAAATCTATCGTGTCAAATACTATCGACCAAACAGTCAGCGACCACCCCAACCAAGGGTGAACAAGCAAAGCAAAAACAAATGGCTTTACCGCAGGTACAAAAATGTCCCCGCAGCTTAAGTCAACAGCATTGCGCCGGCCTCCGTGCCGGCGAACAATTCACCAAACAAAGCAATAAGTTATCGCCGGCAGGGACGCCGGCGCTACTGATTCTTCCCATTGCAGGCATTGGATTCCGTCAAGACTTTCGATAACAGCTATACAGCCTATAGTTTCGCCCTTTTTGTATTCTGGACGGTTAGATGGTGAGATAATCCTTGAAAAAATAAGGCGTTCCGCACATACCCGGTTTTGTGAAAGATTCTGGGAAGGAGGAACGCCAGTTGAAGAGATCTATACCAGATCCGTTCGGGATTGACGAGATTCATTTCAGAGCGTGTTTCAGCGCACCGAGTTTCCGTATCTTCGTTGCGCTGGTGGTCGGTTGGGTGCTCACTATGGGCAAGCACACTATCAGCCAGGTGATTCTGACCATGAGACTCCATGAATCCAAGCACTTCGCCAGCATCTACCGATTCCTCGGCAAGGGACGATGGGAGACTGACTTTGTCTCCTATTTCGTCTTCAGAATGTTGGTAGAAACGCTGATTGCAGAAGGGATCGAGATCCTTGTGGTGATTGACGACACCTTGAACAAGCACACTGGCAAGAAGATCTGTGGCGCGGGCTGGCAGCATGATGGTTCACTCCCAAAGCATACTAAGCAAAAGGGGTATGGAGTGTGCTTTGTCATCATAGGACTGGCGATTCGCCTTCCCGGCATCAGCGATCGCATGTTTTGTCTGCCATACGCTGCCCGCCTTTGGTGGCCGCCAAAGGCCAAGTTTAATCCCAAGAGCCTGCCCTACAAGACAAAACCCGAACTTGGATTGGATCTTATAAATCTGACTCATTCATGGCTCCAAGAGGGAGAAAGACTGAGAATTGTGTTCGACCTGGGATACTGCTGCGATACCATCCTCAAAGCACGACCCAAGAATGTGCACATTACAGGGAGGCTGAGAAAGGATGCAGCTTTGTTCGCTGTGCTGGAACCTGCTCCATTTACAGTGATGGGCAGACCTCGCAAGAGAGGCGCTCGACTGCCCTCCCTGGAAACGATGTTCCAGGACCCCAATCTGGGGTGGAATGAGATTAGGGTCTTCTGCTATGGAAAACAAACTAAGCTCCTGATACATCAGTTCACGGCGCTATGGTATCATAGCGCAGGGCAACAGCCTCTTTCGATCGTGTTGTGCCATGACCCGGCCGGCCACCCAATGCTGTTGAATTAAGGAAAGGGTTCTTGATTTTTCACGTTTAACCTCCGAGAATTCAGAAGGAATTGTGTTGACATGCGGGTAGTTACGCGCGATAAATTCTTTCAAAACAAGCTGCTGAAAGGATTTTATTATGGCACGCATTATGCTTTGAAGAACCATGCCAACTTAGCGCGTACGCTGAAAAATTTCTTCACATTATTCCCGGACAAATCGACCCTTCCAAGAAACGCTCGCCTCAGGACTTTACTCGAAACAGAAAACTCGCCTTTGGAAAGCTTATCACCTTCATCTTGTCCATTGCCGCCAGTGGAAAGGGTAAAGGAGTGGACATGAAATCCGGTGAATTCTTTCGACATGCCAGAATTCTTGGCCTTTGGCCTGACGCCGAGGCGATCCATCGAAGCGCGCTCACCAAGGCGCGCAAAAAGGTGGATTGGAGGATCTTTCGGCAAATACTCGATGATGCGGTTGGTCTGGCTTATGAGTGTTGGCCTAAGAGCCCGAAGGACGAGTGGCATGGTATGTCCACTCATGCGATAGATGGCTCCGACTATACGCTTCCAGCCGCCGATGAGCTCAGGGCCGAGTTTGATCCTGAGAGCGGACTTGGGCAAGCGGGCAAAGGACATTATCCTCAGTGTCTTGTATGCACGCTCTATGACGTCTTCAGACGTCTGCCCATCGCAAGAACTGTGGTCCCGGTGAATTCTTCGGAGCGGGACCAAGCCAAACATCTCCTGCCCCTCGTGCCTGAGGGAAGTGTCTTGCTCCTGGATCGAGGTTACCCAGGATATGAATTTCTCAGCTACCTTTTGGACAAGTTCAAAGGCTATTTCGTGATACGTTGCCCCGCAACGTCCACCTTCGCCACAGTAAAGGAATTCATTCGGAGCGGGAAGAGCGAAGCCGAAATCGTGATTCCTCCGACATCGAACTATCTCAGCCAGGTGACGGCTGAACAACGAAAGGCCGCCAAGCCCATCAGAGTGAGAGTCATCAGACTGTCCAATCCTGACGGAACCCTCTCGGTTCTCCTGACGAATCTTTACGACAAGGTGGAGTTTCCGAGACAGGAGATCACTGACCTCTATTTCAGGCGATGGGAAATCGAGAGCTATTTCCGGGATGAAAAGATTGGGCTCGAAATCGAAAAATTTCATGGCAAAACCTGCAACAGCGTCCTGCAAGAACTCTTTGCAGCTGCGATCATGGCTGTGATCTCAAGAACTCTCATGGCCATTTCCACCCAGTTACTCGGTGGAGAGCTCGGAGAACCTCAGTTCAAGAATGCGGTCATGACGCTCGCGTCTGAAGCCGCCGTGCTCGCCGCAGACGATCCTGAAAGAGCCATCGAAATCTTTCAGGATATTCTCAAAGAAATCTATCGTGTCAAATACTATCGACCAAACAGTCAGCGACCACCCCAACCAAGGGTGAACAAGCAAAGCAAAAACAAATGGCTTTACCGCAGGTACAAAAATGTCCCCGCAGCTTAAGTCAACAGCATTGGGCCGGCCACCATGCCAATATGGTGTTTTTCGATACGGACCCTCAGGCTGCACCACAGCAGATTATCGAGCGCTACGCTGCACGCTTTAGCATTGAGATGACCAATCGAGAGACCAAGAACCTCCTGGGTGCGGCTGAACCTCAGTGTCGGAAAGAGACCTCGGTAACCCGTGCCCCTATGTTTGCTTACTGGGCCTACTGCTTTGTAGTGCTTTGGTTCGTTGGGCAATTCGTCACTGCAAAGAACCTCGTTGCCGACCCGGCTCCCTGGTACTGCCGGAAAAAGTCGTTCACCTTTTCAGACATGCTGGCAGCAGCTCGAAGGAGTCATTTCTCGCTGAGAATTTATTCGAAAGCCAGCCGAATCAATAAGTTCGAAAAACTCAACGGCCCGCGCTCCACGCGCGGACTCGACCATGCAAGAATCGCGAAACTATAGATAAATAGTTTTGCGACAATCTCGAGACGCCGATCCCCACTAGTATCTTGTATTCGAGAGCGGAATAAGCGTCAGAATTCTTGGCAATCGCTCTAACGGTCGCGGACAACAAAAAATCGGGGAACCCTATTTCGTGTAAGGTTCCCCGATTTTACTATCATCAATCTCTGAGCGCCGTGCAGATTGCACGAATATTCGCTCTACACTCTATCGTCTACTGAAAAGCAAAGACTTTCTCTTCGCCTCCGGGAGAAGTGATGTAGAGCTGCAATGCGCTGGGCCCGGTTCCTTGCATGTAATCCAGGAACATTTCATGACTCCCCGCAGGCAATGCAACGGACCCCGATACATCCTGAAGTTTGCCCAACTGATCCGCGTTAAGCACCATTTTCTTACCGACAATCAAGCGAGCAACGTCATCGCATACCAGACGAAATTTGTAGTTACCTGCTTCCTGGTCAGAGAGCGTAAACTTCACGTAAAACCGGAGGCCGAGCCAGTCTTCTCGTTTTGGTACCCCCGAAAATTCTCGTGTCCCTCTGTTGATTGGATAATCGATCGCTTTGGTGAAGAACATCCCTGCAGGGGTCATCTTATTGTAATTCGGTAATGTTTTTGTGTTTGGCTTGATGAAATATACGAATGCCGGGATAAGGCTAAGCTCGCTGGATTCCGCGGAAAATCCTTCCAACACCTCGGCCGGAGCGAACAACTCTTCTTTGTTGGTAGGTGCAGTCACATAGAGCTGTAGTTTGGGATCTCCTTGAGGGTTAAAATAATCGACAGTAATAGGATAGCTTCCTTGCTGGAGAAAAGCCCAGCCGAGCCTGCTCTGATCCGATTTACTCGAGGACGCAGTCTCTACAATCGACTGCTTGCCGATAGTCAAGCGTGCAAAGCTGTCGGCAACGAGCCTGAACGCGAAGATTCCGGCTCCTTGAACGTTGAAAAAGCCCTGGTACCTGACCCCCACCATCTCTTTCTTTCCCGGTAAACCAACAAATCCAGTCGTGCCGGTGAGATCAAGGGACGGAGTAATGAGACGTCCTATGGGACTCAATTGACTGAAATCAGGTCCTTCCGGGTAATTGCCTTTGGGAACGAAATATACCTGTCCCCACAAGACGTCGTATGGCTTGTCGGGTTCTTTCCAACCAACTGCGCCGGCAGTGGAACTAAATACCTGTTCAGGTCCCATTGGAGGCTGGAGGAACAGTTTCAGGAGAGGTGCCCCCTGAGAATTGAAGCTATCGATAATCACCGTGTGGATGCCTTCAGCAAGATGGACATATGCTGTTTTCGATGCGGATTCGTGAACTCCGTCGTTCTCAATCACGGTCTTGTCGTCGATATGCATGCGGGCTCCGTCCTTGGATTGGAGGCGCCACTTAAAAATGCCTTCCCCGCTCACCATGAACATCCCCATGAATCTCAGCCCGAGACCGTTGGTATTCTCCGGTAGGCCACCTGGATCGTTCTCGCCTTTGGACGGCTCCAAGTTGATCCGATCGCAGGTGGTTGTGCCCACAGGCGGAAACGCGCTGTAATCGGGAAGAGCTTTGATATTGTCCGGCAGCTTGTAGATGTTCACACTGAAGCCTTTGCCTGGAGCCGGTATGGCTGCCTGTTCCACCTTCTTGGGTCCGGCGGCCGGCGCTTCGCTCCGTTGTCTCTCCTGGGCCGGAGGTTGGGTTGTTCTGGCCCCTTGATCTCGAGCGGATTCCTGTTCCTGTGACTGCTGGGGCAATCCTCTGACTGGAGCCTGTCCTCCCTGTCTGAGAATCATTGGAGCAGTGGGAGCGCCCTCGGGTTCCTCCGGCCGCGCCGCTTCCGGTGGCTCTTCATCCTTGGCCGCAGGTACGCCGGGCTGACCGGGTTCGACGTGAAGTGACTCGATCTGGTCAGGATTGAATTTCAGAGGGACTCTCTGTGAAGCACCGTCTTTTTTCTTGATCACGAGGTAATCGTCCGCAAAACCGGTGACTACCAGCAGAAGGATCAACCCTGCCACCACGGCCGCAAAACGCACTCGAGAATGTCTCATCTGCTCACCTCTTCCCGGATAGAAACAGGAAGGTAAACCCCTTGTCTTCCGGCGTGAGACTACTCTGTTTATCTTTCGAGCCGGAACGGGACTGCGGCTCGCCAATTCCTACAATCTCATGGGAGCACCCGCAGATACTGCGGATTCGGCCATGATAGCAGCTATTTTTGTCCCGTCAAGGTACGAAGATTACTAATCGTCTATAGAGTAGACTAGTTAATGCAAAACATTGATCTGTCTTGGAGAATGTTAACCCAGTTTCCTGAAACTCACAATCTTTAGTGTTGACAGCCGTGTCTCCTATCTATGAATTTCTTGCAGATGCAGACGTTAAACGGGGCGGCCGAGGCATCACCAGAATCGGTTTATCCGCATGCCTGTTGTATATCTGCAACACCTTGCCCACAAAACGCCGCGCAGGTTCGGACTCCAGGAGCTTCTCCTGTGGTGCGGGCCCGACATTGTACGCTGCCAATGCAAGATAGGTCGAATGCTTGTACTTTCCGTACCGTTCAAAGCAGTGACGAAGATATGCCGCTCCTGCCATGATGTTCTCGTGAGGGTCCCAGGGGTCCGTTACGCCCAACACCTCCAGGACTATGGGACGAAGTTGCATCATCCCTTTTGCTCCTCTACCCGATGCGGCATTGGGACGAAAACTGGATTCCACGAACGTCAGTGAAGTCAGGAGAACCGGATCGATCTGGAATTCACGCCCAGCCTCCAAGAGGCTTTTTGCGTAGTGCGGTTTGCCGCCGAGAGAAGCGACGATAGCTTCGAGTTTTTCTAATTCCCTCAGCCGCAAATGGTCTTCCACGGATCGTCGTACTTCGAGGGATACGAAAGATGCCCGAGGCCTGCTCAATTCGGGTCTCGACAGCGCGGTTTCATTCCAGGACGTCATGATGACACTGCTGAGAGAAAAGCAGATCAGTCCATGCCATATCATCTGCAATTTTCCTGAGAAACGATGGGTTCAGGAGACATCTCGTCCGCCAGAGACAGAGGATCTCCTGTGACCTGAACTATTTCTTCGTCTTTGTCCGAATCTTCAGAGATCCAGGAAGAAGGATAGCGTTCTACAAAATTCACCTGGAAGGGCATAAATTTGAGCCGTGCCACATCTTTGGCCAGCCTCCCGGACATTTCGAGGCCTACCAGCTCCCGCACGCCTTCAGGGGTGATGGCTTCCGAAACAGCTTCCGCGGAAAAATATCGCACGTTGAAAGCGCATTGTGTCAGCGGATTGAACAGCCGTTCTGCGGATACGATGCCCTTGAGATCGGGAAGCACTTTGCGATCGAATTCTCCCTTAGCTTCCGCATAAACAAGACTGGACCTGAACCTGTACACTGCCATGAGCGCGCGCGCCTGATCCAGGAAACTCTTCCCGAGAAGAATCATTGCCACGTACAGGAAGATATCGCTGACCATGCTCAGGGCGTGGAGTCGGAAGAATTCTTCGTACGTCACGGAAAAAGCGGGATACTGCATGAGGATTATCTGCAGAAAGCCTACCAGGACCATGACGGATCCTATGAGAAGACTTAGCAGGGCGGCAGTTTTGGAGGATGTTTTGATGTACTCGGGAAAACTTTCCACCAGAGTGCCGATCATGGTTTCGCCGTCCTCACAGACCACCGGTCTCGAGCGGGAAATACGATTCGAAAATCCCTTATGCGCAAAAATCTTGGAGCCTTCCTCGAGAATGGCGAAAAAGACCGATGGATGGCCGCGTCCCTCAACGATCATGGAATCCATTTCTCGCGTTGCGCCAGGCTTTTTCAGGGGTATAAGCGAAAAGGCTATGACCAGTTTGAGAATGCAGACGATTGCCAGCAGATTGTAAAAAGGCATGGGGCTTGGAAGCACATAACCTGTTCCCAATCCCAATTCCGAAAGATACTTCGGTAAGAATACCAATGACTTGAAAAGAAAATGTAGGATAATGGCAAAAGCGAGGGCAGTCCAGATGAATCGGATGTTCCAGCGCACTATTTGGCCGGATATCTCAGATATATACTTCGCATTGGACCAGATCTTCCCCAATATGAAAAACAGCAGCGTAGGGGATTTTTCATACGAGCGCAGCTTGCCTTCTTTTAACCCCAGAGAGACGGTTTCAGGTCTGTAAAACTCTCCGGGCCAACGAAGTTGCACCCGCAGTCTGCACATTTGCTTGAAACCTGAGAAGAACCAGTTCAATCCTACAATCACACCCGCGAGGGCGGCTATCGTGGTCACGAATGTCCCGAGAATGAAGGGGACGTAATTGAGAATGAACTCGTTTACCTGTTCCGGTACCCTCAGCGGAAAAAATTCCCTCAGTTCGTAAATCCGCGTCACGGACCCCAAAGTGACAAAACCCCCGAGCGCCGTGAGTATGACACCGTACAGGAGAGTGTGATTTGGAAGCCTCACAATGTCACTGAATTTCCCCTTGGCAATGGAAAACATATACAACTCCGCATCTCGTTCTGTGGGATGCATATCAGATATAATATCTATCGTCAAATGAAAACGTTAGGCAGATTTGTGAAACTGTTGGTTTATTTTTAGCATATCTCGCGACGCATGAGCCCGATTCCAAGCCGCTCATGGATCGACGACTCCCGTGAAGAGCTTTTAGAAGCAGTTTTGCGGGCGCTCTTTTCCGTTGACATCTCGATCCGCCTGGACTATGAAGCGGACCATAAATGCTTCAACGGATGGCCAGAGGAGTGGTAGAGATGCGCGACATGAATTCGTCCCAGGGAAAGACTCTTCCAAAATCTCATCGATTCCGTGACGACCCGAACTATCTGGAAATAAAGAAAATGATAGAGAATTTTCCAGCAGACAGAATGAAGCAGCTAAAAATGTACATCGAACGTTGGTTGAGGAACTCCTGAGAAAAACTCAGGAGCCGAATTACGGGTTCCGAGTGGCAAGCACTGCATCTTAGCGTTTTCAAAAACACACAAACAATTCGGGGAGTCGAACATTTGTTCAGGCTCCCCGAATTCGTTCTTGGACAGAATCCCAAGATTATTTTCCGATATTGACCACCCACCCGAAGGGATCGGATCTACGTCCGGTCTGCATCGCTGTCAACTCATCGAAAAGCTGTCTCGCTACAGGACCGGTTTTCCCGTCCGCCACCATGTGATCGTGATCTTTGTACCTGAAATGACTCACAGGAGAGATCACTGCTGCTGTTCCAGAGCCGAATATCTCCTGGAGTGCTCCGTTTTCCGCTGCCTTGACGATCTCCTCTATGGAAACCTGACGCTCTACGACAGGATGCCCAAGCTCCCGAGCAAAATGGATCACCGAATCACGAGTAACACCCGGCAGGATGGTTCCTTCCAGTGCAGGGGTAACGATCTCGTTGTTCATCTTGAAGAAGATGTTCATGGTTCCGACTTCTTCGATGGAAAGCTTGTCCACGGCATTCAGCCAGAGAACCTGAGTGAACCCAGCACAATGGGCTTCTTCTGCGGCAAGCAAAGACGCTGCGTAATTTGCCATTGTCTTGGCTTCACCGAGTCCGCCCCGGCAAGCACGAATATACTTGTCCGTAACCATGATTCTCACCGGCTCGAAACCCTCAGGATAGTAGGCTCCAACCGGAGAAAGTATGATGTAGAAAAGATACTTCCTCGAAGGTCTGACCCCCAGGTGTGTATCTGTGGCGATGATGGTAGGTCTCACATAAAGAGAGGTGCCATGCTGTTTGGGAATCCAATCCCGTTCCAGACGAATGAGCTTGCTCATCTGTTCCATGAACAGACCTTGATCCGGAGCCGGTATGCATAGCCGGTCGCAGGATTTTGTGAATCGGGCTATATTCATATCCGGCCTGAAGAGAAGAATGTCATCCTCATCCGGTCCGGCAAAAGCCTTCAAGCCTTCGAACACCTGCTGACCATAGTGCAAAACCATTGTAGCGGGATGCAGGACAAGATTCTGCAGGGGAGTAATCTCAGGAGTCTGCCAACCCCCGTCCTCTTCCGAATATACCATTTGCAGCATGTGTTCCGTGAAAATATCCCCGAAACCAAGCTGGTCCTCATCATATTGAGATCCCGGCCTATTGCGTGGTACTTTGCCCATGAAGCCTCCTCTGTATCGATCCAGACTGAAATGCGGTTTGCCCGGGACCTTTAGGTAAGGCTCGGTAAGCCGAATCGAAGCTAAAAAGAAATAATTACCAGAGCAGACAGGCAGAGTCAAGATAGAGCGCGCACATGGCGCACGACCGACCACAAAAAGGATGCGAGAGCGGTTGCCAAACCTGCCCCGAATAAAGGCCAGTTAAATGGATTGGGATATCCTCCCGTCGTGATGGTATGGAAGTCGAGGCAAAAGGAAACGATCACCACCAGGCCGCCGAGAACGATAAGAGCCCAGGCGCTCCAAGACACTTCCAACGGACGACCGATCCACTCGAACGCGAGGACCGTGAGGCCGGCCGCAATCATCGTCACGGAAATAAGTACAGGCGCCAACACGGGAGCAACCCAAGGAACAGGAACAAGGAATAAAAGATCCCACGTCATGATTCCCTGAGGCCATCCGAGAAACAATTTTAGCCAAAGATAATAGAAAATATCCCAGGTTCCGAAGGCGATCAGAAAATAGGCCCACGCCTCACGACGATTGCCGGCAGCAGAAAGACTGATGGCGACGAGCATGACAAGAGTGGAGATTTCACGACCAAGCTCTATTATCAATCGTCGGACATGTTCCGGACCCATAGCTTCCAATTGCTCCAGACTGAGCACCGGAAACTGGAATCCTCCCCGTTCCAACGGATAGTAGATGCATCTCAAGTATTCAACTACAGCCGACTCCACATAGGCAAAAGCGATTGCCCACAATACAATGGCGGGTACGCGGAACACCCTCGAATCCAAAAAGCAAACAGCCTACCAGTAATCGTCAGATCCGGTGGCTTGCTCTATAAATCGTGTTCTCGTGTAAGCACGGCATTCGGAACAAGAAAAATCAGACCACCGGCTTCTAAGCGCCGTGTCCAGACAATCACCGTAATGATCGCAGTCCACTTTCCTGTAAGGCCTGTCCGTTTCTCTGTTACCTTTCACCAGTACAGGACACGGTTCCATTCAAGCATAACCTCCCATCCGATTCTGGATGTTTTCAACAGAGTTGCAATAAGGTAGTACAGAACACGCCAATCAAAACGGCACATTCAGTCATTACATTAAAAAATAATTGCAATCAAGGAAAATAATTTGCGAAAACTGTTGCTTAACGCAAAAATCACAATTCCCGCCCCCTCGAAATAGGAATGTTTAAACTACTCGCTATAGCTTGTCAAGTCAAAAGCTGTTCGTTCAGCGGGCTGAAAAGACCCTCACCAGCCTCCTCGCCCGCTGTATTCCTGAATACGAACGGCACGTGGAGTCGTTGCTAGTGAGTCACTCTTCTAATACCGATTCGCTTTTCTTTTCATAATCTGGGAGGCTGAAGTATCCTTCGCTCCGGACGACGCAGAACCTCCAATCACTCCGCTCAGGACACCTCAGCCTTCGCCATTTTAGGTGCACAACTGCGAAATGGTATAACTCGGTCGGATGAAGCATACCCTGCCGGCTAGACAGCATGCGTAGAAATTGCTACGATACTAACTTCCGACGATTACCACTGATAGCGGGAGACGCTTATGATCATCGTCGCTCACATTTCTCATGAAGGGACACCAGTCGCTGACGCGACCTACAGAGCCGGTCTTCACGTAGAAGTCAGAGTGGCACTGGATTTTCAGCGACAGCAGATCTGTTTCGAACTATGCCATTCCGCGAATTGCGAGCTGAAAGGTTCCTGGGAAGAAGCGCTCGATAATTATTTCAACGAGGGCACGTTCGATTCGAAGGAAAGCATGTTTCCAGGAGAAATGAGGCGGATAGGGAGTGCCCGGGAACATAAAGCCCTGTTCCGGCAAGCTGCCCATGCTTTGTTGAAAGACCTTCAGCCACATGGCTACTTTGTAGAGGTAAAATATATGTAGTCCGGGGAGAAGTCTTGTAGAGAAAGTCGGATCTGCTTCGTCATTCACGGAGGGTTGCCAGCCGTGCTGTTATGGCGGAGGAGATTATCCGGGCGAATTTGTGTTCAGTCGTCCCTCCGGAACTTGAAATTATTTATGTTTTTTCTCAACTGGCGATGAGCCGCCAGGGTGTTTCCAGTTCTTCCTCGGAAACAACCAGGCCAAAACACTCGAAGATAACACTAAGGATTGTGGGAGCGGCTCTCCGGCCATAAGGGGCGGAGAGCCTGAGATAATGGAAGTTAACCGATAGGAGAGGCTACGAAGATCTTCGCTGTCCCTCGTTGAATCTTCAAACGAATGACCTTGTGTTCTCGGGCTTTCTTCACTCCATCACTGAAGTCGGACGGACTCGAAATATTCTTACCGTCGACTTCCAGGATCACATCTCCCGAGCGGAGACCCATCCGTGAGCCGAGACCGTCGCCTTTTACATCCTTCACCAGCACTCCCTGACCTTCTTTCAATCCCATCTTTTCGGCTGCGGCTGCAGGAACACGTTCAATTTCGAGTCCCAGTTCTTCGAATGTTTCGCCTGCGGCTGGAGGAACTGGCGTGCCGAGCGCTTTTGCAGTGCGTTCCCCGATTTCAATGCTGAAATCCACGGTTTTGCCATTGCGCCACACGGTCAACTTCGAAGTAGCTCCAGGTTTTTGGCGACCTACGAGATTCTTCAGTTCGGCTGCACCACTGACATCCTGACCGTTAAACTTGAGGATAATGTCTTCGGGCTTGATTCCGGCTTTTTCCGCAGGGCTTCCCTCCACCACCTGGGCTACCAACGCGCCCTTCGTATCGGTACGACCGAACGATTTGGCGAGAGATTCATTCATATCTTGGATATTGACTCCAAGTAGTCCTCTGCGGACTTTTCCGTCCTTCAGCAGATCTTCCATAATGAGATTTGCCGAATTTGACGGAATGGCAAACCCGATGCCCTGATAACCGCCGCTGCGAGTTGCAATGGCTGTGTTGATCCCGATAACCTCACCACTGATATTTACGAGCGGCCCGCCGGAATTGCCCGGATTGATCGCTGCATCAGTCTGGATGAAGTCTTCATAATCGATGATGCCCACGTTTGTCCGACCCGTTGCACTGACAATACCCGATGTCACGGTACGATTCAGACCGAAAGGATTTCCGATTGCCATCACCAATTCTCCAACGCGCAGTTTGGATGAATCGCCGAGCTTGGCAATCGGCAGATCTTTAGCATCGATTTTGATCACCGCTATATCGCTTTCCGAGTCAGTACCAATAACTTTCGCTGTGAAGGACCTTCTGTCGGAGAGATTTACCTGAATTTCATCAGCATCTTTCACTACGTGGGAATTTGTAAGGATGTGGCCGTCCGAGCTGATGATCACGCCCGAACCTAATCCTTCTTGCTTGAAACCTTCAGGTTTGGGCCCTTTCTTAAAACGTTTGAACAAATCGTCAAAATCCCGGAATGGGTGCTTGAAAAAAGGATCGAGTTCGCCTGGGACGCCCGATGCTGCTTCTTTCTTGGAAGATCTGATGTTCACTACGGCGGGAGTTACCTTTTCGGCGACCTGCACGAAAGCCTCATCCAACTGCTTCAGCACAGATGGGGCCTGAGCTTCAGCGGAATGAGATACCAAAGGCAATCCGGCAAAAATAGCCATGGACAGCACCAAAAAGATCGCCCGAATTCGAACATTCAACATGTACATTTCTCCTTCTGCAGGGGGGACTTGATTTAGACCTATTCGTTTGACTCACTTGGAAGCATTTAGTTCTGTACCTTGCTGGAAAAATTTTCAGTTCGATTACAGAGGGTGGCCTATAGCACACGAATGGACTCATGTGAAGCTGAACTTAAAATATGTTTGTCAATTGGTCAAATTTTAACCAAAAGATGAAATCAGGACAGTTAAAGAAGATATGAGGTTTCGGCCGGAACAATCACGGATCTTACGCAGCCATTGAGTATTCAACAATCCGCAACGTTGCTAGTGAATCGATTCTTCGGGGGGAGTCACCTGAAAATATCCCGGGTCGGATTCCACATCCGGCTGACCGCGATCCGGGTCGGTATTTATTACTATCCACCGCCAGTTCCCGGGCATATCCGGAGCAAATTCAAACGCGGTCCGTCGTTCCGGTACCTTCAGTAACACATAAGTACCTACCGGCCTTATAAAAACGATGAAATAACCGTCTCCCTGCCTGCCGGGTTCCGGACATTCCCAACTGAATTGGCCGGCGCTGCCAAGAGCGATAGTGGAGAGTTGTTGGAGCTTCGGTTTACAGATGGCCTTTTTCAGCTCCTCGGCACCGCACACCTCGCATGCCATGACTCCAAGAACAAAAGCTGCGGCAAATAACGATCGGACTGTTAATCCCATGGTCATTTTTTCCTAGAGTTGGAAAGTGTGCGAGTTTCCAGAAAAAACTAACCGAATCCGGGAGCTTTTGCAAGAAAGACGAATAAGGCGCGCTGTACCGCAATTTAGGAAAAGAGACCGGCAATTCTTCATCCTTTAGGAACGCTAATAGGGCGCGTAACAGACAAGCTCCACGAAAAGGACTCGCGACACCAATCTACGGGCAACAGGAGCGAGAATCGGGGGTGGCTAATTTATTAAACTAAATTCTAGATAATCTCAATAACAGTGCGATTTAATGTTGTCTTATTGGTGATATTCTGCTATAACATGAACGCACTGTACACTTGAGGTGAAACACTATGAGCAGTATCCAGGCCAATCAAGAGAGAAGAAGCATTAGAGTCAAGGATTTTTTGGACGATTTTCGCGCGGGAATGACCGACGCGGACATGCTGAAGAAATATCATTTGACCCCCGTGGGACTGGAAAAATTCTACAACATGCTCGTGGAACGAGAGATCGTCTCGAGTTCAGAATTAGAGGAACATTACCGTCTGGAGAGCCTGCGAGAAAGGCAAGAGACTGAAACATCCAGTTTCATCTGCCCGTGCTGCCTCGCTTCCCATGAAGTGATGTTCGATATTTGTCCAAGCTGTGGGGTTTCTTTCCAGGAACTGATCAGTCGCGAAAACGTGAACCCTTCGGAGGTCTCGGAAGACTCGGAACCTGTCGCGGAACAAGCGTGCAAGGAAGACCCTACAAAACAGGAATCCTTGGCCGATGCTCCTGTGAAACACACGGAAATCCCACCGGCAATTGTCGAGCCGGATGAATTCATGGCTCCGCAGACCGCGCGAGAGGAGAATGATTTTCTGAAATCCATGGAAACGAAGCCTGAATTCGAGAATTCGCTTGATGATATCCTTCCTGCTCTGGATCAAATGGAACAGGATCATGTAGAAGAGTCGGGACCGCGGTGCGATGGCTGCGAGACAGTTATGCATTTTGGAGTCCGAGACATATACGATCGATCCAGAAGCAAGCAAGCGCTCATTCTGGCAGGTATTCTTCTTTTTCTCGGATTTTGTGGATCTGCGGTGATCGGCTTTTTCGACGGGTTCTCATTACTTCGATTGGTAACCGTATATATCACCGGCATACTGTTTCTTCTGGGGGCGGTCTTCACGGGCGTTGCAGCTTTCATGTTCATGGCCCGGGAAAAGGTTTTCTACTGTCCGTCTTGTACCCGGATTTTTCCCCGCGCTTAAGGAACAGAGCCGTTTTCTGTTTTTGATTTGGTCTTTTTTTATTTGGTTTTAGTATCGGAAGGAATCGAGCATGGAAACGCACGTACAGCATACGCTGGCCGGAAGGCTTAGAAATATCGACGGCGGCCTTGAGGAGTCCATTCAATTTTCAGACGACGCGGGTTTGCTCTTGAAGCTCTTCCCCGAGCCTCACATGCGAGACCTGGTAACCAATCTGACACACGCCCTGAGCGAGGTGGAACGTTTCTTATCCGCGTTGTAGAGAACAACAGGTTCGATACTGCAGACCTCAATCCCGTTCGACCCCTAAAGCAGGGCCCCGGAATCCACTGTTTCGCCTTCAAAGAAACGGGGAGCACACAGGAAGGTTGTCCTCGTTTCTTCTTCGCGCTCGAGCACACATCTTCTTCTTGACCGACCACAAGCAAATCCTGGAGTCATCTCGAACGTTTCTCCGCATCGAATAATACAATAGCAATTTGCATTCAAAATCCCCCGTTCCCCTCTTTATGAAGGGGGGCTAGAGGGGATTTTCGTCCAACTTAGAAAGCAAATGGATATAAGAAGATGCTGTCATGACACTTGGAATATCGTTTCATATCTGCCAGACTCCTGAAGATCGCCCGGACCGAGTCAAGTTTCGTTCGGTCTGATGAGTCCCGCAGAGGAGGTCTATTCTGTTTCATGGAAAGCAATTTGATTAAAGTCTGGTTCGCCAAGCTGTTGGATGCACTTCGTTTCAAGACCGGGGTCCGGAAGATCGATACGGTCGATCCTGAAAAAAGGGACAGAAAACCATTTTCGGTTGTTTCCGACGGCATTACCATTCGGGGAGAAGTCCTGTTTCCTTCAGAACATCCGGCACGGCTGTACCCTGCCGTGGTTATCTGTCATGGGATTCCCGGATATGGAGCCTCTAGACCTGAAAGCGACCCGGGTTATGAAGGGCTGGCAGAAGAATTCACCTCGGAAGGCCTCGTAGCAGTGATCTTCAATTTTCGTGGTTGCGGCGATTCGGGCGGGGATTTTGACATGATGGGGTGGACCCGCGACCTGGATGCAGTGCTGGACGTGGTCGTAAACACGCCTCACATCGACCCCACGCGAATCATGGTGCTCGGATTCAGCGGAGGTGGGGCCGCTGCGATACGCGTAGCTGCTGAAAATTCCAATATCTATAGCATGGCAGTTGCCGGCACACCTGCCGATTTTTCGTTTTTCAACAAGGACCCGGAAGAGATTATCGCGGACTTCAAGGCGCGGGGTATTATACGCGATAAGGATTATCCCAAAGACGTGGATCGCTGGATTTCAGGTTTCATAGAAATAGACCCCAAGCGCTGGATACGGCACTACAAGGGAAAGCACTTGCTGATCGTTCACGGCGACGAAGATGAGTTGATCCCATTGCTCCAGGCTCGTGAATTATATGAAAACGCTCCTGGAGGGGTTGCCGAACTGGAAATTATCGAACGCGGAGCTCACAGGTTGCGACTCGATCCCCATTGCATACAATTGCTGAAGAAATGGTTTCTTCGCACGCTCGGTTGGAAGCAATGATCCCTGATAATATTTTGGCTTGAGCAGATCGTGTAAAATGCCGGTTCGATTCGATTACACCTGGTAGAACTTCATCCTGGGTAGTTCCACTGCAGTCAGCTTATTGCCGTACACTGCACCCGTATCGATCCCTATTTTGCTGGGTGTGACGAATGGTGTTTCCAGAGCCGTGTGACCGAAAATCACTCTCTTATTCCAATCGTACGCAGAGTAAATGAACTCTTCACGTATCCAGAGCAAGTCTTCCTCTGATTGTTCGGCGATCTTGATGTTATCCCTGAGACCGGCGTGCACGAAAATATAATCCTCTGTTTGATAATAAAGGCCCAGGGAAAGGAAGAAATCCAAATGCTCCTCAGGGAGTACGAAGGCCTTCCTGCCGATGCCCCCCTCAACATAGCTCGCTATGGTTTCTGCACCGCCGTTTGCTACGTAGAGCATCTGATCTTTTTGTTGGATATAGTAGTCTAGGAGCATCTTCTCGTGATTTCCCTTGAGAAACACGAATTCGCCACCCTTTTTGCGGAGCTGCACGAGATACTCAACAACATCTCGGGACCTGGGGCCGCGATCGATGTAATCGCCGATGAAGAGCAGCAAGTCGCCATTTTCGCGGCTCCATGGAAGTATCTTCATCATTGCCGTCAATTTGTCGTAACAGCCGTGAATATCACCGACCGCGAAAATCTTCCTGCTCATGACTCCTATAGAACTCCTGTGAACTGTTTTTCCTGAACCCTGTATTCTGCCGAGGCGGGTGGTTTTTCGGTATCTCGTCCTATAGGAAAATCCGAAAGAACCCACGCGACCGGCAAGACTTCAGAATTGCAGTATTCAAGGCATCTGTCAAATATATAGTAAGCATGATATGGCTGAACAGCCAAACATTTTTCTATCGTAACTGTTTATTTATGCAGAATAAGGGAGCGAACGCGGTGGGAGACCCGAGGGTGCACCCTTGCAATACCAAATCATTTGGTTTATTTGAGTTACTTCCGGCACATTGGATTTGAAGCGGGCTGAAACAAGTGATGAAATAATTGTGGAATTATCCATGTTCTTAGAATCTACCGGTACTTGGGAGAAAATATTCAAAATCTATCGAGACCTCTAGCCGCGGAGAAAGTACCCATGCGTTTCAAAAGGCTGTCGGTAATCATTCCGGTTATAGCCGTAATTCTCATTATCACAGTGCTGTTGGCCCTGAGATTTCTTCCGGAAACCGAATTCATCAGGTCTAATGTACAGGATCGACTGCAGAAGTTAACCGGACAGCAGGTCAGTGTGGGCTCGATTACAGTATCGCCCTCCTGTTCTGGAGCGCTTTGCCTTTACATAAAGGGAATCGCCGTGGTCTCCCCGCAGGGCAAATTGCTTCTTGCCGCCGATGAGCTGACTCTGAAACCGGACATTCTGCCGTTGTTCAACAAGGAAATTGCTATTGAATCTATTTCCGTGCACGGACTGCGCGCTACAGTGAAGCGCAATCCGGACGGATCAGTGGCAGCAGTGTTTATCCCCGTACCTGGATCTTCGGAACCTGAGAGAGCAGGGGATCTGCCATCTCAAGATCGACCCCGCGCTCAGGAGAGACAACAACCGGAAACTGATAATCGGATAAAATGGTCGGTGGATACCGTCACTTTGACCAATGCTCGCATCGATTGGGTCGATCAGCATATTCTCCCGGGACAGGAAATGCAGGCCAGTCTTAAGAACGTAAATGCGAGTCTGACCAGGAATGAAACCGATCGGAAGGTTGATGTTAAGATGGAAGCAGAATTTTCCTTGGAAGGAGAAAAGCGTTCCACTCTCAAATGCAACGGCTTCTTACAGCCTGCTCCCTCTATGGAGAGCATTGAGGCAGCGTCTCTTAACATCACGACGGGGAGCTTGAACCTGAGACCCTTCGATCTGTATTTGCCTCCATGGCTCGATCGAAGACTGGTTGTCGAGCACTGTGCAGCATCGCTGAACTGGGTAAACAACGGAAAGACGGACGTTAAATTCAAAGTCGCGCTCAAATCCGAGACGAAACTTCCGGCCCAACTCAAAATGCATGGGGACGTGGTGGTTTCGTCCGATTTTTCCTCACTGGAAAGTGCAGCTATCACAACCGAGACCGACAATTTTCCCATGACTTTCCTGTCGGCGAGCCTCCCGAAAGACTTTCCCCTGGATAGGGAAACCGGGGTCATCAAAGCTCTCGTAAAATCAGAGTGGAGGAATTCTCGCGATTGGTCGGTTCAAGGTACGGTTACGCTTGAGGATGTTGTGCCATCGGGCGTTCTCAAGGGACTGGCAGAAAAAAGCAGGATATACACTCAGGCGCGATTGGAGCCGGATACCCTCCAGTTGGAATCGCTTGAAATCTTCGAAAAGGAACGCATTGCATCCGTCAGGGGTACTATCGCCAGGCCTTTTGTCGAGGATCGCAATTTGGAATTGCAGGCGCAGGTGCTCCTCCGACCTGAGTGGTCCAACAAACTGGGAGTCCACCTCCCCGCAGGAGTAGCTGTGAAAGGGACCATACCAGTCTCGGCAACTCTCAGAGGCAGGCTCGAGCGTCTGTGGGTCGATATGAAAGCGGATTTGAGCGGTCCCGAAATCGAATGGCTGCCGTACATCGAAAAGCCTTCAGGGCGTAAAGCAAGCATCTCGGTGAAAGGCAATTTCTTGCCCTTGAAGCCACAGATGAGTGTAGAGCCTGCAATCGTGAACATCGGGCTGACCGGAGTAAATCTCAGGATCGATCCGAAAGGAAAATGGATTCCCGGAAAATACGTGGCTTTTGAATCAAAATTCATGCTTCGTCCCAAACGAATCGATTTGAAGGAAGCGAGACTCTCCGTACGTGGCGGTCACGAGACCGGTGACATTCTGACATTCAAAGGCGACTTGAACGAACTCGGATCTCCTGCACCGAATGTGGATGGAACGATTGCTTTACAATTGGATACAGATGTGATGGCAGTACTTCTGGCGCAGAATCAAGATATTACGGTTAAAGGCAGCGCACCGCTCAAGGCCAGGATTTCCGGTTCGCCTTCCGATTTGAACTGGTCGGTTGCCATGCCGCTCGCCAATCTTGACATGACCGCCGGAAACTGGTTCCGAAAGCCCGGGGGGCTTGCAGGCAACATCAGAGGTTCCGGAAAATACTCCGGGGGACAGCTCGACATCACCGCCGGGCAAGTGACGTTTCCGGGAGTGGTGTTGAATGCAAAGGGGAAGGCATTCGATCGTAAAGGCGATCTCGGCGACATCACGCTGGATGTCTCGAAAGCCGATCTAAAGCAACTGACGAAACTCATCCCTGCAGCAACTCAGTTAAAGGTAGCCGGTCCGGTGGACGCGTCCATTACTCTCAACAAAAGAGCCGACAAAATAGTCCCTCATGGAAAAGTGCGACTGAACGGCGTCGATTATCATCCCGGCAGCGGCCTGGAATTGGATCGTATAAAAGGCGAAGTCGACATCCACGGAACTGCTCTGGAGACTTCGGAATTGTCGTGCAGTGTACGAGGAACTCTCGAAGGACCGCTCAAAATAAAAGGTGCAGTTAGGCACGTCGATTCCATTCCCGAACTCAACGGGAATTTTTCGGTTGCAATGGATTCGGGCAAGATAAGAGCCGATCGCCTGAAGGGAATCCTCGATAAAGCCAATCTGGCTCTGAACGTGCTGTTTAATGTTCAGGAAGTGCAACAAACCAGACTGTTGAGCTTCAAGTCACTCTCCGGTGATTTTCGCATACGACAGGGTGATGTAGTAACAAACAATCTGTGTGTGAAAGGATCTGATATCCGTGCCGGTGCTTTGGGGACACTGAGGCTACATTCAATGAATCTTGACGCATTTGCGGGTATACAGACCTACACCGCTGTCGGAAGTGCTCTAAACAAAATCCCTGCTGTTAATGAGGCCATAAAGAAACACGGAGATCTCCTGAAAATAACTGGATTAGATAAGGAACTGAAACGATTGGGTATCGGTGAGGATTCGGGAGAAGCAAAAACGCAGGGAGATGCAGGCGTCAAGAAAACCCCGGTTACTCTGCTGCTTAAAATTCATGGAAAGGCCGAGCAACCCGATATCGTGCCTGTCCTTGAGAACACGTTATCAAAAGAGACCGTGACCAATCTAAAATCACTGATAAACTGAAATTCGACAGACTTCCGTTGTGTTTCTCCAAAGTTTTGAGGTAATCCGATACCGGAACTGAAGAGTTTTAGTAGCGCCCGGCGTCGCTGCCGGGCAAAACTAATTGAGCGATTTGGTTTACATATTATCCACCGGCACTGAGGCCGGTGGCTACCAATTTCGGGGAGACACTATTCATGATCCGGAATCAGTTTATCCGTACACTGTTCATCAGATCGATATAATCTGGAATTCACTGATCTGAAGGTTCGTACTTGATGATGTAACCGTACGAGAAGCGCTCGCCGGTTACATTTTTGTCTTGACTGTTTAGGTCCCTATCCAATAAATATAAAGAACTACGCCCTTCCCACTTGTCGTCACCGCG
Source organism: Desulfomonile tiedjei DSM 6799 (assembly GCF_000266945.1). Taxonomy (NCBI): domain Bacteria; kingdom Pseudomonadati; phylum Thermodesulfobacteriota; class Desulfomonilia; order Desulfomonilales; family Desulfomonilaceae; genus Desulfomonile; species Desulfomonile tiedjei. Next base: position 674,915 of record NC_018025.1, read on the forward strand.
AAAAATGACAGAATCATCGTCTAGGAGAAACTGCATGGCTAAAAAGTATTGGGATGAGAAGTTCGAAATCATGAACGAATCGGACATGAAGGCTTGGCAACTACAACAGCTTAAGCAAACAGTAGCTTGGGTGTATGAAAGGGTTCCTTTCTACAAGAAAGCCTTTGACAATGCAGGAGTAAAGCCTTCCGATCTCCAGAAACTGGAAGACATCGCCAAGTTCCCCTTTTCGGTGAAAACGGATTTACGTGATAATTATCCTTTTGGATTGTGCGCGGTGCCCATGTCTGACGTGGTTCGTATTCATGCCTCGTCAGGTACTACGGGCAAACCCATTACAGGACCTTACACGGCAGAAGACCTCAATCAATGGGCCGATCTCATGGCACGAGGATTGTGGGCACAGGAAGTCCGCCCGGATAGTATTCTGCAAAACGCTTATGGAATGGGACTATTTACAGGGGGGCTCGGATTCTTACAGGGAGCCATGCGGATCGGGTGCGCAGTAGTTCCGTCAGGCGCGGGAATGACTGAGCGCCAGATCATGTTGATTCAGGATTTCGGCACAACCGCACTGTGCTGCACGCCTTCTTACTGTCTTACCATTATCGAAAAAGCGGAAAAGATGGGGATAGATTTCAGAAAGACCAATCTCAGGACCGGTCACTTCGGCGCCGAGCCCTGGACTGTGGAGATGCGGACTGAAATCGAAGCACGCAGCGGCATTCATGCATATGAGCATTATGGGCTTACGGAACTCATGGGACCCGGGGTTTCGTTCACCTGTGAATACTATAACATTCATATCAATGAAGACCATGTCCTGCCTGAAATCGTAGATCCGGGCACTCTTGAACCCGTCGATCTCGGAGAAGAGGGCGAATTGATATTCACTTCCCTTCAGCGCAGAGCAATGCCCATGATTCGGTATCGTACGAGAGACATCTGTGCTCTCCGGAGAGACAAGTGCGAATGCGGCCGCACACTCATCACCATGGATAAGATTCTCGGAAGATCCGACGATATGATGATTATCAGCGGCGTCAACGTGTTCCCGTCACAGATCGAGACGGTTCTCATGGAATTTGAAGAAGTTGAGCCGCTCTATCAGATTCGGCTAAGAAAGAAAGGCTATATCGATCATATCGGCGTAGAAACCGAGGTGAAAGCCGCTGTATATCAATCAGGCCAGGAGACTCTGGATAATCTCTGTAAGAAGATATCCAGCCGAATACAACAGGTTATCGGCATCAATGTGCCTATCACCATTCTCCCGCCTGAGACTATCGAGCGCAGCATCGGAAAAGCAAAACGCATAATTGACGAACGATAGCGGAGTATTTTACTTCGCGTGTGGCGCAGGGCACGTCGAAAATTCGCGTGCCCTGATTTCGTTTCACGGGTGGATGCGTGCGCATTTTGATTTCCTGTCATCTTCGTCCCGAATGAGCCCTATTGCCCTGACTTAGGTCGGAATTGGCTAATAGGCACGTACGAGTGTCAATAAGGCCATCAGTGTCCCCCTTTTGTAAAGGGGGATTCAGGGGGATTTCTGGAGCTTAGATCAAAATCCCCCCTTGGCCCCCCTTTACAAAAGGGGGGGAATAGTCTGGTAAATTAAACGCTCATGCCTCGCACCATTTCGCAGTTGTGCACATAAGATAGCGAAGGATACCTCCGCACCTCCAGCCTCCCAGATTTATGAACAGAAAAGCGCATCAATATGAATGGATACAAATGTAGGATGGTTTTGGTTGACAGTGTACAAACCTTATGCCATGCAGAACCACTTGGTGTGAATTTCATTCATGGGGGTTATTCATGTCAGTAGTGAAAATTATCGAGCTTGTCGGTGAGTCTCCCATCGGATGGGAAGATGCTATGAAACAAATTATAGCAGAAGCTCAGAAGACACTCCGGGGCATTACTCGCATAGGCGTAGTGGAACAGGATGTCCGAATGATAAACGACAAAATCGACGTCTGGCGTGTAAGGGCTCAAGTCTCCTTCAGGATCGAAAGGTCCGATAACGACAAAGACTGATTCCAGGCTCTTTGCTAATCGTGAGGCAACCCTCGGAGAAACGATTTCATCTCCCGCACCAGATCGTCTTCCTGACCGAAATGAAAGTGATCGTGTCCCTTGAGAACGATCCCTTTTTTCGGTTCGGGAATAGCTGCCACCAGTTTCCGGAAACTGCTCACGCTGCACACGAAGTCATTATCACCGACAAGAAGTAGTTTAGGACGTTTCTCATGCTTGAGAAAACTGAAATCCGACGCTTCAAGCGGTGGTGATATCCCGATCATGCTAACCGGTCGCGAATCCCGGGAAGCAGCGTTGAGTCCGACCCAGCTTCCAAAGGAGTACCCGGCGACGCCTAAACGTTGCGAGTCCACCCGCTCTTGTTTTTGCAGAAAGTCAAGTGCCGCCAGCACATCCTGAATTTCGTCTATTCCTTCTCCGTGCGTCCCCCAGCTTGCCCCGGTGCCTCTGAAGTTGAAACGAAGCGCCACCGCTCCGTATTCCAGAAAGGCCGTTCTCATGGCTCGAACAACGCTATTGTGCATGTTGCCTCCATAGAGCGGATGAGGATGGCAAATCACCGCAGCCGGCAGGAGTTCGCTATCATGAGCGGGATACTCCAGCACTCCTTCCAGAGTGAGAGTACCGCATGGGATTGAAACATCGATTCTCGATTCGGGATTCATGCGCATGCCTTTCACGAATAGACTATATTTCCAGTTCGGTGATGTGTTTGAGGCCCGAACGCATTGGCTGAATCATGAGAAAAACCGCGACCAGCAATGCCCCTACGAACCAGGCTCCCATAAAAAAGTAATCCTGCGTCCGCAGTGACCTGTGGAAGAACTGGGCGAGCAGATACTTGTATATGGGGTACGCTTCGAGCAAGATCACTGCAGCTACCCCCAGCGCTGCGTACAACATGGTAAGTAAACCGCCGAATCCCGCAAACGCCTGGTTCGGGTCTGTTTCCTTGAAATCGGCATAGAGGACCCCCATACCTATGGAAAGCGAAGTAATTCCCATGGTAAGCAATGCAACCGTTGCAGTGCACAAGACGAACATGAAGGTTCCCAATCCAAGAAGCCAGTTTGTCATTATCACCAGAAGAAGGCCGAGAATCAGCATGGGAACAAGATAGAAGAAGAACTTGACCCAAAGAATTCTTCGAAGGCCTATGGGGGACCCTTTGAGTATCCAAAACGCCCTACCTTCCGAAGATATCGCGGGAAAGAGAAATCTTACTCCCAACGAGGCCAGGACAAATCCGGCCAACCCGATGTTGAGAAACGCCACTATGCTCTTCAGGGACATTGTGGCTTCGGGTGAATCCAAAGAAGGGAGCACGCTGAAATTGTACAAATAGACCAGAATAAGAGCCAGCAAAAGCAATAATTGACTTAACCGTCCCCAATCTCTGGCCATAAGCAACGTCTCTTTCATCACGAGTTTGGATGTGGGGGGATCGAGAACAGCATTCAAAACCCTGCTGAGTACCGCAACCGTCCTGCTTTTGCTGAGGCGAGCCCCTTTTGATTCCATAGCCTTGGAGTAACCTACAAAATGAACCAGTTCGTGATTGTGGCCCGCTATCCGGAATGCCCCTAAAGCAGCAAGAACCAGCAGGGCAAGGTAATAAGGTATTTGATCGTGACCGTACCCGGTAATATACGGTTTCAGTACGAACATCACCCATGTAGTAGGCAAGAATGGTGAAGACGACTCCGACATTATGGACAAATAATCCATGACTGAAGCGAATCCCTCAGGATTGAGGAACTCCTCGGGTCGAATCATCCTGAATATCAAATACACCCCAATGAAGACCAATATACCCACTAGAACGAAAAGGTCTCGCAACCTTCGCACGGGAAACGTTCTGACCAGGTTCTGCACGATGAAGATGGACAATGACGTGACAAGGGAGAGCAGACAGAAGAAAGTCACGAAACTTAAGACATAGAAGCTCCAGGGTGCGGAAAATACACGACCGTATGCGAGGAACACTGGAAATCCGAAAACCAGGACCATCCACGAAGAATCACCGAGAGTCTCGATAAAGCGGGCGCTGTAGAGCGACTTTGCGGGTACGGGACCAGCCATGATGAGTTCGAGATCTGCCGATAAATAGTAGCTGGAAAAAGTCGTGATGATGTTACTGATCACCAGAACGAACCCGAAAGTCATCAGTAGCATCGAGAGAAGTTTGGTTGCTGCAATTGTCCCGAACATTTCCTCGGCGGTGAAGTACGCCAAAGCTTTCACGAATACGATGTAAATGACTACCCATAAGGCAATTATGAGACTGGCGAGGAAAGGAGTACGCAGCCGATCACGTTTCGAGTTTTTGAAACGGTTTGCCATTCGCCTCCATCGTGGACTCAGCAGGAGGATTACGCTTGCAGAGAAACTCATGACGCATCACCTGATATACTGAATAATTCCGGTCCGGAGAGGTATTTATGAAGTGCGTTTTTCAGTTTCCGCGGACGAGGCAGGGGGGGATTTCTTTTCTTCCGGTTCGGTTTTTTCCGGTTTTTCCGCCTCACTCTCCTCGCGGGATTGTTCCAGAAGCTCCGCGTAAAAATCGGGGCCGGAACGCTCGGCCTGAGTTCCCACGTTCGGTGGAGGAGCGGAAGGGGTAGGAATATCGGATTTCGGAAGCAGGGGTTCGTAATGGGGCACTTTCGGAGGCGGAGACGTTATGGAATCAAGATCGATGGAACTCCGTACATCCCAGGCCATCCTCTGTATTTCTTTATAGATTCTGCCGATAATTCGTGCCGTCTCGGCCAGTTGCCTGGGGCCGAGCACAATAAGAGCCACGACAAGAATAAGGGCCAACTCCCACATTGATATTCCGAACACTAATATGCCTCGCTCGATCTTCTTGAGAAATGTATTTCAACATACATACGAAAATCCGGAGTTCACGGATCTACCTGGCAAAAAACGGCTTCGTCGCAGATGCTCTGCTTCTTCACCCCAACGAGAAGGTCTGCGATCCTGTTGCTTCAGGACAAATGAGCCCACATCTTTCACTCGGATGCGAACGAAGGGATCCGAAGAATCAGATTTCCCCTTCAGTGGATACCACTTTATTCACGTAAAAGATGTCCATGTAATGGGGACCGCCTCCCCATGATTCAATGAGCAGAGTCACATTTCCAATCAGCGCATCCAGACGGGTGTCTTGTGAGGTGAACCCGGCTTTTTCATCCTCAAGGTGCTGCATCCAGTCCAGAGCATTGGATCGCAAGCAGATCTTCACTTCGAATCCCTGGCCTGCTTTGATGAGGATCACCTGACCGCAGTGTTTGTTATTTTCATTACAATCCGGGTGCTTTATATCATAAAGCTCCACGTCTCGTCCCCGGATAGTCCGGATAAGCTCTACCCGACGCATTTCCTCGTCAAAGAGTACCTCTGATTTTTCATAGCATTCCGGGCACAGCGTCGCCTTGTCTTTAGGCAAGGCAGCCTCATTGCGGTCGCAAATAGCACATAACTCTGATGGAGGCGAAAAAGCCATGACTATCCTCATTTGACCTGAGAACGACGAGTCCCAGGTATTACGTCTTCGCGTTGGCCGCTTATGATTTCGACCACGCAGTCCATAATTAATGCAACCGATACGCTGACTTCGGAACCGGGTCCAACGATCCGATCCGGGTTTGAGTGGACAATCGCCGACTCGGATCATATGATAGCACTCAACCTAGGCGTTGAAAAGGAGAACAACCGTTATGAGATTGAGGATTCTCGTAATGTTACCCGCTCTTCTGTGCTTTCTGGCCACGATATGCACCGCGGGCGGTCCGAGCATTCATTTCGATAAAGACACGCACGATTACGGCCGGGTCCTGTACGGGGACGTTGTTACTCAAGAATTCATCTTGACCAATACCGGTGACGAGACTCTGGTCATCGAAAAACTGGAAGCATCATGTGGATGTACCAAGGCGGTTAAGGGCAGCTCGGAAGTTCCTCCAAAAGGAACAACCAAAATAATGGCCGCATTCGACACCGACGGGCTTCGCAACGGAAGAACAAAGAAAACCATTACGGTACACTCCAACGATCCGGAAAAACCTGAGGTCAAACTGGCTCTCTTAGCAGACGTAGTCCGCGAGATTACCGTGGATCCGCCAAGACTGGTAACCAGACTGGCCAAGTTTACCGAAACTATTTCGGTTCCCATCAGAATCGCCAATTCCTCAGACAAACAGGTTGTTGTGCGGATCAAGGACAGCCAAAGTGACACGTCCAATCCAGGCCCCAATGCCAAAGCACTTGTGGTCAAGGGCCGGTCGGTTGTGCCCTTTAATCTGAAGCTGGCATTGAAGAATGAATCCGGAAGATCTTACTGGACAGGAAGGCTTACCTTGTTGACCGATCATCCAAAGGAAAAAGAACTGGATGTGCCTTATCTGGTGCAACTCGGTCAAGGTGATTCTGCTTCAGAGCCCAAACCGCCTCCACCCGCGGTTGAAGAATAATTCGATTGACTTATCGAACTTATTTCGACGGAAAAGCCGTTCGGACAAAAAATGGTTTTCATGTAGTCTGGTTTCGGCTATTTTTCCGTGGATCAAATCTAGTGGAGTTCTTTTATGGGATTTGCATCACGCTCTGTCTCGATCATGAGATATCGCGTTCGTGGAGAAATGTCAGGATCTTTCTGGGACGCCGTAGAAGAAGGTGTCAAGAAAGGGGCCTTCAAGCAGATCGAGTCACCCGGGGACGAGATTGGGATCGGCTGGGTTTCGATTGACGATTTCACAGATTTCCAGTTCAGGGGTGCCTCATACGCCCGCGGCAATTATATTGCCCTGAGTCTAAGGATAGATTCCGTGCGGGTGCCGCCGAGGATTTTAGAAATACATATCAAGCAGGAGACGCGGAGACTATTGGAAGAATCCGGACAACAAAGGCTTTCTTCAACCCAGCGTCGCGAACTCAAAGAACGGGTAAAGGAAACACTCAAGAAACAGGTTTTTCCATCTATCCAAATTTTCGACCTGATCTGGGATACCACGAAATCGGTGGTTTACTACGGCTCGCATTCTGTGAAAGCACGAGACCGTGTGGAAACTCACTTCAAGAAGTACTTTGGACTGATGCTGGTTCCTGTACTCGCATACATTCGAGCCGAAGAACTCCTTGAAGGCAGGCTTGAGACTCAAATTCTCGAGAACCTGAAGCCTTCTCTTATGGCTCCTTGACCTCCTGGTGGTGATACAATATGGATTTTCTTGACATACTTCAGCAGAAAGCATTTCTGGGACGAGAGTTTCTCACGTGGTTATGGTTCAAGTCCGACCGGACTGGCGGACACGTGGATATACCTGGAAAACGAGTAATCGAAATACTGTTTCTTGATCGCATGACGCTCGATCTTTCCGACGCGGAGAGTCCGCAGATAGTGGCGCTCAAGGGCGAGCAATCCGAGCTCAGAGAAGGCCTCGCCGCATTGCGTGAAGGGAAGAAGATCGAAGAAGCACGTATTTCCATACGAGCGGGCGAGAATGATTTCACGTTGGTTCTGAAAGGCACATGGTTTTCCTTCGGCTCTTTCAGGACGCCTCCGATTCTTCCTGCACAGGAGGCAGATGAGGAGGACGGCTTCGAAGCGGCATTTCTTGAAAAGGTGTACCTGATCGACGAAGGCATGCAAATCCTTGACGATCTTTTTGAGTACTTCATATCCTTACGGATCTCAGACCAGTGGGAGGCGGAGGAATTGCCGGCTCTCCGTCAGTGGGTCGCATCTGGGGAATGAGATTTGCACGGGATGAGAATCCAGATTTAACGACCATCCCTTTGACTTTCTGCTCGAAAACACAAATTTCCGGATTGACAAACAGCCCGCATTGAGAGAAAATGGGGGTTCGTCTGATTCGGAGTGCATACCAAAGAACCAGACGAGCCACTTTTCCCCGATAGCTCAATCGGCAGAGCGGGTGGCTGTTAACCACTAGGTTGTAGGTTCGAGTCCTACTCGGGGAGCCAAAAAAGATAAATCATCCCGCAACGTTGGACACAACGGTTAGCGGGATTTTCTTTCTCAGGATAGTCAGTGCGGGACTTTTGCGGGACTGATCCACGCAGACCGCATTGGCAGCCGCCATCAAGCTCCTCAACTCAGGCATTGAATAATGGGTGGTGACCCGCCCCGATTTGTGCCCGAGAAGATCCTGCCTATCCTCGAAACTGACCCCCGCCGCCCGAAGCCTTCGCCCAAAAGTGTGCCGAAGATCATGAATTCGCACGTGCTCTAAATTCACTTTCTTCCGTGCAGCTTTCCAGGCTGTGGTATTCATGGTTCGTAGGGGGTGCCCGTCATACGTGAACACCCATTCTTGATGTCGGGGGCGCACCAGCTCGATTATTTCTTCGGCTACCTTGTTCAAAATCACGACCTTATCCTGGCGATTCTTTATTCGCTGCCCAGGAATTATGAAAACACTGGTATTCAGTTCTGGGACCTCGACCTCATACTCCCACCGCAGACCGCACACTTCCGAATCTCTGCATCCGGTATTTACTGCGAATGAGCACATGACCCGAAGATGTTCAGGCAGGATAGCGAACAGCTTTTGCTGTTCATCCCACGACAACGGATACGGGTCTCTTGCATCCGATCTCGGGAGCAATCTTATTTTGGGAGCCGATCTCAGCCAAGTGAGCCCATTTTCGTCAAGCCATTCACCCGCAGCCAGATTCAGAATGTGCCTCACGACTTCCAAGGGCATATTTATCGTCCGATGCTTTAAGCCTTTGCGCTTGGCGTCTTCGATATAGGGTCTCAAAGTCCCCATATGAACGTTTTCAATGGGGAGCCCCCCTATATATGGTTCAATCCGTTTGAGGTTCCAGGCGTCTTTTTCCAAAGTGGCTTTCTCGGTTTCATTCATGTACTTAATCATTGCCTGTCGAAAACTTCTGGGGGGCCGCACTCCATAAACCTCGGCTTGCCGGATTTGCTCCCGTCTCCGGGCTAGATATTTTTCCGCTTCTTCGAGGTCGCCCGTTCCAGTGCTTTCGCAAATTCTTCTTCCTCTGATAACCTTGTCGATGTGCCATATCCCTTTCCTGTTGACGAGACCAGGGATCTTTTTGCGTCCCATGGCTTGTCTACTCCTTTCCGTTTGCCGGGACGCCCGTTGCGACTCTTATAATCTTCGAACCACGCATCCAGGTCAAGACGATCAAAACCGATTCCTTGCTTACCAATTGGAATTTCAGTGACATAAGGTCGCACCTCCTCATTGAAGCGGTTCGGGTCCATACCCAAATACGCAGCAGCATCTCTAAGGCGAATCACTCTGGGCAATATGTTGCTCATTTAGATCCAATCCACAGAATTAATCCCTCTTAAAAACGCCTGTCTCGATGCTTCATGATACGGTCACAAATGCTTCTCTTACGGGCGTCATGCGCTAGCATGGGAATTTATGCCCATGCCGACAGGCTCAGTCATCGCTCTCGGCTCTAGGGCAATATCCTCTTCTAATGTGGAATCATTATAGATTCCAGCCAGGTCTCCTTACGCAGCGGTGAATTCAAATCGACCTGCACTTGAGTTGTGTAACTTGCCGAGGGAAAATTGCACAAATCAAACACAAGTACGACGGCGTTGACTGTTTTGAATTTGCTGGGGAATTAGGGGACCCATTGATCAGGGTCCCCGCCAAAAGTACTTGTTATATTTATAACAAGTACCCGGTCAGTTATTCGGAGTCTTCTTCGACCTCAACATCCACCACTTTGTCCTGGTGTGTGTATTCTCTCAATAAATCCAATAGACTAGGCTCAAGATCCGTGAAGAGGGCTTCCGTCACCGGGATTTTTTTCTTCAGTTTACGAATGTTCCCAAGAAGGGCTGTGCTTTCTGTGGGTTCAAAGGCTGCTTTCATCCGTTCCTTGTCTTTCAAAAAGTCCTGGGTTTCCTCATCCGTCAACATGCGGAGGATATCCCCCACGTTTCTCATTACCGCTTTAGCGATTCGCTTGTCCTCCGATGAAATCTTGCCGAGTTGCTTCCCAACTCTCTCCTTTACTTCACCGGCAGTGAGACGCTGCAATTCTACAAGTTGTGCGAGGGCGATTTGGTCCTTAAGTTTTGGTAACTTGGAGATCTCAGCGTAGTGGTAATACGTCAATGAGTCCAGGTGAAGCCCCGTTCTTCTAAGCTCCATATCCAGAGCAGCACATCGCACGCACTCAGACAGTCTCTGTCGAGTGAACGGCATGCCCTTCTGTTGGGCAAGTTCGTTCAAAGATGTCTGCTTCTTGGGGTTCCGGGAGAAGGCCTTGGCGGGATTTTTGTCAAAGAACACCACCAGTAGATAGTACCCTAAGAACATGAGGATATTACTTACGGCCGATGGGACGATGATCTGGATATCGTGTGCCACCTCCTTAATAGTGCGCCCTCGAAATCGTTCCAATGCGCCCTGCGAAAGCAGGTCGTACAATAACCGGGGATTGGCCACTCCCGGCATGACCATCCCCATTACGAAGGCGAGTGTGGTTTCGATGGGATTCGAGCGGGTATTCTCTACGGATGCTTTTTGATCATTCCCGTTGCCCTTGGGAGCCTCTACAACAGGGTTGGCATTTGGCTTTACAGGCGCTGTTCCTTCATCTTCCCGATTGTTCCCACTCTTGTCAGTGCTCGACTCAGAACCGACATCCGTGTGAGTGGACGCAGTTTCAGAAGTCTCAGCTACCGAGATTGCAGCAGGAGGGACGCCAGGACCATCATCCGACACCGCTATCTCTGTCACAGCGGACTCGGATTCACCATTTTTCGGCTGTGCCTCGGCCTCCTGTTTCCGATCTTCTGTCGTGGTATCGGACTCCTTCTGCAGTCTAAAGTATGGTGATTCCGCTACAGAAGGGAGCGCCTCCAAATCAAGATCCGGGACATACGGCTGGGGCTCTGACGAAGGAATCATGGCAGCCGCTACCGGAAGCGAAGCCCCGCCAGGGCTGTCCGTACTCGGGCTGTCATCATCCGGCTCCGTCGAGATTTCTTCTCTGACACCGGTCATTGAACCGGCGGACTGCCCCGACAGTAAAGCAGCCAAGGCATCGTGTTTCCTCATTTGGGCGATTTCCAAGGCAGTGGAGCCGTCACTGTTCTGCATTTCCAAATCGGCTCCGTTTTCGACCAGCACTTCCGCTACAGTGAGGTAACCACCGAATGCGGCTTTCATCAGAGCTGTTTCCCCATCATTATCCACAGCGTTCACATCGCATTTATGGCGTATCATCACTCCTACTAATGCAGCGTTTCCTCTTTCGGAGGCTACAATGAGGGGTGTCCTGCCATTATCGTCTCTGCAATCCGGGGACACGCCACGGGCCAACAGCTTTTCCATTTGGCCAACAGCCCCCTTTCCAATCGTTTCAAAGGCCTGTTCGCAATCGCTCGTTCTTCCTCTAATAAATCGTTCTCTCATACCTTCTTTTCCTCCGTATTTGTTCTAATGTGTCGGTGAACGTACCTTGCCGGTTCGCATATATGGCTGTATGCGTCGGCGGACAAGAATCATCGGGGTGGGGAAAGGAGACAGACTCAGACGGGAGATCTCACGTCGGCAATACATCATTCAAAAAGAATCTTGAAAAATGTACCGCACAATGAGATCATTTAAGCGAAACTGGCCTGAGCGTCTGCGACCTTATCGTTGACGTTTCACCATTTTCAGAAAGCCTGCCCTGAGTCGCTGCCAAACGTCCAAGGGGCGGGCTTTCCTAAAGGCCAATGATTTTTTTGTGGGAAATCACCTCCTTAATTCGTTCAGTATTTGAAACCGACTGTCAAGCATAACTCTTAATTGAAAGCCGTGTTAGGAAGCAATTGTTACGGCAGCAAACACGACACCACGGCAACATTCCCGGTCATGAACAGTGAATCCGCCTCATAATTAGCGGATCACCTTTACTAATTTATATAAAAACCGCCTATAAGGTGGGACCTATGGAGTATAAAATACCTCATCTGAATATCAGTCCAGAAATCAGTCCATTCCGACCTTTATCGTGAAGAGAAAATCAGGACCGACGAGTTGCTGGAGGCCCAGTAAGATGCGAATCAAGATATTGGAGGGAGTGCGTAATATCTTGCATACTCCGGAAAGTGAGAGTATATTCTAGACGCATACATGCTGAACTCCGGCAACTCACCGGGTGATTTCCAGCTGATTGCAACGAGCCCACGTCCGCCCGCCAAAGCTGAGCGTGGGTTTTGTTTTTCACCTCCATCAAATGGCTCAGGACTTTTCAACAACAGGGCTATTGGTTTTCTTCTTGTTTTTCATAGAAGTCTTCACCGGTCTCTTTCTTTTGCCAAAAAGCTTTTTCGATTCAAAATAATAAGAGACAATTGACTCCAATAATTCCGAAATATCATCACCATCTGCTTCCTTATTAAGATGTTCCAAGAGCTTCTTATCTATTTTAGCTGTTAAGTTGGCTTTTTGATCTGTCGGGTCCGAATAGAGGGAAGCGGTCGCAGAAATATTTTGGTCTTCAGGTTGGCTAGGCTCTGAAGCTAAAGAATTTGGGCTAATCTTGTCCCACACGAGAAACCTTTCACCTAAGTATGAATCACGGGGAATACTTCGATATGGACAAGATGCATGAATTAATCGAGCCAATTCACGCATCTGATTTTTTTCGAAGGCTTCAGGCGAGAGGCGACTTAGAGATTCTAAAACTTCCTCCCAATCAGATACGCCCATTTCAATTGGATTTTTTAGAGGCAAAATCGAGTTGAATTTTGGCTGGATCAGTGTTTTGAGAATTAAATTAGGAAGTCGCTTTGTTACTCTGGTGTGCACACGTGGACTAATTGGCAGATTTTTTTGTTCGTAAATACGTAACATCGATGATGACATCTCCAAATCGCCAGCCATCTTCTCCTGCGTCAATTCTAAAACAAGTCTAATGTTCTTGAGGAATTTGCCGTTAAAAGTTGGTTCGCAATTCTCCATATCGGCTCCTTTTGTGGTGACGCTAATTATCGCTAATCATCGCTAATTGTCAAGCAGTTTTTATTCGTGGATTTCTAAAAAAGTCAGCCGCAAGGTTGGGCATTGGCACAATTATTGCTTTTCTGACCGCTTATTGGTTGACCGGCGAACTACTCACTCTTGGAATGAGATCCTTAAATTTTCCTCCGCATGAGAAAATTAAGGTATCCAGGATCTCCTTTTGGGTCCCATCAACAAGTTCCTGAAAAGAGTTAAGGGGCCCGGGGGGGTCAGGTTGACCGCTTTGCCAAGCCTTTCGGCCTTCCTCCCATAGATTCACGTTCCGATGCCAATCTGGATTTTTCGACATCCTGTCATCGAACGTCTTTCGCACACCCCCGAGACGGCTTTCTTCTTCTTACTTCTTCTTTGCCCTCCTCATGAGGGGTTTATGGTTTGAATAGAGGGGAGAAGAGAAACACGCCCCTTTCACCCATTCTTACACGGAGGTGGCCGATGAAGTTACCATGGAATAAAGTTGTAGCGATTCTGCTGGCCGCAGCAGCGGAAATCCTCATTGAGTGGTCGAAACAACGGAAACGACTCCGTACCTGATCACGGGTATCTTTATATTTTGGGAATAGATGGAACAAACATAGAAAGGAGTTTGATTATGAAAGCGTCCAGCGCATTTAGAGAGGATGAACTGGTTTGCCGGAGACAGAAGATCAACGGCGAGTGGGTAGAAAACTACTTTCCCAGAGTGGGCGGCAGGCTGCGGCTCGCTCATGAACAGAACGAACAGCTCGGTATCCAGACCGATGTAATCCGTTTCGAGGAGAGCCTTGCAGTGGTCAAGGCAACCGTAGCAACAAACAAAGGAAGCTTTTGCGGCTTCGGAACTGCTTCCGCCCAGCGTGATGCAAGGCTCGCTGATTCATTATTGGAGTTGGCAGAAACTCGCTCTATTGCCCGAGCATTGCGCTTCTCGGGGTTTGGCATGGAATTCACTTCCGCCGAGGAAATCAGCCATACAGTACAAGAAGCCGAGCGTAATGGCGCCGAAAATGACGGCAAACATCATAATCGAGTCTTTGAACATGAGGAAGGCCAGAACAAACCTGAATCAAAATCCACAGTTCCACCAAAGTCCAACGGGAACGGGAGCGGTGGTACCATAACACAAGCTCAGTGTCGGGCGCTCTACGCATTAACCAAGAAAGCCCATTACACTCAGGCGGATATAGATGGCATGCTATCCTCAATGGGTGCCAAATCTTTTGAAGACTTGACCCGAGAAACCGCCTCAAGACTCATCAGCTCAATTCAGACCGAGATCGCAGCCTAATCCAACCACACAATCATGATCCATCAGCAATTCCCAGGGGCGGGGCGCTATAGGTGCGTACCCGTCCCGAAGCCGAAAGGAGAAAGAGATGAGAACCGCAGAAGAGCATGATCACCTGTCATTTTCGCAGGTCAGCTGCTACACGAATTGTTCGTTGAAATATCGCTTTCACTACATCGACTGCCTTGAAGAAGAATTCACCTCGTCCGCCCTGTTGTTCGGTTCGGGCATCCATTCGGGAATACAGGCATACCTCCAAAGCGTCTTGGAGGCAGATCCTCTGCGACCGGACCAGATCCTGGACGTATTCAAAGACGAGTGGAGAACCTCACAAAAAGGAAAGATCCGATACTCAGCCCGAGATTCCGAAGAATCGCTCACCAGCAAGGCACACGACCTGTTCACCCTGTTTGTGGATGGGTATGACCCTCACGGGGAAGTCATCGCAGTTGAAGAAGCGTTCAGCATAGATTTGAACGAGCATCTGCATGAGAGTCCTTGCACCTTGCCGCCATTGGTCGGGTCGATAGATGCGATCATCAAGAATGGATCGACAGCACTCATAGACTTCAAGACCGCTTCCCGCAAGCCCAATGGTGACGTGAATGCGATGCAACTGGTGGCCTACAGCCTCGGGGCAACCACTCTCGGGTATGAACCGGACGAGTTGGCATATCGTTATGAGTACCTGATAAAGACAGCGAAACCTGAGCTTGTGAACCATCCCGTGGCTATTAATGATGATGACCGGCGGAGATTTATGAAGATCGTCACGAGAGTCTGGAAAGCGATTCAGTCATCAATCTTCTACCCCAACCCGAGCTACCTATGCAGCTCTTGCGGGTATCATAATCACTGCAAAGAATGGTGAAAGGAGGACACAATGGCAAAGAAAGAGTCCAACCGGGTATCAACCGACCTGATAACGCTTCAACCGGCAGATAGCATAAGCGTCTTGCCACCGAACTCCGGGATCGTCGGCACATTTTTGGAACAAACGGCCAACATGTTCAAAGCCAGAGAGATGCGAATGAATGGTTTGCTAAGGCGAATAGATGAGGCCGGACAACGAACCGAATCGCTTCTGAGGACGGCGGCGGAACGTATGGAAGCAGCGGAAGCGGCTTTGCAGGAGCAATTCAACAGGGAAGGATTAGTGCAACTGAACGATTCGGAATCGGAAAACAACTCGTAATCCATGAAGTCGTGTTGTGTGGCATTGTATAGAGACCTGAGGTCTCTATTTTCCCGTGGGATTGAGTTGACTTTGGTTCTTATGGCAACATATCAAAACATAAACAGCCAACATATAAGTCTCTTCTTCGCCATTCGGCGTCTGCAAGCAAGGGCTTTTTGGCCTGCCGACCCGCTAAAACCCTTCATCCGCAATTGCAGCACAGGCCGATACCCATTAAGTAAATCAAATACTTGTTGGATCATCCTATCCTTAAGTATCCGAGTGGCCTCATTTTATCTGCCATATAAACTACGATCTCGGGACGCCTGTAGCGAATGTTTTCCTTTTTTCGCAATCACCCTGGATATTTGTAGGCTTCATCAGCTCCGATCTGACCCCCATTTCTTCCAAGCTTTCCCTATTTTCCACGGGAGTATTCTGATGTTCAGTATCGGCCACCATACGTACAGCCTGAAGTAGCCTTTGATCTTACCAATGATGGATAGTCTCGGTCTTCTTGGTCTTGTTCGTGGATTTAGCAGATTAATGCGAATCATCCTTGCTTCTGTCGACGATTGATCATGTGCTCAGCCTCGTACTGTTCCCGCATCCGTTGCACTTTCAAATCGTGTTTTCCCATACTAAAGCCAAGGCAAAATGTGTCATCCATATCAGACGGTGTATCT
The DNA here is from genome assembly GCF_000266945.1 of Desulfomonile tiedjei DSM 6799. Classification (NCBI taxonomy): domain Bacteria; kingdom Pseudomonadati; phylum Thermodesulfobacteriota; class Desulfomonilia; order Desulfomonilales; family Desulfomonilaceae; genus Desulfomonile; species Desulfomonile tiedjei. The sequence continues at coordinate 691,136 of NC_018025.1, forward strand.
CTGTCTGATTCTCCGTCCTCAAAGCCTGCCTGCCATTTCTTGGTACGATCTGTATTCTTAGGATCTATCTTGGGGCAAGCTTGTTCATGGATAGGATCAGGTGCTCCACATTTATCACAATTCACTGACATGAGTTTCAATTCTTTCCGTCATTTGCTATTTTAGTCTTCATAGTCAAGGTAAGTCTTCATAAATGGGACGTTCTTGATATGCCAAAGCCTAGCCAGTATCATTCTATCGTTTTAATTTTAATTTCATATTGCCGTTTCTCAGGTGCTGGCTGATTGAATATTCTATCGATTTGTTTCTCTGCTTCCCTATGTAGTCGCATATTTTTTTGCTGCTCTTTTTGCTGTGGAGTTGTTGGATAATATCTAGGATCATAGCTATCACTAGAGCGGTATCCAGGGGATGGCCTTGGACTACTTGAAGTTCCACTTAATAGTATCTTTTCATGGTATAATTTCTTGTCTACAATATGACATAGTACCACTATGATTGTAAGTCCTACAATGAGAATAATACGTGGCTTTATCCTCTGTTTATCAACTATATTATATATATATTTGTCTCCTAGCAATATCTCCGCCAAGAATACTGCAAATCCTAATGGTAGAATTGCACCAATAAAGGCAGACCACGTATATGGCGTTATGATAAACCAGCAAAGTGTAATGGAGACACAACATGGTACAATCATTAGAATCAATCCAAAAATTTCCTTATTGCTCCACTCAGTCTCTTCTGCCATGGGTTCGTCCTCCTTTCTACTTGCGTGCCCGTTCCACGAGCATTCACTTGTTCATCTTGATAGCAACTTGATCTCGGCACGAAGATCTTCCGGCACGCTTTCCATGTCCTCGGCCATCTTACTTATTTGTTTCTTGGCGTCCTTGACTTTCACTCTGATCAGCTTCAACACCTTACCATAACTTCAGACAATTGTCTGTAGATTTTTGGTCTGCGGCCAGTCATTCAATCAGCAATGACTGACCAGATCCAAAATATGCCGAACCGGTCTGAGATTGCTAAAATCTTTGGTGAAGTCCTTCAGGAACTCCGCCGCAAGCGTGGACTGTCTCAAGAGGAATTCGGCTTCGAGTGCGAACTGCACCGAACCTACATCAGCCTCCTAGAACGTGGGAAAAGGATTCCTTCCTTGACGACTATCATCCAACTTGCCATAGTCCTGAAAGTCTCTCCGTCGGAAATCGTTCGGCAGGTCGAGGCTCGGCTCGGTTGGCCAGCCACGAATATCTTCGACTGATGCCGAGGTACGGCCAAAGCCCTCTATTTCGCTGGCTTGACATCCTTTATCTTTAATGAAACGGCTGGACTAACGGGTGGTATTGTACTTGATCTTGCCATCGTAGCGATGACGAATTCGAATGTTTCTTTATCTCCCGATGAAAGATATTTTATTTTGCCTACAGGACCGCTCTTGCTCCATTCCCAGCAGTCTAACCTGCAACTTTCAACACATTCCGTGCATTCTGCGGTTATGATGATATCTTTTGCATCGCTACTTCCAACGTTTTTTATAGTTCCTTTGGCCGCTAACAAATACAATGATCCACCATGCCTCATGGGTTCTCGCTCCATCGTGATATCATCTTTTACTATGACGACTCTCGGCTCACACCAAGCTATGGTGGCCTGTAGTATCAGAATTAGCCCAATCGATATTATTTTTGTCATGTCTCTCCTCCGTGTCTCAGTTTGGAATTGATTCCCGCCGATCTTGTGATTCGTGCCCTCCACTCATCAGCCGGATCGACTAGTGAGAGTGTTATTCGATGCGGGAAGAAAAAACCTGACAGGAGAAAATCATTTTTTCTTGATTCCGTCTTCAAGTTATTGCATGGTGCTTAGACATAGGGCAAATAGATTCTCTTAACGTCCCCTGAACCACGAAAGAAGTCTTGCTAATAGCCCCTTCGGCCGCTCTGGAGGCTCAGTCTGCTCGGGTGAGATAGGCTCATCTGCCGCTAAAGGCGTTTGCGGCTCCTCTGGTATTTCATCTGGCGGCTCAACGTCTGCTGCTATGGGAAGATCCAATTTGTCACGGCGTCCCCCCTGTGCCGCTAACGGAATCTGGAAATCAAAATGTTGGCTTTCCCGCCCTAGTTTCACCAGTTTGTCATGCACCGCATCCCAAATCTCGGGAGGCATACCGTCAGCGGGTTGAAGGCACTTGAGGGACTGGACATCTTCCCGGCAGGATAGGCATTCTTTAAGGTGATCTGAAATTTTGCCCGCAGGATCGTTTCCAGTGGCCACGAAATCCGCAATCTCCGAAGGCTCGGGGCAAAACAGGTCTTTGTCCGTCCTGAGGGTGTGCATGATAACTTTCAGCCCATCAAGCTCTTTGCGAGCCTGTTCATTGGTCCGCAATAGCTCTGTTACCTTCTGTCCTTCCTCTTGCGGGAGAGATCCTTCAATATACTGGAGAAGAAGGACTCGGAGTTCTACCAATGAGCGATCAGATGAACTCGTCATGCCCTCTGCCTCCTGCTTTCAATCTGCACGTAAGCGCCTCTCAGGTGTGCTATGCACCTGAGCACGTGCACATTGACCGAGTTCACCTTCTTCCCGAGGCGGTCCGCCATTTCTTCATAAGTGAGATCAGAGAAGAATCGAAGCTTGAGCAATTCTTGGCAGCCTTCGGATATGTGACTGAGGGCTGTTCTCACCATTTGTCCGAATTCAGCTTTCGCTACCTGTTCGTCTGGAGGATCGTCCCCGCATCGAAGAGCGACATGACCCGGATTGGTGTTGTCATGATGCTCGACAGGTTCATTGGTTCCGGTACGGCTCATCGTGGAAGTGCCTCGCCAGCAGTCTATACACGTCCGCTTGGCAACCATGGACACATATGTTCTGAGCGAGCTTGAATGTCCGTCGTATTCTGCCAGGGCTTCCACAAGACTTTTGTACACTTCCTGGATCAAGTCTTCTCGGCCGTCGTCTGTGGAAGAGCGAGAATGTCTCCTTACGACCGCTTCAATAAGTAAATGGTACTGACCATGAAATTCTGTCCATGCCGCCTCTGATCCTGAAAGGCAGCTATCCACCAGTTCCATATCATCACGACGATCCCCGTTCCGCATTCCGATATTTTCGCCTCTCATTGAAATGCCACATCAAACCAAAGTCAGGAATATAGCGCATTTCTGCTCATCTCGTCCAGAAGTATTTTGGATTATCGGCTCTTAAATTCCGGCACCGAACCGAACAATTAATGCACGGTCAAAGATTTGTTATTGCATTGTGAAAGTTTCGCTAACAGCATCTACGGGTCTCTTCCTTCTTGTTCCACCTGCGGTATTCGAGTCTCCGATGAAAAACCTGACAGAAAAAATTGGTTCGAAGGTTGTCAGGTTTTTGGAGGCCGGATCGAATACCAATATGACCTGAGATCGAGAGCTGGTCGGGTCCTCCCAGTGAGGGTTTTTGAAAGAGAGGAGGTTATGGCAAATGAGGAAAATGTGCGGTCTGTTTTTTGTTTTGCTATTTCCCCTGCAGGTCGGAGCAGGATTTTCTGACGGAAGGGGACAATCATCTGCAGACGATCCCATTCGCATGGCCCAACATCAGCACGCCAGAGGGACGTGTTGCAAGTGTGAGCGATACGAACAAGGAAATTGGATAGTCGTTGGCACGGTCTGTGCGGAATTCGGAAGCTCTATCGAAGAGCGTTGCCGTCGAGCAGGTGGGACCCAATGCACGACCATCTGGACAAAATAGGAACATAGTTCCAGGAAACCCGAAAGGAGAATCGAAATGGCAGTCCGAATCAATCTTCTCCCCAATTGGAGGGCTGAGCTTCGCAAGCTTCAGATGGCCAAAGAACTGTGCCTGTATGCGGTCATCTTTCTGGGAATGACATTGGGATTCGTAATCATGCTCATATTGCGAGTTCTTTGAACAAGAAATATCCGCTCAACTGAAACGCTTTCAAAGCACTGTTTGCAGTAGCAACAGCACATTCAAAAAGATTTAAAGGAGTAAGTTATGAACATCATGAAAAATCAGCAGCAGGAAACACTTGAGGAAAAACAGTTGCGTCGCAAAATGGCCGACCTTCGCAAAGCTCGGGCCAGAGTCGCCAAAAGCGAAAAGGAACTGAAAACAAGGTACAAAACCATTTTAGCTCTCGTAGGGGAGAAGGCCGCCGAGCTGGACGATGCTGTGCAGACACTTGAAAAACTATTGGAAAACCTGAGCAAGCATCGCTCCAATGAAGTGGATGGATCTCAGGTTGTTGTTGATGTTGACAAAGAAGTTCGGGATTTCAACGACTTCACAGTAAAATTGGGAGAAGTATTCCCGGACCTTTCGCAATTCTTGCCTAATAGTTCATCGACATCCACCCAGAGGCTGTGAAGTGAGCGAGAGGGGATTATTCAAGGACTTGTGGCCTATGATACGAGCCTTTGGGCTGCTGACAGAGAATTGGGAAAGGACCGACAGGCGGAATCGATCTGGTCAAGTCTAAAGTTCCGAAAGTCCCTGCACGGTTCGGCTAACAATTTCAAAACCAGAACCATGAGAATGGTGCAGTCCTTCGTCGGATCAATGGGTCGGGCGAAAAATCTGAGGTTCTCATGAAAGCAGCGGGGGACTACATGACTTTGGATTTGGATACGAAAATTGCACCGAACGTAAATAAGCTTGTTGGAAAGAGGAAAAAAGATTCCTTCGTTAACCCCACCATCATTCAATTGGCCACTGCCCTGCGAATTCGGCCTTCCAAAATAATCACGGGTTGAGGTCCAATTAAGAGACTGGGCAGGTGAGAAAGCCACTGACTGATGCGGCTCAACCGCAGTTTAGCGAAAAAGCTTTTATCATTTTATAGATCTCGTTTATGTAGTCTTGAATGCTGATCTGGTACAACATGATTCTTCGACGATATGGTGTGAACCAAATCCATGAGCCCATATCACTGCTTTCTAAATTGATATATATTTTTCACCTCCCTATTCAAGAAACTGCCTTTAGACGGCGCATACATAATTTGGTCAAATATAGAGCGTGGAACGTCGCTGTAAACATAATATCCTCCCGACAAGAATTGGACATGCAGTTCCTGTGCATCCTCGTCATATCCGATAGCTTCGATATTGGACGAATCAACATAGATCATGTCAGGCATTAGTTTTCTCCTTATCAGTCATATCAGTTTGATTTCTCCAGTTGTTAAGAGCGGACTCATATTGCGAACCATCAGGACGATCCTGTCGCCACGCCCACGGCACATTAGGGTCGTCGCCAAGAGGCCTATGGCGAGCCTTGAAGAATTGAATTCGAGATGGAATCGGCATCGCTTCGCCCAAAACAATGCCTTCGCCCGTCCGCAGGGCTGGTAACATTCCAGAAAGGGCACCTAAGTCGTCCGGCATGGCCGACTCAACTTTCGAGCGATCAGCAGAATTCGTGAGCCTCAAAGCAATCATGGTTCCGCATTGACTCAGAATTGTGCTGTCAATCTCGCCGGGCCGTTGCGTTACAACACAAAGCCCGACTCCATATTTTCGTCCTTCTTTGGCGATCCTGGAAATTGTTCTGTGGGCAGCCGAGTCACCCCCTTCGGGTAAGAATAAATGCGCCTCTTCCAGAACGATCAATAGTGGTTGGTTCCGTCCGCTGATCGGTAGATCTAATGCCCAATACAGCAGATCGTAAACAATCCTGATCAGGGTTCCCACGATTGTAGATAGCACATCGGGAGGTAAACCAGAAACATCAAGGACGGTTAGTGGTTTTTCGTGTCCGACCCACGATTGTACGAGATGATGCAAATCGTTGCCAATCTCACCTTTCAGGTTTGGTGCAAGACCTTCACCAAGTTGAAACAGGAACGAATATCGAGAGTCCTGAAGACGACTCCGCAGTAATTCTAGCTGCTTGCCTATATTCCTGGGTCTTGGATGTGCAAAAGGGGCCTGGTTTCCAGGATTAGGTGCTGGATATTGGTTCGGCAGTAGGTCTTCCGCATTTCCTTCACTAATTTTCTGACTTGGTTTTGTCTTTTCTTTATCCTGAAAAGTCTGCCTCTCAAAATCGTCTAACTCAAACCAGAGCCGCTTTAGACTGAACGGAATCGGGGAGTCAGCCGTTATTGCCGCATCGAGTGGAGTATTCTTAAGGTGAGCGGCTGCAGCTTTCTTTAGTGCAGTAATGTCGTCTCTGACGGCCGTTTCAGAACTGGGCTGCATTTGTCCTAAAGCAATTGCTTGAAGTTCGTCAAAAGGGAGCGCCCAGAAAGGAACATACAGCGGCAACTCTCCCTCGCCTGTATCTGGTCTGATCTTGAACACACGGCCATATTGCCCGACGGCGGAAGCATATTCTCCATGCGGATCAATGACAAGGAGGCGTGCGGCTGGAAAACCTTGAGTTGCAATCGCCTCAAGCAGCACAGCAATGAAATTGGATTTTCCTGAGCCAGTGGACCCAACTACAGCTGAGTGCTTGGTAACCATTCCGCCCAAGTTCAAGTCTCCCGAAATTCCTGATGCAGCCGCAATATGGCCAACAGTGATCACCCCATCTTCATTGGTCGATCCATATATTACCCGCATGTCTTGAGGCGAAACAAGATGGACTTCATCTTCAATGGTCGGGTACTGGCTGACTCCTCTGTCGAAAACTCCTCCTATGGACTCACCAAATAATGTTGCGGATAGCCAGCGATGTCCTGGAGAACTGTTTGGTTCCTCAGTCCGAGGAGCTGCTGCGGCACCAACCAAAGTACACACTAGATACAGTTGATTGTAACCAAGAGGAATGCGTAGAAATGCCCCAACCTGGCCTATCCGATACGAATGGCCATCGATCATAATGAACGTTGGCATATTGTCCCGAAGACGAATTGTGACAACTCCACCTTTGACCGATTCAACGTAACCAATCAGTGTGGGCCATTCACGGGTCATCCGAATGCCCCTCCCATCGCTTTTAGGAAACGACAAAACCAGTTGAAGTCTCCCAGCCGCATTTTTCCAGTCAAATCATCAGTTCTATTCGCAGGAGAGCCTCCATCTTCTGGCATCGCATTGCTGTCAAATCCCATATCCATGAAAGCGCAAGTCTTCCTGTCCACGGGTTGTGTAAGCTGCCAGTGCCCCCAATTTGCAGAAATCACTGCCGCATTCGGTCCAACCACACTCAAATTTGGTCTCCGCAAGGCTTCCCGAACCAAATCGTCCTTCTCTTTCAATTCTTGAAATTGCAGTGCTATGATGTTCGCTGTAGGCCTGTTATCTAAGGCACCATATAATACAGCATTAATGTGCTCATCCCCAAAGCTGTATCCGCACGTGATCAAGAGCGCATGCTCTGCATTCAATATTCGAGAAAGCCTATCTATGTATGCGATATAAGGTTGCTTGCGAGACTCGTCATATTTGCGGTGCGAGGGTAAAATCAATTCCCCTGTGTCGGCGGGAGAACTCCTGATGATGCGCCCCTTTCCAGTCCCATTCTCAAGTAGCCAGTTAACGGAACCATGGATCTTCCATAATCTAACCCATTTCGATTTCGGTAAGAGTTCCTCGTCTTCGAGGCACTCTGAATAGAAGAACGGGCGGTGCGTTCCCACAAAGCCATCAAATACAGGCACCCTCGCCGCTTCAAAGGCCCTCTCGAACAAGATGTCATAGTTGGTCGTGAAGATTTCAACAGGAGTAGTCCGATTGATACTTTTAACCCAAGAAGCAAAACTGTCATGAGGCATATCAGTCGGGATCATATCTTCACTAGGATTCACCGTCTTGGCTATCGCAGCACAAACAGTTCTTTCAATGCTAATGAGACTTGCTTTGTCGAGACCTACCAAAGTCTCGCCATCGCCAATCGCATCGATTTTCATTCGAACTTTGGAGAGTAAGTCTTCAACATTTGCAGGGCACGAATCCTGTTCGCATTGGCAGACCAGCTTGCCCCAAGCATCAGTTTGGTTTTCGCCTATACAGCACACTGCCCGGTAACAGATTTCTGTAAGGCCTTCAATTCCCGGTATAAGAGGCTGATGTGTCGGCTTTTGTCCTGGCAGAGCGGTTGGTGCTATATTCACTGAACTTGACGTTCCAGCCCCGAAGAGAAAAGAAAGAGTCCGGTCGTGCGTAGCCAGATGATCTCTCAAGTTCTCGATCACTTGTCTCGGATCATGGGTACTCATGCCAACGCCTCCTAATACTCGCTTCATTATCGGCGCAATTTCGATTCCCTCGGTTTGGGAATACGCAAGTGCAAATCGTCCCAGGTCAGGTCAAAATGAGCAGGACCGATAATTTTGCCGCCCGAAAATCTTGAATGTCCAAACAGCCGCAACTCTTACTCATCTCGGAGTCTCTGTAATCATTGTGTTTCCGAGCAATTCGAATAACACGGGATGAGTCTGTGGGCAACAGGAAAATCACTTTGGCGATCTTTTCTCCCGAGCACTTTCGATTTCAATCTGGCTGATCACCGCTCTTCTTTTTCCATAGACGACAGATTTCATGCCCAAATCTTAACAATACGCACAATGCTGAGGCTGAGAGAGGGGCACGACGTTCTCTCGTTGTGCTCTTTCGGCCACAATCGGAAGATATATCGGCATATTCGCTTCTCATATCGAAAGCACGGCGACAAATAGGGCCTAATTGCGGCAAGATCCTGCGAGCCCGGCAAGTCTGCTTCGGAGAAAGAATTCTTTAAGTAAACTACCCTAAACGCCCGATGGAAAATAGACAACGGAGGCGGCAACTTGCTCAAAATGAAGCTGCTGTCCCAAAAATTATCTATTAGCATTCATGACTACACCATCAGAATATCCGATCAAACTGCAACATTGCCGATTTGACATCGATTCAATCTCCTTATTTGCTCGCAAGTTTCCGTAATTTCCTCTAAAATGCTGTGGTAGATCCAAAAACAAAGTCCATTGAAAAGTTCCCAATCGCCGATGGCGTTGCCTACAATCGAAGCAAGTGATACCTCCAGCTTGCCTGTCCCTGCCATTATTTCTTCGGTCAAATACCTGATCCGATCAGCTTCTTCCTATGGTGTTTCAGTCCAAATGGCATGATGAACAGCCATCACGACCCGACCGCCCATATTACGAGCTTTCATTTTTGAATACAGCCTGATAAGGGCAGGTTTTTTAGCAGATGGGATTCGACCTGCATCAAGAGAATGGCTTTTATGATCGTATCAGCTTGGCACAGCTTATTCTTAATTTAGCAAAGGCAATCGTGGTACCAATGCCAATGTCGTGCTATTAACTAACCTTCTTCCTATAGTAGAGGCACATCATATGGTGACGCTCTACATGTCGAGATACCAGGAGGATCTTCAATGAAAACTCTTTACAGCGCAACAGCGGCTGCGAGACTGCTGAACATCAATCCCGCTAGGCTACAGCGGTGGCTGAACTACGGCCATTTCAAGCCCATATATCGGGCCATGCTCGGTGACGTGGAAGCACGGCTACTCACGGAAGGAGAGATTCAAAGCCTAAAAAAAGTGATGGATCTCATCAAAGGCGGAGTGCCTGTACAGAAGGCATTCGCTCAAATCAACTCTCAGGAACTGGAGAGCACGGTAATTATCGATTTATGAGGAGGAGAAGAGGCGGAGCGAGGGACTTAGCCTCTCTTTCCGCCCGAGGAGGCAACATGTCAAACGGAACAACCAAACCAAAACCAAAGACTATTGATGAATGGCGTTCAGAAAGGAGAAGGAAAGCGAAGCGAGAAGGAGGATTTATACTCATCCCCCTGGAAATGTGGAACGGCGAGGCTTTTCACGTACTCACCAAGGCGGAAAAATTGATCCTGCTGGAATGCATGTCTCAGGTCAGATATGCCCCAAGAAGTTCTAAGAAAAGAGCAAACTTGCCAAAAGACAAAATTTATAGCTGTACCCTGGGCCATCTGCTGAACAGAGGAGAGTTCGGGCTGCCCACCAAGTACCTACAGGAGCGAGGAATCAAAGGGGAAGACACAATATCGAGAGCCAAGAAACGCCTCGTGGAAATCGGTTTCATAGATGTGGTCGATCAAGGGAGCTTTGCCAAAGCGGGGCGGTTCAGATATTCTGATCGGTGGCGCAGCTACAATGCCGGGGCACTGTCCAAAGAGAACGGAAGCCCGATGTACGACGGCCCTTTACCAGGATATTGTCATTACCCGAACATCATACAGTTTAATAAAGCAAGGGCCGAACAGAAATCTAGTATATTATCAAACGAGGAACAAACACAGGACTATAATCAACTGGAGTTATTTCCCGAATTAGTTGATGCCGCATAACGAAGAGCCGGAAATTTCTTACAACATATTGGTATATATATGAGATGTGTGATAATCGAATAGGAGAGGATCATTTTCGATGTGTGATAATCAAAGGAATCTTGGTGACGGTTTTGCAGGTATCAAAGGAATTTAGGGTAATCCGTTGGGATTATCACAGTGAAAATTATCTGAGCCGCCATCGGCGGCTCTCACAGGAGAAATAATGAACAACACAAATTCAACAATTAAAATCGGAATAGGGATGCTGAAAATTATAGCCGCCGTGGAAAGCATGAGCAGCTCAATCGAGAGGAAGATCGAAGCGCCTGTACCTATGTCAGGTGCGTGCAGATTAAAGGCCGATGCCATAGAAGAGAATTTGACAAAAATCTATACGGCCTTAAACGTAGCAGTGGAGATTCAGTCAGCCATCTCCTTGAGCAACAAAGTCAAATTGGATCGTATACTTAGTGAACCCCGTGGGGCAAAGTACCCGGACATAAGCATCATAGACGACGATTCTGCGGCCAGCAGTTTGAAGTCGTTGCGAAAAGCAGCCCTGGGAACGAACTCGACATTACTTGATCATATGGAATCAATTTTTCGTAATTTGCGCTCGGAGGAAAATGTGATTGCGGGAGACCAAACAACGAGAGTAGAAGCCAGACTCCTAGAAGTTGAGGACATTATCGAGAAAGAAATGACCGTGATCGAGCACCTCCTAGCTGATTTATCCGATTCATCGGTGGCTATGTAGTCTCACCGTAATATGAGAATGGGCCAGGCTCCGTCTCCTGTTTCCACGAGCAGGACGACGGGGCACAAACCAGGTTCGTCGGACTGCAATTTCCTTGCGTATCCGGCTTTGTGTCGTACGGCTCCCACATTCCTGGGTGCCAGTCTCCAATTCCGGGGCGGGCTGGTCGTCAGGATGGCAGACGGAGAAGCGTGCGCCATAATCTTCCCGCCACAATTTCAGCATCCACTTTCGTCCTTCCAGGGGATCTTCCGGTATTTCCATTGTGGTCCGCTCCTTGCGTCATAAACTACCACAAAGCGGGATCGCCATGCACCTCCTCTTTGCAAAGCAGTTCGTATTGCTTGATTTGCTGGCGTCACTGGTCTATTCATATATCGCCTTAAAGGACGACGAGAACGCTTGTGGGCGATTTTCTCTTCTTGGGAGGGCTGTCCCCTTTCGAAGAATATAATTTCGTTCTATGGAGATCCTGATGCGTTTCAGAACGAAGATGTATAAAGTCTATCTTGCATCCCCTCTCGGCTTCTCTCCAGAGCTGAAATCCTACAGGGACGAAATCAAGAGTAGGCTCAGTGAGTTGGGCTGCGCCGTTCTTGACCCGTGGGAAGGTCCATTCCGCCCCGCCATTGAAGAAGCAAGCGAAGTCCAAGATTGGTCCGCCCGCACAGCCGCCTTCAAGCAAATAGCGACGCAAATCGGCAAAGCCAACGAAGAAATGATACGATGCTGTGATCTAGTTTTGGGCGTGCTGGACGGATCAGAAGTAGACTCGGGGACAGCGAGCGAAATCGGCTTTGCCGCCGCCCTCGGCAAGAAATGTTATGGCTTGAGGACGGACTTTAGAAACTGCGGAGACTTCGATGGAATCCCCATCAACCTGCAAGTGCTCTATTGGATAGAATCGAGCGGAGGCCGGTTGTTCGGGCGGATTGAAGAAATAAGTCTACCCTGATTGGCATCCAAAGCTGATGCATTCCTGGATCACAGTTCAAGATGATTTGTCCCTTGATTAAGTACAGTGAAGAACGGTAGCCTCTCCTACTTGCAACGGTTGCAACTTTATACATTCTCTTGTGATAACCAGCCCTTGATTGCCTCAAATAATGCGGACTGCTGTTTTTTCGACAAGCCCTCGACTGAAATCTTTGTTCCGTCACCGGAAAGTCGCAGTTTGCATTCTCCCAATGCGGTATATTTAGGTTTTCGGCCTCTGCCATCCCTGCTCTTCTTCTTGCTTGCTTCCACTCGGTTTCGGACCTTTTTCTCGAACTCTTCGGCAGATTCCCTGGCTATTACCTCTTCGTGCTTTTCCACATACTCAACACAATCTTTCAGGTGAGCAGCGGCCAAGAGTTTTCTTATGCCGAGATGTGAAAACAGAGGAAGCTTATCACCGAACCGTTCGTATACATGCATATAGTTGTAAGAATTCCTCTCGGGAAATCCCGTAATTTTCATCCACGTGAGGAAGAGCTTCTTGGGCTTGAGCGTATGCCTAACTTTGCCGAGAAATCTGCCTGTTTCCGTCATGGTCATTGCCATCTTTTCAGCAATGGGATAAGCCTCCTCAGCTAATCTGATGAACTGCTCTTTGTCCTCCCCCTCAAATTCGACCTCTTCACCCTTATCATTTTTTATTGTTGTGGACTTTCGCAATGCATTTATTTGTTCTTTGAACTTTTCGTGAGGAATCAGGCTGATTGCCGGAGGCTGCTCTCCGGCTGCCGGTAGAGGTGGGGTGGGGGCGACTTGATCGCTGTCTGGCTGAGGCCCTTGCTCTGATTTGGCACTTTGAGACATGTCCATTATTTTCGGATCATCCGGCCCAGTGTAAGGTTCCGCCTCGGACTCCAGAGGTTTCAGGCTTTCTTCAACCAGCGGCTCAGTTCTAGATTCTTTTGATTTGGCGGCCCTTGCTTTTACCTTTTCCTGTCCTTTTTCTTTGACTCTACCCATAAGTCTTTCTCTCCCAGAATATTGCAAATGTCTGCGAAAGGGCCTTTCGCTTTTTGTCTCTAGTAGTCTTAATCATCCCAAAGGAATCCGGCATCCGTTCCCTTTGGAATGTCCTTTGCGGACTCGCCTTCTTTCTGGACTTTCGTGTCAGGCATTTCATCTCCGCTTTGTCACACGTTGGTGTGAACTCGCAAGTCAAATTTCAAAAGATTCTTATCATAATGAAGGTTTTTTGAAAAGAATTTTAATGGGTCTTTCGAGGGAAGCGAGCACTGTTCAGAAACGGTCTGCTCGGATTGCGGCTTTCAAGGAAATAGCGGGACAGATCGGCAAAGCAAATGAGGAGATGATAACGTCATGCGATGTTGGGCTCGGGCTGCTGGACAGGCTAGAGTTGGATTCAAGTGCCTGAGTGAATTATGGTTCGGTGCAGAGCGTCGGACGAACTTTTACAGCTCACGCACGGATTTTCGAGGCTACGGTAATTTTGAAGGTATCCTGACCGGCCCACAGGTGCTATAGTGGATCGACTCCGGTCGGTCGAGGTTTGCTCAGGACATCGGTAACATGCCGCCATACGATCCAGGACATTCAACGGATTGATGAGAGTGTCCATATTCCAAGACAAGAGTCTCGTATATCGGGTTGTACGCGGGAGCCAATATGACACAAGAAGAGAAGAATCAGATAATCGATATGACTTTAAGTGCAATTGGGCGGATCAACCACCCTCGATTCTTTCGTTCAGAGAGAGGATACCAAGGAGAACTCTACTGCAGACTGAGAGAAGAGTTTTTGAGCCAAAATTTGCTGGACGAAAGAATGTTAGAACCGGAGTACCAAAAGCGACCGACGGACCACCTGACGCAACAGCGACCCGATATTATCTATCACATACCCGCCCCCGCAGAAGGGGAAGTTTTTATTAATAATTATACTGTTTGGGCCCTAAAGCTTCGGGCAGATCACCCTGACGTGATCAGTGATTTTGAGAAATTGTACGAAATGATATCGCTGCTCCAGTATCCTTTAGCTGTTTTCCTTAATATAGACTCTGACAGTCATTATCTCCATGACTGCATACCTGATTACAGAAATCGGATTGTCGCCTTTACCACAATGCGAAATGAGGCTGAAGGGAAACTGGTGATCTGCAAAGCATATTACGACCGTAATGATCTGCAAGAAGAATTTTATTCAGTGGATTGGTAATCGGATCGGAATTTCCGAATGAGCTTGTTGCTTTGGTCGTAGGCAAGTTATCTCTGCCAATTCCTGCTGTAAACGAGGTAATGATGGGAATATTAGTACAGGATCTGCCCATAAATCTTGAAGTTCTCAAGCGTTGCTGTTCGATAACTAATAGCAATCGGAACTGGAATGCGATTAGAAACTTGCTTGAGCTTCCTGAAATCAAGAAACTCAGAGCACATGTGACTCGGAACCGAGCACAGAATATGCCACGCATTGGTGGAAAAAGGCTTGAAGAATCAATTTGTGATGAGATCAGTTTTCTTTTGAAATGGAAGAGTGACAATCTAAATAATCTGTACGACTCATTGGGGAATTGTGGTCAACTCTTGGCAACTCGTGCACATGACAGGGCTCTTTCGGCCTTGAAGCATCATTACAGCCATATAGCCGCTTCGATTCATATATTGGTCGGTTTGCCACCAGAAATAGACGGGGTGACCTACGAACAGGATATTTTCTTAAATGCTCGGAGCCTGCTTAGTTTAAGTAACTCAGAGATTTGTGGATTGTTAGCTCATGAGCTAATACATGCGAGATTAGCGTTTCCCAAACCCGAGCAAACTTTAACATCCTTCATTCGAGTCGTGCTGGAGGAAGGACTGGCGACTCGGGCCCAGTTAAATTTTCCACCAAATTCTGAGGATTACTTGCGATGGGCGGACCAGATGAATAAAACCAACTTGAAGAATTATTCAGACGGCCTAAAAAAAGATATTGAAGCCACTGCTTCAGCTATTACAATTGCCGATCTTGATGTGCATTTGACTGGTGCTAGGCCCGGTTATGCCGTCGGATTTGCGATCATTGAGAACGGGATTAAAGAAATGGATTTCGGGGAGCTGATAGGACTAGCAAGAAATAAACCAAGTTATCTCTGGAATAAATACATAGATAGCGTGCCATCCTATGACTGGAACGAAACCGACTTCCCCGGTCCATGCTTAATATAATATTACAGCGATCGACATGTTTTTTGCGATCCAATGTGGGAAATTGTTGAGGCTCAATTCATTCACATATTCTCGGAGTATAACCTAGTATTTCCTCGATAGACTGGCCATGCAGTTCGGTTACTTGCTGAAATAAAGGCGAACTTGTCAGCCACTCAGCACGACGTACCGACGGCAAATGCTCGGCCCGAAACGGATAACGCAAATCGTAGATATCAAAAAGTTTGGAAAAAAACGGCTCCACCCTTAATGGAGTATCTGGCTCCGGGAACAGAGGGTTAATGGTCCCCATCGCTTCTGCAGAATTCTCGACCAGGACCAGCCCTACTGACTCATAGCGTGTGTAATCATTGCGAATAAATCTGCGTCCCGCCATTTCGCACAAAGCTGCATAGTATCGCCGGATCTGGGGAGAAATTGTGTTGTCCTCCGCCACTCCCATATCGTTTGCAAGATACCCATCACTCTGCCGATTTGCCCTCAAGAGGCTCAAGAACCCATAAACGAGACCTGGGTACATAACATGTACATTTGTGGAATCACCTATAGCCTCTTCCATCCGATTCACTAGATTCCGATATGCCCTGAAAGTTCCTTTTACTGAAACGGCAACGACTGGACCGATACCATTCTTGGCGACAACCACATCAATTTGCTTGGTTTTCATACCGCCGAAGACAGTTTGTTCGCTGTCAGTTCGCTGTTCGGGGGCATATTCAAGTATCCATCCATTTCGGCTACGAGATGCTTTGACGGGCGGATGAGGGGTAATCTCATCTGGGAAAAAGCCACCTTCGAGCACCAAACGCAAAGCAACGTATTGATGAGTCGGTTTTATGTGTTCCTGACTTTGGTGAGCCGTAGCACCGGCAAAAATACGCAATGCTTGAGAAATATTTCCGAAGTCAAGCGGCACTTCAGTTGACCCTTCCTCGTCGGCTACGCCTCTCCGACAAAATTTTAAGTCCCTTAGCCAGCAACTCGCAATCACGTTTCGACAAGCCCAATAGTTTTTGCAGTATTTCTCGATCCACAGTCCTTCTTGCTACCTCGATTCCAGAAGAGCGATAGATGCAATCAACTTCCTCTCCAAACACATCTAGGTCGGTACTTGCAATAGCTGGGAGGATCACCTTGCGAGCCTCACCCGGTTCCATCTTTAGCATGCCACCGCCCAATGCATGGCCTTCAATTTCAGCACTTAACCCGGTAAGCGAATTATGCCAAAGGGTCGCCAATGCATCCGCCTTCATGTTTTGGGGACCATGCAGCCTCACTACGTGTAAACTGTTCGGAGCAACAACCTGGGCAGAATTGGCAACGAGCTTTGGACAGGACCCCGACATATACGTAAGGAAGGCATCTGGACAGTAAACGTGAGGAACCTTGTACCAAGGTGACCGATTACGACATTTAAAGGCATTCGGAATTCCTGAGTCCACGCCGTACTCCAAGTAGCGAGATACCACTTCCGGAAGTTCAGAGAGGGCTTCTTCAATCAACAAGAGATAGCCAGTCTCTTCCGACATCAGGTTTAGTTCCCAATCGTGGAGCGTGAAGCGTGTGCCTTCAAAAATTCTCCCCCGTCGAACTGCCGGTCGAAGATATTTTTTGGGAATTTGCCAGTGTTCCACTTGGGTGGGGCTCAAATGGAAATAATGATTGGCTCCAGTCACGTATCCGATACCGACATAAGCCAAATCTCCCAGAGAATGCATTTGAGGCAGAGTTTTGCATTCTTTATAAAGGAGCCGAATTTCTTCTGGGATTAGATAGTGAATGAGCCTCTCTTTGCCTTGAAGTAGCTCTGTGTGATTCAGAATCTTGCTCTTCAAATCGGTTCTAATAGGTTCTCTGGCACCCAGGAGCGTGAAAAGACTCTTGGGACCAGGAAGATCCTTCACGTGCAACTGACTCTTGCGTGAACCTTTGTCGGCGGCAAGAATCAAGAGAGTGTCTTCGTTTAGGCAACTGAATATTTTCTCCCGAAATGTGAGAAGCGTGACCTCTCCGAAGGAATGCAATAGATGTTGCAGCACTGGAAGGGCATACGATGCTTGACATAATGCGAAAGGAGCAACCATTGCGAGTCGCCCCCCCTTTTTGACCATCGAGACAGCGTGGACAAGGAAGGGTGCCCAAGAACTTGCAAGCTCCGATAATTCGACTCCTTCATCTTTGGCTCTTTTCAATGCCCGTTTGCGCTGTTCGCCATTGAATCTCTGATATCGCACGAACGGCGGATTTCCCACAACAGCTTCTACCTGATAGAAGGATGGCTCCAGATCAAAGAAATTTACCAAGCGCAGAGAATCCGCCGAAATAAAACTCAACTCTCCAGCCAAGGCCTGCGTTGTCAGTGTATAGGCATCCGAATTAATTTCCAGTCCGATGACCTGAGAAATTGGTTTTCCACCCAGAGCCGAGATTCTCTTGCAAGCGGAACGCAGAAAAGCACCGCCTCCAAATCCAGGGTCGAGTACCACGTCCGTGAGCCTTTGAACGGCCCAATTGACCAGGAAATCGCAGATTAATTCGTCGGTATAATATGCCCCAAGGATTTTACGGTTTTCAGTAGCGGTCGCTGCTGATATGGGCTGCGGCGGCATAAGAATTACCTCAACGATTCTCAGGGCAACGTGCGAACATCGTCAATCCCTTTGGATTACCAGCTCCCATTTGAGGAATAGCTGAAAAACCATTTATCTAGTTCAACCACATGTTGTGGTTGGGCTGAACAATGGCACAATACTAGCTCCGGAGTCAACCGCCTTTTCAGAAAAACGTATGTGGTGAATGGAGAGAGACCTTCGATCCGAGTAATACGATCACGGGCTTGGAAAATGATTAAAAAGAGCCGCTCTGAAACCGGGCAGCACAGAACATTGCGCTTGACAGAGTGGGCCTTTGGTGGCAGTTTAGCTGTATTCGCAGGTTCAGCTTGATCGAATCCTGTTGAAACTTTGAACTTAGCGAATGCGGTGAAAACGAACCAAGTGGTGAATCAGCAAAATTGAGAGTTGTATCTCAGATCGGCTCCCCACTAAGTTCTTTCGCCTCTTAGTGCTTTGGCGAGAAGCCATTTTGAATTGGGGGAATGGATGTCGAGGGCAGCCGATTATACCATTCAGGGTTTTCTATATCAGTTCAACAAAACCCTTCTAGAAATCCTCTGTTCGACCGATGACTGTCCGATCACGATTGAGGGCATTATTGAAGATATAGACATTCAGACTGCCTCGGGCATTAAGGCCATTCAATGTAAATATCACGAGGCACAGCAGAATTTCACACTCAGCTTGGTCTATAAACCTATCCTGCAGATGATGCACCATTTTCACAACAATGGACATATGGATGTCCAATACGTCTTATATGTCTATTGTCCGAATGAAGAGCCGCACAAATATTCGCTTAAGAAACAAGAAATAGCCGCTGTTCTTAAATCAAAGAATCAGGATCTTGAAAAATATACAAAGCAGCTGGCAGGCGCTGTGGACACTGATAAATTTCTAAAGCACTTTTCAGTGGAATTCGGGCAATCATTGGATAATCTAACTAAAGACGTGTACGCAGCTCTCAAGAATGGTGGTATTCCCGAAATTGACATCGAAACTCTAGCATATCCCAATGCTATCCACGCAATGGCTACGATTAGCATCAAACACGACGAGCAACATCGCAGGATAACCAAATCTCAGCTGTTAGATGATCTCCAGAAGATCAGGAAAACAGCCATTTCCCGTTGGACTCTAGCTCTGAAAAGTCGCAAGAAAATAATGGCTGCCAGACAAAAACAGCTGAAAGCTAACTTGGACAAAAATGTCCGCACACGGTATTTCCTTGTTGAACCTTCTTCGATAGAGGATTTTGATTCCAATATTATTCTGTTCATCACAAGTTTTCTGGATAAATATCATTTCAAGCAAACTCATCTAAAGACGCCTCTTTTCTGTCTGGATTGCGATCCCACCAAGTTTGATGACATCAGATTTAGGCTGCATCAAAAGGGAATAAACGTGGCGGATGGATTTGTGGGTTCTCATTTTGATAAGGGGAGGTTCTTTCGGGAGCCGATGTCACGGAAAGTGGCAGCAGGCCAAATTGAGAAAGAGTTCAGAATGAGGCTGCTGAGATACGATTCCAACGAAGAAATATTAAATCAATACAAATGCGATGATCTTTTCATTATTGGGGACTGCCAATATGATGGCCTCGACCTCACTGATGTAGATGTGGAGCATGTTGAGGCCCACAGTTTTGTTGAAATCAAGTACCTATTAGGAGTCAGCAATGTCTACGAATAAAATCGGTCAAGTATTATCATGCGCCCCCAATTCGATCATCATAGAAATCGCTGATCTAGGAACATTCGAGAAGCACAAATCTGATCTGCAGATTGGACGCTATCTAAAGATTGCACAGGGAAACAATGATTATACCATAGCTGCGATTAAGACACTTAAAGGCGTCAATGATTCCGACAGGAACGGTAACCCAGAGTGGCAATTCACGATTGAATGCCAAGCCGTTGGCACTCTCGTCGGTAATGAGATTTTCGAGCGAGGGAGTATCCTTCTTCCCGTACCAACTGAACCAGTTTATATGGCTGACAAAATAACTCTGGACAAACTCTTTACTCTTGATGATCAATTTAATTTCCCATTTGGCCTCTTGTCTCTAAACAAGGAGATTTCACTGAAAATCGATGGAAATCGCTTTTTCAGCAAGCACATAGCGGTAGTCGGTTCTACAGGTTCGGGCAAATCCTGCACAGTCGCAAAAATACTGCATGATGTCGTAGGCATTGCAGGCTGCAAGAACCTTCTTTGCGAGCAGAATAATTCACACATAATTATATTCGATATTCACGACGAATATAGAAGTGCTTTTCAGTTGGACCAAGATCAATCCTTCACATTGAATGTCCTGGATGTTGATTCTCTAAAGCTGCCGTACTGGTTGATGAATTCTGAGGAATTAGAAAGCATGTTCATTGAAAGTAATGAGGCAAACTCACATAATCAGGTCTCGCAATTCAAGAACGCTGTTATACTAAACAAAGAAAAACATAATCCTCATGTGAAAGAAATGACTTACGACACGCCCGTTTTCTTTTCGATCCGAGAGGTCCGTCAATATATAGAAAACATGAACCGGGAAATAATCGGCAGGTTACCCAACGAAAACTTGCCTAAGCTAACCGACGGCCAACTCGTAGCTGATCGAAAGGATTTCTATTTTGACAAAATTCATGATTTCGTGCCGGCCTCGACCGCCAAAGAAACCAAAGCTACAAACGGCCCCTTTAATGGTGAATTCAATCGGTTTGTTTCCAGGTTAGAGACTAGTCTATCGGACAAGCGGCTCAAGTTCTTGTTAGATCCATTGAAACCAACCGGAGAACAGTATAGTACCAGTGATTTTGAGGAGATTATGCAGCAGTTCCTGGGCTATTTGAACAAATCTAATGTGACAATAGTTGATCTGAGTGGCATCCCATTTGAGGTTCTGAGCATAACAGTAAGTCTGGTCTCTCGGTTGATTTTCGATTTCTGCTTCCATTATTCTAAATTGCGCCGTGATCAGGATCTACTGAACGATATTCCTGTGATGATAGTGTGCGAAGAGGCACATAATTATGTGCCACAAAACGATGCCGTCGCTTACCGGTCCTCACGAAAATCCCTCGAACGTATCGCAAAAGAAGGCAGGAAATATGGTCTTAGTCTAATGGTGGTCAGTCAGCGTCCTTCCGAAGTGTCGGAGACAATCTTTGCTCAGTGCAACAATTTTGTGGCCCTGCGTTTGACGAATGATAGCGATCAGGGATACGTTCGCCGCCTCTTCCCAGATAACACATCAGCAATTACCGACATTTTACCAAATTTGGCTCCTGGGGAATGCATCGTGGTAGGAGACGCTGTTTTGCTTCCCGCTATCATACAGATGGGACTCCCAAATCCACAACCTCAATCACAAAGCGTGAATTTCCATGAAGAGTGGCAATCACCTTGGCGGGACGTGACATTCAACGATGTGATCACCAGATGGAGAAAGGAATAGCCTACCGTTGCGGACCGTTTCCAGAAACAAGGTTCAGGACTGGGACCGCTATCGGGTGGCCCTGTACTGCCGATAATGATAAACGGAAATGCTGCAATCTTTCACCTTAGGAAATCAAATCGTGCAGACTCTTGGATGGATCAACTGTGGACACTTGCGGACAGTGCGGCCCTGATCACCGTGAACGACTTTGCAGAGAGTAGGCGACGTATTTTCAGGTGTCCCCAAAGTGTCTCCACTTTTTGAAAACGAAAGGGACGGTACGGGACCTGCATGGACTGAAAGAGATTGAAAAGACTAAGGATCGTGGGCAAGTGGTTGATAAGATTAACGAGTCCCTTGGCTCTCACGACAGAGACGGAATGGGAGTAACAGCGAAGAAAAGCCAAAACTCAGTGCGGGACTTTTGCGGGATTGAGTTATGGACTGTTATGGACGGTGCTGGATTTTATGCAACGGGTTCCGACAAACTTTGCTGATATCATTAATATTATTGCCCAGATGGGCGTCTGTTAACCACTAGGTTGTAGGTTCGAGTCCTACTCGGGGAGCCAAAAAAGATAAATCATCCCGCACTGTTGGAGACAACACGTAGCGGGATTTTTCTTTCTCGGGTGACAACTGTACCCAATTCGGACCCGTTGCGACTGCAAACTCGCTCTTCAGCTTGACATGCTGCTCTCCTTCTCCATTGCCGCCTCTCTGATGACGCCTCCCAGATGCTTCCTTGTGTCCCCCGAACGTCTTCTTCCGGTATTTCGGAATCCACACAAGAGGGTACTTGCAATCCCGTTTCGTGTGGCTTAGATTTATACCTCGCCCATCGGATGTCTCCCTTTTTCTTGAACTTTGAGCGGTTCAGAAGGGGAGGCTCCGATGAACTCCCGGAAATGTCAAACTCTTTGGGGCCACCCGCAGAGCCGGAAATTTGCTCATTATTATTATGAGACAACATCATTGAGCGACACGGTATGCGTGACACCGTATTCTCAAGAAACGGGACGATCCGAATGGCAGTTCTCCAGACCGAAAGGAGCAATTTGTGTCGGAAGCAGTGAGGGCTTATATCCGTTCGCAAGGAATCGGAGCGGCTGTGGGCAACATGGTGTTGAATCCGACTTTCGCATGGCTGGGGAACCGTGAGCTGGCGTTTACGCCACTCACCGGAGGCGGCAGCATCATCGTGGATACAGCCATCACATCGGTAATTATGTCGTTAGTGGTAACCCTGTTCGTCGCGTCGGGGACGCGACGCGAAATCGCCGCTGGCCGTATCTCAAACTCCGATGGCTTGTCTTCAAGTTTGGGAATGTTGTCATGGCTGCCCCGTCAGGGGTGGGCTCTGGGGCTTATCATTGGAGTGGGAGTGGCGCTCGTGGTCACACCGCTCACTTTCATTCTGTTCAGCGTTCTGGGCGTTGCCGGGCTTTCTTTCGTCCGGTTCGCTCTCTTTAAGGCAGTGTGGACGCCTCTGGTGGCGTTTGTCGTGGCCCGCTGGGTAGTCTTGCGTCAACTCTTGCCGGTTCCACCGACTTGATTCATGTGGCTCCTGGGGGGAATCTGGAGCATAGTTCACGGTCCTCTCAAGTCCTCGGCGTCCAAAGGAAAGAGAGCGCCGCGATCATAAAAGAACCACTTGTATAGAGCACTACAGGGAGACGACACCATGTCTATTGAACAGTACTTTCGTGGTAAGGGCTGCGTTGTTACCGGCGCAGCGTCGGGCATTGGTTATGCCGTCAGCGAAGCACTGCTGAATGTTGGAGCGACCGTCTTCATGGCGGATCGGGACACGAAGACGCTGACCTCCGCTGTCGAGCAACTGAGCGGGCATGCGGACAGGGTTCATTCCGCGACTGTGGACGTTACCAAACAGGAACAGGTTCAGCACTTGATCCACGACGCGGCTTCTCGGCATGGCAGGCTCGACATTCTTTTCAACAACGCCGGCATCGGCGGCACCATGCCGATTCTCGAAGCAACACTGGAACACTGGCGTCGGGTAATCGACATCAATCTGTGGGGTGTCATCTATGGGATTGACGCGGCCCTTCCCATCATGCGCAGCCAAGGCGGAGGCCACATCGTCAACACATCGTCAATTGCCGGGCTCATACCCCTCCCCTATCAGGCAATTTACGCGGCATCTAAATTCGCGGTTGCCGGACTCAGCGAGTCACTTCGATTCGAGCTTGAGGAAGACGGCATTCTCTTTTCTGTTGTGTGCCCCGGAGACGTAGCGACCCGAATTTACGGAACTCCGATTCTTGGCGAACGAATAGAAGTAAAACCTCCGCCCAGCGCGATTCCCGCAGACGAGGCCGCTCGGACCATCCTTACAGGCGTTGCGAATAAAGAGGGAATCATAGCTTTCCCCGAAAACGCTCGGCAGGGGTGGCGGGCTTACTGGGCTTCCCCTGAAGGCAGCGAGAGCTATTTGCGCGACATGGCCCGTGATCGTCGCCGCGCTTATGAAACCTGTGGATCCTATTATTCTTCGGACTGAGAATGGCGGGTATTCCAGGATCCGCTCTGCGAATGTCCTAACAAATCCAGGAGGCTGACATGTTC
Source organism: Desulfomonile tiedjei DSM 6799 (assembly GCF_000266945.1). NCBI lineage: Bacteria > Pseudomonadati > Thermodesulfobacteriota > Desulfomonilia > Desulfomonilales > Desulfomonilaceae > Desulfomonile > Desulfomonile tiedjei. The sequence goes on from NC_018025.1 coordinate 714,976, forward strand.
AAATTCGACGACAACAAATGCTACAAGATGCCAGCGCACTTCGGCGGGTTCGATCATGACCCAACCCAAGTACTGTACTATCGTGATGTAGTAACTGTGAGCTACACGTACACAACCGATGGAGACCGGCTTGCCGATTATTTGCCCGAAGGCTTTGAGCTGCTCAGGCCCGAACTGAATATAGCTTTGACTCAGGGCAGAGAGATCGACTGGATGGCGGGATCAGGCTACAATCTGATCGAGGTCGACGCACCGGTCCGCTTCAACGGCAAACGTGATCGACTGGAAGGGGCTTTTGCACTTGTAGTCTGGGAGAACAAGACAGCACCAATTCTTGGGGGAAGAGAAGAAACAGGAATTCCCAAAGTCTTTGCCGATATTGAAGATCTGCACCTATTCCAAGGGAACTGCTCCAGCAATGTCAGCCATGAAGGAAACACCTTCCTACGCCTAGAGATGACCGGAGCCCAGCCTTTGGACGGGGAGGAATTGGCTCAACTCAAGACTCTTGGGGCCAACAGAAACCTATTTGGGTGGCGCTATATCGGCAAGGTTGGAGGTCCGGGTGCGGATTTGAGCCAGCCCATACTCTATCCGCAGAGTTCCGAGATCAACAGCGCCTGGACGGGCAGCGGAATGGTCCAATGGATAGAGCAGACCTGGCAGCAAAATCCGATGCAGTTTCATATCATCAAGGCGCTGGCAGAGTTGCCTATTATCGAAATGGCTCCTGTGCTCATGATCAAGGGCATGGCTCTTTTGAAACCAGCGGCAGCGCGTGTTCTTGAGTAACGACCAGCCTGCCTGGGTCAACTCGATTGTTTTGTCTTGACAAAGGATACGCCCCACGAAACATTGAAAGGCCGTCCCCCATTCAATGGACCAGTCTTGGGAATGCAATGTTTCGGAGGTAAAGTATGGCCGCGTTACGCCTAAGCCAGCGGGTTGGTCTCACGTCTTTGGTGCTGCTCTTTTTTTCGGTTTCGTCGGCAGGTGCCTGGGAGTTCTCTACGACCGGGGTTTTCACATGGGAGTTCTATCAGTTCGGCCAATTGGGCACGCGAGGCTTTTTCGGATTGTACGATCAGGATAGGAGTTCAGTAGCTGGTACGGTGAATCTCGCGGCCAGGAACGGCTGGCTTGGTCATGAGATTGCCCGAAACAATGTCGGCACCGATGATCTCGCTTCCGGTTCGGACGTGGCAGCCAATTATCTGTACACAACCTTTTACCCCAAGTTCAAGCTGAACGAGGCGCTTTCGATTCAAGGAAGCTATAGAATCGGAAGCTGGGCCACCCCTTCCCTTGACACGTCACTTGGTCAGCTCAATGCATCGAGGTACTTGAATAGTGAAAGTGCAGGGATCGAACGGTCCTTCTCTCCTGGCTATTGGAATCTATGGTATGCAACGGCTACTTTGCCCTGGGGTGCAGTGATGGTCGGTAAGCAGCCTAACACCCTCGGCCTCGGCTTAATTATTGACGCTTACGAAAATACAACAGAGGCGGTGATTATAAGTGTACCGTTTGGTCCCTTCATCATCGGAGGACAATATTACCCCTGGGGGCCTGGGCTGGGGGTAAATTATCCGGTTAAAACGGACCGAAATGGCGCAAGCCATCCGCACTGGGCCGCGTTTCTTATGTACGATACGGGAAACTTTAGCTCACACACGTACATTGAATTTGCAAACGGCCATCAAGGTCCGGAATCCCAACTACTCCAAAATACTGCTGTACCGTCGAATCCGGACCAGCCGGGCAGGATCAATTTCCTACCTACCGATATTACCAAATTCTTCGGATTCACCAATTTCAGGTACTTCAACGGAAGGTTCTTTTTCAATGCTGAAGTTGGCTTTAATCATTATTATTTCAAGCAAAGCCGCAGCGAATCCAATAACCCGTTGCCTCGAACGCGTTATTGGGAATTATGGGCAGGCATGATTGAGTCCGGTGTTGTGGCAGGTCCGGCAAAGATCAGTTTCTTGTGGGCCTATTATCCCGGTCCCGACAGGCGGGCGGGCGGGCTTATCGACAGACAGCCCTATATTCCGGGTCCTCTGACCAATAGCGGCGTAATCGTGTATAAGCCGTACAGCCTACTGCTCGGTTGTGATTACGGATCGGGAAACGGTTCCATAGCTGCCGGTTCCAGCCACGGTTTCATAACAGACGCAAGCACGTACGCTGTTCGGTTGGACTATGCCATAGCTGCGAACTTGAATGCATATGCAACCTTCTTGTACGCTTACAGAATCTCTCAAGGATACGGTTGGGGGTGGATAAGGCCGGACCCTTCGTCCGCTAGTAAGTCGCCTGCGGTGGAATATGGGCTGAGCGGGCCTGTCAATGCCCCAACAAACTTGGCATTTTCCCCCGATGCCCCAAACATTCTTGAAAGAGATTTAGGATACGAAATTGGAGTAGGGATCGACTGGAAGCTCATCGAAGGATATTTGCTGACTGCGAGATTCGCTTGCTGGAAGCCCGGAGACTGGTTCAAGTTCGCGTGCGTAGACAGGACGCAACCTAGCTGGGATATGCCGAACGCCGGAAACCGCTGGGGGATAAACCCCAATCGCGAAATTGATCCGATTTTCGGTACGCGTATAGCACTCCAAGTGGACTTTTGAATCAAATATGTGAGGGTTCGTTCAACGACCAAAGCAAGATGAAGTTGCGGGACTTTTGCGGGAATGAGCTGTGGACCGTTATGGATTGTCGTGGATTTTGGCAACGGGCTACCGACAAACTTTGCTGAACTTATTAATATTATTAACTAAATTGGTATCTGTTAACCACTAGGTTGTAGGTTCGAGTCCTACTCGGGGAGCCAAAAAAGATAAATTATCCCGCTCGGTTACCAACAAGCTGCGGCGGGATTTTTCGTCTCAGAATCGTCACTGCACCAGATTTGCACCAATTCTCTCCGCAAACCCGCTCCGAAGCTTGTATCAAATTGATCAATTCGGGTGCCGAATAATGCGTCGTGATCCTCCCCGACTTATGGCCGAGGAGGTCCTGCCGATCCTCAGATGAAACACCCGCTGATCGTAACCTGCGACCATAGGTGTGCTTGAGATCGTGGATTCTCACAAACGGCAAGCCCACTTCCTCCCTTGCCGCCTTCCAAGCGGTATTGTACATGCTCTTTACGGGAGAGCGTTTGTAGGTGAAGCCCCACACAGGATGATCACCGCGCATCCGGTGAATCACTGCCCTTGCCACGCGATTCAGTACCACAAGACGATCTTCTTTATTCTTGACCCTCTCCTTCGGTATGATGAACACGCTGGTTTCCAATTCCGGAATCTCCACTTCATCGTCCCACCGCAATCCACACACCTCTTTATTCCGGAGCCCCGTGTTGATGGCGAAGAGGCACATCATCCTGAGATGCTCGGGAAGAGCGGCAAACAGCCTCCTTTGCTCATCCCAGGACAAAGGATAAGGCTCCCTGGCATCGTCGCGCGGTAGCAAACGGATCTTGGGGGCAGACTGGAGCCAAGTAAGACCGTGCTCATCCAACCACTCCCCAACGGCCAAATTCAAGATTCGTCTCACCACTTCCATGGGCATATTGATGGTCCGGTTCTTCCATCCTGCTTCTGCCCGTGCTCGATATAGGGCCTCAAAGTCCCCATGTGAACATTCTCCAGATAAAGATCCCCAATGAACGGGTCTATTCTCTCAATGCACCAGGCATCTTTATCGAGCGATTTCTTTTGAACTTTCGTTCAAATACCTGGCTGCTGCCTCCCGGAAGGTGCGCTTTGGCCGAATGCCGTAAACCTCGGAATTTCTAATCTCTTCAGTCCGGTGCGTTAAGTATCTTTCCTCTTCAGCGAGTATGCTCGTTCCAGTGCTTTCTTGAATTCTTTTTCCACAGATTGTTTTTTTTTGATGTGCCAGATTTCACCACGCCTGACGAGCCCTGGTGAGACTTTCTGTCCCATAACGGCTTTCCTCCCATAGCCTTCCCGGGCCGCCCGTTGCTCTCCTTATGTTGATCGACCCACGCGTCCAAATCAAGTCGATCGAACGCGATGCCTTGTTTACCTATTGGAATTTCAATTAGATGTGGTCTAACTTCTGTATTAAAACGATTCGGGTCCATCCCGAGGTAGTGGGCTGCATCCCGCAGCCTGATCAGTCGAGGTAAAATTTGTCCGCTCATTCAGTTTTTCCGTTGCTAATGTCCTAAATAGCGTTTTGAGGTTTTTTATTAGATGGGACATAGACACTTTGAGAAGCTATGTGGGTCTGGACCTGTTCACGCGTAAATCGACGATCCTTGTCAGTGACTTGCACGCATCCAAGTTTTCCTTCTCGCACTAATTTATGAACTGTCTTGGGAGCAATTTTCAGAATCTTAGCAATATCTTTAACATCCATGAGCTGAAGCATCGCTGCCTCAGGTTGTGGGTCACCATGGGGCGACCAGTTTTCTACCATTTTGGTTTCCTCCAATTTGTCTTTTTGCTCACTGGAATATTTCCAGCTCTGTTGCCGGAACACCGGTGCCTTGTGCCCCGCCCCTCGCGGAGGTAACGACGGTAGGGCATAAAGAATCCAGAAGAGCTTCACGGAATTAACGGAGCCGTTTCGTTTTCAATAAAAGGGAAGCTTTCCTGGAAAGATTGACTTAACTAAGCAATTCTGGGGCTTCCATTCAGGAATTTAGCCTTTTTAATACTCTCAGTTTCTTAGTAGACATTGGCCAAGATTGTCCCATTGATTCAGTGCAATGCACCAACAAATCAATATCTTCGATTAATTCCTTGACGGACACGGCGACCAAATCGTCTAAATTACGCCTACAACGCTGCAGTCTTTACGCGATCGTTGCTCGTCACGGCATTGAGTCTACGCGTGCTTCCATAGTCAATTCCTTTGCTCCGTGGGTTGGAGAACATCCTCGTAAGTCTACAAACTAACAAGGACCCGCATTATCGCCCCTCACTGATTATTGTTCTTTGACAGAGTATTGCAGCCAAGGGTAGGGATTTCCACTGGATTTCACGGAGAATGTTTGTCGGGTTGACGAGTAAGTCAGTGCAGAGAACCACAGAATAGAACTGATCACGCATGGGCAGATTCGCTTTATTCTTCAGCGCCATGCGATTTCAACAATTCGATTGCCTCATTATATGCACGCCTTGCCGTAAAGAAATTGAAGCAAATTTTTGACCATCCTTTCCGTAATAATTCGCTACCGGGCTTTAGCCTTGGGTCGCCTGGTTCTATTCGTATGTTTTCCAAATCAGGACGGTGTTGCATACATAACTCTTCCGTCTTCTCCACTTTCCACCAATGTTTTGAGAAATCAGCATTCTTCTTGATCAGCATTAAAGCCGTGTTGCCGCTGTTGTCCTTTGCGTGTACATCCACCCCTGCATTCAATAGCGTGCTTATAGTGGATATGTAACCAATGATAAGTGATCCTGGATCTCCGTCCAAGGTATCGCAAATAACATGAAGGGAGGTTCTTCCCTTGTCATCTCTCAGATTTACGTTCAATCCTTTGGAAATAAGCAGCTCCAAAACAGGTCCCTTTCGCCCCCTTGCGGCCTTGTGTAGAGCGGTTTCACCTTGGGAGTCTCTTGCATTAATGTCAGCCCCATTCTCCATTAGAAAAACCACAAGATTCTTGCGACCGTACGAACAGGCTGTCAGTAACGGGGTCTGCCTGGTTCCATCTTTCGCATCAATCGAAGCGCCTCGGGCAATAAGTAATGCCATTTTTCGGGGATCATCCATACTATATGCCGCGTAATGTAATGCCGTCTGGCCAGTCACATCTCTCAGGGTGACGTCTGCGCCATGAGAGAGCAACAGTTCCACAATTTCCGGTCCGCACCTATGACTTGCTTCTATCAAGGGGGTTTGGAATGAACGATTCTGATGATTAACGCGTGCTCCGTTGTTGAGGAGTAATTCCACGATATCGCGATGGCATGCTTGTTCGAGTACCCACATCAGAGGCGAATAGCAATGCTCATCCACTACATTTACGTTCGCGTCCAGTGAGATGAATTCCCTTATCGTTTCAATGTCACAGTGTCTAGCGGCATTTATGAGATCGTCATTAGGCAGACTCATGGCTACGGAACTCGACATCAATTCGGCAAACGCGATGATCAGGATTAAGATGACGAAGCAAGTTCTAATTTTGTGATGTATCATTTACTTCCTCATGTCGATACACTTACTGCGAGTGGGGGCGGTCATGAAGCCTCGGCAGATCGTGCGATTTCCTATTCCTTAGACAAGGAATTTGTTGTGCATAGCTCAAACATCTTGTCAGCTTGTCTATGAGTGTCTGCCATGAACTCATGGTATCCAATGCTCATAAGACACATGGAGGATCTCATAACGTCGGCCGCCCTCTTCTCTCAGAGTGTTTGCTGCATTTTCATAATAAATGTCGGGGTCAGGAATGCTATTATCAATTTTTTGCGTATCCGTTTTCCAGAAATGCCGTGTATCCCATACCCGCCTATCAATCGAATCCCAAGACACCTGATTCCCTTCGGCATCTACTCCAAATTCCAAACACCAATCATTAGATGTCACCATAATGTTTTGACGCTCTTCGCTCCACCCAATAGATGCAATGCTATTCTTGTCGGAACTTCCGAATACGGTCGTTTTTGACCAATAGGCTATCGTTGCGAGCACTCGCCGAGCCGTATAAGCATCAGATTCTTTGAGATCCTCAGGACTTGGGTCTCGGGGAGTTCCATCTGGAGATACGAAGACATTGGCACCTGCCACATCGCATATATCCAAATGGATCTCACCACCGTCAGCCATCACTTCTCCTATTTCTTTGAATACACTGTGATACCCGTGAGAGTAAAATGTGTCGTCCCAAATGCGTGATGTGCCTATTGTCACGAAGCCTTTATCATGCTGATAAATCACAACCGTATCAATTTTCTGTTGGTTGGCGGAAGAGATACGTTGGATTTTGTCCTTCAGCGCCTCGATAGATTCTGAAGTTTCATATGTCACGTATTTTACATCTACGTTTACGAACCTGCTCGCCTCTTGGATTTTAGGCAACACGTTATCGCAAACGAATATTACGATTAACGGAGCTTGGGAAGTGTTGGTTTCGTTAACAGTGAGTGTGTCCGTGCCCGCTCCTGATGGATTGGGAATTTCCCAATTAACCAATAGTTTTTCACTCCATTGTCCATAAACCCAGGTCTTCGTTATCACGGCGTCCGACGGAGGAGGGTTATCTTGATCTCCCGTGATCGGCAATGTGTTAAGCACGAAGGGAGGTTGAGGATCGTCAGGATCAGGGGGAGTCTGTTCGGCTTCCCATCCATCCACCACTCTCAATGGCTCCCCATCGTATCCAACACCATCGTAGTATTCCACAGCAAACTCGTTCATGCCGTGCCATCCGCTCATGGCGTATCTGGTATCCAGAAACTGCAAAACGCCATCCTGATGAGTCCATGAATGGCCGTCAAACACGTCCACTGTACCGATTCCACCTACAATCCGCATCTGAAGCATGGGGACTTCAGTCCACGTGGCGCATGTGTCGATGCTGTAGGACCATATTCCGCGTCCATAGGAATACCATATGCCCGTAGTATCACGGTATACCTGATTGCTCGGCAATGTAACCCAATTATCACCGGTTTCCGTTGCTCTGATCCATGCACCGTCTCCATAGTTCTCAAGCCACAACTCGCTGCCGTCGCTATAGTAGATGTGGATCACGTTCCCTTCATTGAGGATTTTGAAATTAGCTCCTTCTGGTTGATATTCCTCCATGTAGGGAGCGAGCCTCGTGACCAACGATTCTGTCATGGCGAATTACTCGGTGAACGTGATTTGGTAGGACCGATCCGGATCGAAGCATGTTTGATACGGGGCACACATGGACTTCGCACTGCTATAACCTCGAAGGATGAATTGCCGTGTTTGCGACGCTGTTGTTGCATATGCTATGAGTTGGGAATAAGGAAAAGACCGAAATGGAGAGCGACCCTTACGAGAATCTTGCTGACCACTACGATTGGATGACTCAGAAAGATCTAGAGCGGGAGGAATTCTTTAGGCAGCTATTCAAGGACCACCGTATCTGTGATGTACTCGACTGCGCATGCGGAACCGGCATGGACCTGATGATGTTTCATTCGTTCGGCTGCAATGTGATGGGATCTGACCTGTCCGATGCGATGCTCATCCGAGCGAGGAAGAATCTGAGTGAAGCTGGTCGGGAGATCCCCGTCAGGAAGGTGGACTTTCGAAAGCTTGAAAAGAGCTACACGGCACAATTTGATGCCGTGGTGTGCCTTTCGAATGCGATCAACGAAGTCCTCGATGAAGAAGGGCTGCGTCGAGCTCTCCGAAGCATGAAGGCAGTCTTGCGTCCTGGAGGGATACTGGTTTTTGACCAGGGGCAGTCTGATGCAATGATGAAGAATCCCCCCAAATTCGATCCGGTCATAAACAATCGTGACTTTTCCCGATTGTTCGTACTTGAATATTCCGGAAATCTGATGAAGGTCAACATATTCGATTTCGTTCACACCGAGGAGAATTCTACATTTTACGCCGCATCTGTAAATGTGGCGATCCGGCTGAAGGATGATTGGGACAGATTGCTCTCCAAAACTGGATTCAATAATGTTGAGTGTTTTGGAGATTTCAAGTTCTCAACCTATGATAAGGAATCAAGTCGGCGTCTCATAGCAATTGCTCAGAAATAAGGGGAGCACTTGCCTAACTAACCACAAGATGAACCGGACGGCGGAAGCACGCTGTTTGGTTGGCTCTGCGCATTCACTCCCGTCGCTTGTTATTTTGCCCGTTCAGGAACGTCCGTACACACTTTTACACCCTACTGAATAGACGCTTGGTCTGATACCGATTCGCTTTTCTTTTCATAATCCGGCTGGAGGTATCTTTCGCTCCAAACGACGGAAAGCCGTCTGATCACTCCGCTCAGGACACCCCAAGCCTTCGCCATCTTATGTGCACAACTGCGAAATGGTATGAGAATTCGCAACAAAGACTCTGTGCTACGTTTGCAGCGCTCTCGTCACTCGAATCCGCGGACTGGGCGCATAAAATAATATGATGTTGACTTATACAATAATACGCATTATTCTAAAAATACAGAAGATAATAGGAGAGCGTAATGGTTAAGAAGTTCAACCTTTCGGTTCCTGATGAGTTGGCCGAGAAAATCGATCAAAGGCGAGACTATTTGGGCAGCTTATCCGCTATTTTCCAAAAGGCGGTAGCTGAAAAGATCAAGAAGAAAGAAGCATTTGAGCAGCGGCTCGAAGGAGATGCAGAAATGGATCAGATAATTACGAGACTCAGGAAAGAGAAAACAGAGTTACAGGGAAACTACCGGGAAAAGGGCCGGAAAGAGGGGCTTCGATGGGCCAAAGCTTCCTCATATAAGGAATTGGAGTATGCGCGGAGGTTTAATCCGATCGATAAAGATGGTCTGTATGATCCGTCGATCCCTCTTCACGATGACATTCTCGGGCATTATTTCATCGATGCGCTCGAGCCCGACGAGCTTACCAACCCGGAGTGGGACGAGGACGAACTCAACGAATTCGCCAAGCAATGGCTGGACGGTTGGCTGGAGGCTGTAGCTGATTTTTGGGCACACGTGGAACCCAAGCTTTGAAGCGTACGAGCCATTTTGTAATGGACTGCTTCCTTGATTCAGTTGAGGAGCCAGTTATAGCGGATGACAATCTTTATCCGATTGCGAAAAGCGCTTCTCGAAAAGCGATTGGTGGGTGTCGGCCTCCGTGCCGGCACCCACCAATATTCTTTTTCTGAATCAGACATTAGTTTTGACACTTGCTATATGTCGACTGCTATAGAATGTTCCTGTCTTGCGGGTCACTGTCAATGAGGATCGCTAGAGGCGCCATTTGCGGTGCCCGGTTGCGACTCGCAGTGCCGGCCATTTCTGGCAAGCGCAGGCACCAAACCTGCCTTTCCCCCTAGGATTTTCTGTTCATTAAGGCATTGTAATAGAGCTGATCCTCGTACATCCGGAGAAAAACCTCATGCTTGGCATCATGGTATCTTGCTGCGGCGCCCTGGCAGGGTTCGATAACCGTGTCCGCGGCGCTCATTTTGGTCATCGCTTCCGCAACCGTGGCGTAGTCCCCGGCCGCGACCGCGCCGAGCATGGCCGAGCCGAGGAGCACGGCCTCGGCCTCTTTGGGGAGGACGATTCTTCGCCCGGTGATGTCCGCGTGTTCGCGTAGGAAGATGGGATTTTTGGCACCGCCACCGGTGGTGAGCACTGTTTCGATTTCATAACCGCTGTCGGTCATGGCATCCAGGATGTGGCGTGTACCGTGTGCCACTGCTTGGATTGTGGCCAGGTAAAGCAGTGCGAGGTCTTCGAGGCTGTCGCTGAGCCGCAGACCCGAGATCATCCCGCGCGCGTGAGGATTGGCTCTGGGAGAGCGGTTGCCATGGAAATCCGGTTGCACGTGGAGTTCGCTGGTGAGCCCGGCGGGAAACTCCGTTCCAGTGGCGAGCCTATCCAGGACTTCCGCGAGGATTTCATAAACGGTGATCCCGCGCATTTTGGCATCTTGCTCAAGCTCACGGCTCCGAACGTGACTGAAGATGATGTGATCGATGAGCGCCCCAGTGGCGGATTGACCGCCCTCGGTGAGCCATAATCCTGGGACCATGGCTGAATAAAACGGACCCCAGACTCCGTTGACAAATCGAGGGTCTTCGGAGACCGCCATGTGACAACTGGAAGTGCCGCCAATGAGCGCCAGCCGCTTTTCCAGCTCAATCTGCCCGCCTTCGGCAAGACGTGCTCCCAGCATTCCAATGCCACCGGCATGGGCATCGATAATGGACACCGCAACCGGCGTTCCCGGAACAAGGCCGAAATTCGCGGCAGCGCCTTTCGTAAGCCCCTGCCCGATAGGCTCTCCCATGGGCCGGATGCGGGTTCCGATACGGCGGTAGCCTTCCGCAACCAGTTCACCGAGTCCGATGGACTGCCAATAAGTGTCGTCCCAGCCTCCGACACTGCCTGGTATCTTGGGATCAAGGTGGCCCTGGTAGGTCCACTTGCAAACCGTGGTACATAACGAGCGGGTTTCATCGCCGGTGGAGCGATAGGTGAGGAAATCAGCGAGATCGAAAAATCGACGAGTTCGCTTCCAGCAATCAGGGAAATTCTCTTTGAGCCAACTGAGCTTGGGCGACTCCATTTCAGGGGAGATGATCCCGCCAACGTAGCGCAGCACGGCATGTCCCCCGCCGTTGATGTGAGCCGTCTGCTCCAGGGCTCTGTGGTCCATCCAAACAATGACATTCTGTTCGTCGTTACCGGTAGGACTCACCGATACCGGCCGATCGTTCTCGTCCAGAGCAACCAGGGAGCAGGTCGCATCGAACCCGATCCCTCGCACGTTGACCGGATCGATATCTGCCTCTTTGACTGCTTGGCGTACTGCCACCGCACATGCGCCCCAAATGTCATCTGACGATTGCTCCACGAAGTCGGCCTGCGGCCTCCACATTCTGATAGGGTGCGAGCTTTGCCCGAGCATTTTGCCGCTTGCGTTAAAAACCCCCGCCCGCGCACTCCCCGTCCCAACGTCGATGCCGATATAGCAGTGCCGATCCTGCGTCATATTATGCGCTCCTTCCCAGAAAGCGAACTCGGAAGCCGAGCGTTTGCGAGAGCGCTGCCATTTCCTCGAGGATATCGCCATAGGCCACCGCTATGTGGTTGCTCAGATAATGTGCCATCAAGGTCTCTCGCGAGACTCCCAGATCGGCAGCCATGAACGGCCACTGGCGTGTGGTTCCGCACCACCATTGCTCGCGGATTTGTTCGGGCAACGTGACGACTTCTCCTTGCCCGACGTCCATCCACAGGTCGTTATCTTTGAGATATGCCCTGGCCCAGGTGATGTTGCCCGGCTGCGATTCTCCGGCGAATGTGCCGCCGGGTATCGGGAAGTACTCCGCGGGTTGACGGTAAGAGTGCACGCCCTTGAGTGTGGCGGGGTCACCGCTCATAGCGTACCCTCCGCACGAGCCGGAGTTGAGCAGCACCCAGAGAAATTGTCCTTGATACTCGGCACCCCAGCGAACGTCATGGAACATCACGGCCTGGTGCAGCCCTTTGACTTTGAGCAGCCGCTTCATCAGCTCCATGGGAATGAGATTGCCTTGATCTCCCTCCGTGGAAGTTATGATCACATCGCCGTTACTCTCCGGCCGGCAAACGGAATTGAGCAGCCCTTCCGCAAAATCCGATGGCGGCCGCAGCGGCACCAGACCGAGCTGATACTGCCAACCCACGCAGTCGGCTTTGAATTCGCTTACCAGGTCGAGCACGGTCAGGTAGTCCCGCAACTGCTCTCGTGTAGCGTTTTCGTCGAAATCGTCCGCACCGTCTTCACCCCAGTGGAACGTCACGCCGCTTTTCTTTACGAAGTTCATCGCCCTGTTGAGCCGGTCATCGGAGATGGAACGGCCCCGGTCGATGATCCATGCCTGGTCTACTTTGTGTTCCGAGAATCCGATGGGGGCAAGCCGCCGTGGACCGAAGTAGCCGTTAATCATCCCCATGGAGGTATCCCCGAGCATCAGCGCGAGAATCCTTCTCTTCCTGATCTCCTCGACAACGAGTCTCGAGTGAGCATGTGCTTCTTTGGAAATGGGAACCGAATACCCGATCTGTTCGGTGGAGTAGCCGATGCGACCCGTGCTGCACCACTCGGCCAAACGAGCCATGAAAGCGTCGTCTGCGGTCCAGTCCTTTGCATCGCTCCACACACGAGAGAATTTGCGGCCCAGGCTCTCCAGGCAGGCACCGGTGTTAAGCAGTCCAACGAGCCCCGGCCACTGACCGGAGAAATTACTTGCCAGCAGCAACGGGCTGTCTTTGCCCACAACGCCGTCTGTGGTGTGCGGCCCGTAGCACCAGTGCACGCAGACACCGATAAGAGGATCGTCCACCGGACCGAGCTTTTCGATGGCTTCGTGAGGTCGCGTGAGAAAACCTTCGATGCGATAGCTCTTGCGGCCGAGTTTTTTCAGGGCCCGCTCCAGTTGGACTGTGGCCTCTTCTGCGTTTGGCCGAGCCAGTTCGTTGGGCTTGGAGCGGTAATCGCCAGGCCAGAAAATACCGATTTTAGCTGTGGACATCTCTCCTCCTTCACGCGACAGAAATCTTGGGACATAAAGTCATCTCTCGTCCGCAGATTTTGCAGATTTTCGCAGATTAGAAAATGCAAAACGCTTGAATTCAAGGCTTTGTCGACCGAAATTCAGCAGTAGTCCTCGCTCGAGACGTGTTGTCCTGAGATAGTTCAAGAGCTGGGCTTGTTCGATGTTAGTGATCGCTTTCAACGCCTTCAACTCAACGATCACCTCGCCGGAACATATAAAATCAGCGCGATAAGAGCAGGTTAGCCGCTCCCCCTTGTAGTACACCGGCAGATCCACCTCCTTCGCAAAAGGAACACCTCTGGCCGAGAATTCCATAGCGAGCGTCTGATGATAAACCGCTTCCAGGAATCCCGGACCAAGGTGTCGATGAACCTCCATTGCTGCGCCGATGATGGCATGGGTTTGTTCGTCTTTTGAATCTGCGGCCATCTGTGAAATCTGCGGATTCGTTTCTGAAATGGCATCATCCCTCTGCATAAGGCTCCTCCGCGATAGGCAGAGCCAACTCATTGGGTTTGGAACGGTAATCGCCGGGCCAGAAAATACCGATTTTCGTTGTGGACATTTCTCCTCCTTCACGCGACGAATTGCGGGCACATAATACCATTTTTCAGGCAAAGTGTTTCCATCGAGACCCTATTTTTGTTCTGTTGACATGAGCATATGTATGATACGTATTAATACATATCATTTAGATGAAGGGCGCATCGAGATGAGAACCACGCTTAATATTGAAGACACATTGATTGAAAAAGCGTCGGAATTAACCGGTATTAAGGAAAAAACCACATTGGTGAGACTTGGCCTCGAAGCTTTGATAGCCAGAGAAAGTGCCAGAAGGTTGGCGCAATTGGGTGGGACAGAGAAACAACTGAAAGCCATCCCGAGACGACGAACCACGGAGCAGTGAAGATGGTCCTCGTAGATACATCAGTGTGGGTATGTCACCTTCGAGAAAGTGACTCCAACCTTGAACGTCTGCTGCATGGTGGACAAGTGATGTGTCACCCGTATATTGTTGGAGAACTCACTTGTGGAAACATGAAGAACAGGCGGGAAATCCTCTCTCTCATTCAAGACCTACCTCAGGCAACTCTGGCACAGCTCGAGGAGATCTTCGGGTTCATAGAATCGAACCACCTGATGGGAAAAGGCCTCGGCTACATTGACGTCCATCTTTCTGCCGCCGCTTTATTGACCGGAGTCCCTCTGTGGAGCTATGACAAGCGGCTCAATGAGACCAACGAAATGCCGGGTATAAGCTTCGATCCTGTAATGTTTCGATAATCAGCGCATCAACCCGACAGGCAACCGTGGAGCAAGTCCACCGCTACTGCGAGGACGATAACCACCCGAGTCACAATCTTTCTCAAGTCTATCATTCCCAGTCGCAAAGCTACAAGAAGTACTTAAAAGGGAAGAACAAATGAGCAAGCTAGATCCGGAAGAGAGAGATCCTGGAGTCTTATGATAGAGATGAGTGGCAATCAGTACCAAACCTGAAATCCGAGTCTGAGCGGTATCAGAAGTATGCCGGTGCGACATTCAAGAAAGATAAGCGAGTAAACATCCGCATGTCACAGAAAGACCTGGTGGCGATCCAAAAGAAGGCTCTGGAAGAAGGAATCCCTTACCAGACACTACTTTCAAGCATTATCCACATGTACGTGTCAGGCCGTTTGACTGAAAAGAACGCTTAGCGAGCATTTATCTCGGAATGAACAACCCGAATTCCCGCAGAGGTCGGGTCATGACAGAAACTCAAGACACGATTGGTTCCATACTGGAGGACATCGTGAAAGCCATCGTCGCAGCTTCCGATCCGGACCGTATCATTCTCTTCGGGTCGGCAGCCCGAGGAGATACGGGATCGGATTCGGACGTGGATCTCCTTGTCGTTGAAAAAGAATCGTCGTTCCAAGGTGGATCCCGGTGGAGCGAGTCCAGCCGCATACGGAAGGCACTCTGGCGGTTTCCCGTTCCTATAGACGTACTCTTATTCACGCCTGAAGAGATCGAAAAGTGGAAAGACTCAACAAACCATGTGATAGCCCGCTCCATGAGAGAAGGCAGGGTCCTTTATGATCGACCGTGAAGACGCAGAAAGGCTGCTCCTGAATCTCCTAGAGGTCAAGGCTCAAGAGGACTGCCAAAGGTTCGAGTCACTTGTAGATCTGACTGACTTCGCAGTGCAGTTCCGATATGATTCTCCCACTCCCGCACACGGCCTTGATCGCTATTACATGGTCTCTGAAACACAGTCCGTGATCGCCCATGAGGAACGGCTATTACAAGATATGGATATAATTGAATAGGACCATTATTTCCAGTCGCAAAGCCAGCAAGCGCTTATCTCGGGATGAACAACCCAGATTATTACACTTGAACTCGTGGGATCACTTCGCTCCATGAGCCTTCAAATACCGAACCGTTTCGGACCGGTTTTTGGCGGAAGCGACGCTCAAAGCCGTTTTGCCGTCTTTGTCCTTGGCATTCAGATCGGCTCCTTTTTCGGTGAGGAATTTCACTACGTCGAGATGCCCATTCGAGGCAGCCCCCATTATTGCCGTTTTGCCGCCTTTATCCTTGGCGTTCACATCGGCTCCTTTATCCACCAGGAAGTTAACGATTTCGAGATGCCCCCAGTCGGCAGCTTCCATAAGAGCCGTTTGATCGTACTGGCTCTTCGCATTAACATCGAGCCCGCGATCGATGAGGAGTTCCATCACCTTGAGGCTTGTCCCCCAGGCAGCTTTGATGAGAGCCGTTTGCCCGTATTTGTCTTTGGCATTCAGATCGGCTCCTTTTTCAATGAGGAATCTGACGACTTCAAAACGTCCCATTCTGGCAGCTTCCATGAAGACCGTTTCGCCGTCTTCATCCTTAATATTCACGTCAGCTCCCTTATCGATCAGAAATTTCAAGAGTCTGAGATCTTCGTAGGCGGACATAGGAGCCGTTCTGCCATTCTTGTTCTTGGCATTCACGTCGGCTCCCCTATCGATAAGGAACTTCGCGACTTCGAAATTTTTTCTCCACGCAGCCTCCATGAGGGGCGTGTTGCCATCTTTATCTTTGGCGTTCACGTCGAGGCCCTTATCCATAAGGAGCTTCACGACTTCGAGATTCCGCCACTCGATAGCCTCTGTCAGGACCGTTTCGTGGCTGTCGTACTCGGCATGTATGTCCGCACCCCTATCGATGAGAAAGTTCGCTATTCCCAGATTTCCCCTTTCGGCGGCGTCCATGAGAGCTGTTTTGCCCTTTTTGTTCTTAGCATTCACGTCAAGGCCTTTATCGACGAGAAATTTCACGACTTCAAGATTTCCTGATATGGCAGCCTCCATAAGCACCGTTTCGCCGTCATTGTCCGTTCCATTCACGTCGGCACCTTGGTCGATGAGGAACTTCACTATTTCAAGATTTCCCATCCAGGCGGCGTCCATAAGGACCGTGTCCCCGATCTTGTCCCTTGCGTTCACGTCGGCCCCTTTACCAATGAGGAGTCTGACGGCTTCAATATTTCCCGATCTGGCAGCTTTCATGAGGACCGTGATGCCAATGTTGTCCTTGGCATTCACGTCCCCACCTTTTGCCAGTAAGGTGTTGATCTGGTCCAGAGAGCCGCACTCGGCTGCCCGCAGCAATTGTTCATTCACTGAGCCCTTTGCTGCCATTACGGTTGTGAGGAACAAAAGACAGGCCAGAATTGCGGCCGTGGTTAGCGTCCAATAGACCCAATTACAATTCATTCTCATTGGTGGCCTTCCTGTCGTAGCAATGTCGAGTGCCTTGAAATCGCTACCTAGCCGCGCAATATTAAAATGTTTACCATTTACTGCAGCACCGTTTTGAAGACCCCGTAAAGTTGGATAAATCTCGGAGGCCTATCGGGATATTGCGGGTGGATTAGCTCGTCCAAGATTTCAATGTCAATCCTGCCTTTGATAACGTCGCCCTTTTGGTACGCCTTTTTGTCCAGAGTCAACTTTTGCCGTTTCGTCGTCCATGTCAAACCTTTGCGTGGACCGGCTTTATACAACGTCCAAAATTGACTAGTAAACATTCCATTTTTGATCTGAACTCTCAGATTGTCAAAAAAAGCTGGGTTATTCTCATGGATGAAGAGATCGATCATGTCGACATCACGTAACTTGGCTTCACAGAATCTGACCTCATGCTTGGCCCCAAACGAGGTGGAAACACATCTCGCAGTATGCTTCAATTTGCTTGGAACTTTTCCTGGAGGAAATCTTCCAGATTCAGGGTTTTCCCTACTGCCCTCCCAATAGCTCCACTCTTCTGACTCGAAGAATGGATCGCTCAGCTTGGGATCGTAAGCAACACGAGACCACATTTGCTCAGGTTGCACGCCTGGGGGATCTCGCCATTCACGGCCATATCCATTACCAAGAAGCAAGAGGGCCAAGAAAGGTGCCAACAATATCCATTCGAGAAATCGAATGCTCACGAAAGCTCCCATTTAATAGAATACAGACGGACCAGATCTCCGCATGGATCGCTCAGACGAGAGGATTCTTCCATTTCAGCTTGGGAAAACGTGCAAAATCAGAATCGGTAGAGGCTAGCTCGCAGCCATGCTCGATAGCAAGAGCGGCCAAATGTGCGTCTGTAACCAGGTTGGCGACGGCCTGACCATCCGCCATTACCTCTCGAAAAACAATCCAATGTCGCTCAGCCGGGTGAACGACTCGCGTACACGGTTGGTCCA
Organism: Desulfomonile tiedjei DSM 6799; assembly: GCF_000266945.1. Lineage (NCBI taxonomy): Bacteria > Pseudomonadati > Thermodesulfobacteriota > Desulfomonilia > Desulfomonilales > Desulfomonilaceae > Desulfomonile > Desulfomonile tiedjei. Next base: position 732,932 of record NC_018025.1, read on the forward strand.
GCCAGCTCTGGACGCGAGCAACTGCTTGTTCCAGAGAAAGCGGGTTTTCGAAAGCCCTGGGGTTAGTCGCTATTCGGATAAACGCGCAGAGAACTGTCCAGCACAAACAAACAACTTCATTACCGGATAACTGAGCGTCCCACCATGCACGGGCTTGCTCGTGATGAGGGTGAAGCGAATCTTCAGCGTACAAGAGGATATTGGCATCGACGAGAATCAACGGGAGCCCTCGCCTTCAATCCCGGCAAGTAATTCCTGGATGTTATCTAAATTGCGGCCAGATCGGAGGCCCATGGCGTGAGGTTCTGTCTTATAGGGACGTTGCTTCGCCGGTTCTTCCACGTGATCGAGACCGGCTCGAAGAGCTTCATTTACAATTGTCCGGAACGGCCTGTGCAATTTGGCTGCAATGGCCCTCGCCCTGTCAAGCACATCATCGTCTATTGACAGTGTTGTTCTCATGAAATCATCATTAGCATCTTTTGGTATGATGTCAAGACATCACGTCGGTATGAAAAGGTATCCATGCCGGTTCTCGGAAAATTCATGTTGTGTCGCCTGCCTTACTGCGGTTGAACTGGTCCACCGCTACTGCAAGGACGATAACCACGCCGATTACAATCAACTGAGCGTTGGTCGAGATGCCCACGAGGGTGCATCCATTACGCAAGAAGCTGATGAGTAAAGTACCTACGATAGTTCCCGTAATGGTTCCCTGGCCTCCCGATAGACTGGCGCCACCGATCACTACCGCAGCGATGACGTCAAGCTCGGCGCCCACGCCTGCGGTGGGTTGCGCCGAGACGGTCCGGCTCATGGCGATCATCGCAGCAAGTCCGGTGAGCAGTCCTCCGAGCGTGTAGATGCCGATCAGAGTTCGGTCCACTCTCACCCCTGCGTGATGCGCAGCTTCCACATTGGACCCGATAGCGTAGGTGTGACGACCGAATCGTGTGAACTGCAGGACGGCTCCAGCCAAGGCGATGACTGCCAGGAACAGAACCACTGAAATCGGTATCCCGAGCAGAGTGCCTTCACCAAGATAGCGGTACGATGACACGTTGATCGGCTGCCCGTCGTACATGACCAGCGCTATCCCGCGATAGAGACTCATGGTGCCCAAAGTGGCAATGAAGGGTTGAAGCTTCAGCCTGGTGATCAACACCCCCGAGATCACTCCACCCACTGCACCGGCCAGGAGTCCGACAGCAGTTCCCAGAGCCATAATCCCTAAAGATGGATTTTCTCCGCCGACACGGATCATTGCTCCTGCTGCGCACATGCCGCACAACGCAAGGAGAGAGCCTACAGAAAGATCGATTCCGCCGGAAATGATGACGAAAGTCATCCCAACAGCGATGATGCCGTACACCGACGAACGGCGCAGCACGTTGAGAAAATTATCGAGTGTCAGGAAGCTGTCAGGCTGCCAGATCGACAAGATGGCGATGACCAGGATGAGACTCCCGAACGGTAGAAGTTCTCGAACGAGTTTGTTCATGAGCGGCCCTTGTCCACAGCGGCGAGTTGCATCACTGCCTCCTGGGTGGTTTCTGAGGTGACGAGGTCGGCAACGAGGCGGCCCCGGCGCATTACGAGAATGCGGTCGGTGATTCCGAAAAGCTCGGGCAGTTCCGAAGAGATGATGAGAATCGCCTTTCCTTCAGCGGCCATCCGCCCGATGAGCTCGTAGATATCGACTTTGGCGGCGATATCGATACCGCGAGTAGGCTCATCCAGCACCCACAGTCGAGATTGAGCGATAAGCGCTCGACCGAGCAGCAGCTTTTGTTGATTGCCACCCGACAGAGCGCTTGCAGGCGCTTCCGGCCCGGACCACTTGAGCGCGAGCTTCTTGCCTGTTTCTTCGGCGATTGCGTTTTCGCGACTGCGGTGCAGGATATATCTCATGCCCAGTTCCGCGAGGCACGGGAGCGTCATGTTCCACGCTGCCGGGAGATCGAGGCATAGACCCGTGCGTTTTCGATCTTCCGTGACGTACATGATTCCCAGGGAGAATGCGTCCACAGGCGTTGCGATGCTTACGCTTTTCCCGTCGAACTCTATTCTGCCGCGGATTGAGGGCTCCAGACCGCACAGGACACGAGCAAGGTCAGTGCGACCTGCGCCCACTAATCCGGCAATGCCAACGATCTCTCCCCAGCGCAGATCGAAGCTGATGTTTTCGACGGCTTGGGACGAAAGCCCTGACACTCTCAGGGCCGTGGCCCCTGCTTCAACCGCCTTTTTGGGGTAGTAGTCTTTGAGGTCGCGACCGACCATGTGTTTGACAATGTCAGGAATTCTGAGGTCCTTCATAGGGCCGGTGTGCACTACTCGTCCGTCGCGGAGAACAGTGATGTCCTCTGCAATCTCAACAACTTCTTCGAGCCTATGGGAGATGTAGATGATTGTGGTCCCGGATTGGCTGAGTTTCTTGACCATTTCGAGAAGCACTGCCACTTCGGCCTCGCCACAGGAGGAAGTCGGTTCGTCCATCACCAGAATCTCGGCATTGCGGGCAAGGGCCTTCAACACTTCGACAATCTGGCACGTGCTCGCTGGAAGGTTCTGCACCTTTTGATCGGGATCCACATCGAAGCCGTGTCTTACGGCCAGGGCACGAGTGTCTGCGAGCATTCGCTTCTTGGAGTAGGTGCCGGGCAGCGCGCCACGGGGCTCGATCCCGAGCCACACGTTTTCGGCAATGGTGAGATCCGGGGCGAGGCTGAGCTCCTGGTAGATCATGGCGACCCCGGCGGCGAGGGAGTCCGAGGGATGTTTCCACACGCATGCTTTACCGTCTTGAACGATAGTCCCGGTGTCGGGCTGAAGCACTCCGGAGAGGATCTTCATCAAAGTGGATTTGCCCGCGCCGTTTTCGCCGACCAAGGCGTGAACCGTCCCAGGCGAGACGCGTAGAGTGACATCTTCCAGGGCCTTGATGGGACCAAAGCTCTTACCGATCCCCTGCATCTCGAGGGCAAACCCGGAAGAATCGACGAGCTGGTTTAGTGCCATCAACCTTCGCTTCCGATGAGGGCACGAATCTCTGGCAAATTCAAACGATCCCTGGTGACGAGTTCCACCCCTGTGTCGATTCTTGCGTTGACGTTTTCGCCTTTGATTGCCGCGACTGCGCTGCATACGCCTTTATATCCCATGGCCTGAGGATTCTGAACCACGAGCGCCTCGATACGTCCGGCAGCAAGACCTTTGAGCAGTGAGTCAGCAGCGTCGAAGCCGATCATCTTTACGGTGTCAGCCCGTCCCTGACTCTCCAGCGCTCTCAGAGCACCACGGGAAGTGGACTCGTTACACGCGAAGATGCCATTGAGCTCCTTGTGGCGAGTGAGCACGTCTTCAGCGGCAGAGAGCGCTGTTTCCACCGTGTCCATGCCGTAGCGGTCTTCAACGAGTTGGATCTCGGGAAACTCCTTCTTTAGTGTTTCGATGAAGCCGTTTTCACGAGCAGTGGTGGAAGCGGAACCAGCCATGTACTTGATGACGGCCACTTTGCCCTTTCCGCCCAGGAGTTTCGCCATGTGCTTCGCAGCGAGGGCACCGCCGGAGTAGTTATCGGTAGCCACGAAGGAGACCCGTTGAGGAGTCTCTATATCCGAGTCAATGATGACAACCGGTATCTTTGCGGCCGCTGCACGTTCGACCACTGGGACGAGGGCACCTGCATCCGTAGGAGCCAGCACGATACCGGCCACTTTCTTGACGATGAAGTCCTCGACGATTTGGATCTGCTTTTCACGGTCACCCTCGCGGTCAGGACCCGTCCAGAAGATCTCCACATTGTTTTCTTTTGCCGCCTTCTGTGCACCAGCGAGAACCGAGTTCCAGAACGAATGGGTAGTCCCCTTGGGAATGACTGCAATGGGGCCCATTCTCTTGAGCTGTTCGGAAGAGGTCTCGGTTTGGGAGAGGTTCAACTTGGCCGCGGTATTGTCTCCTTTTTTGAGAAACAATCCGGCACCCACGGCTGCGCCTGCGAACAGCAGAAATACCAGAACCAGAACGTTCTTATTCAAAACGACTCCTTCTTCTTAGCGCTCGTTTTTCAACTTCCGTAATCGACTATGTCGCTCATTTGAGACGAGTGTCAAATGAGCCCAGATTGCCAGACATTAGCGAGCGGCAGGTCGACTGGTCGACAAATCCGCCCATTTTTCCGTAAGGACATACGGCCGTGTTATCAACCTATTTCGTTGGAGTAAACAGAAAATTGATATCTTACCATGAGAAGGCTCGAGAAGTACTCTCAAAACCGGCGAAAAACGTCCTCATCAGGTGGAGACGGGAAGGATGACAAAACTCAACGCATGGACAGGGAAATCCGTTTACGGGAAATATCCACGTCCAACACCGTCACGGAGACTCTTTGCTGCGGCTTTACCACTTCTGTAGGATCGCTAATGAAACGGTCCGCCAATTGGCTGATATGAACGAGTCCGTCCTGATGGACCCCGATGTCTACGAATGCTCCGAACTTTGTCACGTTGGTTACAATCCCGGGCACTTTCATGCCCGGTTTCAAGTCTTCGATTGAGTTTACCCCTTCAGCGAAATGGAATGGCTCGAATTTTTCCCGAGGGTCTCGGCCCGGCTTTGCCAACTCCTCCATGATGTCCCTGAGTGTGGGCATCCCCACTTTTTCGCTCAAGAAATCCTCAAGACGCACTTTGTTGCGCAGTTCCTCGTTCCCCATGAGATCTTTAACCGAACACCTCAGGTTTCGGGCGAACTGTTCGACAATTGGATAGCTTTCCGGGTGTACTGCGCTTGCGTCGAGAGGGTTCTCTCCGTCGCTGATGCGCAAAAATCCAGCAGCCTGTTCAAAAGCTTTCGGTCCGAGCCGGGGAACATTGAGAAGTTCCTTTCGGGTACGGAAAGGGCCACTGGTGCTTCTTTGGAGGACGATGTTTTTCGCCAGGGTAGGGCCCAACCCTGAAACATAGCTGAGAAGCTCTTTGCTGGCAGTGTTCACTTCGACCCCTACACGGTTGACACAGGATATCACCACGTCGTCCAGGCTCCGCTTGAGATCGGTTTGATCCACATCGTGTTGATACTGACCGATGCCTATGGATTTGGGGTCTATTTTCACGAGTTCAGCAAGCGGGTCAAGCAAACGACGTCCTATAGATATTGCCCCGCGCACTGTGACGTCCTGGTCGGGAAATTCTTCTCTCGCCGCTTTAGAAGCGGAATATATTGAAGCGCCGCTCTCGTTTACCATAACCACGGTGATGGATTTTGGAAGACCGAGGGAGCGCACGAATGTTTCGGTCTCGCGTCCGGCAGTGCCGTTTCCCACGGCTATGGCTTCAATTTCAAAACGACGGCACAGTTCTTTGACGATAGTAGCCGCTTGTTCCGCCATCTTCTCAGATTGCGTTGGATAGATGGTGTCATGGTGGAGCAGCTTCCCTTGAGAATCGAGACAGACCAGCTTTGCTCCGGTACGAAACCCCGGATCCAGGGCCAGCACCCGTTTCCGTCCCAGAGGAGCCGACAGAAGCAGTTCACGAAGGTTTTTTGCAAAGACTCGGATAGCTTCTTCGTCAGCTCTTTTCTTCGCTCCCTGGCGTGTTTCCGTCTCCATAGACGGTGCGAGCAATCTTTTGTACCCATCTACAAGGGCCAGTTCCACCTGTTGCGCTGCTTCGTTCCGAGCTTTGAGTACCAGTCTCCTGAGTACACCCAGAGCTTCGTCTTCTGACGGACGAATCTGAAGCGAAAGCACGCCTTCCTTTTCTCCTCGGAACATGGCGAGCAACCGATGTCCGGGCGCTGAAGATATTCTTTCGGAGGAGTCGAAATAATCCTGGAATCTCGTCCCCTCATCTTCTTTACCCGAAATGACCTTGGACCGCACTATGCCTTTTTCAAAAAACAGCTTGCGGATTGCCGAGCGCACTCCGGAATCCTCGTTGATTGTTTCCGCAATGATGTCGCGGGCTCCCGCCAGAGCAGCTTCCGAGGACTCCACTCCTTTCTCGGAATCGACAAAGCGCAATACCTCACCTGCAAGATGAAAGGACTCCTGCGAGTATATCTTGATTGCGAGCTCTTCAAGTCCACGCTCCCGGGCTATCGAGGCTTTTGTCCTGCGCTTCGGCCGATAAGGCAGATAGACGTCTTCCAGTTCTGCCAGGGAATCAGCCTTCATAACGGTCTGTTTGAGTTCTTCCGTGACGAGCCCCCGTTCCTCGAGAGACTTCATTATCGCTTCGCGACGCTGTTCGAGCACGGCCAATTGTTCCAGGCGATCGCGGATCGTAGCTGTCTGCACTTCGTCCAAAGACCCAGTAGCTTCCTTACGATACCGGGCAATGAACGGAACAGTGCAGCCGTTTTCGAGCAGTTCGGCGGCTGCCCGTACCCGGTTAACCTGAATACTCAATTCATCCGCAATTAGCTTCAGCCGATTTTCGTCAAGCATAGACTACTCCATAGGTACTCAATCGAGGGTCTGATACCGGCAGTGACCCTCTCGCCAAAAGGTCACCCCCGTCAGGAAAGTACAAGTTTGCCTGATTGACGGGGCGTCCGTTTTCCGAGAGGTGACCGATTATTCATATCAGAAAGAATTATGATGTGTAAGGCTGGAAAATTTTGGCAACACATACCACCCCGTCAACCAAGTTGTCCACAATTGGATTGTATTATTTGCGGAAACGCGAAACACCGGTCGCGTCTTTTATGTCGTCTGCTCTTTCATTTTTTCAAAGAACTCATTCCCACGTTTGCGAATCTCTTCTTCACTGAGATCCTGAGTATGTGTTGCCAAAGTCCAAATATGGCCTGAGGGATCGATCACTTCTCCAATCCGGTCTCCCCAAAACATATCCTGCACCGGCATCTTTTCCTTGGCCCCTGCATCGACAGCGGTCTTGAATGCAGCGTCAACATCCTCCACGTACACATAAAAAGAGACTGGCGTACCTCCGAATGATGCTGGTGAGCGACATTCCTGCCCAGGCATTTCTTCTCCCAACATGACGATGGAATTTCCGATCTTGAGTTCTGCATGCACAACTATATCACTATTTGGAGCCTGCATGCGGAATCGTTCCTCAGCGCCGAATGCCCTCTTGTAAAAGTCAATCACGGCAGCGGCGTTCTTAACGGTGAGCATTGGAGTCACAGTATGATATCCTTCTGGTATTGATTTCACTTCATTCGCCATTACTTTCCTCCTGTTTTGAAGTGTACCGATTCTCCTACAATTCTCATTTTTTGAGCCATCCGAACACTCTTACTATCACGGTAATTGCGCTATGAGAACCAGTCAACTTTATGATGCGGCCTGGTCACGCTTTATGCGACTTTGCAGGTCATACCATTTGCTTTCAAAGCTGGACGAAAATCCCCTCTAACCCCCCTTTATAAAGGGGGGAATGGGGGGATTTTGAATGCAAATTCCCATGAAAGTCCCGAGCTACACAGCAAGGGTTTGAGGTTTTCTTATGTTCATGGTTGATCTCCATTCGAGAAAGCCGGCAAGTTTAAGAAGATTCCCATGCGTGGTCTCCGAAAGGAGCCGACAGTTTGTTGTGCCAGCCGGCGATTGGTCATGTTGGTATTCGAGCTCACGGCTTCAGTTTGCGTTTCGACTTTGATGCGCTTCTAAGTGAATATAGGTGCTTGGGCTGTTGCTGCCGGTTGATCCAGGGGTACGAGTTCGTACCCAATGAGAGACGCTTGCCAGGTAAGGTATTTTATCTTGGCCTCTCGGTTTCTTTCGAGCAGGTAAGTCTCTCCGAGATCTTTGAAATGTACTCCGTATTTGAGTACATGGTAAATGGTTTTAAGGATTTTGTGGGCTACTGCGATTATGGCCTTTTTGGCCCCCAAGCGCGCTTTCAGGGCGTAATATTTGGCCCGGTAGTAGGATCCTCGTGCCTTGATTGCCGGCCAGGCTACTTCAACCATGATGGTTTTTAGGTGGTTCTTTTTGACAGGGCTCTTGCCACTGAATCGCTTGCCACCGCTTTGGTTGTTTCCGGGAGAGAGGCCACACCAGGAAGCGAGGGCATGGGCGGTGGGGAACTCAGTCAGGGTTGGGCCTATCTCGGCCAATATGGCATGGGAGGAAACCGCGCCTACACCGGGAATCTCTTCGAGCCGCCGGATCGCTTCCTGAGCGTCTCTCATTACTTCCTTGATACGGGATTCAAGGATAGAGATTTGGGTCTCTAGGTTTTCGATCGTGTTGAGCAAAAGAGACAACAGGAACCGGTGATGGGCCTCGAAGAAGCCTTGGACAGAGCGATGGAGCTCCGCTGCCTTGTCTTGCAGCGATCCTCTCAGACAATTTTCAACCTCGGAAATCGTAGGGGAATTGTCGCCTGAGATTAAGAGTTTCATGAGGTTGCGGCCCGTTGCGCCGAACAGGTCGGATACCACGGAATCGATTTTAATGTTTGACTGTTGAAAGAGCTTGTGAACGCGGCGTTGGAAATCCCCGAGGTCTTCTTTGTAGTTTCTTCTCATTCGGGTCAAATCACGCCACTGTCTTTGATGTTTCGGAGGAATAAAGGCGGCCTTGAGCAGGCCGTGACGCAAGAGTCCGGCTAGCCATCTGCTGTCGCTGATGTCGGTCTTATGGCCTGGAACATTTCTCATGTGTCGGGCATTCACCAAGATAACCTTGACGGAATCTTCAAGGACGTTATGAACAGGAGTCCAATATGGTCCTGTACTCTCCATCGCAATTACAGGACACTCTCGTTCCAGGAGCCATTCCTTGAGTTTGATAAGGTCATCTGTGAATGTTTGGAACTCACGCATTTCGGATTGCTCTGTACCGGAACTGTCTGAATACAACAGACACGCTGACACGGAATTTTTGTGGACGTCCAATCCGCACGATATCTCGTGCACGACTGATATGGTAGTGTTATTCTGGTTTCTTGAGGGCATGACACGCCTCCTAGTGTTGTTTGATTTCATCTCATACTAGGCAGGTAGCCATGCTCTCATCTCAGTTCAAGGGACTTTCATCCTTCGTTGTGGCGCTCTTCGCCATGGGAGTTGGTATCAGTTGCCTAGTGTGGCGATACTATTCTGTGCCTAGAAATGCCCTGTTTTGTTGTTACGTGAAAGCCGTGACGGAGGCTCCCACACGCTCATCTGCCAATTTATGACCGGACAATCCCTTCATCGCACGGCTGTCGTGTGTTTCCGAGCATCTGATACCATTTCGCAATTATGCATATAAGATAGCGCAGGCTGAGTTGTTCTGAGCGGAGTGATTAGACGGCTTTGCGTCGTCCGGAGCGAAGGATACCTCCAGCCTGCCAGATTATAAAAGAAAAGCGAATCGGTATGAGTCCTTGGAAATGAGACCTTCACACTACATTTCTACAGCAACTTATCGAGTGTAATCGGCAAGTCCCGGATGCGTTTGCCGGTGGCATGGAAGACGGCATTGGCGATGGCTGCTGCCACCCCTACGATGCCGATCTCACCGAGCCCCTTGGCGCCGAGCGGGCTGACCGCCTCGTCGTGTTCTTGAACGAAAATTATGTCGATATTCTGCACGTCAGCGTTAACCGGGACGTGGTAGTCCGCCAGATTGTGAGTCATGAACCGCCCGAAGGTATGATCGATCACGCTTTCCTCTTCCAACGCAGTCCCGATGCCCATGACAATCGAGCCGAGAACCTGACTCCTGGCCGTCTTGGGGTTAAGGATGCGGCCTCCGGCAACAGCGCTGACGACCCGCGTGACGCGGATGGTGCCGAGGTCCGGATCGATTTTGACCTCCGCGAAAACCGCGGAATGCGTGTAGTGCGAATATTCCATCTGCTGCGGCATTGACTCGCCGGAAGCTTTCTCTTCGATAGCACCGAGCCCGCCGTGCCGCATCGCCTCAATGATCGAAACGGCTCGAGACTCGTCTTTGCGCAAACGGATGTGTCCATTCGTAAAGATCACGTCTTCCGGCTTTGACTCAGCGAGCGGGGAACCATCGATGCTCTGCGCCAACTGGAACAGCTTATTCCGTATCTTTTCGCAGACGGATTTGACTGCCGATCCGATTGAGGATGCCGTCCATGAGCCTCCCTCCACAGGCGATTTCGAAAGAGACGAATCGCCGAGCCTGAATGTCACGTCCTCGATGGGCAGCCCGAGCGCCTCTGCAGCAATCTGGGTCATGATGGTGTACGTGCCGGTTCCGATATCCGCTGTTGCACTGCCTACCGTGAGTTTGCCGTCCGCGGTCAGCACAGCCTTTGCCTCTGCTGTTACATGGAACGCGTCCCAAACGCCGGTGGCCATGCCCCAACCGATGAGCATTTCGCCGTCTCTCATTGACCGTGGCTGAGGATTGCGTTTCGACCAACCGAACCTCTCCGCGCCGATCCGGTAACAGGCACGGAGTTCTTTGCTTGAGAACGGCTTGTCCTCTAACTGGTCTCTTTCAGTGTAGTTCTTAAGCCTCAGCTCGATTGGGTCAATTCCGGCCTTGAAGGCGAGCTCGTCCATGGCACATTCCAATGCATACAAGCCCCATACAGCTCCCGGTGCCCGCATGTCGCCGGGTGTGTACACGTCGAGCTGCACGACCCTGTGGCTAAGCTTAATGTTCTCGCACTGATAAAGCAGGCCTGTCCACGTGACCACGGGCTCGCTGTAGTCTTCGAATCGCGAAGTCTCAGCTATCGCTTCGTGTGTGACGGATTGGAGCGTGCCATCGGCTGCGGCTCCCAGAGCCAAGCGTTGCCAGGTGGCAGGACGATGCGTGAAGGTAAACATCTGCTGGCGCGTGAGCGAAACTCGGACGGAGCGTTTCAATTCCCGCGCAGCCAATACGGCCAAAAATACCTGATACACCGGGCGTAGACCCGAACCGAACGCCCCACCGACAAACGGCGATACGACTCGCAGATCTTCCTTTGAGCAACCGAACACGTTACAGAGGTAGTTTTGGACGTTCTGCACGCCTTGAGTTTTATCGTAAACCGTGAGCCTGCCATTTTCGTCCCAAAGCACAGTCGTCGCAAACGGCTCCATGGGATTGTGATGCTCGGCAGGCGCATAATACTCAACTTCAAGCTGCACGGCGGCCTGGGCGAAGGCTTTCTCAGGATTGCCGCGTGGAGGCGGTGGCGGAGGGATAAACTCCCTGGGTTTCGGTTGATAAGCCTTTTCACGTTCCTGATTGAGATTCGTAGCATGAGGTTGTCGCTCGTATTCAACCCGAATGAGTGAAGCGCCATGCTGCGCGAGCTCAAAGGTGTCGGCCACTACCAAAGCAACCGGTTGGGCGCTGTATTTGATGTGGCCGTCGTAAAGCGGGCGAAAAGGAGATCCGGGCGGTGCGACCTCGTCGCGATAGCTGTCGTCGGATTGTGCCAGTTGAGGGATATTTTCGTGAGTGAACACTTGCAGGACGCCGGGCAGTTTGAGCGCCTGGGTCATATCGATCCGAACGATCTTCCCTTTGGCAATGGCGCTGGACACGACGACACCATAGACAAGCCCGGTGATGGAGTACTCTCCTGCGTACTTCGCTGTACCCATCACCTTGGCGCGTCCGTCGACGCGGCTGGTCGGTTTTCCGATATGTTCAGTCCTCATGCGTGTCCCTCCTTGAAAGCCGCCTGACTTAAGGCGCGCACAATGGCGATCTTCGCCAGCTCGATCTTGAAATTGTTGTGACCATAGCCCTTCGCGTCCTGCAGTAGGGCTCCGGCAATTCGCTCGAAGTTGTTCCGACTGGCGTTTTGGCCGTGCAGCAGTGCCTCGATTTTGGGATCACGCCACGGCTTATGTGCCACGCTACCCAGCGTGATCCTGGCTTCCGTAATCCTGTCGCCATCCATCTCCAGCGCTACAGCCACTGAAACAAGAGCGAAAGCATATGAGGCCCGATCGCGGACTTTGAGGTACGAATAGTGTTCGGCAAAGCCTTTCGCTGGTAAATCGACCGCTGTGATGATCTCGTCGGTTCGCAGGTTCGTGTCGATTTCGGGTGAATCGCCGGGCAGCCGATGGAAATCGACCAATGCGACGGTCCGCTCGCCTGTCGGCCCGGTAACGTGAACGACAGCGTCAAGTGCAGCCAGGGCTACGCACATGTCCGACGGATGTGTGGCAATGCAGTGACCGCTCGTCCCGAGGATAGCGTGAGAGCGGTTGAACCCTGCCATGGCAGAGCAGGCAGTCCCAGGCTCGCGCTTGTTGCACGGCGTAGCCGTGTCGTAGAAATAGCAGCACCGGGTCCGCTGCATCAGATTTCCCCCAACGGTCGCCATGTTGCGGAGCTGCGCCGATGCCCCGGCCAGGATAGCCTTGGAGAGCAAGGGATAGCGTCGCTCGATTTCCTCGTTGTAAGCGACCTCGGTGTTCGTTACCAGCGAGCCGAGTCGCAAACCCCCATCCTGCCCAGGCTCGATTTCCCCCAGAGTAAGGCGAGTGATGTCAATGAGCCGGCTCGGCCGCTCTACGTTTTCCTTCATCAGATCAACAAGATTTGTGCCTCCCGCGATGAACTTCGCTCCTTTGTCCGATGCGACCTCGCGTACGGCGATACTAACGTCGTCGACTCGGGTGTAGGTAAAGCTGTTCATCGTTTGTTCCCTCGTTCTTCCGTCTGTATCACTTGCTCGATTGCGGCGATGATATTCGAGTAAGCTCCGCAGCGACAGATGTTCCCGCTCATCAGTTCCCGGATGTCGTCCGGTGATTTCGCTCTGCTTTCACCTATCAACCCCACTGCCGAGCAGATTTGGCCGGGCGTGCAGTACCCGCATTGAAAGGCGTCGTGTTCGATAAATGCTTCTTGCAAGGGGTGAAGCACCTCTCCCTCTGCAAGCCCTTCGATAGTCGTCACCTCTGCGCCGTCCTGCATGATCGCCAGGGTCAGGCAAGAGTTGATGCGCTTCCCATTCACGAGGACCGTGCAGGCTCCACACTGGCCGTGATCGCACCCCTTCTTCGTCCCGGTCAGGCCGAGATGTTCCCGCAGTGCATCCAGCAGGGTTGTCCAGGGAGCAACCCATAGCTGTTTCACTGCACCATTGATTTTGAGAGTGATTTTGCTTTCTGTGGGCAACGGAACCGTTGCCTTCGCGGTAGTGTCAATTTTTGACTTGCTGCTCATGCTTACTCCTTATTTGCCCTTACGAAATATGCACAGGTTAGAAAAGTGGAAGGGAACGGTTTGACGAATAGTGGAGCCGCGCAGTTCTCAACCGTAGCGACTATCCGACATAGATTCTCCTCTTGCTCATGAGGTTCTCAGACAGCGTGCAGCACCAATTCGGATTCTAAAACGGACAGCATGGAATCATAATCAGGAGACCCGTCATAACGTGTTCCATTGATGAAGAAAGTCGGCGTGCCGTTAACCCCACTGAGGATACCGTTCTGACGGTCTTTCCTAATGCGCTCTTGAACGATGCCTTGTTTGACATCGTTCCTGAATTTTTCGTGATTCAACCCGATTTCCTGAGCCCACAAGTGAATGACGTCCGGATCGAGGAGGTCCTGCCGTTCAAAGAGCAGATCGTGCATCTCCCAAAATTTGTCCTGGAGCGCCGCGGCTTCCGCGGCTTCAGCTGCGATCAGGGCATAGGGATGCGCTTGGGTCAAAGGGAAGTTCCTGAACACAAATCGCAGCTTTTTCTGTAAAGCTTTCTGTAAGCGCTTTACCACGGGATATGCAGCTCCGCAGTAAGGACACTGGTAATCGCCGTATTCCACGAGCGTTAACGGTGCATCGGCCGATCCTTTAATATGGTCATGTGCTGAAACTGGCTGGGTAAGTGTGGCCGATCTTTCCATGATACTTCCTGACTCGGACATCGAACCAGCTTCAAGCGCTGAGTATTTTGTCGCCTTGGGCCATCGATTCGAGAGCTTTAAATATGCCGTCAGCCCCCGGATTGATGCCCACCGGCGAGACGTGACTCCAGCGGATGATGCCCTTGGCATCGATGACAAACAGCGCCCGCTCCGCTTCGCCGTCCTTCTCACGGTAAACGCCGTACTGACGGGCCACTGCCCCTTTGGGCTCAAAATCCGCCAGGAGAGGAAAGTGCAATTTGCGATCTTTGCTGAATGCGAGATGGCACCACACGCCGTCGACTGAAATACCGACTATCTGCGCTTCAAACTGTGCGAATTCAGGCCTCAACTCGTTATAGAGCGCTAACTGGTCACTGCAAACGGGACTCCAATCAGCCGGATAGAAGACCAAGACTACCGGATGTCCGCGAAGATCGGAGAGACACACTTTCTGATCCGGGGTTGTTGAAAGCGAAAATTCAGGCGCTTGGGTACCCGGTTTAAGAGCTGTCATCGGGTTCTCCTCACTGTTACATAGGACCGGCCGGATTTCATGGATGCTCCTGCAGTAACAGCAATTTTTGTTTGCTTGTCAGTACTGCCTGATTGAATGCTTGAGCACGTCTCGACAAAACCGATAATGGAAAAACCGTGTCCGATTTCGATACATCTATCGGGTGACGACTATGCTGAGGCAAAGAACGCGGGCAGTTTCTGCGCTGCCATTTGGACACGCGCGATTCCATTGTCGGTCACGTGGACGTCTATGACAGCGAAGCTTTGTTGGTCATGGATTTGTCGTATGCCTTGCGTATTCGTACGCCTGACTCACCAGTATTTTCGCATTACGTTGATTGCATCAATTTCCTTTGTTTCCAACTAATTAATGACTTCAAATTCGTTTGGCCAACACTCTTTTACTATTTTCGGCCCATTCATCGTTTATGCGTTTAGATGCCCCTTCCTCAAAAAAAGTTCGCAGGCGAGATTCCGGTTGACAAAATTAGAATTGGGTTCTAGAATACAGTTCTAGAATGAAAGAGACAATCACACGACGCGAGAAATCCGCCTCACGGCGGCGAGAGATAATCCAGGCAGGTTTAGCCTGTTTCACCGAGCGTGGATTTACCGAGACAAGTATGGCGGAGATCAGACGCAGGTCCGGTGCGAGTACCGGGAGCATCTACCACCATTTCAAAAGCAAAGAGCAACTCGCTGCCGCCATTTATCTGGAGGGCATTCGAGATTACCAGACGCGATTCTTAGCGTCTCTTGAGGAGCAGACGGAGGCTCGCGAAGGCATATTCGCGGTGATTCGTTATCATCTCCGATGGGTCGAAGAGCATCCGGACTGGACTCGGTATCTCTTTCGGCAGCGCCATGCGGGGTTCATGGCCGAAACGGAAGAGGAATTCGCGCGGATGAATCAGATCTTTTTTCAGCGCTGCGCTGACTGGTTTCGGAGGCACGTGAAAGCGGGAACGCTTCGGCAGTTGCCGCCGGATCTGTACGGCTCGTTGCTTTTAGGACCATGTATGGAGTTCACACGGCAATATCTTGCAGGCCACACTCGGACTTCGCCGGACCAGGCCATCCAGGAGCTTGCGTCTGCCGCTTGGCGGTGCCTTAGTTCTGATACGGACTTGCGGTCAAGATGATTTTATAGAGCCGGCGGCTCGGACCTGCTCTACAGGTCCGTGGCACCCAAATTCGATGTTGGTCCTGAGTACAGGGGTGCCACTGACCTGCGGAGCCAGCAGGTCAGTGGAGTGAGCATCTTGAATGCAAAATGGTATGAAACGGCGGACTGAATCCGCCCCAGTCCCTTATTACAAGGAGTGAGCCCATGAAAGCCTTTGAAGAGATTGGGAAATCCGCATTGAGGGAATTGCTGATCAAGAACTGGATGACCCATGACGGCACGTGGTTTTATCATTGTCTGCAGACCGTCGGCATCGAGAAGACCAATGAACTGAACAAGGCTGCGATCAAGTCTCTCGCCGGAATCGAGATGGGGAGAATCCGTAAAATTTTTGAATTCACAAAACCTCGAGTCGACAACCTTGAGGAATTGACGGACTTCATTGACGCCGCGTTTCGATTGAACATCGGTGATTTCATGGGAGCCACTCACAGTTTTCCTGAGAAGAACCTCCTGCGCTGGGAAGTCGGGGACCAGGGATGTTGGGCCTACCGTGGCGTGAAACGGCTTGGGGTGATAGACCGTTATGAATGCGGAGTCATGTACCGAATTTTCTGCTGGTTGGATTGCCTTGGAATTCAGTACAGAGTGTCTCCCAATGAGATCGGTTGTCTGTTTCACAAGTACGGCAAATGCGCCGGCGATATCAGGTTGTTTTCTTGACAGGAAAAACTGGATCGAAAATCGCAGAGAAAGTTTCCCCAGAATTTGATACAATTACTAACAGCGAGGCTCATTGCCCACCCCGCTCGGTGGCGATTACACGGGAGAACCTAGCTGAGCTGCAGGTGTTATACCATTTCGTAGTTATGCACATAAGATAGCGGAGGCTGGAGTGTGTCCTGAGCGGAGTGATTAGACGGCCTTGCGTCGTCCGGAGCGAAGGATACCTCCAGCCTTACAGATTACGAAAAGAAGAGCGAATCGTATTAAGTGTTCAGCGGGTTCGACAATCACACGGGAGCAGTGAGACAGATCTCCTCCGGATTGCCGGATCACAGGGCACCTCTTTCGCTGGGATAGAAACCACATGGAAAGGCCCACGGTCATATTGCTTATCCATCCTGAGGAACAGATGCACCTTGCGTGCAAACGGATCCTCGGCAGAGAAGGGTACGAAGTCAAGTGTTGTGCGGACTCTACCCAGATCTCTGAACTGGTGGACAGGCACTCGCCCAACGCGGTACTTACGGCTGTGAGGATGCCGGACAAGGACGGGTTCCAGGTTTTGAAGGCAGCCCTGGCCAAGATGACGAGACTGCCTGTGATAGCGATCACGACCCACGCGAGTATTCCCGAGGCTGTCATCTGGCTCAAGCAAGGAGGAGCCGATTACCTTGCCGTCCCTTTTGCGGCGGACCAGCTCGTCCGAGCAGTGGATGAGGCCCTCCGTGGGCTTCGAGCGTCAGAGGGTCCGCCTAAATCCGACCGTTTGAAGACCAGTACTGCTCTGGACGCAATAATCGCAGCGAGCCGCCCTATCCTCAAGCTGAAGAGGGTTTTGCCCAAAGTGGGCCGCACCGACGCGAGCGTCCTTATCCGCGGCGAGACGGGCACGGGCAAGGAACTCCTTGCAAAAGCAATACATGAGTTGTCCCCGAGACGATCTGCCCTGTTCTTGCCGGTGGACTGTGCAGCCCTGCCTCCGACCCTTTTGGAGAGCGAACTCTTCGGACACGAGAAGGGAGCGTTTACAGGAGCAGACAGATCTCGATTCGGACTCTTTGAAGTTGCCAATCACGGAACAGTTTTCCTCGATGAAATCGGAGAACTCGATGTGGCTACGCAATCCAAGTTGTTCAGGGTCCTCCAGGAAGGGCAGATCCGTCAAATTGGAGGGAGACGGAGCACGCCGATTGACGTTCGAATCATCGCCGCGACCAATCGAGATCTGGAGGGGGGGATTCAGCAGGGGTTGTTTCGTCCCGAACTCTATTTTAGGTTGAACGTAGTCTCGCTCACCATCCCGCCATTGAGACAGAGGAAGGAGGACATCTCCCTGCTTTGTGAACATTTCTTCACGCTATTCAGGCGTACCCACGAGCGACAAGATCTTGCAGGCTGCGATTCAGGCTTTATTGAAGGACTTATGGAGTACACTTGGCCTGGGAACATCCGGGAACTGATGAACGCTGTCGAACAAGCAGTGGTGCTGTCTGATGGCCCCAACCTGACGAGGACAGATCTTCCGGCGGCCTTGTTACAAAATCAGCCTGGTCCCAGCGGTCGCGACAGAGACGTAGACAAAGAGACTCTCGATTATGCGACAGCAAGGGAGCAACTAATTGATGCTTTCGATCAAGAATTCCTCAATCGTCTCCTATCTGTTTGCCAGGGAAATCTTTCGGAGGCAGCTCGAAGATCGGGTCTAGCTCGTAAGACCCTGTATAATAAACTGAAACGCATCGGCGTCCTACCCTTCGACGTCAACGAGATCGATTCAACAAGCGAAGATGTATCCTGACATACACACGTTAGATTATCGCTCTATTTCCCATCCTTGAGAACTCTTCGTTGCTTATTCCTCGTAAGATGTTTCTTCGGTTACACAGTTGTGACGATCGAGACCGCGATGAGAAATCCCTACCAATCAGCTTGGTAAAAACCAAAAGACTAAGCATCACAGCATGTTCATGACCACTGCTTTGCATGGGTCGTTGTTGGCGCGGAACTTGCTAAGGCCCGGATGAGCATTTCTAGATTCATTGTGCCAGTGAGTTTCGCCGTCATGAGTATCCGTGTCAGACTGAACCGCCTCGAAGATTACTCCCTCAAGGTACCTTGCAGGGAGGCATGCCCCGTACACACTGATGCAGGGAGCTACGTCCGTGCTATAGCCCGTGGACGATACGAGGAGGGCTACCGGCTGGCGAGGAACCCTAATCCGCTGGCATCGGTCTGTGCGCGGGTATGCGCCGCTCCGTGTGAGGACAAATGCAGGCGAGGCACCATAGACTCTCCTATAACCATCCGAGCCTTGAAACGGTTTGTCTGTGAGAAACACGAGGCTTCGTTCCCCCCGGAGTTCCATCCGCCTCGACCCGAAGATCGGGCTGCCTTGTCGCATTACAAAGTCGCCGTCATCGGTGCCGGGCCTGCGGGGATGGCCTGCGCGGACACTCTCCTTGACTGGGGCTATCCAGTGACTCTGTTTGAAGCGACCGAAATGGTTGGCGGAGCATTGTGGCAGTTCATCCCTGAGTACAGGTTGCCGCGCTCGGTGTTGGATCTCGAAACACGTGCGCTATTGGAAAAAGGACTCGACCTCCGCCTTGAGGTACCGTTGAACGACAAAGTCACTCTCTCGTCTCTCCGTGAGCAAGGTTACAAGGCTTTCTTCTTGGCCTGCGGCGCCGCGAGGGGACTTGATCTT
This sequence comes from Desulfomonile tiedjei DSM 6799, assembly GCF_000266945.1. Taxonomy (NCBI): domain Bacteria; kingdom Pseudomonadati; phylum Thermodesulfobacteriota; class Desulfomonilia; order Desulfomonilales; family Desulfomonilaceae; genus Desulfomonile; species Desulfomonile tiedjei. Next base: position 751,819 of record NC_018025.1, read on the forward strand.
GCCATTGAAGGTCGGGACGCGGACGGCATCTTCAGAGCTGTCGACTATCTCCTCAACGTGAACAGAGGATACCGGGTAGATCTTGGGAAGAAAGTGGTAGCCATCGGAGGGGGCAGCGTAGCTGTTGACGTTGCACGCACTGCACTGAGACCTGCTTACCGAGAAGGCGCTGAGGTTTTTCCATCGACCGAAGAAGGGCTCACAGGGCTCGATGCCGCGCGGTCAGCATTGCGAGGCGGAGCGGAGTCCGTGACTATGGTGAGCCTGGAGTCACTAGAAGACCTGCCTGCCGCCCGTAGCCAGCAGGGAAAAGAGGAACTCGCCGAAGCTCTCGATGAGGGTGTAAAGCTTGAGGCGGGGTTCGGCCCGAAAAGGATTCTTGTGGAAAACGGTAAAGTTGTCGGTGTCGAATTCCTGCAAGTCGACCGTCTGTTTGACGAGGAAGGGCGCTTTCATCCCTCTTTCAAGCCAGGGACTGAGTCCACTCTGGAAGCCGATGCGGTAATCCTGGCAATCGGTCAGTCGCCAGAACTCTCTTTTCTCAAGGAAGAAGACGCCATAGAGCTTACGTCCAGGGGGACCATCAAAGTTGACCCCGTCACCATGGCCACGACTGCCCCCGGAATATTCGCCGGAGGAGATGTAGCTTTTGGTCCCCGCATTATCATTGATGCGGTCGCGAATGGCAAAAGAGCGGCGAATTCCATTGACAAGTTTCTCCGGGGTGTCTCGATGAGAGAATGCAGGAACGTCGTTGTCGAGGAGCTGAACCCCGATATATTTCGACGCGATCCGCATTATGATGTAATCAACAGGGAGACTCCGCCTCTTGAGTCTTCTGACCGCAGGATAGGAGCTACGGAGGTTGAGAGAGTTTACGACGAGTATACGGCAAGCAATCAGGCTCTCCGATGTTTGGATTGCTACGTCCACACAATCTATGACCCTGAGCTGTGTATTCTCTGTGGTAGGTGCACAAACACGTGCCCCACACGCTGCATCACTTTTGTCTCAGCCGACCTTCTCGAATCAGACCACGAATCTACTCGCGATTTTCTCGCGGCCAAATCAGTAATAGATAAGACAGCGCTCATCAAAGATGACGACTTGTGTATCCGCTGCGGGTTGTGTGCACACGTGTGCCCGACGAATGCCATGACTCTCGAGCGGTTCCAGGTGGAAGAGCAGATTCTTTGTAATCAGGAGGGGACACTTTGAACAACACGAATAAGCCAGGATCCACCAGGCGTTCATTTCTTGCCAGGCTTTCTCTCTGGATCGGTGGCCTGGCAGCCGGAGGCAGCGTTTTCGCCGCAGTGAGATCGCTGATCCCCAACGTGCTGTACGAGCCGTCCAAGAAAGTCAAGATCGGGACGGTTGATTTCATTCCGGAAGGCGTGACCCTTTACAAGGACGCGAAGACGTTCATCTGCAAACACAGCGCTGGAGGGAAGACGAAGATTCACGCCATATCAGCCATCTGTACACATCTGGGCTGCATTGTTCAACATACGGAGAGCGAAGAAGGAAAGGCCGGAATAAGAGACAAATCTACCGTAGGATTTTCCTGCGCATGTCATGGGAGTCAGTTCACCATCGACGGCGATGTGATCAAGGGACCCGCTCCGGAGCCGCTGCCGTGGTTGGGAGTATCGATATCTCCTGATGACGGCCAATTAGTTGTGGACACCAGCAAGATCGTCGAAAGGCAGAAGTCCCTCCTCGTACTGAAGCCCAAAGATTCCAACGTCAGGAAGGTTTGACCATGGAAGTGTTCCAAAGGAGCCGTCGTTTCTTCTGGTCATACTCTCCGCAGTCTGCTCGTGAGGCGTCGGATTCAGTGGTCAGGAATTTTCTGCTCCACGTCTTCCCAGCCTACGTCACAAAGAAAACCCTGAGTCTTGCCACGACCTTCTGGTTGGGGACTATCACGTGGGTCCTGTTTATGATCCTGACGATCACCGGAGTGATCCTCATGTTCGTGTACGTTCCCTCTGTTGAACGGGCGTATCAGAGCATGAAAGACATTGAATTTGTGGTCAGCTATGGATCGATCCTCCGATCTATGCATCGAATGGCTGCTCACGGTATGGTGGCTCTTGCATTCTTACACATGATCAGGATCTGGTACACCAAGGCGTACAGCGGTCCCCGAAAACATGGAAGCAAAAGGGAGATTAACTGGCTGATCGGTCTTATTCTTTTCGTGCTCACCCTGGCATTGTCCTACACAGGGTATCTCCTTCCCTGGGACCAATTGGCGTACTGGGCGCTTGTCATCGGGGCCAACGTCGCGAAGAGCGCTCCTCTCGTGGGCGACAAGATGCGCGAAATCCTCATTGGAGGAACCGAAATCGGCCAAAATACCCTCATCCGATTCTACATTCTCCACTGCGTGGCCCTGCCAATTCTCCTCGTCGTCGTGGGGGCTTATCATATGTGGCGCCTTAGAAGAGATGGAGGGTTGGCAGTCACCGATCGTTTGACCCTGCTCCACGATGCCCAGGGAGAAGAATTGAAGCCGAGTCCCACCAAGACGTACACCTTGCTCGGCATCAAGGAAGGAACGACACTTTCGGTGCGAAGCAGCGCCCTGCCGGATTCTCTGCTGGCCCGAGCTAATCCGGAGTTGACCACACGGCTTCTCATTGTGATTTTGCTAACCCATGTGGTGGTCTTGGGTGTTTCACTATACGTCACGGCCCCGCTGGAGGCGCCTGCCAATCCGTTGGCTCCTCCGAATCCCGCGAAGGCTCCCTGGTATTTCCTTTGGCTGCAAGAACTCATAGCGGACACTACCCTAAAAGTCGGCAACTACGTGATAAACGGGGGCTTCGTAGGAGGAATCCTGATCCCTACGATTGCACTGGTTGTTCTCGCAGTCTGGCCCTTCTTGGACAGGAGTCCGGACGCTGCCATCGGCGTGTGGTTCCACCGGTCCAGGTGGGTGCAAAACGCGATCTTCACTATAGCCGTTATCGCTATCATCGGGCTCATCATCGTGGCTGCGTACCTCAGGGGGCCATTCTGGAACCTCTATTGGTTCGGCGAACCATGGCCGCAGGTCCCCAAATTGTACTGAAATGAGGAACCATGAGAGAACTGCCTTTATATTCTTCCCGCAAGCTTCAGTTGATTGTCTTGATACTGGTTGTGGCCCTCGCAGTACTGGTAGCGCTTCTGATTCGCACCGACTTCATCCAGGGCTGGCGGACCCATCAGGCGAAATTCAAGAGTGTCATAGCGGAAAAATTCGGGCCGGAGAAAGCGGCCGAAGTAGAGACAGGGATTCTCCAAATCTGGGTCCCTGATCTGGAGACTGCTGACCGATGCATCACCTGTCATATGGGAGTGACGTGGAAGGGACTTGAAGACCAATACATACCGTATTCCAGTCACTCACGCCCTGAACTGATGAAGAAACATCCGATTAACAAGTTCGGATGTACAACCTGTCATGGCGGCCAGGGCTATGCTACCGACATGAAGGAAGCGCATGGCTGGGTGGAACATTGGGAGGATCCGAGACCCGATCTTCAGTTGGCCGAGAGCTATTTGCTCAAAGACACCAGCGGATTCATCCAGATGAAGTGCAACTACTGCCACCGGTACGAAGAGAAGGTTCCCGGTATGGAGTTTATCGACCACGCGAAAGAGCTCGTGAAGAAGAAAGGGTGTAAGGCCTGCCATGTAATCAGTGGCACTGGTGGGAACATCGGACCGGATCTCACGTACGAAGGTGACAAAGGTAGAGAAGAATACGATTTTTCCTCCGGGGCCGTCAGCTCTCCTACTATCTTCAACTGGCACATGACCCATTACAAAAATCCGAAAACAGTAGTACCAACGTCGATCATGCCTGAATTCCAGTTTTCGACTCAGGATCTCCAGTCTCTGACCCTTTTGACCCTGAGCTGGAAGAAGAAGAAACTTGCAACACACTATTTACCCCACGTGAAAGCTATTCCTGAGAGAGCACCGGAGGATCTGGCCAAAGAGGAAGCGATGCTCAAGGGCGCGGGAGCCTTTTTCGTGAAAAAAAGATGTTTCATCTGCCACTCAATTTCAAGCCTCGACGTCGATTCCCCAACCAATATCGGTCCTGATTTGGCACTGGCGGTCAAGAATGTCCCTAAGAAGCACCTTATGGAAGTTGATAAATTCCTCTTTGAACCCAAAGGGACTATGGCAGTGATTCTCGCTACCCCTCAGTACAGTTTGACCGACGAAGAGAAGAAACAGGCGACGACACTCCTGAAGGAGGCCTTCGACAAGGCTCCCGAGGAAGTCAAGAAGTGAAGATAAACCGGGATATGTCAGATATCGGATTGAGCTGGCGACCTGTCGTCCGACTCTAGTCTGTGGGAAAAGGAGGTGGAAGGAGAATATTCTGCCGAGGTTTGAGCAACACCGGTATTGGTATCCATCCAAGGCGGACCTTAGGACACTTTGGCAGGGAGTCTGAGGGATTCGACTTGGTAGTGGATGATGTGAACCATGAGACTCTGGAGGTAACACAAAATGAATTGGAAGAGGATGATTTTCTTCGTGGGCCTTGGGATTGCGGCTCTGGCCATGATCGGCCTGACGAGCGATCCCGCATGCGCCCAGCAGCGTCGTGAAAGAGTAAAAGAAGGCGCTCCGGCGAAAGCCGACATAGGGGAGAACGCCCTAAAGGTGTACGTGCCACCGGGAGACCTGGATGAATACTATGCATTCTTGTCAGGAGGTCACAGCGGTCAGCTTTACGTTTTCGGGCTGCCTTCCATGCGTCACATACGAACGATCCCCGTCTTCACCCCGTATCCCGCCACGGGTTACGGTTACGACGATGAGTCGAAAAAGATGTTGGGTGGACTCACCTGGGGTGACACTCATCACCCGGGTCTCTCCGAGACTAAGGGCGAATATGACGGGCGATGGCTGTTCATCAATGACAACGCTCATGGGCGGGTCGCTCGCATCGATTTGAGAGACTTCAAAACCAAACAGATATTCGGCCCTATCCCCAATCTGGCTGGAAATCATGCGTCCGTGTACCTGACCTGGAATACAGAGTACCTCTTTGGGGCAACTCGGTTCTCGATTCCGATTCCCAAAGGGACCGCGGCAGACGTGAAAGATTACAAGGAGAAATATAAGGGAGTCATCTCGGCCATCGCGGTGGATCCCAAGGACGGCACCATGAGCCTTGGCTGGCAGATCGTGATGCCGCCCTGGAATTACGACGTGGCCGATGCCGGCAAGCTCGTCTCCGGTGATTGGTGGTTTGTGACAACGTACAACACCGAAGCCGAATTCATTGACGGCAAACCGCTTGAGATCACCGCGTCGCAAAGAGACAAAGATTATATCATAGCCGTCAACTGGAAGGGAGTGGAAGGCGAAATAAAAAAGGGCAATTTCACGGAGATCGACGGAGCAAAGGTCTTTGATCCCGTCAAGACCCCAGGGTTCGTGTTCGCCGTGCCTTGTGCCAAGTCTCCCCACGGAGTGGACGTTTCGCCTGACGGCAAATGGTTCATTGGAAACGGCAAGCTGTCCCCAACGGTGTCCATCTTCAGTTTCGAAAAACTCCAGAAGGCCATCCAAGAGAAAAACTTCGCTCAGCACGATATGGGAATTCCTGTGGTGAAGTTCGAGGCGGTGACCGAAGCAGACATCCCCGTCGGCCTTGGTCCGCTCCACACAGTATTTGACGACAAGGGTTTCGCATACACATCGCTCTTCGTCGAAAGCGCAGTTGCCAAATGGCAATGGGGTGGCGGCGGACGTGAATGGAAGATGGTGGACAAGATTCCTATCCAGTACAACATCGGCCATATCGCTTCCTGTGAAGGCGACACGGTCTCGCCAAAGGGCAAGTGGGTGTTCGCACTTAACAAGCTCTCCAAGGGCACCCATCTTCCCGTAGGACCGGATCAGCCGGAGAGCGGCCAACTGATTGACATCAGCGGCCCTAAGATGAAGCTGATAGCTCAAGCCTTTCCTGAGCCTGAACCTCACTATGCCCAGATTATCAAAACCGACAAGATCAAGAACGTCATCGAGGTGTACGCCAAGGCGGAAAATAAGAACCCGAACGCTGTCTGGGACCCGAAGGATGCCAAGGTTGTGCGTGAAGGAAATACCGTGAAGGTGTGGATGACGCAGATCAGATCCTCCCTCATGCCGAACGTTGTTCGCTGTAATGAAGGAGACAAAGTAATTATGCACGTCACCAACATCGAAGAGATGCGGGATGAACTGCATGGGTTCGGGATCTGCGGATATGACATCAACGGTGTGCCTTCGCCCGGCGAGACACTCTCCTATGAGTTCATCGCAGACAAACCCGGCGTGTGGCCATACTACTGCACAAACTTCTGCTCGGCTCTCCACCAGGAGATGCAAGGCTATCTGATCGTGAATCCAAAAAAATAGCGATATACGGAGATGATCATGAAACCAGTGGCTGTTGCACGGTTCTTGATTCTGGTCGCGGCTGCGGCGCTCATTATCGTCAGCATGCGTTACCCCATGTGGTACATGTATCTCGATTCCAATAATTTTCCCAATGGCATCGGGATGTCGGTCTGGGCTACTCATCCGGGCGATCCGGAAGACATTGCCCAGTTGGACGGTGGCCTCAAGGAGGTTAACGTTCTCAATCATTTCATTGGAATGAAAGAGATCTCCAAAGAGACCATGCTGATCTTCACTGTCCTGCCCGTCGTGCTGGTGATAGCAGCGATTGCCTGTGTTGCTGCCGCATTGTTTCGGAGGAAGTGGACCAGTCTTGCGGTAGTCATTCTCTTCGCAGCTATCTCTGTTGGCGGAGTGATTGTACTGGTCTATAGTCTCTATTCCTTTGGACACCATCTGGACCCAACAGCCGCTATCAAGATTGACCCCTTCATGCCCGGCATTTACGGAGAGCACCAGTTGGCCCAGTTCACCACCTATTCAAACTTCTACTGGGGGACCTATCTTCTGGTAATCGCGTTCCTTCTCATACTGGCGGCTTGGGTCATCGACATCATTTCCTTTCGCCGCGAGCGTGAAGGGCTCACTGCCCCACCTGGGGAGTGAAAGGAAACACCATGAAAAAGCTTAAGGCTGCAAAATCCGTTCTCGGAATGATTACGGCGTTAATTTTCGTTTTAGTGGCTGGTTCGGTCTGTGCTCAGGAACAGGCCATAAAGATGGAAGACCTCGAAAAACTCGCTAAGGAAGCTCTCGCGAATGCAGAAGGCACCAGGAAGATCGTCGCAGGCGTGATTGAAAAAGTGGAAAAGGAGATGCCCAAAGACGCAAGCAGTCTCCTTAAGGGCGAAGTCGACGGCGCCAAAATGTGGTTCAAGAAAGGCGATGATCTGCTGGCCAAATGTAAGAAACAGATCGAAGAGAAGAAGTTCACGAAAGAACTTGTTATCGATCTCAACCAGGCCTGGCGATGGCTGGTAGAGGCCGGATCGGAAATCGTAAGGGCGTCCATGATGGAATAGCCCATCTAGTATCCATTCAGTTATTCGTGGGTAAAATCCCCCCTGCCCCCCTTTAAAAAAGGGGGGTAAAGAAGCAACTTGCAATTCCCCCCTTAATAAAGGGGGGTTAGGAGGGATTTATAATGTCGGAGGGACCCTGATGCAGGGAAGGTACTCTCTACCCCCTGTAACTAAATAGCTACCTCATCTATCAACAAGCCCTCACTTTCCTTCTCCCGGTTAGCTCGCCGGGAGAAGGCCTACCTGGGCGGGAGCGAACCGGATGCGAGGAGGATACAACTATTCGGGACTCATGAGAGGGTTTGTCATTGCTGCGGTGACTGCTTTTGTCGCGATAGTGGTCTCGCCGCTCTGGGCTGCTGTCATTACTGTCGGCAGACCCGCTGACGGAGAGAGCTTCGACTCCATTCAAGAAGCCCTCGACAAGGCGTCGCCGGGCGACGAGATCCGCGTATATCCCGGTATCTACCACGGTAACATCCAAATCAGAACAAATGGCATCGTCATGGAAGGAATCGACCGGCCGGTGATCCAGGGTGAGAAGACCGGCAACGCCGTCACGCTGGAGGCGGACGGTGTGACCTTCAAAGGCTTCTTGATTCGCGGGGGAGGTCGGGATCTCCTCAAGGACGATGCCGGCATCAAGTTCGTGAAAGCGAAAGAATGCCTCGTAACTGAAAACCGGTTGGAAGACAACCTTTATGGAATGTATCTGTCACAGGCCGAGAAGTGTGTGATCACTCATAATGTCATACGAGGAAGGACCTACGATTTTCAAGAAGACCGAGGCAACGGAATCCACACCTGGGATTCACCCTTCAACAGGATCGAGCACAACGATATCGCCGACGCACGTGACGGCTTTTACATTTCGTTCTCACACTTTTGCACGATTGATCATAACAAGGTTCACAGGACACGCTACGGGCTTCATTACATGTATTCAAACAACAACTCGTTTTCATACAACACACTCATCGACAATGTGGCTGGAGCCGCCGTAATGTATGCGAAGGGATTCAAATTTTCCGGGAACGTGTTCGCTCATAACCGCGGGTTCAGGGCGTATGGTGTCCTGTGGCAGGATGTAAGGCATTCGGACTGCTTCGATAATCTCGTATTTGACAACACGATCGGTTTCTACTTCGATCAAGCCGGGATGTCCAAAGTACACAATAACCTGGTCATATCCAACGACGTTGCCAGTGTCATCCTGGAGAACTCGGAGGATAACGTCATCTTCGAGAACAACTTCGTCAACAACCTTTCTCTCTTAAGATTACGAGGCGCAACTCAGGCAGGTCGAAACAACGTCTTTTATAAAGACGGCAAAGGAAACTATTGGAGCGACTATCGGGGATATGATCTCGACGGGGATGGTGTCGGGGACCGATCGTACAAGCTGGAAGGGATTTTCGATGCTTTGGAAGCTGACATACCAGAGCTTCGGTTATTCTTGTTCAGCCCGTTGACTGCCGCCCTGGAGTTGGCAGAGAGGGCATTCCCTATCATCGAAGTCACAGTTACGGCCGAAGACAAATTCCCTCTCATGAAACCTGTCAAGATCGGTGGACCGCCTCCCGAAGCCATCGCCAAGAGCCGCGTGGGGAGTGCTGAAGCATTCGAACGTGTCTTTGTCGGCCTATTTTCGTCGGTTCTTCTCGGCGTTTGTCTCCTGATGGCAAAGAAAGGACGTGCTGTCGGATGATCACGTTACGCAACCTCCAGAAGAGATTTGGCCCCGTCAAAGCCCTGGACGGTCTCGAATTCGATTGTGACGCTGGAGAAATCGTTGCGTTGGTAGGACCCAATGGCAGCGGTAAATCGACAGCACTGAGGATACTTGCGGGCATTATGGGAGCCAGCGGCGGAGAAGCGCGGATTGGGTCGGATAAGATAGACATGTCATCGGTCAGATTACGCAACAGGTTATCTTATCTGCCACAGCGGATCGAGTTCCCGCGTCAGATTACGGCGAAAGAAGTGCTTACCTTTTTTGCCGGGATCAGGCAGATTTCCGCAGAAAGAGTCGCTCAGTCCATATCCAGGTTCGGATTTCATGGATTCGAGAAGAAGAAGGTTGGAGAGCTCTCTGGCGGTATGCTACAGAGACTGGCCCTTGCCGTGGTGTTCCTCCCTTGTGCTGATGCGTATGTGTTGGACGAACCTACGAACAATCTGGATGCCGAGGGCCTTGCACGCTTCCGAGAACAGACAACCGAAGCCGCAGGCCGCGGGGCATCGGTGATCATGTCAACGCATATTTTAAGAGAGGTCGAACACTTGGCGCACAGAATAGTCGTCATGGCGAACGGGAAGAATTTGTTCACTAAAAGAATTGAACAGTTCTCCAGTGACCTTAGCCAATCCCGGAAGATGTGGCTCACCATAGACAATCTCTCTGAAGCCCATCGGTCCATTGCACTTCAGTCAGGTGCAGAAAAGGTGGTGATGAATTGCAACACCATAACCGTGGAATGTGGGCAAACACTCAGAATTCCCATTCTGAACTCCCTTTTTCAGGCAGGAGCAGCGATAAGGCAGTTCGGGCTGTGCGAGCCTTCCCTTGAAGACATGTACAAGCAAGTCCTGGAGTCTGAGAAGATGGATTCGCATGATCAAGGCTCGTCCTTGCAGCGATTGTCATCTTGCTAACGCAAGGAACCTCTGCATTCCCTGGAGGAATGTGCATCATGCGTAGACTGGTACTGCTCACAATGATATTACTCTTGTGCGGCTCTTCCCCAGCTCTTCCAGGGAACACGGCTAAGGCAGTGAAGATTGTGTTTTTGTCGGCATTCACCGCCGAGGACTCTGTAACGGCAGGTTTGCCCAGACAGGGAGCCGAAACTGCCCTCAAGGATATTAATCCACCCAACGGAACAGGTATATCCGGTAGAATCATCCAAGGCATCTTCGTGCACCTCGATACTGCACAGGAGATACCTACACCGACTTTTGAAGCACTGGCGTCCGGGAAGGATGTTGATCTGATTGTTGCCTTTCTGTCCGAGGATTTCGCCACCGAGGTATCCGGCCTTGCTAAACGGCTGGGGGTTCCCTTGATAATCACCAACTGCCTCAGCAGAGAACTTGCACTGGGGAAATCCAACCGTTACACGTTCAATATCGGATGGAATTCCTGCCAGATTGCGAAGTCGGCGGCCATCACCGCGGCCAATACGGGAAAGAAAAAGTGGACAAGCGTGACTCCCTACAAAGGTACCGGCAGAGAAGTCTGGGATCTTTTCAAGGAATTTATCAAGAGGATATCGCCCACCACCGAAGTCGCCAATGACGACGAAGTCGCATTCATTGAACGCGGCGCAACCGACTGGTCAGGGGCCATATCGCATGTTGCGAAATCAGGAGCGGAGGGTATATTGGTGACCCTTCGGGGAAGCGATCTGACAAGTTTTCTTTCGCGAGCCACCGACATCGGGCTGTTTGGTGAACGTCGCGAAATCGTCATTCCCTTCGGAGGATCCATAGCCGTTCTTGCATCTGCAAGAGCACGCATGCCTGTGGGGGCAAGAATCGGTGCGCCATACTGGTACGAAGCCAAGCCCACGTCCATTAACCAGCAGTTTGTCGAGACTTACATCCAGGAGTTCGGATTTCCTCCGTCGTATGAGGCAGAAAGAGCATACGCCGCTGTTCGGCTTTACCAGATGGCCGTGACCAAGGTCGGCGGTACGGACAAGGAGGGCATCGTTAATGCGCTGAAGACAATCTCGACGGAGGATGATTCTTTGCCCGCTGGCGCTTTTAGCATGAGACCGGAAGATCATCAAGGCATTTTCAACATCGTATGGGGACGCATGTCCCGGCACATGCGAGCCATCGGCCCTAGGAATCGTCATGTCATGCGGTCGCTGGAGGACATTCGGGTTCTGTCACCCAGCGATTTGGCTCTACCCACTGGCGACTGTAGGGGTAAGTAGATTGTCATGTGTAACGTTTAGCCGAATCGGTTGTTCAATCGCTGCAGGAAACGGCGTAGTGCAGTGGTGGGGTCAAAATGAACTTGGCAGAGAGAATTCCCGGATGAAGTACAAGTGTAAAGAGATGCTGATCTTGCTCTGTGTGGGTATGGCTTTTGTATCGTGCGGCGGCACAGACCCGGTTCCGGTGGAAATCTATCCTGAAGAGGACGTTTGTGAAACATGCCGCATGCTGATCACGGATCAACGATTTGCGTCTGAGTGCCTCATGAAGAAAGGGCGGGCCAAGAAATTTGACGATGTCATCTGCATGATCCGCTATTTCGACATGGCAGCGACTCTCGGGATTGCCAAGAGAGAAGATGTCAGAGCCTATTTTGTCAAGGATTATGACTCCAAAGAGTGGGTCGACGCAAGGAAAGCTCATTTCGTGAAAGCAAATGTAGTCACAGTTATGGGATACGGAGTCGTGGCGTTCAAGAATTCGGATCGCGCGGCTCAATTCGCTAGGGACTTTTCCGGACAGCTCCTCACGTTCGATGGACTCTGGGAAATCTATAAAAGGCCGAATGCCGAGAAAGAGATCACCATCAAGGATGGAGTTATGAATCCGGACGTGGTTACCGTGAAGTTTGGAGATCTGGTGGAAATACGGCTGAATGTAGAAGATGACAAATCCTACCGAATCGCTGTGAAGGGTTACGACAATGAAGGAGTCTTCCCCATTGCCTCAAAGGGACACCCGGCTTTCCTGAGACTCAACGCGGTGCGGCCGGGCGCGGACTTTGCGTTCATCGAAATGGAATCAGGCGGCATACTCGGAAAATTCCGAGTCGAGGGCGCCCATTTTCAGGAGGAGTTGAAGAGAAAGTGAGCACACGATGAAGACCCGAGCCATCGCTGAAATAGCAAAACTTGAGTTCCGAATCCAAGTCAGAGGCCGATGGATGCTGGGTTTTGGCGTTCTATTCGCGGCACTCGTCTCCGGAGTCTCCTATTATGGCTTGACTTTCCTGGGTTACGAGGCAAAGTTCCAGGATTTTTATCGCACCACAGCGACTATGCTCAATCTCGTGATGATCATTGTGCCTGTTGTGGCGCTTGTGGCTGGTGGACAAAGTCTCTGTGGGGACCCGGGTTACTTCGAATTCCTGGCGTCACAACCTCTGGGACGCACTGACATTCTTCTTGGAAAAGTTCTGGGACTGTTTGCCGCTCTCGCTGTCATGACGATACTCGGCTTTGGGCTTGGCGGGCTAATCATAGCTTTGAAAACCCAATCAGCAGGCATGTGGAAATACTTCATTTTTGTTGGCGTATCATTGGCGCTGGGGCTCGTTTTCGTGGCACTAGCCGCTCTTTTGTCCATAATGGCTCACCGGAAACCGATGGCTATCGTGACGGGGCTGATTCTTTGGCTTTTTTTTCTCTTCATCTACGATCTGATAGTGCTATCGGCCTCTTATTATGCCGATGAAGCCTATCTGAGGAAGATACTTTATTTCTCGCTCTTAGGAAACCCCATTGATATTGCACGTGTGGTGGTCTTGATGTCCGTGGGCGGTGAGTCTGCCCTGGGTGCTGCTGGAGCCGGGCTCCTGCGGATGTTTGGGGGAGGAGTGACGTCGGCGATTTCGGCCGCAGGCCTCTTCATCATATGGATCGTAGCGCCGCTGACAGCGGCCGCACTGATGTTCAGGCGACAGGATATGACGTAACCATGTGTGCTCTTCACAATATGCGTGCTCATGGAAGTATGGTTGGATTCGGATGGGCTGTAGTCATATGCGTGCTTCTATCGTCGTGTGTCAGCCAAAAAGGAGCTGACCTTGGTGACCGAGCGCCTGCGTTTGAGACAAGAGTCCTGGAAGGAGACTCGCTCATCTTCAATCCTGTTTCAGGCAAAGTGCATCTCCTATACTTTTGGGCAGACTGGTGCCCTCGGTGTGAAGACGACTTCCACCTCATGGAAAAACTGTACCAGCAATGGTCAAATCAGGCAAATGCTCCCCGCTTCCTTGCCATCGACGTCGGTCAGAGCGAGGAGCACGTGAAAAATTTCGTAAAGAGGATGAAAATATCCTTTCCCATTTGCATGGATCACGATGGAAAAGCGGCCAGGAGCTATGGAGTGAAAGGGTTACCCACGTACTTCCTGATCGATAAACAAGGTGCAATCAGGCACATAATCCTCGGCTGGGCGGAGGAGAAGACGTTGCTCGCCGAGATCGAGAAAATCCAGTAGCCTGCTTCGTCAGTCACCTCGGGCGGACCTGCGAGATACAATGTCTTTCAGGCTTTCATCAAGGGAGAGACGGGAACCATGACCGGCAAGTTTGTCATAAAGACTTTGACCAAGACCCGCCCCCTGTTTGCCATGCTGTTTGTTCCGGTGGTGGTACTGCACCTCGCGTGGATTACCCCCGTGGTGGAATGGTCTTGCTTTTGCCCCAACGATGAGCCAAATCATCGATGCTGCTGCAATTGCCCAAGATGCGTAGAGAACCGAGGTGGTTTCAAGAGCTTTTGTCACGTGAGACCGGAGATGGTCGACGAAACTCAGATTGCCAAGCGGGGACCAATCGCCGGCCTGCTCTCCAGTCAGGATAATGCATTGGTGTCCGAAAGCTCTCACCATAGCCGGGAACTGTCTATCTGCCAATGCGATTCCCACATTAAGAAGATCTCACTGGATATTAAACCATTCCTTCCCCAGGCGCTGTTCAACTGCGCCCGTCCATTTCCGGTCGTCAGAATCATCGCAACTGACGAGCGGCGGCCTCCAGAGGCCATTCCCTGCCAACCCAACCCGCCGGGATAACTTCCATTTCTCCTCAGTAAGAAGCGTAAATTAGATGAGCCAGGTTGGAATCAACCCTGTAATACGATTTTGCATTCAAGATGCTAATGCACTGACCTGACTGCGCAGGTCCGTGCTGTCGCCCCAATGAGGCCTATCTTGATTGCAGGTCCGTATAAATGGTCGATGCATACCAATGCGCTTTCACATAGAGAATATTGAGATGAGCATATTTCGGTCACGCCGGCACTGAGACCGGTGGATGAAGGAGGTTCGCATGCGACTCTGTTCTCGTCGCGAATTCAATCTGATAGCTTTGGCAGTCATAACGCTGGTCCTCTTGCAGGCAGGTCCGCTACTTGCAGATGACCCATGTGCGGTTCAACATCCGTTCATGCCGCCCAAGGCAGAGTTCGTCGGGCAGTGCCCGAACTGCGGGATGATGCGCGGCATGTGGGCGCGTACGTGGATGGAGTTTGAAAACTCCTCTGGAAAACACGGGGTTTGCTCGATTCATTGCCTGGCCCACATGGCGATCAAAGCGGGAGAAAAACCTCGATCCGTACAAACGGCGCTCTACATGGCTCCTGAGAAAATGGTTCCGGCTAACACCGCATGGTTTGTGGTTGGCTCCAAGGCCAAAGGCACCATGACCATGAACAGCAAGATCGCTTTTCCGTCCAAGGACGAGGCGGAAGCTTTCGCCAGATCCTGCGAAGGGAAGGTCTCGAGTTTTCAGGACACCTTCGCTCTTGCCAGGGCGGATCTACCGAAAGAAAACGCCATGATAGCGGAAAAGCGTGTCAAGGACGGCAAGATAATCGAACCGATCGACAACAAGGACGAGTGCGCTGTCTGCCGCATGTACCCAGCCAGGTATTCAAAACACAAATGTCAGCTCATCGACAAAGACAAGAAGGTCCATCATTTCTGTTCGACTCAATGTCTCTTTCGGTTCCTCGGTAATCCGCGAGAGTTCGTCAACAACGACACGAAACCCGCAATGATCTGGGTAACTGACTACCAGTCCGGCTCGTGGATCAGCGCCAAAACGGCATACTATCTCGTGGGCTCGAGAATCCAAGGACCGATGGGACATGAAGCTCTCGCGTTTGACAAGAATGCCGAGGCATTGTCCACGGCCCACCAGCAAGGCGGGGACGTGCTCGTGTTTTCGGAAGTGGGCATCCAGAGGATCGAAGCAAAGGAATGACAATTGATCCACGCGAAGGTTTATGGAGCAATCCTGGCTGTCCTCATGCTTCTCTTCTGTGGGATGCTTGCGGACAGACTATTTCGAGGCCACTCTGCTATTGGGTTGGGAGACCTGAAAGCCATCTCCAGAGTGCTCCCATCAGCGGACCCCGGGATGGATAATTCAGCCCGCTATATACGCCATTGGGCGCATAGCACTCCAGGGGCGGCTTTTCCGGATTACCCCGGACAGCCGGATTATCTGCCATCGGGCATGATGTGGCCGCCTCCACCCTTCTTCGTGGGATCGGCGCCGCAAGGGCCTTTATTTCAGGTGGTGGAATCCGCAGATGAGGGAGCGGGGAAATGAGAGCGCTCCTATATACCATTGACTTTGCTTTGAAAGCACTGCTTCGCCAGAAGACCAAGAACTTGTCGATCGTTGCTCTGTTTGGGTTGATTGTCTTTCTCTTTTCCGGGATCGATTTCATGTCCAACGCACTGTACCATGAGACGTTGAAGGCCCTCGCCTTTCAGCCTTCCCTCATCATCCAGGACGTTCGAGCGGGTCGGCAAGTTCCCATTAGCTTGGCTCATGTAGAAGATATTGCACAGATTCCTGGAGTCTCCTCAGTCAAAGGACGCGTGTGGGGATATTACTTCGATCCCTTCACTGGAGCGAACTACACGATTGTAGGAGATTCCGAGGATCTCACGGAGTTATGGGATCTGAGGGTGATTTCACCTGAGCCGGCTCCCTCGGATGCGGGGACACAGCCCATAAAGGGTGGAGAGGCTCTCGTGGGCGAGGGGGTCATCAAGTTACGGCGTACTCGTGTAGGAGGAGTCCTGAACTTTCAGGATTATGCCGGCCACCCAGTCCCGTTGAAAGTTCGAGGAACTTTTTCCTCGAGTGTTTCATTGTGGGCTCACGATCTCATTCTCCTGACAGAAGAGGACGCTCGCAGACTATTCGGTCTGGACCCCGGAAGCGCTTGGGACCTGGCCGTGTATGTGCCCAATGAATTTGAAGTCCCAAAGGTCGGTGAGAAGATTCTCCGAATTATCCCGGGCGCTCGCGTCATTGCCACAAATCAACTCAAGCGCACCTATGGCAGTTCATACGGGTTTCGAAGCGGTCTTGTTCTGTCTCTCAACATGACGTGTCTGCTTGCCTTTCTCATTTTGGCGTACGATCGAGTGGCCAGTCCTTCTCAGGAAGAGCAGCGTGAGATAGCGATTCTCAAGGCAACCGGATGGCAGACAAGTGACGTGATCCGCCTTAACATGCTCCAGAGCCTGATCCTCTCTTTGACTGGTTTTCTGGTCGGGGTCGTTGCGTCATACTGTCATGTGTTTATTGCCGGAGCTCCGCTCCTGAGGATTGTGTTTGCCGGATGGTCCGTCCTCTATCCTCCGCATCCGATACCTCCATCGTTCGATATTTCAAAAGTCTTCGGTCTTATGTTTCTCACAGTGGTTCCCTACATCGCAGTGGGAATTCTCCCGGTGTGGCGAGCTGCGGTCAGAGATCCGGAGGAGGTCTTTCGCTCGTGAGCATCATCACTTTGGAAACGGTGTCAAAGACCTACAATCCCGGCAGGCCCAACGAGTTTGTCGCACTCCACGAGATCTCAGTAGAAATAGCTTCAGGGCAGTGCGCGATACTGGCAGGACCCAGTGGGTCGGGCAAGACCACACTACTATCACTGATGGGTCTGATGAGTCGGCCGAGCTCCGGACGAATAGCTATTCTCGATAGGGAAACTACGCTCTTGGCGGAAAACTTCAGGACCTTATTTCGCCGAAGGCACATTGGGTTCATTTTTCAGCATTTTCAACTGATCGCCGATTTAACTGTGAACGATAACCTCGATCTCGTGCTCTATCCCGAAGGAACCTCCTTCGACACTATACGAGAAAGGCGTACAAGCCTGCTCGAGCGGTTCGGGTTGATCTCCAAGGGAGCTGAGAAGACTTCAATTTTATCCGGCGGTGAGCAGCAACGTCTCGCCATCGCCAGGGCTCTCATGAACAATCCCGAAATCCTCCTGGTGGATGAGCCGACGGCGCATCTCGATACAGCACTTTCCGAGCATGTGATTGCTCTGTTTAGGGATCTGAAGAAGGATGGGAAAACACTTGTAATAACCTCGCACGATCCGTTGGTTCTCGCAAGCGGCCTGGCAGAGAAGGTAATTCATCTTCGAGACGGTCGCATAATCAAGCAGGTGTGAATGATCTGGAACGCGTGGGTCCTGGGATTGATTATAGGTCAAATGGCGACCGCTGCGATCACTGCGGTAGCGTTCGCTAATGCCCTAAGGATTGTTCGCAATTGGGATACGAAATCGATGCTTCCAATGCAACTGGACCTGGAGCACCGTTCGGAGTTAATCGCCACGATTGTCTCATGGAGTCTGCTCTTTCAAGTCTTCTCGCTGATTGTTTTCGAGATAACGGCAAGATCTTTGGCTCCTTTTGTGCCCGGAGCTATGTGTACGGTAGGGATACTCGAAGCTCAGCCTCTCGGTTGGCCGGTTCTGTTTCTCAAGACGGCAGCTCTGTTCTTGTACGGTTGGTGGATCGTGCTCAACCACTTGGACAACCGGGTGGAAGGGTTTCTGCTCACTACTTTTAAGAGTTGGTATTTGATCGTGCTTTTTCCCTTGATTCTCACCGATCTTGCATTGCAGATCGGCTTCTTCACACATCTTGATCCTGCCGTAATAACATCCTGTTGCGGTGTTGTGTTCGAGGTTGAGGGAGAAGGGTTCGGCTCCTCGGTCGCCTCGCTGCCGCCAAAGCTCACGATGGTCGGACTTGTCGGGCTCATAACTGCCCTGGTCCTATTTTCATTCGTACTGAGGCGACGAAGCTCACAAAGTGGCTGCATTGCGTATGCGTTGGGTTCCGCTGTGGGGTTCGTCCTGGGAATTGCGGGCGTGATTTCGTTCGTTGCGCCGTACGTGTACACTATGCCCGCACTGCACTGCCCTTTCATCTTTCTGGATGAAGAACACCTCAATTATGGTTACCTGGTTTACCTTCCGCTTTTTGCTGCTTCCTTTTTTGGCATCTCGGCTGGGATTCTCGTTGCGATCGAGCGCCGATTCCCGCTTCTGGTCACCGTTTCCCACAATATCAGGATGCAATATGTCCGTTGGTCCGGGTTGTTGTGGGTGGTGTTCCTGGCTGCTGCCTACGGACCTGTAATCGAATTTTGGTTGGCAACAGGAGGCAAGGCCGACCTGTTTCAAGTGGGCTACTAACCCTACTAGAGCGTCTGTACGCCACTCGTGGAACGATCGGAGGCTTAACATCAATTTGCATTCAAAATCCCCCCATTCCCCCCTTTAATAAAGGGGGGTTAGAGGCATAGGCGTTAAAATAACGTGCTTGATTCACCAAAATCCCCCTAACCCCCTTTAGAAAAGGGGGCGGAAAGCCAACTTCTGCTCCCCCCTTTGGTAAAGGGGGGCGAGGGGGGATTTTTCTAACCCATTGATTTTGATATGGCTCCATTCTTATTTTAACGCCTATGGGGGTTAGAGGGGATTTTCGTATAACTTTGAGATCAAATTGGCTTAACACGTGACAAATTGAACGGCCATCCTTGTAGGAGGATTCATGCTGATGGAAAGAAGATCTTTCTTCAAGTCTGTCGGAGTGCTTTGTGGGTTCTTATGGCTCCCTGCAACACATAGCCTATCATCTGGAGAGGGTTTCCCCAAACCGGGGAAAGACGATCGCTGTCCCGTATGTGGTATGTTTGTAAACAAGTATCCCAAATGGGCTGCCGGCTTCGTGTTTCACTCTGGGGCACGATACTTTCACTGCTGTCCCAAATGCATGGTCCATAACCTTCTCAGCGTGCCAAAGTATCAACCTGGCGAAACACGCGAGAATATTCGCCAGATCTGGATCACGGAGTACTATACGACCAGGCAAAGGGACGCTCGCGAGGTATTCTTTATTGCGGGCACGAGTCTCGTGGGTCCTATGGGCCTCGATCTGATACCGGTAGCAGGCGACCGTGCTGCGGAGACTCTAAAGCGAGATTATAATGGTGAATCTATCTTGCGCCTCGATCAAATTACACCTGACATATTGGATAAGGCGCGGAGAGGTCAGTTGAAATAGACCCCACCACGATGCAGATTGCAGTGCGCCGTCGAATCCTGGTCCTGGCAAGTCTCCTCCGCTGCGAAGGGCGGGGCCGATACGAGTTCGCAATCAAAGAAGGAAAATCGGGGAGGAACTTCTTGTAATCTCGCTATAGCGGAACTCCCCGAACCCCACCTCAAGGACTTCTAACACTTGCCGGAACTCGAATTTCCCTCCAGGAAATTCGAGTTCCGGCGAATGATTCCAGCAGACAGACCTACTTACATTCCTTGCAGTTGCTGACGACCCTTCCACCCTCCTTTTCGCATTCATCCTTGGTGTGCAGCTTATCACATTTTCCTTTTTCAGGGCCTTTCTCATGGCAGCAATAGACCCTCTCAGCTTTTGTCGACTTCGTCGATTTTTCATGAGCAATCGTCAGAGGTGGAATCGCCGCAAAGGCCAACAAGGCGACTACGAGAAAAAAAGCTTTCATATAAATCTCCATGCCGAAATATTTACCCCGGGTAAAGCCCGCGGTTTTGCACTCCATCCGAATCGGAGCTATGGCCGGTTCTGATGGCTATTCCGTGAAATCATCGCTAATCCATAATCGAGGTGTCATCTGGAACCGATCGTCTTTCTACCAGGGAATAGAGCGCCGGTAGGACCATGAGCGTAAGGACGGTACTCGATATGAGTCCGCCTATCACGACGGTAGCGAGAGGCTTCTGAACTTCAGCGCCCGTCCCCGTAGCAATGGCCATGGGAACAAAACCGAGTGAGGCGACGAGAGCTGTCATGAGGACCGGACGGAGCCGTGTCAGTGCACCCTGTATTATCGCTTCATCGACCGATTTCCCTTCGCTCCTCAATTTGTTGATAAAGGTTATCATTACGAGTCCGTTCAACACAGCGACTCCCGAGAGTGCAATAAAACCGACTGCCGCCGAGATCGAGAGCGGTATATCGCGTAGCCACAGTGCTATTATTCCCCCTGTCAGTGCAAGAGGCACACCGGTGAAAACCAGCAATGCATATCCGAGGGATCCGAAAGCAGCGAAGAGCAGGGCAAGAATAAGAAACAAAGCAAGGGGTACCACTATTTCCAAACGTTTTGCTGCCGAGAGCAACTGCTCGAACTCACCGCCCCAGGTTATCCAATAACCCGCCGGGAGTTTCATGTTATTCTTCACAGTCTTTTGCGCTTCATCCACAAATGAACCGAGGTCCCGATCCCTGACATTGCAGGTCACTACCACTCGACGTTTCCCGTCTTCTCGGCTGATTTGATTGGGACCTGTCACGACGGCCACATCGGCAATCGATTCCAGGCTCACAAACGATCTTTGTTTGCGTTCCTCGCTTACATTGGTCGTGGCCCTGACCAATTCAAAGCCGGTTTCCTGTCGAGGGAGAGGAATAGGTAAGCGCTTAAGAGCCTCCACATCGGCTCTCAGTTTCTCCGGCAGTCGAACAACTATGTCAAACCGGCGGTCACCCTCGAAGACCTGGCCTGCCGATTTGCCTCCTACGGCTATCTCCACAATGTCCTGAACTTCTGAGACGTTCAATCCGTAACGGGCCATCTCACCCCGTTTCAACTGCACCGTGAGTATCGGCAACCCGGTTACCTGCTCAACTTTCACATGCGATGCTCCGGGAATTTTGCGCACCAACTCCGCTGCATCTTCGGCGTTGCGAAGGAGAGTATCCATGTCATCGCCAAAAACTTTTACGGCTACATCGCTGAAAACGCCCGACAGAAGATGATTGAACCGCATGCGAATGGGTTGGCTGAACTCGAAGTTGCTCCCCAACAGTTTACTTGCCTCTTCTTCGATCTCTTTCACTAAATCTGCTTTAGACAGGTTCGGGTCAGGCCACCGATCCCGTGGCTTTATCACGAGTGTGTTGTCTCCTACGCTTGGAGGATGAGGTTCGGTGGCGATTTCTGAAGTGCCGACCCGTCCTACGATTGTCTCGATTTGCGGAAATTTCTCTTTGAGGGTTTTTTCCAGAATCGACTGCAGTTCAAGCGCCTGAGACAAGCTCGTGTCAGGAAGCCGCATAGTGTGGATAGCTGCATCTCCTTCGTCGAGCGTAGGGATGAACTCCCTTCCCATCAACGTGGCGGCAACCGCTGTGACCGCTACGAGAACCAGTGCGGTGACCACAACCAGTACTCGGTATTTGAGCACGAGTTGCAGCAGAGGACGATAAATCTGTTTAGTGCTTCTTGTTATCAAGTTCTCCCTGTGCGAGATCTGACTCGATAAAAAGACTGCAACAGCGGAGGGAACGAACGTGAATGACAGTATCAAGGCTCCGGTGAGTGCTAATAGAACCGTAAGAGCCATAGGAGTAAACATCTTTCCCTCTACTCCGGTCAACGTAAGTATGGGAAGGTAGACGATTATGATAATGAGTTCCCCGAACAGCATGGGTTTGCGGACTTCTTGAGAGGCTTCCCAAATCACGTCGATTCGTTCACTCTCAGTGAGAGCTCGTCCAATATCTTGTCGTGCATCGGTTAGCTTACGAGCACAGTTTTCAACGATAACCACAGCACCGTCCACAATAATCCCGAAATCGATGGCTCCCAGGCTCATGAGGTTCGCTGTCAACTTGCTTGTGACCATGCCTGTAACGGTGAACAACATGGAAAGGGGAATCACCAAAGCGGTGATGAACGCTGCTCGGATATTACCGAGGAAAATGAAGAGGATGATGACGACGAGTATCGCTCCCTCAGCCAGGCTTTTAGTCACCGTTTTGATAGTCTTATCCACGAGAGTTGTGCGGTCATAGACTGCTTTAGCCTCCACACCCTCAGGCAGTGTTCGGTTCACTTCCTCGAGTTTACGGGCGGCTCTTTGAGCAA
This sequence comes from Desulfomonile tiedjei DSM 6799, assembly GCF_000266945.1. Classification (NCBI taxonomy): domain Bacteria; kingdom Pseudomonadati; phylum Thermodesulfobacteriota; class Desulfomonilia; order Desulfomonilales; family Desulfomonilaceae; genus Desulfomonile; species Desulfomonile tiedjei. Next base: position 774,235 of record NC_018025.1, read on the forward strand.
CCTCTCGGCTGTTTTCTCCCATGAGCATAAACACTGTCCCAAGAACCGTTTCTTCCCCGTTCTTGGTCGCCGCTCCCAGTCGCAGCTCTTTTCCAAACTGAACAGTCGCCACGTCCCGTATGAAGATGGGGGTTCCGTGGACGCTCTTGAGCGTGATATTCCGAATGTCTTCCAGGTCAGTCACCTGTCCGGGAACCCTCACGAGGTACTGCCCGCTGCTGCGCTCGATGTACCCGGCCCCTACATTTGCATTATTCGCGGAAAGTGCCGATATCACATCTCCAAAAGTTAATCCGTGCGAAATGAGTTTATACGGGTCGGGCGTCACGTGGAATTGCTTTTCATACCCACCTATGGTGTTGATCTCCGTCACGCCGGGAGTGTTTCTGAGCTGCGGTCGGATGATCCACTCTTGAATCGTACGCAAATCGGTAAGGGTGTACGGGGTGCCGTCGGGTTTCTTGGCCCCTTCCACAGCTTCCACCGTCCACATGAAAATCTCCCCCAACCCAGTGGAGATCGGCCCCATTGCAGGTTCTATTCCTGGGGGCAATTTTCCCTTGATCTCCTGAATTCGCTCGCTCACAAGCCTTCGAGCAAAGTAGATATCAGTCCCTTCCTCGAATATAACGGTAATGAGCGTAATGCCATATTGTGAGAGAGACCTGGTTCTTACCAACCGAGGTAGCCCCGCCATCCCTGTCTCAAGAGGAAAGGTGATCCGTTGCTCCATTTCAAGAGCTGATAGACCTGGAGCCTGAGCACTGACCTGAACTTGTATGTTCGTGATGTCCGGCACTGCATCGATGTTGAGACGGGTTACATTGTATGCGCCCAAGCCGACCATAATCAGCGTCAGAGCCAGCATTATCCATCGATGCTGAATCGAAAATTTAAGAATTTCTCCGATCATGATCAAATCCTAATGTTCATGGGACATTCCGGCTTTGCCCATCTCAGCTTTGAGGATGTAACTGTTCCTCGTGACGTAACGCTCACCCGGGACGAGACCCTTGAGAATTTCCGAGAACTTGTCGTTCGATCTTCCCACGGTCACAGGACGAGCCTCGTATTGGTCGTCATATTGAACAAAAACAACCGATTTATTCTGATGGGTCTGAATTGCTTCATTCCGTATGACCATAGGTGGTGAAGCATTATGCTGCACGAGTTCCACTTTGGCGAACAATCCGGGACGCCATCTGCCATCGGTATTCGGGATAACAATGCGGGCTTTGGCTGTACGGGTGTCCTCGCCTACGAGCGGACCGACGTAGGATACTGTTCCGACCGCTTCAAGACCGCACGAATCGGCCTTTACGGTAGCCTTCTGATTCAGATGAACAGACTCTGTGTCCCTCGCGTAAACGATAATCTCTACCCATACCGTCGAGAGATCGGCAATCACATAGATCTCTTGATCCTCTTTTATCCATTCTCCTTGTGACAAATGTTTTCTGGTGATAATGCCGTTAAAGGGAGCCCGAATGACAAAATGCGTTAGTGTGCTATCGTCTTCATTCGAGAGATTACTCAAGTCTTGTTTGCTTAAGCCCAAAGCGATCAGCTTGCGAGCTGCCGCGGCCAGCTCTATCTTTTCTTCCAGGTAGCTTTTTTTTGCGGTGAGAAACTCCTTCTCTGCAACGGTCTGAGCTTCCCATAGACGCTGGATTCGTTCAAAGTTGTAGCTTGCGAGCTTTTCCCGCTCAACTGCAACAAGGTATCTACTTTTCGCATCCCCGAGGTCACGGCTGTCGATGACCGCAATAGCCTCTCCTGCTTGCACCATGTCTCCCTGGTTCTTCCGCGATTCCAGGACAACACCTGCGACACGTGGAGTTACGTGTGAAACCATGTCAGCATTCAGAGCAATTTCGCCGGGCAATTCAAGGACCGAGATCACCGTGCCCGGACCGGCGGTTTCCGTTTCAAAGCCCATCTTCCTGGCCAAATCCGGCGGAACGGTCAGTCGGTTTTCATATTGGGAGTATTCCCAATCAAATTGCTCGCCCTTGTATTCTGCCAAGACTTTGATGAAGAAAGAGTGAGGCTCCTCGATTTCCTGTTCGCTATAGAGAAACTCACCTGTGGGTTTAAAAGTAAACCTGTCCGTCTTTTCTCCAAGTCTTTCAAGCTCCACATTCATTGTCACGTCTTTGGGGTCGGCGGGTTTGTGATTGTGGTAAGGGTATATCCGAAAGTGAGGAGGCACGCCCTTTTCAAAAATGACCACCTCCAGCTCAAACTCTCCCTCGGTCAACATCTTACCGCCGTGTGGCCCCTGGGACCCCGAATGATCGTGGCCATGATCATGAGATTCTGCCCCATGACCGTGTCCGTGATGGTCATGAGTCGTGCCTTGCGCCTTCTTTCCAAAGAAGATCATCATGGCTATGGCGAGTATCCCCACTGCCATCACGGTGCAAATGCTAATGAGTTCCTTTTTCGGCATCTCTTACCCTCTTTTTCCAAAACGTGGAATTTTCTTGGGTTCATCCAATGAGTTCGTCAGTCACTGTTCTTCTGGGTCGATGTCACCGACGCGGCGAAACATACGGACTACCAAGCGAATCAATTCATGACTTAATTGGTGTAGAATGTGTGAAAAGCTGTCAAATCAGGAGTATGGTAGTGTGGATAGACGGAAAGATGAATGCAGTACCGGGATTGTTCAATAGATAGAGTGAGCCTGTGCCTGGAACGACAGCCGGAACGTCGAGGCTTACGGAAGCAACTGCGCTTGGGAAGTTCAAGGGCTTGGGTGCATGAGACTTCGCAATCAGATGGGGCGGGAAGCCGGGGGTTTGTCCCCCTTGTTCTACACAACAACAATGCTTGGGGCCTACACGCTGGGTGTTCTCGGGTACCACAGAATGTGACAAAGCATGTACCACGAACAGGACTTTGGAATGCGAGTGTTCTTGAGTCGAATGTTCGTCAGAGGCGTGTGCTGCCTCGATTCGGCAACAACCTGAGTCCAGCATGTCTCCACATGCAATGAGTGTGTATGAAATTAAGACTAACCAGACTGCCGCACGCTTCATATCATTCATTATCCTGCTTACAGAGCCTGAGAGGCTGTCGCAAAACCTCACCGGTTCTGTCAACATTGGATAACGCAATCAGGAATTGCTGTCAAGACTTCCCTGCGCGGCGATTTTGGTCTTGCCGAATCTGAAGCTTTGCGTTAGGTGCATTCTGCTCTGAGATCATGCCTGACCAACTTAAACGAAACCACGAGTAAAGCTGCAGATCGATTTACAGAATCATCTTTTTTCCAATTTACGATTCTCCCGGTCCATGGCCTTCCAAAATCTGCGCTCGCATTTCAAAATACAGTCAGCATGTCCGACCGGGGCTCTTTTTGAAGGAAAAATGTCCAGTCCGCCATAAGCTTCGTTGCAGTCTATCTTGCACTGCTCAAATGCATCGAATATTTCATTACTCGCACTCCATGACACTGGCACTGCAGTTACCAATACAATTAATGATGCCAGCAAGATAGCGCTTCCCAAATAGATCTTTCGTCTTTCCATCTCACTGCTCCTCTATCCCAGGCTATTTTAAACCTTCGACCGGAAAAAGTTCGGTCCGGATCTTTTCCAGACTCATCTTCTACATCCTTATTATTTTAACTCAATATTTCGAATCCACGTGTTTGTCAAATTTATGCACCAGGAAAGGTCCCGCGATATTCCCTTTGATTGGAAAATGGCATCCCGAAGGGTCCCGAAGCGTTTCAAGGGAAGACAGTTCGGGATCGCGGATTATTCGATCGGTCGGCGCGGGATTTTTCTTGACATGTCACATGTGGTGTGTGATATATCACATCCTAAGGAGGGTGCATGGAAGACGATCTTGGACTCGCAACTGTAGAGCAGCCGGCTCAACTCGCCGCATTGGCCTACGAATCACTTCACAGGTCTATACTCAGCGGCCGCTTGAAAGTCGGCTCCCTCCACAATGAGATGAAGCTGGCAAGGGAACTCGGCATATCTAGAACCCCAGTCAGGGAGGCCCTCCTTGAATTGGCTTCCCGGGGCCTCGTAGAAATTCTCCCCCGTAAGGGAATTCGCGTTAAGCTTTTCACTGAAAAGGATGTTCACGAAGTATTTCAGATCCGAGAGATCATGGAAGTGGGTCTCATCGAATCGGTGGTAAGGCAAGGATGTGCGGGGCGATTGTCGGATCTTGAGGCAGCGCTGGAGCAGCAGCAGTCAGAGGCCGACAAAGGCAATCACCAGGGATTTCTCACGGCCGATCGATTATTTCACAGCACTCTGTGTCAGCTCGCAGATAATAACCGTTTATCGGCTATCCTGGAGAACCTTCGCGATCTTATCCACGTCATGGGAGCCGAAGCACTTCTGCAGCAGGGAAGATTCAACGAGGTCGTCGCGGAGCATCGTGAAATTTGCCAGTATCTCAAAATGGGAAACGCGGAAGAAGCACGAGGTGCCGTGGTCCGACACTTGCTGCGATCCAAGAATGCCGTACTAGAACAATACCGCCAGCATCACACCATCACCGAGGATTCTCGTTAGCCGATCCATCCCTTGTCTCACCAGGGTCGGCCCAGGAGTGAACAATGAGGATTCGTTCGTTTGAGTATCATTCGTGCTCCAACGTCCAGGAGGCACTCGAATTTCTTAACGAGTATGGGTCAGACGCAAGAGTACTCGCCGGGGGCACTGACCTGGTTCTCGCCTTAAAAGCCAAAAAAATCAGACCTCCTCATGTTGTAAATATCGTCGATATTCCCGATCTGGATTACATCAGCAATTCGTCCGGAGCCATACGCATTGGTGCCCTGGCAAAACATGCGAGGATCACGTCGAGTTCCTTGCTGAAGGAGCATCTGTCTGCTCTTGGCAATGCCGCTGGGCTCATAGGTTCATGGCAACTCCGGAATGTCGGCACCATCGGGGGCAATCTGTGTAACGCCTCGCCGTCTGCGGATTCGGCTCCGCCATTGCTTGCCGCTGAAGCTGAAGCAGTCGTTCTTGATTCCAGAGGTGAATATCGGATTCCGATGAAGGATTTCTTTGTCGGTCCGGGGACCACTCGAATGAAGCCGACTCAGCTTCTCAAGGAAATCGTGATTCCGCTTAAGCAGGGAGGGGCGTGTCATAGCGTCTATCTGAAACTCAAAAGGAAAAAGGCGGTCGATCTAGCGCTGGTAGGCGTCTGCGTGCAAGCGCAACTCGATGAAGTCGGAGGCACGTTAAAGAGCGTCACAATCGCTCTTGGCGGAGTTGCTCCCACTCCTGTTCGAGCAGATGAGGCGGAAAAGATGCTCGTTGGTGTCACTCTGAAGCAAGCTCTTGAGATGCTGCCGGAGGTAGCCGAAGCAGCGATAGCCGTTACGCGCCCCATAAGCGACGTGCGCGCAACTGCCGCATATCGCAAAGACATGGTACGAGTCTATGTGAGCAGAGCAGCCGGGGAGGTGTTCCAGTGCCTATCAGCGAGGATGGAGGACCAATGAAAACGCGGATTTCTGTAACAGTCAACGGTGAGAAACACGAACTGGAGATTAAACCGAATCGGACTCTCGCCGATCTCATACGTATCGACTTGGGGTTGACTGGAACCAAGAAAGGATGCGGCCAAGGGAAGTGCGGAACCTGCACTGTGCTGCTTGAAGGAAAACCGGTCAACTCGTGTCTTATTCTGGCTCCTCAGGTAAATGGGAAGTCGGTTGTAACCATCGAAGGTTTGGCGAACGGTGAAAAACACCCCCTGCAGAGGGCCTTTGCGGAAAAAGGAGCCATCCAATGCGGATTTTGCACTCCCGGCATGATCATGACCGCAAAGGCGCTCCTCGACCAGAACCCTCATCCCACTGAGATGCAGATCAAAGAGGCAATTGGCGGGAACCTTTGTCGTTGCACCGGATATGCAAAGATTGTGGATGCGATCGATGCTGCGGCCGACATTATGAATGATGCTGCAGTCGAAATTGGAGGCCGCGATGTCTGAATTCAGAGTTGTCGGCAAGTCGCTTCCCCAGATTGACGCTCTTCAAAAAGCCATCGGTGAAACAAGGTACGTCTCGGACATCACATTACCGAGGATGCTATACGGTCGTATTCTTCGTAGCCCTTATCCCCACGCTCGGATCCGAAATATTGACGTGTCTCGGGCTGAAGCGCTTCCTGGCGTAAAATCTGTCATCACCTATGCTGACACGCCCGCAGTAAGATTTGGCCCGCGATCCGAAGACTGGACGATCCTGGCGAATACCAAAGCGATCTTCGAAGGTGATGAAATAGCCGCTGTGGCCGCTGTTGACGAAGATGTCGCCGAAGAAGCTTTGGAGCTCATCACGGTTGATTACGAACCGATTCCCGGCGTTTTCGATCCTCTGGATGCGATGGCTCCAGATGCTCCTCTTGTTCACGACGACAAACCCGGAAACATTGCCGCTGAGTTTTCCATTCAGGCAGGTGATGTGGACGATGCTCTCAAGCGTTCTCATTTCGTTTATGAGGCACGCTACTTCACCAACCAGGTGTACCAGGCATACCTGGAACCTATGGGAGCTGTCGCTCAAACAGATATATCAGGGCGTCTTACGCTGTGGGTCGGCACCCAGATCCCCAACATGATGCGGATGAGCTATGCCAAAGCTTTGAGTATGGCTCCGGAAGACATTCGCATTGTCGTGCCGGATTATGGCGGAGCTTTCGGCGCCAAAATGGAAAACAATTCACATCTGGTGGCTGCTGTTCTCGCCAGGAAATCCGGACGACCTGTTAAGGTGATCAATCCCCGCCAGGATGATTTCCTCGCCGGAAATCCCCGTGTCCCCATGTATATCGACATAAAGCTGGGGGTGGATTCCGACGGTATTCTCACCGGTAAAGACGTCAAAATTGTCGGTGGAAACGGCGCCCGCACCGTGTATGGGCCTGCCATTGTCTCCACCGCGTGCTATCGAGTCGATTCACTTTATCGTTTCAAGCACGTCCGGGCCAAAGGCTACACCGTCTATACGAACACGATTCCCACTGGCTGTTTCAGGGGTTTCGGTAATTCTCAATCAACATTCGCTTTGGAATCTTCGCTGGACGCGATCGCAGAAGAATTGAGCATGGATCCCATCGAGCTGCGGATGAAGAATGCGATAGGCCCGAATGAAGTAAGCGTCCATGGCTGGAAAATAGGGAGTAACGGCCTCCGAGAATGCATGACGAGAGCAGCGGAAAGCGCACAATGGTCCGAAAAACGGTCCCAAAAGAAACCTTTCAGAGGCATTGGCCTTGCATGCTGTAATCACGTGTCAGGAAACAGGGCTTTTGCCAGAGAATTCGATGGAGGCTCAGGAATCATCCGAGTGGGACGTGACGGCCGAGTCACCCTTTATCATGGCGAGTCCGATATGGGGCAAGGTCAAAAGACTGCATTCGCTCAGATCGCTGCTGAAAAACTCGGCATCTCTCTTGAGCAAATCGAAGTCGCCGTTGTCGATACCGACGTATCTCCTTTCGGGCTGGGAAGCTTCGCCACCAGAGGGACTACCATCGGCGGTAATGGCGTGCTCTCTGCCGCAACGGAAGCTTTTCGTCAATTGGCGGGCGTCGCCGCGGACATGTTGGAGGCCAACGAGGACGACATTGTCGCTGCGAACGGTAAGTTCTTCGTCAAGGGGTCACCCGAAAAATACATTTTGTTCAAGGAAGTGGCAAATCAGGCATCGACGAGTAGAGGAGGGGCGCCTCTGATTGCAGTAGGCAGTTACATTCCCCCGACGCAACTTCCCGACCCCGTAACAAAATACGGCAATATATCGCCTGCTTACCCCTTTGGGTGCCACATCGCCGAAGTTGAAGTCGATCCGGAGACAGGGGAGATAACCGTGGTGAACTTTGTGGCAGCCCACGATGTAGGTAGAGCCATCAATCCTATGGCAACAGAGGGACAGATCGAAGGTGGTGTGGTTCAGGGACTGGGTTGGACGTTAATGGAGAAGATGGTGGTAGAAAACGGCCATCTTGTTAACCCGAGCTTTCTTGACTACGAAATACCAGGCCCTCTCGATGTCCCTAAAATAACTCCTTTACTGATTGAGTCCATTGAACCCGAAGGACCTTACGGTGCCAAGGGAATAGGGGAACCGGCGCTCAACCCGAGCATGGCTGCCATAACCAATGCCATTTATAATGCCACCGGCGTGCGCATTCTCGCTCTTCCGGTCACTGCGGAAAAGTTGCTAAGCGAGTTGCACAAGCTAAGTGCGAATAAGTGAATTTTACCTAGCTTACAGTTTATTCTCAGCGTTTCACTCCTGACCGCCATGCGTACGTGGGTGCAAGACCCACGATAACTATTAATCGTATATTTTCCTGAGAAATGGTTTGGCAACATTGCCCACTTTGGAAATCTGAACAGAAGGGCATCCAGACGAGAGGAGTAGGAAATGAGAAGAAGGTGCGTTGTAGTGTTGGCGGTCTGTGCAGCCGTCACGATGCTGTTAGCTCTAATGGTAGGCCCGGTCTCGGCCGCGGACAAGACGTTTAAATGGCGTATGCAGACTTATGCATCATCGGGAACACCCGGGTTCCAGTCTCAGAAGATCGCACTGGAACACTTGAAAAAAGCTACGAACGGAAGACTTGACGTGACGCTTTTTGGGGTTGGTACCCTGGTCGGTCTCAGCGAGATGTTGGAAGCCATCGGGAAGCGGAATTTCGAAGTGGGCCACAATGTGGACGCGTTCTTTGCAGGTAAAGATCCCGGTTTTGCTCCGATCTTTAGCGCCATTGGTCTCTGGACGGACCCGAGGGAAGTTCGGGTATGGATCGAGGCCTTTGGTGGTAAGGAGCTCATGAAAAAGGCTTACGCCAAGTACAATGTTCATTATGCGGGGTCGACACTGATCGGAGCCGAACCGATCATGTCGAAAAAACCGTTGAAGACCCTTGAGGACTTCAAAGGCTTGAAGATTAGAACACCCAGTGGTCTGACGGCCATGCTGTTCGAGAAACTTGGAGCGGTCCCTGTGGCTCTGGCTGGTAGCGAAATATATTCAGCTCTGGATACCAACGTGATTGACGCTGCCGAATTCACCACACTTGGTGAGAATGTTCAAATGGGTCTTCATGAAGTCACCAAGTACGTTCTTTATCCGTCTTTTCACGGTCCTATAGCGGTGGTCAATATCGGCGTCAATATGGATGCCTGGAAAAGTCTGCCACCGGATCTTCAGGTCGCGTTCGAGATGATGGTGAAGGAAGCTGATTACCTGTATGACATACTTTCAGCCGCATCCGACTATAAAGCTCTGGCCGAGATCAAGAAGAAGGGCCTGCAGGTCGACAATCTTTCTCCGCAGGATATGGAAAAAGCCAAGCTTCTTTCGATGGAAGTGGCCCTTGAATTTGCCAAGAAAAGTGAACTGTCAAAAGAGGTCATAGATTCCATTCTCAACTTCCTTCGAGTGGGAGACAAAATCAAGTAGGTTTGAACACCCCACTCGGACTATTCCTCGGACACGCGTACCAACCGTTTTACGCTGCTGTCCGTCAGTGCTGGGCCTTGGCACTCTTTCAAGGCCTGGCACGCCAAGAACCGGGCTGTCTCAGCGTGTCAGTGGAATAGTGACAAAGTGATGTGAGGTAAATATGGAGAAACTTGTCTCGGCAATAGACCACATTAGTGAGTGTCAAGGGAAAATCTTTTCCGTACTCTTGCTCGTGGTGACTCTACAAGTGTGTTACGAGGTTTTGCGGCGGTATTTTTTCGGATCCCCGACAATATGGGGACTTGAACTCACCGAGTTTCTCTGTGCAATCATGTATATCATGGGTGGAGCATATGCCTCTGTAACAGATGCTCACATCAAGGTGGATGTGTTCTCTTCCCTGTGGTCGCCTAAAACGAGGGCACTAATAGACGTGTTCGTCACTGATGTGGTCTTCTTTCTGTTTTGCGGTGTGCTCGTTTGGCAAAGTGCTGTGTGGGCATGGGAAGCAATCGCATCAGGAATTACTACCGGCAGCATGTGGGACCCTCCTGTCTGGCCTGCTCGTGGAATCCTCTTTCTGGGCTCTGTAACTCTCTTTCTGCAGGGTTTTGCCAAGTTCGTCAGAGATATCCAGGTAGCTCTAGGCAAAAGGAGCGTGACATGAGTCCGGCTGAAATCACCATCCTGATGTTCGGTTCCTTCTTTATCCTACTCATGGTCGGAGTGCCACTTGCATGGACCACGGCTGCTCTGGGACTGTTTTTCACCTATTTCCTCTGGGGAGTGGGGAACCTCAATATCATCGTATTGCGCATTTACGATGTCATGGGTAGTTTCAGCCTTGTCGCCATACCTCTATTCGTCTTCATGGGCAACATACTCCAACAGTCTGGAATAGCGGAAGATCTCTTTCATGCGATTCACGTCTGGCTCGGTCGCCTAAAAGGAGGTTTGGCAGCAGCTACTATCGTCCTATGTTGCATCTTGGGAGCGATGATCGGCACCGCCGGAGCGGATATCACTATTACCGGACTCATATGTCTTCCTTTCATGCTTCAGCGCGGATATGACCGTAAGATGGCTCTAGGAGCTATCGCTTCGGGTGGCGCTCTCGGTGTCCTTATTCCGCCGAGCATCATGTTTATCATCTACGGCGTCACCACCGGTCAATCTATCGGCAAACTCTTCATGGGCGGTATCGGACCGGGATTGCTGTTCGGGGGGCTCTATATTGTTTACATTTTGACCAAATGTCATCTGAATCCAACTGCGGGGCCTCCGGCGACAGAAGATGAAAGAAACATGACGTTTCGCGAAAAATTGGGCCTGACCCGATCGTTGTTACTACCGATCCTCCTGATCATTGCAGTAATGGGAGCGATATTTTTCGGAGTAGCCACCCCTGGCGAAGCATCAGGAATAGGTGCACTCGGAGCGTTAGTCTGTGCAGCAGTACGGAAGACGTTGACCTGGGGCAACCTGAAGCAAAGTCTTTTTGCAACTATGAAGACTGTTGGACTGATTATGTGGATCGTATTCGGAGCAATGGTGTTCATCTGCACGTACACGCTTGCCGGCGGCGCCGAATTCGTCAGAGAGAGCTTGACAGCGCTTCCCCTCGGCCCATGGGGAATCCTCATTCTGATGCAACTCATTCTCCTGGCTCTCGGCATGGTTCTGGACATCATTGGAATTACCGTATTGTTTGCTCCCATGTTCGTTCCAGTAATCAAGGAGTTGGGATTCGATCCTTTGTGGTTCGGGGTTCTATTCAATTTGAACTTGCAGATAGCATATCTTTCGCCACCATTCGGCTACTCCCTGTTTTATCTCAAAGGAGTTGCCCCGTCTGACGTTACAATGACAGAGTTGTACAAGTCAGCTCTACCGTTCATGCTTCTGCAAGTGATTGGCATGATAATCTGTATGCTGTTTCCCCCGGTTATCACCTGGTTACCCAGCGTGATGATTAAATAAGAGAGCGTCAGGCACACGCAACCTTATTGTGGGATCGTTAGACAAACCAGCCGGGCGTGAGCTGTCCGGCCCAGGACTCCCTGAGGAGTGAGAATACTGAAGTCGAAAATTCAAGGAGGAGCTTGACTAATGCCTAAACCCGAAATCGAATTCATCGATTGCGACCTGAAGTACGAGTGGCGCCCCGTGGAAGGGGATAAATATGGCATTATGGAAAAAATCCTGTCCCACGATCCGGAAACCGGCGACTATACTCGTTTGCTAAAATTTCCTCCAGGTACTGAAACCGAAGAAACGCTGGTTCATGATTTCTGGGAAGAAGTTTGGATCGTGGAGGGTTCGTTGTACGATATCGCTAAGGAGCAAACCTTCCTGGCCGGTTATTATGCATGTCGACCCCCGGGAATGATTCATGGACCCTACAGGATTCCTTACGGCTGTGTCACTTTCGAGCAGCGGTATTACAAATGATGGGGCCAGTGCACTCCATTGGTAACCGAAGCCTTAAATCCGCAGCAAGGATTTGGCCTGCTGATGGATATAAAGGGGGGTTTTCTTGAACATAGTAATAGATGTGATCCATGGCGGTGAAGCTCATCAGTGGAGTTTCGAATTCTCACGAATGGTGAATGCCGGATATGTCGGCCGCAACCAGGATGAAGTGAGACGCCATATCGAAGAATTGGCAGTGAAGGGAATACCGGGTCCAAAGAAGACGCCAACTCTCTACCCTGTTATCACCAGAGCACTGCAAACCGATCCGTTGGTGGAGGTTTACGGTGCCGCAACTTCCGGCGAAATTGAATATGTGTTGCTGGTGGAGAATGAAGAAAAAGTCTTGGTAGGGCTCGGTAGCGACCATACAGACAGGCATCTGGAAGAGACGGATATCCCCAGGGCCAAGCAGATCTGCCCAAATATCATGAGCAAGCAAGTCTGGCTACTCTCAGATGTGGAAGATCACTGGGACGATCTCATTATGCGGAGCCGGGCTGTGTCCGAAGGCAAGGAAGTTCCTTATCAGGAAGGTCGCCTTGGGCTACTCATGAGTCCAAGACAGTTGATGGCCTTTATCAAGTCGGAAATAGGTCCCCTGGATAACACAGTTATCTTCTCCGGTACACTGGGCATGCTCACCGGCGACTTCGTTTGCGGTGAACGCTTCCTGGGAGAACTCGTAGATGAACGACTGAACAGGCGTTTAACGCTTGAATATGAAGTCAGCAAGCTTGACTATGTAAATCTGGACTAGTCATTTGAGGAGATGGTCGGCCATGAAGGTCTCATCAATACAGATGGCGGTTGTTGAAGGAAATAAAACCGCCACCATCGAAAAAGCTTTGGAACTGATCCGCAAGGAACGAGAAGCCGATCTCATTATTCTACCTGAACTGTGGAATGTAGGATTTATGAGCTTCGACCGATATGTCCCGGAGGCGGAAACCAAAGACGGACCGTTGTTAAATACGTTGAAAGACCTGGCGAGGGAGATGCAGGTTCATCTCCATACGGGTAGCTTCGTCGAAGAAGATAATGGACGCTACTACAATTCGAGTTATCTCTTATCGCCTGGTGGAGAGATCTTGGCCAACTATCGCAAGATCCATCTCTTCGGTTTTAACTCAAAAGAAACACAGATCCTGAGCCCAGGCCACGAGGTAGTGGTGGCCGATACGAAGCTCGGAAAGCTGGGTATGGCGACATGTTACGACTTGAGATTCCCCGAACTCTTCCGTCGTATGGCTTTCATGGGCGCCGAGCTCTTTCTCGTGTGTTCTGCTTGGCCATACCCACGCCTCGAGCATTGGATAATGTTGAATCGAGTGCGAGCCTTGGAAAACCTTTGCTTTCTCGTCTCATCCAACTCGGTTGGTCCCAATGCAGGAGCAAACTTCATGGGACACAGCATGATGGTGGACCCAATGGGAATAATCCTGACAAGCGGCGGTGACGAGGAAGTCACGCTCAGATACGATCTTGAGTTAAAGGATGTGGACAGGCATAGAGGCAGTTTTCCTGCTTTTTCAGACCGAGTGGATTGGTTGAATCCAGTGGGCTCGCAATAGGACTCTGTTTCAAACCAATCGAAACAGAGGGAGTAACGAGGAGTTTAGAACATGGCTGATCTATCAGTCCAATTTTGTGGAGTACGTATCAAGAATCCCGTATTAGCAGCATCCGCCGAACCTACTTTAAATGCCGGCAATATGAACAAGTGCATCGAAGCAGGTGCCGGTGGTGTAATCGCTAAGACAATGACAGACTCACCTGCGATGCGTGAGCTCACAACTCGCTCCAAATGGCGTTTTCTTGACCAACGTCATGAGGTGTGTCATGGCAAAGTTCCGCGAGCGTTCAGTCTATACGGGCGAAGCGGCCTGGCGCTTGAAACCCCGGAGGAGTTTCTGCCGGAAATACGGAAAACACTTAAGTTTGCTGCTGACAATGATGCAGTCGTGGTCGGTAGTATCGGTTCCACCGAGATATCCGGATGGGTCGAACTGGCAAAGCAGATGGAAGACGTAGGCGTACCTCTGCTCGAGTGCAACTTCGGATGCCCTCACCCCAAAATGATGCCCGGAGTCAGAACCGGTATGAATGTAGGCCAGGATTTCAATTATGCCTGCGAGATCACCCAGGCGGTCGCAGAAGCAGTGCGCATACCAGTGATGATCAAGGTGACACCCCAGGTGAACGATCTCGTCGGATTCTCGGGCCGTCTCCTTGATGTAGGGGCGAAAGCGGTCACATTGACGAACCGATTTATCGGATTTGTGCCTGATATTGAGAGCGGAAAGCCACTCATTTGGGGTCAAGCGGGAATCGGCGGACCGTGGGTAAAACCCCTCACCCTTAGATGGATACGAGAAGTCTACCTGGCATACAAGGAGCGAGTGGCTATTGCAGGCACGAACGGCGCGTACGACTGGCGTGACATTGTCATGTTCGTCATGAGTGGAGCGGATATCGTGGAGATGTGCTCTGCCGTCATGGTTTACGGCTATGAGTGGTTGGGCAAGCAGGTCAAGGGGCTCGAAGAATGGATGGATGCTAAAGGATATAAGAGCCTGGCCCAAATGAAGGGAATCGCAGCGGAAGCAGCTTTACCGTATGCGAACATGCCCTCCGAAAAAGCTCGAGTTATCGAAGACGCCTGCATCGGCTGTAAACGCTGTTTGGACGCATGTTTCTATAACGCCATGCAAGATGGTGGCGAAAAAACACACGTGCTTGAAGAAAATTGCATCGGCTGTGGCGGATGTCTCTCAGTCTGCCCCCAAGCAGGAGCAATCGAAATAAACGTCGTGTGAACCGGGCCTAGTCCCAATGAGGTTTACGAACGTGCGCTGGCAAAACTATCACGTGATGAGCAACCTTCCTGAGTTGCTCGAGAGCCTTGGCCAACTTGATGGCCGAGGCAGAGTGGTCGCAGGCGGAACCGATCTGATCGTGCGGCTGAAAGAAACGGATATGCCTTCGCAGCCGCTGACCTTGCTGGATGTCACCAGAATCGATGCCATGCGAGGAATCAAGCAGATTGGTGACGACATCCATATCGGGGCCGCAACAACCATTTCAGAGATCTCAAACTCACCGCTTATCGGGTTAAAAGCTCGGGCTCTGGCGCAAGGAGCCGGCTGGTTAGGATCGCCTCAAATAAGAACCGTTGCCACCATCGGCGGCAATGTCGTTAACGCTCTCCCTGCAGCGGATACGTCGGTTCCTCTGGTGGCTCTCGGCGCTCGCGCTCGTATCGTGTCCGCGCGTGGCGAGAGGATAGCACTCGTTGAAGATCTTTTCCGTCGGGTCGGCGAGAGCGCGATAGATCCGACTCGTGAGGTGGTCACAGAATTTATCGTAAAGGCCGATCTTGCTCCCTGTGGGGCCAGTGCCATGACCCGTATGGCCAAACGCAAAGCATTCACCCTTCCGATTCTCTCAGCAGCGGTTTGGATAGATCTGGACAAAGCAGGCGAGCGCTTCCAGGCTGTTCGCATCGTTGCGGCTCCGGTCGCTCCTGTTCCGTGGCGAGCCAAACGTGCGGAAGAGGTTATCTCGGGACGAGAAATCTCGAGCAGGAGTATTGAAGAAGCAGCCGCTCTGGCTGGCGAGGATGCGAAGCCTGGTAGTTCGTTACGCGGTGGCTCGGCGTACCGCAAGGATATGGTCGTTGTCCTGGTGCGGAGGGCTCTACGGGATGCTTTGAAGCAAGTGGATAGAGTGCCCCATGAATGAAACTACAATAACTTTCAGCGTCAACAATGTGATGCGCACGGTCAGAGTGGCCGAAGACGCCCTGTTACTGGAAATCCTGCGGGACGACCTGAAATTGACCGGAACCAAGGAAGGCTGTGGAAACGGCGAATGCGGAGCCTGCACGGTGCTGATCGATGGAGAACCTGTGGCATCTTGCATCTACCCGGCCAAGGCAATCCATGGGCGAAGTGTGGAAACCATCGAGGGCCTGGGAGCGCAGAATCGACTGCATCCACTCCAGAGTTGGTTTCTGAAGCTCGGGGCAATCCAGTGCGGGTTTTGTACTCCAGGCCTGTTGATGACGTGCAAGTCGTTCCTTGACCGAAATCCCAACCCCACTCCGGAAGAGGTGAAAGAAGCAATCACCGGCAATCTTTGTCGATGTACCGGTTACACCAAAGTTGTCAAGGCCGTGATGGCTGCCGCGGCAGAGCTGAGAGGAGAAACCCCGGAAGCTCCTGAAGATGCTCCCGGATGCCCTCCTGTCGGTCGCTCTTTGATCAAAGTAGATGGATTGCCCAAGGTGCTAGGCGCGGCGAAGTTTGCAGCAGATATCGGCAGAGCCGATATGCTCCACGCCGCTATGGCGGTCAGTCCGTACCCTCATGCCAGGATACTCTCCATTGATCCGGGGGCCGCTCTGGCTATGGCCGGAGTACATAGGGTCATTACCGGTCATGATATCCAGGGAGAGACCTTGTACGGCGTGAACATAAAGGATCAGCCATTCCTGACCCGTGAGGTCGTGCGGTTCGCCGGTGAGCCTGTTGCTATTGTTGTGGCTGAGACCAGAAGGTTGGCGCGGCTTGCCGTGAACGCGGTGCATGTCACTTACGAAGAGCTTCCGGCTGTCTTCGACCCCAGGGAGGCTATGAGCCCCGATGCCGTGAAGGTGCATGACAACGGAAACGTGCTGCTCTACCGCAAAATGAGAAAGGGCGACATCGATAAAGGATTTGCCGAGGCCCATGTGATTGTGGAGCGCAGTTTCACGACTCAGTCTGTGGATCATGCTTATATCGAACCGGAGGCGGCTCTTGCTTATTGGGATGGTGAGATGCTCGTGGTGGAATGCTGCAGTCAGGGGCCGCACTACCTGCGCCATGAAATCGCTCGTATGTTGAAGTTCCCCATCAGCCGGATCAGGGTGATACAGGCTACAACGGGCGCCGGATTCGGCGGTAAGATAGATTTGCTCCTGCAGCACTTCGTCGCGTTGGGTACCTATCTGACCGGCCGACCTGTCAAGATGGTGTGGAGCCGGGAAGAGTCGCTGCGTACCAGCACCAAGCGCCATGCGTTTTACCTTCAGTACACTTTTGGAGCCACAAGAGAGGGAAGGCTCACTGCAGCAAAGGCCGAAATCATCGGGAATACCGGCGCTTATGCATCATTCGGACCGGCGGTGCTTACTCGCTCGGCCACTATGGCCCTTGGTCCGTACGATTGCCCGAACGTGTGGGTCGATTCATATGCCGTGTACACCAACACTCCTATTGCCGGCGCGATGCGTGGCTTTGGGGCACCTCAGATGTCTCCTTGCCATGAGCCACTCATGGATGAGATTGGCCGAAGATGCGGGCTTTCCGCTGTTGAAATACGCAGGATCAACATGGTGCGTCCGGGGTCGTCCACTGTCACCCAACAAGTTTTGGAGGCCGGCGTAGGAGCCCTGGAAACTCTGGAGCGAGTGACCGGCCACCTCCCTTCACGGGAAATGGAGGGATAAGATGAAGAAGCGCGGAGTAGGTCTTGCTTGCATTTACTTTGGTATGGGCAATACAGCGAAACCCAATCCATCCAGCGCGTACGTGGAGTTGCTGGAGGACGGTTCTTGTCTTGTGCGTTGCGGAGCAGCCGACCTGGGGCAGGGTTCGGACACGGTACTGGTCCAGATCGCCGCGATGGCGCTGGGCTTGAAGCCTGAAGTAGTGTTCATCGAATCCGCAGACACGCTCACAACCCCTGAGGCCGGTATGAGCTCCGCCAGTCGGCAGACGTATGTGTCGGGAAATGCGGTGCGCATTGCAGCAGAAAAAGTGAAGGAGCTAATTCTGAAGCAAGCAGAGGATGACTTAGAGGCCAGGGGAGAGGATCTCGTCATATTTGACGGCCTGGTGTACGTTCAGGGGGCTCCCGATTCCGGCACCACGGTCGAACACATTTGCCGTAATCTGCGTGCCCGAGGCATTCTAACCTCTGCATGGGGCTCCTTCAACCCGCCAACTCCGGAGATGCTGGATCAGGAAACTGGAGCCGGCATCCCTTACGGAGCTTATTCGTACGCTGCTCAAGCGGTGGAAGTTGAAGTAGACACCGAGACTGGCGAGTTTGACATCATCCGTGTCATAGCAGCGCATGATGTGGGAAAGGCCGTCAATCCCATGGGAGTAGAAGGGCAGATTGAGGGAGGAGTGGTAATGGGCCTCGGATACGGGACCATGGAGGAATTGGTGTACAAGGATGGTCAGTTAACTACGACCGGCTTTGGCACGTACCTTCTTCCGACTGCGCTCGATGCTCCTCCCGTCGTGCCAATCATCGTCGAAGAGCCGGAACCCACGGGGCCGTTCGGCGCAAAGGGCACCGGAGAACCGCCTGCCTGCCCGACTGCAGCAGCTCTTCTCAATGCCATATATGATGCCGTGGGCGTGAACATTACCTCGCTACCCGTGACAGCCGAGAAGGTCTATGAAGGTCTTCGCACTCTTGAAAAGGATCGAAATGAGATTGGCCGAAATGGTAGCAATTAATGCCAATTTGCTCTCAAGTTAAACGAAAATCCCCTCTAACCCCTTTTTATTAAAGGGGGGAATGGGGGGATTTTGAATCAAATTGGTATAAGCAGGAGCTTGAAGAAATGGGTCTTACGTTAATGGACGGCAACGAGGCTGTCGCGTGGGGAGCTCTCGACGCCGGATGTCGTTTTTTCGCCGGATATCCGATTACTCCGGCGACCACAATATTCGAGACTATGATCAGGATTTTGCCTCCTTCCGGCGGCATAGTGCTGCAAGGAGAAGACGAAATCGCTTCCCTGGGATACTGCCTGGGAGCGTCCATGGCTGGGTTCAAGTCGCTGACAGCCACGTCAGGTCCAGGAATCAGTCTTTACAGCGAGCACATCTCCTTCGCAATAGGATCTGAAATACCCGTAGTAATCGCTGATGTTCAACGACTGGGGCCCAGCACCGGCTATGCTACTATGGGTGCAGACGGCGATATCCAGTTCCTGCGCTGGGGAAATTCCGGTGGATTGCCTGTGATCGTCCTTTCCCCGGTGGACGTGCGGGACTGCTACATTCTCACCATACATGCATTCAATTTGGCTGAGACATTGAGATGTCCGGTATTTATTGCCTCAAGTAAGGAAATTGGCATGACCCGCGAGTCCGTAGACTTTGAGGCTTTTGAACCACCTGCATTAGTGGAAAGGGTCTACAACCCCAAAGGGTCTGAGTACGCTCCTTTCAGGGCGGCACCAGGCACTCACGTTCCGTATTTCGCACCGATCGGAGATGACGTAATTTCCCGCCAAACTTCTTCCATGCATGGCGAGAATGGCTACATTACTGCGGATGCGGTTCAGATTGCGGCCCAGGTGGAGCGGTTAAAGCAAAAGTTGGAAGCCGAAATCGACACATTCACGTTCCACGAGGCCCACATGCGGGCAGGAGCCGACACTCTGGTTATAACGTATGGGATTACGACTCGTGCGGCTCGCCAGGCTTGTCGGGAACTCGATGAATTGGGCACGCCTGTCTCGCACCTGGTGCTCAAGACCCTGTGGCCTGTTCCTGAAAAATTGATTCAGGAGACTGCCGTAGCATTCAGGCGAGTCGTGGTGATTGAAGCCAACCTGGGACAATACGTGCATGAAGTGCAAAGAGTGCTGAGAGACAAACGAGTAGAATTCTACGGGAAGATGGATGGCCACTTGATTTCCCCAGATCGCATCAAGGAGGTAATCCATGGCTGAACGGACACTTCTCAATCATGAGCGGCCACCCATATTCTGCCCTGGTTGCTCCCACGATAAGGTGCTCAGAGTTCTGGACAAGACCCTTGTGAAAATGGGCCTTCAGGGTAACGAGATTTGCATTGTGACCGATATAGGCTGCTCGGGTTTTTTCGACGTTTTCTTGAACACCCATGCTTTCCATGGCGTTCATGGTCGAGCCCTGACATACGCTGCGGGTATTAAGCTATGCCGGCCCGATCTCACTGTGATAGTGACTATGGGAGACGGTGGGCTCGGTATCGGTGGCGCACATATTCTATCAGCTTGTCGGCGAAACCTCGATCTCACGCTTCTCGTTCTGAATAACTTCAACTTTGGCATGACAGGCGGTCAGTGCTCGGTAACCACTCCGAACGAAGCTGTGGTGGCTTCGGGATTCTTGAACAGACTGGACAAGCCACTTGAAATAACATCAGTGGCTGCAAGTGCAGGTGCTCCGTTCGTATGCGATTGTTCTGCATACCAACCGGACCTCGGAGATATACTGGAGCGTGCCATCCGTTTCAAAGGTTTTTCCGTTGTAGATATACTCGAGCTTTGTCCCGGCAGGTACACGCGGCGCAACAAACTGACGGTCAAACATCTTGAAGAATCGTTGAAAGCTAAGGGTGCGTCCTGCAGCGAGGTTCCTCAAAATCAACGACCGGAATACGGACAGCAGTATCGATTTGAGGCAGCCCAACAGCGATCCGTGAAACGGCCTAAGACGGTGGATGTGCGCTTCAAGCGCCACCAGGCAGGGCGCGAGGAAGTCGTCATCCTTGGAGCAGCCGGGCAACGGGTTGTCACTGCCGGCGAATTGCTCACCATAGCCGGTGTCACTGCAGGAATGTACTGCAGTCAGAAGAACGAATACGACGTCACTGTGTTGCGTGGTCCTTCTATCAGTGAGGTCATTCTTTCAGCTCACCCTATAGAGTATAACGGCTCTACAAGTCCAAAGGCGGTTATCGCCCTGGCCAACGAAGGAGTGAATCGACGTGTCAAACTCTTGAAGAATCTGCCGGAAGATGCCTTTGTGCTCGCCGCGGCCGGAATAGACCTTCCGGAAACCGCTGCCGCAGTGCACCGGGTGGATTTCCGGTCCATGGGGATCAAACGGGAGGACTGGGCACTGGCCTCACTGGGTGTCCTGGCGAGTCGCGGGGAAGTCCTGTCCCGGGAGGAGCTTGATGCAGCGACCGAGTTCCGTTTCCAGGGCGAAACATTGCGACTTGTAAGAGAGTTACTGACTGGAATCCGTAGCCTTTGATGCCAATTTGCAGTCAAAATCCCCCCATTCCCCCCTTTAATAAAGGGGGGTTAGAGGGGATTTTTATCTAACTTTGAAAGCAAAATTGGTATGACTCTCGGGAATCCTGCTCTCCTGTAAACTGAACAAAATGTCGAGGAAGAATGACCGACCTCCCGCATTCTTCCTCGTGCAAACACCAGGCGATGAACCAGCCGTTCCCGCTCCGGGTCGGACAACCGGCCGATCTGAGGTCGCTTCTCATTCTCTCCTCCGATTCTTCTCTTTTGGTATTGACAGGTCAGGAACTCCTCTTCACAATGTATCGTCGATCCAGAGACAGAGGGCGACAGAAATAAGAGCTGGAATAAGGATGCTCAGCAGGTTACGTAATTTCATGAATATCAAGCCGGAAGAATTCGTCTTCTCGGGATTTCAGATAGTACTTTTGTTGCTTTTCCTTGTCATTGCGGGTCAGTCGATAACATGGCCTGTAGTCGATGATTTAGCGTACCTGCAATACTGCGGTTATCTCTTCGCGGAACATGGATTAACACCCTACAAAGATTTTTACGACTTCCAAATGCCCGGCACACATCTGCTCTTTTCTGCTCTGGTGTGGCTTGTCGGAGTTTCGGCATTAAAATGGCGACTTCTTGATATCGCACTGACTTCTCTGCTGTTGACAGTGACCGCCCTTTGGATGAGGAAAAAATTCAACTGGCAAGTAGCGTTATTCGGTTCTCAGTTGGTCGGTTTCATGTACTTTAGTTTCGGACCGAACTGGTCACTGCAGAGAGATTTCATCATGCTTTTGCCTATCAGCCTGGCCCTGGTGCTTTTGGCTGCTGTAAAGCACAAATCTCTGTACAGAACCTGTTGGTGCATCGGGCTTTTGTTCGGACTATCTGCCGCAATAAAGCCGCAGGCGGCTATTGGGCTGCCGGTGGTGCTTTTCATGGCAGAACTAGAGGCTCGAGAGAAAGATGCTTACCGAAAAGGATCCTTCCTGAGGCTTATATACGTATCCCTGTCAGGTTTTTTTGGCTTTCTGTTGCCTCTGGCTCTCATTTTTTTGTGGTTATACCATACTGATGCGTTTTACCCGTTTCTTGACATTTGGACCAAATACTTGCCCTGCTATAATTCTTTGTTAGGATGGGACGTTTGTGGATCAACCTACGAAAGGATAGCTTTCATAGCCAAGAATTATGTCAAGTTTGGTGGGTTCGCCATTTTGATCGCTCCGCTAACCTTAAGCCTTTATTTCACATTATTCTTCTCTTCGGCACCAAGATCGCAGAAAAGGTGGTCATTATTTCTTACTGCTCTGGCATTTGTTTACAGCGTCAATGTTGCGATGGCAGGGAAATTTTTCCCATATCATTGGCTGCCGGTTTTCTATTTCTTTGTTCTCGTCGCCTCCCTCTGTATAGCGGCACTGAGTCAGGAAATGGCGAGGTCGGCAAAGACATTTCCAATTATGGTTTTGCTAATATCCAGCGCAATTCTCTTTCGCCCGTCCGGTTTTACACTGCGACCTCTTATCGGACATCCGGTATCGATTGAAAGGGATTTGGTTCAAATGGTGAGATGTCTGACAACAGGAGGGGACACTCCTCACAGTGTGCAAGTGCTCGCACATAATGGTACAGCGCATCGAGCCGCAATCTTGTCGAAATCTATTTCAGGTTCTCGTTTTCTTACAGACACTATTTTTTACGTAAATGAGCAATCCCCGACTGTTCAAGAATTGCGACAACGTTTTCTCAAAGAATTTCTCGCAAATAAACCGGAGTTCATACTCGAAGGCGGCTGTCAAGTAAGATCCAAAACGACCGATGGATTTCCCGCCTTGCAACGAGCCATCAGAGAAAACTACTCCATTGTATGCGAAAAAGATGATTTCAAAGTGTGGAGACGATCATTCTGTAGCAGATGACATAATTTCTGACCTTTTGAACGCATTGTTCTTTAAAAGAACAGTAGGGGCCGGCGTCCCAGCCGGCCCGAATCGGTTGATTTTTATTTGAAAAATGTGCCGGCACGGAGGCACGGCACCTACCAATTGCCGAGAAGTGCTTTTCGCAATTGGACATTGTTTTATACACTTGCTATAAATGCTGGTTCTGCTATCGGATCATTCATAAAAACTGTACGTTGCCGAAAGACCTGCTGACCCTGAGGAAAAACGAAAAGAAACCGCATCCACCAACGCTGTGAACTGCCCGGGCGTAAGTTCATACGTGAACGTTCCGCTTCCGCTGCCTATGTCAGGCGCTCCCTGATCGTAGAAAGCATTCGAGCCCGCGTTTCCCAAACCAATTCTTAGACTTGTAAACGAAGTGCCGCTGACGTTCAATCGGACAATGATTTTTCTGGCGGAATTGGCCACATTCTGCGGAATTGAAGACTGGCCGATTCCCGTAAGAGGCATGAGAATTGACCCATTTGCCCCTGCGTTCAGAGTAACGGCAAAGTTCCGCTGTGCAACAAGCGTCATGGATCTTTCTGCTGCTGAGGATCTGGAAAGTATGACTGCTGACGGCTGATGCCAGTTTCGACGAACTTTGGCAGTGAGATTCCTCTCCATATTGCGGGAATTCTTGAAAACGGGCTCCGGTAATGTGAAAGGATTTTCCCAGTTCAGGAGGTTTTGCGAGTCGAAGGCCAGGTTTATGTACGCACCGATACTATCGTACGATTGATCGATCCTGTCACGGCCGTGTTCATAGCGCAATGTAGCCAGACCATCGCGTGTTGTGAGTTCCGCAGTCCCTCGCCAACCCCAGTGCCGGTCATCTGACACAAACATGTACCCGTCGACACCAAGCCGGAGATCCAATCTCTCATCAAAAAGCGACATCGAATATCCACCGCCGAAATCAAGGCTAGTCCCTTGCGCCCGAAATGCGTTCAGGAATGCATGGCGCCGAAACAAATTTCCGTACTGGTTGAAATGCAAGTCTATTGCCGAATCGTAAGGACCTGTCGCACAATATTCCAGGCCCCATCCCCACGAAGAATACCAATTATTGTAAAGGCGAGATGCGTCGAAAAAGGAATTGAAGCCTACCAGAGTGGAATCGGCTAACAATCTTCGATATCCTCCACCAAAAGAAAAGTCATACCGGTTCGGGTACGAATCGACCATAGAGCTGGTTAACAGTTCGACAGGTACACCGGAAGGGAGTTCGGATTGAGTCTGTGCGGTAGATTTTGTTCTTCGGTACCCCAGGTATTCCGTATGGGCCTCAAGGAAGAAGCTTTCCTGCGGGCTTCGGTGTAATGGCAATAAATAATCCGCGGAATATACTCCGGTCGTAAGCGAATCACTAAAAACAATGTTAAAGCCGTAATCCAAGTTTACCCATTTAGGAAGGATGTTTCGCACCAATGCGTCCGAAATATTCAAAGACTCGCCGAACCCGGAGAAGGGTCCCATTCCCCGATCGAAAGCATCCTCTTGCTTATATCTTTGGATCGCAGTGTCCGTATTGCTTTTCTGTGTCAGAGTCCTATTATCGGTCACAGCAAAGAGTGATTGGGCCAAAGTTGAAGACGGGCGGAACAACACAATTGAGACAATTGGGACGAGAAAAATGAAGGTTGCAGCAAATCGTAACCAAACCCGAACGTACATTGCAAAATCGCCTCTGGAGCTAGGCAGAGATTCACTCCTGACTTGAACTGAAGGCATTTTGCTACTGAGAATACTGTGCCGGTTACTATTCGGTCAACCACATTTTTTGAGGGCCAGAGACGCCGTACATTTCGCGGAGTGCTTCGTACATCAGAAAAATGCGCTGGAACTCTCAAGAAATGAAGCCATTACAAATGCAAACCGAATCTGAGTGAAATAGTGACACTAAAATTAACAGCATCGTTTCCGGAGTTCGTGGGCCGTTACCATCTGCCTTGTGTGAATGGCGGGAGGAGCAATACCAATTGAGAAGTGCTATAGTGTCCGCCGGAATCTCGCTCAAGGACATGTTCTCAAAGCCTTGATCGATTCCAGTCACTGATTCTGTAAAGGAGTTTTGAATGCGCGCCGACGCTCCCTCTCCAAGAACTTTTAACCTCAAAGTGCTATTCATTTTGTCTTTCGGGCATTTCGCCACTGATGTTTGCCAGAGTGCGTTACCGGCCATCTTGCCCTTTCTCAAAGCAAAACTTCTCCTGTCGTACACCATGGCCGGTGTGATCATGCTGGCTTCGAATGTTACATCTTCAGTAATTCAGCCTCTTTTCGGATATTTTTCCGATAAAAGAGAAAAGGCATTTTTGCTTCCTGCTGGCTGCCTGTGTGCAGGACTGGGATTGTCCTTGCTGTCTCTTCCGAATCACTACATCTTGGTTCTCGCACTGGTGGTGCTCAGTGGACTCGGAATCGCTTCGTACCATCCCGAAGGGTTCAAGACAGCCCATTTCTTTACTGGCGACAAAATGGCGACCGGATTGGCGGTATTTACCGTGGGTGGAAATTTGGGCCTGGCACTAGGTCCGGTAGCTCCAACCTTCATTGCCACCTATTTCGGGTTTGATTATCTCCCGTTAATGCTCATATTTTCCGTGGCATTCCTTTTGTTGCTGACTCAAAGCTGGGGCTTGCTGGCTCAGGCCCGTACCGAATCAGTTGCAAGAGGAAGCTCAGGGACCAAACCGCCAAAGGCTGCATTGATTTCAGTTGGTCTGATCGTCGCGGCAGTGGTCATGAGATCGTGGATCCACTTCGGTCTGATGGCGTACATTCCATTCTACTACATCGATTTCGAAAAGGGAGATCCTCTTTACGCGGGCACACTGGTATCGGTTTTCCTCCTCGGAGGGGCAATCGGCACACTGGTGGGGTCGCCCCTTGCCGATCGTTGGGGGTACAAACGGTTCCTCATTTTTTCCATGGCCATGACCAGCCTTCTGCTTCCGCTGATTCTCATGACGCACGGTGCCATGCTATTCGTGGCTCTGGGCATAATCGGTATGGTGCTCATTTCCAGTTTCACGGTAACCATCGTCATGGCTCAACAGTTGCTACCAAACAATTTGGGCATCGCTTCCGGACTCATGGCCGGGTTTGCAATCGGAACAGGGGGGATTGGTGTAACGCTCCTGGGAGTAATTGCCGATCGGTTCGGTGTGCCGGCTGCACTGCAATCCATTATGGTGCTACCACTGATTGGACTCATCATAAGTATCTTTATAAAGTTTCCCGGAAATCGTCGAACATTGATAGGGCCATAGAGCCGATCTCGTTGTCGCCCCGGCTATGGCAAGTCCAAGAGAATCAGGGCGAGAATTATGCTCGAAACTCTTGACTCGTGCTACGAATTGAGGTAGCGTAGTACCTTATTTCCCATTGCCCAAAGATTCTTTCAGTGTGAAAGGAGGAAAATATGAAGAGGTTTCTCGGACTCTGTGCTCTTTGTATGTTGCTTATTTCGGCCATGGTGACCGCAACTTCAGCTCATTTCGCAATGATAATTCCTTCCAAGGATGTGGTTGGAAAGGATGACAAGAAGGAGATTGGATTTCTAATACAGTTCACTCACCCGTTTGAGGGTGGTCCTCTGATGCAGATGGATAAACCGGAGAAATTCGGCGTTGTTATTGGCGAACAGAAGGTCGATCTACTGGGGGTGCTGAAAGAAAAGAAAATAGAAGGAAAGTCTACCTGGGATGCTAATTTCAAAATCACGAAACCCGCGGATTACATCTTTTTTCTGCAACCTAAGCCATATTGGGAGCCGGCTGAAGATAAGTTCATCGTCCATGTGACAAAAGTCATCGTGGACGCGTTGGGAGCGGAGGAAGGCTGGGATAAACCGATTGCTGAAAAAGTGGGCATTCCCGTGGAGATCGTTCCTCTGACCCGTCCGTACAGCCTCTATGCAGGCAACCTTTTCAAGGGCCAAGTGCTTAAGAACGGCAAACCTGTTCCTGATGTGGACATTGAGGTGGAATTTTGGGGAAAAGGTAAGACCAAGGCCCCGACCGACGCGCATGTCACTCAGGTGGTAAAAGCCGACTCCAACGGCGTCTTTTCCTTTGCCATGCCCAAGGCGGGCTGGTGGGGATTTGCCGCGCTCATGGAAGGCGACAAACCGATGAAGCACGAAGGACAGGACAAAAAGGTGGAAGTTGGCGCGGTGCTCTGGGTTCACGCGTATCCCATGGAGTAGGGCAGGTATGCACATTTCTGAAGGTGTTCTTACCGCTCCGGTGCTTGGGGCCGGGGCGATCCTCACCGTCGCGGGGCTCGCGATAGGGCTCAAGAAAATGGACTACGAGAAGTTGCCTGAAGTGGCAGTTTTATCTTCCGTTTTTTTTGTAGCCTCGCTCATACATGTTCCAATCGGGCCTTCCGCTGCTCATCTGATACTCAATGGGATTTGTGGACTGTTGCTGGGCTGGCTCGCGTTTCCTGCCATATTTGTCGGCCTGACGCTTCAGGCGATTCTCTTTGAATTCGGTGGACTGACGACGCTGGGGATAAACACGTTCAATATGGCATTTCCCGCTGTAATTCTGGGTTATGCATGTCGTCGTTTCATCAAGAGCCCGCAGACGGCAGTGCGTGCAGTGGCCGAATTCCTGACGGGAGCGGGAGCGGTTTTGCTATCCGGGTTCATGGTTGCAGTCTCTCTTGTGCTGGCTCTCGGTGAATCTATCGATACCGCCGCGAAGCTGATAGTGGTGGCACATATTCCGGTCATGATTTTGGAAGGGATAATAACCATCTTCATTATCGAGTTCATCCGAAAAGTCAGGCCGGAGATGCTTTGAAATCGACCGGGAAGAGTTTTTGCGATCGTTGGAGAGGCGCACTGATACCGATTTGCTTTCAGAGTTAGACGAAAAACCCCTCTGCCCCCCTTTTATTAAAGAGGGGGAATGGGGGGGTTGAATGCAAATTAGTATGGCCAGGAGAGTTCCTCTCCGAGATCGGAAACTCTGTGACCAGGATCGATGATTTCAAACAGGAGGACGAGAGTGAAGGCACTCAAGATCTATTCCGTCATAGAACCAAAGATATTTGCGGTCTGCATAGCTTTCGTGTTGGGAATTGTTTTTATGACGGTACCGGTTCATGCCCACAAAGTGAACCTGTTTGCCTATGTTGAAGGAGACCGGGTGGTCGTGGAAGGTTACTTTAGCGCTAAATCAAAGGCCCAGGATTCTGTGGTCGAAGTTTTCGATGAAACCGGTAAAAAGATACATGAGGGCAAAACCGGTAAAGACGGGATCTATTCCTTTAAGCTTGCAGACCTGCCGGCATTCACGGGCGGGTTGAAATTTGTGCTTGAGGCCGGTATGGGGCACAAGGCCGAATATACTCTAAGTTCATCGGACCTCCCCAGTTCTCCAAAGAAAGCGAAACCAGCGAAGGAAGTGGAACCGGCGCAGGAACAAGCTCCCAGGGACCGGTCAGAGGCTGTACCCGAGCCTGCAAAAGCAGCCTCCGTTCAAGTCCTGGACCAGGCTGCCCTTTCGGCAGTCCTGGAATCGGCTATGGACAAGAAGCTTGAACCCCTTGTGAGAATGCTGGGAAGACAAGAAAAGCTCTTGTTGGAAGAGAAGAATAGCGGCCCCAGAATCAACGACATCGTTGGAGGCATCGGATGGATTGTGGGTATAGTCGGTATCGCAGCCTTTTTCTGGGGTCGCAACCGGTCAGGTAAGAATTAAACTTATAAGAGGATGCATTTATATGGAACTGGAAGAATTCGCGCTCGGAGACTCCTGGGTTCACAACCTGGACCCCCGTGCAAAGATACTAGTGACTTTTATCTTCTCCGTTGTAGTGGCGCTGAATCAGCATTTGCCTGGGACTGCGTTGAGTCTGGTATTGCCGTTGATTCTGCTTGCATGTGCCCGGGTCAGTTTTGGAAAAGTGTTGTCTCGCCTGGCAATTGTGAATGGTTTCATTGTGTTCATCTGGTTTTTCCTTCCCTTCACCACACCGGGTCACACGATCTACACCCTGGGGCCTCTCACTGTCCAAAGCGAAGGCATACTCGCTGCATTGCTCATCACGTTAAAGTCTAATTCCATTATTCTCATGGTCATCGCTCTCCTCGGTACATCCTCGATATTTACGCTGGTGCACGCTCTAAGCCACTTGTGGGTACCCGATAAGCTTGTGCATCTGTTCTTCTTCTGTTTTCGTTACATACATGTCATCCACGAGGAATATCATCGTCTGGTAAATGCCATGAAGATGAGGGGCTTCAAACCCAAGACAGATATGCACACGTATCGAGCTTATGCCTACCTGGTAGGAATGCTTCTGGTGAGGAGCTTCGATCGCTCCAAGAGAATCCTTCAATCCATGAGATGCAGAGGTTTTAGGGGAAAATTCTACATCCTGCACCATTATGAGATGAAGCGCTCCGACTATGCTCTTGCCGGCACCAGTGTGGTTTTTTCCGTTTTACTTTTAGCAGCGAGATAATCCGGATTTATTGCAAAAAATGTCTCGCGCCTGGACCCTGAACCCTTTTCTCTCTTTTCGTCGTCTAAAGCATAAGATGATGCAGTGGAGGTGCAAGCATGACCGAGATGACAGAAGAACAGAAAAAGAGAGCCGAATCGGAAAGAAAAGCGGAAGAGATCTATGCAGAATGTAACAGGATTGACGATCCGGTCAGGAGAGGACTTTGCAAGGTTTGTGGAACCCCGGTGGCTGGCGCATTACCATTCTGCCAGCAGCACGAGCCACCTGTGCCATAATCCCCAGGGACAGGCATTTTCACCATCCTTGCCATTGCCTGATCTTTCCGTACTCCTCTTAGCAGTTTACCGAACGAGAGGGGATGACGATGACGATCAGCGTAGCTTTCTTTCTATCCCCAGCAGGGGACATCGCTCGCATGCCTCTGATACTATTTTGCATTCAAGATGCGAACTACACTGACCTGGCTCCGCAGGTCAGTGGCACCCCCGTACCGAGACTGACAGCAGTTTTGGGTGCCACGGACCTGCCCTGCAGGTCCGTGCTTCCGCTTCAGTAAGAACTATCTTCATCGCAAGTCCGTATGAGACCGCGGTACGCAGGAACGGGAACCGGATTTCTGAGCCAAAGCAATCCCGAAAAAAGCAACGGTCCTCGTCCTTGGTAGTAAGGGCTTCCACTGGCGATTAGAAAGCCTTATCAGGCTTCCAGACCTTCCACACGTTTCCCACCAGTTCGGGGCCTGGTTTTAAGGTCGGCTTTCCCGGCTGCCAACCGGATGGGGTAGCCTCTCCTGACTGTCGCACGTGCTGAAATGCTTTTACCTGTCGGATCAGTTCAGAAACATTTCGTCCCACTGACGGGGTTAAGATTTCCATTGCCTGGATTGTTCCATCCGGGTCAATTATAAATCTTCCACGAATGTTGACCCCGGACTCCTGGTCATAAATCCCGTAAATCTTGCCGATCAGTCCTCCCGCATCTGACAGCATTGGAAATGGAACGCCGCCGGGGATCATCTTGGACAGCTCGGTTTCCTGCCATATCTTGTGCGAGAAACGACTATCAGTGCTGAGAGCCAGCACTTCGACGCCCAGTGACTTGAGTTCATCGTATTTCGCGGCAACTGCCGTGAGTTCCGTCGGTCAAACGAAGGTGAAATCCCCAGGATAGAAGCAGAGCGCCACCCATTTACCCTTAAGGTCGGACAGCTTGATGTTCTTGAACTGACCGTTGACAAACGCATTGGCCTCGAAGTCGGGCGCAGGTTTGCCGACCTTCGCAATAGGCTGCGTTGGTGTCATAGGAGTCTGAATCTGACCACCAGCCGACTCCTGCGCCATGGCGAGGATGGGACCTCGGGCGGGAGCAACGCACGAACTCGACACTTCTTCACTGGTCGCGGCGAAACCAGTGAGGGAAGTGACGACGATGAGCAGAAGAATGGCAACCATGAGCGGACTTATTAAGGATCGTTTCATCTGAACCCTCCTGTTTTGTGACATAATTTTGGTTTGTTAATAATTTCCCAAGACGGATCCGCATCCATTGCTGAATCACCGCATGAGTTCAATCACGTGGCTTAGTAACGATCTCTGTCAGGATACCCCCGATTAACTCCAATCGCAACCTCTGAACGTTGTCGCCGTCGACTGTCGCCACGGGGCAGGACTGTTGGACGTTGACGTCCGCAATCTTCAAGAATCGTAAAGGCTATCTTATGTGCATAGCTGCGAAGTGGTATGAGATATCTCATCTTCATGCGCCGTTGTCTCAAACCGGAACTTCGTTCAAGCAGTTTTACGCCGGAGAATTAGCTGGTAGGATTTCCGGTCTGACCTTCCGGATAAACTCCACACAGAATACAGTAAGAATGCCTTCAATTCCCGCAACCGGCAAATGAGCGAGAATCACCAAGGTGGCTGCAGAAGCAAAAGATTCACCTGTGGCTGTTAAACAGATTGCCACACACACAGCCGTGAGCAGGACTGAGCATGCTCCGCAGGCAAAAACGCACACACAGCGCACCAAAGTGAAATCCGAATGTAAGCAATTCCGGCAGAGTCCTCCGAGAAGGACAGCCGGAAACGCGACGTTAAAAGTGTTCACTCCCAGAACGGTGAGCCCTCCGAACTGAAATAGGACTGCCTGGAGAACAAGACCTACCAAAATGGCCGGAAAAGCGCTCCATCCCAGGAGAAGTCCGCAAATTCCATTGAGTATGAGATGAACGGAGGAAGGCCCCAGGGGGACATGAATGAGCGAAGCGACGAAAAAAACTGAGGCGAAGAGACCTAACGTGGGAAGCTGGTCGTAATCTATTTTCTTGAGTCCGACAGCCGTACCAACAGCAGTAAGCCCTGCTCCCGTGAGCAATACCGGTGCACTGAGAACTCCTTCGGAAATATGCATGATTAACTCCCTGAGAACGCACTGAGCGCAGGTTGTGGAGTGTGCTTTGAAAAAGCAAACCGCAGCGACACCCTTGATTGGACCGCACGGAATGCACGGCCAAAATCGAACATCGAATATTTTCCTTCGTTAGAACAACAAAACCCTCTCGCCCAGTGGGCTTGAGGGTCAATCGACGGTACACCCTCTCTCGCCCGCGCAAGAAACATAGGGCACGCGGAAATTCGGGTATTCTGGCTCCCGTTTCTTCCTACTCTCCGTGCCTTCCCGGAGAAAAAACGCTCCAGTG
This sequence comes from Desulfomonile tiedjei DSM 6799, assembly GCF_000266945.1. Classification (NCBI taxonomy): domain Bacteria; kingdom Pseudomonadati; phylum Thermodesulfobacteriota; class Desulfomonilia; order Desulfomonilales; family Desulfomonilaceae; genus Desulfomonile; species Desulfomonile tiedjei. The sequence goes on from NC_018025.1 coordinate 806,343, forward strand.
GCTCATTACGGATTTCGTCTACGGTTACAGCTGCGGGGCAGCGACGGCCTTTCACCGTCTTCCCCGAAGATCCGGTTTAGGACAATCTGTTGTTCAACCAGATCGGAGAATAGACGGACCGACCTCACCATGTCAAGGACTTCTCGGTTTGATAATATGAACTGCTCCTCATCCCACCAAACCGTAAGTTCGATTAGTTCGTTCTTCTTCTCAGAGAAGATGCAATTTGAGGATCATCGTAACGATTCAGTTACTCGGGGTAGAGAGAATCTTTTCTCGGATCACAGTCCTTCCAACTTTCCAAATCCCCCCAAACCCCCCTTTACTAAGGGGGGAATTTCGGGTTGCTTCTTTACCCCCCTTTTATAAAGGGGGGGGAGGGGGGATTTTCCCCACGTATAACTGAATGGATCCGGATCATCACACATTTTACTTGACACGAAAACGAACAAAGTGCTACGCCAATACTATAATCTTAGAAAATTGTACCTGATTGCATTGTAATAGGAGGACGGACCATGCGAGGGACGAGATGTCTCCTTCCAGTAGTACTTTTCGTGGGTTGTCTCTGTCTTTTTTCTAATCCCCCGGCAATGGCGTGGGAATTCGAGCTGGCGGGATCTTTTAACTGGACGTACGAGTGGTACAATCAGACCGGTCACAAAGGCTTTTTCGGGCAGTACAATGTGGATAACGGCGGAGCGACCAGAGCCGCCAATCTCAACTTCTGGAATGGCGGCCAGTTCGATACGAATATAACCACCTCGGCCGAGGCGAGGTGGTCTTACTTCAATGTGGGATTTCAACCGGTTATCAAGATCAACCCTGCGATAAAGATAACCGGTTTGTACCGATTAGGGACGTACGGCGACCCGTTTGCTTCCGATTATCACACTCAGGATGCCCCTGGCACGAAAAACGCTTTCAGTGAAGGACAGTGGACACTCTTCTGGGTGACAGCGCAGACACCGATCGGTGTATTCGGCATCGGGAAGAGGCCCTGGACCTTCGGAAATGCATTGCAGTACGATGGAGAGGACGCCGCGAGCACCGAATCCATATCGCTTACAGTTCCCTATGGGCCTTTGGATATCGGGATCGCTTTTTATCCGTACCGATTTGCAGGAAGCTCCAGCATTCGGGAGGTCGTTGAAAATCAGGTGTCCCTTGGAGACAATTTCAACCCATACACTATTGCAGTGTACCCCGGCCAGCCTAACGGCGTAAATCCGTACCGACAATATTTCAGTCGTGCTGACGGAAGCGGGAGTTTCTCCAAAGACTTCCTGGCATTTGTGATGTATAGCTGCGGGCCGCTAAGAGCCGGCATTCTCGGTTCTTATGGAGCATATCACATCGGTCCTGAAGCTCAGTTGATTGACCCTGCGGGGATTCCCGCTCAAACCACCTGGGCGGCTCAGGACACGGAACTCTCTCACGGCACCACCTTTCTCAAGTACAACAACGGCCGGTTCTTCTTCAATGCGGAGGCAGCGTGGTTATACTGGACGGATCGCTTTGGATCGGACCCCAACGGAGAGGTTACGCCGCCCCATACCCGGTATGCGGAGCAGTGGCGCTATATGGTTGAATTGGGGCTGATGGCGGGACCTGCCAAAGTGAGTCTCCTGCATGCCTGGACTCCAGGTCCGGACAGAAGAGCTGGCACCATTATCGGCAAACAGCCCGCCCTTTTTGTATGGCATGCCGAGTATGATCGGCAACTGGGAAACTTTGATGTGTTCAGGCCCTACAGTTATCTTTTCAGCTACAACTACGGCGGAGGACTGAACGCTTATAACCTTTCCGGAGACGGATACTTGAGAGATGCTTCGGTATTTGCAGCCAGAGCCGACTATGCCGTTGCATCCAACCTCAATGTCTTTGGAACCTTTTTCTACGCGAACAGGACGTCCAACGGGTATAGCTGGGGTTCACTGGGCCCCAATGCCGGTGTTGGTGATTTTGGGAACGTTCCTGACGGGAATGTGAGCTTCAATATTAACCGCTATCCGACTTCTCCCAACATCCCCGATACTGCTCTCGGATATGAGATCAATGCAGGATTGGATTGGAAGCTTTTGGAGGGGTGGACCGCAGGAGTCGTCTTGGGCTATTGGCAGCCCGGCAAGTGGTTCAATTACGCATGTGCGGATCGGTCCGTTCCCGGATGGCAAGCAGGGACCGCAGCCAACAATTTTGGAACCAATCCGAACAGAACGATCGATCCCATCATCGGCGGTGAACTCTCGCTGGTATTTGAATTCTAACGCGGCAGCCGCGCTTCGATTAAGCGACTTCTTTGCGGAGTATTATCATGAAAAAACTGTTGTTCATACTGCTGGTAATGGTCCCCCTGACGGTCGTAGCCGGTCAGGCGTACGGTAGTCATCTGCTTCAAAGTAGTTCACAGATAGGACATAGCATTACATCTGCAAACTTTTCCCATCGATATAGCGACGGCTCCGGGATTCTTTCCGGGAACGATGCAAAGGCGTCTGTTCGAGTGGCTCATAATGCTCCCGCAAGACCCTTCCCGGATATAAAAGGTGACGACAAGCCGGGCGAGGATCTTGATCTCAGAATTGTTGATTGGGACAAAGCGAAAACCGACAAGAAGCCCAAAGTGGCTCCGGCTGGAGAGAACGAGAAAGGAGATAACGGAGAGGAAAACGGGAACGGAGAAGAAAACGAAGAAGAAAACGGTCAGGACGAAAAAGATGACGGAGTTGGAGGCTGGGACAGACAGTGGGACTGTCCAAAGCTCGGCTGATACCAGCTCGTCTCGAATCGCTTAAGAAATCGGGGGAACACGCGTTGAAAGTGGTCCTCCGATTTTTTTTGTTTAGAGGGATGTGTGCATACAAGCCGGCAGAATCTATTTATGCCTCATATCAATGAGCGTTCAAAGAAGTAATCCCGCCATCACCGGGAGCAAATCCGGTCCGGCAAATAACAGGTTTCTCAATATTCCCTCTATGAAAGCACATTGGTATCAATCTTGACGCATGCATCCGATGCGCGGTCGCAAAATACGTGTTCGATCGACCGCCAATCTCTCAAAAAATGGAAGTCGACAACATTATATCTTGACGACTGTGCCACGATTTGGCAGTATGTACTACAATGTCCATCTATTTTTGCTCCCAGTATCCTCCGCGCACAGCAGTAGCTGCGCGGAGGATACTGTCCCAGTGAGTGAATCCGTAATGAAGATGGCAAACGTGAAAATGCGCTTTCTTCGAACGAGGTGATTGGCTAACGGGATATGGATCTCCTGCCTCCTCGAAGAATCTTGGCATGTGCGGCAGCTTACAATTGAGTTCCAATTCCTGCACGTGTTGCAATGACACCATTTTGCCGGTCGCGATGGGTAAGCCTTATGCAATTTTAATTTCCACTGCGATCGGCAATTTTTTCGGGAAACAGTTTGATGAGGGACTACTGAGGCTTGATACGCATTCGCAATCAAAGAGCGAACATCCGGGAAACCCTTCTTAATAAGAAAGGTTCCTGAGATATTACTCCTTTGAAAGCGACTTGATATGAGTCCCCGAAAAAAGTCTGATTGCCCGAATCTGGAGACAATAAATGAGGTTGACCAAAGTTGGAATGCCGTTCATTCCGGGAGTAAAAAGTCTGCCCGTGGGCATCACTTACGACTACACGCCCGGAGGTCATACTCTGACAATGTGCATGGCCGATCCTACGACAGATGACATTTTGGCCGTTAACAAGCACGAGGCAGTTTTTGGGTTACTGTTAAGACAGAGCACCCTGTTTGTATTGTCAAAATTTGGGCATTCACCTTGGAAGCAATCATATTACAATTGGTGGATTAATGCGCCGGTAATGCGGCCGGACCCATGCACCGATTTGCATAGGCTCGAGATGAATGGCGGTATAGTGGCTACTGTGTGTCTGGTAAATGCAGGGAACGGCCTCCTGGAGGCTGTGCGAGCAGTGAGACTTTCGCTGGCATTTAGCAGGGAATTTCTCCGAGCAGTGTGTGCTCAAACCAAAATTCCATTCGACCCGTGGCGTCATGCGGAAATTGTGGAGAACGTCCTAGATGACTTTGCATCCGGAGCTGACGTCATGAAAGATGTTCTATGCATCTGCTCGGAGATTCCCGGCGGATTCGACCGTCTCGAAGACAGGACTTCGCGAGGATTTGCAGGATCTGCGTTTGTCGGAACCGCCTGAGAAGATAACAGACAATTTTCTGAGAAGGCTTCCTCGGTTCCGCTCCTTTGCTTCAAATTCTCTGCCGGCGCATAGTTAAGCAATTGTAGTTCGGCTACTTCTTTTCGTCAGCCATTTTGGGCTCGGCAAAAGCTGAAAATTCTATGGATGTGTCTACTCTGATGGTGTCCAGGTAAGCGGAATATTCTTTTGCAGACATCAGTTTTTCAATTTGCTTCTTGTGCATATCTATTTCGGACCTGACGAGTTTGTATTCCTCGAACAACACTTCAATCAAGTTTTTCAGTTCGCGTTTTCGCCTTCTCGCCTGTTCTACCGCTTTCAACGCCCGCTCGAGCTCTCCCAAGTGCCGCCACCTCCACGCAAATGCCGATGCAAAAATTGCACTCACAAGACAGACCGGCATTTTGAGTACCTGTTCTTATACAGATACTGCATCATACATGAATTGTCGAGAACAATTCCTATAGATATGCTGAAGAATGAAACGGAAAAGACAAGCAAGAAATCCGGCCGAAACATAACAATTATTTTCACCGACCTCTCATAGCGATTCGCTTTTCTTTTTGTAATCTGGCAGGCTGGAGGTATCCTTCGCTCCGGACGACGCAAAGCCGTCTAATCACTCCGCTCAGAATACCTCAGCCTTCGCCATCTTATATGCATAATTGCGAAATAGTATCAAAAGCATTCCCTTTGCACGTGAACAACTCTTTTGCCAAGCTTAGCCCCGTGCTATAGGTTTTCAAAATAGTTCCGAGAGGTTTTGAAATCAGCATGTGTAGCGGTATGAAACGTTTTGGGTTAAACTGACTCTGCCAGAGGACCGGTCTTATACCGATGCGCTATCAAAGAAGTGACAATGCTGAAGCTGGTGCTTCGGTGGGTCTCCGAAACGAAGTCAGGCTGCGCCGTCCGTAACGGAGGAGATCCTCCAGAGCCAGCAACCGATCGGCTTTCCGATATTACTCGTATGAAAGCGCATCGGTATTGTGCGAGTTCGCAATTAAAGAAGGAAAAATGGTATCATATCAAGAAATTTTCGACTCAAACCGGTTTGTGCCGATTTCAGACAGCCATTTCTTATCCCGTGCCAAATCGGCAGGGTACAAGGAGGTTCAGAGATGACTGACCGCATTGATACATCGGCGTCGCTCTCCTGCTGCGAGCAACCGGAATTGCAGCCACTCATAAAGCGTCTGGAAGAGACTGACGCTGAAATGCGGAAGTACAAAGAGCTATTTGAAGGCCTTCTGAGCGCCATTGATTCGTCGGCGGATGCAATCATAATTTACGATCTTGAAGGTAATGTTAAATACGTGAGCGATTCCTTTTCTCGGCTGTTCGGTTGGACGAAAGAAGAATTGCTGGGGAAGCGAATACCGTTTGTTCCCGAAGCAGAGCAAAACGTCTCACTGGCTCATATAAATCAACTGATCCAAGACGGCATATCCGTGAGCGGGTTCGAGACCAGGAGAAGAACAAAGGACGGACTCACCCTGGATGTGAGTATCAGTTCTTCGCGATATCTCGATCACAAAGGAGAACCGGTTGGGATTCTCGTCATTCTTCGTGACATTACTGCCTGGAAATCCTTACAACGAGCCAGGCAACGGGCCCTCAACCATCTTTCCCATGAGTTGACCACTCCACTTGCCATTATTGACGGTTCCTTGGCCAGGTTGGCAAGGCAAAATCTCACGACCGAAGAACGGCTGACATGCTTTCAGAGAATTAAAAGGAACTTGCAGCGGTTGAAAGAGGTTCACCTGATGGTGCAACAAATTGTTGCTCCCATTGAATACCAGCCACGTCCATTTCCCGTTATACCGTATATTTTGGATATTCTGGATACACTTCGGAAGCGAAGCTCTGGGAGATCGGTAGCTGTATTCCAGACATTGGAGCCTGTGGATGCCGACAAAATAGATCCGGACGTGTTGAAGAAGATTCTGGATACGCTCGTCAAGAACTCTATCGAAAATACTCCGGATGGCGGCACAGTGACCGTTATCCTGGAGAACAGCCCGTTAGGCCCTGTGTTGCACGTAAGAGATAGCGGTGTCGGCATTTTCCCGGAGGATCAGCCGTTTATCTTTGAAGCTTTTCATCATACCCAGGACACAGAGCACTACTCCACAAAGAATCCCTTCGATTTTGATGCAGGTGGCAAAGGACTTGAATTGATGCAATTAAAGATGTTTGCAGACGAAGGGTATATCGATATCACATTCAAGACAGGCAGATGCCGGCATTTGTTGACTCACAAAGAGCACTGTCCCGGCGACATCTCCTCGTGCCCGCATGTCGAAAATGAACAAGGCTGCAGAGAATCCGGAGGGACCAGCTTTTCCGTTCTGTTCAGAGGTCCTCATATGCAAAACTGAAGTGTGCCGTTATTCTTTGCACGGCTTTTCTTACGCATCCTCTTTGCTCAAGATGCTCAATCTGAAAAAACCGGGATTCCCGAAGGCCCTTATTGTGCCGGCAAGTTTCTTAAAGATTTACTGCCACTTGTTTGCGAAACCTGGACCAGTGGAATCGAGAATTTCTCCACGATCATTTCAAGTGTTCGCAAGAGCCCGGGGCGATTGCTCTTCTTCTTTCGTTTATGGCGACAACTATCTATTATTGTAACAATTCCTTTGTGTTTTTGCACGTATGTCACTAAATCTGTTTGGGAATTTCTGGATAAAACGGAAACCGTGCACGAAATTCCATACTGCTTCGCGCATCGCAAGTTCATGATTTCATAAGCATTTATATCGGCAGAGCCGTTGTCATCAATGAGCGCGAGCACTTCCAGGGAAGCTTTCATTCTGAGACACAGATTCACGGCATAATCGAAGGCATCGGATCCATTTTCAGGATCGTCCAGAACCAATAATACGGCTTTAGAGGGTGTTGATGCAGGGACAATTTCCAGAGCCGTATCGAATTCACCTGCTTCAGCGAACGCGGCTGCAGCCCAATGAGTCTCTGCTTGGTCTATGAGATCTTCATTTGGCTTGCATTCCAGAGATTCTTGCTCTGGGGCGCGTGCGCTTTGCGCGCTATCTTCGTTATCGAAATATTCAAGGGCAGTTTCATGCTCGCCGGCTTCTGCAAAAGTAATGGCATTGAGCATTTTTTCCAGCTTCTTCTTCATTCTCTTCATGGGGCCTCCTATGCGGAGCTGTAACAATTTTCATGCCATTTTGGATTTGTTCAGAACATGGCGGAATACGAAGTTTTCTTTAAATCGTCTCATCAGGTTGGCTGTGTCGGTTTGCAACAAATATCGGCCATCATTCCGAAAACAAACCAAAAATCGGGCAACTGCTCGGATGTTACATGGATGGGCGTTTCTGTTGCAGTATGCAACGCCTGCTTTCCTTTCCGGTGGCAATCATTCACCTGCATGTTACACAAAAGTCTGTTGCATAATGAAACGCCAGAAGTCTTACGCCAGTCACCAATAGATCTATTTGACTGGGCGGTCCGGTCAGGCACGCCGGACTCTACCATAAACGGTAGCGGCCGATCGGTGCAGACCGAATTAAGGTGAGAAAAGCGAATTACCACTGAATAGCAGGACGTCTTGCGCGGAGACAGCTTATGTTTCATAATGCAACACAAGGCTTCTTACTTATGCCATTGAAAAAAAGAGATCACATCATTATTGCGTGATTACAATATGTTGACCAGTGATCATTTCGTTCGGCATTTGGAACGAAAGTTGCTCTGAGGAATTATGGGTAGAATCAAGTCAGGAACTGCGCCAACATTCGGGAGAATCCATGTTCGGGACCTTGTATTCCATAAGTCTCCGCCGCAAAGTCATCATTGGAGCCGCTGTGGTCTATCTCTTCATGACGGCAACCATTCTCGGCAGTTATTATTCAATGCGATCCCTGGAAGATAAAATCAGCTACTTAGAAAACGTGAGTAAACTCGAAGAATCGGTTCTGGAAATTCGCAGATTCGAAAAGAACTATTTTCTTTATGGAAACAAGGACTCCCTGACTACAGCGCTCTATCATCTAAAGAGAGTCGAAGCATTAATCGCCGATAATACTGCCAAAATTGAGTCACTCTCATCACCCGGGCAGATTGCCGAATTCAAGGCTTCTCTGGCCGAGTACGGCCAATTGCTGGGTCAATGTTCCAATTCATTTGTGAAAGATTCCGACGGAAAGCCGGACTGCGAAAGCGCTATGAGAAAAACGGGGAATGCCATGGCACAGTTCGGGGAGACCGTAGCCAAACGGAAGCGTGACTCTATAAAAGAAACCATGAGAGCCACTGTCACACTGCCGTTATTCGGACTCATTGTCGTGGGATGTGGACTCGTTGCGATCGGGAGCTTTTTGTTTACCAAAGTCACCCGATCTTTGCTGCTCTTAGAGGACGGGACAACACGGATAGCTCAGGGAGCTTTCAAGCCGATTGAGACTCTACCGGCGGAACGAGATATCAGAAACATTCTCATAGCGTTCAACAGTATGGCGCTCCAACTGCAAGACAGAGAAGAACAATTGGTGCAATCGAAGAAGCTCGCCAGTTTGGGCACCATGCTGGCAGGGGTAGCTCACGAGGTGAACAATCCCCTTTCGAACATCTCTTCTGCATGTGAGATATTATTGGAAGAATTGGACGAAGCCGACAAGGAATTCCAGCGCAAGTTCCTGAAGAATATATTAGTACAGGTGGAAAAGGCACGCACGCTTATTCTGAATCTTCTGGAATTCTCCCGCGCAAAAGAACTCAATCTGGAAAGCGTGAGTTTGAAGGGAATCGTGGAAAGGACTCTCGAATCGCTCTCTGGAGAAAAGCCGACAGACCTCCGGGTTACCGTGCAGATCGATCCGGCAATTCGTGTTCACGTCGATCGGGGAAAGATGGAACAAGCCTTCACTAACCTCATTTCTAATGCATTTCAAGCTATAGACGGCGATGGAGAAGTGAAGATAAGAGCTTTGGCTAAGAAAGACGGGATAGTGAAAGTCAGGATATCTGATTCCGGAAAAGGAATTCCCGAAGAAAATCTCCCCAAAATATTCGATCCGTTCTTTACGACCAAAGACGTGGGCAAAGGTACGGGCTTGGGACTCTTCATCACTCATGACATCGTCTTGCGGCACAAGGGCATGATCCAGGTCAAAAGTTCACCGGAAAAGGGGACGACGTTTACTATTCAACTACCGGCAGTGGAGAATTCGTGATGTATGATCCTCCAAAGATACTTATAGTTGATGATGAGGAAATGGCTCTGACGAACCTGGAACACGTTCTCAAGAAACAGGGCTACCATATTACGACAGCGGATACGGGACCTAAAGGACTGAATTTCATCAAAACCCAGACCTTTGATGTCGTATTGACAGACCTGAAAATGGAAAAGATCGATGGAATGCAGATTTTGGATGAGTGCCGGCAACGACACCCCTGCACTGAAGTCGTCATGATAACGGGATATGCTACCGTTGATTCAGCGATTGAAGCTATGAAAAAAGGAGCCTATCACTATGTTTCGAAACCGTACAGGATTGACGCTGTTCGCAAAGTCGTGGCTGAGGCACTGGAAAAGATCCGCTTGCGAGAGGAAAATCTTCAGCTAAAACAAGAGTTGAAAAAGCTTCAAGACGACGGCCGGGTGAAGCTTATAACAAAAGATGCCGCCATTCTGCGACTCCTTCAGGTGGCAAGGCAGATTGCTCCCACCGACTGTAATGTGCTTATCACTGGAGAATCCGGTACGGGCAAGGAATTGCTGGCTCGCTTCGTACACGAGCACAGCCACAGAAGTGAAGGCCCGATGATGGCTGTCAATTGCGGGACTTTCAATGAAGAACTGCTGACCAATGAACTTTTTGGGCACGAAAAAGGGGCTTACACAGGGGCCCACGTCAGTAAACCCGGAATTATAGAGCTCGCCAGTGGCGGCACCCTATTTCTCGATGAAATTACGGAAATGTCCATAAACATGCAGGCAAAACTGCTCAGGGTGATCCAGGAACGGCAGCTCATGAGAGTTGGTGGGACGGCCAACGTACATATTGATGTCCGTTTCATTGCAGCGACCAACAGAAATGTTCACGAAGCGGTTGAGTCCGGTGAATTCCGTAAGGATCTTTACTACAGGCTGAATGTGGTATCCCTGAACCTATCGCCGCTGGCAGAACGCAAAGGTGACATCCCGCTTCTCGCACAATTCTTCGTGGAAAAACACTCCCGCCTCATGAAGCGGGAAATGCCGGTTCTTTCCAAAGAGGTGCTCGACATTCTCAAAGATTACGATTTTCCCGGCAATGTGAGAGAACTCGAGAACATAATCGAGCGCGGAATCGCTCTGGCGACTGACGGAGTAATAGAAGAAAAGCATCTTCCCGACGACATCATAAATCTCAAGATCACAACGTACAGACGTAAGGATGGTACTTTGCCGACTCTGGAAGAACAAGAAATCCGGTACATAAAGCAGGTATTGGAGGAAACCGGAGGAAACAAGACTTTAGCTGCAGAGACTCTGGGAATAGACAGAGTGTCGTTGTGGCGGAAAATCAAGCGCTATGGACTTGAGTAGCCGGTCTGACACCGTCCCGACCAATAAGTTGTTTCTTAATTTTTCAGTTTGTACGTTTTTTGCCGGCGAACTCAGGACTCACTGATTGCGTTGATGTGCGTCCTCGAGGAACACCACGCAAGAGCGACATCACTCCCGAGCGCACTTTCAACTCGTTACTCCGAGAAGCATTTCCTGTTTTTCTCCGATGCGGCTTGTAACCATGAGCCTTCCAGATGCGAGCGACTGTAGCGTTGCTGACACCTTGGGCCTCTGCGAGTGTTCGGGTCGTCCAACGATTGCCGTTGGGAGGATCTGTGTACAGTGTCGCTTCCATGATGGCTCGGACCTTTTCGCGCGCGATCTTCTTTGGGCTCGGTCCCCGAGGAGCATCTTTGGTCAGCCCGTCGGGGCCGTGCTTTTCGAAACGTCTTTTCCAGAGCAAGACAGTCGGACGACACGTATTAAGCTCCTGCGCAATTGCCGTATTGGATAAACCGTCTGCAGCCAGGAGGCAGATGCGTGCTCGAAAGAAAACCCGTTGGGGTATGGTCTTGGCGCGTACCCACGTTTCCAGAAGCTTGCGTTGATTTCTGCTCATGCTCAGTGGTATTGATTTCCTCGCCATAATGTGTTCAGCGGACCTCCTCTCTATCGGTTAACAGGTGAATGTGTGTGGGTAATGAAAGGAGAGTTAATAGAAGATGGAGGTTCTCCCCAGGCACTGCGATATTGAAACAACTATATCGGAATTCGCTCGCTCGTGCCAGGGGAAAAATCTAGCATGAATACTCAACCTATCAAAGGTTCCTTATACATGCTCGTAAGTCTCGGCTCCTATCGCAGCAGCATATTCGGCCCGCTTTGCTTTGAACATGCTGCCCAGTATGATAACCGCGCCCACGGCAAGCGCCAGACACATGGTGATGAAGCTCACTGTATCGAGTAGCGAGAGCATGGATGCATCGGTTGACATGAAGCCTAATTGTGTCAAGTAGCGTGGCATTGCCAACGCTCTACTCAGAGCGACTATGAGCATAATAGTGCCCATGACCACTTTGATCATGTGTTCCTTAACGAGGGTCGTTCCGATAGCTCCCAATTGTACTCCAAGCAAGGAGCCTGCGAGAATGATCAAAGTGAGTCTGATGTCCACCATTCCATGAATAGCCCACTTTACCGATCCACCTAAACCCATGATGAAAGCGATGACAAGTTCGGTTGCCGAAGAAATTAGACCGGTTGCTCCCACTACATATATCATACCGGGCACACCCACAAAACCTCCCACAGCGATTGTAGCAGCTAACAAACCTGTAAGGAGTCCGACGGGAATTGTGAACCACAGCGAAATGGTCAAATCTGCGGTTTTGAAATGAATCATCGGTGGAAGATTGATCTTCTGAAGTTTCCGGGCTAAAGCGGAGATCTGATCTTCAGCTCCGGATTTACTTATCTTCCATGCGTCATAGAAAACGTAACCACCAACAACCACCAGGACCAGCACGAACGATAGGCTGACGTAAAGGTTGGAACCGGCTTCTCCCCACCTGCTCAGGATGTATTCTTGAATTTTTATGCCTATCTGCACACCTACTGAGGCTGAAGCAGCCATAACAAGTCCAAGTTTGAGATCGACCTGCCCGTACTTGTAGCGTTTGTATGCGCCTACCAAAGCTTTGGGGAATTTATGACACATGTTGCTGGCCACAGCGACAGCAGCGGGAACCCCCAGGCTCATCATCCCGGGAGTCAGTACGAAAGCTCCACCCGATCCAATGAATCCGCTTACGAGGCCTCCAATAAACCCTACTATAAAGAGGAAACTGACGTTCATCCACGTCAAATCTATGAATTTGACGGCCTCTACAGCCTGGTCATGCATATCTCACTCCTTTCAGATGAGAGAAAGAGGAACGTGTTTATACAGACATACGGAGCCGAGGTCGCTCTCTCTTGGTAGCTCTCGGAGCCGACACAGCGGGACGTTTCACTGCCTGCTTGGTTACCGCTTCAATGCCGAGTGCCGACCAGAGATTACTGGCAAAAGCTCCATGCGCAAACGAGAACACAAATACCGTCGCTATGGGGAATACTGCGTAGTATCCCCCTCGTGCAAAGAGTTCCACGACTGTGTTTGCATGGGAGAACACAGCAGCATAGAGGATCGCAGTGACTGCGCCGAGCAGCATTGTTTGGATAACAAGTTTTTTCTGTGATTTGTCAGTTTTAGCCGACATGATTTACACTCCTCACATGAAGATTAGTCAAATAAAAAGGATCGCGAGCCGTCAGACGCGGTAAGAATGCTCACGCACTCTTATTCCTGGCTGTTTCCGTTTCTGATCCTGCAGTTGCGGTTTCCTCTGGGTCTCATTGAGAATTCCTCGAGCTTCTTGCCATTCGCCTTCTTCGGCAAATGCCACTGCCGCAGCCATCACTTCAAATCTCTTAAGCCAGTTCCGCATCTTCGTGCTCCTTTCCATCGCGAGAGATGTCACGAATCAATAGATCAATTTGCGTGCCATTCGGGTGCAATGCTGTAATTAGCTAAGAATACATGGTAATATGAATTGGATCTTTCAATGGAGAGTTCAGAGTGTTGTTGCAGTCTGCAACAACACTCATGTCGGAGGAGACTACTTATGAGATTTCAGTTAAATAGAAATTATTGCACCCGGCGTTTCACATGTTGCAACAAGCAACACTGATTTTTCTTCTCCGTTTCAAGCGCGTATACCATGCCTTCGCATTTGAGAAAGCAAAATCCGGGACAAAACTATTCAATCTTACTCTTCGAATTGGAAAATGCTAAGATGGCTTCTCGAATAGCTTGTCCCTTATAATTCTTCTCGTTGCAAGGATTCTCAAAATGGCCTTTTTTCGCAAATCCCAAGAAGACGAAAAGCCTTCGGTCCCGCAGGAGATACTCGATCTGCGCGCAGGAATCGACAAAGCACGGTTGCCCGATCACGTTCGCCCTGCAGCTCAAAAAGAATTGGAGAGACTGGAAAGAACGGATCCTTCGCTTCCGGAATACATTATCGGGTTAACCTACCTGGATTATCTGCTGTCTCTTCCCTGGAATCGTTATACGGATGACAATCTCGATCTTCAACGAGCCGAACAAATTCTGGAGCGTCAACATTACGGGCTGCACCATGCCAAGCAACGAGTGCTCGAATTTCTTGCGGTTCGGACTCTCAGGAGTCATAGGAAATTTCGCATCCTTATTGTTGATGACGAGGAAATGGCTCGTTCAAACATGGAGCACGTAATCAGCAAAGAAGGTTACGAGGTTCAGACTGCTGCCAACGGCCTGGAGGCGCTTCATCGTCTGCAAAGTGAGACGTTCGACCTCGTCATCACGGATCTCAAGATGGAGAAGCTTGATGGAATGGAGCTGCTTCAATCGGCAAAGCAGTCTTCTACGCCTCCGGAAATTATTCTCGTTACAGGGTATGCCACTGTGGATTCCGCTGTTGACGCCTTCAGCAAAGGTGCTGCACATTATCTGATAAAACCCTACAAACTTGACGATCTCAGGTCGATTGTGAACCGAACCCTCGATAAGAAGAGACATGCTCAATTCACTCGAGGTCCGATTCTTTGCTTTGCCGGTGCTCCGGGAACGGGAAAGACGTCAATTGGACAGGCTATTGCCGAATCGATGCAGCGAAAATTCGCACGGATCTCTCTTGCCGGCTTGCGGGACGAAGCTGAACTGAGGGGACACAGACGGACGTACGTCGGAGCAATGCCCGGGAGAATCATCAGTGAAATCAAGAATCTCAATCTGAAAAATCCGGTGCTGATGCTGGACGAAATCGATAAGATAGGGCAGGATTTCAAGGGCGATCCGGCTTCCGTCTTATTGGAAATTTTGGACCCGGAACAGAACCACGGGTTCAGAGATCACTATCTTGATGTTCCTTTTGACCTCTCCGCGGTCATGTTCATTGCAACTGCAAATGTTGTGGATAATCTGCCTTCCGCGCTTTTGGACCGACTCGAAGTCATCCAATTTCCGGGTTATACCGAAGCTGAGAAGATGGAGATTTCGGAGCGCTTTCTTATCCCTCGGCAGCTTTCCGACTGTGGACTGAGCGACCGAGATATCACATTCGAGGATGATGCTATAACTACTATCATCAGGGATTACACTCGAGAAGCCGGGCTGCGAAATCTTGAACGCGAAATCGCCAATGTGTGCCGCAGGCTCGCGTTTCTTCATCTTCTGCAAGGAGATCGGAACACTCCTGCAATTGTGAATTCTGGTATGGTGGCAGAATTTCTCGGTCCGAGAAAATATCGCCATGAAATTGCTGAAGCGAAGGATCGCATTGGCATTGCAACGGGGCTGGTTTGGACCGAATTCGGAGGAGAGATAATTTTTGTTGAAGCTGTGCGAATGAGAGGAAGTCAGCAGCTTATCCTAACCGGCTCTTTGGGAGATATACTTCGAGAATCGGCTCAGACTGCCTTGAGCTATATCAGGAGCAATGCGGAAGCACTTGGCATCGATCCGGACTTCTTCCACAATTCGGATATTCATGTCCATATTCCTGCCGGAGCCATACCGAAGGATGGACCTTCAGCCGGTATTACCATCTGCATGGCGCTTATATCGCTCCTGACCTCTCGTCCGGCGAAACGTGATATAGCCATGAGCGGCGAGATAACCCTGAGCGGTCGAATCCTTCCGGTAAGCGGTATCCGTGAAAAGCTGCTTGCCGCACAGCGAGCAGGAATCAAAACAGTGATTTTTCCCGCAAGGAATCAGGCCGATGTTGAGTCGTGTTCCAGTGAAATTACGAAGAACATCAAAGTCGTTCTGGCTGAAGAGATGATCGAAATTGTAGATCTGGTGCTTCCGGTGATATAGCTTTTTCTTGCAGCACCATGGATTTCGGCGGTGCCAGAAATTCTTTACGCTGTTTGATAAAGCTTCTTACGGATAGCTGCTCCCTGATTCTACTTTGGCGATATTATAGTAATTGCCAAAATCAATGTCCGATTGAGGATTAGGAGTATTGGTGGGTGCCGGCCTCCGTGCCGGCACATCTTCAATATGATAAATGATATCGCTAGAATGGACCGGCAGAGACGCCGGCCCCTACCAAATATCCTGTAATTCACACGCGGGCTAAACGACAGAATTCTTGGCACCGACCATACATTTATCTTGTTGCGACTATTTCCCGCATAGCACGTAAAACCGCATCCACATCAGGGAGCGTATTGAACGGCCCCAGACTGAAGCGCACTCCACCGGCCGGAGATGTCCCCAGGTCAAGATGTGTTAATGGAGCGCAATGGAGACCGCTTCGTGTAGCGATGTGAAAGTCGCCATCGAGAATGTCTCCCAGATCTCGAGCATCCATTCCGGCGATATTGCACATAAGCACCGCGACATGATTATTCAGATCGTTTGCGCGGTACAGGTGCACTTGATCCATCTCGGCAAATCCATCACGAAGTCGCCTGCAAAGCATCATCTCTTCCCGGTAAATGTTCTCTATGCCTCGTCTGGTTATATAACGAATCCCGGCAGAAAGCCCGATGATCCCAAGCAGGTTGATCGTTCCGGCTTCCAAGCGGAAAGGGTAATCGTCCGTCTGAAGCAGACTGCTTGAATCGACACCTGTGCCCCCGAATCGTGTCGGTTGTATTTCCAGGTCCTTTCGCAGCACAAGGCCGCCAATGCCTGTCGGTCCCATAAGTGCCTTGTGACCTGTGAAGGCCACTGCAGCGACCTCAAGTTCCTTCATGTTTACGGGAACCACGCCCGCGCTCTGGGTGACGTCCAGAATGAACGGTATTCCACGTTCATTGCACAGAGCGGCAATTTCCGCTATGGGTTGAACCGTTCCGATTACATTGGAAGCATGCGTCAGGACGACCAGTTGTGTCTCGGGTCGCATCAAATTACGAAAATCCTGAGGGTCCGTAAATCCTTGCTCGTCGAACGGGACGAGGTCGTAAGTAACGATTCCTTCTTGACGCAGATAATACAGAGGACGGAGCACGGAATTGTGCTCAAGCCGAGAACTGATGACGTGTCCGCCGGGTTTCGCCAGACCGAGAATAGCAGTATTAAGTGCGTCGGTCGCATTGTTGGCGAAGATAACGCGATCCGGAGAGTCGCCTCCAAAGAACTGACAAATCTGATTTCTGGTGCGAGATACGATTTCGTCTGCCTGTGACGCCAAATCGTACGTGCCCCTGCCCGGCGAAACGCCCAACTTTGCGTACACTTCGTGCATTTCCGCGAGCACTTCCGGGGGCTTGGGAAATGTCGTGGCAGCATTATCAAGGTAAATGATTCGATCCTCGTCCGTCATCGATTCATACCAATGCCCTTTCAAACCAGTAATGTCTGTGAAGGTTCAGGAAACACTTCTTACTGGAAGTTTCCTCCGGTATCGTCGCTTGATTCCGTATTAGCCGCAGCTCTTGGGATTCGGTAGTCCTGCCAAGCGTCGAGCACCTCGCCTGATTCCTTTCGGGAAACTTGCTTCAATCTGCGATATAGTCATGCCAGTAGCTTTTTTCAACTCTGAATTCAACGGCGCTCTACCATTGGCGAGGTAGTACTCTCGCAAGATGTTTATGATACGCCAATGAACTTCCTGCAACTGAGGCAGCCCATCCTCGAGAGCAAAGCTTTCTGCTACAGCTTCACTCCAGGATTCAGGATGGATAAGGAAACCCTCCTCATCAAGAAGGACTTCCTCTCCATTTATGCGAATTAACGTCTGGCTCACCCGAGTGCCTCATACCAACTCGCTTTCAAGAAGCAATACTCGAGGAACCTTTTTTACAAAAAAGGTTCCTCGAGTATTACTTCTTTGAAAGCGAGTTGGTATAACATGTATCTACTACGGTTTCAAAGCGTCCAAGACTCGCTGGGGAGTCGCCGGAAGGTTGCAGATGCGAGTTCCTCCCGTGGCATCCTGTATAGCGCTCATTATTGCCGCAGCAGTGGGCAGCAAGACGAACTCTCCTACTCCCACAGCGCCGAGTGTTCCTTTCTTTCTTGGTGTCTCGAGCAGTATGATTTCACTCTCGAAAGCGGTTTTCATAGTGGGAAACTTGAGGGAAATCCAATCAGTGGTTGTGCCGTGAATGTACTCTTCACGGAGGGCCATTCCCGCGCCCATGTCCAACCCACCTTCAATTTGCCCTTCTACGATTGTGGGATTGATGACGGTTCCGGGATCTACTGCTGCGGTTATCTTCACCACACGAACTTTTCCTGTTTCAGTGTCGACTTCCACTTCGGCTAATTGAACTCCGTGGACTCGAGACTCAAAAGGAGCCCCAAGACCGGTCTTGGGGTCCAAAAGAGTCGCATCTTGGATTCTTACTCCAAGATAACGTGTTGGCTTCCCAGCTGCCACAAGATCGTCGTATCCTGTTGCTCCGACTTCCGTCATAGCTTGTTTCAGATCTTCAATCGCCTTCACCATGGCTCCGCCGCTCATGTACGTGACCCTGCTTCCCGAGGCTGTGCTGGCATCAGGAGTCTGGTCGGTGTTCCGCGTGACCAGATGGACCTTTGAAGGCGGGATATTCATGAGATGAGCGGCAATCTGAGTAAGCATCGCATCATTACCTTCTCCGGGGTCGGATATAGAGCCGTACACAGTAAGTCCACCGTCCGGCATCAGTTCCACTGCTACGTTGGACCTGTCGGCTCCTCCTCTTCCAATACCAAAGCTTCCGCCCGCGATGCCTACTCCGCGACGATACCGGCTGTTCTTGCTAGCGGCTGCCTCGTCTCGAGCGCGATGGTAATGCGGTCGCAATGCCTCAAGACATCCCGGATAGGGCCATTCCTCGATCACCTGCCCAGTAGAGATAGATTCCCCCGGTTGAAGTGAATTGAGGAGGCGGAACTCCAAAGAGTCCATACCCAGACGCTGTGCCATCAGTTCCATCGCAGATTCCAGAGCATAGTTCACCTGAGGTGGCCCTGCTCCTCGAGCAGCTCCTCCCCATGCGCCGTTCGTGTACACCAGTTGTCCGTGAGCCTCCACGGCAGGAATGTTGTAGGAGCCACTCAGCATGAATAAGCACCTGTTCACGATGGCTTTGCCAACTGACATATAAGCCCCATTGTCCAGAGTGAAATCAATCTTGTAGCCCGTCAGTCTCCCGTCCCGATTAGCTCCCAACCTCACCTTCATCTTGAACGGGTGACGTTTGGTAGTAATCCACATGGATTCCGTAAGGGTGCACACATAGCGAACCGGTCGTTTAAAATGGAGCGCAGCCGCGGCTGCAAGCGCTTCGGCGGTAATATCCAGCTTGATGCCGAATTGGCCACCGATGAAGGACTGTTCGTAGCGCATATTTTCCCAGCCCACCGCTCCCTGAAGTACCATCAGGTGATGATGTATATTGATGCTTCTTCCGACGACTACAAGTTTGGGCTCTTCCTCTTCTTCCGTCGTTTCAAAGTAGGCCAGGGATGCTTCCGGCTCCAACGGAGCCTGATGAATAAGCTGGGTCGAGAACTCGGCTTCCACAATCTCATCCGATTGGCTAAGTGCAGATGCCGCATCCCCCTTTATCTGCGGGTGCACGTAACAGAGATTCGGCGAATTTTCGTGTACTCTCACGGCATCGTCTGCAAGCGCCTGGTCGGTTGTTTCAATCACGGGCAAAGGCTCATACTCCACGAGAACCGCTGCCGCGGCAGCGCGAGCCTGATCTCTGGTTTCTGCGGCAACAAGGGCTATAGCGTCGCCCATGACATGAACTTTTTTGTCACACAACAGAGGCTGATCATCCTGCAATCGATTTGACCCCTTGATGTCGCTTGCTACCATAATTCCCACTACTCCCGGCATCTGAGCAGCCGCAGAATAGTCTATTTTCTTGATGATCGCGTGAGCCTGCGGGCTTCGCGCCACGGCCAATTCCAGGACTCCGTCCTTCTGTATGTCTGCGGCGAATTTTGCGGTTCCGCATGCCAGTGCGAGAGCATTCGGCCTTGGGTGTGAGACACCGATCATACCCGCGCTCAAATCCGGACGATGTTGTTCGATAGTAGTTTGTCCGTTCAAAACATCGGCAGCCAGGTTCACAGCTTTGATAATCTTCTTGTATCCGGTACAGCGACAAAGGTTGCGCCTGAGCGCTTCCTTTATGGCATCGTCGTCAGGATGAGGATTCTTGTCGAGCAGAACCTTGGTAGCCAGAACCATACCCGGAGTGCAAAATCCGCACTGAACTGCGCCGGAAAGCACAAAAGCCTCCTGAATAGGGTGAGGCTTGTCAGGAGTGCCCAGACCTTCTATGGTGACAATCTCCGCTTGTTCCAGATCCGCTATCTTGGTCAGACACGAGCGAACCGCTTTGTTGTTTACCAACACGGTGCAGGCCCCGCATTGCCCTTTCCGATCGCAGGACTGTTTCACGCCTGTGAGCCCCAGATCCTCTCGGAGCACATCGAGCAGTACACGCCGATCGTCGTCACCCACGTGCAGAGTAACCGGACTACCGTTCACTTTAAAATCGATTTTCTTCATGCAGGTCGTTGCCTCCTTGCCTCTCATTGACCTAACGTCACCAGGACCTCACCTTGGCCGCACGGTTGTTCCATCCCGGTTCAACCATCACCAGTTCACCGCGATTATCACATTGAGGCGAATCTTTCGCTCGGAATTCCGTCGAAACTCTAATTCTTGCTGAGCACAATCCGAGGAAAAATCTGCTGTGGTCCCCCCGCGCCTCTGATACCAATGTGCTTTCATAGAGGGAATATTGAGAAACCTATTATTTGCCGGTCCCGGCAAATCTCCTTCGCTACGAACGCCACGCCTTGGCGTGGCTGACTTCGCTTCGGAGGCATGCCGATCCCGGGTTTGCTCCCGTCGGTGGCGGGATTACTTTTCTGAACGCACATTGGTATGAGTTCCACGCTCGCTCGGCTCCTGGAATTGCAGGAATCTCTCACAGGAACCAGATGTAGAGACTGCATCTTCCAGTGGCTAGTTTGCTGTAATGTACGCTGTACGAGCCGTTTGTGTCAAGAGAGACATTAGGTCGCCATATCCGGGAGGGATTTAACAATTCCGGAACCGGTAAATAAGACTTCCATGCATGCGTTAAGATCCATCATGGGCTTGCAGTAGCCCTTTTTTCTTTGAACCGGATAGGCAGCGTGTAGCTTATACTTTCGCCATCCAGAAATCCAGGCAATGAAGGGAATTTATCTGAAGCCTTGTACATGATTTCCACAGCCGCATTATCGAGGATTTGACAGCCGGATGTTCCCACCACTTCCACTCTGGCCAATTTCCGATCCCTGTCTATTGTGAATGCTACCATTACCTGCCCATGACGTCTTTCTTTGAGGGCCTCCTGCGGAAAAAACGTCGCCTGCCGTATGGCGGCAAGCAGCAGGGATTCGAAATCCCGCATTGCGTTTCCCAAGGCAGCGCGCCGCATATGGAGCGTGCTGGCTACCTGGGGAAGGCTTGCAGACGACTCCTCTTTCTCAGGTTCCTTCTTCTTTTCGGGCTCTGCAACACGAGGTTCACTATCAGGCAGCTTTTCTGCGATTGTCTCATTGAAATCCGCGGGAGTTTCCTTGATAGTCTGTGCCAGTATTTCAGGACTCTCTTCAGGTTGAGACTTCTCCTCGGCTTTTTCCGACTCCACTGCAGCGGGTGAATCGAACGGTGCAGGCGTGGGGGCGACAGCAGTCATATCCCGATCCGAGATTACGGAGACAAAGACTCGGTCCGGATCGCCGAAGGGATCGCCCGCTATTCCGGACATTGCAGGAAGCAGCATGCCAACGGCAGCGAATCCGCAAAGGTGAACGGCCATTGAAGCGCTGATAAAGGGTATGAATTTCTTTGAAATCATCTCGTTTCCGCCGAATCCGGGCTGTTAGGTTGATCTTTTTTTCTCTGGGTCAGAATTGCAATTCGATGCAATCCCGCTTGCTTGACCATTCCCAGGATGTCCACCATTTGCCCGTATGCTGTGCTGCGATCGCCTTTGATGAGAACAGTGGTGTCACGATCTTCACGCGCCCGGGTCAATAATTGTGATAACAGCGATTGGCTGTCTACAGGGTCTTTGTTCATATAGATCGTGCCGGACTGATCCACGGAAACAGTTATCTCTTTCTTCTCCTTGTGAATCTTCTGAGAAGATGCTTCAGGAAGATCGAGCCGAATACCTGGTGAAACGTTGAATGTCGTCGACAAAAGAAAAAATATGATCAACAGAAATACAAGATCGACTAATGGAGTAATATCCAGCGAACTATTCTTTGATTTTCTTTTGGTGCTGAGCCACATTTGACTCTTCCTCGTAATGGTATAACAAGTGTTTTTCTCGTCAGGTTCTCGAAGGAGTCAAAACCCTCAAAGAAGGAGAGTCCGGCTGCTGCTTGATAAGGGCTTCGGTTATGGCCACAGCCTTCTTTTCCAGCTCAAGGGAGATATGCTCGGACCGACTCTGAACATACCTATCCATGACCACTACTGGAATCGCCACGGCAAGACCCGCGAACGTAGTAATGAGCGCTTCGGAAATTCCCGCTGCGAGAAGTGGCGGGTCCACCACGGTGTGTTTGGATATCACGTCGAAGGCCTTGATCATGCCCGAAACAGTTCCAAACAGTCCCAGCAAAGGAGAAATGTATGCGACTGTACCCAGGATCGACTGATATCGTTCAAGCTCCACAGCTTCCTGCTCACCGATCTCGGATACCATGAATCGGATCATATCGCCTCCCTGATCGTGGTGCGAAAGGCCGGCCCGAGCAATTCGGGAAAGAGGAGAATTAGGGTGGGCATCGCACAGTGCTGCTGCGTCTTCGGGTCGCCCCTGTTTGATGTGTTCCCGAAAGTTTCGGACGAAACCATTGGGAATCAACTTGTTGTGGCGAAGACTCCAAAGACGCTCGAGAAATACGGTTACAGCGGCAACGGAACATAATAAAATGGGGTACATCGCTATTCCACCCCGGTGAAACAGGCCAACGAGATCCATGATATTCACTCCCTGAACGCTAAATTAGTGCGCGACCGCGAACAACATCGCAGGACATATAAACGGAAAAATCGCGCGGATCATAGCACAATATGCTCAACTGTGCCACCATGCATTTCTTCTGTCAAGGTGTATCTAGAATGCACGCGGCGCTCCCGCTCTAACGAAAGCTTCTGCTTGGTCGATACGAGCTAGCCCGAAACGTAGTGGCCGTTGAAAGCGAAGCGTCCGAAAAAAGAGACGACCATTTCTCTAAATGCATGACGCCGCTTTCGTCCAAACGAACAATGAGGATCTGGCGCATTCATCTGCGCAGACGGCCGAGCCCATTCCTTCACGGAATTGCTGAGAGATTTCGGTGAGAATGACGAGGAGAGAACCCCTGACCTCCGCGGCTACGGCGGTCAAGGGGCAGGCGGGAATAAGGTCTGTCTTCCCGTTACCTGCATTCTCTTCCATTGCGTTGTTCGCGTCAAGATCTTCTTGCTATTTATCTCATAGGTTCTCTGCCATCAGCAGATGGGGGTATGAGGTGCCGGTATGAGAGTCGCCTTACAATGACTGTCAAATTTCAGTGTCGCGTTATTTGGATTCTTCTTCCATCATTTCAGCAACTTTGCATTCAACTCTGGACAGGATTTTCGGCCTGAATAACAGTTGACATCTTGAAAGGACTGTTGGTATCGTATAACCGACTTGTCGGTTCCGAAATCCTACCGACATGCTTTGGGGAAAACGGTGCAAAACCGATGCTGCCCCGCAACTGTAACCGTTGACGAAATCTGCTTATACCGCTGGAAGAAATTCCGGGAACGTGCGGAGATTAGGTAAAGACGGAAGCCAGAATACCCAAGCATGGAGGTTCACCGAAAAATCCTGCGCGGGCGGGATGGTGAGAGATAAGGTCAGACCCTCTTTCGCCGCGCGCGGAAGAGGGTTTTTCGTTTTCTGACGATGAGTAACGGAAGGCTGTGACGAAAGGGCTACAGATGTGAACTGCAGGCTTTCTACACAGTCTGATGAGCCAACGTTTTAGCGATGATCGAATGGACAGAGCCTGGGCTGGCTTTCACCAGCCGAGGCTAGACGCTGTGAAAGATCTTGACAAGCTACTGTGCTCAGTAGTACGATTCAGCGTAGCGTGCTACTCCTGCGCCTGACTATAATCTGTTTGATACCGATTATGGTGACGGTTATCGCGGATACGAGTGCTCGACAGGTTCCCAGGGGGGAATGCTGAAGAGGAAACTCCTGACCTCCGCGGCTACGGCGGTCAGGGGCAGGTGGGAATAAGGTCTGTCTTCCCGTTTCCCGCCTTCTTCCTCCTTTTTGCAATTCCCGATGCGAAATTGTAGTCGTTAATCGACCACTGTCTCGGTAGCCGGATCTGCACCGGCGAGACTGCTGCCACTATTTCCGGGTCAGGTCTCGGCTCCCACTTTCTGCAATAGGAGGATGGATTCATGTACCGTCTTGCCGTTTTATTCGGCATCGTCATCTTATCATTTGCATCGATTGCGCCCGGATTCTGCCAGGGAATTCCTGGCCGCTATCCGCAACCTTTTCCTACTATCAATTCTTGTGTACCAAGTCGTCCGGCTCCCTCTGTATCCCGGACGATCCAGGTTGATGTACCCGTACCGTGTGCTCCCTTACCATGCGGCCCGACAATGGCCTGCCCACTCAATCCTTGCGGTCCGCCAGTGTGCGGAGCACCACCCTGCGCGCCTTCCCAGCCGGTACAGGTACGTGTGGATGTGGTCGTTCGTCCTGAAAACCCTCAGCTGTGCGTACCACAGAGATTCTGCTGCGAAAATCCTCCTATTTTCGAGCCATTCTTCTGCAAGGCTGCGGGGCTGATCCAATCCTTGATCGTTGCTCCGCTGAGTATCGGTGAGAGGTTCATGGGGCACCCGGTGCCTGCGCCTTTACCGCCGGCCACTCCGATACCTTGCTGCCATATGCCTGTGGCTAAATGCCCACAGCCACAGGCTGCGACTCAATGCATGCTGCCTTGCCCACCTCCGATCAGTTATGCATCACCGGGGCTACAGGCCAAGGTTAAACCTTCCTGTAAGCCAATGCCGGCCCAAGGGTATCCTTCCTGCAGTCCGTTTTCCAGATGATGGAGGAGCCTTGCTAGGCTTTTGAAACCCCAGGAGATTACTTTTCTCTATCTCAACAATATGTAAGATGTCTTCACGGCATATTACATGCTGCTACATAAGGGATAGGTACTATGAGTCGTTTTCATTCCAAATATAAGAAGCATCTGATTGTAGTCTTTCTGATCATGGGACTGACTAATCTTGGAGATTTGCTGGTATGGGCTCAACAAGCAGAGCCAGTTCCTCAGCTGGAGCCAGTAGATGTAGAAGCTCCTGAGCGACGCCCGCAAGCCAGGGGCACTACTGCCCCCAGAGCGGGTGCGGATTACGATGAACCGGTTCCTCCGAGGCCATCGTTTGATGATCGTGGGGGTGTGTCTCAGGTGTTTTCGGGAAACGCAATGCCTGAGTCCACGAGTTCTTTGGTGACCGGAAAATCGCAAGTATCTCAGAGCGCAACCTCGCTCCCTGCACAAGTTCAGGTGATCACACCCCAAGACATCCGAGGGCTCAACTACTGGGGTGACAGTTCCAACCTGTTTATGCAAGTGGCCGGAGTCAAAGCCGTAAACTGGGGTCAAGGCCTGATCGGCAATGGCTTTTCTATGAGGGGTTTTACCACATATGGTTTTACTGGCGTCTTCGTTGACGGGGTGCCTCAGAATTTCCCATCAGCTGCTGGAGGCTCAGGTGAGTACGATATCACATGGCTTGCCCCGGAGGCGATCGAGAGAGTAGAGATCATCAAGGGTCCTTTTTCCGCTCTGTATGGCGATTACGTATTGGCCGGCGTGATCAACATCATCACGAAAAAGAGCGAGCCTTCACCGAGCGTGACTTTTTCCGGAGGCAGCTTCGGCTCTTTTCGCGCCTTTGGGGTCTTCAGTCGAGAGACATGGGTTCCTACGCCGTATCTCCCGTATGATTACTACAATATCGAGGGTTACAGGGATAATTCTCAGATAAGCTGGGTTAGTCCCTTCAACAAGATTTCCTTCCCGATTCTGGGAGGAATTCTTTCTGTGCGATACAACTACTTCAGCGCGGATTGGGGTGCGCCCGGGTATTGGCCGATCGACTGGGTCAAGGGCGGACTTGTGAAAAGAACTAGCGCTTTTAATACGACAGACGGCGGCTATACGAGAAGACAGGAGTTCGTGCTGAATTATGCTCCGGCGTGTGGAGAACGAGGGCTGTACGGGACACTGTACGTGGATAGACGGAATACCATCAGGTACTACTCGTTTAACGGTGCGACTTTCGCCACACGCTATGCCCCCGGTCAATCAGCGCGCCAGGACGACCGCACATACCGGGGAGGCCGCCTATACTACAATTTTGTCTTCGGCGATATGGGTTCACTCATCGTAGGGGGAGAAACCAGGCAAGACAGGGGTGAGGCGCAGCAATACGTAACAGTTGACAGGCAAAGGAGAACGACCACCTATGATTACGACATGAGGTTGTCCAACTGGGCGATCTTCTTGCAAGGCCAGATCAAACCTGCTGAGTACCTGAAGATTGTCGGTGGCGTGAGATGGGATTATTTCACAGAGGGCTTCGAAAATCTCGGGCGGCCTCAGAACTCTGGAAAAGGCTTTCCGTTCATCCAGTCCCCGAAGATCGGGTTTGTCATGACACCAACCCCGAATTTTAATATTTTTGGAAATGTCGGCCAAGGTTTCCGATCACCTACGAACCTGGAGATGTCGACATATAGAGCTAACGCCAGGGCGAACTTCGATCTGGAACCAGCGCAGATCCAGACTTACGACTTGGGCTTTAATGTCTCCCTCTTCGGCAATCTCTATTTGGCCGCTGATTATTACCACACAAACATGCAGCGAGAAATCAGGACAGTGAACGGCCAGCCGATGGCCATCGGTGATACGGTGCGCAAAGGCTATGAATTCGAGGCCAGATTCTATCCGACCAACTCCCAGGATTTCAGCGTCTACGGCAATTATGCGTGGGTTGATGCGAAGGTGATTGATCCTGTGACCCCGGGGCAATTCCTCGTGCCCGAGGTGTCGGAACATGTGATCAAAGCAGGGGTATCGATGCAGCGGGACTTCAGTCGAGGTAGAAAAGTGCTCGCGGATCTGTACTACGAATACACCAGCGGCGCTCCGTATTACGGATCCACTACGATCCCCGTCTTTGGGCCGGACTACGATGTGTACAACTTCAAACTCACTTATACCGGAAATGGATGGTCTTCGTTCCTTTCCATTCGGTGCAAACCACGTGAATACTCTAACGATTTCACATGGGTAATGAATAACCTTCTGGTGTTTGATCCTCAACCAAAATGGGAGTTGGCCTCGGGGCTCACGTACAGCTTTTGGTAGAGGCAGCAATTCGTAAGCTACAGGAATTCAGATGCGTGAAATAAGCGGCATATGGGGCATCCGGTGCCTTCATGCATTCCGAAGCTGCAGTGCCAGCCGTCCAGCACCCGCGTGCCGCCCTGCTTTTACACTGCCTCCATGTATTAGCAAGTGCCGTCAACCTGTTGCCAACTGTGCGACAAATTCCCGGCATTCGATGTCAACGGTTCGATGGGACCATATTATGGCCCGGTCTCAAGGTGATGGAGAGGTCGGAAGCCACGGAGAATATTTCTTCGACACGAAGTCAGCGAATCCGCTTATTCACGGCAAGCCTCAGGCTGCCATCAAGGAATACATGCTATGAGAGTATCTTATTTCAACTACAAGGTTTGGCTGTATGCGTTCTTGCTCGCTTTGGGAATGGCTAATGTTGCCGATGTTGTCGCATTGGCTCAGGTAACGGAAGAGGTTCCTCAGCTCGAGCGAATCGATATAGAAGCTCCCCAGCGACGTCCAGCAGCCAGGACGGGACTACCCCCAGAGCAGGGTCTGGTTACGACGAGGGAACACCGTCGACTCCCCAATCATCCGACGATCAGACCTCATTGTCCATGTTTTCTGCAAGCGAGATTCCTGCATCCACCAGGTCACTGGTAACCGGAAAATCCGAGGTTTCTTTGCGGGCTGAATCAATGCCCGCTCAAGTTTCAGTTCTAACCAGTCAAGATATTCAGCGCCTCAATGTCCGCAACTATTCAGACTTATTCTCGACCATTCCCGGAGTGAATGCGTACACCATCGGCCAGGGACAGGCCACACACTCATTTTCGTTCAGAGGTTTTTCCGGTGCGGGCGGAGCTGACGTAGCCATTTTTATCGACGGCGTTCCACAGAACACCCCTTCGACATATCAGGGCTCGACGGGATTGTCGGAGATTTCCTGGCTACCCCCGGAGGCCATTGAAAGGATAGAGGTTATTAAGGGACCTTTTTCGGCTCTGTATGGAGATTTTGCCATGGCAGGAGTCATCAACATTATTACGAAGAAGAGTCAACCTTCGCCCAGCCTCGACTCTTATGGGGGCAGCTTCGGAGCTTTTCGAGCTCTTGGAGTGCTTAGCCGAGATACATGGGTGCCTACTCCTTACCTTGTCGACGAGTACTACAGAATCGATGGGTACAGAGATAATTCTCAACTGGGAAGTTTCAGTTCATTCAACAAATTCTCTCTACCAATTGCCGGCGGAATTCTCTCTTTGCGATACAACTACTACAAGGCGAAGTGGGGAGCCCCAGGATATCTCGTCATCAATGATGTGAAACGAGGCCTCGTGAGCAGAAGGCGCGCCTACAACGTGACGGATGGGGGCGATCAGAGGCGGCAAGAAATAGTCCTGAATTATGCTCCCCTTTGCGGAGAACGAGGATTGTATGCCACTGCATACGTGGATATCTGGGACATACTTCGGTTAAACGATCTTCAGTCCACTGGTTATCAGGCAGCCAGGGAGGACAAAAGGACGTACTGGGGTGGCCGTATCTACTACAACATGGTCTTTGGGGATGTTGCATCGCTTACAGCAGGAGGGGAAACAAGACTGGACATAGCCTCACCCCAGGACCACAGAACCGATGGTAACAGACAATATACCAGTACGAACTACTATTACGATTTGAAGTTGTCCAACTGGGCATGGTTCCTCCAAGGGCAGATCAAACCTGCCGACAAACTGAAGATAGTCGGGGGAGTGAGAGGCGATTACTTCAAAATGGATGCACAGAATTTAACGCGACCTCAAAACTCCGGAACCGGATTCCCGCAGATCATATCTCCCAAAATCGGAGCAGTCCTCACGCCCACCAAGGATTTTAATATTTTCGGAAATGTCGGTTTCGGCTTTCGATCTCCATCGTACTTGGAGGTTTCTCCGTATTCAGCAACCAGTCAGAAGAATTTCGATCTGGAGCCAGCTAAGATAGACACGGGCGATGTGGGCTTCAATGTTGCCCTCTTCGGTAATCTCTACTTTGCAGCCGCTTACTATCACACGATCACACAGCGAGAAATCCGGCTCGTAAACAACGTTCCGACGAATATTGGAGATACGTTGCGTAAGGGATACGAGATCGAAGCCAAATTTTACCCATCCAGAGATGTAAGCGTCTTTGCAAGTTACGACTGGGTAGACGCAACTGTTATAAATCCTGCCCGGGCCGGTCAGGTTCTCGTAACCCGGGTTCCCGAGCACATTATCAAAGGAGGTATACAAATTCAGAGAGATTTCGGATTCAGCAGGCGATTAGTCGCTGACGCGTATTACCAATACACCAGCGGATTCCCAAACTATTCCGGAACGAGTGCTGTCCCGATATTTGGTCCGGATTACGATGTGTACAATTTCAAACTGACGTACGAGGGAAACGGGTGGTCGTCTTACGCCACCGCGAGGTATCAGCCGAGAGAATTCTCAGCGCCGATAACTTTCGTACTAAACAATCAAATGACCTTCGGTCCGGAACCAAAATGGGATTTAACTTCGGGGCTTTCGTACACGTTCTGATAGTTCCCCGCAAGCTTTCACTGCTTGATGGTTCATAACTCAGACCTCTACGCTGTCCATCAAGCCACTAGTGTCAGGGTAACAATCGGCATTGCTATTACCCGTAGATCAATCGTTTCTATTACAGGAGAAAATCATGTTCAAGAGAGTTCTTTTTACAGCCTTGTGTTTGTTGTCTGCAGCCACTCTCGCGGTCGCCCACGACGCTTGGATTGAGAAGCGCGATGGAGAACTGGTGGTGCTCTATGGGCACAGAGAGAGGCACGATCCTTACGATCCGCAAAAAATCAAAGATCCGAAAGCATATGATCCTAAAGGAGTCGCTGTGCCGGTGGATATCGTAAAACATAAGGAGAATGCGACCCTCGCTCTGAAAGGCAATGCGGCTATTGTCTCTGTATTCTTTGATAATGGTTACTGGGTAAAG
Organism: Desulfomonile tiedjei DSM 6799; assembly: GCF_000266945.1. Lineage (NCBI taxonomy): Bacteria > Pseudomonadati > Thermodesulfobacteriota > Desulfomonilia > Desulfomonilales > Desulfomonilaceae > Desulfomonile > Desulfomonile tiedjei. Next base: position 836,543 of record NC_018025.1, read on the forward strand.
ACAACCGATACAACCAACGTGTGGAAGAATCTTCCCAAGCGCGAAGCCCAAAAGCAATTTACTGTATTGGATTCATCCAAAGTCCAGAAATACGCAAAAACAATCCTGGCATCCTGCGAGGCATCGACGAAACCCATTGGCCTGCCTTTTGAGATCGTGCCGGAAAAGGACCCGTTGACCGTAAAGCCAGGGGACATATTGCCGCTCAAAGTTTTGCTAGATGGAAAACCCCTCGAAGGGGTTGTCATAAAGACTGGTGATTCGAGTCACTCCGAATCCAAGCAAGAAATCAAAACTGATAAGGATGGGAAAGCGAGCGTGCCTATCTCAAAGCCCGGGCCGCAATCCATCAATGTGTTCCAAAAACTGTCCTTGAAAAACGATCCGGATGCAGATGGTCTTTCTAATTCGGCCAGTCTTACCTTTGAGATCAAGTGATGCAAAAGTCTTTTGAGGTCATGTTGCTTCCGCTCATGGTACTGACCGGCCGGAAGCCAGTTTCAAAGAACACTCTGGAATGCGTGGTAGCGATGGAAAGGACCGCGTGCTCTTGAATCTTCGGAACCATGACCTTTATGATTGTCGTTTCATTTTTCATATTTCCGGGTAACTGGCCAACTCTCCGGAAATATGTCTGAAAAGGCTTTAACCTCTTGATGCCAAAGAGCGAAGACCACGCACTTTCTTGCTCCCTCGTATGATCGGAGGTTGAGCCTTTTCAATTTCCAGTGAACTCTTCAGTATCAAAGGGCTCTTTGTAGCACCTCCCGGGGATGACACCAGATACAAATGTCCCAAAAAAGGACTTGACAACTTCGAAACAGTAATAGTACGCTTGTGAGAAACGTGCCACCACAATGGTCGCAACAAAAAACCTGTCCGATATCCCATGAAAAGCGTTGTACTCCAGAGTGGGTGTTCTGCAGGTTCCCAGGGGGAATGCTGAGAAGATTCCCTTGACTTCCGCGGCAACGGAAGCCAAGGGCAAGCGGGAATAAGGTCTACCATCCCCGTTTCCTGCCATTTTCCATCTTCCCACGATCCCCGTCAAGAGGCTTTTCTTGCGTACAGCCTGTCTGGGGCTGAGCGCTCAGCTACAGGTTGGGCCATTTTTCTTGTATCCGCTTGATGTTTCGATCTTCCGGATCGATTGATGAAGGAGTATGTCATGGTCCGTTGTGCTTTCTTTTTCTCTTTTATCCTTCTTATAGCAAGTGTTACTGTGGGGGCTTCTCAAGGAACACCAGGGGCATATCAATGTTCCGTTCCGGTACTCAATCACTGTGCTCCGTCAAGGCCTGCACCTCCCATAACTCGGACAGTGCAGGTCGATGTACCTGTCCCCTGTGTCCCTATTTGCGGCCCTGCCATGCCGCATCCCTCTCAGCCTTGCGCTCCGCCCGTGTGTGCACTGTCTTGTCCGACTCAACCCGTACAGGTGAGGGTTGACGTTATCGTCCGTCCGGCAGGACCTCAGCCGTGCCCACCACCGAAGTGTGAGAATCCTCCGGTCTTCGAGCCCTTCTTCTGCCAGGCGGCAGGGATGATTCGATCTTTACTCGTCCTTCCGCTTTGCGTGGGTGAACGCCTCATGGGCCATCCGGTGCCTGTGGCTATTCCGGCGCGACCGTGTCCGCCACCAATTCCGGCTTGTGGCTTAGCGACTTATCCAAACATGAGCAACTGCCCGCCGCATGTCCAACGTGCACCCGCCGCTCGACCGGTTGAGTGTGTGATTCCGGCGCGTCCGGTTTCCAAGGTGGCACCTTGCGGGCCTGCATTGATCAAGCCGTTTCCGTCTCATGGCAATTCCCTTCGATAACCGAAGAGGCCTAATGACAATCACGTGCGGAAGCATCGTAAGTCGGGTTGTTTTTTGTTTCTGTACGGCGTTGGCGTACGGCTGTTATGAGGGATATACATCATGAATGCGTTTTGTTCCTGTCGCAAGATCTATTTGTGTGTGCTCTTTTTGGCTGCAGGGGCGATCATTTTTGCCACTAATTCGGTTTCGATCGCCCAGGAAACTGAATCTTCACGCCCACTCGAACGAATCGATATAGAAGCTCCCGAGCGACGTCCCGCAACCAGGGCAACTACCCCGTCCCGGTCTGGTGCGAGTTATGATGAACCCGCTCCAGCGCCACCTTCTTCAACTGAGGATCGCGGAGGATTGTCCCAGGTGTTTTCCGGAAGCGGAATTCCGACGTCGACCCTTTCCCTGGTGACCGACAAGTCCCAGGTCTCTTTGGGTGCGGCATCACTTCCTGCTCAGGTTCAGACGATTACTCCGCAAGAGATTCAGCAGCTCAATGTCTGGAGGGAGCCTGCAGACCTGTTCATGAGAATCGCAGGAGTAAATTCCTATTACTATAATCAAGGGACACTCGGTCTCAGCATCGGCATGCGAGGATTCGCCAGTGCCAATGAAATCGCGTTTTTTGTGGACGGAGTACCTCAGAATTACCCTTGTCAGGCTGGTCAGGGCAGGGTTCTGATTCAGTGGCTCGCACCTGAGGCAATTGAAAAAATAGAGGTCATTAAGGGCCCGTTTTCAGCACTGTACGGCGATTTTGCGATGGCTGGGGTGATCAATATCACTACAAAGAAGAGCGATCCTTCTTCGAGCTTGAGTGCCGAAGGGGGGAGCTACGGTTATTTTCGCGCATTGGGAATCTTGAGTACTCCGCGGCTGTTCTTCACCCCTTTCCTCGTTCAGGAGTTCGATACTATCGACGGATACAGGGACAATTCGGAATTTAAGCAAGGAAGCACGTTCGACAAAGTTTCCTTTCCTGCATTGGGGGGAACTCTTTCCCTACGATACACCTATTATCAATCAACCTGGGGTGGCTCCTGTTATGTGCCTATCGATCTGATCAGAAACGGGCAATGGAATAGGAGGCGTCCCATCAACCCGACGGATGGCGGTGATGTAAGGCGATCCACCGCGGTGATGAACTATTCGCCCATGTGCGGCGAACGGGGGCTCTATGCAACGCTATATGCGGACAGATACCACGGCATGAGATACGACCAGCGTTGGCCCCTCACCAGTAACCAGATCGGCCGTATGGAAAACACACTCTACTGGGGCGGTCGTGTCTATTATAACCTTGTTTTCGGCGATATGGCCTCCCTCACGATAGGTGGAGAAACGAGACAGGATACGGGAGACCAGCAGCAATACAACACCTTTGAGAGGATGTTCAGGTCACTTACGTACAGTTACGATATCTCAATGGCCAATTGGGCTATGTTTCTGCAAGGGCAAATTAAACCCCACGAGAGAGTAAAGATTGTTGGGGGCGTGAGATGGGACTACTTCACGCAGCGATTCGATAATTTCACACGCCCTCAGAACTCCGGTAAAGGATTTCCTTTTATCAGATCTCCGAAAATCGGGTTTGTCATGACTCCTACAGATAATGTCAACATTTTCGGAAACGTAGGTTGCGGGTTCCGGTCGCCGTCGAACACCGAGGTTTCTCCGTACGGAGCAACCAGCAGATCCAACTTCAATCTAGACCCGGCGATGATTCAGACTTACGATCTCGGTTTCAATGTAGCCCTCTTCGGTAACCTTTACTTCGCTGCCGACTACTACCACACGTACACCCAGCGGGAAATCAAGACTGTAAACGATCAGCCGGTCAACATAGGCGACACCGTGCGCAAGGGTTATGAGCTGGAGGTTAAATATTACCCATCGTCTGAGATAGATTTTTTCGCCAGTTACGCATGGGTAGATGCAAAGGTGATTGACCCTACCTATCCGGGACAATACCTCGTAACCTATATCCCGGAACATCTTATCAAAGGCGGGGTGACGATGCAGAGGGATTTCGGCCTTCGCGGCAGAGTGCTGGCAGACCTGTACTACGAATATCATAGTGGAGCGCCGTTGTACAAGAATTCGACTGCAACGATTCCTCTCTATGCTCCTGACTACGATGTGTACAATTTTAAGCTCAGGTACTCAGGAAACGGTTGGTCCTCCTGGGTGTCTGCAAGATGCCAGCCAAGGGAGTTCTCTTCATCCTACTTCACCGTCAATGCCGGCCTTCTCACATGCGATCCTCCACCCAAATGGGAGGTTGCATCAGGTCTTACTTATTCGTTTTGGTAAATGATGGACATGTATGCGGTATGCGCTAGGACCGACATTCCCGGGGAATAGATTATCATGGCAGCGGGTGAATACGAACGAAAGAACAGAAGAAAAGAACTTCCGTTTCTCTCTTCCAAAGACTGTCAATCTGACAAAAGCTTCTTATACCAATGTGCTTTCATAGAGGGAATATTGAGAAACCTGTTATTTGTCGGTCCCGGCAAATCTCCTTCGCTACGAACGGCACCGCCTGACTTCGCTTCGGAGACATGCCGGAACCGGGTTTGCCAGATGTTACTTCTTTTGAACGCACATTGATTAATCATCGTTTCAGGAGGAAACATGTACAAGCAAATCGTTGTAGCAGTTGTATTTGTGTTGTTTTCGGCTTCTCTCCTATCTGCGCACGAAGGATGGATAGAAAACCGTGACGGCGAACTGGTCTTTCTTTACGGACATGGCCAGAAGCTCGATCCCTATAAACCCGAATACATAAAGGAAGCCAAAGCGATTGACGCCAGTGGCAAAGCAGTCGCTGTCGAAATTGTAAGAGGCAAGAATCACGCATCAATTACCCCAAACGGGAATCCGGCGATCGTAACCATGCTTTACGACAGTGGGTACTGGGTCAAGACGACGGATGGATACAAGAACATAGGAAAACGAGAAGCTGAGAAGAGCAAGCTCACTGTTGTCGAGGCACAAAAAAGTCGGAAAGATGCCAAATCCATCCTGACTCCTTGTGGAAAATTCTCCGAACCCGTAGGCATCTTCTTCGAAATCATTCCCGGAAAGGATCCTTTCATGGCTAAGATCGGTGATGCTTTTCCCATTAGGGTATTGATCGAAGGAAAACCTGTTGAAGGCCTTCCGATCTCTCTGGGAGTCACGGATCATTCCCAGACCAAAGATTTGCCGAAAACCGATAAGGACGGCTGGGCAAACATCACAATATCGGAACCCGGATTACAGTTGATAACCACGAAACACACGCTCCCGGTCAGTGGCGATCCCGATGCTGATATTCTTGTAGCGTGCACCAGTCTTACGTTTTTGGTGAAATGATCTTTCAGTGAGGCGAAAAGTGATATTCAGACTCGTTTGTATCCTGTTGCTGCTTCCGCTCTTCGCTGTCTCTTGGGCGGAAGCTCATTCCATCGAGTATCAGGTCGAGAACCGTGGAATCAGTGCACGATTCTTCTTCTTGCCCAATGAGCCGGCGAACTACTCCGGGTACGAAATCTTCGGACCTGGAGATAAGATCCCATACCAGAAAGGCCGTACCGATAAAAACGGAGTCGCTGCTTTCCTGCCGGACAGGCCGGGAAAATGGACGATCAAGGTAACAGCCGAATCCGATCATGGAGGACACGCAGCAAGCGTGGATATTGACGTGAAGGAAAGTCTCCTGATGGAATCCTTCAGCAAGCCGCTCGTGGCTCTGCACGCGAAATTCTTCATAGGTGCAGGGTTACTGCTTGGAGTGTTCGGCATATGGGCTATGTGGAATGCTCGCCGTCAATATCCCAGATTCAAGGAACACACCTCAGAGGAATGAATTTATATTCGTCACGAGCTTTCCTTGAAGATAAAGCGAACTGCCGGGAGCAGGCACCGCAGTCTGGCACGCTGTTCCCGGCAATTCTTAAGCAATTTGTTCGGTTGGTATCTAGTGGGAATGTTCGTGAAGCTCCGAGCCGTGAGTCGCATGAGCGTGGTCGTGAGAACCATGATCTCCCGCATGATCATGGCCGTGCGACATCTGTTCCCCACCATGCTCGTGAGGATGTTTGTGCTCATGGCGGTGTTCGTGAGCGTGTGTGTGAGAGTGCTCGTGAACATGCACAGTATCTCCGTGGCGATGCTCATGAGTGTGGGAGTGGCCGTGCTCGTGAGAATGCAAATGCTCGTGTTCGTGATTGCCTTCCATGTGTATGGACTCCTTTCGATGATTCTCGGGCTGGTCGCACAATACTCTTTAGTAATAGGCTAAGGCGGCCATCATAAATTGTCAATAAAGTGCCATAGTTAAGTAGCACGTGATACCACCGGCATACGTTTGGCTGAAAGGATCGTCGTTCATGACACGTCCTGTCAGGAGGGTCGCAGGAGCAGTATGAGACGCGTATACAGGACATGGGAGCGCTTGCCGAAAGGCTTGGCTCAAAGATAACGTATTGGCAATAGGAGTGAATCGATCCCCCCGGCAGCGTGAACGGGCTGCTGCGATTGGGCTCTGTGCCAGTCCGCCGCATGAAACAAATAGGAGAGACGCATGAAGTATCCGGCTTCATTCGAGTGTCCGCCGGCTCCGCCCAGGGAGACAGCACGAATTCGGCAAGCCTTATCAGTGAGAGTCGATGCAGGACTCGTACGAGCGTTTTATGAGGCCTGCAAACGTTATGAGCTTAGACACAGTGAAATGATGGAGATCATTTTATGGAATGCGCTTGAAAAGCCGCCACTGAGTTACCAACCTGAGTCCGGAGCATCCAAAGAAGATTCGGGAAAACCTGAGTAGAAGAAACTCATACGATCTCGCAATCAAAGAAGGAAGATCGGGAGACACTTGCCAATACCAGAAAGGTTCCGCAGATGTAATTGCTTTGGAAACGCTGAAATTCCCGACCTGTGCCATCATTACGGTCGGAGTGTTTTGACCCAACGTGAGCGTGACAACCTGCGAAATCCGAAGCCGGCATACAGCGATTCCGCTGCCTGATGTTCACTGTCCACTTCCAAATCGATTGCAGCGATTCCGAGTTCCCGAGCGTGCTCCAATAGCTTGCTCAAGAGCTCCCTGCCGACTCCCTTGTTCCTGTGCTCCGGAGAGACATAGATCTCTTCCAACCACCCCACAGGACCCGCATGTTCTATACTGAGAATGGTTGCCAAGTACGCAATGCCGATTACCTGTCCATCGATTCGTGCCAAAAGAAAGAACCCGAACCGCTCATCTGACAAGATGCGTGCCACGACCTTCGATATCGACTGTGCATCATGCTGAATGCGATGCTCCCGGATTTGGGCGCAAAGCAAACTCACTATGGAATTTTCCTCTCCAGCTTGTGGTCTGGTAATGGACAGTTGTTCATGGTCGGATGGCAATGCTGTTGCCTTATTGAGAATGCTCGTATCTCGGCGGTTCGTTTCACTCCGCCCAAAATGGTACGCTCTGACCCGTTTCCACTCCGGCGTTTTCTTCAGAGCAGCATCTAAATCATGGCTCTCCCGAGATTTCGCGCTCCAATTCACCCAAAGGCGGCAGAAGAGCGGATATCGAATATTTCAATCCAGGAATATCTTTTTCGATGATTAGCCACACTTCTTCCAGATATTCTGATATTCCGCGCTCCATGTCTTGCAGCAATCTCGAAGATTTCGTTTCGCTTTTCTTTGAGCAGCTCTTCGACTCGCATATGAATTCCCGGAACACCACTGAGAATTTACCGTCAAAGGCGGAATAATTATAACAGGATTCCTTTATACAGTTGGAAAGCTTTGCAGCCGTCAGGTTCCGTTTTATGAGAACCCCAAAAATAACGGACTTATACAACCAAGAAGGACGGCGTGAAGTCGGCAACTCGTGTTACGTCGTATCTCTCAGGGCCATCTCTCTCGACGAGAAGGGCTGGAACAAGAATTCTTCCAAACTCAACTTCGTTGCGGCTCCTCACGAGTCTTGCGGAGCAGACTGCGCTCATGACCAAGACATCCACAGTAATTGCGAAGTAGATGTCAGAGGCAACTACAATCAAGAATGGTCTCAAACTTTGCTTTTGACCCGGTTCGGAACAGTACCTGCTAGTGCTGGCGAAATCTTCCAATTTCATAGCGAAGACCTGCAATGACCTGAAGAGAGTGTTTCACCAGGCACATTGAGAGAAAAGCCATATTATATGAGAGGAGGCGAGCTATACGTCCTGGAGCACGAAATTTGATCTTACTCGTGATACGAACATGGCCGAAGCACGATCATCCGATCAGTCATTAGAAACGTCCCTCATTACCATTTTTTTGGCGGGCGATGTTATGACCGGCAGAGGCATCGATCAGGTGATGCCCCATCCGAGCGATCCCACACTCTATGAGCCGTACATAAGAGATGCCAGCGCTTACGTCCACCTTGGCGAACAAGCAAACGGTCCGATTCCGAAACCGATAAGCCATTCTTATATTTGGGGGGATGCGCTTGGTGAACTGAAAAGGATGTCGCCGCACGTGAGGATCATCAATCTTGAAACAAGCGTAACCACCAGTGACGACTACTGGGAAGGTAAGGGCATAAATTATCGAATGCATCCGGAAAACGTCCCCTGCATTACTGAGGCCGAGATAGACCTGTGCGTTCTTGCGAATAACCATACTCTTGACTGGGGGTACTCTGGCCTCATCGAGACGTTGGAGACCCTGAAAAACGCAAAAGTAAAAACCGTCGGAGCCGGCCGAAACAGAGAAGAGGCTGAAGCTCCAGCCATACTGGAAGTCGGGAAAGAGGCCAGAGTGGTTGTCTTCGCTTTCGGGTTTCCAACGAGCGGCATACCATTGGATTGGGTTGCCGAGGAAGATAGCCCCGGCGTAAACCTGTTCCATGACCTTTCGGATCAAACAGTCTGCTATCTTGAAGGAAAAGTCCGAGAAGCAAAACGGCGGGGCGATCTCGTCATAGCCTCAATCCATTGGGGCGGCAATTGGGGGTACGGAATTCATCCCGAGGAAATTGAATTTGCTCACAATCTCATAGACCGGGCAGGGATTGACATAATCCACGGACACTCCTCGCACCATGTGAAGGGAATAGAAGTGTACAAAGGCAAACCGATTCTTTATGGCTGTGGTGACTTCCTGGACGACTACGAGGGTATCAGCGGCTATGAAGAGTTTCGAGACGATCTCGGGCTCATGTTTTTCGTGACTATGGACGCGGGCTCCGGCAGGCTCGTTGGTATGCAGATGATCCCAACCCAGATCAGAAATTTCAAGATAAACAGGGCGTCAAGGTCTGATGCATTGTGGTTGAGGGATACTTTGAACCGGGAAGGAGGCCCATTTGGAACTCTGGCCGACCTGGATGCGGACAATATTTTGAATCTACAATGGGATGAAACTGCTCGGAATCCATAGGAAGACCGGAGAAAACTAACCTGATTCTCAAATTGGCAGGGCGTGTTCATCGGGGCACGCGTGACTATATTAACCGCAGCTCAGGAAAGAAGGTACACAATCATGATGTGCTCATTTGCAACACTGGATCACGAGGCCCTGAAGATTCTGGAAAATGTCGAAGGTGAGACCGGTAAGACGATCTTGGCTTATGACTGTTTCGTTCCCGAAACAATTGGTGAAGAAGAAATTCACAAAATCAGGGAAGCGGAAAAGAAACTGTGCAGGACTCTCGTAGCCATAAAAACCGAACATTGAAAGTGCATGTTCATGGAAAATCCCAGTCAAAGCCATTACCGATGAGGTCCATGAACTGAGAATTACCATTCTTTAATTCCCTGTTTATGAAATGAAGATCCTGGATATTGTGCCATCCAGGATCTTCTCCATGAAATTCCCATGATGGTGAGAAGGACCAATCAAAGCAGGATCACTTGATTCAGAGGCGAGCACGCTATTCCAATTCTAGCTTTTCCAGATCCATCGACTCATACCGATTCGCTTTTTGTTTTTATAATCTGGCAGGCTGGAGGTATCCTTCGCTCCGGACGACGCAAAGCCGTCTAATCACTCCGCTCAGAACACCTCAGCCTGCGCTATCTTATATGCATAATTGCGAAATAGTATCACATGATTGAAGAGAAACGCATCGAACATGCTTGCGATGAGAGCTCGACCGGTGGTAGCATGTCGTCTGCAACATCCGCCCTTGAAGAGCTCTCAGAATGGAACTATATAATCTGGGCAGAGTTCCGTGGGAACAATCGCAACTCATCTACCACGCTTTGGCGTACCTTGGCCGAGAGGCCATGTGCACGTGCTTTCCCGCTACGCCATATTTCAGCATAGGTTATCACCAGGACATCAGCCAAGAAGTCGATCTGGATTTCTCCACAGACAATAAAATACCGGTATTTCGGCGGGAAGTTGGAGGCGGAGCTGTATATTTGGACTCAAATCAGGTCTTTTTCCAACTCGTCCTACACCAGAAGAATCCCCATATATCCATGTGCCGCGAAGCATTTTATAGAAAGTTCCTGGAGCCTGTGGTCAAAGTGTATCGCCGCTTGGGCATACCTGCACATTACAGAAGAACAGCGGACATAGCGGTAGGAGACCGGAAGATAAGCGGAATCGGAGCAGGCGAGATAGGTGATTGTGCGGTGCTTGTAGGCAACGTCATACTGGATTTCGATTTCGACACGATGTGCAAAATGCTTAGAATGCCGGATGAGAGTTTTCGAGCGCGAGTGCGAGCCGCAATGGAAGACAACATGACTACAGTGCGCCGAGAGATCGGGAACCAAGCCAGCCGGTGGAATCAAGCAGAGATAGCTGGACTCCTGGTGGCAGAATTCGAAAAGCTTCTCGGGTCCTTTGTTCCACACGACGTAGACAGTGAACTCCGCTGCAAGATGGAAGAATTGCAGGATCTCATGACAACCCGTGACTGGCTACATCAGAATAACAGACCAGCAGTCGCCAGAATAGTGACAATTCGTTCCGGCCTGCAACTCTGCCAAGAATCGGTGGAGACGCCTGTAGGGCCAATGTCAATAGAGTTTGAGATCAGGGACGGAGTCTCGGCTCACGTGTCTATTTCCGGCGAAGCGTGTCAGCATCCTGGCTCGGAATTCGCACGGCTCGAATCGGCACTGATCGGAATCTCTCCGAAGGAAATCCGTACCGCCGTTTCAGAGCACTTCGCCCCAGTGCAGATGCCAACTCCGATACTCACCGACGAACCTGTCTAAAAGCGGCCCACGCGATTTCGTTTTCCCAGATTTTGACCTCAAGCGCACTGACGTTGGAAGCTTTGATGCGGTCGGAGAGAGTCGTGCACACAATGCGAGAGAAATGCTCAATGCTCGGGTTAAGACCTGAAAAATCCGGCACGTCATTCAAAGTCTTATCCCGAAATCGACTGACAATCTCATCCAGCGCGTTTTCCACGTCAACAATGTCAACAAGGTACCCGTGCTGATCCAGCGTCTCTCCCTCTAATAACAACTCCACCTCATAGTGATGCGAATGGAGCTGATTTTCCGCTCCCCAGTCTCCCCCGAAAAGATAGTGCTGCGCTATAAAGTCCCTCTGCACAGCTATCTTATATCCGGATGAATTTGTAGCAGAACTCATAGTACCTCCTCACATGCAACGGGACCTGTTCAGTTCTAAAGTACCTTACTCTGTGATCTCTGGTGAAACAGTCTCTGAATGCGGCGATCCGAGTGATCGAATTCCGTATTTTTTCATCTTGTCGTACAAGGTGTTGCGCCCGATTCCCAAGGCATTGGAGACCTTCGTTATGTTACCGCCAAAGTGAATAAGGGCGTCCTCAATAGCCTTCTTCTCGACTAACGCCAGCGGCATGATTTCGGTATCCTCAGCCATTGTCCGCACAGGTTCTTTCCTTTTTAGGTGAGGGGGTAGATGAGAGAGTTTCAACTCTTCTCCTTGCAGCAAGTTGACGGCGTACTCGATAGCGTTAGCCAGCTCCCGGACGTTCCCGGGCCAGTGGTAAGCCTCGAGAACACCGTAAATCGCGGGCTCCATACTCTCTACATTTTTTCCCACCTTTCGGGAGATTGTCTCTATGTAATGGTTAGTGAGCAACCTGACATCGCCCTTGCGGTCCCTGAGAGGCGGAATGGTTATGGCTACAACATTCAACCGATAAAACAGGTCTTCTCTGAATCTGCCTTTCGACACTTCATCATAGAGGCTTCTGTTCGTGGCAGCTATGATTCTCACATTAACAGGGATCATCTTGTTGTCGCCAACACGCACAATTGCCTTCCCTTCGAGAACCCTGAGAAGGTTCACCTGCATCTCTAATGGCATGTCGCCAATTTCATCAAGAAAGATGGAGCCCCCATTGGCCAATTCGAGTTTGCCGAGGCGGCCGCCTTTTTTTGCACCTGTGAAAGCCCCTTCGACATAGCCGAAGAGCTCACTCTGAATAAGCTCTGCCGGTATGGCTCCGCAATTCACCGACACGAAAGGGCCGTCTCTTCGGTCACTTGCGTTATGAATCGCCTGTGCGAAAAGCTCCTTTCCAGTTCCGCTTTCGCCAAGAATAAGGACAGTGGACGGGCTCTTGGCGACCTTCTTTGCCTTTTCCAGGGTGTCCCGCATGGTCAGGCTCTCGCCGATGATGTCCTTGAACATGAATCTTGAGTCGCTCTCATGTCTGGCGCCTGGTTGGGACGAAGCCTGTCTCACCTTTGTGAAAGTAAAGACCGCTCCCAGTTTTGAACCATCCTCACTAATTATGGAATTTGCCGACCCGACGCAGCGTACGTACGTCCTTTGCGATTTTAGCAACAACTCTTCCTCTGAGTACTCTCTGCTGCCATGCAGAAAATCATTCAGCTTTCTATCCATCCTGAGGACATCATCGATCGATCTGCCGACTAAATCCCTCGGGTGCAACATCAGGAGTCTGGCAGCCGGAGCATTGATCCCCGTGATCAGGCCCTTGTTGTCAATGGTAATCAGTCCCTCTGATACTGAGTTGAAAATAGTCGCGAGATGCTTGCTCACGCTCACGTAATACTTGTGGGACTGCTCCAGTTGTAACCGCTCTTCTATTGCCCGCACCGCGGCGACCGTGATTCCAAGGCTGTGAAAATGGGCCTTCTCTCGAGGGCCGGACATGTCCAGGCATCCGACGACGCCTCCTTGGGGGTCCCTTATGGGAGCCGCCGCACAGGTCCACAAATGGTGCGTTTCACAATAGTGCTCTGCGCCGGTCACTTCTATAGGGCATCCTATGGTCAAGGCTGTGCCAATAGCGTTTGTACCCACACTGTGTTCAGACCAGTTGGCTCCCGGGCCGAAGTTGAGTTTCTCGGCCTGCCTGATTGACACCAGATCGCCAAGGCTGGCAAGGATGTACCCGTCTGTGTCCACCAAAACGATCACAAAGCCCGAACCGCGGACACATTGATGAAGTGTTTCCATGATGGGTTCTGATATCTCGCGCAGAAGGCCTTTTCTCTCCTCCAAGTCTCTGTCGGAGATGAAATCCCGGCACTTTCCTTCGTCAAACTCGACGCCTGCATTCTTACATCTTTCCCAGGATTCGAGGATTGCTCTTCTCACCGGAGGCGTTTCCACCGACCCCTTTCTTACGAAGTCATTCCAGAACTGCCTCTCCATCTGAGTGCACGGACTCCAAAGCTGGGAAAGTGATTCCTGGAGAACCGGCTCTGACACGTGATTAATCGCGGCTGCATCGGCAGACGCACTTCTCTCGATTACCCGGAACTGATCTTCGACTCGGACTAACTTGTACATGTCTTTGCTCCCCCTGGCAGGCGGCCGTCTTGTGCCTGTAACCTACACACTACCGGTGAGACGGACTGGCGTGTGCGTCCAGCACTGGTTGTTCAGGCATTCCGGCGTTTATCGCCAATGCGGCAAGCAGCGAAGACAGAGCGTGGGGGAAGAGTCGGGCCGGCACAGAACACCCGACTGACAACTGCCGCTTGGCGGAGAGGCGCCTGTATAGAATAATTTCTTTACATGCGAGCCTCCGGGGATTCTGCTATTGCAAACCTTTATATTACGGTACCATATCGTGTTCCAAGCTGTCAATCTTGTGGAGACCCCTTCAAGGGGCGCTTCTTTGATCGGGTTTTGGCATCAGCGCCTTGTGTACGAGCTGAGTCAGATCCATGACATCTATAGGAACTTTGTTTCTCTTCACATAGGTTGTCATGGTCCGTACGCACTGCTGACAGGTGGTAACCACGGCTTGGGCGCCGGTGCCCAGCGCTTCCTCTACTTTCTGCCTGGAAATAGCAGAAGAAAGATCCGCGTCAATCATTTCCAGGTTGCCGCCACCTCCGCAGCATTGGCACTTTTCCCGATTCCTTGGAAGCTCAATCAGCTCCACGCCGGGGATGGACCGAATAACTTGCCTCGGCTCGTCAAAGACATTCGCACCACGTCCCAAATCGCAGGGGTCGTGATAGGTAACTGTGAGCCGCACTTCTTTCAGCGGGATTCTCTTTGCTTCGAGCAGTTCCATCAGGAACTCGGATGCGTGGAAGATCTCAAACTCGTGAGGATAGTATTCGCGCCACATCTGGTAACAGGACGGGCAGGCAAAGACCACTGTTTCGGCACCTTTTCGCCGTATTGCCTCCAAGTTGTGCTTCAGATACTCGTGAAACATTTCCCTGAGGCCCGCTCCCAGCAAAGGGAATCCGCAACACCACTCATCTTCTCCCAGCAGCGTGAAGTCTACACCGCTCACGTCAAGAATTTCCGCCAGGGCAATGGGAATGGTTTGGGCCAATGGGTAATAGGCAGCCACGCACCCGGTGAAATAGACGACTTTGGCCGTGTCCTTCATGTACCTGTGTTCGGGAGGATCGCGCATGTCGTCTACCCAATCGGCACGTTCTTCTCCTGGTTCCCCAAAAACATTGCGGCTTTCCTCTAGATTGTCTCTGATCGTTTGGATCTTCTGCGGATAATGGCCGGAATGAAAGAGATCCTGGCGAATGGAGAGCCACAGATTCTTGAGGTTGATACCAACCGGACAGGCTTCCTGGCAGCCGGCGCAGAGCGTGCAGCGGAAGACAACACTGCTGAACCGTTTCCACTCCTCCTCGGATATGTCCCTTTTTCTTAAGATTCCACGGAACAACCCTGTACGGCTCTTTAGGACATCTCGCAGGCCCTTCATCCGGCATAGCGCTGAAAGCGTGCCGTCCTTTGAAGCAGAAACCGCGGGACAGACATCCCCACAAAGTCTGCATTGGGTACAGGCATCCATCTCGATGAGCTGTCTGATACTGTAGTCTCGATTGCTCACGCTAGTCCTTCTTGTATCTTGCGATGTCTGCCAGGAGCCACGGCTCCACAGTCTCTCGTCCATGAATCAGTTTCTGGACTTGCGCTGCGTCCTTTGGACGGATTCTGAACATCCATCCGGCTCCATAGCAGTCTTCGTTGATTAGAGTTGGGATAGTAGCCAATTCCTGGTTTGAGGACTCTATCTCTCCATCCACTGGCGCATACACTATGCCCAGCCATTTTCCGGATTCCACCTTGGCGAACTTCTTTCCTGTCTGAAGAGCCTTTCCCTCGAAGGGAAGTTGAACGTACACGATCATCCCTGCCAATTGTTGGGCAAAATCGTCCATACCCATCACAAGAATGTTCCCGTCTGTTCTGACCCAAAAGTGGTGTTCCTCGTAGTAAAGGTCATCAGGCATATTGTATCCCTGGATTTCCATTACTCTGTTCCTTTCACATCTGAAAGAGCATCACATGCGTCGAGCCCTGGATTGGTTCACGGGGCCGATCCCTTTACAGGGTTCTTTAAACTGACTGTCACGGCGTTCATGCTGAGGACAACAGGCGCCACGATGATGTGGAGCAAATGGCTGAAAGGCAAATAAGCCAGGACAGCCCCTGTTGCGATCGCGTGAAAGTACCAAAGGTACCCGTAAGCGCCTGGAAGCGCGGAAGTTTGCTCAAACACCCGACTAATGGCATATCCCAGAAATGCATATTCCGATCCGGCCGGACTTCCCTGCATGGCGATGCGTACTCCCTCCAGGACAAAACCTACGACTACCGTGGCCCCTATCAAGAAGAGCGCCAACCAGTCCTGCTTGGGGATGCCAGCCATGTCTCGATTCGGGACGACAATCCGTCGTAGAGCGATGAGGATGACACCAAAGAGGATCGACAGGCCACTCGCGTCGAACGACAAAGCCACGGGAGGGTAATCCTTGTCGAGTAACGTCCACGGTAAGGAGGATTGCGGTATCCATAGCGAAGTCAGAAGGGCTGTCATGCCCCACAGGAAGCGGAACATGAAGGGGAAGAAGATCAGAGCATGTATGAACCAACGTGTTCTGGACTGCCGGAAGAGCCTCCTCTGCAAAAGCACATCGAGAGCTATCGTCTTGAGGGCATAGAGCCTTTTGATCACGAAGAAAAACCTTCGTGTATTGCCGGGAGGCTTGTGCATCCCTCTCTCGATGGTTGATTTTCCCGATGCGGAAACGTTCCCGGAGAACCAGACCGCGGCCAGTCCAATGAGCCCAAACAAGAGCACCAGCAGCGATATCATGGATGTTGTGTCCGCTATGGACAGGGTGGCCGCATGACATGGCATGCATATGATGCTTTTTGGGGGAAGAACCATTGCCGCAGCACCTATTACGTTTGCACTATTGTGGCAACGTTCGCAGGAGCCCGCGGCGGCCGTCAGAGTCATGTTATGAACATCGATAGGTCTGTCGGTCTTGCGGTCAATCTGCCAAAGGATTGTTCCGGATGCGGCATTTTTTACCGGAATGGCGCCCGCGATGTGGCAAGCCTCGCAACTTACCCGGAGGTGGGCATCGTGCGCGATTTTCTCATCGTGTCTGTGATGACAGCTCAGGCAAGGGGTCCGTTCTCGCTTTGTATGACCGAACTCTGCAGACTTCGGGTGGCAAACGAGGCATGACAGCTTGGAATGCGTGGTTGATGTATACGAGTGACTCTCGATAATCGGAACGGTGCCTGTGACGTTTACACGTTCCGTATTCTTTCTATTACTCTCCGTACCGTGACAGGCAAAGCAGAAGTCGGAGACTTTCCGCACGGTTTCGGCACCTTCTGTCCCGACCGATCGGTGACAGGCCATGCACTTCTCATCTTGAAGAGAAAGGGTAGGGAGGCTCGTTTGAAGCTTGTGGCATGCTCCACATTGCTGGTTGACAGGTTTTGACGGATCGAAAGATGCCGCGAGATTCTTTGTAGCAAGCTGGTAATGCGGGTCGTGGCAGTTAACGCAAAAATTGTATTCCTGTCGGTTGTCGACTGGTTTGCCGGCGTGCGTCCCGCTGTCCATTTTAACCACTATATCTTCGTGACAGCGTGCGCATTTTTCAGTTCGAAAGAAATCGCGCACCGACTTGTTGACATCGGCAGGATTGGGATGCCGCTCCTCCTGCGGGGTTGAGACATGACAGTCGGTGCAAGAAATCTGCCCATGGACCGAAACATGGAAGCGACCGGCATCCACAAACCACGAAGCCCCAACATGGGGCGCCACCGCTAACAAGAGCGCTGCAATCAGCGCTGAGGCGCTCAATCTCCGGCAGAGACTTCGAATCGATGTCCTTGGTGTTTTGTCTACCGAACCCATTTCCCATAACCGCTTCGAAAGAGAACGCCGACCGGTGGCGCTCTCAATCAGTCATCACTGTGGCGACACGAGAATCTTGATATGCTGTTCCCTGTTTGCAAGCAGCTCCTTGAAGCCCTTCTCCACAATATCATCCAACTTGATTTTGGCTGTAATCATGGGCTGAGCGGCGATTCTACCATCTGCCATGAGGGCAATAGCTGTGCTGAACTCACCGTAGTATGCGAGAGAGCCGACGATTTCCTTCTCAAAGAAGACCAGGTTGTTGAAGTGGATCTCGCTGGGCTTCTCAAAAATCCCCACCAGCACGGTCTTTCCCCCTTGCCTGGTCAAATCCACGGCAAGCGCACCTGTCTCGCTGCCACCGACACACTCGATGGCCACATCGACCCCGAGTCCGTCGGTCAGTTGACGAACCGCCTTGATCGCATCCTGTTCCGAAGGATCGATGACGGCAGTGGCCCCGAGCTTCTTTGCGTATTCCTTCCGGGCTTGAGCCATTTCGAGCACGATGACCTTGCTCGCCCCTGCTGCTTTGGCCGCCTGCAGCGTAACCAGTCCAATGGTACCTGCCCCCACCACCGCAACAGTGTCGCCCTCAAGAACGCGGCCTCTCCGGATGGCGTGCACTCCTACCGCAGCCGGCTCCACGACGGCACCGACGTCAGAAGGCATTTCCGGAGGAAGTCTGTAGATGGTGTAAGCGGGAACATTCACGTAATCTGCAAAAGCGCCGTTGGCCATGAGCCCCGTGAAGGCCAAGGAACTGCACACGCTGTAGCGGTTCCGTTTGCACATATAGCATTTTCCGCAGTACTGGCAGGCATCTGCGGTGATTCTCTCCCCAACCTGAATATTCTGGACCCCTTCACCAATTTCAACCACTTCGCCTGAGAACTCATGACCCAGAATCAAAGGTGCCTGCACACCTGTCAGAGGATGAGGAGCTTCCGCAGGGATGAAGATAGGACCTGCATCGTACTCGTGCAGATCGGAGCCGCAGATGCCGCACCAGTGGACTTTTACTTTGACCTGTCCGGGCCCTGGTGCGGGAGGCTCGGGAACATTCTCCACTCGCACGTCCTTCTTTCCGTACCATACAGCCGCTTTCATCCCCTGTTCTCCTTTTCGCTCCCTACTTCCCAAATATCTCGTCGCCGCTTTTGAACCCTAACCCAGGATGCATATCGAACCGAACGACTCCCACGGGGATCTGGCCTCCCACTGCCTCCACCACTTTGGCGGTGCCGACGTTGCCGAATCCTCCGCACAGCTCGATGGCCTGGATTCCAGCAGCAGCCAAGTCTTTTGAAACTCGTGCCGCGTCTGCATAATCTTTCACGGCGATCGCAAGCAGCTCGACATGAGGGGTCTTTACCCATGATCTGTGCTGGAGCGGATCCCCTTCCGGAGCGATGAAAATAAACGCCGCCTTGAGCGCTTCATTGGTGGACATGATGTTGGTCTCCTTTGAAAGATCGTTTTGACTACATACACCGTAAGTCAGGTACATCAGCGACCACGTTTGAGAAACGTCGTGCTAATGCCGTTCCATCCTTCCACTCAAACTGCGAGTTAGCTCGCCTCCCATATCGGGGCATTTCTCCCAAGCGAAAACCTGCCTGGTCATGGCCGCGGACATGGTTCGGGCTACATCCACCACCACAGGGCCGTCCTTCGCAAGATAGATGGCTGCATGTTGGCCGGGACGCACCTCCACTTCTCTCTCGCCGTCCAGCGCCAGGACTGACGGCACGGTGCATACCTGCATCTCTTCTCCGACATTCATAACTCTCTCGCTTTTGATGGGGACATCTTCAATCAGTCCTGGCGCAACCGCTGCCCTGACAAAACGATCGTCCCCGCCGAGTTCCAGATACAGGCACTGCGGCTGTTCGGCACGGATGCGGTGAAGCTGGCCTCCGATGGCGGAAAGGCCGATATTGCCTGGTTCCGCCCGATTGAAGAAGACCTGACGAACCTTTCGCATGTCCCAGACCGCTCTGGATGCCACAAAAAGGTCTTCGCACACAGCTACGTCGATCAAGGCCATATCAACGACTCTTCCGTCCAACTTGACATCCAGTCTGGTAGAGGAAAAGGTGCTTTCTTCCATTGGCACAGCCCTGTTTGCAATGAGACCCGCGGCCAACCCTGCTACGGTTGCTTCGATCATGTAAGAAAAGACGTTGTTTGTTCCCGTAGAGATCGGTAGGATGGGAACCCGTGTGGTTCCTTTGGCTACTACACGGTTGGTCCCATCCCCACCCAAGGTGACAATGCATGTTGCACCTTTTTCTTCCATAATTCTCGCAGCTTCTACGGAATCTCTCTGGTCGGCTTTAGTGTCGAAGTTTAGAGACGCCACGGAGATGTCGACCTTTAGCCCATCCAGAGCTCTCGGGACAATCCCATAGTAGTCGGGCATGTAGCAGACCTGATCTACTCCCACTGCCTTCAGCCCGAGCAAGACACGGCGCACAATCCGCACCTTTTCCTGATTGTCAAAGGCGCTGCCGAACGCCACAAGCCGGCGGATATCCTTACCCGAGGCCGGATTGGCAATGATTCCCACGAGTGACAAGTCAACCTCCCCGCCTGTCGCAGGCCTTCGAGGAGAAAAGCCGCCTGAACTATGATTCCACCACCGTCTTGACCGCCTTGACGATCTTCTCCTCGTTGGGGATGAACTCCCGCTCTAGGACTGGAGAGAAGGGAACCGGCACGAAGGGCGCAGCCACTCGTAGGATCGGAGCATCCAGTCTGTCAAACGCTTTTTCGGCAACGAGCGCCGCGATCTCTGCTCCCGGGCCCTGGAACTTCACCGCCTCGTGAACAATCACCAGGCGATGCGTTTTGCGGACCGATTCCAGAATGGTGTCTTCATCCAGCGGGCTGAGAGTCCGAGGATCCAACACCTCTACGCTGATGCCGTCAGCAGCCAGTTTCTCGGCGGCGCCCATCGCAACACGGACCGTTTGGGCTGTGGCAATGACCGTGACGTCCTTTCCTTCACGCTTGATATCTGCCTTGCCTAACGGAATGGTGTACTCTCCGTCTGGCACATCGCCTTCACTTGCGTAAAGGATTTTGTGCTCCAGAAAGACCACAGGGTTGTCGTCCCGGATCGCCGAGATAAGGAGCCCTTTAGCATCATGGGGAGTGCTCGGTATCACGACTTTGAGTCCCGGCACGTGCATGAACCAGGACTCCAGGCACTGAGAATGCTGAGCCGCCGCGCCAATTCCGGCTCCGCATGTGGCCCTCAACACCATAGGGATCTTGGCCTTTCCGCCGAACATGTACTTCATTTTGGCGGCCTGATTGAAAAGTTGATCCATAGCCACTCCGATGAAGTCGACAAACATCAATTCAACCACCGGTCGCAATCCGCAAGACGCTGCCCCGACTGATGTTCCTATGATGGCGCTTTCGGTAATGGGCGTGTCGCGCACCCTCTTCGGCCCAAACTGGTCGAGCAGTCCGGCAGTCACGCCAAAAATTCCACCGTAAACACCCACATCTTCACCTGCCACGTAAACATTGGGATCTCGCAGCATCTCGATCTTGTGGGCATCGTTTAAGGCTTGAGCAAATGTCATAGTCGGCATGTCATCATGCTCCTTTACTTGGATGGACTATCGTTAAGTTCGCATCTCGCCGACGCTCTCTCTATTGCGTGTACAAGTCCTGTGTCAGCTCACTGGGATCGGGATACGGACTCTCTTCCGCGAAACGCTCGGCTTCTGCTATCCGCTTCGCTATGGATGCCCTGATTTCATCGATCTCTTGCTGAGTCAGCACTCCCAAATCCAACAGTTTCTTTTCGAATCGAGGAATCGGATCTTTCTCTTTCCATTCCTGGACTTCTTCCGAGCATCGGTACACGCAGGGGTCACCCTCGAAATGGCCACGATGACGGTACGTCTTGCACTCGATCAGCGACGGCCCCAGTCCTTCTCGCGCCCGCTTGATTCCTTCGCTGGCAGCTTCATAGACCGCCATGACATCGTTCCCGTCCACCACGACTCCAGGCATGTCATACGCACCGGCCCGGTCCGCGATGTTCGGCACGCACATAGAAGTCGTTGTGCAAGAGGATATGCCGTACATGTTGTTCTCAGCGACAAAGACAACCGGCAGTTTCCAGCATGTTGCGAGATTCATGGCTTCATGGGTTGTCCCCTGGTTGGATGCTCCATCTCCGAAAAAGCAGACGGCTATGCTCTCCTTTCCCTGGTACTGGCATGCCAGAGCGGCCCCTGTGGCCAGGGGAGGGCCTGCCCCCACAATACCGTTGGCCCCCAGAATCCCAAGGTCAACGTCGGCAATGTGCATAGAGCCTCCCTTGCCCTTGCAGTACCCATTCTTTTTGCCAAGCACTTCGGCCATCATGCACTTCAAGTCCCCTCCCTTTGCAATGAGATGGCCGTGGCCTCGGTGGGTGCTGGTGATGTAGTCGGTGGCAAGCAAATTTGCGCATACGCCTGTTGCCACTGCTTCTTCGCCGACGTAAAGATGCACGAACCCCGGGATCTTTCCGGCCGCAAAAAGCTCGCTCACCCGCGTCTCAAACATGCGAATCGTAGTCATGACCGTATACATATCGATCATCTGTTCCTTGTTGATCTCCATCTTTCTGTCCCTCCATGCTGGAAGTGTCGGTGACTGAAATCCTGAAGCCTCCTTCCCGAGTCTGTGAGATGTGCTGCCGGTCCCTTGAAAACCCTCCTTTCCCCATACTTGGTCACCTTTCAATGAGCACTGTCACTGCAGCGTTGGCCACTATGATCTGGTCGCAATCGCTCGCGAATTGCGCCACGCAAAGCCCCTTTGTTATCATTCCACCCTCGATGACTCGAGCAGTCTTGCGCCCTATTGGGACCTCGGCCATCACCCGATCGAGGTCGACGTCCCCGGGCCTGGGCACAGCCACGAGGACCTCTACGTCCAGCGCCAGCAGATCCACCATCCCAAGGATTTCGACAAGCCCGCAGAGACAGCTCCTGGAAATAGCATCCTTCACGGCGCGACAGGCGGCCTTGGTTACATCCTCGCCATGAAGGTCTATGCCGGTTCCGATCTCCACGATGAAGCGTTGCGCTGCCACGATTTCACCCCTTTGACTGATAAGATTTGAGTGGTTGTCTCATTGAACAGACCATTTCACCCGCGCGATAAGAACTTCGAACCAGAGGTCCTGCTGCCACTTTCTTGAATCCTTCCGATCGAGCGATCTGGGCCCACTCTTCGAATTCGGCCGGAGACACGTAACGACTCACTGGAAAGTGTTCTTTGGAAGGTGCAAGATACTGCCCGAGGGTGAGAAACGAACAGCCTGTACGGCGAAGGTCTGTAATCGCCTCCAGAATCTCTTGTTCTGTCTCGCCGAGTCCCAGCATGATGCCGGATTTGACGATAAGCCCGTGCTTGCCGGCATATTCCAGGATACCCAACGAGCGTTGGTACCTCGCCTTGGGGCGAACGATGGGATAGAGGCGTTTCACTGTCTCTACGTTATGGTTGAACACATCCGGACGAATGTCACAGATTCTCTGTAAGGCCTTCAGAGATCCCCTGAAGTCCGGAACAAGAACTTCGACGCTCACATCCGGACAACATTCTCGGACCTTCTCTACAGTTCTTACAAAATGCTCGGCGCCTCCGTCGGGAAGGTCATCTCGCGTCACAGAGGTAATCACGGCGTGTTTGAGTCGAAGGAGTTGCACTGCTTGAGCTATGCGTTCCGGCTCGCCTCCATCCACAGCGTCAGGCTTGCCTTTGTCTACTGCACAGAACCTGCATGTTCGGGTGCATATGGTCCCCAGGATCATGAAGGTAGCAGTTCCACGCGCGAAGCACTCGCCCAGGTTAGGACAGCGAGCGCTTTGACAAACAGTACTGAGACGCAGCCAGGAAAGCACGGACTCCATTCGATCGATGGATTCCGTGCACGAAGGAGAGAGAACTAACCAGGAAGGTCGCTCCGTAGGTCGTTGGCGCACCTCCGGCGGTGTCGCATATCCGAAAATGCGGCAAAAAGCTCTCGTGAAACGATCTTTCACCTCAGCCATATCCACTGACTGCCCCAACTCGCGCTCCATGGAGGTGACCTTTCCGTCCGGATCGCCGCAAGGGTTGATAGATTCGAACCACCGGAGGTCAGCATTCACATTCAACGCAATGCCGTGGTAGGTCACCCATCGTCGGCATGCTACGCCCACACTCGCAATCTTTGCGGCGCCGGCCCATACACCGGGGTTTCTCCCTCTGAACTCGGAAGCCAATCCGTAGCTCCGGAGTACTGCTGCAACTGTCTCCAGTAGCATTTGCAGGTACAGCCGTAAGTCTTTGGTCTGGAGCTTAACGATCGGATAAGCCACAAGCTGCCCGGGACCATGAAAAGTGGCCATGCCACCTCGGTCTACGTGGAATACCGAGGCCCCTTTCCGATTGATTGCTTCTTCAGATTCTCGAAGGTCGTCCAGACTTCCGCTTCGTCCTATGGTCACCACCGGGGGGTGTTCAACCAAGATCAAGCGGTCCGGAGAAAGTTCTGCAATGCGCTCCGAAACCAAAGCTTCCTGGAGCTTCAAAGCGTCGTCGTATATCAAAAGTCCCCAGTCCAGGACCTGCAAATGAGAAATTGAGGCATCGGTCATTCTGAGCGCCTCCTCTCGTCTCTGAGGGCCAAGAGGACCAGGCTTCAGCGCAAACCGAGAACGCTCAAGTCTGGAGTCAGCGTTTCGGTAGATAGAGTGCCCAACCCGCAGTGTCCTTGGCCGCATCGGCGACTGTCTCCGAGTACGTCGGATGCACTCGAATACTGCGGGCAAGTTCGTTTACCGTTGCTTCCAGTTGCATGGCGAGGATAGCCTCGCCCACCAGGTCCGTGGCACCAGCTCCCACAATGTGAACACCGAGGATTTCTCCGTATCGAGAATCCGACACGACTTTCACGGACCCTTCGACTTCGCCGCGGCTCATAGCCAGGCCGTTGATGGCATAGGGAAGGGTTCCCACCTCGATTTCCAATCCTCTTTTCTCCGCCTCCTCTTCGGAAAGGCCAACTGCACCCACTTCCGGCGATGTCCAAAGGCCGCGTGGGATCAGATGGAAAGGATACGTGCTACCTCTCTCCATACAGTTCTCCCCCGCAACGATTGCCATGGAGGATGCGGCATGGCTGAACATCCAGCCTCCAATGACGTCTCCGATGGCATAAATGCCCTTTACGGAAGTCTCCAACCGGTTGTCCACCAGGATTCCCCCATCCTCATTCAGCTTCACGCCGACCTGCTCGAGCCCCATATTGACCGTCGCCGGTTTTCTCCATGCAACCAGTACCTTTTGCACTTCAACACTGCGATCTGCGGCCGCCGAGAGCACACACGACCAGCCGGCTCCAGATTCTGCCTTCGTGATCGATTTGAGCGTGTGACGTGTGAGAACCTCTACTCCTTTCTCCCTGAGGGACTGCGTGATTCTCTGGCTGGTGTCATGGTCTTCGCGAGCGAGGACGCGCGACGATTCGGTGGCCAAGACCACCTTGCAGCCGAAAGAGTTGAGGAGAAAGGCCATTTCTACTTCTATATAGCCGGAATCACACACGAGAATTGACGACGGGACGTCCGTCATTTCGAAAAGCTGATCCGTAGTGAATGCCGCCTCTTTCAGTCCCGGAATAGGAGGGAACGCCAGGGAGCTTCCGGTAGCGACAATTATTGTCTTTGCCTCATAAACCGTGTCTTCCACAGCTATTTCCCGAGGGCCCTTTATCACGGCACGCCCCCGCAAAACCGACACGCCGTTGTTTTGAAGAAGTGCCTCCATGCCCATCCGGATGTCTGTCGCTACCCCATTTTTGCGATCGACAATAGCTTGCAGGTTTACCTGTTCGATGGCAGCCTGGATTCCGAACTCATGACCTTCGCGGATCAAGGCCAGGAGCGCTGCTGCACGCAACCATGTCTTGCTGGGGATGCATCCGGTGTTCACGCACGTGCCACCCATTTGGCCACATTCCACGAGGGCCACCTTTCCTCCGAGCTGAGACGCTCTGATAGCTGCTGCGTATCCTCCAGGTCCTCCGCCAATCACAATCACATCATACATATCGTTTCCCTCTATCGTCCCTCGTTGATAGTCAGGTCAGAATGAGAGCCGGCTGTTCGAGATAACCCGCGAGCAATCCCAGGAACTCACTTGCGGGTGCGCCATCGACGACTCGATGATCGATGGTGAGGCTGAGCCTCATCATGGATCGGATCGTTATCTCACCCTTGAGGACAACCGGCTTTTCCACCACGCGGCCGACTCCGAGAATTCCCGTCTCGGGCGGTCGCAAGATGGGAGTGAAATTGTCCACGTTCGATGCGCTCAGATTTGTAATCGTAAAGGTCCCGCCAGTCACATCTTCAACGCTAAGTGAGCTTGAGCGGGCTTTCTCAACAAGGGTACGCGCCTCTGCGGCAATTTGCAGGAGCCCTTTTTGGTCTGCTTCATGGAGCACCGTCACGATCAGACCGTCGGGAATGGCCACAGCTATCCCCATGCCGACTGAGTCGTGCAGGATGATTTCATCACCGATCTGGGTTGAGTTCATGATAGGAAAACGTTTCAAGGCACGGGAAGTCGCCAGGATGAGAACGTCATTGAGCGAAATCCTGACGGATTCATCCTTCTTGTAGATCTCTCTCACGAGGTTCTGAAAACGCAGCGAGTCGGTGACATCCACCTCGGTCATTAGAGTGAGTTGTGCAGTGTTCTGCAGGCTGGCGTGCATGTTATCTGCAATGGCTTTTCGCATGCCTGTCAGAGGAATGGTTTTGCCAGGCCCCGTCTTCTCCTCGATTACCGGCGTCTTCTGCTGGAGAGCTCGTTCCACATTCTCCTTGGTTATCTTCCCACCCTCTCCTGTGCCGGTGATTGTGGAGATGTCGAGTGCTGCTTGATTCGCCATCGCTTCCGCGAGTGGGGTGATTCTGGGCCTTCGTTGGGCTTCCTCATGATATCGCGTGACGTCTGCTTCCTTGATTCGTCCCTCTGCGCCCGTGCCCGTCACTAGGGCCAGGTCTACTCCGAGATCCTTTGCCAGACGCTTTGCTGCAGGGGTTGCCAGGATATCGCCTTTTTCCTTGGGCTTTTCGGCTTCTACTCTCGATGCGGCGCCGGCATATGCCGCCTTTGTCTCGGTAACATCGCCGGTCTGTGTTCCTTCCATCCGCTCGGGTTGTTCCCCTGATTCCGCGATCACGGCCACAATGGCGCCAACCGGGACGACCGCACCAGCGGGGACGACGATCTGGAAAAGAATTCCGGTGACAGGGGCTTCGACTTTGTTGGTGATCTTCTCCGTCTCCACCTCGAAAAGATCTTCGCCTTTCCGCACGTTATCTCCTTCATCCTTGTGCCACTTTGACACTTTTCCGGTCTTCATGGTCATACCGAGTTTCGGCATTGTGACGTGAACGCTCACTGGTACGGTCCTCCCGTTGGCGTAATCATGTGAAGTCACGGATCAAGAGGGAACGCTGCGGTGATTTTGCAACTACTATGCCAACGGACAGAATGCGTAGGTCCGTGGGCAGACGAAGAACACATTTTTCGTCGGGGCACACTCCCTGTGACACGAATTGTCTTTCGAAACAGCGATCTTCATGGAGACATAAGAAATCTGATTATCTGCGTGCAGTACTGTTCGATATTCGAACACCCAATTTCGACTTAAATGCTTGCTACGCGATAATGGCTGCTGTTCGCGTTCCGAACACTGTTCGCACATCGAACACGTATGCTCTGATCATGACGAAGCCCAACCCCCCTGTTCTCAATTCACAAGGCGTTGACATTTCCGGAGTGCTGGCATTAGCGCGACATCAAGCGCTGAAGATGGATCGGCATGGGACGCTAGAGGGATTCATATATGGCGTCATTATTGCATACCATTCAATTGGGCACGTCCCACCGAGCCTGATAGCTCGCCAGCTTATTTGACAACGCTAATCATGAGAAAGGTAGAAAGGAGTCTTGAACGAACTGCTCAAACAAATCGCTCAAGAAGAGAGCGTCCAAGAGTTGGATCTCCTGACCAGCTTTCAGAACGGACGAGTTGCCGTATTCAAGGCCCCTCCCAACGGCAGGGCCTTGGCAGTCGGTGAGAACCTTCGCGTAAAGGTGAACGCTAATATAGGCACTTCCGGTGACATTGCGGACGAGGATTTCGAGCTCAAAAAACTGGAAGCCGCTCTCAGTGCCGGCACAGACACGGTTATGGACCTTTCCACAGGTGGGAATCTGAGGGCTGTGCGTCGGAAGATTGTGGAGGCATCGTCGGTTCCAGTAGGTTCTGTTCCGATTTATGAGGCAATTGTGGACGCTGCTCGCCGGCGAGGGGCCGCCGATAGTATGAACCCGGACGAAATGTTGGATGCGATCCGGCTCCATGGCGAAGACGGCATAAGCTTTGTGACCGTCCACTGTGGCGTCACACTTTCGGGACTGTCTCAATTGCAGAACAATCCAAGAGTCTGCGGCATTGTGAGCAGAGGGGGGAGTTTCCTGGCACGGTGGATGCGGGCGAACAAAAAGGAAAACCCGCTCTTTGAACGATATGACGAGGTGCTGGACATCTGCAAACAATACGGAATGGTTCTTAGCCTCGGCGACGGTCTCAGACCGGGAGCAATCGCGGATTCAATGGATCAGGCCCAAGTAGATGAGCTGGTCACTATCGGGCAGCTGTTCCGTAGGGCGAGGCAAAGAGGAGTCCAGGCCATAATCGAAGGGCCGGGCCACGTCACTCTGGATCAGATTCCGGCGCAGGTGATGATGGAGAAGAGGCTATGCGATGATGCACCATTCTACCTGTTGGGACCTCTCGTGACTGACATTGCCCCCGGATTCGATCACATTACTTCAGCCATAGGAGCGGCCGTGGCGGCCGCTGCAGGAGCTGATTTCTTGTGCTACGTCACTCCGTCCGAACATCTCGGCCTTCCCGACGCGGACGACGTTCGTATCGGTGTTCTTGCCGCTCGTATATCCGGTCACGCTGGTGACCTGGTTCGGCGGCGCCCGGGTGCTCGGGAGTGGGATGAAAAAATGAGCCGGGCACGCAAAGACCGAAATTGGGGTGAACAGATACGCCAGGCCATAGACCCCGGTTTGGCCCTCAGCATCCGGAGGAAGACGTGCCCCGAGGATCACGAGACGTGCACGATGTGCGGTGATCTCTGCGCTTACAAGGCTGACTCCTTGATCTGAACTAGTCGCCGCTCGTTATTGTGCGGTCTCACTCCGCTTTTCTAAAAAGGTCGAGAGATTGTCGAGCATTCCAATATGCCGCAATTCGATATGCTTGATCTCTCTTTTTTTCTTACGGCTCGGAATCGGGAAGAGCAAACATCAACCTACGATAATCAAATAACAAATTCTGGAAGGGAGGTGGAATCGCAAGCATTTTGCCGTGATTTTCAGCAAGAGAGACAATATGGCAAAGAGTCGAACACATTCTCCCCGGGAATTTCTTTCGTCCAATGTACACGAGGAGGGAACATCGATGGCGTCAGAAAGCTCTGCGAAGATCAAGTGTGAAGGAATCAACCAAATAGCAATTGTAGTCAAGGATCTGGAGACTGTGGCGAAGCACTACTGGAACATCTTGGGTGTCGGACCTTGGTATATTTACGACTGGGAGGCACCGTTAGTCTACGATCGCAAGTATCACGGCAAAACTGTCTGGGCCAGGGAAAAGATAGCTTTGGCACAGGTCGGAGGTGTGCAACTTGAACTGGTCCAACCGGTTGAAGGCCCTTCTATCTATCAGGACTGGTTGGACGAACACGGAGAAGGATTGCACCATTTGAATTTCCTGGTTAACGATGTGGACGAGGCCGCGGGAGTATTGGCAGAACAAGGCTTCATAAGCATACAAAGCGGGCGTTTCGAACCCAAGGACCAGAAAGGAGCTTACAATTACATTGATATCAAGCCCCTGAGGGCGATCTGGGAACCTGTTCACATCGGGGAAGTAATTGGCGGGACGCCCACCATGTTTCCTGCAGCTTCAGAAGAAGGAGCACGCGGCGTGAGCCAGGAAAGCCCCGCGAGGATCACGTGCAGGGGAATTAACCAAGTCGCAATTGTAGTCAAAGATGTGACGAGCGTGGCGAAACACTATTGGAACATCTTGGGTATCGGGCCCTGGTACATTTACGACTGGGAGGCACCGTTAGTCTACGATCGCAAGTATCGCGGCAAAACTGTCTGGGCCAGGGAAAAGATAGCTTTGGCACAGGTCGGAGGTGTGCAACTTGAGCTGGTCCAACCGGTTGAAGGCCCTTCTATCTATCAGGACTGGTTGGACGAACACGGAGAGGGGTTACAACACTTGAATTTCCTGGTTAACGATGTGGACGAGGCCGCGGGAATATTGGCAGAACAAGGCTTCATGAGCATACAGAGCGGGCGTTTCGAACCCAAGGACCAGAAAGGAGCTTACAATTACATTGATATCAAGGCCTTGAGGGCGATCTGGGAACCCGTTCACATCGGGGAAGTAATTGGCGGGACGCCCTCCGTGTTTCCCTAACCTTCCTTCGCAATCACAATGATTGTGAATCTCAGGCTCGAAGGAGGCCCAAGATGGATCTAGGGTTAAAGGGCAAAGTGGCGTTGGTAACAGGAGCCAGCCAGGGCATCGGCAAAGCCTGCGCCCTGGCTTTGGCCGAGGAAGGTTGCAACTTGGCCGTCTGCGCCCGAAGAAGGGGGCCGCTGGAGCAGGCGGCTGAGGAGATGAAGGCCAAGGGAGTGGAAGTCCTTTGTGTAGCAGCAGATGTCACCCAACCGGAGGATCTCAAGAGTTTCGTCTCACAAGCCGTCCAGAAGTTTGGTCGTATTGACATCCTTGTCAATAATGCCGGCACGGGGCGGCTGAGCGACCCCATGGAATTAACTGAAGAGGAGTTCCGATACAACATGGATCTCATGCTGTTCGCACCCATCCAGTGTTCCAGGGCAGTGATTCCTCTCATGAAAACGCAGGGCGAAGGTCGCATCATCAACATTTCCTCCATATTTGGGAAGCAACCTGGAGGTCTGCTGGACTACGATGCCATCAAGGCAGCCGTGATCATGTTCACAAAAGACCTGAGCAACTACTTGGCAAAGGACAACATCCTCGTGAATGCTGTATGCCCGGGTCCTATCTGCACGCCGCTTTGGGAAGGCCCAGGGGCTTTGGGAGATCAACTGGGCCAAGTGCTAGGCACGTCAGGCCAGGAGGCAATCAAATGGTACGCCGGGCAAAACATCCCGCTTGGACACCACGGTGATGCCGAAGACATAGCCAACATGGTGGCATTCCTGGCATCTGATAGGGCTAAGTTCGTGACCGGCCAAGCGATAAATGTGGATGGTGGGATGGTGAAGTGCACGGTTTAACGAAGACATTGCTCAAAGGTGATTCAGGCTCGGGATTCTTGCTGTAAGGTTGCACTGAAAGGTTCTCCCAAGAATCGGTGTAACGGCAGATGAATCGCGCGAAAAGACGAATGCCCGTTTTTCCCCCAAGGATCCATTCAGTTATACGTGGGGAAAATCCCCCTACTCCCCTTTATAAAAGGGGGTAAAGAAGCAACCCGAAATTCCCCCCTTAGTAAAGGGGGGGTAGGGGTATAGGCGTTAAAATAAGAGCATCCTGCTAGGCCCCAGGCCTGACCGAAGACGCGTTCACGAATTCACAGGCATAAACCATCAAATAAAACAGATAATTGTCATTGCGAGGAGCGCAGCGACGTGGCAATCGCCTGGGACTCAGGCGCGTAATTTCATGCGATTGCTCCGCTTCGTTCACAGGCATCCTACGCACTCAGATAAAATACCTCTCGAGACTGAAGCCTTGCTCTCCGTAGTGTTATTTGAGGGTCACCAGTCATAAAGGACTTCCCAGTGATCCTGGAAGGATAAGTCGACTTGACTATAGCGATAGATCAACGTCTTGCCTGTACCGGGAGCATTACTTGCATCCTCCTTCCAGTATCGTAGCTCGATAGCCGGAAGGAGCCGCTTTCCATTCTTCGAACCAATCCTTTCTGGCGAAACTTCTATCCATTTCTCTTTTTCTTCTATTATCTTCCATACTGCGCCATCGATCTTGTTTCTTACTCTCTCTCCAACTCTCGGAAGCTTCAGGTCTCCTCTCAGCTCTTTGAATCGATACACCGGACGCTCTTCGTAATCGAGCATTCTGTCTCCGAGAATTTTGATGCCTATTGCTCCTAAAGGAGCAGTAATGAGGATCGAAAGGACTGCCACAGCGAGGATAACATCTCCCGATGCGACGCCCGCAGCCAGAGGAACGGCACCTATAGCAGCCTGGACGGTGGCTTTCGGAATGTAAGCGACAACACAGAAGAGCTTCTCTTTCCAAGTGAGAGGAGTGCCGAGAAGAGAAACGTAGGTTCCAACGCTGCGGAATACCAGCCCTACGAGGATTACCAGAGTCCCGGTTAAACCGGCCTGCCATGCCACATGGATGTTTACCTGAGCGCCCACAAGCACGAAGAGAAGAAGTTCCGCTAGCACCCACACTGTTTTGAGTTTATGCGAAATGATGTGGGCTATGGGTTCCGCTTTCTCAAGGATAATGAATCCTATGGCCATCACTCCGAGAAGCGATGCAATCGGCACAGTCTTTTGAAAAGCATGTTCCAACCAGGTCAGCAGGATAGCCACCGCAACTACGAGAAGAGTACGCTTAGGGGGTTTCCAGTCGTACCGTTGAAACACTCGAACAAGTGCGTAGCCCGGAATTATGCCTACAAGAATTCCGAGCCCGATGGACAGAGGAATCTCGGCCAGTTTTGCAGCAACATTGATCTCACCGCCTCCGTACATTCCCAGAAAAATAGTAAACAGTACTATTACGAAAACATCGTCAACTGAGGAAGCCCCAAGGAGCAGCGTGGGAATCCCTTTTTTTGTTCCTCGTCCGCGATCCATGAAATCAATCATGAGCGGAACAACGACTGCCGGAGAAACCGCGGCAAGTATGGAGCCGAGTATGGCTGCTTCAAGATAGGAGATGTGAAGGAGTGAAGGACCTACCAGTACGACTCCGACGATTTCGAAAACTGCAGGAACAGCGCTCATGGTGAGAGCCGCCCGCCCAACCCGGTTCAAGGTGTCTTTGTGAAGCTCAAAACCCGCTCGAAGCAAGATGACGATAAGAGCGATCATCCTGAAATCAGCCGAAACCTGCATCATCTGAGGACTCATGATGTCGAGGATCTGGGGTCCTACGATGAGTCCCACTATGAGCATGCCAACCAGTCCGGGAAGACTCATGCGACGAAACAGATAATCCCCCATCAGGCCGAGCACAATAATAAGAGCCAAACTGAAAGCCATGGAGAAGCCCCCAAATTCGAATGTAAAAAGTTCGTTTCCTGGCGCACAGTTTTTTCAGGACACAAAAAAACCATCCGGTGAATACCAGGATGGGGCATGATTCTTCGTCTGTGAAGACTCCTACCCCTGAACAGTAGGAGTCATCAGCCGAATCCGGCTCGGCGGTTAATTAGGCAGACTCCATTGCCTCGTGCGAGAAAATCTAACGAAAACTTTCCGAATATGCAAGCCTGGACGTTCCGGAAAAATGGGCCTTCCGGAACTCCATTTATTCCTTGCTTCACAAAGTTCGGGAAGGAACTTCTTGTGAGAAGCTCCTCCCCATAGCTGCAGTTATCGGGCGGCATCCGGACAAAAGACTTTGGTGCCGTTAATATCCTTTTTCTTCATCTCGGTGCTTCTTTCAATACGCCTCCAGGCCCGATCCTGCTTTTCCTGTTCGTCCTCCATTTGTCTCCATTTCTGATTGATAGTGGCTCGTTGATTTCCACGTGATTGCGCCTGATCGACAGAAAACATCAAACCCAGGACAATGGCGATTCCGAAAACGATACACTTCTTCATAGCATCCTCCTCGAACGCTGATGATTCAGGGACAGAGTCTACGGATATCTCCAGAGAAGGGCTGAGGCTTGCTCCGCCCCTCCCGGTTTATTTCCTTTTTTCAGTATTTGATCTGCAAAATCTGCTTGAGAGGGCCTAGTGGCCTACGATCATTATCGTGCAGGCATTCTTCAAGAAGAGAATTGCTCCCCAGAAGAATGTCTTCTCACAAGGATTTCGCTTAAGAACGAGGAGGCATCAAATGAGCAGAACGGTCGCATGTAAGCACTGAAGAACATTGCTCGCAAAGATGTTTGCGGGATGAACGAATCGTTCGTTCACATCATTTTGAAAAGAGTGCGGAGATTCGAGCAGAGTTGCTGCACTCGGGGATTTCCAGGGAAGATGGGTGGAAGCTTGCCTGGTCAATGCAGAAGGATGAAAGCTGGGCTGGTGTTCTCCTCCTACGCAACAACAGTTCCACGGAGAGTACACACTGTCGTCTGCCAGAAGAAAGAAGTGCTTAAAGGCATGCACTGCCACCTGAGCTTTCGAAACGACATGACAATGGGAATCCTCATCCGAAGGAAGACCTGACTCATTATGGCAGCAGCCGGTTTCCACCATGCTTCCACAAAGGTTGATAGCGTATACGATAAGAATGAGCCAGATTGCTACTCGTTTTCCCATTGTCAATCCAAAGAGTTGTCAGAATTCGAGCGCTGTCGGGCACCCTTTGATAGTCATTTCGTACCTCATAGCAGTCGGGTTTGTCAAGATTTCTCGAGATGAGTCGCCTGTAAGTGGGATTCAGTCAGAGAAAAAGCGGAGTCGAAGACTACTCCACAGGATCAACGTGATCCATGATTTTTGCGGTTCGAGATTTGAGACAGCCTCCTAGTGTCCACTCAAATAACGGCAGGCATCCCGTGTGTTCGCGGGGCCCCTACCTGCTATTTCTTCAAGATCGATCCCAGAATCCCCCGCACTATCTGCCTGCCGATGGAACTTCCGATACTTCTTGCAGCACTTTTCGCCATAGCCTCCAGCACGCTGTCTCTCTTGCCCGACCCGGTCAAAATATCAGGCAATCCCCAACCTTGCTGTCTCTGCGGTTCATAGCCGGTCCGAGTCTGTGTCCGAGTCTCTGTCTCGGGTTCCTCTCTCTGCATAGTTCGGATACTCCGGGACTTGAGCTGTTCGTACGCAGATTCGCGATCGATAGCATCTTCGTATTTACCAAACAATGGGCTGGAGTTGATTTCTTGTCTCCGTTCCTGGGGGGTGATGGGACCGATCCTGGAAGAGGGCGGGGCAATGAGTGCCCGTTGAACAATACTCGGAGCTCCTGAGGGTTCGAGGGTTGAAACGAGCGCTTCACCTACTTTCAGTTCAGTGATGACGACAGCAGTATCGATTTTCGGGTTCTGTCTGAACGTCTGGGCCGCGGTTCGAACTGCCTTTTCGTCCCGGGGCGTGAAAGCTCGCAAAGCATGTTGCACACGATTGCCAAGTTGTCCGAGAATCGTATCGGGAATGTCGAGAGGATTCTGAGAAATAAAGTAAATGCCCACGCCTTTGGACCTGACAAGCCGAACCACTTTCTCAATGCGGTCGAGCAGAGCTTTCGGCGCTTCGTCGAACAGAAGATGCGCCTCATCGAAGAAGAAGACGAGCAATGGTTTTTCCAGATCCCCAACTTCGGGCAATTCCTCGAATAACTCCGACATGAGCCACAACATGAACGTGGCATAGAGACGAGGATTGTCCATCAGTTTATCTGCTGCGAGCACATTTACCACACCGTACCCTTTGGAATCCGTTCGCATGAGATCTGCAAGTACCAGTGCCGGTTCTCCAAAAAGCTTTTCGCCTCCCTGTTGCTCTAGAGAGAGAATGCCGCGTAAGATGGCTGCAACAGAAGTCTTGCTGACGTTTCCGTACGTCTCCATGAGCTCCTTGGCATTTTCGGAAACGAAATTCAGCAGAGACCGCAAATCTTTGAGATCCAATAAGAGCAAGCCATTATCATCGGCAACTTTGAAGGCTATGTTGAGAACACCTTCCTGGATCTCATTTAGTTCCAGAAGCTGTGCAGCCAGGAGAGGCCCCATATCCGAGATAGTGGTACGAATCGGGTGCCCCTGTTCACCGAAAATGTCCCAGAACACTGTCGGAAATGCTTCAGGGCCATAATTCTGCATCCCCAGTTTTTTGGCTCGCTCGACAAGTTTGGGTTTCGATCCCCCCGGTTTGCTGATGCCCGAAAGGTCGCCTTTCACATCAGCCATAAAGACCGGGACACCGTGCCTGGAAAAACCTTCGGCGAGAACCTGAAGAGTAACGGTTTTCCCCGTGCCTGTCGCTCCCGCGATGAGACCGTGCCGGTTCGCAAGACCGAGATTCAAAACGATCGGTACAGCACCTTTGCCCACAAATACGCCTGGTTCAGTCCCCATGATCGAGCCTCCCGGAGTTTGCTCGAGAGAATAAAATGCAACTACTGAGAACTATGCTTTGCCCGGGAAACGGAGTCAACCTTGTCATGAGAAGAACTCATTCATATGGCCAAAAATGTTATTGAAAGTATCCGGAAATCGGCAATCAACGAGAATCTTTGCCCAATCGGTATAGTGAGATTGGTGAGCGGGCACGTGTCAGAAATCGATCAAATGGGCTGCAGAACTTCTTCTGCTTGACAGTGACCAGTTCATTGTCCATTATCGATCAAAACGGTAGTCGAATGATGACGCCAAAATGGAGACTCGGAGAGAGAAATATCATTCGACCTCGCTGATCCCGAAAATGCCGATTGTCCGGTCAGCCGAAATGTCAGGATTGTCTACGCCACTGCCATTTATTTCCATAATGTAAGGAACTTTTCTCCGATGCTCCAAAGACTATATGTTCATAATTTCAGATGCCTGGAAAATTTTGAGCTGCCCACAAAAGAGTTGTCATCTGCTCTTTTGATTGGAAAAAACGGTACAGGCAAGTCAACTATTGGCATTGTATTGGAGACACTTCAGGGAATTGCGAGGGGCAGGAATAGGGTAGGGGAACTCGTCGAAGAAAGAGATTTTGCCGGAGGAAGGTCTGATGTTCCGATCCGGTTTGAGTTAGAAGTTATACTTGGCGGGAAATTGTTCACGTATATGCTGGTGTTGGAATTGCCGGAGAGATTCAGAGAGCTTCGTGTTGCTGAAGAGCAATTACTGGTGTCTGGAGATCCCGTTTATTCGCGCAGAGAAGCTCAAGTCATTCTTCACGAGACATCCCAAAATATTCGGGCTCAATTTCTCATGGATTGGCATCTCGTTGCCCTTCCTGTAATTCAGGAACAATCAGAGCAAGATCCGCTACATCATTTTCGGACTTGGCTTGCTCGCACTGTGATTTTGGCTCCGATCCCTGTCTTTATGACAGGCGATGCTAGTGGCGATACTCTGTTGCCGAAGCGAGATGGTTCGAATTTTGGGGAATGGTTTTCCGGGCTGCTCGGCCACTACCCTGCGGCCTACACAAAAGTTGAACAATTCCTCAAGGATGTTATGCCTGATATCAGGGATTTTGAATATGAACGTGTGGGCAAAGATTTCAAGACCATGATCGTTTGGTTTGAGAGGAAAAAGAAACTCGACGTAAAATTTGAGCGCTTATCTGACGGTGAGAAATGCTTTTTTCTTTGCGCTGCCGCCTTGGCTGCAAACGAATTGTATGGTCCGCTCTTTTGCTTCTGGGATGAACCTGACAACTATCTGTCATTATCGGAAATTGGATTTGTTGTTGCGGCTCTCCGGCGTTCATTCGGAAAAAGTGGCCAAATTTTAATCACATCTCATAACCCCGAAGCAATTCGCGGGTTTTCTGATGATAACACTTTTGTACTCGATCGTAAGAGCCATTTGGAGCCGACTGTTATCAGGCCGCTCAGCGACATACCCGTCAAAGGGGATCTTGTGAATGCCATAATTCGCGGTGACGTATTCGATGAGCATAAATAAGTACGGGCCTCACATTCTTGTAGTGCCCGAAGACGATGCTAACCGTCAGATTGCAAACGGATTCATTCTCCACCCCGACATTAACGGCCGTGCTATTCAAGTCCTGCCTCCTGCTGGTGGCTGGATGAGAGTTGTGGAAGATTTCACTGCGGATCATGCCAGTGGGTTACGGCAGTATGACCAGAGGAGGCTCGTAATGCTCATTGATTTCGATGACGAGCGCGAACGACGATTCGAGTGCATAAAGAGGCAAGTTCCTCAAGAGCTGGATAATAGGGTGTTTATTCTGGGAGTGTTATCAAATCCCGAGAATTTGAGGAAAAGCATCAATGTAAAATATGAGGGCATCGGAAGGGCTTTGTCGGAAGATTGCGCTAAGGACAGGCATGAAATGTGGGGCCATGCTCTTCTCGCCCACAACGAAGGTGAATTAGAGCGAATGATATTGGACGTTAAGCCATTTTTATTTGTTCCATAGTGTTCTGCATCGATCTTTTAATACCAATGCGCTTTCATACGAGTAATATCTGAGCCGATCAGTTGCTGGCTCCAGCGGATCTCCTCCGCTACGGACGGCGCAGCCTGACTTCGCTTCGGAGACCCAGCGGAGCCGGCTTCAGCATTGTCACTTCTTTGATAGCGCATCGGTACAAATTATACCGATTCTCGAAAGTAATCACGGATTGTGAAGAGCAGTTCCCAGCAATTGGTAGCGCCGGCCTCCGTGCCGGCGAACAATTCACCAAACAAAGCAATAAGTTATCGCCGGCAGGGACGCCGGCGCTACTGATTCTTCCCATTGCAGGCATTGGATTCCGTCAAGACTTTCGATAACAGCTATAAGCTGATAGCTTTTTTCGGAGAACAGAAACGTTACTGAGCTCGTCCGCCTTCAATCACGATTACTCTGTCTGCGCACTCCACTGCAGATTGTCGATGGGAGATAAAAACCACAGTCATGGTGCCTCGCAGATCCTGAAGTGCTTGCATGATCCGTTGCTCGTTCTCAACGTCCAGATTGCTCGTTGCTTCGTCCAGCAGCAGCAACGTGGGTTTTCGCAACAATGCCCGGGCTAGGGCGATCCTTTGGCGCTGTCCTCCTGAAAGCCGTACTCCCCTGTCTCCTACGACCGTGTTGAGCCCCTCGGGCAGGTTTTTCACAAATTCATGTGCAGCAGCCAGCCTCAATGCATGCCAGATGTCATCTTCAGAACATTCAGGAGCAGCCCAGCGCATGTTGTCCTGCAAGGTCTCATGAAAGAGCAGGCTCTCCTGGGGAACGTAGCCCACTGATTTGCGCCATGAATGTATTACGTCTCCCGAAAGCGGTTTGCCATCGATGAGGATCTGACCGGAATCCGGTGTCAGTAGGCCGATCAGCAAGTCCGCGAACGTGCTTTTGCCACCGCCTGAAGGCCCGAGAATGACGGTGGTCTCTCTGGCAGCCAAGACCAGATCTATTTCATTGAGAACATAACGCGGATCTTCTTTGATATAGCTGAAAGACACACGCCGAAATTCTACGCCTGTCTTTAATTCAAGAGGATCTATCTTGGCTGGAGCCAAAGCTTCCTCAGCATCGTGAAACCGATTCCTCATTTCCACTACAGCTTTGTACGCAGGCAGCATATTCAACGTGCCCTGCCATGTCCGCTGCATCCACGAAAACAGCGGCACAAGACTGCCAAAGAGAAAAACCATAACCAGTAATTTTGCCGCAGGAACGTGAAGGATCTGAACTCCTACGAAGAAGAATAGTGCCACGGCAACTACCCCTCCGATTTCATAGTACATGCTCGTGGATGAGAGAATTGCAGAAAATCGATTGGCTTGCTGCTCAAGGGCTCCGCTCAATCTGCAGAAACTCCGAATATGCCGTTCTTCAGCTCCGAAGCTCTTGGCGATTTTCATCCCGGACAGGTGATCCATCAAAACCCCGAATAGAGCGGCCATGGTTTGGCGCCATTCCTCACCTAGGGCATAAGATCTGCGGTTCAGAGGCCTCAAAACGATCAGCAGAATGCCGGAACTGATTATTGCTACGCATGTGAGCGGAACAGACAACATCATTGCTATGCCGATGTGCACTATCACCACGAAAATCGTGCTGATCAGGGCAAAGAGCCCGTACGTACCGTTATCGATGGTGGTCAGATTGGCGGTCATGACGTGGTTAATTTCAGATCCTCTGATCTGCATGAACCTGAGCCATTGAACCCGCGCCATCGCGCTGAACAGGTCATCGCGAAGTTTGCGCGTGAATGCGTGTGACAGCTTCGAGTTAAGTATCGTGGACCAGCGTTGCGCTGCTGCATAGAGCGTCACTATTCCAATATAGACGAGAAGCACGGCAGGCAAATTCAGAGGAAGCCCGGTGAAATTCCAGACGGTTCCGATAGCTGCGACGATCCCTGTGGGTGCGGAATCCCCGATTCCGATCAATTGCAGAAACGGAATGAGCATCAGCAATCCAACTCCCTGTGTCAGGCCTCCCGCAACCAACACGAGGATAGCAAAATATGCCCGTATTCCCGCGTGATCGAATAATTCCCATACGTATTCTCGAAACAGCTCGTTTCTTGAATAATCTTTCATGAAAGGGTCCTCTCTCCTGAGCGCAGTATTCTACGGATTCTCATACTTTGCCTGGTTTCACAAGACCGACCGACAAAACTGTTATGATTATTATTTGGCATTATCGCCCATTGAATCAACTGGCTCACTGGGATATAGTCTCGTATGGGAGAAATGCATGCAGAGAATGATATGGAAATTGATGAGGTTTTTGTACGCCCTTGGGACACCTCATCTTGAACAACCTGCGAATCGACATGACGGTACGAATAATGCGTTATACAGATTGATGGTATGGACGGCGAATCAACTAAAAGTATTAATCCCCTTACACATAAGGACAGAAATATTTAACCGGATCTTGGCGATCACATCTAAAACAACCGGAAAAACCGAGAATGGTATTCCATCGCATGTTGACAATTTCAAACAATCCTGGGGCGTGAACATTATCGGCTGTTTCAAAGGTGAGCTAGGGATTGGAGAATCGGCTCGTTCAAGTCTGCGAGCATTCTCGACCATCCCGGTTGCAGTGAATGCCGTAGACTATCGCTTGGGGTTCAAATCCAGGATGAATGAAGAGGTTTTTCATGAACTGAAAAATTCCATCAAACCCTACGACATTAATCTTTTCCACGTTAATGGAGATCTCACACTGGCAGCATATAATGAGATGGGCAGCGATCTATGCAATGGTGCTTATAACATCGGATATTGGGTATGGGAAACAACGGAAATGCCTAGTCAGTGGCTGTATGCCACACAAGTGCTGGACGAGATTTGGACAGCGTCAAATTTTTGTCGTGAAGTCATAGGAAAGAAAGTTGCTTTGCCTGTTGTACGCATTCCTCATAACGTTTCCCCCGTTGCGGCTGCGCAAGTCGGTCGGGAGGAATTTGGAATTCCCAAGGATGGATTCGTATTTCTCAATATGGCCGATTTCTTCAGTACTCCCGAACGAAAGAATCCAATAGGCTGCGTGTCGGCTTTTTTCAAGGCTTTTGGAAAACGACCCAAGGACATTTATCTTGTGTTGAAGATAAGCAATTCGAAGAATCGGCCGGAAATACTGGAAACCATCAAGAAACTTGCTAAGGACAACGAGAGCCTCATCTTGCTGGACGATTATTTGGATCGAGGAAGAGTTAACGCCCTTATTTCATGTTGTGACTGTTATGTATCGCTGCACAGAGCAGAAGGATTCGGACTTCCTTTGGCTGAGGCAATGTATTTTGGAAAACCTGTCATTGCAACTGCTTGGTCAGGGAACATGGATTTTATGAATGAGGACAACTCCTTTCCTGTCAGGTATTCCCTGGTGCCAATTGAGCACGATGTCGATCACTATACTCGCGGTGCCAGTTGGGCGGAACCGGACCTCGATCACGCAGCCGAACTCATGAAGAAAGTAGTTTCTTGTCCGGAAATGGTTCGACAGATAAGTGAGAATGCCCGGGAAACCATTCACGGTCACTATTCTCCGGAATCTGTAGGTACAATGATTTTACATAGACTGAATGCAATTCGAGATGAACGAGAATGCAGAAACGGAAGCAAAAAACAACCTCATCAGGTGTAGGAACAAACAAAATGAGAACGCATACAAGAATGACTTCTTATGCCATTTCGCAATTATGCATATAAGATGGCGCAGGCTGAGGTGTTCTGAGCGGAGTGATTAGACGGCTTTGCGTCGTCCGGAGCGAAGGATACCTCCAGCCTGCCAGGTTACAAAAAGAAAAGCGAATCGGTATTACCTGTGATCGGTGTACGATGATTCACTCAATTTCTTCCATATATTGTCACGGTGCCGAAATAGATCGAATGCCAAAGATCTTACCCTGCCGGCAGCGAGCAAGGACGTAATTCCCGAAGCAGATAGTACGAATAGTGCTGAAGCTGCCAGAACCACCCAGTTTTCCTGTTTGGGCATTAAGAAGAACAGAAGAATAGCAGTAAGAATTGCGGGTAACGCCGGTCGAGCCAAATCTTGTATATAGTAAACGATTTTCTCGGCAGGTAAAATCTTGCGATGCATTGCAGGAATTCCGAAGAGCAGGTATGACCCGTTTATCAACAACCATATTGTGGCAGCGCCCACAATGCCAAAATGCGTTGCGAACAGCCAAAGTAACGGGAGCAGAACCACAATCGCAGCAGAGTTGATCATCAAGTTGAGAGATGTCCAGCCGTATGCCAACTGTAACGCATATGGAATCTGGTACAGGGCGCTACACATGTTTCCTACGACAAGAAGACTCATTGCCAAAGCCGAGGAATCGGCGATAGCACGATTGCCTGAAGCAAGTCCCAGAATGCTCTGGGAGTACAAAATGAGCGTGATCGATACGGGAACTACAATGACTGCCATAATTTGGCAACAGGAGTGATAAAATGCAATTAGCCGGGATCGATCGTCAGAATACGTGATGCGGGCCAATTGAGGAAAAAACGAGGTGTAAAGTGGTGCCGAGCATTTCAAAACGATTCCGGAAATAGCCCAGATCAACATATAATTTCCGAACAAATCGAGAGGCAAAATTTTGCTCAAAACGATTTTGTCCATTTGCGTGAGGATAAGAGCTGTAACTCCAATTCCTCCCAGGCCTGCTGAAAATTGTCTCAGTCGTAGAAGCTTCCTCCAACTCGGACGTGACTCGAGTTCTTCGGTTCTCGGAAGCGATTTGTACAGAGCATAGCGGGCCAACGCAGTCTCGCAACAACTTGCCGCTATCTGCCACAGGAAGAAAGCCTCGATTGTGCCGGAGACTTTCCAAAGTACAATGAACGATCCTCCAGTTTTTAATGTGGTATTCCCCACCAACAGCACGTTATAAAGAACCTGCCTCTGAAGCCCGACCAACGAGCTGGAATACAAAAGGAAAGGACATCTGACTGTGATGAGCGCTCCCATGAGCACCAGAGCGAAAGAGACGGACTCCGGGGAGATTTTTTGCACCTTCAACCAGTTGTCGGCTATAAACGATGATGCGAGTATTATGATAAGCCCAAAGAACAAACCTACGATTATTACCGGATACTCAAGGCTCCGCACAAAACCTCTCGATGTCTCGCTCGAATCCTCCGACACGGAAATCCGTGATAGTTCTCTATTCATGGTTCCTGCCAGACTCATGTCCAAGGGCAGTAATAAGGATTCAAAAACAAGATACAATCCCACAATTCCGTACGCTTCTGCACCGAGGAACCAGTAATACAAGGGAATTGCAAAGAAAGCGATGCCTCCGGCAAACAAGGTGCCTAAATAATTCGCCGTTGCATTCGTGCCTACTCTAAACATAGTCTTATCGTCATATCCTGAGAATCATCTCAAACAACCGAGCGGAAGCTTGCCGGCACTTCATACCGATGTGCTTTCATAGAGGGAATATTGAGAAACCTGTTACTTGCCGGTCCCGGCAAATCTCCTTCGCTACAAACGCCACGCCTTAGCGTGGCTGACTTCGCTTCGGAGGCATGTGGGACCGGATTTGCTCCCGCCGGTGGCGGGATTACTTCTTTGAACGCACATCGATATCACTTGTTGGATACGCCTTGAAGAATTGAGCGAATTTTCCCCCAACGTATCTGTATACCGCGGTTGATGAAGGCCATGAATTTTGAAGGTGAACGTAATAACCTGATACAGTATGCCAGAAAAGAGCCGAGTATTCTGTATTTTATCGATAAGTACATGATCTTGGGAAGGGCTATCGGATTGACCAGGAGATCGTGCGTTTCCATATTGGCTATCAGCCAGGCCCGAATCAATTCCCGTTTGGGGAATTCGCGAGAATCGCATATAGGACTGTCGAATTGCGCTCGATCGTTCACCAGAGTTGTAAAATTGCGCTGGTCTTCCACAGTTCCATTTTCTTCATACCATTTGTACACGGCAGTACCCGGCCAGGGAACAACCATGTTCCAATAGCAATAATCAGGTTCGAGCGATCGAGCGAATCTGACAGAATGATAATGTCTCTCAGGCGTGTCGCCGGGGAGACCTATAATGAAGCACAGGCCGAGAAGGAGATTATGCTTTTTGACTAATCCTGCTGCCGCGCGGATTTTCTCGAGCGATTCCCCCTTATGCACTTTCTTGAACACTTCCGGATGTCCGCTTTCCGCACCGAGGCATATATTTTCTCCACCTGCGGCAACATAAAGCTCCAAAAGCTCCTCATCGACAATATCCGCTCTCATATTGTCAATGTAGAGCCGAA
This sequence comes from Desulfomonile tiedjei DSM 6799, assembly GCF_000266945.1. NCBI lineage: Bacteria > Pseudomonadati > Thermodesulfobacteriota > Desulfomonilia > Desulfomonilales > Desulfomonilaceae > Desulfomonile > Desulfomonile tiedjei. Next base: position 880,736 of record NC_018025.1, read on the forward strand.
CTCCTTGACATGATTGCGCCATGAGTCGCAGAAATTGCTTGAGCCTGAGTGAGTCGTACCCGGGACAGTCGTCGGTAATAACAATGTTACTGATAGCCGGGAACTCCGATCGTGCCGCGATGATTTCCTCGAGACATTCTTCGATCCTACGCGAACGTATCTGTCTGCCCGCAACGCGGTGAACACTACAAAAGCTGCATTGATAATTGCATCCTCTGCTCAGTTGAATCTGGAAAACAGTCATATGTTGATTTCCATAAACGACGCTCAGATCGGCACGAGGTATTCTATCGGGATTTGTAGGTTTGGCATCGATGTACGTAGGATTGCTCGTTAATGTGTTTGGCTGCAAAATATCCAGAATTACATTTTCCGCTTCACCGCGAACGACATAGTCGACGTTGGGAAACTCTCGAAAATCCTCAGGGAAAACGGCAAAATGCGGTCCTCCAAGGAGCACTGTTCCGTTCCAAATCGTCTCCAGTTCCCGCAAGAGAACAACGGTCTCTCTGTGAAGAAACGAAAACACTGAAATGCCTATCACGTCGGGACGAAAGTCCTGAACGTGCCACTGAGCATCTTTGATAATCGCGGCATCTGTAACATGCTGGAGGAAGCTCAAGTCCAGCACTCTTGTTTCATGCCCGGCATCGGAAAGAATGCTTCCCAACAGACAGAACCCGAGATGAACACGGTCGGTTTCGGTTCTTCTCTTTTTTGTAGGGTTAATAAACAGGACGCGTTTGTTTGTCTTCGACATTTCTATACTCGCCCAAAACATCCGAGGAGATTAGTTTTGTTTCAAAAATGCTTCTTCATTGAATTGCCGGCTCAGAATTAGGCGGCAAGAGCGTGAGCGACTTAGGAACTCGAAGCCCTCTACTCAAGAAAAGATTGGTGTACTGACCTTCCGTTTCATAAACCTTCTTCATAAACCTTGTATAATCTGACATGGTCACCAGGTCGTGTCGAGGATTCTTCAGATCGAGAAATATCTCAGGTTTGAGATCCGAAAGTGATTGCAGTAAATCGATTGGTCGCTCACCCTGAAGCTCCAGAGCAGGCGGATTAAATTCCAGCAGCATCTGAAAACCGGCCGATTCTGCTAGAGTTCTTGCCATACCTCGCAAAGCTGCCGGCTCAGATCCTTCCACATCCATCTTCATGATGAATTTGTCGGTCCTGGAGATGTGTCGTTCCTCCAAAATACTATCCAGGGTTAATCCCTTCACCTCCAATCCGGAAGATCTACGAGATGGACTGGCAGAGATGTAACTACTTCCGGATGAAGGGGTGACTGCAAGGTACATCTTCTTATTGAGAGTGTCCGTAACCGCTGCATTCACGAGCATGACCTTATCCAGTTTGTTATAAGCAACAGACTTGGCCAGAAATTTAAAAATTCTTGGATTAGGTTCCACAGCGATGATTGTAGGTCCTGGCCTGTCAGAAGAACAGCACGATGCCTCAAGCGTATAAGCGCCGTAATTGGCTCCCAAGTCTATGACAGTGCTCTCGGGATTCAGTCGGATACACTCTTTGAAAAGCTCCATCTCACGCGGTTCCAGGAGCCAGGAGCCTGTCCTGAAATGCTCGAAAAAAATTCCGCGCCCCCCCATATCGGTAACGTCGAGGAATGCAGTATAGGTCTCCGTATCTATTCTGCCTCTGCATAAAACCATGAGAACCGGTACGAGATGGGGTCCAATCCATGTTCGCGCACTTTCCGGAATCAGGGTACGGTAGAAGTTCACAATCGAAAAAAGTAATCCATGCGGATGTGTCGTAATAGGCATAAAAATCCTTACTCAAAGCACGAGCCTGACAATTCGTTCCGTCAAACGATCTCTTCGATCATAACGAGGGCAAATCGTTGTCTCTGCATTCTGACCGATCGCAAATGCATTCGGCCGCAAAACGTATGGCCGGCAGTTCCAAGAACTCCCTCGCTCACGAGAGGCATTCTGTGCGAGAGAACATCTTTGACAAGCGATGCCGCCCGTTCTTTGGCCTTGGGATCGGGAAATAAATCGGGAAAATGCTTCCCGATCTGATGGGAAGGATCGATTCTCCTGCATGCCTGATTGGCAAAGATAATCTCACTTTCGGCATTCACAAGAAACGTCGGGATGGGGAACGCTTCGAGTAATTTGACCGTAGTTTTCAAGCGGAACTCGGTCAGATCGAAACTCCCGGACTCGGAAACGCCTTCTGAAAACATTCCAGTCAGATCGATAGTGCCTTCGGTCAAGCCACCGGTTCTGGAGCAGTCATCAGAGCGTTCTTTCGCCGCACCTTTGCATAATTTCATAGCCTCATCCTGCTTCATGGCTCCTCCAGGTAACTTTTCGGCAGCTCACTCGGGTAGGATCCCTCTCCATAATCGATGAGCGAATGTGGCCGAAGAATAGTGTTTCCGACTTCTTACCGGGAACAGACCGGTACTTCCGGATCGTTTCCGATCGACCGGATTCGTCGAATCATTTTAGCACAATAGCGTACAGATTCCCGTCATTGCTCCCTACATACAAAACATTGTTCCAGACCCGCGGCGAGGAGAACACCTGGCCACCTGTTTCAAACGACCACGCCACCGAGCCCGTTTTTGCATCCAAAGCATAAATCCGGTGATCCGTACACCCCGTATAGAGTCTGCCATCCAGAACCACGGGAGAAGAAAACAGATTGCGTAATCGCTGAAAGCTCCACTGGATCGCTCCGGTCTGCGCATCCAGGGCATGGAGAGAACCATCCAAACTGCAGGCAAACACAGTCCCATCCGCCACGGCCGGGCGGGATGCCACCGCTCTCTTTAACGAAGATCGCCATTTTTCAGTCCCAGAAATCGGGTCCAGTGCATAGAGATTACCATCATCCGCTCCAAAGTAGATCAAACCGTCGAAAAATGTGGGAGAGGAATTTACCGGCCCGCTTGCTTTGAATTCCCATACAATACCACCGCTGCGAATATCTGCCGAGTAGAGAATTCCCCTGTGGCTTCCGCACATAAGCATGGAACCGATGATGGTGGGTGCCGATTCCGTCCAACTGAAGAACGGGCTGTCCACTCGAAGTCTCCATGCCGGCCGGCCATTGTTAATGTCCAGAGCATAGATCATCCCATCGGAACTCAGAAAGATTACTCGGTCTTCGCCAATTGCAGGGGAACACCAGATCTCACGTCCGGCTTTAAACTTCCATTTCAGCGTTCCCGTTTCCACATCGATTGCGTAGAGATGGTGATCCCAGCTCCCGATATAAGCTGTCCGGCCGCTTATCAATGCTGAAGACCTGATCACATTACCGGTCCTGAATTTCCAGTTGAGCTGACCCGTTTCACGAGCCACCGAATAGAGGTTCCAATCCCAACTCCCGAACACTATGGCTTTGTCCGAGACTGCAGGCGATGAGAAGATCCACCCTCCGCATTTGAAAGTCCACATCGAAAAAGGGACCGACACCGGAGCAATTGTTTGAACATCGTTCAGTTCAATCCTGGCAGATTCCGAATCGATTCGATCCTGAGTCAACTGTGCGGGATCGAGAAGCCCCGCTCGTTGCAGTCTATCGTATACCGACAACAGGCCTTTGGCGGAAAGACCGTACTTCTTCATAAGTTCGATGTCCGGAAGTCCCTTTTGAATATCGGCCAGGATTTCACGGGCATTTAGCCGTTTGGTGGTGTCGGGCACGGAAAGATCCTTTACTGATCCACTTCTATCGCGCACATCTAATATATCATGCCTTTTCCTGTGCATCAAAAGTGGATGGATCCTGAACCGCTACCGCGGAGCAGAATGTCGAAGTTGCCCGGAGTACGGACTAACCGAAACAGAAACCGGTGGAGGCCCGTAAGGGACAACAGCGGGAGCACACACAGGTCCCAGAATCACAGGCGCTACAATTGGCGGAGGTGGCGGGAACAAGGGAGATGGCTCGCAACAGGGAACGATAGGCACAATGGGAGGCGAACAGACCGGAACCGTCGGACAACCGAGAATCGGACCGCCAACGCATGGAAAATTTTCTGCCGGGCAGGGAAGAGCAACCGCTAGCCCCATGAGAAGAGCAATGACACAGATAAGCACGTTTTGTCCCTGGATTCGCATGAGAAAACCTTTTGCTAAAAGAACAAAGTTATGAAAATAAGCTAAGGTATTGTATCATTTAAGTGCGATATGGTCAAGATATATCAGAGTATATCTGATTCAATGAAGTAGTTTAGGGATAACCCCGCATCCCCATAAGAATCCAGAGATATGAGGTGAGAGAATCAGGGAAAAAGGTTTTTCAATCGATTCGCTTTCTTTTCATAATCTGAGAGGCTGGAGGTATCCTTCGCTCCGGACGACGCAGAGCCGTCTAATCACTCCGCTCAGGACACTCCAGCCTTCGTCATCTTATGTGCATAACTGCGAAGTGTATCAATTCTGCTGACCCGATGCTGTTGGAATTACCTGCATGACAGCGGAATCATGCAATTGCACGTGAGACAAGAAGAAAGGCCTTTTACCGCCCGCATTTCGGGGAATGTGATCGACTTGCTCCACGCGTATGTCCATAGCGTCCCACTGCATGTGTTCGCGTACCCGTTTTTCGAGTGTTTTCAGAGTGTGAGTCCCGAGTTTGTTCCATGGCACGACCTTAATATGTAGACTATTTAGACTCTCTTGAACAATCTGGCTTTCTTTGACTTCATCCAGGTGGTGAAAGACAAAATTCAAACCGAGGGATGACACTACAGTGTTTCCGGGTGTTACGATGAGATCCGATTCCCTGCCAATGATCCCTGAAAGAGTAGGGTGTTGTCTTCCACAGGTGCAGGTTCCAAAACTTCCGGTCACAAGATCGCCCGTGCGATAGCGAAGGAACGGCATAACGAAATTGTGGAGATTCGTACCCACGATTTCAAAATATCCGCCGTGTCTGGGGACCAATTCTACGTATCCGGCTTCCATCTGAATGTGATATCCCCGGGCTTCCGCACATTGCATCGCGACTGCCACGGATTCCTCTTGACCGTACCAGTCGATGACAGGAGCTCCAATAGCGACTTCTATGGTTTCACGCATGTGCGGGTAAAGGTTTTCCGAAGAGGTAATGATATATCGCGGTGAGTGGATTTTTCTCCTATTTGTTTTCAGCCATCGTGCCAATACGTACAAACAGGAAGGCCAGGCGCTGATGAAATCAGGCTTGAAGGAATTCAGCGCATCCGCTGTCTGGGCCAATTCGCGTTCATCACCTCTGTCAAGTGTGAGCCTCAATTCTCGCCCGACCCGATCGTATTCAAGCAATTTGTTAGGATTGGAGAATCGAAACACGCGAAAACGAGCTACGGAGTCGCTTTTTCTGTAACCTAACCAGAACATATGGCGTAAAGCCAGAGCGCGATCCATGGAAAGAGTTGCATCATCCACATAGAAATCGAAAGGTGAACCGGTGCTCCCGCTGGTATGCGCAGGATCTCTCCTCCACGATCCCATATTCCTGGCTATGAGGTTGTTTCTTTCTCTAGTGATGATTCTCTTGGTCAAATAAGGAAGTTTTTTCAGGTCCTCGGAGGACTGAAAATCCTGGGGCTTCAGCCCGCGTTCGTCGAAAAGTCTCCTGTAATACGGTACGTTGGCAAAACAATGATGTATGAGAGGTTCGAGCTTTTTTTCCTGATAAGCAGTCAATTCTCTGTGATTCCAATGTTCGCTCTGTTCGAGCAAATGCAAAGCATCCCGAAATCCTTTACCATAACGCAGTTTCGGGGGTATCAACCGATATATGAACTCAGCCCCCGCTACAAAGGGAGTAGGCGCTTTTCTTACATATGATTTGAGCCATTCGAGCATTGAAGATATTCTCCTGCCGGAATAATTGACCTGAAACTCGCCTACAAATTCTCTGATTTCTCGATTACCAGATCTCTATACGAAAGCCCTCGTCCGCAATCTCTTTTGCATTAATTCCTGTTGCGTACTACAAACCTTTTTATACAGAAAAAGACACTTTAGATGAAAATGTAATTCTTTTTGCATATAAATCCTGCACAAGCAAATTACGGAGCTTCTTCTGTATCGAAATCTCGAGAAGCGTAACATTTTGATCTGAATTACGAGGTAGAGAGGTAAAGGTAGGCAAGGGGGGCTTTTGGGTGAAAAAAGCAAGGCGCCGGAACATGCTGGAATATTCCGACGCCGTACACCCACACTCCATTCGGGACAACTTCAGTTAATATCCCAACTCCAACTGAAGTCCCAGGGCGATGAAGGACTTTGAATAACTGGAATCCGCAACTGAACTGGTTCCCGCCTGCCCCAGGAAATCGTCGGATTGCAGGACAAGTGCGTTGACCTGACCGTTACCTTCGATTTCATACCAACTACCGGTAAGCCAAAAGCCGGCCCGCAAACTCGGTGTTAGACCGATGGTGGCTTCCACAGATCCTTCCACAAATCGGCCGTTGTTCCCATCGAGTTCGTACTCTGTGCGCGTCACTTCGATGACCGGCGGGGCTACGTTATTTCTGCAGTTGATATCGAATGCATTGCGCCACTTGTTCCAGGCGAGGGGACTTCCTATAATTCTCCATCGGTATTCCGGGTCCCAAATACTGGGGCACGGCTTCTTACAGTTTCTTCCTCTCAAACCGACATAGGGAATCCAGGTTTTTCCCATGGGATCACCGGCCAACTGACCGGTACCACCCGGTCATATACGTGCACAACTGATCCCTAAGCCTGGTGCCAGGCCGGCTGCAATTCCCACATCAGAAGCTTGAGCAAAGTTCCTCGGGTCTGCCATGGCGTAATCTATGTGCTCGGCCCGGAAGCCAAAATCAACTCCGAGACACGGCGTTACCATGATGGCCAGGCCACCTTCCATCATCCACCAGTGGACGTTCTTGGCAGTCCAAACCCAGGGAGACACCAGGTTTTGAGCATTATCAGGGGCCGGCAAGAGTGCCCGGCCGGTTGCATTCATGGTAATCGTGCCATCCTTCGGAACATTCGCACCAATCTGGTAATAGAGAATAAGACTGCGAACCGGCTCCAATTCGAACCCCAGAAAGCCGACCCAGAACCGCTCGTCCGTCATGCCCAGTGACATCTGCTCGAAATTGAACTGGGGATTTGCAGGATCGACATTCCTGAAGGGAAAATCCGCCTTCTCGGTTAACCACATCGGGCCTATCTTCCCAAATGCTCTCAATCCACATCCAGGGTCATTCAGGAGAACCGGACCCGGCTGGCAATTCGGAACCTGACCATGACCCGGAGGGGTGCACTTGGAAGGCTGCGCCACACCCGGCATGGGCATGGGAGGAATTTGATAGGCTAGGCCGATACATGGTAACAGGGCGATAAACAAGGTGCAGAACAACAACCTCAATTTCAGCATAACCAGCCTCCTGATTCGGACAAAAGCCCGCACATAGATAATTTTTACCGTCTGCTCATGACGACATTCGGGTGAGTTCTTATATCATAAAATATATAGAAAAGTCCAGTTAATAAGCTGATTATCTAATTATTCAATTTAATAAAAAGTAAAAATATATTGATATAAAAGATTATTAATTTGGATGTCAGGCGCTATTCGCTGCAAATGCCGGATTTGTTCGTGAAACGGGGTGCCAAAATTCATATTCTGTGTCATCTACACAATGGTTTGAGGTTTTTGTTTGACCCATAGTGTAATGAACGATAAGCTCGGTGAATGTTTGGACTATCCTTGATGGCAATGCCGCCAATACCGGGCAGACCGATTATTCGGCAGGAGCCGGCCTGGAGTGGGCATTGAGATACTCGATTGAATCCCAATGGTGACGCATGAATGCACGCTGGATTCTGAAGAGAGCAGCGAAATGGATTCTTGAATTTGGTATGACCCTGTCCGGAGCCGGGATGCTCTACAGGGCGAGCGCTGCATACCGGAACGGATTTAGAATCTTGACATATCATGGGGTGGAGGACGATCCGACCGATTCTTACAGTATTAAGTCAGATCATTTTCGCTATCACATGGCTTATCTATCCGACCACTATCGCGTTATCGATATGTCGGAATATGTTGAGTGCCTGAACACCGGTCACGATTCCGGGCCGAACACGATTGCCGTAACCTTCGACGATGGGTACAGAGAATCCTGCACTACAGTGGCCGAGATTCTTCAACGACATAACATTCCTGCCACATTCTTTCTTGTCACGGACATCCTGGACAACGGTCCTCCGAATCCCGGACGGGAGTTCCTTTCCTGGTCTGAAGCCAGAGCCATGGTTTCAGCCGGTTTCTCATTCGGCTCGCATACCGTGAGTCACCGCAGTCTGGCGACTTTGACTTCCGACCAGGTGGTTGAAGAATTGGTGACGTCGGGCAAGAGAATCGAGGAAGAACTGGGAGTCAGGCCAATCGGGATCTCCTATCCGTATGGGACTGTTCGAGATATTCCCTCTGATATCGCGGCTCAGGCTTCACGAGCCGGGTATTCCTATGGAGTAACCGCATTGCATGGACTGAATCGGATCGGGCTGAATCCGTTCTTGCTGCGCCGAACGAGTATTACGGCTGGCGATGGACCTCGCACATTCAGGATGATTCTCAAAGGAAATCTCGATCCGTGGTGTGTGGTGGACAAATGGGGATATCGTTTGCAGAGGCAGTATGACAGCCGGTTCAGCCCGGAAAAATACGAAGGCTCTCGTTGACTCGGTTCGGAGAAGAACTTCTAAAAAGCTCCTCTCCCATCCTCCTTACTGCATGGCGTTCGATTCAAATCCCCCCAGCCCCCTTTACGAAAGGGGGGATAAGAGGCAAGATCTTAATTCCTCCCTCATTAAAGGGAGGTTAGGGGGATTTGAATCCCCGACGTTACGTGAAAGTCCCATTTCCCTTTTGAATGGAAAGGGACGGCTCTACGATTTCTCTGATGATATTTTTCCAAGATTCGATCCGAGTCCGTTTGGGCGTTCACGGATATTTCAACTCGAAAAAAAAATTGACACACAATTCGGCTTCCAATGATATAATATCGCTGCTGATGCCATTCCCGATGTGGTACGGGAATTGCTATCGTTGCTGGTTTGAAGAATTGGATTTCCGAGAACGTCAATGAATACTCAACGGGCAGACGATATTTCGACCATTTTCACCCACTCTTCCGACGGGTTGGTTCTCTCGGACAGAGAGGGACGGATGTTGAGACTAAATCCTGCGTTTCGCCGCGTCAGTGGCCTCCCGAATAAACTGGCAATCGGTTACAGGGCAAATGAGCTCGTAGAAAGCGGTCTTCTGAGCGATTCTGCCATCGCCAGAGTTGCCGATACAGCCAAAGAAAGCACGGTCACCCTAATAACAGCAGCAAAGAAAGAAGTGCTGGCAACGGCTCGCCCCATTCTGGACGACGCGGGTGGCATGGTTGGAATAGTATGCAATCTCAGGAATCTTGGATTTTTCCACAGGAAAAATCGCTCGAAACCAGCGACCGACCCCCTGCAATCGGAAGAACACCAGGGTATCGTTGCCCAAAGTCCCAAGATGCTTCAAACTCTCGAACTGGCGACCGATCTGGCCAAACTCGACTGCAACATTCTTATTTTTGGTGAAACAGGCGTTGGCAAAGGCTTGTTGGCTCATTATGTGTATAGCAAGAGTACACGGGCTCAGACTGGCTCCTTCCTCAAAATCAACTGCTCTGCCATACCTGCATCTCTTTTCGAATCCGAACTCTTCGGATATGAGCGAGGCGCTTTCAGCGGGGCGCTTGAAACGGGTAAACCAGGACTTGTCGAGATGGCGGACAAAGGAGTCCTCTTTCTCGATGAAATCGGAGACATGCCGCCCGAACAGCAGGCAAAGCTACTCACTGTTATCGAGGACGGCAGTTACGTCCGAGTCGGTGGAACATCGCAGCGACAGGTCGATGTGAGGATAATTGCTGCGACTAACCGGGATCTGACCAAGTTAGTCTCTAAGGGTCATTTCAGAGAAGATCTGTATTATCGCATTGCCGTCGTGCCGATCCATATCCCGCCACTTAGAGATCGACAAGAAGATATTAAACGGCTTCTACTTCATTTTCAGGGAGTTTTTTCAGAGAAACACAGCCGCAAGCGGGTCTTGAGTCCACAGCTTTGTGACTGTCTTTGCCGTTATTCTTGGCCCGGCAATGTGAGAGAGTTGGCCAATCTTGTTGAGTGTCTCATTGTGACTGGAAAAGAAGAGGTGCTCAGCGAGCGCGATCTCTCTCGTTCCTTTCCCTTTGCCAGCCTTTGCTCGACTCCGGAGAAGCCTTTTCTTGCTTGCAGTGAATCGGAATCTCTCAAAGATCTTTTGGCAAATTACGAGCTTGAATTAGTAAAACGTGCCATAGAACAAAGTTCCTCGTACACCGAAGCTGCCCGCCTGCTCAAAACGAGTCTCTCAACCATCAACAGACATGCCAGACGTTTGAAGGGGGCTAACAAGAGCGTGGCCATATTCGCTTTTGCCCTACAGAGTGTCTGCTCCATTGTTTCCAGCGTGTAGTTTCCAATCGACACAATGCTGACCGGCAAACCGGTTACAATTCGTCTGGACAGCTCTTCTTTTTTGCACCAGCACCTTTTTCAGTATCCGCAAGAATTTTTCTCTCCAAAACGATTATAGTGTCTGCCCAAAAGTTTTGTCCGATTCAAATCTCCCCAGCCCCCCTTTAAGGGGGGTAAGAGGCAACATCTTAATTCCCCCCTTATTAAAAGGGGGCAGGGAGCATAGGCGCTAACTTTTCTGCAATTCTTTGTCCCGCAGGGACTGAAGAAAATAGCCCGGTAATTCATTGCCGGGATTTTATGTATCCGCCGTCCCTCTGGACTCTAAAATCATTAGGTTTTTTCCTTATCCGGCGATGAATCGCCGACCTATTGTCAGTTGTTCCTCCGGAACAAACGACCAAAAACGCCATAAGTTAGCGCCTATGGGGGGCTGGGGGGATTTTTCGACTAGCATCTGCACGAGTTTCAGTCATCTCTTTTGGCAATGACTATAACTGAACTGTTCATTGCCGATTTGCCAGCGTCATCCATGAAACAGTAGGTCATCGATGACACTGTTTCGCTCCACCGACTGCTGAAGACAAATCAGTGAAATGGTCTTTTTCCGCGCCCGATCCAAATTCGCTCTAAATCGGCACCGCTTTTGCACCATGCCATTTCCGAGTTCGATGGAAATTTTGGAAAGACAGGCAGGAACGTATGAAAAGCGGATTTCGAGACAAAAAGCTTGTATCGCGGTTGCTTCTGATCGTGGTCGGTTTTGTAGTCGCTACAGCTATAATCTTCGGCCTTTCTTCAAGAAAGATAAGACATGAATACTGCTGGGCAAAAGAGACCACATCAGGAGAGATGAACGAGACGCACATACAGCCCAGCGAGATCATGAACTCCCTCCGGAATGTCCGGGATCCCGAGATTGACATCAATATTGTGGATCTCGGGCTGGTGTACGAAGTCCGAACAGAAGGTACTGCCGTATTCATAACGATGACACTTACCACGCCTGCCTGCCCCTATGGCCTCGAATTAATACGAGACGTCAAAAAAGAAGTGATGAAAGAGAATGTGCGGTCGTTGCGGCTTATCGTCACCTTCGATCCTCCTTGGACAGTGGAGAAGATGGCTCCTGATATCGGGCTGAAGAGATTCAGTCAAGAGAGGAGCATGCAATGACTCTTCAGTCTTTGGGGTCTCATCTTTTGAGCGGGTTTGGTTTGGGATTGACTACCGGGCCGTTTTGCTTTGCTGCTTGCTTCCCGGTACTTCTCTCCTTTGTGCTCGGTGACAAGCCCGATGCCACAAAAGAGACGTGGCATTTCGTGGGACGTTTCATAGCCGGTCGTTTTGCCGCGTACATGATAGTCGGGTTCATATCGGCAACTCTCGGCGCGATGTTGGGGGCAGCGACCCACAAGATTTGCGGTATTGCATGGGTAATCTTGTCTCTCTCTCTCATCGCTCACGGGCTGGGCCTAAAACTTCCTCATGGCGGACTTTGTGAATGGATAGCCCGGCAACCTGATAGGAAGCTATTCCCCTATCTTGTTGGGGGACTCACTGCACTCAATGTGTGCCCGCCAGTTCTCCTCGCCATAACGTATTCCCTTAAATCAGGAAATTCCACAGCGGGCATAGCGGTGTTTGGAGCGTTTTTCGTTGCGACAAGTCTTTTCATTCTTCCAGCGGGTTTCGCCGGATATCTGCAGCGACTTGGATTTGTTTCGTGGCTCGGTCGTCTTCTAGCCGTTGTGGTGGGAATTGTATTCCTTTGGGAAGGTTTTTCCCTCTTGCGAGGGTACATATGAAAACCACTGCTTTTCCAGGGTCATTACCATACGGAAAAAAGAAGGTTACGTCTATGTACATGCTCCTCTTTTACGTGCTTGCTTGCGTCCTTATGGCATTATCCACAGTGTTAGCCGGTATACAATGGACCGAAGCCAATGGGGTTGGGCCGTACATTCGGCTTTTGCTCAACAAACCTTTCATAATCATCATTACCGTTACCATCTTTGTTTTGAGCGGCATTCTGACGCAAATCGGAAAATTTCATTTCGATTTGTCCTACTACAAGATTTCAATCATCTGGTTTGCCACTTCTTGGGTAAGCTTGATCGTTTTGTGGCTTTGTCATGGCATCAAACCCTGTCGAGCCGAATTGCTGGGACTGGCTCTCTGCCATCTGGGTCTCGCTGTGTCCATAGTAGGTCGAACTGAACAGGGTTTTTTGCCTTGAGACCACAAACGGATCGGCAACGGCCGAAGTGCTTGCGGTCGTTGTGAAAATAAGAAAGGCACGGAATCGAAAGGAGGTAAGCAATGGAATCAGTAGTCAGTCAACCGAGACCGATTCCGAACTGGGCATCCCGGTTATTCGCCCTACGGTGGTACGAGTGGCTCGGCTGGCTTCTAGAGGTAGGTCTCGTGTCCACGTTTATCCTGGTCACGGTCACCCAGTTTCTCGAAGACGAAGCACGAGGTGGATGGGTGATGATCGTGTTGACCATTCTCTTCTGCGCTCCGGGAGTGTGGATCTTGCTGGGGTATAGGCCTGCATTAGGGAGCAAACTTGGCAAACAAGATATTGGGTTGGCAATCGCTTTCGCGATTTGGGCCATACTTTTCATCTACTTGATCGGATTTCTGCCACAACACGAACAGGGTCCTTTCGGGAGCCCCTAGCCGGAAGATTGGACAGGAGAACGTACCAATGAAAGACAGGCGTATGTTAGGCGTGCTGGCATTCCTCGTGTGGTGGGGCATCTGGGGAGCGCTGCTCACGGGGACCCCATTCAAAATCGGTGAACGAAAAATCTATCCCCCCGAGCAAGGCCTGGGGACAATTCCTTACGTTGGGAATGACATCAAAAATCTTCAAAGACTTAGCATCAAAGATTTTGCGTCATTTATTTACGGTAATCAGCCTTCACGAGGCCCGAAAGGGACCACGTTCGATATGGTCAATCACAGAAAGGAAATACCTCAACTTGCGTCGATAATTCACAATACGACCCGATTCGGCGCTCCTGAAATGGTTGAAGGGTTTTGGGGACCGGTTAATCCGAAGAAAGTAGACCTGCCGGACCCGGTTACGCTCACGAAGTTCGTTAAGGAGATGGCACTGTACCTGGGAGCGGTTGATGTCGGAATCGCGGATTTGGGGCCGAATCCTGAAGTCTGGTTCTTCCAAGACGACTCATTCGGTTATCCATTGCAGGTCAAACCTGCAGAGCATCGGTACGCCATCGTAACCGTTAACGAAGAGAAACAGTCCTTGCATCCCTACCCCACGGGATGGAATGTCGACTCCATACGATACTATAGCAAGGTATCGAAGAACTACTGGGATGACGACTTCGTTGCCGGTCACATCGCGGAAATGGTTCGCATGATGGGCTATCACGCGTGGGGACACAATAACGCCTACGTAAAGAGCGTTCCCTTAGCCATTATGGCAGGTCTCGGAGAATACGGGCGTTTTGGAAATTTGATCACCCTCAACTGGGGAAGCAACGTGCGTATCAATGCGGTAACGACCGATCTGCCTCTCATTCCGGATAAGCCGATACATATCGGCGTTGCAGACATTTGTGAGAAATGCACGAGATGCATCGATTACTGTCCCATGAAAGCGATACCCATAGAAGAGATGGAATTCATGGGAGTTCGTACCTGGAAACCGAATTTCTGGAAATGTAGGCGTGCGACAGTAGTCGGACTGAACAATGTGACCGATGCTAGCACGTGCACTCTGTGCAGGGACGTCTGTCCCTTTGTCAAGGATACTACTACTCCAGCTCATAAATTGGGCCGGTATATGGTGAGTCGTTCCAGCATAGGAAGGAGATTTATCTTAAATCTTGATTATCTTTTGTATTCACGTTGGAACAGGCACGGCCTGCAACAAGTGATGACCGACAGACGTACGCGGCTGCGTGAGGCGAATGCAAAGTATCCTGAAGGAGACTGGTGCAAAGAATGGTTTACTACAGGAACCAAAGATGAAAAAGGCCGCCGTATTTATCGCGAAAAGAATCCTGATGGCATCATGGCCGTTGCCAAAGGAGGGATCGGCATAACCAATCCTTTCTACTCTTCAAAAGACTTGGCGGAACCAACCTTCGGCAAATGGCCGACCTGGGAAGATCCTTGGGGAAGAAAGATCCTGGGATATGAGGATGGCAAAGAGGGTGCTCCAAGACTCAACCTGAGGCCAACTGTGAGAATGATAGGAAGTACCGTCCTGTCAGGGGTGGCTGGAAGTCCGATGGTAGCTTATGCCCTCAAGAAGATGCTTCCGGAGGAAGCTAGAAACCAAGAACCTGAAACTTGGTGCGGTGCCGGGTTCGACACTGCATGCAATCCGCGCTCGAACAGCTACGCTTGGTAGCTCCTGCAATACTCCAGGGCCGGTTCCTTCAAGGACCTGCCCTGAGGACAGCAAAATGGCAAATGATAATAAAGATAACGACCTAGGTTTCCTGGTAATGATGATTGCCGGAGGAATCGCAGGTGCATGTTTTAACGTCGCTCTCGGCTCGTTTGTCTGGAATCTTGAGGGCATACTCGGCGGGCTGATAAGCGGGCTTCTCGTTCACTTTGTCTCCTAGGAAGAAGGAACAGGATGTTATCACGAGAACATACGAGGAAAACCGTGATCCTTGCCGGGAGCTTTGCGTTCTTTGCTTTTTGGGTAGCGCTCCTGCTTCCCATGGATACAAATCTCCGGGGAGGTTACCTGGTTGCCGGAGAGGTGAAGCAAGCAAACGATCCGAAACTTGTTTTTGCCGCCCTAATGGCGCCGGAATATAACGGACCGAAGGATAGAACATTTTCGTTTCAGGGTATCTGCAACGAGTCCATCAGCGTTCCTCTCGAGGCGCCCGTCAGCGCCATAAAGACTGTCGTAACGGACCGATCGGCCAAATCCCTTGAGATCAAGGATGTGGCTAAATCACTGGGAGCGGACCTCGTGGGGATATGCGAATTGGATCCGCGATGGAAATTCAAAGGCGTGCCGCTCGATCACAAGTACGCCGTTGTAATAGCTGAAGCTCTCCCTTATTACTTGTGCAAGGAGCAGGAAGACAACATTAAGGCAATGCTTGCGACCAGAGCCACGCTGGATTTCTACCGTGCCGGGGGAAAAGTGGCTCTATTCCTGGCAAAAGCCATTTGGGAGCAAGGTTATCCGGCTCGCGCCCACTATGAGAGCTGGAGCCAGGTGATGACCATTCCAATAGCGATAGATGCCGGTCTAGGGGAATTGGGGAGAAACGGCATGCTCATAACCCCGGAATTCGGACCTCGCTGCCGCATCTCCATTGTCACTACGGACCTTCCGCTCGAACCGGACAAACCGAAAGCTCTCGGCATAACTGAGACGTGTCAACTCTGTGACAAATGTGCTCTCGCCTGCCCTGCTAAAGCCATACCCAAAGGTAGTGAGACTCTGTCGGGAGGTGTCTCAAAATGGCCGGTAGACATGGAGAAATGTTTCAACTACTGGTACAAGGGCGAAAACTCCTGGATCAGATGCCTTACGTGCATGACGAGTTGTCCTTGGAACAAGCCTGATAATCTGCTCCACAGAATCGGAATCTTCCTCGCATCACGCTCCTCCTTCAGTCGTTGGCTCCTGGTCAAAGTCGACGATGTGATGGGATATGGTCAATGGGTGGACACCTTACCGAAGGAGACTCCTCAATGATGGGCATTAGATGGTACGAATGGATAGGATGGACTGTCGAGGCCCTCGTCATAGCGCTTGCAATCGTTTTCATCGGCTCGACGATTTCGGAGGGAGAAATTCGTCCGATTCTCGTCAGCACGATCGGATTCGGAATCGTCATCGGCGCATGGACCTGGGTAATGCTCAAGTGCGGAAGATAGGAGCACTAGCGATGGTCTATTCTGTGATTCATGATGTAACCCAGTGGTTGCTCATGTTTATCGGCTTTTGCGTAGTTCTGTGGAGCATAGGAAACTCATACTTCTCCAGAGAGCGCGGGAGAGTGATGGAGGTTGGAATGCCGGCCGATTGCAGTGCCTATAACAGGGCTGCCGTAATCCTCCTGCTCATCGAACTGGAAGACGGTAAGATTGAGAAAGCGGAAATGAGTCCTTGTGCAGCGTGCATGGAAAAAATAAAGACGGGTGATGTCGTGACGCTCATCAGGAGTGCCGACCGAGTTATTGCGCAAAAAGGGGTGTCGTGGTGTCTCTAAGTCTGGTCGGCGCGCTTTCTTTGGGATGGTTTTTCATGCTGATGTTGGCGTCTGTTCGTCTGTGGATACCCCAAAGAATCTTGACACTCCAGTCGTTATTACTGGGAGGAGCCTTGCTGCTCCTGGTACTGGCGAAGGTATTCGGCACGGATGTTCATCTACCTGCTCTTCTCACCACGACAACACTGAATCCGATTACTGCTACAATTGGCGGTTTTCTCTTGGCCGGCGCAGTCGAAGCTGCTGGTGGCTTTGCTGCCGCTGGCGCTATTCTGGTCCGCTTATCCAAAGGTTTTTTCGGTTTGTCCGGAACCGTCATCCTGTTGGTAAACAGCCCGACCATTTTTGCCATGCCGTGCGGACGCATCTGGGCCGCAGCACTTATGCCGGCAGCACTCATTTTCGGAGTCGACCTTGCTCGAAGACATGCAAATCCCGTACTGCTACCCGTTATAGTCTTCGGTCTTATCGCTAATGCAGCGGCTTCCTGCGGGCCATCCCCTCTTGGAGGCATTGGAATGATGGGAGAAGGGCTGGGAGGATTTCTCCAGGGAAGCTTCATCAAGCCTCAGCAATTGGCAATCATGGGCATCACGATGGTTACAATGGTGGCTGTCGGTTTGTGGCAAAAGATAGGAATCAGGCCTGAGACATTGAAAAAAACCGTTATTCACCAACGAAAACTGCCGAGTACTGCTTATTATGTTTTCTTCTTTTACGTCGTCTGTCTTATTGCTGTCTTTATGTTGAAACCTTCCATCCCAATTCAGACTATTCTACTCGGAATGACAGTGGTGATTGTGTTTTTAGGAAAGGTATCCCTTCATGACCTGATTGCGGGCATAATTCTTCATCCTATCACTGCGATGATAGCGGGATTCATCATGGCCGGCGCCCTTGTTGTCACCGGCGCATTCGATACGCTTGTTTTCATTCTCCGGTACCTTGCTTTACATACACCCCTTGGTTTTCTGGGAGTATCGATACTCCTCGTTTATCTTCCCATTATATTCCCTATGCCTTGCGGCCGAGTCATGGTAGCAGCGCTTTTGCCGGGAGTCGTCATGTTCGGCAAGGAAGTCGCTGAGATCACGAATCATCCAGAAGCATTCAGTGGCCTATTGATCGCCTTTATTCTCAGTTGTGCAGCTTCTTGCTCCTCCTCACCTCTAGGAGGAATAGGGGGCATAGCGGAAGGAAACCTTGGGATTAAACCGGGAATAGCAGGAAAACCCTTGCAACTTGGTATTCTAGTTGGTGTGCCCGTGGCATCTCTGATCGCCACTTCTTTAGGGTTTTCGTTCCAGATGTCGTGGGCAGACGAGCTGTTTGTGTTTGCGGGATTTGGCCTGGTGTTCGGCGCTGCAGCGAACCTCATCCTGGGACAATCATTTTACAGACCCGGAGGTTTGTTGAGTGGGCTCCTTTCGGCTGTGCTGATGTGGATAATGTAAAATGAAACGGGTATTTTTTTATTTCAATGTAGGCTCTAGCTGTGCGGCAATTCTCTTCTTGGGCCTCTTTCCCATGAATGCTCTTCTCTCCGGGTACCCGTGGACGATTACGTGTTACAACTGCAATATTTGCAGACTAGCGTGTCCCGCAGGGATAGATCCTTATGGTTTTGTAATCGCCGCTCTTGTCAACGACCCCGATCACTATATGTCCGCAACACGCCTTCGGCTCAGGCTCGCTCAAGCAGAAGCCCTAGATCCGGAGATGCTCGTCTCGGTGAATAAGACGAAGATGAAAGCCCGAGAAGCTCGAATTACGGGTATTCCTGAGGAAACCGAGGTAACGATAATAGCCATGAAAGCGAAACACGCGGCAAAGTATTGCTTCTTGTGCGCAAATTGTTCGAAACAGTGCCCCATCAGTCTTCCTATAAAGGATATCGCCCAGGAATTGTCCGAGAAGGGAGGATTTCGGTGAACAGAGCGCTCATCTTGGTTATAGCTTTTGCGGTGCTGACGGGCTTCTGTTACATCTTCCAGAAATCCCCCGAGATTATTACGGAAGGATTGTACCCAGTCGTAAGGGCAACCGAATCGTCTTTCGAATTTGATTCGGATTCCATAAATATCACGTTACATGAGAAAGCAGCGACCGACAGGATTGCAGTTTTTGGTTACGATACCCAAAATCGGCAGGTAGTCATGATAAAGCCTGTGCGAAACTGTACGAAGATAGTCATTAGACCGGGAGATTTTGCCGATTACCGGGTGTCATTAGAACAGGACGAGGTGAAGGGGTCTGAAATACTTCGAGAAGTTCCCGGTATCAGTAAGAGTGTCGATTTCTTCAAACTTCTCGTGGAAGCCAAAGCAGCTTCTCGGCGCTATGGTGTGCAGGACTGTTTGTATCCCTTTTGTACCCGCTGCATGGATGTATGCCCTGTCATCAAGCATGGAGTTATCAAAATGAAAATTGACAAGCAGGGCGCTTTCTATCCGGCAATCCACCTCACAGGCTGTCCCAGAAGTGGAAAATGCTTTGCGGTATGTAGAGTCGGTGCAATCTTGAGTGTGAGCAAAGCTGCAGGAGAGAAAATATCTACAAGACCTGCTGAGTAGATATGTAGGAGGAATCTATGTTGCTTGCAGCATATACTGCCGGCACCGTACTCTTGATAAGCACGGTCATCCTGCTGGTGGTCTATCTTTGCTTAACTAGACATGTCCAGGTACTTCTGTGCACCGAATGCCAACAGTGTAAATCCTTTTGCCCGATGCTTTCGCGCGGCTGCGATCCCGTTGCCATTATGAAAGCAGCGAAAAGCGGCCGTGGTGACATGATTACATCCTGCACCGGATGTCGAGCTTGCACGAGAGGATGCCCCCAGGGCCTTGAGCCCTATCTGGAAGCAAAAAAAATGGAAAGTCGCCGAGCTTTCTCGTGAAACAGAGGAATGGAAGGTGGGCGCATGAAGAAGTTTGTGGTTCTCATCGTCATCATCATCTCCCTTACTTCCTTCGCCAGTTTTGGAAAAGCTCTGGACGCAGGTTCCCCGGAAATCATTGCCGCTCTAAACTACTTCAAGTCAGCGCAGTTGGATGATGGCGGTTTCGGTCCGGGCGGTCTTACTGAATGGGTAATGATGGCCATAGCTGCTGCAGGGCAGGATCCTCGCTATTGGCGTAAGAACGGTAAGACTCCCATGGATTATCTCCGAAAGCGGAACCTGACAAACACACCTTCTGATTGGATCAGGATGGTTCTGGTGCTCGTCTCGGTTGGCGAGAATCCTCGGAATTGGCAGGGAACCGATTTAGTTGAGAAAATCAAATCGAATTACAGGAACGATCAGTTTGGCGACGAACTCTCTCTACGTGACGATTTCTGGGCGACTATCGCCTTAATTGCAGCAGAGGAATCGGACTCTCCATACGTAGCCGCTTCGGTTCGCTTCATACTTGAACACCAGAATCCGGACGGTAGCTGGGGCGCATCAACCACGGGCATCGAAATAGGTCCTGATAATACTGCTACCGCTGTCATTTCCCTTCTGGCAGCCGGACACCCCAAAGATTCCGCAGCCATAAAGAGGGCGATTCATTATCTGAAGACTATTCAGAATTCTGACGGAGGATTTCCCTATCTGTTTGTCCCCTCCAATGCTGCGACGGATTCCCTGGTCATGCAAGCTTGTTCGGCTTATTCGACGGATATTCTTTCCGAGAAGATGCATGACCGTGTGGTAGCACATTTGCTGCAACTTCAGGAGACGGACGGGTCCTTCAAATGGACGGAGACTTCTTGGGACGGCAAGCTGATGATGACCGCTCACGCTGTAACCGGTCTTCTCGGAAAATACTATCCCATTCATCCCGCTCTCTCGGATTGGATTACGGTCGATGTGCGAATCGAAGGAAAGGATCACACGCTGGTTCACTGCCCCATTACCACTCCATCATCATCTGCCACGCCGCTCTCAGTCCTTGTGGAAGCGTGCATGCAGGCCGGGATTGAACATGAAATTACGCAAGTGAAAGATTCATCTTATTTGAAATCCATCCAGGGCGATAGAGATGTCTGGCAATTCAGAATAAACGATGTTCTTCCCATGTCTGCCGCTGATTCCCTCAAACTTGCCAGCGGAGACGAGCTTGTTTGGTTCTACGATCCTGAGGGCTGCAGAAGTACTCTGAAACTGGAACTGTGTACTCTTTCTCTCTGCCCCGGGGAAGAAGCACATGTACGAGTGACACAGTTCGACGATGAAACAGGCTCCTGGAAGGATTGCCCCAATTACGCTCTTGTTGTGGATCAGGGCATACAAAGTTCAAGCAATGGGGTGAGTACAATTCACTTCTCCAAAGAGGGAACATATTCTCTGCATGCGGAAAAATCCAACGGCATAAGATCGGTTAAGAAAATTGTCACTGTAGAGCAATGCCACCCGATTACAGTTCGTGTTCGCATAGAAGATGAAAAGCTTGTGCCTTGGGAAGGATTGGTAACGTGTTCCGGAGCAGAAATTATTGACTTGAAAGGACAGAGAATTCAACTCCGTAAACCGGTGCTCGTTTCCGCCCTTGAAGGAGCCCGAAGAAGTGGTGCGATAGAGTATACAACAGTCAAGACTGCTCAAGGACTAATTCTGGTATCTATAAACGGCCAAAGTGAGGACAACACGAACGGCTCCTGGTGGTACGAAGTCAATGACAAAAGGGTTCATAGCAACATTGACGAATACGTCCTGAACGATGGAGACAAACTCCTCTTCTACCGGAGTCCTCAGCACCGAAAGTAGCCTCCTCCTCCACAGAGATTGAATTTTCGACTTACTTTTTTATTTGCCTCACTTCATAAAAACAGTATAAATAAAGGGTCCTGATCGTTCATGAAACGTGTTGTCCGGGGGGTTTTGTGATGAGAGGAACCCAATTGGCTCGTCAGTGGAGAATCATTAGGCTAATAGAGAACTATAAAAGAGGCCTCAGCGGAAACGAACTTTCTCATGAACTAGGAATCCCACTTAGAACTATTTACCGCGATCTTGAAGCAATCCAAGAGGCCGGTTTTCCTATTTACACTGAAAAAGTGGGGAAGAGTTCTTATTGGAAGCTCGTAGACACCTTTAGAAAAGATTTCCCACTGCCCTTGACAGCCACCGAACTCATGAGTCTCCACATGAGTCGAGACATATTGAGCATTTTTGAAGGAACCATATTCCAGGAGAGTATTGAAAGCTTGTTCAACAAAGTGAAGACAGTGCTATCCCCTGAAACTCTTCGGTATTTGGAAAACATCTCCGGCCGGTTGAAAATCGGTTTTGCTTCATGCAAGGATTTCACCTCATGCAGGGAAGCGATCACAGAGATAAGTGAGGCTACTGCCAAGAAGAGGTGTGTAGAAATCCTGTATAAAGCCGTCTCTGCACGCAATGAAACCCGCAGAAAGATAGATCCTTATCAAATTTGGGTCATGAACGGAGGGTTCTATCTTATAGGTTTTTGCCATCTGAGAAAAACTGTTCGCACCTTTGCTATGGATCGGATCAAGGATTTCAATGTTCTGGATGAGCAGTTTCATCTTCCGAGAGACTTCAACCTGGAAAACTATCTCCGCACCGCATTCAACGTAATGCGAGGAGAACCTGAGAAAATAAGAATTAGTGTGTCCTCGGCTGCTGCTCACGTCATTCGTGAACGAATATTTCACCCAACGCAGGAAGTCAGGGAACTCCCGGATGGAGGAGCTGAGATTTTTCTCAATGTACCCATCAACTATGAAATCATCTCATGGATTCTCGGGTTTGGCTCAGCCGCTAGAGTTATTGAACCGGACTCTCTGAAAAACCGCATAAGAGACGAGCTCCGGGCTGCGGCGGCAAATTATGACAAACCACTCGCTGCAGGAGAGGCATTCACGAAAAAAATGCCTGCACGTTTGTCCTGATGTGACAAACATGTCTGGTACTAATGGGGGGATCATGATGAAAAATGACTCCTTCATAAAACGAAGCACGGTGTGGACAATCTACACTCCCTTTGAAGTTTTCTAGTATCCATCAACGGAGAACATAAATGTCCGACGTCTACCTTGCACACTCAGCCAATCGATTTAACAGAGTCGATTATTTGCGGGAACACCTTAAAGACGTAGCAGCTCTTGCCCAAGAATTCGCCTCTGTGTTCGGCGCGTCAGCCGAAGCCAATGTTGTTGGCCTGCTTCACGACATCGGGAAGTACGGCAGTCTTTTTCAGAAGCGTCTGGAAAATCCACGCCAAGAGAAAGGCATTGACCATTGGTCAGCAGGCGCCTGGATTGCTCTGATGAAATTTAAGCAGCAGGGCATTGCTGCAGCATTGGCAATTCAAGGTCACCATGTGGGCTTGCAACAACTCGATAATGACACTCTGAGGACATTGAACCTTGGGGAATTGCAGAAGAACCATCCTTTGGAATTGCGAATCTCCGAGGCCGATTGGGAAGAACTGCTCACTAGATTTCATGACGATAGCCTGCAACTGCCTGAGCCGCAGGAAATTCACACTTCCCTATTGGAGAACCACGATTTAAATGTGGCAGCAATGCTGGACATTCGCATGTTATTTTCGGCGCTGGTTGATGCCGACTTCCTGGCAACAGAGGCGCATTTTCAACCGGCAGTCACGGGGGAAAGATGCTTTCGCAAACGTGGCCTTGCTCTAAATGCAGAGAGAGATTGGAACATTCTGTCACTCTTTTTGGACGACCTTTCAGCAAAATCAGATGCTTCTCTGGTCGTGAAAAGGCTCAGAGCAGACTTGTTGCAGGCATGTATCGTGGAAGCGTCTCGCCCTCCAGGGCTATTTACTCTAACGGCTCCGACTGGGACTGGCAAGACACTGAGCATGCTCGCTTTTGCACTGAAACATGCGCTTGTGCACGGCCTCCGGAGAATCGTCGTGGTGGTCCCGTACTTGAGTATTATTGAGCAGACCGTTAGCGCATATCGAACGGTCTTTCAATTTGCCCAAGATGGCAGCAATACGGAGCATTACATTCTGGAGCACCACAGTCTGGCCGGAACGAAACAAGTTGGGGAAGACTCTCGAGGTCGCGATGATGATATGGAGGATGAGAGCCGCCGTATGCGTCGATTGCTCGCCGAGAATTGGGATGCGCCTATTGTTGTCACTACCAACGTCCAATTCTTGGAGTCTCTCTTTGCAAATCGTTCTGCCGCTTGTCGCAAGTTGCACCGATTGGCCAGAAGCGTCATCCTCTTCGACGAGGTTCAAACGTTTTCAGTTGACAAAGCAATCCCCACATTGGCGGCCCTTTCCAGACTCGTGGAAAGGTACGATTCCACCGTCGTGTTATCCACAGCCACACAACCTGCTTTCCGTCATCTGCATTTGGCTGTTCAGAAAAGTTGTAAAGCGGGATGGCAGCCCAAAGAAATAGTCTCCGCGGAACTAAGGCTGTTTGAGCGCGCGAAAAGAACCACCGTCGAATGGTCTAATCACCCAATATCGTGGAGCGATCTGGCAGATCGTTTAGCACAGGAACGTCAGTTGTTATGCATCGTGAATCTCAAACGGCACGCGCTGACCGTATATCGAGAACTCAAAAAGAAAAGCCTGGAAGGCTTGTTTCATATGTCCACGGATATGTGCCCTGCTCATCGAACTGAAGTACTAAAAAAGATAAACATGCGTCTAAACGAAGATAAATCATGCCGTCTCATTTCCACCCAATGTGTAGAAGCTGGCGTCGACATAGATTTTCCTACAGTTTTCAGAGCATTGGGGCCGTTTGATGCCATTGCGCAGGCAGCGGGACGATGCAACCGCAAAGGAAACTTCGGGCTCCGTACGGTGCACGTATTTCTGCCCGACGACGAAGCGTATCCCCAAGATGGGGCTTACTCCCGGGCAGCTCAGGTAACCCGAATGTTCCTCAATGAATTAGAGAACTCGGACGTGGACATACACTCACCCGGAATGTTCCACGAGTACTATTGCCGATTATATGATTTGTTGGACATGGAAAGCCAGAATAGGCCTCTGAAAGATGCTCTTAACCTGAGAGATTTCACAAAAGTGGCCGACCTATATCGAATCATCGACAGTGATACCATCAACGTGTTAGTCCCATATGATCATCAAACCTTTCAGAAGCTTCGGAATGAAGCATTGGCAAGCGGTATCACGAGGCACTGGATTGCCAAGGCGCGGCCATATACCATAGGGATGTTTCGGCCAAAGCCCGATCACCCTCTCTGGCTATATCTGGAAGCTGTTCCGCTAAAGAGCAGAAAGCCTTCTGGGGATTGGTTCGTCTATTTTGAGGCTCGTCACTACAGTTCAGAGACGGGGTTAGTCGTCCCCTCTGAATTGAGCGACTGCCTGATAGCCTAAATAAGTTCACAAAGGAGGTCATATGCGTCCGAACGATCAAGTTCTGGAGGTGTGGGGCGAGTTCGCCTGTTTTTCCAGACCGGAATTTAAAGTGGAACGTTTCAGCTACCCCATTATCACCCCATCGGCTGCTCGCGGGATATTTGATGCAATCTACTGCAAACCTAATAAAGATCCAACACGAGCCGAATTTAGATGGCAGGTGACCAAAATAGAAATTCTAAATCCTCCGAAGTACATCGCTTTGCGCAGGAATGAAGTAAAAGAAAAAGTCTCCGTCAAACCTGCATGGATTACGGGAAAGGAAAATCCCAAACCCATTTTGGCTGATGCGACGAAGGATGCTGTGGGAGGAAACGACGAGAAAGGGCGCACTCAGCGGCAGACGATGGCGCTAAAAGACGTTCGATATCGTCTGCATGCTCAGATTCGTCCCTGGAAAGGCTTTGAAAGCAGCCTCCCTGCGCTCGAAGCTCAGTTCAGAAGACGCTCCCGAAACGGTAAGTGTATATACCAGCCCTATTTTGGTTGTCGTGAATTCCCCGCCTATTTTGAATTAGTAGAAGTCCTTTCGGACGCTGCCAAGCCAGTCTCGATTGATATCGATATCGGCCTAATGCTCTATGATGTCTTTGATCTGTCAAAGCCTGGGACAAGTGACGATCAGCCCAATATAAGTCTGTTCCAATGCAAGGTTCGTCAAGGCATTGTCGAGATTCCGGATTATGACAACGATGAGGTGCTTAAACCACACCTAGGGGGATGATAATGCTTCAGTTGTTGCTGAAATACGCCGCGGAAAACCTTGAACCCGAGCCCGGCTTCGCGTCTAAAGACGTTCGTTGGGCAGTCATCTGCGGCCAAGACGGAAAATACCAAGGGGTCATTGAGCTCGGTGACGTAAACACAGAGAAGAACCTGGGGACAACGTTCCCCAAATGCCCGGATCTCAGCCAGCCCGAACTCGTTTTAGGGAGCACCACCAAATGCCATTTTTTGGTAGAAACCGCTAAAGTGGTGATGCTGTTCGATCCCGCGAAGAAGGATTCCGATTACATCACCCCTGATGAAGGCTCTCATGCTAAACATGAGTTTTTTGTGAGTTTGCTTCGTCAGGCAGCCTTAGAAATGAGCCAATTGATGACTGTCGCTGACTGCATTTCGAATCAAGATGTGATCAAACAAGCTTGCAGAGACCTGAAAAGGCAAAAAGCACAGGCGAATGACAAGGTTACTTTCCGTATTGGAAATGCATTTCCTGTCGAATCCCATCAATGGCACGAGTGGTGGCGGAATTTCAGAAAGAACCTGGCTGATACCAAATCTGAAAAGAGAATCAAAAAGGCAGGACCAAAGAAGACTGCCACCGGGGTGATGCGATGTTTTGCGAGCGGTGAACTGGTCGAGCCTCTGCTCACGCATCCCAAAATTAAAGGTCTCGAAAAAGTCGGCGGCCTGCAATCCGGAGATGCTCTCATAGGCTTTGATAAAGACGCTTTCTGCTCGTACGACTTGCAACAATCTGCTAATGCCGCGGTTTCTGAGCAAGCTGCCACAGCTTACCGGGATGCTCTCAATCATCTCATTAAGAAAAATGGTCACGTTTTGGCTGGCATGAAAATCGTTCATTGGTTTAAGGAGAAGATCGAGCCGCCCGATGATCCTCTATCATGGCTTCAAGATGATCCGAATCTGCAAAAAGCTTCTGCTGAGGAAAGAGCACGAGAACTTCTTGACAGCATCCGCACAGGTAAACGTATCGACCTCCTAAATAATCGTTATTATGCTCTCACGCTTTCTGGAGCAGCGGGGAGAGTTATGGTGCGGGATTGGATGGAAGGCGCTTTCGAAGAGTTGGTGGAGAATGTGAGTTGCTGGTTCGATGATCTTGCCATTGTCGACTGTTTTGGAAATCCGCCGACAAAATCGCCGAAACTTGAAACAGTGTTGACAAGTCTCCTCCTTCCACGAAAACACAAACAAGAATATCGGGATTGGGTAGCGTCCATTGGGCCTGCACGGATGGGGCTCTGGCAGGCTGCTATCCGCGGCACCGGTATACCTCATGTGGTGGTCTCACGTCTCGTTCCACTCCACAATGCGTTCGTGAGTAACGGAACGCTTGAAGCGGCGTTGAATGCCAATGAGAACGTAGGATTGTTCATTTCTTTGCTTCAGACGCGAATGGGTTTGTTGAAAGCATACCACACAAGAAAGCATAGGATTAATGGAGGAAATCTCATGAGTGGAACTCTAAAACCTGGATTGAATGAGGATCATCCGAGTTCGGCCTACCACTGTGGGCGACTCATGGCAGTCCTCGCCGATGTACAACGTGCTGCATTGCCTGATGTGGGAGCGGGAATTGTGCAGCGGTACTACGCGGCGGCCAGTGCCACGCCTGCTCTCATTCTCGGCCGTTTGACACGTTTGAGTCAATTCCATTTGAGTAAACTGAAGACGCCTCTGGCCAGATGGTATGAGAAAAGGCTATCCAGCATATGGGCACTACTTGGAGATGGCCCTCCACGCACGCTTGATCTGGAGAAACAGAGCCTCTTTGCTCTAGGGTATTACCAACAAATGGCCTTTCGTGAAGATAAAGGAGGACAAGATGAGTAATACAATCGGGAACCGTTATGAGTTCATGTACATGTTTGATTGTGAAAACGGAAATCCCAATGGCGATCCTGACGCAGGCAATTCCCCGCGCATCGATCCTGAGGACATGCGTGGATTAGTATCTGATGTCGCTCAAAAACGTAGAATTCGGAATTATGTTCAAATCGCCAAACAAAATATTCTCCCATATGGGATTTTTGTGCAGCATGGGACAAACCTCAACACCAAAATTGCACTAGCTCACGAGAAAAGCGGCGGTATGCCGCCTTTCGACGAAAAGAAAAAGAAATGGAAAACCAACGGCGAGAAGGCCGCGGCAGCCGGAAAATGGCTATGCTCAAATTTCTATGACGTGCGGACTTTTGGCGCAGTGCTGAGCACTGGACCCAATGCCGGACAAATCCGCGGTGCAGTTCAGCTTTCGTTTGCCCGCTCTGTTGATCCCATTTTACCGCTGGATTTGTCTATCACGCGCATGGCCGTGACCGACAACGAGATAAAAGGGCCAGATGTAGGATCAAAAGATTTCGAACAATGGGAGAAAATTCAGCCAGAGGATCAACTTCGCACGATGGGGCGCAAAAACTTGATTCCATATGGCCTTTACGTTGCCAAGGGCTTCATCAGTGCGCACTTGGCCGAGGGAACTGGTTTCAGCGAACAAGACCTGAGCATCTTCTGGGACGCCCTGCTGAACATGTTCGAGCACGACCGTTCGGCGAGCAAAGGAATCATGTCCGTTCGGGAGCCCATTGTTGTTTTCAAACATATTGGTACTGACACCAACTCCGATCAACGCAAGCAACAGGCCAAGCTGGGTTGCGCACCTGCTCATAAGTTGTTCGATCTAATAGATGTTAGGAAACGGGACGAGGTCGAGGTTCCTAGGTCTTTCTCTGATTACAGAGTCCTTTTTGACAAGAGCAAATTACCAAAGGGCGTTCAGGTGGGGTTTGTTCTTTCAGGCGAAAACGGAAAGGCTCATATCCAATGGGATGTCGTTCCAGAGATGGTGATTGCACACTGACATGAGGCTTGGGGGGCGTGATGTACGAAGATGACAAGCTACTTCCACTGTCCGCGTTGCAGCACGTGCAGTTCTGCGAGCGACGGGCTGCATTGGTACATCTTGAATGCATATGGCAAGACAACGTGTTTACTGCCGAAGGCACGGTCGGGCACGAGCGGGTCCACAGCCTCACAAAGACTGAAGTTCGTGGAGATCTTCGCATAGCCCGGGGGTTGTTGATTCGCTCTTTGCAGCTCGGCTTGTCCGGGAAAGCAGATGTGGTGGAGTTCCATCGTGTGGAAGTCCATCCAGGGGAAAAAGCAAAAGACAGCGAATCCACAAGCGTCCGTTTGCCTGGCGTAAGCGGATTGTGGCGTCCGTATCCGGTGGAGTACAAACGGGGTCGACTGCGGTCGAACCGGAGCTTTGAGGTTCAAGTCTGTGCACAGGCGATGTGCCTGGAGGAAATGCTCCAAACCACGATTGAGCGCGGAGCCATCTTTTTCGGAGAGACTGCCAGGAGACTAGAATTGAAGTTCGACACCGATCTCAGATCTGAAACAGTTGCTACTGCTTTTCGGCTCCATGAGATCATGAATTCTGGGATAACGCCTCCGGCCAAATTTGAGAATAAATGCAAGAAGTGCTCTCTGTTGGATGTGTGCATGCCCAAAATCACAGGCCATCGGAGTAAGGTTGAAACCTATCTTCGACGGACAATCCGTGAAGCGATGGAGACAAATCGATGAAGCGTGTGCTCAACACATTGTATGTCATGACCGAAGGATCGTATCTTTCCCGAGACGGCGACACAGTAAAAGTGCAGGTGGAAGAGGAGACCAGGCTTCGAGTGCCGATCCACACGCTTGACGGGATCGTGTGTTTTGGGCGCGTGACCTGCAGCCAACCTCTGATGGATCTTTGCTGCGCCCATCAGGTCAATATATCGTTCATGAGCATGACCGGGCGCTTTTGGGCACGAGTGCAAGGCCCTGTCCACGGTAACGTGTTGTTGCGAAGGGAGCATTACCGGAGAGCCGATGACCAAAATACACGTCAGTCTGTGGCATGCCCGATTGTTACCGCAAAGGTCCTCAATTGTAGGCACGTGCTTCTTCGGGCGGTGAGAGACCATGCTGATAAAATCGATGAAACACGTATCAGAGATGCTGCTGCAAAATTAGCAGAAGTCGCAGAGTCGCTCCAGCACGGGCCAACTCTGGAAACAGTCAGAGCACTGGAGGGAGAAGCAGCGCGACATTACTTCCAGGTCTTTGATCACCTGATTACAGTTCAAAAGGAGGATTTTTTCTTCAGGGGAAGGAGCAGACGCCCGCCTCTGGACAGCATGAACGCTTTGCTTTCATTTCTCTATTCGGTGCTAACTCATGATGCGGTCTCGTCTCTGGAGGCCGTTGGTTTAGATCCCTGCGTGGGATTTCTTCATGAAGACCGGCCAGGCCGACCGAGTCTCGCTCTAGATCTCATGGAGGAATTCAGGCCGGTGCTCGTGGACCGTTTGGCATTATCGCTAGTAAACCGGCAGCAAGTCCGCTCTAAAGGTTTCAAGCAAACTGAAAGCGGGGCAGTGCTCATGGATGATGAAACGAGGAAGAGAGTCCTCACAGCTTATCAGGATCGCAAGAAAGAGGAAATTACGCATCCATTTCTGGGAGAGAAAATGCGGACCGGGCTTCTTGTGCATTCCCAGGCACTTTTGTTTGCTCGATATCTGAGGGGAGACCTTGATGCATATCCCCCGTTTTTTTGGAGGTAAGTATAGCCATGCTGGTGCTCGTGACCTATGACGTGAACGTGCAGACTCCGGAAGGTAGGAAACGACTTCGTCTGGTAGCAAAGACCTGCAAGAACATGTGTCAGCGAGTTCAGAAATCGGTGTTCGAATGTCTGGTCGATCCGGCGGAGTGGGTCATTCTGAAAAACAAGTTGGAGGGGACAATCGACCCGGAGATTGACAGTCTTCGATTCTATTATCTTGGAAAGAACTGGAAGCGACGAGTGGATCATATGGGTGCCAAAGAGCCGTACGATCCAGAGGGACCACTTTTGGTATAGAGGCGATAATTGCGAACCTGAAGCTCACATGAAAAGGCCCCAGGTTTCGCAGAAGATGCAACATTCTGTAATTATGAGAGAATATTATTGTCTTTCTGTGGAGGGATGGTCGGCATGCGAATGCCAAGATCAGGATCGCAGAACAGATGATTGTAAACACTCATTGATGCGGGTCTCAGAGCTCCGCAGTCGCCCCTCACGCAGGGGCGTGGATTGAAACATTTGATTTGAGCGCATATTCTGAGGAGTTCAGAGTCGCCCCTCACGCAGGGGCGTGGATTGAAACTCATTATCAACCGATACAAGTTCCTTAAGTTCACGTCGCCCCTCACGCAGGGGCGTGGATTGAAACCATAATCCAGACCGATTGCTTGGCATGCGCGCCGTCGCCCCTCACGCAGGGGCGTGGATTGAAACTTGTAAAGATGTTGATTATTTTTGGGAGGTCGAGTCGCCCCTCACGCAGGGGCGTGGATTGAAACAGTCAGTATACGAGAGCATGTGACGGTGGGTGACGGTCGCCCCTCACGCAGGGGCGTGGATTGAAACCCAATGTCAAGCGTAACAAATGATAAGGGTAAGACGTCGCCCCTCACGCAGGGGCGTGGATTGAAACTCATTATCAACCGATACAAGTTCCTTAAGTTCACGTCGCCCCTCACGCAGGGGCGTGGATTGAAACATTCATCGGCAGCAAAGCGGCTCGTGCTGGCAAAGGTCGCCCCTCACGCAGGGGCGTGGATTGAAACATGTAGTCAAACTCCTCGTATTATTTGTCTCCTAGTCGCCCCTCACGCAGGGGCGTGGATTGAAACAAGCTGACGAAGCGTTGATACTCGCAACAGAGCCGTCGCCCCTCACGCAGGGGCGTGGATTGAAACCAAGATCAACGTGGGTCGTACTTACCTGATGGTAAGTCGCCCCTCACGCAGGGGCGTGGATTGAAACTTTGCACTGTATTATGAGGGTAAAAGTCCTGGAGTCGCCCCTCACGCAGGGGCGTGGATTGAAACTGATCGTGTTGAAGCGCGTCTCCGCTACGACATGTCGCCCCTCACGCAGGGGCGTGGATTGAAACCCCTCCAGAAAGTTCGGTATTATCAACCGTATTGGTCGCCCCTCACGCAGGGGCGTGGATTGAAACCAGACAAGCAAGACGGCAAATACTTAGACTTGACGTCGCCCCTCACGCAGGGGCGTGGATTGAAACATATTCGGCACTTTACCATCCGGCATACTTCCCCAGTCGCCCCTCACGCAGGGGCGTGGATTGAAACGGGTGTTGGGAGTAATGGTCTCCTACCGACCGGGTCGCCCCTCACGCAGGGGCGTGGATTGAAACAACCCATTGAATGTTAGAATGTAGTGCGGAAAGTGTCGCCCCTCACGCAGGGGCGTGGATTGAAACTCGATTAGCGTCCGCGTTCAGCTTATTGCAGACGTCGCCCCTCACGCAGGGGCGTGGATTGAAACCATTCCGATGATAACCGTGACTGCCGATTACCAGAGTCGCCCCTCACGCAGGGGCGTGGATTGAAACTTTCATTCCGATTTCAGGACGTAATGCTCGCCTCGTCGCCCCTCACGCAGGGGCGTGGATTGAAACATCAGTGAATTTGGAAAACGCTTTATAACCGCCTGTCGCCCCTCACGCAGGGGCGTGGATTGAAACTGTCTGCGTCTTTTCTTCGCTAACACAACGGAACAGTCGCCCCTCACGCAGGGGCGTGGATTGAAACATATAACCGGCTGTTCGAATAGGAATGTTATCTTGTCGCCCCTCACGCAGGGGCGTGGATTGAAACAAGTTATCCACAGGTTATTAACAGCTTTATCAGTCGCCCCTCACGCAGGGGCGTGGATTGAAACATCCCCAAGACTTAAGAGTGTTCAAAACTCCGGAAGTCGCCCCTCACGCAGGGGCGTGGATTGAAACAAGCCATGAAAATCAAATACGCCAATGAATTACTGTCGCCCCTCACGCAGGGGCGTGGATTGAAACAAGGGACTGACGGCCAAGCGTTAATAGTCGATTCGTCGCCCCTCACGCAGGGGCGTGGATTGAAACTCCAATGAACACCGTCAAGGATTGGAAACTCAAACGTCGCCCCTCACGCAGGGGCGTGGATTGAAACACGAGTGCAAGTTCCGATCCTGCTGTATTGTCTAGTC
This sequence comes from Desulfomonile tiedjei DSM 6799, assembly GCF_000266945.1. Taxonomy (NCBI): domain Bacteria; kingdom Pseudomonadati; phylum Thermodesulfobacteriota; class Desulfomonilia; order Desulfomonilales; family Desulfomonilaceae; genus Desulfomonile; species Desulfomonile tiedjei. Next base: position 913,719 of record NC_018025.1, read on the forward strand.
GCCCCTCACGCAGGGGCGTGGATTGAAACTCAATCCTGAGCGTAGTATCCCTTGCGATTGGTGGTCGCCCCTCACGCAGGGGCGTGGATTGAAACACTACCGAGCATTGTAAAAAAATCTGATTGCAAGTCGCCCCTCACGCAGGGGCGTGGATTGAAACTATGCTCCGGAGGGGGTTAGATGAAGTGTAAAGTCGCCCCTCACGCAGGGGCGTGGATTGAAACTGCACGGGATGGTTTATCGAGTTGAGGATGTAAAGGTCGCCCCTCACGCAGGGGCGTGGATTGAAACAACACAATCTTGACGAAAGGGCAGACGAGTTATGGTCGCCCCTCACGCAGGGGCGTGGATTGAAACTGGCCGACTATCTCTTCCATGTCCAGGTTTTCGCGTCGCCCCTCACGCAGGGGCGTGGATTGAAACAATATTCGATACAAAATCACAAGTGATGGCAAAGTCGCCCCTCACGCAGGGGCGTGGATTGAAACATAAACGTCAATGGCGAACAGGCTAAAATTGGCGTCGCCCCTCACGCAGGGGCGTGGATTGAAACTTCTAAAGGATGGGCAAAGATTCTTAATGGTCCCGTCGCCCCTCACGCAGGGGCGTGGATTGAAACATTCTACTTGAGAAAGGTGGATCTCCCACTACAGTCGCCCCTCACGCAGGGGCGTGGATTGAAACTGATAGAAGATTTGACAAATGGCAGGGTTACAGTGTCGCCCCTCACGCAGGGGCGTGGATTGAAACAGGAAGGATGTTTCGTGAAACTGTTATGATGCATGTCGCCCCTCACGCAGGGGCGTGGATTGAAACGGTTTTTTGGCATCGGGGCATGGGATCATCCGCTGGGTGTCGCCCCTCACGCAGGGGCGTGGATTGAAACATGATTATGTTTTACCAAGAAGACAGGATATATGGTCGCCCCTCACGCAGGGGCGTGGATTGAAACTCCCAACATGGGGCCGATCTCAGGAAGGATCTCGGTCGCCCCTCACGCAGGGGCGTGGATTGAAACTTGGTAATCTCTTGTCCAAGGTGAAGGCTTCAGCGTCGCCCCTCACGCAGGGGCGTGGATTGAAACGCTTCTTACAGCGCTTAACCGGAAGGAAAGGAGGAGTCGCCCCTCACGCAGGGGCGTGGATTGAAACGAGGATTGGGATGTTTACGTTCCGACCGTGGCATGGTCGCCCCTCACGCAGGGGCGTGGATTGAAACCAGTGAAGTGATTGAACAGAATGCCGTTGCACGGTCGCCCCTCACGCAGGGGCGTGGATTGAAACAGGGACACCTATTCGTGGAACGTGCTGGAGATGGTCGCCCCTCACGCAGGGGCGTGGATTGAAACCCTGTTCACGGGGGAATCACGTATGCCGACAATGTCGCCCCTCACGCAGGGGCGTGGATTGAAACAGTATAGATCAAGCAGAAAAGATTCGCAAGATTGTCGCCCCTCACGCAGGGGCGTGGATTGAAACAAGACCGCAGCCTGTCCATAGTTGTTGATCTGCGTCGCCCCTCACGCAGGGGCGTGGATTGAAACAAAAGTGTACGCAGCGCTTGACGATCTGACCAAAGTCGCCCCTCACGCAGGGGCGTGGATTGAAACAACGAAGATAATCCGTTTGAATGCTTCGAGACGGTCGCCCCTCACGCAGGGGCGTGGATTGAAACTTGTTTGTCCTAATGGGTTAATATAACATCCCATGTCGCCCCTCACGCAGGGGCGTGGATTGAAACTCGTTAATCGATGCCTTACGCTCGAAACCCACGGCTTCCGTCGCCCCTCACGCAGGGGCGTGGATTGAAACTCGTTAATCGATGCCTTACGCTCGAAACCCACGGCTTCCGTCGCCCCTCACGCAGGGGCGTGGATTGAAACCTCCTCGGGAACTATACCACTGATGGAGACAACGGTCGCCCCTCACGCAGGGGCGTGGATTGAAACAGTTTCCCTCCGACTTTTTTCCTGATCTTCCTTGTCGCCCCTCACGCAGGGGCGTGGATTGAAACACTTGTTCGGGCATGACCGCTCCGACTACGGCGTCGCCCCTCACGCAGGGGCGTGGATTGAAACGATTTTATCATTGAAAACTATGTCCAACCCAAGGCGTCGCCCCTCACGCAGGGGCGTGGATTGAAACGATCATGTTGTGGATTCCCGCCAAGGGCACGATAGTCGCCCCTCACGCAGGGGCGTGGATTGAAACATCCCTCGTAGTCAAGTAACAGCCCGTGTCAGGGTCGCCCCTCACGCAGGGGCGTGGATTGAAACTCTCTCCATGTTGTGCACATAACTAATCAGACACGTCGCCCCTCACGCAGGGGCGTGGATTGAAACAGGATGCCCTGGCGTTCGTCACCGAGCCAGGGCGTCGCCCCTCACGCAGGGGCGTGGATTGAAACCAGGAAGTATTTACCAGAGGACATGACTAGATAGTCGCCCCTCACGCAGGGGCGTGGATTGAAACCAATATATACCCTATAATAGAGTACTGACCGGCTTGTCGCCCCTCACGCAGGGGCGTGGATTGAAACAAGACGAATTTCTCCTATTCCAAGAAAACTTGATAGTCGCCCCTCACGCAGGGGCGTGGATTGAAACCCCTACAGCAGCAACGATGTCGGCGGCAAACTCGTCGCCCCTCACGCAGGGGCGTGGATTGAAACCAGAGTGAACCGCACGTGGTCTGCATTACTACCGCGTCGCCCCTCACGCAGGGGCGTGGATTGAAACCCTACCTGAGTAAGCGCAAGGAGCAACGTAGGCCGTCGCCCCTCACGCAGGGGCGTGGATTGAAACTATTCAAGGGTAGCCCGCAGCGTCCCCATGAAGTGTCGCCCCTCACGCAGGGGCGTGGATTGAAACGAGCCGGAGGACCGGCCATGAAAGACGGTAGTTTGTCGCCCCTCACGCAGGGGCGTGGATTGAAACTTGACTTGTCTTTTGTGGAGAGGTTTATCACGTCGCCCCTCACGCAGGGGCGTGGATTGAAACAAAATCTCACGGCGCGCCGCTTCGCAGCCACGGGGGTCGCCCCTCACGCAGGGGCGTGGATTGAAACCAGAAACACGCTATACAATCCCTGTCGGCCAGTGTCGCCCCTCACGCAGGGGCGTGGATTGAAACCATTCGTGCTCCTGGTTTTCGGCTGCCGGGCTGCATGTCGCCCCTCACGCAGGGGCGTGGATTGAAACCTCACGGTTATCACCGACACCGTTATCTCTAACGCGTCGCCCCTCACGCAGGGGCGTGGATTGAAACCCTCTGGCCTACGGCGGAAACCCGCCTAAAACGGTCGCCCCTCACGCAGGGGCGTGGATTGAAACGTAAAGGTGGATTTCATGATCTCAAAGATACAGAGTCGCCCCTCACGCAGGGGCGTGGATTGAAACAATGATCGGTGGGAGCAGGAAGGCGTGTTTCTCGAGTCGCCCCTCACGCAGGGGCGTGGATTGAAACCTTTCAGGTCTTACACCTACCGGTCCGAATCAGGTCGCCCCTCACGCAGGGGCGTGGATTGAAACACCGCACCATAACAGGAACGGAGGCATGTAGAACGTCGCCCCTCACGCAGGGGCGTGGATTGAAACTCGTTTAGGAATGCAAACGATGGCACGGGGGTTGACGTCGCCCCTCACGCAGGGGCGTGGATTGAAACAGGTGCGTCCGTAATGGGCGCCGAGTTGAGCGGTGTCGCCCCTCACGCAGGGGCGTGGATTGAAACTCTACGACCACTTACCGCAAGATCAAAAGAAGCCGCGTCGCCCCTCACGCAGGGGCGTGGATTGAAACATCTTTTCCAAAAGCAACTTGATCTGATGCTCGGGTCGCCCCTCACGCAGGGGCGTGGATTGAAACACCGGAGTATTTCCTGAATCCTCGAAATGCCCTGTGTCGCCCCTCACGCAGGGGCGTGGATTGAAACAGGACAGGCTCAACCGCAAGGGATCACCGGAAAAGTCGCCCCTCACGCAGGGGCGTGGATTGAAACGAGCAATGCTGTAAATGCTGGGAGAACTATCAAAGTCGCCCCTCACGCAGGGGCGTGGATTGAAACTCAATTGCTTTTTGAAGCGGGTAAAATTTAACTGTCGCCCCTCACGCAGGGGCGTGGATTGAAACGCTTCTAATTTCAGCTTCCAAAGGGAATCCACAGTCGCCCCTCACGCAGGGGCGTGGATTGAAACTATAGGTCGGAGAAGCATTCCGGCAGTCCATTCGCGTCGCCCCTCACGCAGGGGCGTGGATTGAAACTCTGTGGTCAAAGATCACCTTCAGGAAGGGTCCACGTCGCCCCTCACGCAGGGGCGTGGATTGAAACCGAGACCTACGGCTTCCCTGCCGATTGGGAACAAGTCGCCCCTCACGCAGGGGCGTGGATTGAAACCTCGAACTCGACGTGCTCAACTCCAAAGAGCTTGTCGCCCCTCACGCAGGGGCGTGGATTGAAACAGGTTTTCCATGCTACCAGGATTGACTACCAGCGTCGCCCCTCACGCAGGGGCGTGGATTGAAACTTTACTATCTCGGAAACACGCATGCCGGTTCCGAGTCGCCCCTCACGCAGGGGCGTGGATTGAAACAGCTTTTGAGGCTTCCACGACAAAGAGAACCATCGTCGCCCCTCACGCAGGGGCGTGGATTGAAACACCCCAAAGCTGGTCAGAGAAGTTCTTGAACCGTGTCGCCCCTCACGCAGGGGCGTGGATTGAAACATTGGTGGGAACCTTTATTACATCCAGGATGTGGTCGCCCCTCACGCAGGGGCGTGGATTGAAACAAGTCAAAAGATGCACTGTCGTTTGCGGAGAAAGTCGCCCCTCACGCAGGGGCGTGGATTGAAACCGCATTCATGAGCGCAATATCCATAGTGTTCTGTCGCCCCTCACGCAGGGGCGTGGATTGAAACTCGTTGAGCTCGAGCGGTCCTAGACATTCCGGACGTCGCCCCTCACGCAGGGGCGTGGATTGAAACTCCCAGTAAGTGTAGAGTCCCGCCAACGTAGATCGTCGCCCCTCACGCAGGGGCGTGGATTGAAACTATGCTAGAATTCCTCTTTGCAGCGTTGCGCTGAGGTCGCCCCTCACGCAGGGGCGTGGATTGAAACACGGTTCGAGCCCCCTGGCCGTTCACGCCATCAGCGTCGCCCCTCACGCAGGGGCGTGGATTGAAACTCCGTCCCCAACCTGAATCTTGACCGCTTTCCCAGTCGCCCCTCACGCAGGGGCGTGGATTGAAACAATCGATCTGGCAGTGCGGAGTAAACGGCTCATCAGTCGCCCCTCACGCAGGGGCGTGGATTGAAGCAACTGGAATGTGAGGGTTTCAGAAACCGGGCAGGTAGTCGTCCCTCACGCAGAGGTACTTCGTTTCACACGGACGCAATCATCTTTCGGAAGAAGAAACCAAGAATGATTTTCCCATTATTCAGATAGCAAGCGGAGGCTGAGAGAGTTGCATCCGTCTATCTGCTGCGCAAAATAACAAACGGTTAGAGTCGACTCCTTGATGTTTTTGCAGCACCGGTTCCCCAGAGATGAGACATGTTTCATCTCTGTCTCACGGCAGAGCAGGCATGTCCCATAATAGGACGGGATAGTGAGGACGCAATCAAAGACAAAGTTAATGCGCTCCCCAACAGTGCGTATTCACGGAGTTAATTATGTTTACTCAAGTTCCGCTCAGGTGGCATACCAAATGCATAATTCGGGTTGGAACCAAAGGCACTATCCTTGTAACGACATACCTCACCATCCAAGGAGTCGCAAATGCACTACCCTCTTTATAGACCGAGAAGATTGAGGAAAAGTGAAGAATTTAGAAGGATGATCAGAGAAACGAGGCTGTCAGTAGACGATCTCGTTTCTCCTCTCTTTGTTGTGCCTGGCAAGAATGTCAAGAAGCCAATTTCGTCCATGCCGGGCAATTTCCAGATGTCCACCGACTTCATAGTGGAAGAAGTGCGAAAGATAAAAGGTTTGGGCATCCCGGCCGTCTTACTTTTCGGAATACCTGACAGCAAAGACGAATCTGCTTCGGGAGCTTTTGCCAAGGACGGAATCATCCAAACAGCAGTAGCAGAGATCAAGAATGCGGTTCCTGATATCATCGTCATTACCGATGTGTGTCTCTGCGAATACACCAGCCATGGTCACTGTGGTATGATCCGAGGCACGGAAGTCGACAACGACCCGAGTATCGACATCCTCGCCGAAACCGGTTTGTCCCATGCCGTTGCCGGAGCTGACATGGTGGCTCCTTCCGCTATGATGGACGGACAGGTGTTCGCAATAAGAAAAGCCCTTGACCAAAATGGTTATGCGGGCACCCCCATCATGGCCTACTCAGCCAAGTATGCGTCATGTTTCTACGGTCCATTCAGAGAAGCCGCTGAAAGCGCTCCACAATTCGGCGATAGAAAAACATACCAGATGGACCCGCCCAACAGCAACGAAGCCATGAGAGAAATTGCCCTGGACATTGAAGAGGGTGCAGACATTATCATGGTGAAACCGGCTCTTCCATATCTCGACGTCATTCAAAGAGCTAAAGACATGTTTGATTTGCCGGTTGCAGCTTATAACGTCAGTGGCGAGTTTTCCATGATTAAGGCGGCAGCCAAACTAGGATGGATTGACGGAGATCGAGCCATGATGGAAGCGGTAACCGCGATTAAGAGGGCAGGAGCAGATATCATCATTACCTATTTTGCACCGGAGATAGCCAGGTTTCTTCAAGACCAGTAGACAAAGATTGCATATATAGCCAGCCGGTCCTCATATTATCTTAACGGTCAGGATGGCGTGGTCGTCACCGAAATGACGGTTGAAATCTGAGGGTTCCCATTTGCGGCCACGCTGTTGGCGAAGGAGAAATCTTCTCGATCGGCTGCTACCGGTCATGACCGTATTTTTCCAGCTTGCGATACAAGGTACTCCTGGAAATGCCCAATTTCTTGGCGATTTCATTCTTACTGAGCGTCGATTTGAGAAGTCTCAGTACCAGCTCACGTTCAACCGAGTCAATTCGTTCAGTCGCGTAGTCGCTATCATTACTCAATCGCTCATCAACAATTTCGGATGGCAGGAGACAACTGGTAAGTCGGTTAGTGGGAGCTATATTCATCATTCGTTCCAGCACGTTCTGCAACTCCCGCACATTTCCGGGCCAGTGATACTGCATGAATTTTTCGAGGACATCATTGTCGACAGCGATAATTTCTTTGCCCATTGACATGCTGATTCTTCTAAGAAAGGAATCGACCAGGAAGGGAATGTCCGTCTTTCTTTTCCTGAGAGGTATCATCTGAAGCGTAAAAGCATTCAAGCGATAATACAAATCCTCCCTGAATGTGCCTTTTCTGACTTCCTCCTTCAAGTTTCTGTTGGTGGCGGCTATGATCCTGACATTTATCTTGGTCACTCTCGTCCCACCGACTCTTATTATGGATTTGTCCTCAATAATCCTTAATAGGGCCGTCTGTAATTCCAGCGGTGCATCGCCAATCTCGTCCAAGAAAATCGTGCCACCCTCGGCAAGCTCGAATTTCCCAGGGCATCCTCCTTTTCGGGAGCCTGTGAACGCACCGTCAGAATATCCGAAAAGCTCGCTGGAAATCAGATCCCGTGGAATGGTAACGCAGTTTACGGCAACATATGGACCATCACTCCGGCGGCTACCATTATGAATCGCCTGAGCGAAGATATCTTTTCCGGTCCCGCTTTCCCCCAAGAGAAGAACGTTGGAATCAATCTGGGTCGCGATTCTAGCCAATTCTACCGTTGCTAAGAAATCCGGATGATTTCCGATCACGTCCTCAAACTGGAAGTTGGCCTGAGCTCCCATCATTCTGGTAGCCAGAGTCCTTGCCCTCTTGATCTCGTTGAGAATAATGAGCTTACCTATCACCTTATTCATGGAAACGATGGGGTTGCAGGTCAGCGTAAAATCGGCGAAAGAATTCTTGAATTGTATTCTTACCTCGATGTCCGTTAATGAATCATTATTGTTGATATGGTCTAATAGCTTGCTGTTGTTCCTTTGCCAAAGGGAGTTAATGTTCATAGCCGGGTGTCCGTCAGGGTGGGATCCAAAGAGTTTCTTGGCATTGTTGTTCATCAGCGAGATAGTCCCATCGGTATCAATGGCTATGATTATTTCCGGAATAGAGGAGATGACTGTCCTTTGAAAACTGTCAGCAATCTGGCACTCGGCAAGCGCTTTTCTGAAGCGGTATTCGTTTTGGATCGCGGTGGCTGAGGCTACAACCATCCCCAGGGTATGCGGATGAGCCAGCTCGTGGTGGCCGGTCATATCTATGACGCCTACCAGATGACCCTCAGAATTGCGAATTGGCGCTCCGGAACATGTCCATCTCCGTGAGTTAATGCAGTAGTGTTCACAGCCACAAATCTGGAGAGGCTTTCGCAATGCCAGGACCGTACCCACCCCGTTCGATCCGGCAATCTCTTCTCTCCAACAGGCCCCGACGACGAATTGTCCCTGTTTGATGCTTTGCAGAATGTGATCGTCTCCCACAAGCTGTATCAGGAATCCGTCCGCATCTGCCAGCGCAACGACGAAGCTCGATCCTTTGACAAACTCGTAGAGATGTTCCATGAAAGGGCGGCTGATTTCGATCAACTCGCTATTAGTTTCCAATAGATCGTCCAGCGCCTTTCCCTCAAGCACCAAAGGGATTGACACAAGGTACGGGTCGACTCCCTTTGATTTACATCTTTCCCATGCATCCAAAACCAGGGCTGAGATGATTGAGCGGTCAACTTCCCCCCCGCGCACGAACTTACGCCACTCACTGTAGATACTGTTAAACCGTTCGACAGTATCCAACATAGCTTTCCTCCTTTGCACCGGCCGATTATTCCGGTCCAAGAACGGAGCGTACACGGGAATCTTATGGAGAGGTCACGTAGCATTTTTGTCCCAACTTGAGACAACGTGTGTCTCGCAACGGGACAGTTATACTTCACCACAAACTGAGACGGAAAGCAAGCGCATTCCCAGTTTGTTGTAATCACTGACAAAAGCAGGATCTTCTAATTGGCATACTAAGTGCTAATTGAATCTGCATAGCCCACTGACGATTCGGTTCAGATGTGAAGCATGCGTTTGAATATGTAGGTCCGTTTCAACTGAAGCAAAGCCATGAACCGTATCCGTCGTGGTTCAGGTTGCATCCCGGTCCGCAGTGACTACGGGTCGGGATGCCAGACAGAATAACAGCGTAACAGATACCCAGAGATTCCCGACGATAATTCCCTCCACAGGAGTAAGCGTGACATGAACAAATCAAAGGTAGCGATAGTTCGTTACGAGACCCCGCTTGCGTCCGTTCGCAGAGCCATTGACCTGTGCCACGGACTCGATCATCTTCCCGCTTCAGCAAAGGTCTTCATCAAACCAAACATTGTCTATTGGAGTAAGACTGCTCCTTTTCCCAAGTGGGGAGTCGTTACCACTTCTCGTGTGGTGCACGACATGGTCGTCTTGCTTAAGGAGCGAGGAATCGACGACATCTCAATCGGCGAAGGAACCGTAGTTTATTTCCCCAAGGACCGCGAGACAGCGCAGCATGCGTTTGAAACCCTTGGCTACAATGTCCTCAAGAAACGTTACGGCGTTAAAACGGTAGATATTTTCGCGGGCGCATTCGAAAAAGTAGACCTTGGAGACGGTGTCGAGTTCAACTTCAATGCCGACATTCTCCATAGCGACTTTGTTGTGGACATTCCCGTTCTTAAGACGCATGCCCAGACGGTAGTCAGTCTTGGGATCAAAAACATAAAAGGCGTGATCGACATGAAATCCCGCAGGAAGTGCCATTCTGCGGATCCTGAGAGAAATCTGCACTTCCTGGTGTCGAAGCTGGCCAATAAGATACCGCCGTCCGTCACTGTTTTGGACGGAATCTTCACCAACGAACGGGGCCCCGGATTCGATGGGAGGATGAGAAGAAGCAATATCCTGGTCGCCTCGGCGGATATGTTTGCAGCGGACAAGGTCGGCGCCAAGATACTCGGTTATGAGCCTTCCGACGTGCCGCATTTGGTCTACGCAGCCGCGGAAAGAGGAAGATGCCTGGACTTGTCGGATGTCGAGGTGATGGGAGAAACGATAGAGGACGTGGGCCTCAAACTCGAATATTCTTTCGCGTATAACGCGTCCGACACTTTACCGGCTCCTATGGAAAAAATGGGGCTTAAGGGGGTGGCTTATCCAAAATACGATCTCAGTATGTGCACGTACTGCTCCTATATCACCGGTGTGAATCTCACCGCTATTGCCCGCGCTTGGAAAGGAGAACCTTGGGACGATGTAGAAATCCTTACCGGAAAGGTTATGAAGCCGACTCCGGGAAAGAAGACAATTCTCCTTGGAAGATGCTTGTACGAGGCCAACAAAAATCATCCCGATATAGACAAAATGATCGTAATAAAGTCATGCCCTCCTTCACCGGATGCTGTTGTCAAAGCACTGCATCAAGTCGGAATACAGGTGGATCCGGCTCTGTTCGAGAACGTTGATGCGGCACCGGGGATGTACATGAAGAGGTACGAGGGAAAGCCCGAGTTTGATGAATCTCTCTTCAAGGTTGATGCCTGACCGGGCACGGAGGTGAACCTGAAGGCGATTACGAGAGTTCTATCGTCATAGATGACTCTTACAGGGGCCGATTTCGCTTGAGGTTACAGCATGTCGTACGCCAATGTTTAGGGAAGCAAATTTTCCCGCGTAGTGGCATCTGAGACATGTCTGGAGGAAATGAATTCGAAGAGTCCGCTTCCTTGGCACATGCGGATGTTAATGCCAACTGAGTGCCTCAAAAGCGCAGTCCCGTACGATTGTCACTATAAAGGCAAGCAGTTGCGAATCTACAGACCTTAATAAACAGGGAGACTGGAAACAATGAGTACCGAAGATACCAAGAAGTCTTTGGACAAGAGGATGAGCCTCAAAGAGGCAATTTCCCGTTTCGTTTTCGACGGTTGTTCCATCGTCTTTAGCGGCATGGGTGGCCAGCAGGTCGTAGCGCCAACCTATGAGATATTGAGGCAAGGACAGAAGAACCTGACATTGATAGGCGATAGCCCCTGTGAGTGTGGGGATTATCTCATCGGCACGGGACAAGTAAAGCGAATCGAAGTGGCCTGGCTAGCGTTTGCCGTGGCAGGGGTCAGTCCCAACTACCGGCGAGCTGTCGAACGGGGCATACCGGGAAAAATAGAAGTTTACGAGTTTTCGAACTACACCATGGGACTCCGGTTAATGGCGGGGGCTCTTAACATTCCCTTCATGCCTACCAGGTCTCTCATAGGTTCATCTATCGCAGAGTACAACGAGATGATCAAGATTATCGACGATCCTTACGGGAATGGGAAAGTGGCTTTGGTTCCGGCAGCAACTCCCGATGTTGCGATCGTACACGTCAACAGGGCTGACAAACTGGGAAATTCGCAGTTCCTGGGCTTCTCTTCCAACGCGGAGAATATGGCCAGGGCGGCGAAATCAACCATAGTCACTTGCGAAGAAGTTGTCTCAACCGATGAAATACGAAAAGCGCCAGGACTCACAGGCATCCCTCAGTACGTGGTCGATGCGGTAGTAGAGGTCCCTTACTGCTGCCACCCCTGGAACATGCCTTATGCATATGCCTACGATATTCCGTTTCATATGGAGATGATGGCGGAAATAGAAACGGAGGAAGGGTTCAAGGCCCGTATGGATGAATGGGTAATGGGCTGCAAAGATCATGAAGATTACTGCGAGAAGGTTGGTTGGAACCGCTTGAGAAAGCTTACACAGATTGAGAGGAAATTCTGTAAGTGCGCTTCCTAACATCAATCAAAGAGTAGCTGCAACGAAGAAGAATCTTGAAGGAGTGAGTCGTGAGCACAAATAACAAAGAATATGCCGAGGATTATACGCTTCAAGAGTTACTGGTCGTATCTGCGGCCAGAGAAATCAAGGACAACGAAGTCGTGTTTGTGGGCGTCGGCATTCCGTGTCTGGGTGCGCTGGTTGCCAAACTAACCCATGCGCCGAATGTTACCATGGTGATGGAGGCTGGATGCATTGGACCCACGCCGTACAGACTGATCCTTGGTATAGGGGACAACTCGTGCATAGAAAACGCCATATGCGTCACCTCCCTTTGGAGGGCGTTCGCGGACCAACAGCGGGGCTACTTCGATCTGGGGATGCTAGGTGGCGCTCAAGTAGACAAATACGGCAATCTCAACAGCACCGCGATCTTTGGTGACGGAGACTACAACCGCCCCAGAACGAGATTGCCGGGAAGCGGCGGAGCTAACGATATTGCCGTTTCCGCGCAAAGAACTCTGATTATGATGAATCAACAAAAACGGCGATTCTTGGAGAAGGTCGATTATGTGACCTCTCCAGGATATCTCGATGGCCCAGGCTCACGGGAGAAATGCAGCTATCCCGGAAAGGGGCCATCGGTCATCATCTCGAACATGGCCATTTTTCGGTTCGATCCTGAGACAAAAGAGGCGTACCTCGATTCAGTCCATCCCAAGGTCACGGCTGACGATGTCAAGAAGGAAGTCTCCTGGGATCTTAAAATTTCCCCCGACTTGAAAACCACTGAGCCTCCTACCAAGAACGAAGTGGATCTCATCCGACTTCTTGACTCGGAAAAGATCTATACCGGTGGTGGACTGAAGAGTCTTACTTTCGACAACTATCTCAAGATGCTGGACTCCTCGTATGAAAAGCTGAAATCGATGTTTGTTTGCTAAGGCGCGGCCTTTATGAGGGAATCCGACGAGGTTACACGATTATATCAGTGCTGCGACTTGAGCTTGCAAAAACAGGGGTATCAAACGGTGAATATAAAAGAAGTTGTTGTTGTCAGCGCATGCCGGACGGCAATCGGCGACTTTCTCGGTGGATTGAAGGATGTACCGGCAAGAGACCTTGCTATCGTCGTAGGGAAGGGCGCAGTGGAGAGAGCCGGAATCTTGCCTGAGATGATTGATGAAATATGCATGGGACAGATCTACAGCGCTATGCAAGGCTCACTGCCGGCCAGACAGGTTGCTATGCAAATCGGTCTGCCGTTCAGGAGCGCGGCTGTCACGGTGAATCAGAATTGCTCTTCCGGTATGAGGGCTGTTGAGATCGCCAGCCACAATATCATGCTGGGAGAAACCGAAATTGCTTTGGCAGTGGGAGTGGAGAGCATGAGCAGCGCTCCGTATCTGATTCCAAAAGCCAGAAGCGGCTATCGAATGGGTCCTGGGAGCATAGAGGATCACATGCTTCATGACGGGTTGGTAGATGAGCTGGTCCCCGGGCACATGGGTGTGACTGCCGAAAATGTCGCTGAAAAGTATGGCATCAGTAGGAAGGAATGCGATGATCTCGCTTTTATCAGCCACACCCGGGCAGTCGGCGCCATCGATAAAGGGCTCTTCGACCGTGAGATCGTACCAGTCGAAATCCGGACAAGAAAAGGCGTCACGGTTTTTTCCGTCGACGAGCATCCGATTCGGGACGTTAGCCTTGAGAAGATGAGTCAACTGCCCACAGTCTTTAAAAAGGACGGGGTTGTCACGGCAGCCAATGCATCAGGCATCAACGATGGAGCATCCGCAGTAGTGCTCATGTCCAAGGATAAGGCAAGAGATCTCGGCATCAAGCCTCTTATGAAGTTGCTCAGTATCTGCAGTGAGGGTTGCGACCCCAAGCTGATGGGGATCGGTCCAGCCTTTGCCATTCCTAAATGTCTCGGACAAGCGGGTCTGCGATTTGACGACATTGAGTACTGGGAAATTAATGAAGCATTTGCAGCCCAGTGGCTCGGCGTCGGAAGGGTTCTCAAGTCCGATCATGGCATAGAGCTGGATATGGAGAAAGTAAATCATCACGGCTCAGGCATAGCATTGGGGCATCCTGTGGGTAACACGGGGGTGCGAATTATCGTGACCCTTTATTACGAAATGGCGAGATTGGGGCTCACAACGGGTGGAGCTTCTCTGTGCGTGGGCGGAGGACCGGCTATGGCGTCTCTCTGGACAACAGACGTGTGAACCACCGTATGGCGCCGAAGAGGGTGGCATTGAAGTACTGTGGCGGCTGCGATCCAGGTTTTGACCGCGTCGAGTATTTCAATCGTGTTCGATCTGCTGCCGGAGAGGCTATTGAGTGGGTCACGCTGGAGGATTCCGACTTCGGAGCCATTCTGGTGATCTCCGGATGTGAGACCGCCTGTCCCGGAGTAAGCATCGATCCTTCAGCCTATCACTGCATTGTGTCCGTCAAGGACGACAGATTCGATCCTCAAGAAGTCGTTGACACTCTCTTGAAGTGAAGGAAAAGCTATGAAGGTCAAAACGAAGAAAGATTACATCGCGAGTCTGAAAGACCAGGAAGTGGTCATTTATTATAAAGGCGAGAGAGTTGGAGATCGGACAACACATCCGGCCTTTGTTCCACATATAAATTCCGCGGCCAAGACCTACGAGCTGGCCCTGCAGCCTGAACACGAAGACCTGCTGACTGCTACCAGCCACATCACGGGTAACAAAATCAACCGCTTCACTCACATTCATCAATCAGTGGACGACCTCATAAAAAAAGTCCAAATGCTCAGGGTAATCGCCCATGAAACGGCAAGCTGCTTCCAACGCTGCGTGGGATTTGACGCGCTCAATTCTCTTTATATCACCACCTTCGAGATAGACGAGAAGCACGGAACCGACTATTTCACTCGTTTCCGGAACTATCTCGAGAAAATCCAGGAAGAGAATTTCATGCTGGTCGGCGGCATGACCGACCCTAAAGGGGATCGCTCCAAGCGCCCGAGTCAACAGGTCGATCCCGATCTTTTCACCCACGTAGTCGAGAAGAGAGATGAGGGGATTGTCATTCGAGGTGCAAAAGCCCATCAAACAGGGGCCGTAAATAGCCACGAAATCATGATTGTGCCAACACAGAACATGATGGAGGGTGACGAAGAATACGCCGTTGCAGCCGCAATCCCCTTGAGTGCAAAAGGCGTTACGATGATTTTCGGCCGCCAGACCAACGAAGAGAGAAAGCTCGAGTGCGGAATTGATGCCGGTAACAGCGAGTTCGGCATGGTCGGAGGCGAAGCCCTTGTTGTATTTGATGACGTCTTCGTTCCGTGGGAAAGAGTTTTCATGTGTGGCGAGATTGATTTTACGGGCGTCCTCGTCGAAAGATTCGCTACCCTCCACCGTCAAAACTATGGAGGATGCAAGGGAGGAGTTTCGGACATCGTCATCGGTGCCAGCGCTCTTGCAGCACAGTACCAGGGCACCTTGAACGCATCTCATATCAAGGACAAACTGGTGGAGATGCTCCATCTTGCGGAAACCGTCTATGCAGGGTCCGTGGCATGTTCGGCCATGGGTTCCAAGACAAAGAGCGGGGCCTACTACCCGGACCCACTTCTTGCAAACTGTACCAAGCAGAATATCACCCGGTTCATATACGAAATATCAAGGCTTGCGCACGACATCGGCGGGGGCATCCTGGCTACGCTCCCGTTCGACACAGATCTGAAGCATCCTGAAATCGGGAAGTACGTAGAAAAGTATCTGAAAGGGGTTGAAGGCGTCTCGACGGAGACTCGGATAAAGGTTCTGCGGCTGCTGGAGAATATGACAGGCGGGACAGCGCTCATAGAAAGCATGCACGGTGCGGGATCCCCGCAGAGCCAGCGGGTCATGTACCAGAGGCTCGGGAAACTGGGTGAAAAGATGAAGATGGCTAAGAAGGTCGCCAAAGCTGATGAATAAGATCAGGGTATTCATTCAGTTATGCGTGGGAAAAATCCCCCCTTCCCTCCTTTATAAAAGGGGGGAAAAGAAGGCACGTGGCAATTCCCCCCTTAATAAAGGGGGGTTAGAGGGGATTTTGAAAGTCAGTGGTATCATGATCATACGAGAAGATCCCTACTCTGCGTAACTGAACGATTACAGATCAGGCAATGGCCTTTGATTCTCATAACCGAGGAGGTTTGATAGACGCTGCAAACCGGTCTCCCCACGGCCGGAAATCCTTACGGCCTTACTTGGAGACGACTTTCGGCTGGGGACAGAGCAGCAACCGGCGGCTTCCGCCCCTTTAACACCGTGACCGGGAGTCGACTTGGTCCAGGAAGAATCCTTCACTGCGCGGAAGCGACTTCCGTTTCACACGGTAGAAACATGAGGAGCATCAATGAGTGGACATCATTGCAGGACCATCGGACCAATAGCGAACACTACAGCGGAGGTACGGGACAATGAATGAGAGCATCAAAGGTGCTTGGGGATATCGTCACGTAATCTTGGCGATTGTGTGGCTACTCTATCTTATCAACTACTTTGACCGGATCAGCGTCCTGACCTTCTTGCCGTACATCCAGAAGGACTTATCACTAAACGCTATCCAGCTTGGCTGGCTGGCCTCGATCTTTTTCTTCGGTTATTCTCTTGCCCAGTTCTTGGCTGGATATCTTGCCGACAGAATCGGTCCTAAGAAAACGATGAACATAGCCATATGGGTTTTCACTATCATTACCGGCTTGACCGGACTCGTTCGAAACTATTGGCAGTTCATTTTCCTTCGTCTTGGTCTTGCTGTCGGCGAGGGACAGCATTTCGCTCCCGCCATCCGCATGATCGCAAATTGGTTTCCAAGGGCTGAAAAGGGCCGGGCCAACGGCTTCTTTTCCACGACCTGGGCCGTAGCGCCTGCCGTCGTTCCGATAGCCGTCACTCAAATAGCAGCAGTCTTCTTTGACGGGGCATGGAGACCGGTGTTTTTCGCGCTCGCAGTGCCGGGCTTTATAGGAGCCTTTTTGCTTTGGAGATATGTCAACGATTCTCCCAAGGTCATGTATGAGCGAGGAAAGGTAACCAAAGAAGAATACGACTTGATTGTCTCCTCGGTCGATGTTGAAGCTACTGAACATGGAAAAACGTACAGCGCTAAGGTCTTTCTCACCGATATCCAGTTCTACCTCTACACTGCAGGGTTGGTCATGGTGTTGATGATCTATTGGGGGATGACCACCTGGATCAGTACGTTTCTGGTCAAGCAGCACGGTATGAATCTCAAAACCATGGGCTTCTATGCATCGCTGCCTTACATCGTGGCTTTTTTCTCGATGTTTATCGGCGGCTGGGCCGCGGACAAATGGTTTGAGGGGAAGCCGAAGGTGGTAACCGTTATCTCCTTCCTCGGCTGCATCCCGACCCTCTACTTCATCGGGCAGGTTCCCAAGGGCGACACCAATATGCTGCTTCTATGGCTGGCGGTTGGCGGTTTCTTTGTAAATCTGTCCTGGGGCATGATGTACTCGTTTCCCGGCTGGCGGTATCCCAAGGAACTGGTGGGACGAGCGGTTGGCGTCTCCAATGGAGTCGGTCAATTCGGGGCCTTCCTTTCTCCTTTAGTTGCGGCCTATCTGGTCGTTGAACTTCCCGACAAGTCATTCGATTTCGGTGGCGTCTTTATTTTCTGGTCGTTGTTGGCCATTGTAGGCGCTGTCGCCATTTCCTTCCTCAAGGAAGAGTCAATTCTGGCACAGACCGCCGGAGCAAAAGAGGCAACGGCCGCGTGACACTGGCATTGCGAGCGAAGCGAAGCAATCGCCTGACATTAAGCGCTTGAGTCCCAGGCGATTGCCACGTCGCTCCGCTCCTCGCAATGACATGTCCCCCAACGTCTCACCTCCGTGGGTAACTGAAGGAACCCTTTCGCCGCATTTGCGGGGTAGATTATCTCTCCGTCCACATCTGCTCTAGACACTTGCGGAAATTATCGGCAAAGCGTTTTGCGTCCATAAGAGGTGACTGAGACACTTTTTGTCGCATGGAGTGCCTGATCTTGGATAGTTTATCCAGGTCGGAAGCCAGTTGGATAGCCTTGTGAATATAGCCTTCAATGTCATGCGCAACAAGATCTTCGTGTCCTGAGTTGATTATGTGACTCGCGGAATGCCTGTGACAGAAGCGGTCTCCTGTAAAGGTTACTACCGGAACTCCCATCCACAAACTGTCACACGTGGTTGTGCCTCCTGCAAAGGGAAAGGTGTCCAGGGCAATGTCTACATCGTTATACGTGCGGAGATAATCGTGGAACGTTGTCTTGGGAAGCAAATCCATACGATCGCGTGAAATGCCTAATGAAGACAGTTTTTCTGCGAAGCTGTCTCGGATAGTTGCATCGTTCAAAGCTTTTCCCCTCATGACGAGCCTTGATCTCGGGAGTTGGCCCAAAATTTCGGCCCATGTTTCAAGTGCTTTATCCGAGATTTTCGCAAGTTGATTGAATGAACAGAAAGTAACGAACCCGCGGCTCAGAGCGGGGAGGGGACCCACGTTTGGAGCAGGCGGCACTTCGTAACAAAGGAAACCATCAGGCATGCGGACGATTTTCTCAGTATAGAGGTGCTCATGCTCGGGGGGCACGCAAATTCTGTCAGCAATCAAATAATCCATACAGTCCAGACCGGTGGTGTTGAAGTATCCCATCCAGCTTGCCTGAACCGGTGCAGGTTTGCGTGCGAAAACCAAAAGTCTGTTATGCCCTGTGTGACCTGACAGATCGATCAGTATGTCTATCCGGTCTCGCTGGATTCCCTGGGCCAGTTCAGGATCTGTCAGGCCGGCCGTGTCTCGCCATTGGTCGCTTTGAGACCGCAACCAATCCGTCCTCCTATCCGGAGCAACCACATCCGAATAGCAGACTGCTTCCCAGGATTGCCGATTTCTCGCTCGGAATAGGGGAGAGAGAAATCGACCCACCGGGTGCTCCTGAAAGTCGAATGAGACGAAGCCCACGCGCAGAGGCTTTTTCGTAACGTCTCGCGGCGGGTGTCGAACAATTTCCCCGGATAGTGGTAACGCATGTTGTTTGTTCCAGGCTCGATGTTCTGCAGCCATTTCTTCCGCAGTATACTGAGGGCTGAAATTCATATTAAAGAGCACGTTGGAATGGGCCATGATAAAGTGAGGATTTAGTTCAACGGCTTTGCGGTAACAACGGATCGACTCTTCGACCCTGCACTGGGCAAGGTGGACGCCGCCAATGTTGTTCAATGCATTGGCATTGTCCGGATTAATCTTCAGCGCCATTTCAAGCAGCTCTTTTGCCTGGTCGTATCGTTCCCTCTTGGAATAGATGTGTCCAAGATTGTCGTGAGCCAAGTCGTGATTAGGATCGATCTCGATGGCTTTTTTCAGCACCATAACCGCTTCATCGACGAGACCGATCTGGTTCAAAGCGTTTCCCAGATTCGACAGCACCGATGCGTTCTTCGGCTCGTACGTCAAAGCGTGCTTGTACAGGCCGATGGCGTCGATATGTCTGCCTCGTTGCCTGAGAAGCGCACCAAGATTCATGAGAGCAGCCACAAACCTGGGATTTCTTCTGAGTATGCTGCGGTAGATGTTTTCCGCCCTGTTGAGATCGCCTGCTCTGTGAAATGATGTTGCCTCGTCAAACGCTTTTTCCAACAAATTTTGCATTGAGTTTCCTGTCCTACCGCAGATAGAATTGCCATGCCGCCTGGAGGTGTCCCACGTCTTCCTTGCCGAACTCAGCCGAATTCGGAGGAAGCGGAAGCGTTATATAAATCAATTCTTTCGTGTTTTCAACTATCTTTACCTCTATATCTTCAGGAACTCTGATACCATGTTCCTTCAACACGGCATCTGTTTCCAGAAGGAGACGTTGTTTGAATGCCTCGTCCGACCACGCCTTTGCCACAATTTTTCCGAATGTCATCTGAAACTTGGTTCTGTCCATATTATAGTCAGTGCCAAAAATTCTGTCGTTTATCCCTCGTGTGAATTACAGGATATTGGTAGGGATCGGCGTCCCTGCCGGTCCATTCTATTGATATCATTGATCATATTTAAGATGTGCCGGCACGGAGGCACGGCACCTACCAATCTTCCTAATCTTCAATCGGTCACTAATTTTGGCAACTGATATATATGCTCCTTCTTGGCCAGCCGAAAAAGATCATGGGAGTTGCCAAAAAAAATAGCCGGTTGAGCGGTTTTATGAATCGAATTTTGGCCGGCACGGAGGCCGGCCACCACCGGCTAATGGTAGGGTTTGGCGTCTCTGCCGGCCATACCGCCTCTGGTAGTGGCCGGCCTCCGTGCCGGCCATATTATAGCTGTTATCGAAAGTCTTGACGGAATCCAATGCCTGCAATGGGAAGAATCAGTAGCGCCGGCGTCCCTGCCGGCGATAACTTATTGCTTTGTTTGGTGAATTGTTCGCCGGCACGGAGGCCGGCGCTACCAATTGCTGGGAACTGCTCTTCACAATCCGTGATTACTTTCGAGAATCGGTATATGTTCATAAAGGGAATAGGTATAACGTTGGGGCCGACGTCTCAGCCGGACACAATCTAGTGATATATTGATATATTTCCACCGGCACGGAGGCCGGTGGCACCAAATTCGAGGAATCGCTCTTCGCAATTCGCGATTACTTTTGAGAATCAGTATAATGGTAGGGGCCGGCGTCCCTGTCGCCCAATTTCTTGAGCTCACAAAGGGAAGCCGCAGTCAACCCATTTGTATTCCTCAAGTTCCGGCCACTTCCTCGCAGGGTTATTCAGGATATAGTTGACCTTCTCCATCAGCTCCTCTTCGTCTCGGACAATTCGATCGAAATATTCCTTTTGCCAAATCGGACCCATCCTTCCAAAATTCCTTTGGAGTCGGTTGGCGGTAAATGATTTCCAACTGTGGACGATTTCCTGCAGGCAAACTCCTTCCACAGGGACCGCTAAAACATGTATGTGGTCATCCATAACGACGTAGGCTATCAGATCATATCGGACTCTTGCGAAATGTACGATGGCGTCTGCCACGACGGTTCTTTCGTCGCTCTCGAGTGGAATCTGTGATGCAGCCAAACGCCACGTCACAAAATAAATGGAATTATCCATTCTCCAATGAGGAAGCTTTCCTTTGTACATGATCAGGACCGGGGTTTTCATTGCAATCCTTGGGCCGGCCGCTACCAGCTAATATCCTTCCCCAATAAAAGAAAAGAAGAGAAGTCCGGCAGGGACGCCGGACCCTACCAGAGCCGAATAGGTATAACGGTGGGTGCCGGCCTCCGTGCCGGCACATTCTTCAAAACAAAGTCAAGAGTACGGGGCTGAGACAGGAAATCTCAGCCCCGCACTACCCACTCATCGGTTCTTATGACACCAAATCATTGTCTTCAAGCGGGTTGGTGTTCGCAACGATAGTGTCGGTCCCACCGCCACTGATTATGGCGTCCTGAGAACCATCAGGGTTAGCGTTGTCGTCTGCTCCGTGGTAAATGGTCTCGCTGCCGGCTCCTCCTGTTATGGAATCAGCGCCCAGACCGCCGTAAAGCACGTTAGAGTAGGCGTTCCCATACATCGTATCGTTCCCGTCGCCACCGTTCAGGGTATTGTCACTGGCAGAGGTCAATCCCATGTGAAGATCCAATCTGTCATCCCCGGCATCACCGTTGACAGCGTTATACTGAGCTGACTCAGTCACATACAGAGTGTCGTTGCCTGTTCCCGCGTTGACCGTGTTATGGTGCGTAGAGCCCTTGACGTATATCTGCTCGCTGCCCTCACCGCCGTCGAACACGTTATGATGTGAATTCAGTTGCATGTCCAAGCGGTCGTCACCGCCTTCACCGTTCATGGTGTTTCCGTTTGAAGTCCCAGCCGCAGTGAAGGTGTCTTTTTCAGTGCCACCACCTGTACCGTCGTGGCCGTTTAGGATGTTGTTATACGCAGAGCCGTCCAGTCCAAGGCTATCCTGGCCACCTTCGCCGTTCAGGGTATTGCCGTGCGCATTGCCATAAGCGCTGAGCTGGTCTGTTTCGGTGCCGCCGCCAGTGCCGTCGTGCCCGTTGAGCAGGTTATTATACGCATCTCCGTAGACTCGGATCGCGTCACCGCCCTCATTGCCGTTCAGGGTGTTGCCGGTCGCACTCTCATACGCATACAGGTAGTCGGAACCGTCGTTGCCGACACTGAATGCGTCATCACCATTGAGCACGTTGTTGGAGGCAATGCCATAGACATGCATCTCGTCTGCGCCTCCGCCTCCGTTCAGAGTGTTCCCTTGGGCGCTCCCATAAGCATGCAGGTAGTCCACGTCGGACCCTTCAGTTGAGCCGTCCTGCCCGTTGAGCACGTTTTCCGACGCGGTTCCATAGACTTCCAGCCGGTCCTCGCCGTCGCCTCCATTCAGCGTGTTCCTCGTTGCAGCGTCATATACGTACAGGAGGTCGTTGCCTGCCCCGCCGTTGAGGACGTTATTCAACGCAGACTCGTGAGCAAACAGAGAATCTGCGCCGCCCTCACCATTCAGGGTGTTTCCTGTCGCACTGCCATACACATACAGCTCGTCAGCGTCAGTTCCGCCGCCTGAGCCGTCATGGCCGTTGAGCACATTATTGGACGCAGTATCGTAAGCATTCAGGCGATCGGCCCCGGCATCACCGTTGAGAGTGTTCCCTGTGGCAGTGCCGCCGGCATACAGGAAGTCGTTGCCGTCGCCGCCTGAGAGTGTGTTCCCTGAACCTGTACCTGCCACATAGAGGGTATCATCGTCCTCTTCGCCATAGGCCTGGCCGCCGGAACTCTCAAGCGTGATCACGTCATTGCCTGCGCCGCCGTACAGCGTGTCTATGCCTTCACCGCCGTACATGGTGTCGGCTCCGCCATTGCCGTACACAAGGTCATTGCCTGCACCACCGCTCAGCTCGTCTGCGGACGAGTCGCTGCCGGTGATGGTATCGTTGCCGTCTCCGCCGTTCAGGGTGTTGGACAGCGTGCTGGTGGAGGTCAGGGTGTCGTCGCCAGCATCGCCGTTCAGCGTGTTGCCTGTGGCATTCTCGTAGGCATACAGGCTGTCGTTATCGTCACCGCCGTTCAGCACGTTATTCGCCACATTCCCATAGAGATACACAGTGTCGCTGCCTGCGCCGCCGTTAAAGGTGTTGTCATGGGAATCCCTGTCAAATCTCAGGGTATCGTTCCCGTCACCGCCGTTTATCACGTTGTTGTACGGGCATGTGGTGTATCCTGGAGAGTACTCTCCATTGGTCTCAAAGTAATCGTCACCTGCATCGCCATTGAAGGTGTTGTCGTGAGTCGGCTGGTTGCTAGACTGGCTATACTTGATATTGAAAGTGTCATTTCCGTCACCCCCGTTAAACACGTTGTACCCTCCATCCATGAGAGTTTGTGCCACGAGCGTGTCAGCTCCGTCATCGCCGTTAAAGGTGTTGTCATGGGTGTAACTGTTGGCTTTCAGCGTGTCGTCCCCGTCGCCGCCGTTAAGTACGTTGCCCCACGAGGTCGTTTGCGTCAGGAGGTAGTCGTTGCCGCCTTCGCCGTAAATCGTGTTTCCTGTGGCATCCCGTATGACATTCACGTAGTCGTCTCCATCGCCGCAGTAGACAACGTTGTTCGATGGAGCATCACCGAAGTCGCCTGTGAAGCGCACGTCGTCATCGCCGGCTGTACCGTAAATCGTATTGCCTGACGCCTTGCCCTCAAACACATAGTATTCGGCATCGGTCCCGGTGAGTGAGCCGTCATCCCCGTAGCAGATGTTGCCCGTGGCATTGTCCGTCAGGTAAAAGTCGTCGTACGAGTCGCCTCCGTAGAGGGTGTTCCCAGTGGCGTTGTCATAGACGTAAAAATCGTCGTTTGCGCCGCCTCCGTAGATGATGTTCCCTGTGGCAGTGCCCCGGACATAGATTTCATCTGCGAGGTCGCCTCCATAGACGGTGTTGGCAGAACCGGTTATCTCCCACCAACCACCGCGGGTTTCGCCGTATGCCACAGCGCCTGTGCTCTGGAGATAGACGTAATCGTAACCAAGACCGCCATAAAGGGTATCTGTGCCCTCATCCGACACCAGGGTGTCGTCGCCGTCGCCGCCCTGCAAAAGGTCATTGCCTGCACCGCCGATGAGGTAGTTGCCTCCGGTGCTGGTTGAGGTTATGGTCTCGTCGCCTTCACCGCCGTTCAGGGTGTTATTGTGGGAGCTTCCTTCGGCCAGCAGGGTGTCCACATCGTCGCCGCCGTTCAGCACGTTGCTGTCCGCGGTACCGTAGGCGCGCAGGGTGTCGCTGCCGCCGTCGCCGTTCAGGGTGTTGGCGTAATCGGTTGCATCGGCCTCGGCCAGCAGAGTGTCTTCGCCATCGCCGCCGTTGAGCACGTTCATGTTTGCGAACTCGTAAGCGTGCAGGGTGTCGTTGCCGGCCTCGCCGTTCAGGGTGTTAAACGCAGTGTACCCGTAAGCCAGCAGGGTATCGTTTCCGTCACCGCCGTTGAGCACGTTCAAACCGGAGGCTTCGTAGGCTTCAAGGGTATCGTCGCCGCCTTCACCGTTCAGCGTGTTGTTGGTCGCCATGTCGTAACACGTGAAATGATCGGCGTCAGTCCCGCCACCTGAACCGTCATGACCGTAGAGCACGTTGTTCACGGCATTGCCAAAGCAGTTGAGGGAATCATTGCCATCCCCGCCGTATACGACGTTCTGGTGGGCCTTCCAACGAAGCAGGAAACTATCGTTGCCGCCTTCACCGTACAAGGTGTTCTCATAGTTATTGCTAACCTCATGGTAGAAAACGAACTGGTCGTCGCCCCCGTCGCCTGTGCCGTTATCCCCGTACACCACGTTGTGATGCGCATTATACAAAAATGCGAGGCGATCGTTCCCGTCCCCGCCATAAATCGTGTTGTGATGGGCATTTAAGGTCAAGCCGATTTGGTCGTTTCCACCTTCTCCGTACACGGTGTTTCCTGTTGACTCGTCTCCCAAGCTCGCGTCGTCCTCGCCCTCGCCCCCGTAAAACACGTTTCCTGTTGCAGTGCCAACGGCCCAGAGTATGTCTGCCCCTGCGGAACCGTACAACGTGTTGCCTGTAGCATTGTCATAAGCATAGAGGTCATTCCAACTTGTCTCGCTACCTGTGCTGTTATAGCCATAGAGCACATTGTAGGATGCAGACTCCATGGCGAACAGGAAGTCCTCGAACCCGGCGTCCCCATTGAGCGTGTTGTGGTGAGCACTGCCCTGCGCCCTCAGATCGTCGTTGTCGTCGCCGCCGTTAAGCACATTGTAGTTGGCGAAATTCCTAGCGTATAAGTAATCGTCGCCCGCGCTCCCGTTGAGTGTGTTGCCTGTGGCACTGTCGCGCGCGTACAGGTAGTCTTTAGCCCCATCCCCGTTCAAGACGTTGCCTGTAGCGTTGTCGTACGCATACAGGTAGTCGCTGCCGTCTCCTCCGTAGAGCGTATTTCCGGATGCCGAGCCCCTCACGTTGAGGTTTTCAACGCCCGTATTCGGCCCGCCATAGGCTTCGCCGCCCGTGCCCCAAAGGGTGAGATCGTCGTCGCCTTCGCCACCATAGAGTGTATCCGTGCCCTCACCGCCATCTATAGTGTCGTTACCGCCATTGCCGTAGATAAGGTCATTACCTGCACCACCGAGGAGCGCTGTGTCTCCTATCAGGTCGCTGCCGTTGATGGTATCGTTGCCTTCTCCGCCGTTAAGGGTGTTGACGAAGAGGCTGGTTGACGTGAGGGTGTCATCGCCTGCATCACCGTTCAGGGTGTTGCCTGTAGCGCTCTCAGAGGCCAGCAGGGTGTCGTTGTCATTGCCGCCATTGAGCACGTTGTTCGAAGCTGTTTCGAAGACACGCAGAGTATCGATGCCGTCGTCAGCATTGAGCGTATTCCCTGTCGCACTGCCATAGGCGTAGAAGTCGTCATCTCCTTCATTGCCGTTCAGCACGTTACCAGACGCACTGTTGTGGACTTCCATCCGATCTGCGCCTGCTTCACCGCTCAGGGTGTTGCCTGTCGCACTGGCGTAAACATACATCGAGTCGTTGTCGTCGCCGCCGTACATAGCGTTGTTGGAGGCATTCCCGACAACTAGACACACATCTGCACCGGCGTCACCGTAAGCCGTGTTACCTGTAGCAGTGTCCATCATCTGGATCTGATCGTTCCCGTCATTGCCGTGCAGCACGTTGTTGTAAGCACCGTTGAGAGCATTCAGGTAATCCGTGCCGCCGTCACCGTACAGCTCATTGAGGTTAGCGGAGTCGTCCACTTCCAGAGTATCGGTCCCTTCGTCACCATGAAGGGTGTTTCCTGTTGCGGTGGACCAGGCATACAGCTCGTCGTTCCCGTCATTGCCGTTGAGCACGTTGTCATATGCAGAGTCGCCGACGTCCAGATAATCGTCTCCGCCGTCACCGTTGAGCGTATTGTTGTGAGCACTGCCACCGGCAAACAGGGCGTCCGCATCAGTTCCGCCGCCCGATCCGTCATATCCGTTCAGCACATTGCCTGACGCATCTCCGTAGACCTCCATATGATCTTCGCCGCTGTTACCGTTGAGGGTGTTGCCTGTAGCATTCTCAAAAGCATGCAGTAAGTCATCGCCGTCACCGCCGTTGACCACGTTGTTGGAGGCATTGCCGCGGACACGCGCAAAGTCGTTGCCTGCCTCGCCGTTAAGCGTGTTGCCTGTAGCGCTGTCATAGGCAAACATGTAGTCGCCGGTGTCGCCTCCGTTCAGCACGTTGTTGGACGCAGTGCCATAGACGTACATCTGGTCTTCGCCGGTGTCACCGTCGAGCGTATTGCCTGTAGCACTATCGTAGGCGCACATGAGGTCGTCGCCAGTCCCGCCGTTGAGTGCGTTGTTCGCTGCGCTGCCGTACACGTTAAGCACGTCGTTGCCGCCTTCACCGTTGAGCGTATTGCCTGAGGCGTTGTCATATGCGTTCAGCTCGTCCGCTTCGGGTCCACCGCCAGAGCCGTTATAGCCGTTCAGCACGTTGCCGGATGCAGATCCGTAGGCCTCCAGTAGATCCGTGCCGTCTTCACCGAAGAGGGTGTTCCCTGTCGCCGTGCCATAGACGTACAGGAAATCGTCGCCCACGTCAGCGGCAAGCATGTTGCCTGTCGCACTGTCGTAAGCATACAGGGAGTCGTTGCCCGCGAGGCCAAAGAGCGTGTTGTTGGATGCATTCCCGTACACTCGAAGCTCATCGTTGCCACCGCCTCCAATGAGCGTGTTGCCGGTGGCACTGTCATATACGTACAGGCGATCCGTGTCAGTGCCGCCGACTGTGGTGTCGTAACCGAAGAGCACGTTATTGGATGCAGAGCCATAGGCTTCCAGGGTATCGCTGCCCCCGTTGCCGCTCAGGGTATTGCCTGAGGCTGTGCCCCCTACATAGAGGCGATCGTCTCCGTCATCGCCGTAGGCTTCACCGCCTGTGCCTGTCAGCGTGAGCGTATCGTTGCCCGCTCCACCGTAGATGGTATCTGTGCCGTCACCGCCCTCGATGGTGTCATCTCCGCCGTTGCCGTACACAAGGTCATTGCCTGCTCCGCCGACGAGCGAGTCTCCGGATGAGTCGCTGCCGGTGATGGTGTCGTTGCCTTCTCCGCCGTCAAGGGTGTTGGAGGCTGTGCTGGTGGAGGTCAGCGTATCGTCACCCGCGTCACCGTTGAGGGTGTTGCCTGTGGCATTGTCTTGAACGTCCAGCGTGTCATTGTCGGCACCAGCGTTGAGAATGTTTCCTGTGGCACTGTCATAAGCAAACATGTTGTCGGCGCCGTCTCCGCCGTTCAAGACGTTGTTGGAAGCGGAGTCCATGGCCCCTATGGAATCGTTACCGCCATCACCGTTGAGCGTGTTGCGTGTTGCATTTTCGTAGAGATACATACGGTCGGCTTCAGTTCCGCCGCCCAAACCGTCATGACCGTTCAACACGTTATCCGACGCAGACCCTTCCACATAGAGTAGGTCTTCGCCGGCGTTACCGTTGAGCGTGTTGCCTGCCGCATTGTCGCCGGCAGACATAGAATCGTCGTTATCTCCGCCGTTGAGCAGGTTGTTCGAGGCAGAGCCTTGGGCATACAGCTCGTCCTCACCGGCGTCACCGTTGAGGGTGTTGTCTTGGGCTGAACCTCGTGCATACAGATAATCGATGTCATCGCCTCCGTTGAGCACGTTGTTGGCCGCATAGTCTTCGGAACACAGTAAGTCGTTGCCACTACCGCCGTTGAGAATGTTGCCTTCGGCGGTGTCATAGGCACGCATGTAATCGCCGCCGCCGTCACCGTTTAGCGTGTTGCCTGTGGCACTGTCAAAAGCGTACATGCAGTCTATCTCAGTCCCACCGCCTTGACCGTCGTATCCGTTGAGCACGTTATTCCACGCAGACTCGTACGCATCAAGGTAGTCGGTACCGGCGTTACCGTTTAGCGTGTTGCCTGTGGCGCTGCCATGCGCAAAGAGATCATCTTCGCCATCGCCTCCGTTGAGCACGTTGTTGGATGCAGATCCGTTGGCATGCAGCTCGTCGTGGTCGCCGTCACCGTTGAGTGTGTTGCCTGTTGTGGTATCAGAAGCAAACAAGTGGTCTGCGCCGTCGCCTCCTGAGAGCGTGTTACCTGAAGCTGCTCCCACTACGTAGAGCCGATCGTCACCCGCATCGCCGTAGGCCTGGCCGACCGTACCCGAAAGGGTGAGAGTATCGTTGCCGGCCCCACCGTAGATCGTATCTACGCCATTACCGCCCTCGATGGTGTCGTCTCCTCCATTGCCGTAGATAACGTCATCGTTCTGGCCGCCAACGAGCATAAGAGCGCTTTCGCTTACGAGGTCGCTGCCATTGATGGTGTCGTTGCCTTCTCCGCCGTCAAGGGTGTTGGCAGCTGTGCTGGTTGAGGTCAGGGTATCGTCCCCCGCGTCACCGTACAGCGTGTTCCCTGTTGCACTGCCGGAAGCCAGCAGGGTGTCGTTGCCGGCATCACCGTGCAACATGTTGTTGGCAGCGGAGCCGCCGGCTTCCAGGGTGTCGTTGCCGCCATCGCCGTGAAGCGTGTTGCCTGTCGCTGTCTCAGAAGCATACAGGTAGTCGGTTTCAGTCTCGCCGCCCAGGCCGTCATGGCCGTTTAGCACGTTGTCTTGGGCAGTCCCGTAAGCTCGAAGCGTGTCTGTGCCATCACTGCCGTTAAGTACGTTGTCGTGCGCAGAGCCATAGACTTCCAGGGTATCGTCACCACCCTCGCCGTTGAGCGTGTTGCCTGTTGCACTCTCATAGGCATACAGCGAGTCATTGTCATCTCCGCCGTCAAGCAGGTTGTCTTCGGCATTCCCGTAGACTCGAAGCGTATCCAGGCCAGCACTGCCGTTGACGGTGTTGCCTGTCGCACTGTCACAGACATACATCCAGTCATCGCCGTCGCCGCCGTTAAGCACGTTGTTCGATGCGGAGTCCAACACCCAAATGCCGTCGTCACCGCCGTCACCGTTGATTGTGTTGCCGTTAGCATTGTCTTCGACGTAGAAGCGGTCCCATTCGGTGCCTCCACCTGATCCGTCGTGACCATTGAGCACGTTGTTGGACGCAGCGATGTAGACATACAGTTCGTCTTCGCCGCCGTTACCGCTTAGCGTGTTGCCGGTCGCATTGTTGTAAGCATACAGGTAGTCGTGGTCGTCACCGCCGTTTAATACGTTGCTATACGCAGATCCGTACACATCCAGGCGATCTTGGCCGGCATTACCGTTGGCCGTGTTGCCGTTTGCACTGTCATAAACATACGCCTCGTCGTTGCCTTCACCACCGTTGAGCACGTTGTTCGACGCATTTCCGAGGACTTCAAGGTGGTCTTCGCCGCTGTCGCCGTTCAGTGTGTTATTGTGCGCTGACCCGCTGGCATACATCCGGTCATTGCCGCCGCCGCCATTAAGAACGTTGCCTGTCGAGTCGCCGACGGCATACAGGTTGTCATTCCCGCCCTCACCATTGAGGGTGTTTCCTGTACCGGTCTGATACACATTCAGATGGTCTATGTCGGTTCCGCCACCTGAACCGTCAAAGCCGTTGAGCACGTTATTCGACGCAGTGCCGTACACGTTCAGGATATCGTTTCCCGCTCCACCGTTGAGTGTGTTACCTGTGGCGGTATCCTGGGCATACAGGTGGTCGGCTCCGTCGCCACCGTACAGCGTATTGCCCGTCGCTGTGCCTGCAGCATAGAGCTCGTCGTCGCCAGATTCACCATGCGCCTGGCCCCCTGTGCCCGTGAGCGTGAGACTGTCGTTGCCCGCGCCACCGTACAGCGTGTCTGTGCCATCGCCGCCAACAATGGTGTCATCTCCACCGTTGCCGTATACAAGGTCATTGCCTGTGCCGCCGAAGAGCGTGTCTCCGGACGAATCACTGCCGTTGATGGTGTCGTTTCCGTCACCACCGTGCAGGACGTTGGGAAGCGTGCTGGTCGAGGTCAGGGTATCGTCTCCTGCCCCACCGTTGAGCGTGTTGCCCGCAGCATTTTCGGAAGCACGTAGCTCGTCCGCACCGTCATTGCCGTTGAGCACATTGTTGGCCGCAGATCCCTGGGCTTCGAGGTAATCGTCACCGTTATTGCCATTCAGCACGTTGTTTGATGCAGTATTGGAGACCAGCAGGTTGTCGTCTCCGCCGTCACCGTTCAGAGTGTTGTACGACGCGGTGTTACCGGCATAGAGATTGTCTGCATCAGTGCCGCCGCCTGTGCCGTCATGCCCGTTGAGCACGTTATGGTGCGCGGAGTGGTACACGAATACGTTATCGCTGCCACCACCACCATTGAGCGTGTTGCCGGTAGCACTATCATAGGCAAACAGTTCATCGTTACCATCGTCACCGTTGAGCACGTTATTTGACGCGGAGCCGGACACTTGCAGACGATCTCCTCCGGTACCGGCGTTGAGCGTGTTGCCGGTAGCATTGTCGTAGATATAGAAGGCGTCAGGTCCGTCCTGCCCATTGACCACATTGTTTGACGCAGAGCCGTAAATTTCCAGGCGATCTCCGCCACCACCACCATTAAGCGTATTGCCGGTCGCGTTGTCACACGCAAACATCTGATCCGCGTCAGTGCCTCCGCCGGAGCCGTCATGCCCGTTGAGCACGTTATTTGACGCAGAGCCGTACGCGGCCATCTGGTCGGCCCCGCCGTCACCATTAAGGGTGTTATTCGCTGCATTATCGTAAGCAAGCAAGTAGTCGTTATCAGTCGCGTCACCACCACCCAGGCCGTCGTAACCGTTGAGCACGTTATGGTGCGCAGAGCCGTAGACTTTGAGCATGTCGAGCATGCCCCCCCCGCCGTTGAGGGTGTTGTACTGAGCGTCTTCGTAGGCATCCAGCGCGTCCATCTCGCTTTCACCATTGAGTGTGTTGCCTGTCGCAGTCCCATATGCCTGCAGAATGTCGTTACCATCACCGGCATTGAGCACGTTATTCGCCGCAGAACCGTAAACGTGCATGGTGTCGGCTCCGGCTTCACCATTGAGCGTGTTGCCGGTGGCAGTCTGATATGCACGCAGGCTGTCGTCACCTTCACCGGCATTGAGTACGTTATTCGACGCGCTCTCGTAGGCATACAAATAGTCATTTCCGGCTTCACCGTTGAGGGTGTTGCCTGTGGCATTTCCAAAAGCCTCCAGGTAGTCATCGCCGTCATTGCCGTTGAGTACGTTGTTCGACGCTGTTCCGCGGATGCGCAAGAAATCGCCGCCACCGCCGCCGTTCAGGGTGTTACCGGTCCCGCTGTCGAAGACATACATTTGATCCATGTCAGTACCGCCAAGTGAACTGTCATGGCCGTTGAGCACGTTATTCGACGCGTTGTCGTTGACGTACATATAGTCAGTGCCGTCATCACCGTTGAGTGTATTGCCCGTAGCTGTTCCGGCTACATACAAGTAATCGTTGCCTGCTCCACCGTGGGCTTCGCCGCCTGAACCCAGAAGCGTAAGTTCATCGCTGCCTTCTCCACCGTAGAGCGTGTCTCGGCCATCTCCGCCTTCCATGATGTCGTTTCCGCCGTTGCCGTAGACAAGGTCATCACCTGCGCCGCCGAAGAGGATGTCTTGTGACGAGTCACTGCCGTTGATGGTGTCGTTGCCATCACCGCCGTCGAGGGTGTTTATGCCTGAGCTGGTGGAGGTCAGGGTATCGTTGCCCGCGTCACCGTTGAGTGTATTGTCTGAAGCGGTGTCGGAGGCCAGTATTGTATCGTTATCATTTCCGCCATTGAGCACGTTGTTCGAGGCCGTGCCCGACACCTGCAGCGTGTCGGTCCCGTCACCGCCGTAGAGCGTATTCCCGGAGCCGGTTCCGCTAACAGTCAGGGTATCGTTTCCACCCTCTCCATATACCTTATTATTGGTCCCGACGATTGAGACGGTATCGTTGCCATCACCCGCGTAGACGATGTACTGATGTGTGGTGCTCAATGCATCTATAATGTCGTCACCGGTGGTGCCGTAGATAATTTCATTCCTATCCTGCGCGCTATAACTGGTGCTCTGCATGTGCACAACCCAATAGCCCACGCTGTCCACGATCCGGTAGTTCACGTTCATGTCGATGGTATCGGTATCGGTCAGATTCGTTCCCGATCCGGTGTGCCCGAGATCGTCAGTTATGATCTGAATACTGGATTCACCGGCGAAACCGGCATCAGGCGTGTACGTGAGCCCTTCAAGGGCGGCGTTAATGTCAGCCTGCGACCCGATGATGGTCACTGTTCCCGTGCCATCTCCCGTAATAGTGAGACCGATGGGAGTCGATCCCAGCGTGAGAATCCCATTCCCCGCAGTCAGCGTTACCTGAACTGAATCGGTTCCCGCGTCCGGATCGAAAACGGAGATCTGATTCCCGTAGGCAGTTCCGAAGACGAGTGTTCCTTCGAATGTCTGTGTTGTGGGAACCGTGTTCAGAGGAGCGTTATTCTCCCCGTGGACTGTTAGAGTGAACGTCTGAAATGTTGAATACTGGCCGTCACTGGCAATTACCTGAACTTGTACCGAGCCATAAGAATTGAGTGCGCTGGTGAAGCTCACAACACCCGTGGTTGAGTTGATGCTCAAGTCCGCAAGCGCGAGTCCTCCATAATATGTGATGGTCCCGAGACTGTAATTGAGGACACTGTCAATATCAGTGAAATACGAGTGCACATCGTACTCGTAGATTCCGAAATTCTGGTTAAGCGCAGCAGGATCGGGGATAGGGTCGGATACAGGCGCATCGTTGACCGGCGTAACGGTTATCTGAATCGATTCCGAGAGGGACTGAGCGCCACCGGAACCGGTATTCCCAAGATCGTTCACGGTAATGGATAGTACGTCGGAACTGCAGAAGTTGCTATCGGGGCTGTAGAGAATATTCTGCAGCGCTGTGTTGAGCTGGCTCCAGGTTCCCTGGAAGATCATCTCTTGCGTACCATTTCCGGAGAGATAGGTGAGTCCGGAAACATCGGAAAGCGTCAATACACCGTGATCGACGGAGAGCGTTATTTGAAGAGGATTGCTTCCTGCATCTACGTCATACACGTAAATCCAGGGGATCGTGAGATCGGAGTCTTCGTCGACTGTTTGTGCGCCAGGTAGAACGGCTGTCGGAGCGTCATTTACGTAAGAAGAGGTATGTTGCTGGATATAGTGAAAATCGTTGCCCCAGACGTACTCGCTTGAATTCCAATCGTTGTACACCCAGACGCCGAAGCTATCCAAAAACCATGTCTGATAGGGCTCCCATACGCCATCGTTGACTACATCGAACCATTCCAACGCACCGCTCGCATGCTGCTGAGAGAAATCGTGGAAATCGTCCCAATAATAGCGGCTCATGCCCGTATGATTCCAAACCCAACACCCATCGGTGTAATCGTAGAACCAGGTGAATGCAGGCTCCCACTGATAATCGGCCATGTCATCGTACCAATACCAGGTGCCTGTGTTAGTGTCTTCCATGAAGAGCTCATGGTCGCCGTGGTACCATTCGCAGATTCCGTTATCTCCGGGACAGCACCACCACCCGGTATTCTCATTCCAGTACCATCCACTGGACTCCTGCCACCACCAGCCCGAACCGGAATCATCGTACCACCAGCCGTTATCGACGTAGACCCAACCAAGGGAATCCGCCTGATCCGCCTGTGGATCCTGCACATCATCAGTATCGGTGACAGCTCCATCAAGCACGATTCTGTCTTCGAGCTGCTCAAGCATCAACTCTCGCGACCCGGACAACCATGTCCCGAATATCGCATTTGATTTCATCTTCCTCTCCTTACTTCATAAACGTACAAACAATGAGAGATCGACCACAGCGGATCCCTGAATATCTGTCATTGGCATCGGCTGAACCAATACGCTTTCATCATTACCGGCTCTGGCAAATCTCCTCCGCTACGAACGCCATGTCTTGGCGTGGCTGACTTCGCTTCGGAGACCTGCCAGAGCCGACTTCATCCAAAGTCACTTCTTTGGAGACGCATTAAAGCCGTTTCCGGAACAGCGATAATTTCTCCCCGAGGCGCAGAGCGCGTTAATACCGATTCGCAATCAAAGAAGGAAAATTCGGGGAAACACTTCTTACAACAAAGGTTCTCCAAATCTTACTGTTTTGAAAGCGCATTGGAATTAAGTTGTTCCAAGCAGAATGCTGATTATCGAGGTAGTCCCGAGCAGAGTGTGCTATATGCGCATTCGCTTTCATTGACCTCATTCGGCTACACGGAGACCGTCCGCCACTGGCTGACCAGTGAGCCCGGCGTCTCTGCCAGGCCAAATGAGAACTGTCCATTTATTGGTGAAATGGAATTAGGACACCACCGACGCGCAGCGTTGATCGATTTCTTTCGATAGGAGTAGACGCCTCCCGCAATATCTTCCGAACCATTTTCCGACGATAAATATGCCTCATCCCCTCTTGAGGCTCATAAGATGATCTCGATATTTAAAGTAGCAATTTCCAGGCCAGAGAAAGCGAATGTGACGACCTAAAATTAACCTACTGATATACCAGGTTGTTCTTCACACTTTCCCATAGAATGAGGCCGTGGGAGGGTCAAGCGTATCTGTGGATATTATGGTAAAACAATGACGGAGACCGAAAGGACAGCTAATGAGTTGAGATATTGACTAATTCGCTGTTATGGTTTTTCAATGACGATGCGCAAAATCTTCACATCACTGAGCCATCTGGTAAAAGCCGGTTATTTTCGGATGCCCAGCCGTCGCATATGATGATCGATTGAGTTTCGTGTCATGCCGAGAAGGATTGCAGCCTTCTTGATGCTACCGCGAGACCGCTCCAGTGCTTTGTTGATAAGTGCCCGTTTAGTTTCCTCCACCGCCTCGTCGAAAGAGCGAGCTCGCCCCAAGAGAATTGCCATTTCTGTGTCTCGGGAGGCTCCGGGCTGTTTTGAATCGGTTTTTTCAAGCCCGAGGTCCATCACGGTGATTTTCTTTCGGTCGCACAGAATGAGCGCCCTTTCCAGAACATTCTGCAATTCTCTTATATTTCCCGGCCAATTGTAGTCAAGGAGAGCGCTCATGGCAGCGTTGTCCAGGGAAGGCAGGTTCGTGAGTCCCATTCGTTCCCCCGCGCGGGAGAGCAATTCCCGTGCAAGTCTCGGCAAATCTTCCATCCGTTCTCTCAGAGGAGGAACGGTGATCGTAAGGACTGCGAGTCGATAGAAGAGGTCCAGCCGAAAACGTTCCTTTTCAATCTCCTTTACAAGGTCGCGATTGGTCGCAGCGAGTATCCTGGCATCTACAGTAATGGAGGTTTCGCCTCCGACGCGTGTGATAGACTGCGTATCCATGAAGGTCAAGAGTTTGGACTGCAGGGCCCATGGCATCTCTCCTATCTCGTTGAGGAGAAGCGTGCCTCCCTCAGCAAGTTCCAAAAGACCGCGCTTACGAGCCCGAGCGCCTGTGAACGCACCCGCTTCGTGACCGAAGAGTTCGGACTCAACCAGTTCCGGAGGCAGCGCTGCACAGTTGATGGAGAAGAATGAGCTTCCGGAGCGGCGAGAGTGGTCGTGCAGGAATCGAGCCCAATGGTCCTTGCCCGTACCGCTTTCGCCAAGAAACAGGACAGTACTGTCGCTTTCTGCAGCAAGGACCACCTGGCGCCTGGTTTCTTGAATCATGGCGGACCGGTAGCTCCGGGACGGGGGGGCTAGCCGTTCATCTTGCGCAGCCTTGCGTTCGCTCACGTCACGAGCGATGCCGCAGATGCCGAAGGTATTTCCCGAAGAATCTCTCAAGGGAAATCTGATGATGTCCAATGAAATGGGCCAGCCTTTCCAGGTGACCGTATGCTCCGTCTCGAACGATTCCCCTTCCAGGACCCGAATCTCCAGGCTGTTGGCACGCTCCGCGTAATGGGAATCCAGTGCCAGTGCATCGTCGGTCTTTCCCAGGACTTCTTCAATGGGTCTTTCCAGAAGTTTGAGGTACGCCGGATTCGCGTGAGTGTACTCCAATTTTGTGTTCTTGATAAAAAAGCAGTCTTCGGCTGCCTCGAATATGACCCTGAAGCGTTCTTCACTGGCTCTCAGGGATTCTTCCGTCCTTTTTCGGGCATCGATCTCTTGCGCAAGCTCGACATTTTTTCTGCGCAAAGCTTCGGCCGAGCGAGCTTCCCGCTCCAGGCGACGCTCCAACTCCTCGCGTTTTCGATCCGTGATATCTATCAACGACACAATGCTTTGAGTTGTTCCGGTTATGATTCCACCTGTCAAGAGCATGTGTTTGCACGTGCCCTGCTTGTCCGTCAGTTTGAACTCATATTGGACGGGAACAGCATCAGGATTTGTCCTTCGCAGTGCATGAATCTCTTTCATCCACTCAAGATCGTCTTCGGAGACCAGCTCTGTCCAGCATTTCTTTCCTTCTATCTCTTTCTTCGAATAACCTGTATCTTGCTCAAATCGTGCATTTACCATGGAGATCGTAGTATCTTCCTCACTGACCGCAATGGCGGTTCCTG
The DNA here is from genome assembly GCF_000266945.1 of Desulfomonile tiedjei DSM 6799. Lineage (NCBI taxonomy): Bacteria > Pseudomonadati > Thermodesulfobacteriota > Desulfomonilia > Desulfomonilales > Desulfomonilaceae > Desulfomonile > Desulfomonile tiedjei. The sequence continues at coordinate 950,627 of NC_018025.1, forward strand.
TTGTCTCAAATATGGTTCGATACCTGTTTTCGCTCTCTCGCAGGCGTGCCTCTCGTTCCGCCAGTGTTCGCATCATGCCGGCAATGCTGGTACTCAGGAATTCAAACTCCACCAGACCGGTGTAGGATGGTGGAACTCCATCGCGCAAGTCCCGGATGATCTGGTTCACGGGGCGGCTCAGAAGACGATTCTCGACGATAATCAAGCCAAATGTCATCAAGAAGAGGAGTGCGCTGAATATCCAGTATAGCTGTTGTACTCTTTCGACCAGCGAGCTGTATGCAGCCGAATCGCGTGCGATAAGGATGCGCCAGCCCCAGGGTTGAAAGTCGAAGGTGTACGCGAAATAGTGTTTGCCGGCGACAGAGCGGCTTATCAAAATATTCGTGTTGTTAGCGGAGGATGCTGCCGAACGGAGTTCTTGGGCTTCTTCCGTCTCCATCAAGATCTCGCTTTTAGAGTCATTTCGTTGGCATATGATTCCTTTAAGCCTGAACTTCTCCAAGTAATCCTCTACATCGCCCATAGTCAGCGCTTTCTTGATTCGCACGGCTGTGGGGTCCTCCAGCTTGCCCGACTGCATAAGCTCCTCAAAGCAGCGATTACAGTTCCCGAAGATCTCACGTGAAAACGATTTCAAATCCTCTTCTGCGCGTTCTCTGGCAAAGAAGTTGATCATGTCTGCCACAAACAAGTGGAGCACCAACCCAAACAGTGTTACCAGCAATAATATCGGAGCTGCCACTCGAAAGGCGAGCTTGCGCAAGATCTTCATGGCTTCGTCTCCGGAGGGAATAGGAGTGGAGCAGTGCGCAAAGTTTCGGGCCAAACTATTCTTTTGCGACCATTCTGCCACTGGACGATGATCGGACGCTGGCGCACCTGAACTCCAGCTTCGTCAACGCCGTATCTTCCTATCAGGGTGACAGTATCAAGGTTGGACAGGACTTCTCGGACTTTCTCCCGATCCATGCATCCAGCTCGCGATATTGCCTCAGCAAGGATAACTCCGGCGGCATAGCAGTTCGCTGCATGGTACGAAGGATCGCGCTTGTATTCCCGGCGAAAGGAGTTCAGGAATTCACTTCCGCCAGGAAAAGAACTCCCTATTTTTGGATCCCAGATGCAGCATCCCAGAGAATAATCAGCAAGATCGCCCAGAACCTTGCAATATTCGTCCAGGGCAGGACCCATCTGAGCGAAAAAGATCCTTGGGGTCCAACCTATCGAGGCAAGAGCTTTTCTGATCGCCACTGCGTCATGAAAGTATCCCCACACTAAGATCGCATGGACCCCGGAATCCCGAGCGCGACGGAGTTGTTCCCCGATGTCGGGCATGCTAGCGGTTTCCAGGGACACAACTTCCAGTCCAAAGCGGCGGGCCCACTTCTCTGCGTCCCGGGGTGAACCTAGCTGCATCAGCGCATCATTCACCAGGATGACCAGGCGCGTCACATTGGATTCGGCCATCAGGGTGAAAATGGCTTTGGTCCACCGCCGTTCCGGGGTGGTTACACCAAAGGCGTATTTCGGCCCCGAGTCCCAGACACTCTCAACCGAGGTGACCGGCAGCAACGTCGGATAACGGTATTCTTCCAACAATGGGATCACCGCCTTGGAAATAGGACTGGAATATGGACCGAAAACGAAATCGAATTGCCCACTTGACAACATCTCGCGATAGATCGTCGCGGCAGTCTCGGGATCGCCTTGGTCGTCATGAATGACGAGATCTATCGGCCGCCCTAATATTCCTCCTTCGCCGTTCTGGGTCTTGGCCCAAAGCCGTAACCCGTCCGCACACATCCCCCCGAGAGGCGCGTAGTCTCCCGACAGAGCGAAAGATACGCCGATCCGAACAGGGTCAACCGCCCAGACCGGGCACGCCCAAAGACGGAGCAGTGCCGCCAGGACCAATAGCGGTGCAGATAATCGCAAAGTGAGTCTGCGCAAAATGTTCATGGTGCGCTCTGCGGAGGGAATTGCAGTCTTGCGGAACTGAGAGACTCAGGCCATACCACTCGCTTGCGGCCATTTTGCCATTGATAGATGACCGGGCGCTGGCGCACCTGGATTCCCGATTCATCTACGCCGTATCTCCCGATCAGCGTAACCATATCCAGGCTGGACAACATCTCGCGAATCTTCTCGCGATCGATACCTCCTGCCCGAAGTATGGCCTCTGCTAGGATAACTCCTTCGGCATATCCATTCGCGGCAGGGTAAGATGGGTCGCGATTGTATTCCCGGCGAAACGAGTGCAAGAATTCCATCGCGCCGGGGTAAGAGGCCGCAACTTCTGGCTCCCAGACACCGCATCCCAGAGAGTAATCGGCGAGATCTCCTAAAACCTTGCCGTATTCCTCCAGGCTGGGGCCGGCCTGAGAGAGAAATATTCTGGGGGTCCAACTGACCCTGGCCAAAGCCCTTCTCACGGTAACAGCGTCGTCAAAATACCCCCAACACACAAGTGCTTGGGCGCCGGCATTGCGAGCCCGGCGGAGTTGTTCCTCAATGTCGTGTTTGTTCACGGTTTCCAGGAAGAGAATGTTCAAGCCAAAGCGGTCAGCCCATTTCCGAGCATCCCTCGGTGAGCCCAACCTCATAAGCGCATCGTTCACCAGGATGGCCAGACGATTCAGACCGGACTCCGCCGCTAGCGTGAAAACAGCTTTGGTCCAATGCCTCTCCGGGGTGTTCACTCCAAAAACGTACCGGGGGCGAGAGTCCCAGACGCTCTCTATGATGGTCAGGGGCATTAGCGTGGGATAGCGATATTCTTCCAGCACAGGAACCACGGCCCTGGAGATTACGCTGGAATACGGCCCGAACACGAAGTCAAACCGTTCACTTGACAACATCTCGCGATAGATCTTGACCGCTGTCTCGGGATCGCTGCGGTCATCATGGATGAGGAGATCCACGGGCCTACCCAGTATTCCGCCTTTAGCGTTTTGTTTATTTGCCCAAAGTTGGAGCCCGTCTGCATACATCCTGCCCATGGGAGCGTATCGACCGGTGAGACCGGCGGACACTCCGATCCGAACAGGATCGAGGGCCCGTGCTGATCCCGCGGCCAGGCACAACGAGGCCACGAGAAGAAGCATCACTTTATTCCCAAGACGCATCTGAACCCTCCCTGGTACAACCTCGCGAGACAATACCGGATGGTCAAGCTATTTGTGACCTGGCTTGATTCGTCAGTATAATTCATGTCGGTAATTTCACCAAAGTCTTCGGCAAAAATCGGCACTGAGAAAATTGTCCATACACGAGGAAACGGAAGAGACAAGACGAAATACTTATTTGAGTAGCAGTCAACCAGGAAGACCCCATGTGTCTGGAAGATAGGGAAACAAGACCCTACGAATGCTAATTGTGAGTAATTACTACATACATATTGCCTCGAAGATCGTTGCATCGGTCATCGACTGTCCCATAATCACGAAGACTCCTAGAAGTGTGCAGTATTAACATTGCATCGTGCCAAGAGATGTGTTTCTTCAGACATTCTGGCACGACACGTGCATGCGGTCAGATAATCTGTTCGTCCTGGATATCGGCTGCCACGAGGCGAACGGTCTCGGGAGTTTGGCTCAGGTTGACCGAATTCCGCCGGTCAAGTATCGTAATGGAGCGAAAGAACGACGTTGTGATTCCGCGTTCTCTGCCTTCTCTGTCATGACCCTCTTTTTGCGCGGGGTGCCAATGAACGTCCGGGGTTGCCCGGAATTTCGAAACGGATACGTCTCATGTTTTCCAGCATTCGATCGAAGCTTATCGCCATTTTCATCTTTCTCATTGGGCTTCCGTTGTTGCTGTCGGGCTATTCCGCTTACGAAGCTGCCTCTCGAGCAATTTTGGCGCAGACTGAAGAGCAACTTGGCAATCTCGCTTTGAAGACCGCACAACAGATCGATAGCTTTGTTGACGGTGCTCGAAACGAGATCCGGCTCTTGTCCGATTCTCCGTTCATTCAACTGTCTTTTCTGCAATATGAGTTCGGTCAGCGTTTGGATACGGTCCGACGCTTACTGAATGATTACGTCAAAGAGCACGCTCAAGTGAAGAGTATCGTTCTTGTGAATCTTGAAGGAGTGCCCATCCTGTCCGTACCTGCGGAACCGCCTGTGGACGGACAACTCCCCCCACCCGGCGAATGGTTCCGGGCTGTGCTGAAGAAAGGGCAGTATCTCTCGGACTTGCCCGTTAATTATGACCTTTCAAATTCCACGCTGTATCTGGCACAGACCGTACACGACTTCGAGGATCGGACGAGCCCCGTTGGAGTCATCATCTTCAACATTAGGGCCACTGCCTTCACTGACTTTGTATCATCCCTCAAACTGGGTCTCGGAGGCTATGGGTTTCTCATGCATCGTGACGGTCATGTGATATACCACCCGGACGCGCGGTGGCTCAATGGTAAGGAATATCTTGAAAGTGGAGATACCCGCTTAGAAAAACAGATCAGTCGCATGATGATGGGCGAAAAAGGATTTGGCGATTATACGTTCGATCGCGAGGAAAAGTATTTCGTGTATACTCCGTGCCGCACGCGAGACTGGAGCGTTTGCATTAGCGTCTTGAAGCCTGAGCTGATGGCCGATGTTGTCAAACTCCGCAGGCAGATGATCGCTTTTCTGGCTGTGGTCATCGGCATCAGCGTTCCGATCTCGTACCTCTTCATCCGCGGGATCACGCGGCCGGTGAAGCAACTGATGGAAGGGGCAGGTGCCATAGCCAGGGGAGATCTGGATCAGACGATAAACATAAGGTCCAATGACGAACTGAAGGCATTAGCCGAGGAATTCAACCTCATGGCCAAGCAGCTCAAGACGAGCATGGGACAAATACTCGAGCTCAAGGCCTTCAATGAAGATGTGCTCAGGAGCGTGTCCAGTGGGATCATTACCGTCGATCGCTACTGCAATCTGACTTCGCACAATAGCAGCGCGGAGACAATCCTGGGGGCACTTCCTGAGGAAGACGGGAAGGATCGATGGGAGGACGCTCGAGAAGTCATGGAGCTGCTGAAGATAACGCTGGAGAGTGGTGCACCGATTCAGGATCAGGAGTTGACTCTGGTGCGAGGCAATGGTGCAAAGAACATCCTCGGGGTGAATACGGCGCTCCTCAGAGATGGAGCCGATCAGATTGTCGGTGCAATCGCCGAGATACGAGATATCACGCGGCGCAAAGGCGTAGAAGAGCAGATGCTGCGCATTGAGAAACTGGCGTCCTTGGGTGAGCTTTCCGCTGGTGTTGCCCACGAAATACGAAATCCTTTGGCAGGAATCAAAACGAGCATGCAAGTCCTCGCGAAAAGGAGAGGAACCGATGCGGAGCGAATGCTGATCGACGGCGTATTGGATGAAATCAATCGACTGAACACTATCGTCACCGACTTACTGAAGTTTTCTCGTCCTTCACCTCCTGTGTTCGTCCCCTCGGATCTTCGCGTGATCCTGGAGAAGACGGTCGATCTTGTGTGGAAGAGTATGCGAACGTGCGACATCGAGCTTGAGCATCTCCACGAAGAAGGATTGCCGCAGGTCATGATCGATCGGGAACAAGTGCAACAGGTATTTCTCAATCTGTTGCTCAACGCGATCAAAGCTATGAAGCAGGGAGGCAAACTCGCGCTTGTCATGAAACAGGTTTGCGATGAGGCTGCAGAGCCTTTCCCAGGGGGAGACGAGCCGGCCTGTTTCGAGACATCGTCGTATGTTCAGGTCGAGTTTATCGACACCGGATGCGGAATTAGTGCCGAAGATCTCCCCAGAGTGTTCGATCCTTTTTTTACGAGCGACCCGAGTGGCACGGGATTGGGATTGTCCATTGCGCACAAGCTCCTTGAAGAGAATAGGGGGACGATTTCCATCGAGAGTGAGCTGGGGAAGGGGACACGAGTAATTATACGTCTGCCCGCCGGAGGAGGACCCTCATCCACAAGTAGATCGTAGAATAGCGAACTGTGCCAAGGAGAGCATCATGTCGCCGGATCGGATATTGATCGTTGATGATGAAAGAGTGTTGCGTCAATCGCTTAAGATAGACCTGGAGGAAGACGGGTTTGAGGTCGAGATTCTCGGGAGTGGTGAAGAGGCAATCGAGCGTCTCGATGCCATTCAGCCTCATCTGGTGCTCCTGGACTTGAGGTTGCCGGGCATGGACGGCACGCAAGTGCTCGAGGCGATTCGACATGAGCATGAAGATCTCCCTGTCATCATCATGACTGCGTACGGCGACACTCAGACCACGGTCGAAGCGATCAAACGTGGAGCTGACAATTTCATCAACAAGCCGTTCGAGCTTCATGAGTTGAAAGAGCTGATAACGAGAGCACTGGAAAGCCAAAAGCAACGACGCGAGTTCGAATACCTCAAATACCAGCAGCGCCGTTTGCATCGCTTCTGCGATTTGGTGGGTGAAAGTCCTAAAATTGTATCGATTTACGAGAAAATCGAACTGCTCGCGGAGACTGATTGTACTGTGCTCATTCGTGGCGAAAGCGGCACGGGCAAAGAACTCGTGGCAGGTGCAATCCACTATAAGAGCAGGCGAGCAAAAGCACCGTTGATGGAAATCAACTGCGCCTCTCTGCCGGAATCCCTGCTGGAGAGTGAGCTTTTCGGATATGAGAAAGGGGCATTCACCGACGCCAAACACAGAAAAAACGGGCTGTTTGAGCTCGCTGACGGAGGCACCATTTTCCTGGATGAAATAGGCGAAATGCCGCTCTCCATTCAGGCTAAGCTTCTGCGGTTTCTGGAAAAGAAGCAGTTCAAACGGCTCGGTAGCACTGAGGACCTCAAAGTGGATGCCCGCATTATCGCCGCGACGAATAGAGATCTGGCCAAAGCGATCTCCGACTCTGCGTTTCGGGAAGACCTCTATTATCGGCTCAATGTCGTCACCCTAAATCTGCCGCCGCTGAGGGAGCGTACAGAAGACATCATTCTCTTAGCGAACTATTTCCTGAACGAATTTTGTCGAGACATGGGAAAAGCGCAGTTAACGTTTTCCGATGAGGTCACGGAATTACTTCCTACGCTCCCGTGGCGTGGAAACGTTCGGGAATTGCGAAATGTCATTGAACGGGCTGTCATTTTCGCGAAAGGCACTACCATTACCAGGGATCTGCTTCCTCAGGAGATGAGGAACTACGCACCAATGAAACCGATGGACTTTGTTCAAAGTGCGCGCGAAACGCAGAGTCTTTCCATTGAAGATGTACTTGCCCAAGTGGAGCAAGACATCATCGATGACGCCCTCCGACAGACAGGGGGAAACATGTCTCGTGCAGCGAAATTGCTCGGAATCAGCCGGTTTTCTCTCATTCGGCGTATCGACCGGCTGCGGAAAGACCATAGCGTGACATAACTACCCACGGTTAACCACGTGAAAGGATCGACGATGAGCCCGCTCTCCCGCAGATGTCCGTTGACGGCCTGGCTGCTTCTGAGCTCCCTCTTCCTGGCGCTTCCTGCTCAGATCGCACCTAATTGCCTTGCCGAAGTCAACAGCGGGAGGAAGCCTGTGATCGCGACGATAACCTGGCGTGGGCAAACGGAGGCTGAGCGCGGCTTTATTGACGGTTTGAGAGAAAAAGTTCATGAACCGACCATTCTCACATTCGATGCAAATCAATCTCGTGCGGCCGTGGAAGAAATTCTCGAATCGCTTGGGAGTCGGCACATTGATTTGATCTACGTTTTCGGGACTACCGCGACCCAACTCGTTCTGTCCAGGGTCAAGAATATCCCCGTAGTCTTCAACATTGTCTCACGTCCCGTGGCCTCGGGAATTATTGCCGACAGGCAACGATCAGGTAACAATGCTACAGGAGTCAGCCTTGAAATACCCGTGCACCACCAGTTGAAAGCCTTGAAGAAAGTAGTCGATTTCAGAGTATTGGGGGTCATCTACAACCCACGGGAACTGAACTCCGTGATTCACACCCGGATGGTCAGGGATCTGGAAGTACCCATGGGATTTCGTCTCGAAGAATTTTGCATTCGCAACGCGACAGATATCCCTCGTGTATTGGGAGATCTGAAGGGGAGGGCAGATGCTGTCTACATCCCGGCAGATTCATTCTCCATATCCTTTGGGAAGGAAATCATGACGCTGGTCAACGGCTTCAACATCCCGTCACTGAGCGCCGCTGAAAGTATGGTTCCGGAGAATGGAGTACTGCTGGCACTCGTGCCGGATTACTATCAGTTGGGTCGAATGGCTGCCGAAAAAGGTGCTCGTATTCTGGCCGGTGACGCTCCGGGAGAGATTCCCTCCTCCTGTCCTGAATATTTCCGAATGTGGGTCAACATGCGGACCGCACGTCAGATCAACATCCAGATTCCTCTCTCTCTATTGATGATAGCTGACAAAATAGTCCGATGAGCGACGATTTCTTCTGGGTTCTGGGTTCATAATACAGAACCAGCTACCGAATGAACCCCAAAGATTGCCAAGCTTGGCTTCAAGAGCAGCCTGCATGGTGTACCCCATCCGACTTTTATCGTGGTCATCAAGCCATAGTAATTGCCAAAATTGATGTCCGATTGAGGATGGGAGTATTGGTGGGTGCCGGCCTCCGTGCCGGCACATCTTCAATATGATCAATGATATCGATAGAATGGACCGGCAGGGACGCCGGTCCCTACCAATATCCTGTAATTCACACGCGGGATAAACGACAGAATTTTTGGCACTGACTATAACTCTCATCATTTCCGATTATTTTCGCTTTGGCCAACATCCGTGGGGTGAGCGACAAGTTCGGGTCTCAGAACTGTTCGCTTCGCGCACACCTTACGTGTGCGGACATCGCACAGTGTCATCACCGAGATTTCCTCTGTGTTACCCGAAGTAAGATGAGCCACTGCAAAATAACGAGAGAAAGTTCATCTGTCCGGTCTGGCATAAATCTTGATGTCAGTATGGCGAATCCGAGACACCGAGACAGATTGGCATCAATGGCCGAATCCGAAAGGAGAGATGACATGGAGCATGGTTCCCAGGTGAAAGGTGGCTGCAAAACGGGCCGGCGCGACTTCCTCACACTGATGACAGGCTTGGGTTGCGGCATGATCGTGGGCCATCCAGCAGGCCTTTGGGCTCAAACGACGCGAAGGATCTCAATTGCCACTGGTGGTATGGGAGGCGTCTATTTCCCGATGGGAGGAGCTATAGCCGCTGTGATCAGCAAACATCTGCCAAATGTGGAGGCTACCGCCGAGGTCACGGCTGCATCGGTTGACAACTGCAAGCTCGTTGAAGCGAAACAGTCAGATCTCGGTATTGTCATGGGTGACGTGGCCTATGATGCATTTGCGGGAACCGGCAAATTCAAGAAGAAGCTTTCGCTCCGGAACATCGCGGTACTTTACCCGGGTCTCCTGCACGTGGTGACTCTGGAAGGAAAAGGAATCAAGAACATTGCGGACATGAAGGGCAAGACCATCTCCTCCGGTGCGCCGGGGAGCGGGACAGAGATCATGGCTTTGCGAATCCTCGAGGTAAACGGGATTAACCCCGAGAAAGACGTTAGAAGAGACAGACTCGGCGCATCGGAATCCGCGGGAGCCCTGAAAGACGGAAAGATCGATGCGTACTTCTGGACGGGCGGTGTGCCAACCGCTTCTGTGCTCGATCTCGCTTGTTCCCCGGGAGTGAAGATGTGTGTCATCCAACATGGGGACTGCATCGAGAAAGTGACGTCGAAATATGGGCCTGTCTATTACTCGGCAACCATTCCGAAGGGAATATACTCCGGTGTAACCGAGGACGTTCCTGTGGCTGCAGTCGGCAATATTCTTGTCGTACGTCAAGACATGGACGAAAAGCTCGTTTACGACATACTTACCACCATGTTTGACCGCAAAGACGAACTTGCGGCAGTGCACAAAGAAGCCGAAGGCTTTAGCGTCAAGAATGCGGCAACCGGTTCTCCAATTCCTTATCACAAAGGCGCGCAGAAGTATTACAAGGAGAAAGGCATCGAAGTCATGGCATGACCATCCATCTGCATAACAGGCGTAGAGTGGTGTTGTTGTGTATCTGCCTCTCTGCAGTACTTCTTCTGGCTTGGGGACTGCAAACGAATCTTCAGGTGGTTGAGATAGGAGATTCAGGCCCGTCACTACTTGTCCGCAATGGAAACCTCTTCTGTCATGAGTATACCCACTCCATGTATGGGGCGCAGGTAGTTGAGAAGTTCAGAATTGAAGACGGTCACTTCAGAATATTTCACGTGATGACGCAAAGCGATGCAGTGCTTGAATACTTCGCAATAGAGAAGCGTGGCGAGCACAATGTGGATGGGACATTCCAGAAATTCAGCATCCCAGCCGCAAGCATCGGAAAACATATACTGAAATTGGAGGATTATGAGCTGTCATTGGATAAGCCTGAGCAAAAAGGCGGGTCTATCCATGTGAAACTTCTACAGGTCCCTTTCTGGGCGTACGCAGCACGCCTGATTCGGAGATAGCCAATGGAAGACAAGAGAAGCAACTGGGTCACTGACGAACAGTTGAAGAAGGTGGAAGAAGTCATCGAGAAAGAAGAGGGCGTCACGAGAAAGCCAAGCCAGTTCTGGAGTATTGTCATCACCGTCCTGGCAGTGGCCACTTCGCTCTTTGCCATCTACTGCGCGGTCGGCACTGTCACGACACAGATCCTGCGCGGAGTGCACGTCGCGCTGATTCTGACGCTGATTTTTCTCTACTACCCTGCAACAAAGGCATTCCGGTCAAAAATCACCTTGCTGGACCTTGTTCCGGCCTTCCTGGCCCTCACTTCGATCGCATACATGTTCTTTGATTTCGAAGAGTTCATCTACCGCAGCGTCACGCCGGAGCTCTGGGACGAAGTATTCGGAATAATCCTCATTGTCGTTATCCTCGAAGCGACGAGAAGAACATCGGGCTGGATCATGCCCATCACGGTAATACTTTTTCTGGTTTACGCATACGTCGGGCCGTCGCTTCCGGCTCCTTGGACTCACCGCGGGTATGACATAAGCCGAATTGTGGGACACATGTACATGACGCTCGAGGGCATCTTTGGCGTTCCAATCGATGTTTCTTCCACATTCATCATTATGTTCACCATTTTTGGAGCATTCCTGCAGACGTCCGGTGCCGGCAGATTCTATGTGGATTTCGCATTCACAGCCATGGGGAGGAAGCCCACAGGGGCAGGCCGGACGGTTGTTCTCGCTTCATTCTTCCTCGCGGGGGCGTCCGGGAGCGGCGTGGCCAATACGGTCACGGTTGGGTCCGTCGCCTACCCCATGCTCCAGAAAGCGGGTTACGATAGGGAAAATGCCGGGGGATTCCTGGCTGCCGGAGGAATCGGCGCCGTATTGACACCGCCGGTCATGGGAGCAGCCGCGTTCTTGATCGCGGAGTTTCTGAAGATTTCGTACCTTGACGTCATCAAGATGGCCTTCATTCCGGCGTGCCTCTACTACTTTGGATTGCTGCTCATGATCGAATTCGACGCGCGGAAGTTCGGCATGAAGCTCGTGGAAACGGATGAAGTGTACGATCTCAAGACGCTCACATGGAAATACGGATTCCACTTTCTGCCTCTGGTGACCATAATAGCCTTTCTGGTTGCCGGCTACACGCCGTCCATGGCAGTCTTCTTCGCTATCCTGACGTGCTTTTTTGCATCTTTTTGCCGCAAAGAGACCCGGTTCACTCCTGCAAAGCTCGTCCAAGCACTCAAATTCGGCAGCATCGGCGTGCTCAATGTGGCCGTGGTGTGCGCTTGTGCGGGTATCATCGTCGGAGTAGTCAGCCTCACCGGGCTTGGCCTGAAACTATCGACCATCATCATTACCTACGCAGGAGGCAATCTGATACTGACCGCTATATTCACCGGTATCTTACTGTGGATACTCGGCCTTGCGGTCCCCATCACCGCAACGTACATCATTGCGGCCGTGATCGCTGCCCCTGCTCTGACGAAGCTCGGAGTGCCCGATTACGCGGCACATATGTTCATCTTTTACTATGCGGTGCTGTCAGAGGTTTCGCCTCCTACGGCCTTGTCTCCCTTTGCGGCCGCAGCTCTTACCGGCGGAGACCCGTTCAAGACGACCATGATGGCCTGGAAGTACACTATCGTGGCTTTTATCATACCCTTCATCTTTACCGTTCATCCGTCCGGGCTGGCCTTGCTGCTGAAGGGAACCGGAAGCGTCTTCGATATGCTTTGGACGCTGGTCACCTCATTCATGGGAGTCTTTGCCATCGCTTCTGCTGCATCGGGCTGGCTGCTCACAAGAACGAGGCTTATGGAACGCGTACTCCTGGTTGCCGGTGGTCTGAGTCTCATTTATCCCTCTGCGTGGGGAGATGTTGCAGGGCTTGCTCTCATGGGTCTCGCTCTCATTTCGCAGTTTATGGCCAGGAGAAGCCACGTGCTGGAGCCTGATTTGGAAAAAGCATAGAATTGACAGTGTCTTGTGTCGCGGCTGTCGTCCGTTCGGGCGACAGCCTCCGTATAGCAATGAGGATTGCAGATGTGGATGGGCCGGATTGAGTCTTTCCGGTCAAGAGATTGACTCTTCTCGCTACCTTATTATCCTGGTAGTTGCATTCTATGCAAATGTCAGAATTTTTGTCCGATTGCGAAAAGCGCTTCTCGAAAATTGGTGGGTGCCGGCCTCTGTGCCGGCACATTTTTCAAGGCAAATCAACTGGTTCTGCCTGGCAGGGACGCCGGGCACTACCGTTTCTTATAAAGGGTAGGTTGTTCAAAAGGTCAGAAGTTGTGTCACCTACTGTATCTTCAAAGAATACGATAAGAACAAACGGTTGGAGAGCAGGTAATCCAATATGCCGCATGACATCGCCGGAAAACTGATGAGCGCGGAGGATGCCGTCCGGAGATTTGTTTCCGATGGAAGCCAAGTAGCTCTGGGTGGATTCACCGTCAGCCGCAATGCAATGGCCCTGGCCCGGGAAATTATCAGGCAGAAAAAGAGAAACCTCTATATTGTCTGCCACTCCCACGGTCAGTCTCTCGATCTCTTGATTGGAGCGGGGTGCGTTCGGAGACTGGAGATTGCCTACGGAGGCACAGGGCGTTTTGCACCTACGTGCATACGATTCAGAAAAGCGGTCGGCGCGGGACAGATCGAAGTCGAGGATTACTCAAATTATCAAATGAGCCTGCGATTCCTTGCCGGAGCCATGGGACTTCCTTTCATGGCCACCAAGTCAGGGCTCGAGACGGACCTCGTCAAGGTGGAAGGATTTGCCGCGGAGGTCAGGGGCACGGGAAAAGTGCCTTCAAAGAAACTCACGGTCATGAGGAATCCGTTCAACGGCGAGGAGGACAAAGTCGTGCTGTTGCCGGCGCTGAATCCTGATGTTGCATTGATTCATGCCCAGTACGTGGGCGAGGATGGCACCGTACGGATGAAAGGTCTGACCTTCGCCGATCTGGAGCAGGCCCGATCTGCGGATCACGTGATCGTAACATGCGAGGAAATTGTTCCACGCTCTTTCATCCGAGACGATCCCGACCAGAATTCACTTCCTTCTTTTCTGGTAGACGCAGTAGTGAAGGCACCGTTCGGAGCCCACCCAACGGCGTGTTACTCTTTTTATGATTACGATCCCCAGCATCTCAATCTCTACAAGGATGTTGCAGCGCGTGACGACCTGTTTAGCGAATATCTGGACGAGTGGGTCTACAGCGTGCCCAATGAAGAAGCGTATTTAGAAAAAGTCGGCGTTGCGAATCTCATGAAAATCAAAGCCAATCCTGCAATTGGCTATGCTCCGGGACTGGACAGGCGGTAAGGAAGATCGAAAATGAAAGCATATAGCCCTCGGGAAATGATGGCCACGAGCGCGGGAAGAATGATCGGCAACGGCGACGTGGTGTTTGCCGGCACAGGCATTTCCATGCTTGCCGCTACGGTGGCAAAACGAATTCATGCCCCGGACGCAGTGGTTTTTTTTGAGACCGGCGGGATAGATCCTTCGCTCGAGGAGTTACCCCTGGCGGTTGCAGATCCTCGCGTCATGTCCGGCGCTGCCATGAATGCCGGGCTGATCGAGGCCTTCTCTCTTCTGGGCCACCGGCGACTGCATACTATAGCGTTTTTGGGAGCAGCGCAGATCGATCGTTTTGGAAATCTGAACTCCACGGTGCTGGGAGATTACCGCAATCCGCGAACCAGGTTTCCCGGGAGCGGGGGAGCCTGTGATGCCGCATCGCTCGCCTGGGGCGTAATTGTTTTCATGCAGCACGATAAGCGGCGCTTCGTGGAGAAGTTAGACTATCTCACCAGTCCCGGCTGGCTTTCCGGAGACGATTCTCGGAGGCAAGCGGGGTTTTCCCGCGGCGGTCCCATAGCCGTGGTTACCAATCTCGGCATTATGCGTTTTGATGACACCTCCCGGGCCATGTACCTTTCGGAAGTCTATCCCGGAGTGGAGGTTCAAGAGGTTGTCGTAAGTACAGGATTTGAGATGGATGTTTCCCGCGTCCGGGAAGCCGATCCCCCCACGGAGGAGGAACTGAGAATCCTCCGAGAAGAAGTGGACCCGCAGCGGTTGATCCTGGGCCCTCCTGCGTAATACCAATATGGCTTTCAAAGCAAGTAATATCCGGGAGCCTTTTTGTAAAAAGGGTTCCCGAACCCTCCAAAAGACTTTTAGCACTCGCCCAAGCCCATAGTTTTTCTATTAGAAAAATCATAGTCTTGGGCGAATATTATGGCAGATGACATAGTTTCTGACCTTTTGAACACATTGTCCTTTAAAAGAACGGTAGGGGCCGGCGTCCCTGCCGGCCCGAACCAGTTGATTCTTATTTGAAAAATGTGCCGGCACGGAGGCACGGCACCTACCAATTGCGAAGAAGTGCTTTTCGCATTGGATGCTGTTTTATACACTTCCCATGAAAGGTCTTGGGAAGGAGCTGGCCCCGCCAGACTCGGGGTTACAAGAAGGATTTCCCAGAGGTTCGCTCTTCTTGGATTACGCGCGCAGCCACTGTGGGAACGGACTAAACGGAATTCGACTGCTGAAATTTTCGAGCTACCTTGATGAAGTATCTGATAGGAATAGTTAGCGGTTCTCCACGCAAAGTGACAATATCGGACTGAAATGTAATAGGACCTTCGACGAGGTTAATTTGTTTGAGAATGCCTTCAGATAATTCCCTTCGAACCTCTTGAGCCAGGATAAACGAAATTCCCATGTTTCGTTCAATGTACCCCAGTATGAAACTGAGATTTTCGGATTCCGCAACGACTGACAGCTTGACTCCCGATTGATTGAGTCTCTTTAAGATGACTTCCCGCGAACCTGATCCTGGTTCCCTGATAATGAGTGCCTCGTTTGTCAGATCCTTTAGCGACACCTCGGTTCGCTGGGCCAGAGGATGATCGGGCCGAGCCACCAGTATGAATTTGGCTCTTGCAAACGGAATGGGACGCATGGTTGAATCGTAAGTGCTATTCGCCACAATGACGAGATCTTCCTTGCGTCTACGCAGGCGAGTTAAAAGCTCTGCAGAATTGCCTTCGCTCAAAATCACCTGCACGCCGGGAAATTTGCTCTGGAATTGTGAAAGAACATCAGGCATGAGCGTGAAAGCGTAACCCTTTGTTGTTCCTACTCTGAGGCGTTCCGCCTGTCCCTTTTGTGCCTGTTCCAGCAAAGAACTTATCTGGGCAACTCTGCTGAAAATTCGTTTTGTAAGTAAGAAGATGGCTTCGCCGGTGTCAGTAAGCCGGTATGTGGTGCCATCGCGGTAGAAGAGTTTGACTCCGCAATCCTCTTCAAAGCCGTGCAAGTGCTGGGATATCGCAGGCTGGGACACTCTGAGATGAGCGGCAGTACGGGACATACTGCCGGAAAGGCAGAAATAGTGAAATATTTCGAGCTGCTTGAGATTCATGTTTCCTCTCGAACAAGCAATATATAGTATACATCATAAGAAAATCTTATAAAAGTATAACTTTTTTCTGGGTTGACTTCCTTGTCTTAGACGTTGAGAATAATCTCTTAAAGACACGGTTTTTCTCGTGGGCTTTGGATGGTTCTATTTTCCACTATCTTCACAATCTGACTTCAAAAAAACGCGAGCGTGCAGATCCAACTTTCGGACCGTAAGAGGATCATCAGTATCGGGGCAAATAAGATGCCAAAAAGCCGATAGATGCTGCAGTACAAAAGCGGATAAGTATCCAACTAACAGCGGACGCATACAGGTAATTTAAAGACAAGTCTATGTAAGGGGATCCGGATGTGGTCCCTATTTAACTTTCGCCTCGCACCGGCGGACTAAGGTGACGTCGTGTACTTTGAGCCGGGTAAAGAGATGAGCCTGTGAAACGCGTTATTGTGGGAATCAGCGGAGCGAGCGGCACTATCTATGGCGTGCGACTGCTGCAGGTGCTGAAAGAAATTCAGGACATTGAGACGCATCTTATTCTTACTCGTGGTGCAAAAGTTGCCATGGAACATGAGACCTCATTCAGACCTGAAGAATTGGAAGCCTTTGCGGACCATGTGCACTCACCGGAAAACCTTGCCTCCTCCATTTCTAGTGGATCCTTTCTCACCGAAGGTATGATCGTTGCCCCGTGTTCCATGAAAAGCCTTTCCATGATCGCAAACTCATTCAACGACAATCTGCTCGTTCGCGCGGCTGACGTGATTCTCAAGGAGCGTAGAAAATTAGTTCTTATTCCGCGGGAGACTCCCTTACACCTCGGACATCTCCGCCATATGATTGCGATTACTGAAATGGGCGGTATCATCCTCCCACCGGTTCCTTCCTTCTATCATAAGCCGCGAACTATACATGACATTGTCGATCAAACCATAGGAAAAGCTCTCGACCAACTCGGCATTTCGCATGATCTGTTTCAACGATGGGCAGGGAGATGAATAAAGAACAAAAGTTCGGAGATTTTTGACATCGGGAGCTTTGATCGGCATCGGAGCCGGATAAGTTCGGAGCGAACTGAAACATCGACAGTTCAGGTTTAGGAAGGGGACAACGGTCGTCCCGCTTTGGAGGGACGCGAACCAAAACCGAATAGGAGGTGGAGAGACATGGCCGAAATGAAGTTTCCCGATCCGCATAAGGCGGAAATCATTCCAGGAACTGAAGGCTGGGAACGCATGTATCCTTATCATTATCAGTTCTCGGAAGACGACCCTGAACGTGCACAGTACGAAAAGAGCATGTTCTGGTTCTACGACGGGCTTCACTACCCCGAACCGATGTACCCCTTTGATATTATTTGGGATGAAGCGTGGTTTCTTGCGCTATCGCAGTTCAACACAAGAATCTTCATTGTGCCTCCGGCCATGGGCATAGATCACCGTATCCATAATGGCTACATCTATATCACTCCACTTCCAGTTTCAGATCCTGAAGAAATTCCTAAACGTGTAGAGCTCTTTATGAAAAGAGCAGGATACTACTATCAGAATTGGGACAAGCTCCACGATCAATGGGAAGACAAAATGCGCTCCGTGATCAAAAAACTTGCGGAGCTAAAGATTCCGACCCTCCCTGAAATGGAAGATGAATCGGTTGTCACGGAAGGGCTTGGTGTTTCCACTGGTTACAAACTCCTTAAGGCCTACGATGAACTGATCGATCTCGGTATTCTCACCTGGCAGTATCATTTTGAATTCCTCAACCTCGGATACGCGGCATACGTCGTTTTTGTGGATTTTTGTCAGAAAGCATTTCCGGACATCCCGCTTCAGAAGATTACTCAGATGGTAGGCGGTATAGACGTCATCATCTACCAGCCGGACGAAGAATTGAAAAAGCTTGCAAAACTCTCGCTCGATCTGGGCGTTGACGAGATCGTGATGAGCGGCAATGGCGCCCAGTCGGTATTTGACAAGATGGATGCCACGGAAAACGGCAAGAAATGGATGCAAGCTTTCGAAAAGGCCAGAGAGCCCTGGTTCCATGTGTCTACCGGAACCGGTTGGTATCACCATGACTCATCCTGGAATGACGATCTCGATATCCCGATTTCGGCAATGCGGATTTACATCGAGAAACTGCGTAGAGGAGAAAACATAGAACGACCGACAGCCGATGTGCGAGATGAAAGCAATAAACTCGTGAGCGAATACCGAGCTCTTTTGAGGACTGATGAAGATAGACAGACCTACGATCAACTCCTTGGAACCGCGAAGACGGTGTTTCCCTATGTGGAAAACCATCTCTTCTACGTAGAGCATTGGTTCCATAGTCTTTTCTGGAACAAAATCAGAGAAGTATCTCGTATTCTGGTTGAATATAAGTTTTTTGATGATGTTGAAGACATCTGGTACATGAAGCGTTCTGAAATCAAGGACGCCCTTTGGGATGTCGTTACCTCCTGGGCCACGGGCTCTAAGCCGCGGGGGCCTCTCGTATGGCCGAAGGAGATAGCGTGGCGCAAGGATGTCATGGACAAATTCCGTCAATGGATCCCGCCGGATGCTATGGGTACTGTCCCTGAAAGCATTAATGAGCCGTTCACGATTGTCCTCTGGGGAATCACCTCGGACTCCATGACCAATTGGGCGAAACTCAAGGCAGTTGCAAGCGGAGATGTAAGCAAAATAATCGGATTCCCCGGCTCACCGGGAATTGTGGAAGGCACGGTTCGAGTCTGCCGTTCCGTCAAAGAAATAGGCGAGCTCAAGGACGGGGAGATCCTCGTTGCTCCCACGACATCACCCAGTTGGGCACCTGCTTTCCAGAAGATTAAGGCTGCTATAACCGATGTTGGCGGAGTTATGTGTCACGCAGCCATCGTCTGTCGAGAATACGGCCTACCCGCAATAGTAGGCACCGGCTCGGCGACATCCATTCTCAAAACAGGTCAACGAGTCAAAATGGACGGCGCGACAGGGGAAATTAACATAATCTCATGATTCGTGTGGCGGAGGATCTGCAATGGAAATGTCCGAGTATGTGTTGCCCTTTGAGCAATGCGACATAACTATGGTGAACCGGGTCGGAGGCAAGTGTGCCAGTCTCGGAGAGCTTTTGAGGGCTCAGATTCCGGTTCCGCCAGGGTACGCTCTTACCACCCGGGCATATGAGCGTTTTCTCGAGGAAAACGGCATTCAAAATGCGGCGATCGACAGACTAAAGGGACTCGACTACAGCGATGTTGACGAAATAGACAAGGCCTCCCGGGATATCAGAACCTGGATCGAGGGGGGAAAATTCAGTGAAGAATTGGAAGATATCATAGCTGAGAATTATCGCGTCCTTTCCCGGCGCACCAGAATGCCGGCATTGCCCGTAGCAGTCAGATCCTCCGCCACAGCAGAAGACTTACCGGATGCAAGTTTCGCAGGCCAACAGGATACGTATCTTTGGGTTCGCGGCATTGATGATGTCCTTCACAAAGTGCGGAAGTGTTGGAGCAGTCTGTTCACTGCTCGAGCCATTTCTTACCGGCTCAAAATGGGATTCGATCATTCCAAGGTGCTCATAAGCGTAGCAATCCAGAAAATGGTTCGATCTTTTACAGCAGGAGTCATGTTCACTCTGAACCCGTCAACCGGCGATCGGGCAACGGTGGTAATCGATTCCAACTGGGGATTCGGAGAAAGCGTGGTATCAGGTGAGGTGACTCCCGATCAATTTCAAGTCAACAAAATCACAATGGATATTGTGAAGAGAACCGTCTCTGACAAGGCGATCTACTACACAACGGACCCGGAAACGGATGAAGTAAAAAAACTGGAAGTCGATGCGGAGCGCCGCCAGCAGCAAACGTTGCTGGACACTGAGATCATCAACTTGGTGGATCTGGCGAAGCGCATAGAAAAACACTATGGCAAACCCATGGACATTGAATGGGCGACCGAAAAATTTCTGCCTTTCAAGGGTGAAGTCTTCATTCTTCAGAGCCGGCCGGAAACCGTCTGGAGCCAAAAAGAGGTTAAGCCATTGGTACAACCCAGAAAGAGTGCCCTGGAGCATATTGTAGCAGGGCTGTTGTCTGGGAAAAAAGTCACGTAAACCGACCAAAATATAAGCCCGCGAGGGCTCTGCACAACGAATAGAGCCACGGAAAAAAAAAGATCCGGGGTTCAAAGGGATTTGTACGCCCTGTGAGCAAGCGAGAAACGGAGGAAGCAATCCATATGAAAGACATGAGAGATTTCGTGAAAGAAGGCTTGGAAAAGGGATTATGCAAGAAGATCACGGCTGAAGTCGATTGGAATCTCGAGCTCTCGCATATCGCCAAGCTGAATGAAGAGGCAAGCGGTCCGGCTCTGTTGTTTGAAAACGTAAAGGACTACAGCACTCCGGTAATCACCAGTGTGTGCACCACTACTCAGAGGCTTGCCATGATCATGGGACAGCCGCTCGATTCGACTCTGGTGGATCTTTATCAGGCGTGGGCCAAACTGGGCGAGAATCTGGTACCTCCCACATATGTCGACAAAGCTTTGGCTCCGTGCAAGGAAAACATCCTGTACGGCGATGATATCGATCTCTACAAATTTCCTGTCCCTCAGTGGTATCCGTTGGATGGCGGCCGTTACATCGGCACTGCACATTTTTTCATCAGCAAAGACCCTGAATCCGGATGGGTCAACCTGGGAACCTACCGGGCCCAACTCCTGGGCAAAGACAAAATCGGCACCCAATTCATCAAGGGCAAGCACGCAGACATCATGCTGAAGAAGTACCAGGCAATGGGAAAACCAATGCCTGTGGCCTCGATCATTGGATGCGATCCTCTGCTGTTCATCCTCGGAGCGGCACGAGTGTCCGCCTTTGTATCGGAATACGACGTTGCCGGCGCTCTCAGGGGAACACCCGTGGAAGTGGTCAAGGGAGAGACAGTCGATTTGCCCATTCCAGCGCATGCGGAAATCGTCCTGGAAGGGGAGGTGGATGCCAACAAATTCATGGAAGAAGGGCCTTTTGGTGAGTACACCGGCTATTACTCGGGAGTAGGCACCGACCCGCGCAACTTTATGGACGTGAAATGCGTGACTCATCGAAATAACCCGATTCTGTGGGGAACTACTGTCGGTCGAGCGGTCACCGACACGCACATGACCATGGCGCTTTCGTATGGTGCAACACTCTGGCAGCAGCTTCTTGCAATGAAAATTCCGGGGCTCAAAGCGGTGTACTGTCCGCCGGAAGGTTCGGGAAGATTTCTCGCCATCATTTCCATGAAGCAAATGTACCCGGGCCATGCCGACCAGGTCTTGACAGCAGCCATTTCCACGGAAATGGGAGCTTACGGTCTGAAGACAGTGATCGTTGTCGACGAAGATATCGATCCCTGGGACATCCCTCGAGTCATGTATGCGCTGAGCTTCAGGTTCCAGCCAAACCGTTCCCAGGTGATCAAGCGAGGTCGTTCAACACCGCTTGACCCCTCCCTGCCCATTGAATCGAGAGACATTACCGGCAGGCTGCTCCTGGATGCCACCATACCCTATGACTGGAAATACAAACCGATTCCCATCGAACTGGACCCGGCGATGGTGCAGCGAGTGAAAAGCAGGTGGTCCGAACTGGGATTCTGATGCGACGGCCGAGAAATCGATCGATCCATGTTGTTCCTTCGCCCTGTGCGAGAACACGCACCGATCCCTATTTTACCGAAATTCGATCACCAAGGAGGCCCACTTGAAACCGATTCGTTACAAAGAAGACATGGTGAATGAGTTCCTTAAAAACGGTTATTGGACCCATGAGACTTTTTATGATTTTTGGGAAAGAAATGCCCGCGAATACGGCGACAAGGAAGCCTTGGTCGATTCAAAGTACCGCTTGACCTGGGCCGAAGCGAAGCGCCTCGTGGATGCGATGGCCGTTTCATGGGTTGAAATGGGTATCCCGAAGCATTCCCGTATGATCGTCCAATCACCAAACAGCGTATATGGTTTCCTGGCCAGGATTGCATGCGAACGTGCCGGTCTGATCTCGCTGACAGTATATCCTTATCTTCGTCAGAGGGAACTGGAGTACATGGTCGAACGGACTCAGGCATCAGCGGTCATCATTCTGACTATGTACAACAAATTCAACTACCTGGAAATGTATGAGGGACTGCAAAAGCAGTTTCCGCATTTGAAGAATATCTTCCTGTTTGACGACGAAGTCCCTGCTTCCGCACCGGCTGGAACCTATTCACTTACGAGCATTGTTAACGAGCGGGCGCAAAAGCCAGTGAGCGAGTCTGCCCTGGCTGAAAGGAGACTCGATCCTATATGGGATGTCGCTCTGCTCACAACCACATCGGGAACCACCGGAATTCCCAAACTTGTGGAATGGCCGACAGCCCCTCGCGTGTGTACGTCCAAGGCTCGGGTAGATATCTGGAACCTTTCCAAGGACGACATTACCATGGCCATCGCACCACATGCCGGCGGAGCAGCCGGTACGCTAACCTATTTTGCTGCACCCCTGGCAGGAGCAAAGACGGTCATGCTGGAGGAGTTTTCTCCTGACGGGGCCTTGGCCCTTATCGAAAAGGAAAGAGCCACTGCCATAGGAGTCGTGCCCACTCACCTGGTAAGAATGCTCGATGCTGACGCCTCCAAGTATGACCTGAGCTCGCTTCGTTTTATCCGTTCCGCGGGAGGGTATCTTTCCCCTCAAATAGCAGAAGAAGCAGAGAAGGCTTTCGGTGCTTCCATTACCAGCGATCTGGGTACCCAGGACATGGGGTCCGTGTCCGGATGCCGGGTGGAAGACTCCAGAGACCTGCGTCGCAGAACCGTAGGTCGTATGCTTCCGGGAAATCAGGTTCGTCTCGTGGACGAATCGGGTAAGAACGAAGTGCCTGACGGAGAACCCGGGGTGCTTTACTTCAGAGGGCCCCACGCTCCGGCCGGTTACTACCGGGATGAAGAACTCACCGCGACCGTTTTCGATCCAAATGGCTGGACTACCACGGGCGACATCGTGAAATTCGACCAGGAATGTCTCTGGATACTGGGCAGAGCCAAGGACATGATCATTCGTGGAGGCCAGAATATTTATCCGGCTGAAATCGAGGGCTTACTCAACGATCATCCTAAAGTTGTGTCAGTTGCGGTCGTAGGATATCCGGACAGGGAAATGGGCGAGCGGGCCTGTGCTTACGTGATCCCGAGGAACGGCCGGGAATTTACGTTCCAGGAAATGGTGGATTTCCTGAAATCCAAGAATATAGCGATGTTCAAGCTTCCCGAACGGCTCGAGATAGTAGCCGAATTTCCGACTGTCGGCGATTCGGGGAAAGTGAACAAAGAGGTTCTCAAAAAAGAAATCAAAGAAAAGGTAGCCTCAGAGGGGAAATCCTGATGGAACGTATAGTCTTGCTGATATCCACCCTGGATACGAAATGTGAAGAGACGATGTTCCTCCGGGATAAGATTCGCGACCTTGGGGCATACCCTTTGGTCATGGATCTCAGTATGTCCAGGGATGTTCCCGGAGCGGACATATCTCCAGCCCAAATAGCTGAGGCTGCCGGCACGAATATTGAGGAGATAAGAGCCTCATCCGAGCGGAAAAAGATCACTAACCAGATGATTGCGGGTGCGGTGAAAACTGCTATGCATCTGTTCGGTGAAAATCGGTTGGGTGGCGTCATCGGCCTTGGCGGTTCCACCAGCAGTCTCATGGCAACTGAAGTAATGCGTGCCATGCCCTTCGGCGTTCCCAAACTGATGGTGTCCTCAACTGCTGCATTGCCGGGTCTATCCACGCACTACATAGGAACCGGTGATATATCCATTTTTCACACGGTCATCGAGATTTCCGGCTTGTCGAAGCCACTGTGCAATGTTCTGGAACGAGCTGCCGGAGCCATCGTTGGAATGGCATCGGCTGAACCGCTCACCGTGGAATCTGCACGATCCGAGGGACGGCCTCTGATAGCTCTTTCAATGTTCGGCCCTACGGAACATTGCGCGAACCATATTCAGAACCGTCTCCAGCGTGAGGGGTATCAGGTCATTGGATTCTCAGCGGCAGGTGTTTGCGATCGCGCCATGGAGCAGATGATCGGCCTGGAATTTTTCGACGGTGTAGTGGATCTTACTCCGGGTGGTGTTGGAGAAGAAATTCTCGGGGGAATGAGGGCCGCGGGACCGGAACGTCTGACGAGCGCCGGAAAGTTAGGTATTCCTCAAGTAGTGGCTCCTGGAGGCGTTAATCTGATGAGTCCCCGCAAATCCAGGTACAAGCCTGAATACCATCAGAGAAGAAAATATGATCTTGACGCGCTACGTACTTTCATCCGACTATCGGATGACGAGATGAAACAGGTTTCCGAAGTTTTTGTTGAAAAGTTGGCCGACGCTGCAGGGTCCACTGTACTGATGTTCCCGACTCAGGGCTGGTCTGCAGTGGATAGACCTTCAAGTCACATGTTTGATGCAGATCAGGATCGTATTTTCTTGAATGTCTTGAGAGAAAAACTTGGTGCGAGACTGGATATCAGGGAAGTGGATGCCAATCTAGAGGACGACCGCTTTGCGGAAGCCGTTGAAGAGGTTTGCCTGGAAGTATTCCCGACTCCCGGAACCGTCTGGAAATCTTCTTCACAATTTCATATCACCCCAGAAGGGAGATCACATGTTAGTGAAGAACTGGATGTTACCTCAGCAATTCTCGATTCCCAGTGACGCTCTGGCCGTCGAAGCAGTCACCATAATACGGGAAAACAATCTCAAGATGCTTCCCGTAGTTGATGGAGGGCGTCTTCGGGGTGTAGTCCATCGCCGCGATCTGAGTGAGGCCGCATACTGTGTTAGTGGCAGTGGAGATGTCTGTGAGCTAAACTACTTCTGCAATAAGCTCAAAGTAAAAGACGTCATGGTCCGAATGCCCCTGACGATCTCGGTAGATGATACGGTAGAGGAAACGCTTATCAAAGGACGGGATATGATGATGAGTACTTTCCCGGTCCTCGATGGAGAGAAAGTGGTAGGCGTTGTATCCGATAGGGAGATTTTTGTTACTCTTTTCAAACTCCTGGAAGCGGGGCAGCAGCGCCTTCGCGTGACCCTCACCGATGTCACTTTGGAGGGAGGAACGTTATCGAAGATACTTCGTATCGTTGATAATTGCGGCGGAGTCGCTCGCTCGATCTTTACCGTACCGGAAAAGAATGGGCAGGTGCGAGTAGTTTTGAGGGCAGAGTGCGACGACCCTGAAACCGTGAGGAAAGCCTTTGAAAAAGACGGATACAGAATACTGGAGTTTTCGGCATAAGGATTGAGAAGAAATTAAAGGGTGGTATTGTGGGATTTTGAATGCAAATTGATGTAAGAACAAGAACATTCAACCACAGTTAATTCTCGCTCCGTTACCCTTCACGAAGTGCGAAGGAGGTCCGAGTGCAGCCTACAGTCGCCATTGTAGCCACTCTTGATACCAAGGGCGAAGAGGTGGCTTACCTGAGGGAGTTGATCCAAGCAGATGGATGCAATACCATCGTCATAGACGTGGGCACTTTGCATCCACCAACTGCCACACCGGATATTTCCCGTAGCCAGGTTGTAGAGGCAGCAGGGTACGGTGTCGATATTCTCAACCGACAAAAGAATCGGCGGGCATCGGTCCAAGCGGTCATTGAGGGAGCTTCGGCGGTCGTTGCCAAACTCTACGATCAATCCCGGTTCGAGGCTGTTATGTCAGTCGGTGGTGGAACAGGCACTCACATAGGCATGAGTGTTATGCGTTGTCTGCCTCTGGGAGTTCCAAAGTTGATGGTTTCCACCGTTGCGTCGAGAGATATGAGTCAACTTGTTGGAACAAAGGATATCGCGGTAATGCATTCGGTGATAGATATACTCGGACTGAACCCTATCAGCAAACGCATACTCAAGAGTGCAGCCGCCGCAATCGTCGGAATGGCATCAAAAGCCGGGCCGATTGCATCAGAAAAGCCTATCATCGGATTGACTTCGTTCGGGTTCATCACTGAAGGCGCCACGAGCGTCAAGAAACTGCTGGAAGACACCGGATATGAGGTTGCTCCGTTCCACGCCAATGGAACGGGCGGCATGGCTATGGAAGATCTTATCGATCAGGGACTTATCGACGGTGTCCTGGATTTCGCTCTGCACGAGTTTTCAGACGCTTTGTATAATGGGTATTGCGGCGGAATAGGGCCGGGCCGTTTGGAGTCGGCAGGTAAAAGAGGCATTCCCCAAGTGGTTGTTCCTGGCGGCCTGGACTGCATCGTATTGGAATTCGACTCAATCGAGACAATGCCATCAGATATGAAAGGCCGCAGCGTGTTTTGGTACGACTTTCGGTCCGGAGTGCGTACGGATCGCTGTGATGTGATCCGCCTGGCCCAAATAATTGGCGAAAAACTCAATCGATCCAACGGTCCGGTTCGCTTTATAGTTCCTCGTTTGGGCTGGTCGGAAGCAGATTGCCAAGGGGGCCCTCTTTTCGATCCTGAAACCAACAGCGCATTTTTGGCCGAATTGAAGAGCATCCTTGACAGCCGCATTCCTGTGATAGAGGTGGAAGCTCATATCAACTCAAAAGAATTTGCAGCAGTGGCAGTGTCGCATCTCCATGAATTGATGAAATCAGCCTCAACGTGTTCGGCAGAAGCCCGGAGGGTGCTATCTCAATAATGAGGTCGATCGGAACATGTTACTGACACCAGATTGTATCCATTGCATCTTCAGAGCCTCACTCAATGCAATCCGAAGCTTGACAGACGACGAAGCGATTACGAAACGCTTGTCTCGGAGAATTCTCGAAATTCCCGCCCTGAGAGGTCTCGAATGGTCTGTTACGAGTCCCCAGGTGATCGAGTCCGCGTGGCGCACGATCACAGAGACTTTTGGAGAAAAGGATCCCTACGAGCAGCTTAAAGAGCGGCAGACCTTAAAAGCGATTGAACTGTACCCTAGATTGAGAACACTCATTGACGAATCTCCCCGTCCAGTGGAGACGGCGATCAAGCTCGCAGTGGTGGGAAACTGGATCGATTTAATGTGGATGCAAGGTTCCGATGATATTGAGTTTCTAGTATCCGAACTCGAGAAACCAGTCGCTCACTCCAAGTCACTCGAGAGAGTCGCAGATGAAATATTGTCCGCTGAACGTCTGGTTTACCTTGGGGATAACGCAGGTGAGATAGTATTCGACAAGCTCCTTATTGAAACAATACTGCGTTTTCATGAAGTCAAAACGTATTACGTGGTTCGCAGTCGGCCCACATTGAACGATGCGACTCTCAGAGAAGCCCGGATGGCGGGAATGCAGGACATCACACTTGTTCTCGAAAACGGAATTGATGGACCTTTTCCTGGAACATCTATTCCGAGATGCTCTGAACGAGTCCAAGAGTTGCTCACTGAAGCCGATCTCGTAATCTCCAAGGGCGGAGGTAATTTCGATTCACTACATGAAGAGAGGCGCCTTCTCAAAAAGATTGCTTTTCTTCTTGTGAGTAAATGCAATCCGTACGTGTCTCATTTCGACGTTCCACTCAAGCAGCCTATAATCTCACTCTATTCCGATGGGAAACAGGCATAGTATGGTCCTCTTCCGAGTAAGAAGCTACACATTTAGACGGTTCGGTGGTGGTTGAATCTGAAGATGTGCTGAGAATTCTTACTCTAGTGGAAATTTGATGCGGACTTCCGTACCTTTGTCATTCACGATATCAATACTGCCGTTCAGTTGCCTCACAAAAATCCTTACCAAATGGTAACCAAGCGACTGGGATTCCTGAGGTTTAGTATCCTCTGGAAGACCTATTCCGTCGTCCCTGACCACAAATTCCAGATCGCTGTCCTTCAGAAGTCTGAGAACCACGACAATTTCTCCGTTCTTGACCTCAGGAAAGGCATGTTGATAACAATTTGAAATGAGCTCTGTGAGGATGAAGCCCAGAGGAAAGGCTTTCTCTATGGACAGATGAAGTGCCGCGATTTGTTGCCTTATCTCGATCTTTTTTCCTACGATAGAGAGAGACTCTCTGAGTTGTTTCAGCAGATTTCCCAAGTATTCGTCGGTTCTTATGCTGGAAACATTTTCCGATTTATAAAGCAGCTCATGACAGAATGCCATAGATCGAATTCTATGCTGGGTATCTTCAAGCATCCGAGAGAATTCGGAGTTCCGGACGTGATGAGACTGGATCCGAAGCAGGCTCTGTATCAAAGCTAGATTGTTCCTAACCCTGTGATGAATCTCTCGAAGAAGGACTTCCTTCTCTTTGAGAGACGCCTTTATTCTTTCCTCAGCTTTCTTACGTTCGGTGATATCTCGACTGATGCCGCCAATGGCCATGATATTCCCTTGATGATCAAAAATTGGGAACTTTCTCGTGTCCACAATGTGTGTTCCACCCTTTCGGTCAATCCAGGACTGCTCTCTTATGAGTGGCGCCTTTGTTGCCATGACTTCTTCATCAGTCGTGCGGCTCTGTAGAGTGTCATCTTTGAGAAAGAATTCCTCGACGGTCCTTCCGATTACCTCCTGCCCATTTACACCAAAGAAATCCTCAAATGCCTTGTTTACCAGAAGGTGTCGCCGGTCGAGGTCCTTGAAATAGATGACATCCGGCAAGGCTTCAATAAGTGAATTGAGAAGCGAGGTCTTCTCCTGTAGCTTCAGTTGATCCTTCTTCCAATCTTCAACGTCCCTGGTGACAGACAGGATATGATGCTCTCCATTCAGTTCAACAATACGAGCCGATACGAGTCCGGAGCGTAATACTCCATCCCTGCGGCGGAATTCAATTTCAAGGTTATTCACATGTCCGAACTCTTTGAGTCCGTCAATGATACGCTCTCTATCAGTCGGATTTTTCCATATATTGATCTGCAGGGATGATTTTCCAATCACTTCCTCTTTCTTAAATCCGTATATCTCGGAAAATCCCGCATTTACGTCAACGTAGGCGCCATCACTGAGACGATTGATACATATGGAATCTGGGCTGGTCTGAAAGATAGTTCGAAAACGTTTCTCGCTTTCTTGGAGAATCTTCGCTGCCCCCTTTCGTTCAGCAATATCTCGTACCAGAGAGAGGATAACTTTTGTATTCCCATATTCGATTGGCCCCAGTCGTATCTCGACAGGGAATGTCGTTCCATCTTTTCGTCTATGTGTTGATTCGAAAGTTGCTGGAAGATTCGGCCAGAATCTGGAGCTGTCTCCTCTCTTCTCCATATCCGGATCAAGGTCACCAACCGATAATGATAACAATTCATCTCGTGAATAGCCGGATGATATGCAAGCCTGCTGATTGACTTCCAGAAATCTGCCATGGAAATCGTGAACGAAAATTGCATCTGAAGCTTGCTCAATGAGGCTACGGAACCGTTCTTCGCTTTCTCTCAATTTCCGATCAGCCTCATGCTTATAAAGGGCAAATTCTATAACGCTTCTCATTTCCGGTACGTGGATTGGTTTGCTAAGGTAACCATACGGCTCAGATTTTCTGGCACGTTCGAGGATACTCTCCTCAGTTCCAGCCGCAAGATAAATCACAGGAATATCCAGTCGAGAGTGAATCATCAAAGCAGCGTCTATTCCATCGATTTCCCCGGGAAGACCGATGTCCATGAGAACCAAATCCGGATGCATCTTTTCGGCACTCTTGAGAGCTTCTTGTCCGGTGGAAGTAATCCCCGCCACATTGTAGCCAAGGTCACGCAAGGTCTCTGCAACGTCCCGGGTCAGCCCAGGCTCGTTTGCGCATATCAAAATTCTTGCGGCGGGATCGTGTTTCGTTGCACCAGTCACGGAAGATCCCCAGTTTTACTTGGTATTTCATTACCTTGTGAGATATTGAAGCAGTAATCCTAACAACAGTCAGGAACGAGGTCAAGAAGATTGCACTCGGACAAGTATCCATTCAGTTATACGTGGGAAAATCCTCCCTACCCCCTTTTATAAAAGGGAGGTAAAGAAGCAACCCGAAATTTCCCCCTTAGTAAAGGGGGGTTAAGGGGGATTTGGAAAGTTGGAAGGACTGTGATCCGAGAAATGATTCTCTCTACCCCGAGTAACTGAATCGTTACTCGGACAAACAGCTTTGAGTAGTAAGCATTGCACATTCGGCGTATTGAAGGACCTGGCCTAGAAGCTTCTTCTTGCGTCCCCTGCACACATCGTATTATAGCAGATGACGTAATTTCTGACTTTTTGAACACATTGTGCTTTAAATGAACGGTAGGGGTCGGCGTCTCTGCCGGCCCGAACCGGTTGATTTGTATTTGAAAAATGTGCTGGCACGGGGGCACGGTACCTACCAATTGCCGAGAAGTGCTTTTCGCAATTGGACACTATTTTATACACCTGCTATATATACGAGGATCTGGAGCGAGGCACAAAAAAGCACTTTTGGGGAAGCCTGTTGGATGACAATATCATGCTCATGTAGGATTGTGGCGGAGAAAATACTGCTTGAACACAGAATCCAGTTAGTTGAAGACAGTAAGGGCGGATATCACCTGCGTAAGGTCTCGAAAGACAGCAGGACTGTTCTTTCAAGCAATCCGGTTCACAGCGATCCGAGTGTACTCGCTGAGGCCAGAGAGTTGTTTCCCGATCTCCTGCCCTTCAGCGGACTTCCTGTGGACGCAACGTAGTCTTTCTTCCTGTTCCTTTCCGACACCTCATATTTCCCGAAGCACGAGATTTTCGGGAGTCGCTCGGGAAAAGCCCATATTTCTTCATCCTTGCTCTGAGAGTCGGTCGCGACATCCCCAACTGATCGCACGTCCTGCCTAAATGCCATTCGTTGGAATCGAGGACTTTCAGGATATGTTCTCGTTCCACCTCTTCCAGACTTGTGTTGCTTCCATGGTTTGAAGCAAAGGTGGGAGAGTCTTTCAGACAAGCCTCTGCGTGCTCTCTCGATAACACCGCAGAGGGACTGAGAACAGCACAACGGATCATCACGTTCTCCAGTTGCCGAATATTGCCCGGCCAATCATAGTTCATCAAGAGCTCGAGAGCTTCAGGTGAAAGACGTTTCGTTTCTGAGACGTTCTGATAAGCGGTCTTCTGAAGAAAGAAGCTTGCGAGAAGAGGAATATCGGACCTCCTGCTGCGCAATGGAGGTGCATCGATAGTCACGACTTTCAATCTATAGTACAGGTCCTCTCGAAACTTGCCCTCCTGAACCAGCTTAGTAAGATTTCGATTGGTGGCGGCGACTATCCTTGCATTCGAGAAGATGGGGCGATCCCCGCCAACTCTTACAAACTCCCCCGATTGGAGGAAACGCAAAAGCTTGCTTTGCATCAGTAGCGGCAGCTCTCCTATTTCATCGAATAAGATAGTACCCTCTCCGGTCAATTCCAGTCGTCCTTTTCGCGTGTCGGTGGCTCCTGTAAAGGCCCCTTTCTCGTAACCAAACAGCTCGCTCTCCACGAGAGAGTCTACCAGAGTCGAGCAGTCCATCACGGTAAAGGGCTTATCACTCCAGGGACTGTTGTAGTGAATGCTCCTGGCGATCAACTCTTTACCCGTACCGCTTTCTCCTTGAATGAGAACCGTCACGCGGGATTCCGAGACCAGAGCAATAGTCTTGAACACCTCTTTCATTCTGCGGCTTCGGGAAATCATATGCG
Organism: Desulfomonile tiedjei DSM 6799; assembly: GCF_000266945.1. Lineage (NCBI taxonomy): Bacteria > Pseudomonadati > Thermodesulfobacteriota > Desulfomonilia > Desulfomonilales > Desulfomonilaceae > Desulfomonile > Desulfomonile tiedjei. The sequence goes on from NC_018025.1 coordinate 982,228, forward strand.
GTCGGTGGTCGGTAGGGTTGAAGGCCTGATCCAAAGCCTCAACCTCACGATCCTGGTCTACAGCAGTGACCTCCAGGCGTCGTATCACCGCATCCATCTCAGCGATGTCAATTGGCTTATGAAGGTAGTCGAACGCTCCAAGCTTTATCGCCTGAATCGTGCTCTCCATGGTCTGAAAAGCCGTGATCACTATTACCTGCAGCTTGGGGAATCTTCCACGCAGCTTTTCCAGGACTTCAAGTCCGCTCATCCCCGGGAGTCGAATGTCCAGAATTACCAGTACAGGCCGGACCTGCTCCACCAGCCTGATCCCGTCCGGGCCATTGGCAGCCGTGTATACATCCCAGTTCCTGATCTTGAAAAAGATCTCCATAGACTCCAAAATGGAGTTTTGATCGTCAATGATGCATACTTTCGATTTCATACAAAGAGCTCATTTCTGCGGCAGCACCAGCGTGAAGGCAATACCTTGAGGTATCCGCTCCGTAACTTCTACACGACCCCCGTGAGCCTCCACGATTTTCTTGACGTTTCCTAGCCCTAAACCGATGCCTCCCGCTTTTTGACTGAAAAAAGGATCAAAAACATACGGCCGCTTCTCTTTGGGAATACCGGGGCCGTTGTCGGCAATTCGTATGTGGATGCTCGGTTGACCTTTTTCCCATGAAGCTCTGGAACTGACGAATATACGCCCTTGCTTCGGGAGTGCTTCGAGCGCATTGAGCAGCAGGTTGATCAAGGCCTGCTCCATTCTCTCGGGATCCACCCACACTTCTGTCACCTTTCCACTGAGCCGGCATAAGACTCTTACTCCCTGGTAGGCAATTCTCTGCTCCACTATTCGGAGACACCCTTCAACAAGGTCTCTAAGACTGACAAAGCGGCAATTCAAACGAAACGGGATGGTGAGGTTCATCATTTCCGTGATGCACCTTCTGATCTGCTCTATCTCGTGGAGCGTTGTTGACAGAAGCTTCCCGCGGTCTTTCTCCGGTAACTGACTTTCCGAAAACATCTGAACATTCATCTTGATCGCTGTCAGAGGGTTATTGACCTCATGAGCCAACGAGGCAGTGAATTTGGCCAGTGCGTTAAGCTTCTCCGCCTCTCGGGTCTTTCTTTCAAGCTCAACTCGCTCGCTGATATCCCGGCAGATACCGATATTGGCTGATTCACCCCCGTACGAAGTAAGCTTTGCCATTATTTCGGTCGGAAGCTGCCGACCGTCACGGTGTAGACGCAGGTATTCGAGCCGAGACGCCAAAACCGTACCGTCGCGACTGCCGGAATACGCGGTTCTGACCGCTGCACTCGACTCGGGGGCGACAAAATCGAGATAATGTCGTCCCAAAATGTCATGCGATTCATATCCGTGCATCTGTGCAAATGCATTGTTCGCATAGACTATCGTCCCATCGACCAGGACAAAGTAACCGTCATTGATATCCTCTACGAGTATCTTGTATTTCCGTTCAGACTCCGCAAGCTTTCGCGTCCTGTCCGCTACCTCCTGTTCCAGGAACTTGGCTTGATTACGAAGAAGTTCTTCGTGAAGATCCTGAAAATATGCGCTGAAACGGGTGACTGTAGAGACCATAATCTGGTGGAGACGAAGGAGAGTCTGCATTAAGAAAGGGGGCTGGATGTTCGCAACCAGCAAAGGGATCACGGTAGCGCGATATTGTTCGAAGGCCCGTTGGACTTCCGAAAGCGTAAACCCGCCGTGAAGTCTTTTATGCGCGATGAAGTTGATGAATTGACCGAGATCGGTCCATTGGTCGTCCACCAGTGCTTTCCGAAAGCAACTGGTAGCATAATCGATCAGCGTTGTGAGCTCTTCTGCCGGTTCGTCCGAATATCGTGAAGATTGGTCGTTGAGCATATGGTATGCCCAGGTCTCCACGATCTGCTTGTGATATCGGTCGAGAACGTCGGCGAGATCCACGAAGCGTCTCCTTAAACGGCTACTGTCATGCAGTATGGCTTCGTTCGATGTCCGAGTTTTCGTCAGGCGTGGGAGAAAGGCCCGCGATCGTCACGATATTCAAATATTCATCATACAGATGAGCGGTGTAAGGTGCAAGCAATTTTCAACAATATTGAAAGGCTTTTTCAACTGGTCCGGTTCGCCTCTATATTCCTTAAATCTCCTTCCGGTTGGCTTGTGATGCAGATTTGTCACTTCGCGTGCGAGGCTTACAGTTTTATGCGGCCTGGAATCTTACGAATAGATCCGAACACTGCAAAATTCTTTCAATCGGCCAAGCGTTTCCGATGAAGAAGATGAGGAATTCCTGGACCCAGCTCTTGGCACGTTAAGTGCACAGCCCCGATAACTGAAGCAAGACGGGCATGCCTGAAGCGGTAATAGTCGCAAAGGCAGAAGATTCACTCACCACACAGAGAGAAGCACTCAATAGACTAATTGAGAAAAGACTCCGCCGCTCGCAATTATCGAGCACTCAATCAAAATGATACGTCAGAATCCGAATCCAGGAGTTCTGAAAAATGTGACCTGTGGCTTATGGAGGTTTTAGATGTCGGCGCAGGGATTTCCTCACATTTTCGGTGAGGGTAAAGTAGGAAAATTTACAGTCGGAAACCGCATAAAATATGCGGCCTGTTGCGTAAGTAACTTCAACTCTCGGGACGGTTTTCTCACAGAGAGAGAATTCGCCCGCGATCAAGTGATCGCTCAAACCGGTGCCTCGATCATGACAAACCAGGGAGCATATCCCGACACCTCGGGAGAGGGTAAAGCCTATCATAGTCAGCTCTGTATCAACGACGACAGATACATTCCCGGTCTCCAGAGAATCTCCAACCTGTTTCACGACAACAACGCTGTAGCTATTCAACAGATACTGCATGGAGGACGATATGGCGGCATAGACTTGGGATACTGCGTTCAGCCTTCGGACACGCCGCAAACTCTGAAGCACTTCCGTCCGCCTCGAGCCATGAGTAAGGAAGAGATCCAACGAGCGGTCAACGATCATGCCGTGGCAGCGGAGCGGGCTGTCAAAGCCGGTTACGATGGAGTGGAGGTAACGAGCTTCCTGGGGTACTTGCTGAGTTGCTTTCTCTCTCCCTTTACGAACAAACGCACAGACGAGTACGGCGGCTCTGTGGAAAAGCGTGCACGGTTCATGGTGGAAATCCTTGAAGCACTCCGAAAGGCTGTCGGACCCGAAAGACTCGTGATCATACGTCTCAATGGCACGGAACTCATGGATGAGTACGGCGGGAACACTGTCGATGAATGTATGGAGATCATGAAAATAGCCGCAGGATGCGGTGTAGACATGATCAGCATGGTAATAGGCTGGCATGAATCGAGGCAGGGCGCATTAGGAAGAGACGTGAGCCGCACTGAATGGCTCCATCTGGCTGAAAAAGCCAAGAAACATATAGGAGACGTCCCTCTTGCGTTCGGACCCCGACTTTCCGACCCGTACGAGGCCGACAAGGCCATTGCAAATGGAGTATTCGATTACTGGGAAATCTGCCGTCCTCTCCTGAGCGATCCGGAGATGATCCATAAGATCGAGAACGGTACTCCCGAACGAATTAAGCCGTGCATTGGCTGTATGCTTTGCCTGGCAAAAATGTTCTACAACCAGCCGTACATTTGCGCGGTGAACCCGCGGCTCGGCCATGAAGTCGAACCCGAATACTCCATACGACCTGCAGCTTTCAAGAAGAAGGTCATGGTGGCAGGTGGAGGTCCCGGAGGTCTCGAAGCTGCAATCGCAGCGTCTCAAAGAGGTCACGACGTGACCATCTTCGAATCATCGGACGAGCTCGGTGGCGGGCTGATCCCATCTTCCAAGGACATCAGCGGCGGCCAGGTCTTGTTGGAGCTTCTCCAGTACTACAAGTATCGCGTGGAAGACCTCGGCATATCGGTTCGGCTCAATACGCCGGTCAATCGGCGAGTTGCAGCGGAATTCGATCCCGACGTGGTCATCGTTGCAACAGGGGCCGCAGTTAAGAAGCCGGAGATTCCGGGAGTCGATTCCGAAATAGTCTGGGATGCATGGAAAGCCTTGTCAGCTGAAAATTGGGTTAATGGCGGGCCGCACGTGGTCATTCTGGGTGGCGGCAAAGTAGGATTGACGGTTGCGGAAGTTTTGGCCGAGCAAGGAAAAAAGCCCGTCATCGTAGAATCGGACAAGCGGGTCGATTTCGACGTGTCCATGACATTCAAGTGGCGTCATAACGCACTGGTGAAGAAGCTCAATATTCAGGTCCTTACTGAAGCAAAACCGCTGAGCATCGAAAGCGGCTCCGTCAAAATCAGAGATAAAGACGGTCACGAACATGACCTTCCTGCGGACATGGTGATCTTGGCCGGTCCGATCGGGTCTCGCCAAGAGCTGACGAACGAGCTGGAGTATTTCTGTGACGAGTTGTACGTCGTCGGCGATGCGATGGTTCCCCGCAGTTTATACAACGCCATCCACGACGGTTTCAGGATAGGAGCACGAATCTAACCCATTTCAAGGAGGGGTAAGGACATGGAAGGCTTCACACCGTGGCCCATGGATTTCGCTGAGAAGTATCGATCCGCGGGCTATTGGATCGATCAGACAATAAGCGAGGTCATGGATGAGAGCTTTGCCAAATATGCGTCGCGAACGGCGCTCATCACATCAGGAGGACGAGAGTTCAAGTACAGCGACCTGGGAAATCTCGCCACTCGACTCGCTCTTCATCTAGTAAATCTCGGTCTGAGGCCCTATGACCGTCTCATCCTGCAGATGCCCAACATCCCCGAGGTGGCGATCACGTACCTCGCTGCTCTGAAAGCCGGGGTCATTCCGATAATGGCCCTCTTTGCTCACAGAGAAGCGGAAATCGGCTTTTTTGCCGAGCTGGCCGAGGCTCGAGCAATTGCAGTCGGAACTGCCTGGCGTGGATTCGATTATGAAGAGATGGCTGCAAATGTGCAAACCAAGAACCCTCAGTTGAAAATGGTCCTCGTTGCCGGGGGTGAACCCAAGAAAGGCAACTATTCCATTGATGCCATGCTTCAGGATCCCATCGAGAAGCGTATGGGGCTGAACGAGCTTCCCAGACAGGACCCCAATCTTCCCGCGGTTCTTCTTCTTTCAGGTGGAACGACAGGTATTCCCAAACTTATTCCGAGAACGCATAACGACTACACATACAACTTCCTCTGCAATGCAGATATTTGCGGGCTGAACGAGAATACGGTCAGTCTCGTTGCCATCCCACAGGAACACAATTTTGCAGTAGCGTGTCCCGGATTAAAAGGCGTCCTCTCCAAAGGCGGTTGCGAGATTCTCTCGGATAATCCGAGCCCTGAAGCGATGATGGAGCTGATTGCCAAGCATCATGTCACACATTGCATTGCAGTGCCGACCATGATTGTGGGTATGCTGAATCATCCCAACCGCCGGAAGTACGACATGAGCTCTCTGGAAGTGATCCTGACCGGTGGCTCGAAATTAAACCCGGAAGTCGCCTTGCGTATAAAGCCGGAACTGGGATGCGATGTACAGCAGGTACTCGGCATGGCCGAAGGCCCCCTGTATTGGACACGAAGAGACGACCCACTGGAAGTACAGCTCCACACTCAGGGGCGTCCACAATCTCCGGGGGATGAATTCAGGATCGTCGACCCGGTCACGGAGACGGATGTCCAACAAGGGGAGGTGGGGGAACTTTGGTGTCGAGGGCCGCACATCATCAGAGGCTACTATCGGGCGCCCGATCACAATGCCAAGGCATTTACGGAAGAGGGTTTTTACAAATCAGGCGACCTCGTTCGCCTGCATCACACAGGCAACGTGGTGGTCGAAGGTCGAATCAAGGACTGCATCAACCGAGGTGGCGAAAAGATCAGTGCTGAAGAGGTCGAAGATCATATTCTGGCCCATCCTGCAGTAGCCAACTGTGCCTATGTCGCTATGCCGGATCCTCTTATGGGAGAGCGAGCGTGTGTATACGTAATCCCGCGGCATGATTCGTCCATCAACCTTAAAACCTTGAATGAGTTTCTCCTGCAAGAGAGAAAAATAGCAAAATTCAAGCTACCTGAACGCCTGGAGTTAGTTGATGCCTTTCCCCTCACCCCTGTTGGAAAGGTCAACAAGAAAGCCCTGCGTCAGATGATAGCAGAGAGGGTAGAGCTGGAACGCCAAGCCAGTGGCGGCAAGCTCGACGGAACGAAGATACGATGAACGACGCCAACTTTTCTGTAATTCCTTGTCCCGCAGGGACTGAAGAAAATAGCCCGGTAATTCATTGCCGGGAAGTTGAGTATCAGTCGTCCCGCCGGGACTAGAAAATCATCATGTTTTCCCTTAACCGGCGATGAATCGCCGGCCTATTGTCGGCTGTTCCTCCGGAACAAACGACCAAGGCTGCGCAAAGTTAGCGCCTAAGGGGCTAAGGGAGATTTATAAAGTTGGAGGAACCATGATCGCTGAAACGATTTTCTCTGCCCCGTGTAACTGAATCGTTATCCAAACCCCGAGAATTCGCCTGAATCCTTAATGAGGGCTTTCTCACGGGAGATGGAGGAGAAATGGAATTTTGGATCATTCAGTCCCTCAACGCTCTATCATTTGCAATGCTTCTGTTTCTCTTATGCGCAGGATTGTCTCTCATCTTTGGATTGATGAACATACTTAATCTTGCTCATGGTTCTTGCTACTTGATTGGAGCTTACGTGGCGTTAAGTGTGTACACCTGGAGCAACAACTTTTTCGTCGGGCTAATCGGAGGAGCTGTCGCTGCAGGCGCAGTGGGATTCGTGCTTCAACGTTTCCTGCTTCAGAGGATATACGGCCGCCGTTTGCTGCAAGTTCTTCTCACATTTGGCTGCATGTTCATCCTGGGAGATGTGGCCATTATTATCTGGGGTGCAGACCCTACTACTCTTGAGAAGCCGGCGTTTCTCTCGGGCGCTCTAGATCTTGGCGGAATCTTCTTTCCAAAATACCGATTGTTTGTGATCGCCGTGGGTATAGCGATCGGAATCGGCCTGTGGCTGTTTCAAGAAAAAACCAAATGGGGCGCCATCTTGAGAGCCGGAGTAGACGACGAGCAAATGGCACGTGCCGTAGGAATCAATGTGCCGGTCCTTTTCACGACCGTATTCGTGCTAGGAGCGGCTCTGACCGGCATAAGCGGTGTCCTGGGAGGTCCTTTTGTGGGCGTTTATCCTGGAGTCGATCTTGATGTTCTGCTGTTGGCGGTGGTGGTGATTATCGTAGGCGGTTTGGGGAGCATGAAAGGGGCTTTTTTCGGGAGCATTATTGTGGCATCGCTGGATAACTTCGGGAAAGCTCTATTCCCGGAGTTGGCCATGTTCACCGTCTTTGCTCCGATGGCCATCATCCTTGCTTTGAAACCCACAGGACTGTGGGGCAGAGTACTATGAGCAGCAAAACAAAGACCGTCATCTTTCTCTTTTCGCTTGTAGCAGCATTTGCTCTGTTGCCTTTCATCCTATCCACGTATCGATTAGGCCTGGTCACAAGTGCGTTGATCCTTGCAATCCTGGCCATGTCAGCGAACCTGCTTCTCGGATATCTCGGGTTGGCGTCGGTCGGTCAGGCGGCTTTTTTCGGAGTCGCTGCCTATGCAGTCGCTATTTTCACCAGGAGTGTGGACGGTGCTGCATGGTCGGCAATAGGAATGGGGTTGATAACTGCTCTTGCGGCGGGAGTCTTATTCGGACCCCTTGCTATCCGCACTCGTGACATATTCTTCCTTGTGATCATGTTGGCATTTTGTCAGATTCTGTACGGTGTTGCTTATAGCTGGCGAACGATCACCGGAGGAGACGACGGTCTTCCGGGTTTGGTGCGTCCTGAACTGATAGCGGGTATCAGTCTTGATACTCCTTTGGGATACTACATTTTTGTCGTCATAGTCTTCCTCATGATAACCGGCGCATTTTGGATGCTGGTGAATTCGCCGTTTGGTTTGGTGCTGAAGGGGATTAAAGACAGTGAAGTTCGCATGCGAGCATTAGGCTACAATGTGTGGTTGTACAAGTATCTGGCCTTCATCATTTCCGCTCTTATCGGCGGAATATCCGGTGTTTTGCATGCGTACTTCTACGGATGTCCCAATCCCGCCGACTTCAGCCTCATTCATTCTTCTTCAGCCCTTCTCATGGTTATCCTGGGTGGTCCCGGGACCCTGTTCGGGCCGCTGGTCGGATCTTTGATCATCGTGTTTGTGCGTGACATCGTAAGCAGCATTACAGACCGATGGCTGATAGTCCTGGGGCTCGCTTATGTCTGCACTGTACTCTTCTTTCCGGATGGTCTCCTGGGGACAATCGGCAAATGGGCAGAGCCCAAGATATCAGAAGTCAAAGATCAGGCTGCGGCCTCTACCAATACACCTTTAGAAGCACAGAGCACCGCTGATACTCTTCTGCCCACTAATCCAAGCGAATAGGAAAAGCTTGGATTCAACTCACAAGAGGAGATGGCCATGAAAAAAGTACTCCTGGTTCCGGCTATGCTGGCTTTACTGGCGCTCATATGCGCTCCACTGCTTGGGATTCAACCGGCCCAAGCGTCCGAACCTGTCAAAGTAGGTTACATGATCTCGTTGTCCGGAGTGTACACCGCTTTGGGGGTCGACCTGCGAGATGGTTTCAATCTCTATATGGACGAAATAGGGAATAAGGCCGGAGGTCGCGAAATCAAGGTTTTCGTGGAAGATAAGGGCAGTAACGATGTGAGCCGAGCTCTTGATATTGCTAAGAAGCTGTTTGAGAAGGAGCATGTGGATATCCTGGCAGGAATAGTAGGAACGGGATCCGCTTACGCTCTTGCAGAATTTGTTCAGAAACACAAAATCCCGTTTGTAATTTCCAATGCCGGCGCTGACGATCTGACTCAGCGCAAGAACAATCCATATATTGTCCGACCTGCTTTCGTCAACAGCGGCGGTTCTCATCCTCTGGGAGAATGGCTTTACGACAAAGGATACCGCAACGCCGTGCTCATGGGGGCTGATTACGCTGCGGGGTATGAGCATGTCGGAGGAATCGCAAGAACGTTCAAGCAAAAAGGCGGAAAAGTAGTCCAGGAAATCTGGCCTCCCCTCGGAACCAAAGACTACGCACCCTATCTCGCAAAAATAGACCGCAAAGCAGACGTAGTAATGGTGTTCTTCGCGGGAGCCGACGCTCTGAGATTTGTCAAGCAGTATGCGGATTATGGCTTAAAAGGGAAAGTCGCTCTCGTGGGGAAAGGCTACCTGGTTGACGACAATATCCTGGAAAAACAGGCCGACTCTGCCGAAGGAATCATCACTGAATCTCATTATTGCTTGCTCCTGGACACTCCGGAGAACGACAAATTCAGACAGGCCTACACCAAGAAATACGGCCATCCGCCCACTTTGTATTCCGAACAAGGGTACCTTACCGCTAAGTTGATTGCAGACGCTTTGGAAAAGACGAAGGGCGAAGTGAAAGGCGAAGAGTTTGTTAAGGTAATGCGATCGCTTGAGTTGAAAGCTCCCCGCGGGCTTGTCAAGTTCGATACATACGGTGGGACAAATCAGAATTCCTACATCCGTGAGGTAAAGAAGGTTGACGGCAAATGGCAGAATGTACCTATCAAAACGTATAACGGTGTCAGCCAATTCTGGATATGGAGCCCTGAAGAATTCATGAAACTGCCCTCATACTCGGATATGAAAGGCAAATGGACGGAATAGCTTCTTTTGATGGAAGCAGCCCTTCTCAGATCGAGGGCTGCTTCTCAATGGCTTTTGTCCGGATTTGATCGCACACATGTTACACAGTCATTGCCGAAACTAATGTCCGAAACTCAATGTAGATGTTAGTCGAAAATCCCCCCAGCCCCCCTTTACAAAAGGGGGGGTAAGAGGAGACTTCCTAATTCCCCCTTATTAAAGGGGGGTAGGGGGATTTTGATCGGACAAAACCTTTGGCAAAGACTGTAAAGAAAGCAGATCGGGCAATCATGATTGCGCTGCAAATCGACAATGTAGATGTCCGCTTCGGAGGCCTTCAAGTCCTCACTATGTGCCGACTGTCCATCGAAGCAGGTGAGAAGCGGGCCATCATCGGCCCTAACGGTGCAGGCAAAACTACCCTTTTCAACGTGATCAGCGGCATTATTATGCCCTCTGCCGGCAAAGTTCTCTCGTTCGATCAAGACATAACGCGAAGCCCAGCACACGTGAGAGCCATGCACGGTTTGGCCAGGACATTTCAGATAACCAATCTCTTTAACAACTTGTCGGTGCTGGAGAATATAATTCTTGGTCTGCAAGCGCTAACATCTACGAAATATATCTTCTACAGGACCACCTCTTCATTTACTGAGTTGATTGACAATGCTGTTTCTCTGCTGAGAACCTGGGGACTGGAAGACAAAAAAGATCGACCGGTTCGTAGCTTATCCCATGGTGAGCAGCGACAGCTTGAGATCATACTCGCCCTGGCTTCGCGACCTAAAATCCTCTTGTTGGACGAACCAACCCAGGGATTGTCCACGGCTGAAACGGCTCTCGTCGTTCCCATGGTAAGATCCTTGGACCCGTCGACGACCGTCTTGTTCATCGAGCACGACATGGATGTCGCATTTCAAATGGCTGATAAAATCACAGTTCTTTACTATGGATCGGTCCTGGCGGAAGGCACTGAAGACGAGATTCGTGGCAATCCCAATGTGGCCGAGGTATATCTCGGGTTAGAGGGCGACAATGCTTGAAGTAACCGAACTAAACACGTATTACGGATACAGCCACATATTGCACGGCGTCTCTCTGACAGTGAAACAAGGTGAGGTTTTGGCTGTGCTGGGACGCAATGGTGTGGGTAAGACTACGCTGGTGCACTCTATAGTGTCATTCGCAAAACCTGCCACAGGCCGGATAAAGCTCAATCGTGAGGAGATCACCGGACTGCCGACTCATCAAATCGTCCGCAAAGGAATAGCTCTTGTGCCTCAGGGCAGGCGAGTGTTCCGCTCTTTGAGCGTTATCGAGAATCTCTCGATTCCTTTTCCCTGCCAGACAAAGACACGAGATAATTCATGGGATCTGGAGAAGACGTTCCAGGTTTTCCCCACACTGCGTGCTCGACGAGATCAGCGGGCCGGAAATCTCAGCGGCGGCGAGCAGCAGATGCTCGCGATGGCAAGAGCATTGGTGAGCGGCCCGGATGTTCTCCTTCTCGATGAGCCTTCCGAGGGACTCGCCCCATTAATAGTGAAAGGTATATCTGAAGTCATTCAGAAACTGGCCGCCGGCGGAATGGCGATACTCCTGGTAGAACAAAATTTCAATATGGCCTTGAAGACTGCACATAGCGTACTCGTCATGAGCCGAGGCCAGATAGTCCACCAGTCTACACCGCAGGATCTTGCGGCGAATCACGAAATAAAGGCACGTTACCTGGGCATGTAGTATAGCTGCCTGGAGCTCCGGAGCGGGCCCATGAAGGCGAAAATGGCAAAATCGGAGATATTGCGTGATAAAACAATTCTGGTCGTGGATGACGAGCCGGACGTTCTGGAGAGTCTTGAGGAATTATTGAGAGACCACACAGACCTCATCGTTCACACAGCCACGGACTTCCACGAAGCGCGGCAACTCCTGTTTTCTCATAATTACGATGTGGCTGTTCTCGACATTATGGGGGTGCGAGGATTTGAACTGCTTGAGATTGCCCATCATCGCGGGTTTCCCGTAGTCATGCTGACGGCTCATGCACTCAATCCTGATGCTCTCAAACGATCGATCGAACTGGGGGCCAGAGCATATCTGCCCAAAGACCATTTAGCTTTCCTGCCCGAGTTCCTGGAAGACATTCTGAAGCTCAGTTATCGATCGGTGTGGCGAAAAGCGCTTGATGACCTCCTGAGCATATTCGACACAAGATTCGGATCGAATTGGAGAAAGCCGGAACAACAATTCTGGACCGAGTTTGAGAAGACTCTCCAGGTGGACGAACCGACAATTTTATCCGATCAACGGTCTGACACAAAGGACAGCGGTTGATGAAAGCAGATTCGCTGTCGAAATTCCTCGCAATCCATGGGATGTCCGCTTTAGAGAAACATCAAGTCCTGTCTTCATGACTCATACCATTTCGCAGTTATGCAATAACATAGCGAAGGATACCTCCAGCCTCCCGGATTGTGAAAAGAAAAGCGAATCGGTACCAATAGGTTTGGGCAGAATCTCTCCCGCCTTTCTTCCGTCTTGTGTCCATTCGATCCGTGATTTATTCGAATGTGCGTTCAAAGAAGTAATCCTGCCACCGGCGGGAGCGAATCCGGTCCCGGCATGCCTCCGAAGCGAAGTCAGGCGGTGCCGTTCGTAGCGAAGGAGATTTGCCGGGACTGGCAAATAACAAGTTTCTCAATATTCCCTCTATGAAAGCACATTGGTATTACATACGTCTCGAAGATCTTTGCATTTTCTTCCAGCTCCAAGAAATGTTGAAAAACCACATTCTCGTGTTAAAATGCCATCTGTATAAATCTGAATAATTTCATTGCCAGGAACAGTGGGCAGTGACCAGAAGACCAAGTTGATATTGAACCGCGATTGTAAATTGGTGAAATCGCTTCCCTCTGGCAGATAGTTGGTGGAGTTGTATCATGTCTAAGCCTGTGCATGATAATAACGTTGCGTGGCCGTGGCTTTCTTTGTTTATAGGAATCTGTCTCGGTCTCGTGATAGGGGGGTATAAGTATTACCAATTTGAGGCCGGCCGAATTAGCGAAGAAAAGTATGAAAGATTGGCTGCAATTGGAGAGCTCAAGGCGAACCAGATCCAAAAATGGCGGGAAGAGAACCTTAGAGATATTGTTGCTTTTGCAAAAGCTCCGTTTTTCAGAAGAGAGTTACAAAAGTGGCTCGGCAATAGAAGCGACATTGTGATTGAAAAAGAGTTGCAGCAATATTTCCTGGTACAAAAAGAAAACTACAATTACACCGATATACTCCTTACCGATTCTGATGGCAGATTTCTCCTTTCAGCTAACAACCGTTCGGATGCTTTGAGCCCGACCGAAGAATCTATCATCAAAACCGTTCTCGGCAAGCGCATTGCTTTGATAGGAGATCTCTATCGCTCCCAACAAGGAATTCCCGAATTAGATGTGGCAGTGCCGATTTTCGATGAGAACCGACGAGCGATTGCAGTGTTAGTTGGAAAAATTAACGCTGAAGACCTTCTGTATCCTTTGATCGAATTTTGGCCGACCTCCAGCAAAACGGCAGAGACGCTTCTCGTTCGCAAAGATGGCGAGGAAGTCCTCTTTTTGAACAAGCTTCGCCATCTGCCGCATAGTGCGCTATCGTTTAGGCAACCGCTTAATTCGAGCGATCTCCCCGCAGCTCGGGCAATTTCAGGAGAAAAGGGAGTATTCCGCGGGAAAGATTACCGCGGAATTGATGTACTGGCCGATCTGCGTTCTATAGTGGACTCCTCCTGGTTTATGGTGGCTAAAGTAGATGCTAGCGAAATATTTGCCGAGATTCGCTATCGTGGTGCAGTAGTTTTTTCTTTTGCCATACTTTCCATTTTGCTTACAGCCAGCGCAATCGCTTACGGGTATAGACATCGTCAGGCAACACTTTATAGGAATCTTTATCAGTTAGAGCAAAAGCAACGAGAAACTCAGGAGCAGTTTCGAACCATCCTTTACAGTATTGGTGACGCGGTAATAACCACAGATACAAACGGTCTGGTACAACAGATGAATCCCGTGGCTGAGAGACTCACAGGTTGGTCGGAACAAGAAGCCAAGGGCCAGGCAATTGAGACGGTCTTCAACATTGTTAACGAGAGCACAAGAGAACCTGTAGAGAATCCTCAAAAGAAGGTTTTCCGAGATGGCGTTATTAGCGGTCTTGCCAACCATGCATTACTCATTGCGAGGAATGGTGCTGAGTACCCCATTGCAGATAATGCTGCTCCCGTTCGAAACGAAAAAGGTGAAATCATGGGTGTGGTCCTGGTGTTCCGAGATCAAATCGAAGAACGGAAGACCGCCAAACAGCTCATGGAAGCTCATGCGAACATGGAAACAAAAGTTTTCAATCGCACAGCGCAACTTAGTGTGGCAAATGAAAAGTTAATGCTCGAAATTGAACAACGTAAGTTGGCGGAAGCCTCTGTGGCAAAGGAGCGCCAACGATTTTTCGACGTGATGGAGACACTTCCTGTTTATATAGTATTACTCACGTCAGATTATCACGTACTCTTTGAAAATCGTGTCTTTCGGGAGCGTTTCGGACAATCCAACGGCAAACGGTGTTTTGAGTTCCTGTTCAACCGAACGGAGCCATGCGAAAATTGCGAAACGTACGGAGTTCTCAAGACCAATGAATCTCACCACTGGGAATGGACTGGACCTGATGGGAGGGATTATGACATTTACGATTTTCCGTTTGTCGATTCTGATGGCTCTTCTCTTATTCTTGAAATGGGAATCGATATAACGGAACGAAAACAGGCTGAAGATGCTCTCAAGCAAACACTTTTGGATTTGACGAGGTCGAATTCGGATCTTGAGCATTTCGCGTATGTGGCCTCCCATGATTTGCAGGAACCGTTGCGCACAGTAACAACTGCTCTGCAAATTTTTGAGAAGAAGCACAGAGGGAAATTTGACGAAGATTCCGATCAACTGGTTGATTTTGCTGTTGAGGGAGCAAAGAAAATGAGAGCCCTCATCCAGGATCTGTTGGCCTATTCCCGTCTCAATACTCGCGGCAAACCATTTGGAGCGGTTGATATGCAGGAAATCCTGGATCAGTGCCTCTTCAGTTTGAAAACTCTGATAGAAGAGAAGGGCTCGGAAGTAACCTCGGACCACATGCCTACAATCTTGGGCGATGCCGTTCAGTTATTTCAGTTATTTCAGAATCTCATCGGAAATGCGATCAAATTCGGCCCTGCCAAGTCTCCGAAAGTGCATGTGTCTGCACAACAGATCGGAAATGAGTGGATTTTTTCCGTCAAAGATAACGGCATAGGAATCGAAGAAAAGTATTTCGATCGGATCTTTGTAATTTTCCAGCAGTTAAGTAAGAAAGGTCCTTTTCATGGAACGGGTATGGGGTTGGCTATTGTGAAGAAAATTATCGAACGTCATCATGGACGGATATGGGTGGAATCTGAAGTCGGCGTAGGTTCTACCTTTTGTTTTGCCCTTCCGATTGACACTAATACCAGTTTGCATTCAAAGTTAGACGAAAATCCTCTCTAACCCCCTTTATAAGGGGAGAATGGGTCATAGGCGTTAAAATAGAAATCCCACGTCGGATGTGATGACCAAAGCGAACCGCGAACGTTTTGGCAGAGTGTCTGAATGACTGTCATTGCGAGCGAAGCAATCGCCTGATATTATATCAGTTGCCAAAATTAGTGACCGATTGAAGATTAGGAAGATTGGTAGGTGCCGTGCCTCCGTGCCGGCACATCTTAAATATGATCAATGATATCGATAGAATGGACCGGCAGGGACGCCGGTCCCTACCAATATCCTGTAATTCAAACGAGGGATAAACGACAGAATTTTTGGCACTGACTATAAGCGCCTGATTCCCAGGCGATTGCCACGTCGCTGCGCTCCTCGCAATGACAATTATCGTTTCTTTGATGGCTTATGCTGTGAGTTCGTAAACGCGTCTTCGTCAGGCCTGGGGCCAGCCCCATCAATGTGAACAGGATGCTCTTATTTTAACGCCTATCACGAGTCCCACCTCATGTACTTTTAGCACCCATCGGAACCTGAATCGGAAACGATTACTTCTCGTCCAGAGTCTTCCTTACCTGCCTCAACAACTCCTTGAATCTGAAAGGTTTTGGCACGAATCCCTTAGCGCCTATTTCAAGGCATTCTTTCGTCGAGGAATCTGCCGAATAACCGCTGGCAATGATGATTCTTGCGTGAGAATCGAGCATAAGCAATTTCCTAAGACAGTCTCTTCCTCCCATGGTTGGCATTATGAGATCAAGAATCACCAGGTCAATCTTGTCTTTCTCTTGGCTATAAACCTTTAGAGCTTCTTCCCCATCGTCGGCCGTGAGCACACTATAGCCGTTTCTCTCGAGAATTCGGCAGCCTAATTCCCGAACAAATCTCTCATCGTCAACTATAAGCACGGTTTCTGTTCCAAAGGCCGGCATTTCCAATGATGACTCAATGTCAGTTATAGTATCTCTCTTAATTGCCGGGAAGTAGATCTCGAACCTAGTACCCTTTCCTACTTCACTGTAACAGGCAATATGCCCGCCGTGCTGTTTTATTATGCCGTAGATGATGGCTAATCCCAGCCCGGTGCCTCTTCCCAATTCTTTCGTCGTATAGAATGGTTCAAAAATGTGTTGCAGTTCCTCCTTGTGCATCCCGTGTCCCGTGTCGGAAACGGAAAGCAAAACGTAATCCCCGGGAGTCGCTTCCGCATGAAAATTGCAATAGTCTGTGTCGAGAGTTACATCGTGAGTTCTTATGGTAATGGTTCCACCATCCGGCATCGCATCCCGTGCATTTACGGCAAGATTCATCAGAACTTGCTCTATTTGAGTCGGATCCGCGTCAATCTCTGAAACATCGGGATCCAGATTGAGCTGAATCTCGATCATTCTGGGAATTGTCCTTCTCAGAAGCTTTTCCACTTGTGTGATTTGCCGATTAATACTTAATTGGACGAATTTCGGCTCCACCTTTCTGCTGAATGTAAGGAGACTTTGGACCAATTCGGCCCCGTTTTTGGCAGCATGCAGAATTTTCTTGAGATCCGCATATTCCGAATCTCCTTCCTCTTTCTCCTGTAGCAGCAGCTCCGAGTATCCTAAAGTCACTTGGAGAATATTATTGAAGTCGTGAGCTATACCTCCGGCCAGTGTGCCAACAGCCTCCATTTTTTGTGCCTGGAGAAGTTGAGCCTGCAATGAGACCTCTCTCGTTACGTCTCTTTTGACGGCTACATAGTTTGCTATCTTCCCTGAATCATCCTTCACAGGGGAGATGGTAGATTCCTCTTCAAACAGAGAGCCGTCTTTCTTCCTGTTGATGATGCGTCCGCTCCAGACCTTACCGTCGGTGATTGTCTTCCAAAGGTGCTCATAAAAGTCATTATTATGTTGGCCACTCTTGAGAATGTTCGGCTTATTGCCGATAGCGTCTTCCCGGGAATATCCTGTGATCTTCTCGAATGCAGGATTTGCATACAGGATCGTTCCCGCAGCATCGGTCACCATCACCATCTCTGCAGATTGTTCAATTGCGGTAATGAGGCGAATGCGCTCTTCTTCGGCGAGTTTGCGTTGAATGGTTTCCCAGACCACATCCGCCAGATACGAAACTATTTCAGCATCTTTTTCGGTATAATCTGAGGGTTTGTTCCCTACACCAAGAATAGCCACAATTCGATCGGATCGCATTACGGGAACGACAAGCTCCCTGATTACGGGAGCGTGTCCCGGAGGCATTCCCTTGCGGTGGTGGAGAGCAGAGTAATCATTGTGAATCACCGGTTTTCGTTCATATACACAATCTACCCATACTCCAGCCTGATCGATGCCGTAATGAAGTCCTTTTCCCTCTGCCCGACAGAACTCATTGACGGTTCGGGTGGACCAGGCTTGAAGGTTCAGAGTCGTCTGATCATCCTCCACGAAGTGATAGAATCCGATGAAACTGTTTGTCATTGCACTAACTTCATCCAACGTCTTCTGAAGTAATTCTTCGGTAGAATGCGTAGCAGCATATTCCAAGAGAGTCATTCGAATGAGCATCAATTTTTCCGCTCGTTTACGTTCAGTAATATCAGCATGAGTGCCTATCATCCTCAGTGGTTTTCCGTCCCGATCACGAGCTACTACCTTACCGCGAGAGAGCATCCATACAGAATCACCTGATTTGTTGGACACACGAAACTCTACTTCATACGTATCTCTCTTACCGCTGAGGTACTCGTCCAAAGCTTCAATGGTCGGCTCAAGATCTTCCGGATGGATCAGTCTTCGCCATTCTTCAAAACTCGCACTGAACTCTTCGGCTTCATATCCCAGCATCGAGAAGAAACCCGGACTCCGAAGTACTTCCCCCGTTTCGATATTCCAGTCCCAGACCCCATCAGAAGTGGCTTCCAACGCCAATCTCAATCGTTCTTCACTCTTTCGAAGGGCTTCCTCAGATCGTTTCCGGTCAGTAATGTCACGGAGAATTTCAATAATCATAGAGGGTTTGCCAGAGTCGTCCAAAACCGGGAGGGCCCGAGTTTCCAGCCAGGTTTTTTTCTCAGGAAAGTATCTCTCCGTAGTTTCAATTTGTCCGGAAAGTCCGACCTTGGTCGTTGCGCATGCTTCAATTACACCATCTCGACTTCCGAGTGAGAAGCACTTACGGTCATCGATTTCCGAATGAGACGTGTCGAGGAAATCGTAGCCGGCTTGATTGTAAAATATGACTGAATGATCGGGTCTTTGCAGGGCCACAATATCCGGCAGTCCGTTAATCAGTGTACTCAGCAGTTTGGTTTGTTCGTTCTTAGCCTGTTCCGCTTCTTTGCGCTTGGTAATATCGTAGGATACAGCCACAAAGTAGTCTTTTTCCGTACTATACACGGAAATGGCAAGCCAAATTCCTAATGGCTTAATGTAAGTCTCGAATGTCTCGGGAATGCCGGACTGGGAAACTCTGCCGAAAATTTCGAATAGTTCGGGATTTGAGTCTCCGATCCCAGGGACGATTTCTGTAACTCTTTTACCGACAGGGTCATCCAAACCCGTCATCCTTCGAAAAGAATCATTCACATTCAAGTGAACAAAATCCCGTGGTTTTCCGTTATCAATGATTATCCTGCAATGAGCCAGGCCTTCCAGCATGTTTTTGAACAATAAGCGATAATGCTTTTCACTCTCTCGCAAAGCTTCTTCTGCACGTAGCTTCTCGATGCGCAGATGCTTCTGCTCCAGAGCGGCCAACACTGCCGGGCCCAGTCGTTTGGTATGTTCCTTGATCACGTAATCCCATGCGCCGGCTTTCATGCATTCCACCGCTGTCTCCTCGTTCATGGATCCGGTCAGAATGATAAAAGGTGTTTCCGGTGCGTGTTCCTGAGCAAGTTTCAACGCACTCATACCATCAAAGTAAGGGAGCATATAGTCTGAGATGATCATGTCCGGCTGGAATGATTCAAACGAGGCCAAAAAATCTTCCTGCGTTTCGACACGAAGAAACCTGCTTCGAGGAAGAACCTTTAATACTTCACGTTCAGCAAGTTCTGCATCCGTCGAAAGATCCTCGACAATGAGTACCCTTACGGTGTTAATCATATTCGCCTCTCCGCATTATGCTTCCTGACAGATCATCTCGGAGCGTTGTTAACCAGCAGCCAGTACAGACCGAGACTGCTCATTGCGTTGATAAAGGCATCGAAATCGACCGGTTTTACCACATAGCTGTTAGCCCCCAGGTCATAAGCCGCGGCGACGTCCGGGTCTTCCCTGGAAGAAGTCACGACTACTACAGGAATGCGCTTCAGGCGCCGGTCCGACTTGAGTATTCGGAGTACTTCCAGGCCACTGACTTTGGGAAGTTTGAGATCCAGAAGGATCACCTTTGGCGGTCTCAACATATCCCTGGTTTTGTAAGCTCCCCTGCAAAAAAACGAAATCGATGGCCTCTTCACCGTCCTCCACCCAGTGCAGCGGGTTGGCCAAATTGTGTTTCTTGAGGGCCATCATGGTTAGTTCGGCGTCACGAGGGTCGTCCTCGACCAGCAAGATATCTACCACGTTCAAATCGGTCACTTCAAATCCCCTTTCGGCAGTGTGAAATGGAATGATGCACCGATTCCCGTTTCACCTTTAGCCCACACTTCCCCATGATGCCGATGGACTATGCGATGGACGATGGCCAAGCCTACGCCAGTCCCGTCGAACTCTCTTTTGCTATGTAAACGCTGGAATACTCCAAAGAGTTTGTTCACATATTTCATGTCGAAACCCGCACCGTTGTCGTGAATCGAATAGACGATTTTGTCACCATCTTGCTCGCCCTTGACCTCTATTATGGGGCGGTCCTTCCTCGAAGAGAACTTGATCGCGTTGCTCAGCAGGTTTATCCAGACTTGACGGATAAGCCTGGGATCGCTTGATGAGCCAGGCAACAGGCCGATACGGATATCGATGCGCATTCGGTCCTCAGGAGTCGTCAGCTCAAGATAGATCGAATTCACCAGGGCCTGCATATCAACTGATGAAAGCTGCATGTCCATGCGTCCGACACGAGAAAGCGCCAAGAGATCGTCTATCAGTTTAGCCATCATCTGAGCGCTCTCGTTGATTATGGAGCAAACGCGCTTTCCTTCAGGGTTAAGACTGGGCTCATGGTCTTCAAGAAGAATGCGGGTATAGCCGTTAATAGCTCTGAGCGGTGCGCGTAAATCATGGGACACAGAATATGAGAAAGCCTCCAATTCTTTGTTTGCAGCCTCGAGCTGAGCCGTACGCTTTCGGACTTTATCTTCCAATTCCGCAGTATATCGCTCCAACTCTTTGCGCATGCGTGCTTGTTCCATAGCAATTGCTATCTGGGTTGTAGCTTCTCCAGCAATCTCCATTTCCTCTGAAGAAAAAGTTCGAGAATTTTCCCAACTGATATTCAGGACTCCAATTAACTCCTTTCCCGCAAGGAGCGGCACATTAATATAGGAGCGTATTCCTTCAGCAATGAGCACTCGAGCAATGGGTGACGGAGAAGGATTTTCATACAAATCCTCAACCACATCCATTTTCTGCTGCTCGAAAAATTTCAGATCGCCGTAAGCCTCCTCTGAGAGTATTTTTCCGACTTGTATAATCGATTCACCATGTACGTCTGCCGCAAAGATTCTTGCTGTCTTCGTGTCAGAATCAAAGATTCCGATACT
Organism: Desulfomonile tiedjei DSM 6799; assembly: GCF_000266945.1. NCBI lineage: Bacteria > Pseudomonadati > Thermodesulfobacteriota > Desulfomonilia > Desulfomonilales > Desulfomonilaceae > Desulfomonile > Desulfomonile tiedjei. The sequence goes on from NC_018025.1 coordinate 1,003,159, forward strand.
GGCACGACTAGACTTGAGCAAGCGGCGAATACGTCCAAGCACAGTCTGTGCTATTGATTCGGGCGACTCGATTGCCTCCAGAATGGACTTGTCCGCCTCATGCAGGATTCGCAAGCGCTCCATCTTTTTCCGTAAAGCTTCCTCAGCCCGCTTGCGTTCCGTAACATTCTCGGTAAAGATGATTATACCGCCTATGGTTCCCTTAGTCGCGAACCAGGGATGCACCTCCCATCTCAGCCATTGAGTGGAACCATCGATCGTCACGAAATCATCATCAGCTCTGACGACCTCACCCGAAAGTCCTCGGCGATGTGCCGCTTTCCAACGCTCCGGAAGTTCCGAGAAAATCTTGTAGTGTGAGCGGCCGATAATGTCCCGGTCTCCCAGATGATAGTCCTTTCTCCAGCGGTGACTGACCGCACAGTAGCGCATTTCACGATCGAACATCGCGAGAGCGGTCGGTGCGTGCTCGATGAACAGCCGCAGTTTTTCTTCACTCTCTCTCAGAGCCTGCTCGACTCGTTTACGCTCTTCCAGTTCCAGATGAAGTCTCTCATTGGCATTCCGGACCTCTTCAGTGCGCTCTAAGACTCTTAGTTCCAACTCTTCTTTGGACCTTAGTAATGCTTCCTCCGCCTTTATCCTGGCGAGTACGACCCCTATGCTGGCTCCGATACCTTCAAAGAAGGTAACCATGTCCAATGTGAAACAATCTTTGCGAAAATCGTTGAGTTGCAGGAGTCCGACAGTCTCCCCGTGAGAACGTAAAGGAATCAGCGCTACGGATTCATAGCCGGATGCATTGCACCGGTTTCTGGTCCGCGTTTGACGATCCGCGTCCGATGTCGTTGCCAGCAGTTCCGTTGTCTGACAACTCCAAAAACTACCGCCCTCTGTGAAGAAAGAGAATGAAGGGTCCGTTCGACCGCATAATATATTTCCGCACATGCATTCCAGAATCGGGTTTCCTGCCGGATCCCGGATGATCTCGCCCGCCTCGTCACGATCGCATAAGGAATTCTCAGCTTCGACGAATTCTTCGGGAAATCCCTGCGTAACAAAGTAAGGAAAGTCGTCTTCCTGACGCAGACGGATTGCCACAGCTTCAAATCCGGTGAATTCCTTCACCAATGCGAGCACTTGTCGAATCGCATCCCTGGCGGTCATCTGCTGGTTCAGAAGAGTCAGAATGCGCACGGCCAGTGCCTGGCTGCCCTGAGCCCATCGAAGGTTCGCCCTCAGTTCTTCCAATTCTTTGGAGATCTCTATAGAATCATATGGATCCGCTCCGGTCTGTTGATGTTTCAAACTGTCATCTCTCATCAATCCCCCCTGAAGTAGTGAGTTGAGGCCGATTCTATAGGTTATGGTCCTTACTCTAGAAGTTCATGCAATGTTGAACTATTGGGGTCCGACAAATGTTCCTCGGCTGAAGGTTCTTACAAACCGGAAAAACAGACATCAACCATTCTGTCAGTATACGACCATACTCTGCACCCAATCGCCGGGTCAAGAATTCTTGTAGAATTTGTGACAGAAAACCTCATCGAAACTGAACTATTCCTGGGCAAGGAAGCTTCCCGGGCTCTATACGCCGTATCCATCGTGTCATTCGAGGGGAAAATCCATATCCCCCCCGGGGGGGGGGGCAGAGGTATCACGATCGCAAGAGAATCTTCTCTCCCCAGCTCCCCGGCGTAACTGAACGGTTACCATGCGTTTCTCGTATTTCATTGATTCTTGAGGCGAACTTCAGGTATTCTTGACGGAATGCGTCCATTATGCAATCGGACTACAAGGTTATTCATTGTCGTGAATTTGTTGATTCAGGTTGGAAGCGAAATGGGGACCATTAAATATCAACGCCATGAATTTCATCAAGATGAGCCGGAAGGAGGGTCCGAATGCAATCTCCCGTAGTGTGCGTCCATTGTGGATTGCCAATAGAAACATTGAACGATCTTATCATCCGCGGCATTAGCTACAATATGCACACTTTTCACAAGGATTGTTATCAAAGTGTACGATCGAAGTGGATCTACAAATTACCATTGAGCTTCAGAGGATGAACCTTTTGGATATACCTGCTTAGTCTGAATTCTATTCTTGTCCTCTGCTTCTTTGTTTTCCCGGATTCCTGGCACGATCTCCGATGGTTTTTTCTGATCGTCAATATATCTCAAGGGATATTTCGTGCCATTGCTTTCTTTTCTTACGAGCTGCCTCTGAGAAACTAAGTTAATAGCAATCCGGATACGAAAGACCTGGACAACGGTAGTAGCAAAGGAATGACATGACTGTAGTCTTGCTGTCAATTTTTCTCGCTCCGACTCATATCTTCCATAGGCCTTACTTCGAGCAGGCTTTGCTGCGTTTGAATCCGCACGGGTCTCATAAGATATATAAGCCAAAGCATGGTTAACAGGATTAGTCCCGTAATAAGACCAAGAGAAACGAAGACTGCTTCAATTCCCCACGATGTACTGACGAAGCTCACCAATTTGACAGAAAATGCGCCTACACCGAAGTACAGAATGTATTTCAACCCGAATGCCGAATGACGAAGCGACTTTGGAGTGAGACTGGCTGTAACGGTGTTTTCCACGGACTGAGTTCCGAGAAGAAAGAAAAAGTAAACGCCGGACAAAACCGCCAGCGTCGGTCCTTGTGTGTATGCCATGAAGAGCGCGAGCGGTATACAGGCAAAGTAGAATCCAAAATATACCCATTTGGGTTCATAGCGATCGCCTGTTATTCCCCCGGCAAATTGTCCTCCAATTCCCACAAGGTACACCATGGAAGCTATGGCAGTGGCAGTGAGATTTGCAGACGTGCTGAACGGGACAATATGAGAAATCATCGAGGTGAGGTCGCTGCTTTTAAGTTCGAGAAATGCCGGTAAAATTACCGTGGAACCTGTGGTAACGATTCCCGCGAAGGTCATGGCCGCGAGCATGATGCCAAACTCAAGTTTCAGGCCTTCGGCGGACTCGATATCCTGCTTACCGGACGGACGGTTTTCCACAGAACCCAACAATGCCATTACTGCCAAACCAGTGAAGTTCAAAATGCCTACGAACACGTACGCAGATCGAGGACCCCAGAAATAATTCATGCCCCCTGTCAGAATGGGGGCAACCACCATGCCAAGTCCCCCGAATATTGCGTTATAAGCCATCGCGAGATTGACCCGTCCCATGGTAAGAGAGATCATCCCCATGCCCACTGGATGATAAATTCCTGAAAAAAGACCTATTCCTCCCAGAGCAAGATAAAATATTCCAGGACTCTCAATAGTAAATGCAGCGACTAGCGAACTGAAGGCACATCCGAGGAGCATCAAAACGATCAGCGGGCGAGCTCCGAACCTGTCGCCCAACATTCCCCAGGGGAGCGCACCCAGTCCAAACAACAAGAATTGTAGAAAGGAAAGCTCCACCACCTGTCCTACCGACCAATGAAGCCGTTCCGCCAGAGGCACAACGAGCGCGGGGAATACCGTAATGTTGTAGTGACACACGAAATGTCCGAAACAAGCTATGATCAGTACCTTCATCTCATTCGAATTCACGGGGGACTCCGGAAAAATACAGAGAACGGTCCGTTTCTCCATACAAGGGGCTATTTCATTGGGAAATCATCTTCCGAGGCTCCATGATTCCTTCAACGTATGCCGATCCAGAAGTGGCGAATAATGAATCATGAGAGTAGCCGGAAATTGATGCAGAGCCCCCTTCTTGGATTGGGTAGCGGGGGTGACAGGATGGGTGGTGAGGGGGAACTCTGCAACCTCTGTAAAACGATTCAGGACCTCGGGGTCCATGCTACACGCCAGGGACTATATCGGCAGGGCAGAATCCTCCTTTCTCTTGCGCCGCCTTTGCAGCAAAGGCAAGAAGAGAATCGCAATGGAAATCAGAATCAAAGCTGCACTCACGGGACGGTATATGAACGTGCTTATGTCGTTACCGCACCCGATCATGGAAGTGAGGAAGTAGCGTTCCGCAAGCGGTCCAAGGATGATCCCCAGAACAAGCGGGGGAATCGGCAAATCGAATCTTCTCATGAAGTATCCGGCAATACCGAAAACAGCCATGTACATTACATCCGCCATATCGTTTCGCAGAGCGTATGCGCCGACAAAGCTCAGAGCGATAATGAACGCTCCCATAATGTGCTCGGGGACTCGCATCAGTTCGGCAAAAAACATTGCGCAAACCAGTCCGGCCAGAATCATGAGCAGATTACAGGAGAGCATTCCCGCGAAGATGGTGTACACCGATTCTGGTGACTTCGTGAACAGAAGTGGACCTGGTTGAATTCCGTGCAGCAGGAACGCCCCCATCATTACCGCAGTGGCTCCGCTGCCTGGTATACCCAGCGTCAAGAGCGGAATCATTGCTCCGCCGGTGGAACCGTTGATTGCCGCAGAAGTAGCGGACAATCCTTCCCAACTGCCTTTTCCGAATTTCTCCGGTTCTCTGCTGAATTGTTTTTCTACTCCGTAGCTCACAAAAGATGCAACTGTTGCGCCTGCTCCGGGAATCGCTCCGATGAAGGTTCCGACTCCAAAACCCCTCAGAATAGATCCCCACAAACGTTTGAGATCGCTTAATCCCGGCAAAACGGTTTTGGTTCTTCCTCTGATCTTGTCTCCATCCCCTGGTGCCATAGTACAAAGTTGCTCAAGCACCTCGCCGATGGCAAACAACCCGATGAGCACCACGGTAAAGTTGATTCCTGTTTCCAGCAACCTTGAGCCAAAGCTGAAACGGGCCGCTCCGTAGATGTCATCAATACCGATAGTCCCGAGGAACATACCGATAAAGAGGCAGATCAATGCGGACCCAATGGATTTGGTGCCAATCACGACTACGCTTACCAGACCGAGGAGGATCACTCCAAAGTATTCGCATGCCGAAAACGACAGAGCTATCCTCGCGAAAGGTGGCGACACGAATGTCATGATTAATGCGCTGAGAAATCCTCCCAATGCGGAGCACATGACTGCAACGCCGAGAGCTTTGGAAACATGCCCTTGTTTGTTCAGTTTGTACCCCTCCCATGTGGCTGGGACATTCATGGGATCTCCCGGAATATTAAAAAGAATTCCGGTAATCGATCCGCCGAATATACCTCCGGAGTACACTCCTGTCATAAGAAGAAGAGAAGGAACGATGTCCATGGCATAGGTGAAGGGAAGCACCAGGACTATCGCGTTTAACATAGTTATTCCGGGCAATGCCCCGGCCACGACGCCGATGACGAGCCCGAGCAAGGTCATACCGATGTTGATCGGTTGAAATGAATTCAGAAGCCCGACCCATAGAAGATCTAGGGAACTCATGTGATTACCTCACCACAACCCCCGGGCCGAGTTACAGAATGAACAAAGCCCGATATATCGCGAGACTGATGTCTTCGAAAAAACCCCAACCTTTGGGCAGGGGGAGATAGACTATCTTGGCGAATACGTACACCAGCACCGCTGTCCCGATTACAGATACCGCCACGAGCGGCACCACCTTTCTCATGCCGGCCAGATAGAGGAAAAGCAGCATGAAGAGAAGGTTTCCCACTGCAAATCCGGTTATGTCGATAGCCGCTACTGTGGCCGCCAACAACACAATCATGAGGACAAGCCTGAAATTATTCATTTCCGGCTTACTCGCCGCTTCTTCAGCCAGGTTTTTCCGATTTAAGAAGATTTCGACGAATTTGATCCCGCAACTGACCATGAGAAAAATCAAAATCATTCTGGGCCAGAAATCGGCCCCCAGTTGATCGGTTGGGGCCTGATCGATGCAACAGGCCAGATAATAGCCATAAGCAGCCAAGACCAAAATTATGAACGGTCCCAGCATCGCCTTCATCAGCAATCCGGAATCCGGACTGTCCGCGGATCTTGCTTCCGAGGTCATAGAGAACCTCCTTCCACCTTGCTTCTTCGGTGTAGCTACTTCTTGATAAACCCGAATTCAATCAGGTGGCTTCTCATGACCTCCATTTCCTGTTTAGCCCATTTTCCGAACTCTTCCGGCGGCATGTAGCTGTCCGCCTCAACGTATTGATCTTTTTCGAACTGCTTCCATTCAGGCGTATCCATGGCTTGCTTGAAAGAATCAGCCAGAATCTTCAACCTTTCCGGAGGAACACCCTTTTTGGCTACTACACACCGGAATTGTGGCAGATAGATGGTCAATCCGAGTTCTTTCGAACACGGCACATCCGGAAATCCGGCGCTACGTTTCTCAGCGAAAATGATGAGAGGTCTGAGTTGGCCGGCATCTATGTACTGTTTGACATCTCCCGCCTGCTCATAGAGAACTTCATTGTGGCCGCCGAGGGTAGCTGCATAGCGTTCACCTGGACTGGGAACGGGAACCACAACCATTTTGTATCCTTTGGAGCCCAAAAAGCGCACGGTCATGTCTTCCACCGTGCCGAACCCAGTGACACCAACTTTTATTTTTCCCGGATTTTTCTTGGCATATTCGAGAAGATCTTGAATTGTCTTGAATTCGCTCTCTTTTCTTACAAAGAGATACGAAGGAGCAAGCTGAGTCCGCACGACCCACTCGAGATCGTCAAACTTGTACCGAGCTTGACCTGAAGGAATCGTGCAGAGCGTATCGGCTATGAGAACTCCGATGGTGTAACCGTCCGATCGGCCTGCCAAGATATCTGTCATTCCGGTATTTCCGGAAGCTCCCGGTTTGTTGGATACCGGTAAGGGAACCCCAAGGATTGGTTCAGCCAGCTTGCCGAGCGTTCTCGACATTTGGTCCGCACCGCCTCCTACTCCCCATGTACAGATGAAGTCTATGGGGCGGCTTGGATATTTTTCTTGAGCGGATGAAAAGGTACTCATGGTGACGATTACCATGAGGGCACATAAAACGGCAGCTACTTTGAGGTACATGGTTTACTCCTGGTAATGAGAAAACTAGTTCAGGAAAATTGAACTTTGAGCCGAAAGTGCTGCCGGCCCGCATTCGGCTCTCCCATATAGAAACCCCAAGCACTCGAACGTCTGATTTGAAAGATCTATTTCCCGTTGCATGCTGCACTAAATCGTGAAGCAATCCGCGGGATTCCAAGGATTACTTACTAAGATCCGACCGGAAAAGATCCTCCAAGCACGATTGGTCGGATTCTCGAACAGTTAGCATCCATCTTCCACTATGTCGTCATCCGACTAATCGCCGACCAGATAGACCGGTCCAATTTTCGCCCTGAGAACCGATAACTCTTGTTCGGAGGGCTGAGGAGTTTGCTTTATGTCAGGTGCAAAGAGCAGCTCGAAGCCGGTAGCATCCTGTATCTGCTCTCTTGTCACTCCAGGATGCAAAGAAATAACACGCATCCGCTTGGTTTCGGGTTCGAAGTCCATGATACCCAGGTCGGTAATGACTTTGTCCGGACCTCCTCCACGAAGTCCCGATTCCCATCGTGTCTGATATCCGTCAAGAAATCCGGGACTGGTGATATAGTCGACACGTTCGATAAACCTTCGTTTCTCGTGCCGAATAATAATCAACACACGTTTGGAACATGATGCGATCGGATTCGCTCCGCCGCTGCCGGGGAAGCGTTTCTTGGGACTGTTATAATCTCCTGCAGATGTTGCATTGAGATTGCCGTATTTGTCGATCTGTGCTCCGCCGAGGAAGCCCACGTCGGCAAGCCCCCTTTGCACCAGAAAGCCCAATGCTTCCATGGTGTTCCGCACGTACGCCGGTTTTGCTGCTCCGAGAAGTCTCGTATCCGCAACCGATAAGCAGGCGTGGAGGGGGGACATATCGCCTATACCGGTTTCCACGACATACGTCAGCCCAGGGGCGTAGGTGTGCATGGCTAAAGAAGTGGCCGCCATAGGCAGTCCGGTCCCGATAATCGCTATTTCGCCGTCTCTTATTTCCCGTGCTGCAGCTACGATCATCATTTCGTTCCGGGTGTAGCCGTTCGATGGGAGTTCGCGTTTCTTGGCGCCTACTGTCACGATTTCCGCAATCTCTCTCGAATAGCCGAGCCTTGGATCGTTCTTGATTTGCTGCATCCTGGAAGGAGTCAACGTGAGATCCAGGTATTCCGAAAAACAGCTTGTGCCATATACGTACTTGTCCAGGTAATCTCGAAAAGTCGCTGCATCTCGCGCTGCTTGTTGATAACGATTTAGCTCTTCATAGTCGTAATCATATTTTCCCGGCAAGGCAGTAGGGTAAGCTCCCCAGGGTTCATGGACCAGAGCATTCACCCGGTACGCCGGAATGAGGGTTTCCGAAGGGCATCTCCGAATAGTGTCCGAATCGACGATTTCTTCGGCGACTACAATCACGTGTTTCGCCGATTTCGCAATATATTCGTCCGCGAATGCAGATCCCTCTATTTGAGCATTCCCGCATTCATCAGCCCTTGTGACGAATATAACAGCTACATCAGGGGTACAGGCCGGTAGCAGCACATATTTTTCGTTCGTAAAAGGGCAGGTGCCGAGTTTCAGTTTCTTATCCGAAATGTTCCACTTGCCCGCGATGTCGGATCCCAGCTCTGCTTTGGTGGGAATGAAGCCGATTCCAAGCGCACCGGCCAGATAACGCATGGTCATCCCCAGGTGCTCATAGTCTTCCGACTTTACTTGGCCCTTTTCAACGGCCCTGCAGAAGTTACGAGGCAACCCGAGTCGCTCCATGTTAAGACAGCCCGATTCTACCTCGGTCACAAGGCCGGATCCGATCAGAATGTCTACGCCGTATGCCGGGTTCACACTGGAAATATGAAGATTTCCGACACCCTGCCGGATAATCTCATGAGAGATCGACATAGCGTTTCGACACAGGGAAAAACCGCCGAATCCTATGTGAGATCCCTCCTTTATATAGAGAGCCACCGCTTCCCGGGCGGACATCATCTTGCCGGTACCGACGGGCCTCTCACCGCATGTCATCGTCTCACAAAGCCCAATATTGGTCTGCATGGTTCACCTTGGACTCGATATTCTATTATAGTGTTTGCCAAAAGTTTTTTATCCGATTCAAATCCCCCTACCCCCCTTTATAAAAGGGGGGTAAAGAAGCAACCCGAAATCCCCCCTTTCGTAAAGGGGGGCTGGGGGGATTTTCCCCACGTATAACTGAATGGATACTTCTTGATAGAAAAATTCCGTCACGATTCTCGCAGCGGGAATTCTCCTGTCGAATTTCTTTACACTATGTGTTGATTCTCAAGGCTCGAGTTTTCAGGAATATTCAAAGCCATATTCAAAAGCTTTCCTGTTTTCGGCCTTGTACTTGGGAATAACCTCAAGGAAACTATCCAGGACCGTTTCCTTGTCCAACGCTTCTTGCAAAAGTTTGGCCATTGCTCCCAATGCAACGGCATTGGAAAAAATCGGCCTGTTAAAGTGTTCCATCGCAATCTCTTTTGCGGGTACGGGAACCTGTTTACAGGGAAGAGAAGTGTCGACGTTGTCCACGAATGCCGGGTCGTAGATAATGATGCCATTCGCGGGAACCGTGTCTTTGAAGCGATTATATGCTGCGCTTGAGAGGGCGAGGAACACGTCAGGGTTCTCGCACATGGGGCTGTCGATCTGTTTTTCAGAGAGAACCACCTGGCTTCGCACGTAACCGCCACGCATTTCCGTCCCGTGACTCTTGAGCATGGTGACTCTCAAGCCCTGCTTGACCGCGGCTTCGCCAATCGTTTGGCCGAGTCGGACTACACCCTGACCTCCGAAGCCGCTCGCAACTATTTCCAGTCTGTCTTTCATAGCGCGCCCGTCCTCCTTATCTTGCCTACCGATTCCCAGACATGCTCGGACATCTCGGGTCTCGAACCGCGGGCATCGTAGTACACGCCGTTTGACCATATAGTGTCCGGCTTTTCCTGTCCTCGCGGGGCAGAGTGTTCCTGCATCCAACGAAAAATGTTCACCGCACTGCGACTGCCGAGATGGCGCGATGCAAAATTGGTCGGACAAGGATACGGCATATGAACCAACGAAAATCCGTTATTGGATAGCGCCTTCTTTACGCTCTCTACGGCCGACAATGCATCCGTTGCCGTGTGACGAGCCAGGAAGGTGGCTCCGGCACTTTTCAGGATGTCCATGACATCCAATCCCTCACTCATGAGGTTATGCTCGAACATCCCGTACGGGCTCGAGTCGGTTTTTGCTCCCTGAGGTGTGGTGAATCCGAACTGACCGCCTGTCGACTGATAGCCCAGGTTGTCCATAACGATTACGGTTATGCCCGCGTTCGATCTGGCTGCATGGATAAGGTGCAATAACCCGATTCCGAATGCATCGCCGTCACCCACGGTCAAGACAATCTTCTTTTCGGGGGGCAGCGCGATACGAAGCCCGCGAGCGATCGCGTACACCCGACCGTGTGTACCGGCAAAACCGTCTCCTTTCCAGGTTCCGAAGGTTTGGCGGCCTGCGCAGCCAATAGCCGTACCCCAGATGATGTCGGATGTTTTCAAACCGAGTTCGGAAATTGCCTGAATGACTACTTTGTGATTGATTCCCAGGCCGCAGCCCGAACAGGCAGTGCTGGGTATTTTTCTGGTCCTCAGATAGTCTTCTACAAGAGCGCTGGACAGATGTGCCATCACCATGCCTCCAGTACCCAGCCCTTGCGTTCAAGGGGTTGGTTTTTCAAAATTTTCTCAAAGTTTTCGATCAAGTCCGGTATGGTCGGCAGATCCCCGCACGTACCGAGAAAGTTGACGGTTGCATCCTTGGGCACCGCACGTTGGATTTCTCTCACCAATTGACCGTCCCAATTCAACTCCACGGAGAGATATTTTGTTTTTCGCGTGAAGAGTTCATCCGGGAAAGGCCACAAATTGATAAGTCGCAATGCTCCGACTTTGAGTCCCTGAGATCGTGCACGGTCTACGGCCGTATTCACCACTCTGGAAGGAGTCCCAAAGGATACGACCACCAGATCGGGATCGTCGTCCATAAATTTCTTCTCGTATAGTTCAGAGAAGAGGTTCCGGTTATTTCTTACCTTGTAGATAAGCCGATATGCATGTCGATGATGCTCTTCGACTTCTTCGATGTCGTACCCTTCAACAGTAGGAGTCCAGTCGGAACAGAGCGCCCCTGTGTTGTACCCCATCTGAACCGGAGGAATGTCCAAGGAATCGATTGAAGGATAGAAGTCCGGACCCTTATGGTACGAACGGGGCCATACGCGAAAGCCCATTTCCTTCATCTCTCCATCGTTTTCCGGTACGCTGATATCTTCCATGCCGTCCGTAAGCAGTTGATCGCCGAGCACGGTCACCGGCATTCTTAGGCGTTCCGATAGGTAAAATGCCTCTACAATGATCTTCATGCACTCCTGGGCGGAATTGGGAGCAAGTGTGATGGTCTCGAAGTTTCCTCCCTGGGTAGGATAACGGGTGAGATAGAATTCCCCTTGTCCCGGAGCGCCCGTGATCCCTGAGACCGGCCCGACGCGGCCGGAATTCATCACCACCATGGGGGTCTCGCAGCCAAGTGCCCAGCCGTAGGGGTCCGCATACAGAATGAACCCCGGGCCGGATGTGGCGGTCATGGATTTCATCCCTCCCAACGAAGCTCCTATGCACAGATGCATGGCTGCGCATTCATCTTCCGCCTGGAGATAAACACCGCCGACCTGAGGCAGCCTCATGCTCATGGCTTCAGCCAGCTCCGTCGCAGGAGTTATGGGATAACCGCAGAAAAACCTGCACCCGGCCAGTATGGCTCCTTCAGTAATCGCAAAGTTTCCTGTTTCTAAAAATCTTTTCATTTCCGATACCTCACGCCGTTCTTTCGCGAACGTCGATGGCAAAATCCGGGCAGCAGAAGAAGCATTTCAGGCACCCTATGCACCAGTCGGAAGATTTCGTCTCCATAGGTCTGTAGCCTCGTGCATTGAAATTCGCTGCCGGACCGAACACTTGCATTGAACACACTTCAGCGCAGTACCCACACTCTTTGCAGTTCGCTGTATTGACAGTAACTTCAAATTTGCGAGCATCGCACTCGAGGCATCGAGAAGCTTCTTGCGCTATTTGAGAATCGTTTAACCCTATTTCGACTTGATCGAAATTTCCAAGTCGTTGCCATCCTTTGAGATGACGTATCTCCTGCCGGGCACTGATAGGTAGTTGGTCGGAGAGAATGACTTCAGTTTCGGGTTCGGCCAGGGTTTCCGAAATGTCTCCGGATCCTCCGAGAAATTTGTCAATGGATTCCGCCAGGCTTCGACCCTGTGAAATGGAATTGATGATAGAAGACGGGCCGGTCACTACGTCGCCTGCTGCAAAAATGCCCTTCGTACCGGTGGACAGGTCCTCTTTGACGCCGACTCTGTTTCCTGAAGTCTGGATGTCGGGACAGGATTTGAGAAAAGCAAGATCCGGCACCTGTCCGATTGCGGCGACAATGCTGTCTGCGGAAATGCGATGAGTAATCTCATCGTCGTACACAGGGTTGAAATTGCAGGCATTATCGAAAACGGACACGCAACGTCTCAGGCCCAGCCCTGCAACCTTGTCATCTCCAAGCACCTTCTTTGGGGCCCACGAGTTGTTGATGAAAACGCCCTCCTCTTCGGCAAGGGCTATTTCCCAGGGGTGAGCAGGCATTTCCTCTCTGGATTCAAGACAGAAAATCGTTACTTCTTCGGCTCCAAGTCTCTTTGCAGTGAGTGCAACGTCGATTGCAACGTTACCTCCTCCAATGACTACCACTTTTTTACCGAGATCCACGGGCTTACCCAGAGCCGTATCTTTGAGGAATTCCAGTCCCCAATAAAAGCTGCGTTTTTCTGCACCTTCAAGGGGAATCCGTGTTCCGGCGGCTGCACCTACGGTAATGCAGACTGCATCGAAATCCTGGCCGAGGCTGCTCAGGCTGACGTCACGGCCAAGGAGCGTATTGCCCTTGAATTCCACACCGAGTTCCATGATCTCTCGGATGTCGCGCTCAAGTCGCTCTTCTGGAAGTCGGTATTTGGGGATCGCATACCTCATCATACCGCCGGGCCTGGGAAACTCGTCCATTAATGTGACGCTGTGTCCTGCCCTGGCAAGATAGTATGCAGCAGTAAGTCCGGCGGGACCTGCTCCGATCACCGCAACCTTCTTCGTGGTGGGAGGGTTTTTCGTTTGGTTTTTCTTCCATGAATCGCCCGCCTTATCGACAGCGGCCCTTTTCAAAGCCCTAATTGCAATGGGGTCCCCGAACTGACGGTACGCACACGCATCTTCGCATGGGGCAAAGCATGCGTCCGCGCACACTACGGGGAATGGAATACGTTCCCGTATAACTGCCAGTGCCTCATCAAACTTGCCCATACGGATAGCGCGAATATAACGCGGGACATCCACTCCAGCCGGGCAAGACTTTGTGCAGCGAGGCACGATGAAGTCCTCTCTGAGAACTCGATTATCAGTCATGCCGTATCTCCTGAGGAATGGGTCGATTCTATTCGACCGCGGTTAATCGTGGATTAGGTCTATTTTTGCTTCTCCCATGGAAATCGTGCCCCTTCTTCCACATGACGAGCAAGACCGAGAATATGCTCTCGCATGCGGCTTGCGGAGAGATCGGGGTTACGCTGCTCCAGGGACTCTATGATCGAGAGATGCTCAAGAAGTGCATTGCGGGCTCTGCCGCCTGCACGGATCGTGAAAATACGAACGAGTCGAATCTGGTCCCGAATGTTTGCGGCGAATTCAATCAGCTTGGAACTGCGGCTCAAGTCCAGGACTTTTTCGTGAAACACCACATTTGCGAGGGCGAAATCAGCGGTATGTTGTTCTACGGTATCAGGATCGAATTGCTGAAAGGTGGTCCGGAGGTCTCGGACGTTCTTCGGAGTGATGTATTTGCAGGCCAGGCGAGCGGCCATGCTTTCCAGTGCGGCCCTAACATAGAGAATCTCGACAATTTCTTCCTTTGGACGGTAATTGATGAAAATCCCTTTTCGGGGTTCGATTCGTACAAAGCCTTCAAGAGAGAGACGATGCAGCGCTTCCCTTAAAGGGGTTCTACTGATGCCAAGCTGCTCGGCAAGGGCTCGTTCATCGAGCTTCTGATCCTGTTCCAGGTCGCTGGACAGGATAAAATCCTTGAGTGAACTGTATGCAAGCTCCGCCAGTCTGGCGGGTTGTGTGATGGGTTTAACGGAGAGTTCCATAAAATCGCCTCCGCCCAGGTATGTGGTATACCAGATTGGTTATACCAATGACATCCCCGCTGTCAAGAAAAATTTAGCGGAACGTAAAAGTTTAGTTTAGGTCGCAGCTAGAGCGGTATTTCAGTCTCTAAATTACTTCTGTGAGCCTGAGAAGCTGGCTGATCCGGTGTCTTTGCTCGAACCTGATATAGCGATTGGCAAAATTAGTGTCCGATTGAAGATTAAGGATATTGGTGGGTGCCGTGCCTCCGTGCCGGCACATATTCAACATAATCAATGATATCGATAGAATGGACCGGCAGCGACGTCGGTCCCCACCGGTGGCTTGTATCGGAGCATGGGATAATCGTCAGAATCTTTGGCAATTGCCATAATTCGGCAAGTCAAAGCACAAACTGCATCTGGGTGAATCTATCCCAAAAGAATGTTTTCACATAGTGGCAGGAACCGCCAGACAGAGTGCTGCCATAGCGCGGGTTATCCTGCAGTACAGATCATGGAGGCGACACATACAGAAAATGAGTATCCGCGTAGCAGTTCGCGCAACCATTCAGTTACACGGAGTAGAGGGTTCTACAGCCCCATAGGGGCTACCCAACAGTAGCCGTGGGTGCAAACCCACGGAAGCGATATAGGAAGTTTTTTGTTTTCAAGACCCTGAAGGGGTCTACCAACGTCATTTGAGAATTATTGCCTATCGGTGGACCCTTTCAGGGTCGCCCAATTATGCATGGGGGCGCGCCGCTGTCCACGGGTTGACGAGACTGTCTCAAAAGTCAAAATTTACCCTGGATCGTGGCACGAAATTTTCATCATCTTCCCGGCCTGACTGTAGGGGCGGGCCTCGTGTCCGCCCAAATAGGGGTAGGCACTAGGCCTACCCCTACGAAGATGGCGAATCGTGGCACGATTTGTTATGCACTCGAGAATTTTGAGACAGTTTCTGACACCCGTGGCTACTATCGGGCCGCCCTTTCAGGGCGTGCCCGGCTATGACTGAATGATTACCAGTTCGCTAGTCGTTTTGTTGACAAATTTGGGCACGGTCTGTTACTCTAATCCAGTTAAGGTAAGTCCGAAACCGGGCAATCGCCGTGACTCCGAAAAGACTCATCCTTACTGTGTCGGGGAGCAAGAGGTAAACCGCAATCGGAGGTTCCCAAACATTCAAAACGACTATCTCAAAATTTTTTCTACCTCCATCAATTCAGTAAAGTACGGTGAAGCAAAATGTTCCTGAGTCGACTCAACGTCAGTGGCTTCAAATCATATACGGAACCTGTTGTCGTAGATTTTGATGAAAAAATTTCTGTGATAATAGGCAGTAACGGTGTGGGAAAGAGCAATGCCTTGGACGCGATCGCATGGGCGCTGGGTGAAGACGACTTAACGAGATTGCGTTGTGGCGATAGAAAGGATCTGCTGTTCTCCGGCTCTGAGATAACGCCTCCAGTGGAAGAGGCCAGGGTAGAACTGACTTTTTCCGGTAATGGAACCGAAATTCTGGCATCTCGAGCTCTAACGACTTCGGGGAAGGAAGAGTTTCTGGTTCAGAATGAGTCCTTGGGCAGTGCGAGCGATTACCGGGCTACGCTGGCGAACCTCGGCCTCGGTTACGCCAGACGCAATATTGTCAGACAAGAGCGGTTGACGGATTTTTTCTTCAAAGCCGCCCCCGACCGAAGAAGATATATACTCCGTTACGTAACAGCCGATACGGAATTTGATCGAATAAATACTCTTTTCCAGGAATATCTCGATGCTCTTATACCAGGATCGTACGGACGCATTTTCCTCGATGAAATCGGAGAAGATGCAGACGTTGAAGTTACTTTCCCGAAAAAAGGAGCCAAGCGCGGAGTACTACTCTCCGGCGGCGAAAGGGCATCAACTGCGCTTGCCCTGAAACTGGCCCTTTTTAGCATGGCACCCGGCCCCATGTACATGCTCGATGAAGTGGAACCTTCTCTGGATTGGACGCACAACCACAATATGCAGGAGTTACTCAAGAAACTGGCGGAGCATCGGCAGCTTATCATTGTCACCCATTTCCAGAGTACCATCAGAATGGCAAGAACAGTGCACGGAGTGCGCATCAGGCCGGATGGATCGAGTTGGCTCAAATTCCATTTTGTTATGGATGAGCGACTCTTCAAAATCTATAAATGCTGTTGAGAAGGGATTGTGCGGGATGGACGAAACGGATGCTGCCGATATTTTGAGAGGATTCTGGTTGAACCGGGTGGAAAGCTCAAGCTCTCAGGAATTAATTTTGGCGACTTGTCCTTTTTGCGGAAAGGGAGATCGGATTCGGCTGTTGTCCGATGAGACTCAAGAAGTTTCAGTCATCCAGGAAACGGATTATCAAGCTGCCTGGGAAACGTTAGCCTCGAAAGATCGATTACCGGCAATCTGCGGATTTTGTCTGAACGTAGTACTTATACGCGACGGTCAGGCCGAAATGCCTGGGGCACAGTAATTTCACTACATTTTCCAGGGCAAAAAAAAAGGAACCTTTCTCATAGAAAAGATTCCTTGATTTCTTTCAAAGCAGTATCAACAGGATTTCTAGGTGATTTCCGCCCATACGGGAATTGTTGCTCCTACACAAAAGATTTCTATGTGCTCAGGGGATTCCAACAATTCTCCCAGTCGCTCCATGAACTCGCTCCTTCTTGGGTCGGCTAACCATTCTTCCCATCTTTCCCGGCTGGCCCAATGGCTTATAACGAGCACCTTTCTCGCGTCTGTTTCGCTCACGAGAGTCTCACCCGAAATATAGCCCCTGCGAAGAGTCACCACTGACCTGAGTTCCATAAGGGGTTCGTACGCTTTTGGAAGGTGTTCTTGCTTGAATATCCTGGTGATGAGGACCTTTACTGCCATGATTGCCTCCTTCCATGGTCCATTTGGGAATACGACCCATTAAGGCCGGTATTTGCCAATGACGAGAAGGAACTTCCGGATGGGGTGTGGGCAGCCCGCCTCCGGATCATATGAACAGTATAAATCCTTGAAAATTATTTGCTAGACCAAATTCAAACCCTGTTCCGCAAACAATGAACGGATATCGTCCTCCTGGAACTCGCGGCGTATGAATACAACCCTATTCACTGAACGGTCGAGGAGCCTGGAACCATCAAATGGTTCTATATCGTACGAATGTCCCACATGACTGTAAAGATATGGGCGACCGTCCTGAATGATGAAACCCTTTGCACGAACTACGTCCGCAGGCAATTTATCCGCAATGGGGCGAAAATCTTCCACAGATCCCGAATGCCACCTGCATGTGATGGAGATGAGTCTGTCCGGCGGGGTCACCTGTGCGGCTTCGTCTTCCAGGATCCTGTCTACCGCCTCTTCCAGAGCGGTATCGCTCAGAAGCTCTGATTTATCGGCTGGTTTGGCAAGACGTGAGCTACTGCTGGCGGGCAACGAAATGAGATCGGCAACACTCACCCTGCCATACGTTGTTTCCACAAATTTGGCTTTCGGATTATGTCTCAGAACCACTTCTTTGACAGAGTCAATAGTTGGAACGTCCACGAGATCCGTTTTGTTTACGATGAAATTGTCTGCCGCTTCAACCTGCTTTTCGAGAGCGGTAAAGACTTCGTATTGTTCCAGGAAGTTTGCTGCGTCAATCACACACACTTTTTCCAGGGTTTTGTAAACACCCTTGTATATAGGGTTGAAAAGATCTCTGCCGATATCCGTGGGGTTTGCCACTCCACTGGCTTCGATCACCAGCACCTCGGGTTTGATTACAAAAGCGATTTGGTAGAGTGCTTTGATGAAGTCGCCCTTGACGCAAGCACAAAAAATAGATCCCTTGCTGATTTCGAGCATCTCCAATTCAGGATCTTCAACCAACGCGCCATCGATGCTCTCTTCTCCGAATTCATTCATCAGCACGAGCAGCTTCAGATCCGGGGGAGTGTCTTTAAGCATATGGTTAAGAAACGAGGTTTTTCCACTGCCCAGAAAGCCCGAAATCAAGAACACCTGTGTGCCGGGCTCACTCATGTTACTCTCCACTCCGCTTCAGTAGTTCAGTCTCTATCTCGTCTACGGTGAGCAATTTTCCCGTGGAAACTACTTCATCATCGATGACGAGCGCGGGGGTCATGTTGACTTTCAAGCGGAAGAAGACCTCCGGGTCGGCTGTCTTTTCCACCTTGGTATCCGAATCTTTAAGTCTACTGAGGGCTGCTACGGCATTGTTGTAGAGATCTTCACAGCGAGCACACCCTGATCCCAGAATTTGCACTTTCATGATGATTTTTCTCCGTTTGGCCGATTGGCTTTATGTCAGCAAAATAAGTGAATAGCTTCTGTAAGAATCTTCGATGTTATGCACGATGGAGATAGATTTTCCCAGCCTCTTCAAAGTCTGGAAGACGTCGATGGAACAGGCTTCCAATGAGGGTCTTTTTTCATTCGGAAACTTGCACTGATTCGGATATGCGCATTCCTTACAAAGAGCACAACATTCTGCAGGAAGGCCGAACGCCTTGTAGTAGCCCATCAGGAAAAGCTTGCGTTCGAGAGCTACGGTAGATTTCCATTGTCTGATCTGTATACGTCGCTTTTCGCCCGAATTTCGATAAAAATGTTCATTACAGTTTTCGGTGACCAGCAATAGGGCAGAATCATATTCCGCGAGGAGATCTCTCGTAGTCTCAAGATCCGGAGCGGCAGGAGGACAGCACCAACTGGTATTGTAATTGGCGCACCCATAGCGGCACTTCAGACCTACCCATCTCGCCGTAACGATATGAGAGGTTTCCAGCAAATGAACCTCAATAAAACCGAGATCCTTTGCAATCAACTCGATTTCTTCAAGAGCATCGACAGTCAGGTTGGACGATATCTGCCTTCCGCGCTTTCGGCAAAGGCCTCTCAAATCAATCAGATCATCGTTTCTCACCGGCATGGGATTTTACCTCGAGCGATGTATCATTTCGTCTGACGTTACGTCCTTATCCGGATCTGGATCTTTAGATTTAGGATTCATCCTCCGGTTCGCATTCAAATTCGATACTTACTGAACTTGGCACATTTAACCCGAGAGCGACCTCCGCGGCTTTGATTATCGCCACCGGCACGGGGCACGCCGAATGTGGCAATTTCTCAGTTGCAACCTGAAATACTCGATTCTTCCCGGGGTTTGTGCTCAAGATCTCTTTGAGTCCGAGCGGATCCATTTGCTCCAAAATGCATGCCAGGTCAGCGACAGAATCGCAGTCTGATTCCATTTCTATGCAGACTGTACGCTTGTCTCCTTTGTTTGCCTTGACCAGTGTCACGAATCCGCATGCACCGGCAGATATTTTTACGGTTGTCATATTGTCCTCAGAACAGAAGCACTCTTTATTGCATTAACCAAATCCTCTTCAGGTGGAATGTTGCATTCAAAGACCAATCTTCCATCAATTGCCACCGCCGGGAGGCTCCTTGCATTCAATTCTTGAAAGCGAGCGACCCCCTCGCGCGTCCGAAGGCTCCACTCGCGATACTCTATCTGTTCCAAAACTTCCTGCGGCAAACCCTTTACCGCTGCGACCATATAGACGCACGCGTGTCATTGCGAAAAATCTGTAACCAAAACCTCTACGCACGTTTTCGTATGCATTGGGACTCCAGTATTCGGCGAACATTTTCCGGATTCTTGACCGGTTTTATGCAACATACCTTGCCTAACAGTATAGCTTCCGCATTTCTGCCGTCAAGTTACAAAGAGAAGTCTGAGGTTCCGTTTAACGGCTAATACCGATTCGCTTTTCTTCTCATGATCTGGTAGGCTGGAGGTATCCTTCGCTCCGGACGACGCAAAGCCGTCCGATCACTCCGCTTAGGACACCCCAGCGTACAAGTTACGCTCGTTCATCCTTTGTCACCGAAAACGGAATGGGGAGACCCCTTTCCGGGGACTCCCCACGAGCATGTTACTTCTGATGCAGCACCTCTGGCGCAACGACTCCTTCGAGGTGAGGAAATTCGTCCTTCATGTGAGGCAACTGCATTGCTTCCATGAACTGCTGTTGAAAATCGCTTTCTACCGTGAGTTCTATGTACTCAACATTGCGAGAAACCCAATTGGCTTCGGCTCTCTTTTCACGATTGAGAAGAGCAGCTCTGGCCCCGTCTCCTGCCGCATTACCCACGGCAAAAACCTTCTCCAGGTCGCAATCTGGAAAGAGGCCCATGATTAGGGCTTTCGTCTTGTCAACATGGGTCCCGAAGGCTCCTGCAATCTTGATTGAGTCAACTTTATCCAGGCCAAGCCGTCTCATCATCAGCTTGCATCCCGTGTAGAGCGCACCTTTACCTAACTGGATCTGGCGGATGTCTTTCTGGCTTATGACGACATCTTTGCCGATGGAAGTCTCATTGGCCCAGGCAATCACGAATTCCGGTTGTTTCGTGTCGGGGTTCACCCTATAGCGATTGGATTTTTGTTTTTTGCTGAATCTGCCGCTCTTCATGATGACTCCCGAAGCGTACAGTTCCGCCAGCACGTCGAGAATTCCGGAACCGCATATGCCCTTCGTCTTCATGTCTTCGGGCTTGGAATACTTCCGCCAGGCGTCTCGTCCAATGACTTTATAGTCTACGTCGTGAGTCTCGGGGTCGATGTGTATTCGCTCAATGGCACCTGGAGCCGCTCGCATGCCAAAGCTCAATTGAGCTCCTTCCAGAGCGGGTCCGGTAGCGCATGAACAGGAGATCAACTTGCGATTATTGCCCAGAACCAGTTCGCCGTTTGTTCCGATATCGATAAGCAGTTGCGTCTGATCGAATTTATACGGCTCTTCTGCTATGAGCACACCCACATTATCTGCTCCGACGAATCCGGCTTCGTTCGGCAACACGTGTACGTATGCAGAATCATTTATCTTGATTCCAAGATCGCGAGCCCTGATATCCAAGCTGCGATGAATAACAGGTGGGAAGGGAGCCAGACCCACGAATTCCGGATCGAGCTTCAGCAGAATGTGGTGCATGGCCGTATTGCAGACGATGGTCATGTCAACGATGTCCGCCGGAATCAGATTCAAGTATTTGGACTCGTCCAGCTCTTCGGCGTGTTCCGTGACATCGGGTGCCTCAATGATCTCATCCGCTTCCTCGGCTTTTTTCTTCTTCCGTTTTTTCGGAGGATGCGTACTCTCGCAAGCTTCGACCACCAACTTGTTCAACCCCTCGATGAGATCGTTGCTCATAGTCTCGAGGCCGCCGGGATTCATCATATGATAGGTGATGCGAGCCATGACGTCTTCGCCATATTTGCACTGCGGATTCATCATGGAAACGGTTTTGATGACCTCCATAGTGCGCAGGTTGCACAGGTACGCCGCAACGGTGGTTGTGCCGACATCTATGGCAATGCCATAAGAGTCCTCGACTTTGCCCGGTAATACGCGGACTATTTCTTTGTCCATCCAGACAGCGACAGTAACACCCCAGTTTCCATCACGCTGACGCCGGGGCAGTTTTCTCAGAGTCGGCCAGTCTATGTTGAGGTCTTTGAGCCCGTAATTACGCTCGAGCTCAGCGCAGATTCGCTCAAAGTCGCCAGCAGGCTCTTCGAATGTGGGCGGAACCACTTGGACATGATACTGCTTTACAGCGGGATTCCAATCAATATGAATATCCCTTGCAGCCTTGCTGACGACCTGCTTTCCGGCACGGGCTTCCTCAGGAACGAATACCAGCATGTCCCCCTGGACCTTGGCCACGCAGGCGAGGCGGTATCCTTCGTCCTTCTGAGCCGGTGTGAAGAATTTGTCCTCTTCCTCTTGCCATTCACTTGCATGAGAACGACTGGAGGTAATGGCGAATTTCTCGTAGAACCCTTCTTCGATTCTTACTTTGCATTTACCGCAAACTTTCTTTTCTCCGCAGAGGGCTTCAATATCGACCCCCAACTGACGCGATGCTTCGATGAGGTTGGTTCCTTCATCGACAAAACCTCTACGTGCTGATGGTTGGAAGATCACCATGTACTGTTTTTTACTCATTCCGCGATTTCCCTTCTTTTCTTGACTGTAGCTCGTGTGCTTTATGTGCTGTAGTGTGCCTCAAAGTTTGCGGGCAGACGGGAGCTCAAGGTAGACTGACGCCTGCCTGAATCCATGCTGCTACTGGGGTTTGTCCGGAAGCATGCGCAAGTAGTCTGCCGCAGTCTGAGCTGCCAAAGCGCCATCTGCCGCTGCAGTCAGGATCTGACGCAACGGAGTGTCCCTTACGTCACCCGCAGCAAAAACTCCGAGCGCTGATGTATTGAGTCGAGCATCGGTAATGATGAAGCCGCTCGCTGTCAACTCAAGTTTGCCGTCCAAGAATTCTGTGACCGGCGATTGTCCCACGCCCACAAACACCGCATCTACCCCAAAAGTCTCAAAATTCTTTGTTTCCGTATTTTGCAGAGAAAGGCAGGTAACCCCTTGTTCGCCAATGATTTCAGTCACGGAGCGTTGAACGAGAATACTTGCCTTTTGACTCTGCTGTAACCTTTGAATGAGCGCCGGTTTTGCCCTGGGTTCCGATCCTCTCGTTATAACTGTAACCAATTCGGCATGGGGCAACAGGGCCATGGCAGTATGAAAGGCAGTATCGCCACCCCCTATTACGGCAGCCCGACGACTGGACATTGTTCTGAGCAAGGGAGCATCACAAGTGGCACAGAAAAAGACGCCTTTGCCTTCTAACCTGGACTCTCCGGGAACCTCAAGTCGGCGAGGCTTGGAACCGGTAGCTACGATGACTGCCTTGGCCCTAAATACATCGTCGTTGACGTAAACTTCCTTGATCCGGTTTGAAAAGTCGACGGAAGTTACCGAACTGGGTCTGGGCATTTCACCGACTTCGTCGATGAGCTGCTTGAGCCACCGTGTCATGAGTTCCGCGCCGGTAATTCCTCCAGGGAATCCCGGATAATTTTCGACATTGTAATGATGAGTGACTTGCCCGCCCGGAGCATATCCTCCGATCATGAGGACTTTAAGTCCTGCCCGGTGCCCATAGATCCCTGCAGTGAGACCTGAAGGCCCGGCACCGATTACCAGGAGATCGTACAGTTCGGTGTTCACTGTTCGCTTTCCCATTTCAAAAGAGCTTCGTCGAGAGCACGACATAGCTCATCCGGCCCAGGGATTTCGTCAAATACCAAGCGGCCGGAAAAGAGAATTGCCGGCACGGGGAGGCGTCCCCCATGCTCCTTGCACAATGCAAGATATCGAAGTGCGTCGGCAGGACGCTTTGTCTCCAGGATTTTTACTTCAACGCGGCCTTCGTACTGAGGAGCAACATACTCCACAGCCGCAATCGCATACTCGCAAGGGACGCAGTGAGGTCCCTCTGAAACGACCTCTATGATAAGCGGCCCCTTCCCATAATCCCCAGTCTTTTCCTCAAACGATTCGACCAATTCGAAACCGTTCAGTACCCCTTATCCCTAAACCCTGGCACTCCCGAGCGTGAATCGGGAATGTCAGGGTTCGGACTTCGGGAACAGAGAAAGTTATGGGTATCCGGAAGTCGTCAATGCAGATCGCTTAGACTCCGGTTTCTTTCAACTTACGCAACTGACCGATCATTTTGATTGCTTCTTGCACGGCATTACCTGCGCTCTCGGCATAACCGTCTGCACCAAAAAGATTGGCCACGTCTTTGGTCACCGGCGCTCCTCCGAGCATGATGGCGACATCGGGATTCTTCTCTTTAATCATGGCAATGACTTTCTTCATTCCCATCATCGTCGTAGTCATCATGGCTGAAAGAGCTACGATTTCAGAATCAGTGCGGAGCTGTTCTTCCGCGAATTTCTCCAGGGGAACGTCTCGACCCAGGTCGTGCACGGTAAATCCGCCAACGTCAAACATCATCTTGATGAGGTTCTTACCGATGTCATGGACATCACCCTGCACGGTGCCGATTACCACTTGCCCTTTCATTCCGGACGCGGTGTCTTTTTTCAAATGAGGTTTGAGAATGTCCAGGCCTGCATAGAGAGCGTCCGCGCACATCAAGATTTCGGGCACGAAGTACTCTTGCCTATCGTACAGATCCCCGACGATCTCCATACCAGCGGCCAAGCCGTTCATAATCGCGTCGTAAGGGTCAACTCCTTCTTCCAGGGCTATATTGGAATATTCCTTTACCTGGTCTTCCTGATACTCGACCACTCCGTCCGAGAGATTTTTCAGAATTTCTGCTCGTCTTTCTTCTGACACCATTTCGTTTCCTCCATTCAGGTCTTTTCTATCGGTTATATTCTTCCAACTGCAGGTGTAGGTTTCTTGCCCGCTTCGCGAACAGTGCGCACCCAAGCATTCACGTTCTCAGGCTTGACATCAGGCCAAATGTCGCATCCGGGCCACACTGCATCCACGCCGGCATTAATGCAGTCTTCGATGACTGCGGGCACTTCGGAGGCTTCTTTCTGACACAGGGTGCCGTACGGGTCGAAGTTGCCCAGAAGGAGCATGTCGTTTCCGATCTTCTGTCTTGTTTCGACCAGATTATTCTTCTGATCGAAGCTCAGAGCGTCTGCCCCGCACTCGTTCATGAGGCTGACTATCAAGTCTGTTCCGCCGCAGATGTGGAGAATCTTCGGAGATTCAAGCGCGTTGAAGATTTCCTGGAGATAAGGTTGAATGAGCTGCTTCCACATGCGCGGGGATAGGAGGTCGGTGCCGGAACCCATCTCCCGTATTGTTATGTAGTCGATGCCCAACGCCTGGTAACGCTTGGCTACTTCGATTACGACCTTGGTCATCTTTTCCATGAATGCATGGACCCTTTCGGCGTCTTTCTTGATGCCCTTCAATAAGAGATCAAGTTCGATCACCTGGCCGCCCAACGTAAAAGGTCCCAGTACCCAGCCGCCGACAGCGTACTTCCCTTCCGAGACCAGCATCTTCAGCGCGTCTTCTACGACGGGCATTCTCGCCTTGGCCGCCCAATCGGCATTGATATCGACTACGTCGAGATTTTCCCATTTCGTGGGAACCGTAGGATAAAGAATTCCTTCAGCATCCGCATACGTACTGCAACCCCTACCCATAGCTTCGGGGATGGTGCACATATCATAGGGAACGATTACGGAATCGAACCCAAAGATATCCGCACTGTAGGTTGCCGATTTAGCCAGATTTTCAGCAGAACCGTGAACTGAGGCAAAGCGTATCCCCATTTTGTCGATAGCCTGAACCGTCACCATTCCCATTCCGCTGAAGACTGGCATAGTGTCCACCGGTTCACGTCTCAGTAGCTTTTTTACCCGTTCCTTCGGGGTCATTGTTGCCATTTACAAATTCCTCTCTTCTCTTCGTTCTCATTCGGGAACAGTGTCATATAGAATACAGACATTGTCCCGGAATTTTTCAGATCCACCACTACATAGTTTTGAGTTGCTCCACGAAATCCGGGAACAGCTTCCTGAGGGGATGATTCTCCGATTCCGGCAGTTTCTTCGTTTCACCGAAAACCAGGGTGGCAGTGAAAGCGTCAGCCATAGCGACTGCAGGGAAAATGCGGTCGGATCCTGCCATGGGGCCGGAAAAGATCATATCGTGGTAGAGGGTTGAAGATAAGGCTTCCAATGCTGCGTCAGCACCGGCCCAACCCTTTTGGCCCCACATTTCACGTGCGGCTTTCCACATGTACGAACCATTGGAGGGGGCACTTCCGCAGGGAAAACCCCATTTCTCCTTGATAAGCTTGTTTGCCAGAGAGCAAAAAGCCGTCGCAGGCCCGTTCATTACTGAAGTGTCAACGAACAGGCTTTCGAATTTGGCTCCTACCTTCTCAATGGCGTCCAGAAGCTTCTGAGTCCCGGAAATGCGCCCCGTGGGCATCTGATCGACGGGATCGAAGGCTACCAGCAATACGTGCTTAACGCCGATGGCAGCAATTTCTTTGATCTCGGTCTCAAGATCTTTTTCCCAGACGGTGATGCTGTTGTAGAACATACGGTCGAGCAGACCCTTTTCTGCACAGTATGCAGCCGCTTCCAATTTCGGTTTCATGACCCATGCGTCTATGCAAAACGGCATGCAAGTCGTTTCAGTGTAAAAGTCTATGTAGCTTTTGAGTTCGTCGCCTTTTGTGCCGACAAGGTCCGCCATGTAAGGAACACCGGTTTCCGCACAGAGTTTGTCACACATTTTCACGAGCTCAGTGGCGCGATCCCTGTCGAAGCCTTCTTTTCGCTTGCCCTCGAAAACCTTGTCACCTTTTTGAAATATTGAAGGAACAATGACTGTCGGATGCTCTCCCGGCTGTCCGCCAAACTTTATTCCCCCGACCTCACATACTTTTTGCTCGGTCTTGAACCTGAACATGAGAATCCTCCTGAGGGGAGGCGGTCTGCATGTTCAGACCGCCTGTTACCTGTTACGGCTTTAGGATTGAAAGAATGTAAACGCCTGAGAAGCGGGGTTTATACCTCGCGGCGTGTCTTCATGCCGGACTCGGCTTTCGCCAAATTCGCCTCGAGATTGTCGAAATCAAACCCCTTGTCTCTCAGCATTCTGATCTTGGTTGCCAATTCCGGGTTGGGCGCCCGGTCGGCCATTGCATCGATGAGCTCTTCGTACTGAGGAATAATGGACTCGAACAAGAGATCTCCTTGAATGGCAATAGTCGGAAGCACTCTACCCTTCATCTCGATAAACTTGCCGATTCCTTCCTTGTTCTTAATCGACCACTCTTTGTATTCGATTACATCCTGGATCTCGGGGGGTAGAGCAGCTATTGATTCCATCATGTAACCACAGGCCGCGCACTGAACACTGTCCAGAGTAAGTACGTCTATGATTATTTTATCGGACATGACTTAACCCCTATCATTTGACCATGTGGTGCGGATACTTCGCGTAATACGTATTGTAGAACTCCACCGCCTCGATAGCTTGATCCATATGTTCCAACGGAACATCGTAGGGCATGTCTCAGCCTGGGGCAAAAACGAATCCGGTACTACCTCCTGCGGCCAGGGAAATGATGGCATCCTCCCGAGGAGATATTAGGCCCAGAGACA
Source organism: Desulfomonile tiedjei DSM 6799 (assembly GCF_000266945.1). Taxonomy (NCBI): domain Bacteria; kingdom Pseudomonadati; phylum Thermodesulfobacteriota; class Desulfomonilia; order Desulfomonilales; family Desulfomonilaceae; genus Desulfomonile; species Desulfomonile tiedjei. The sequence continues at coordinate 1,030,399 of NC_018025.1, forward strand.
GGGCCAGCGTGAGTTTGAGGTTTCCTCCGAACCCTACCTTGTGCCTCAAAGCTACGTCCCGCACATAGTTGAGATTGAGTTGTTCGTCGATGGCGAATCCATCGGTTCCTACAGTGGCTACTTCTTCGAGCACCTTGGTCGCGTCTCCGCATATGAAGAAGCTTGACACCTTACCAGCTTTCTTCGTTGCTTGAACAGCCGGCTGAGTGGCAGGAGTGACAAATTCACGGAAAGTTTCAGGTTTGATCTGCGACGCAACGGGATCGGTGATCGCTATTACGTCACATCCGATCTCTTCAGCGTAAATCCTTGCAGCTTCGCCTGCCACTTCTCCACTGAAATCTATGATTTCCTTTGCAACAGCTTTATTCTTGTAAACGTCGGTGAAGATGCGAACTCCTCTTAAATGACTTGCCAATGTGAGAGGCCCGCATAAAATGCCGTAAAGAGCTACATCCGGCAACGCTGCCCTGACTTTCTTGCCCGCTTCTATTATCACAGGCCAGCGACCGTCTTTTGGACCAGGAATCTTCAGACCGGACTCGGCAAGAGTCTTCTTATCGAGAGGATGTCCGGTGATTGAGGGGGGATTGTCCGGCCACCATTTGTGATCGCATCCCATGGAAATGGCTTCCACGGTGAGGTCGAACAGGAGGGGAACACCGTCTGCCTTATACCTCTCGGCAGCGAAAATAACCCCTTTGGCTATGAGATCCGGATCCTTGAGGAACTTGTCCGCGGGTTCTCCGATGAGAAAGGCGCTATGTACTCCCGAGTACGGTACCCAGGGCACTTTCTCAGTGGGAAGCCCTTTCACGGCATTGATAACATCCTGCTTTCCCATTTCGCTCTCCTTGAAAAGCTTTGCTAGTGGTAAGTACGAGATACGCTTCTTGCCGCAGTTTGCCTGGCGTTGCTTACCCGGCCTCCTTCCGGGAGCCTTATTACACAGAGCAATAAGAAGTCTGGACAATCATGGTGAAAGGTAACCGACGAAAGGCTATGTTATATGTTAAACGTTTTATGCCGTGGACGCGAGATTCTGAGGTTTTCGAATTCTTGAGTATGAACATACGTCGCAGGAGATTACCCGTCAAGATCTAATTACAGTCTAATAAAGTCTAAGCCTTCAACTAACTTTTTGAGATACGTCTAAATTCGATATTGTACTCATGTTTTGGTAACTAATTGATATCACAAAATATCAGAATTGCATAACTCCAAATTACTCCTTGTAAGTCAGTAAACGTTATCAACAGTCGTGCTCAAATCTATTAGACCTTATGACTTACGCATTGAGTAAGAATTATTTAGTGCAACGCATTTCCGCTGGAGCGTACTAACGTGCATGCCGCGTTGGCTACTCTCAAATTCATCTCGCTGAACAATAGTATTTTGCATCCGGATACGCATGCAATCAGGATAAATCGGTTTTCTTGAGGTAAGCGCTGAGGTTTCTGTCTTTTTGCGAGATTCCAAGTTTCTTGCGAATAGAAATTCGTTGTAAGCGAATAGTGTCAGGGCTCTTGTCCAGAATGAAGGCTATTTCCTGCGTTGTCTTTCCCAAACGGATAAGCTGAGCCACCTCACGTTCTTTTTCCGTTAATCTTAGCCCCGAATCATTCTTGTTAATTTCACTGACCTCGGGTGCAATTTTCAGTTCTTGCAGCAAGAGCTTTGCCTGGGTTTCTACGGTGTGCGCTTTGTTCTTGTTCTGAAGAATTTGGAATAATCGATCGGTTATCTTCCGTGATAGGTCTGCTGCAATGTGTTCGCACGCCATTACCCTTTCGGTTTCAGCATGTCTCAGGAGTGTATTGAGAGCGAAATTCTTCTCCTGAAGCTCCTGACTCTTGGCAGTAAGTCTTTCCTCGAGACGTTTACGTTCGGTAAGGTCGTGACACAACCCTACCGTGCCGTAGATCTTCCCCTGATCGTCTTTGAGCATTGCGAAAACGGAAAAAGCGACTCCCCGGGAACCATCCTCACGGACAAATTCGTATTCACCTTTCCAAACGTCTCCATCCCGGAGAATGTCCCGTGATTGTTGCCGCAATTGGAGTCCGTCAGCTTTTTGGGTCAATATATAAGCAGACTTGCCGAGAATCTGCTCCTTTGTGTACCCGAACATGCGTTCGCTCGCCGGATTCCAGTCAATGATATTCCCGTCAAGGTCAGTGACAATGATAGCTTCTTCCATATGGGAAAATACATGCCGATACTGTTTCAGATGTGTCTCTTCTTCACGTTTGGCAGTCACGTCGTGGAAGAATAACGCTACTCCGTCTCCCATTTTCCCAAACCAGAATCGAATGATCTTTTGTTCGACCTTTTTGAGTTTGAGAGTTATCCGAACCTCGAAATCTCTGCATTGACCCGTTTCAGTGACTTGTCGAGCATGATCTATCAAGAGTTTTGCAGTCTTCACTTCCCTCAATACGCGTGTGAGGAGCATTCCGGGCCTGAAGTCGTCTTCAAGTCTCAGTAGCTTTACACAAGCCAAGTTCATATTCATGCACTTAAAATCATAAATGTGTCCGTCATCATCCCGAACTGCCTGCAACAAGATAAAGGGTCGAGGGATTTCGGTCAAAATTTTGTCGGCAAACATAATCGGTGAACGGTTTTCCAATGCATCGGAGCGTAGGTCTTCGCGAGGAGCCAGGGCAGCCAGAATGGCCCATTGCTCTTTTGTTCCTGTTGGTACCCGGTTCACAAAGATATGCTGGAGGATATGGCGTCCTGGCAGTCCTATCGGAGGTATCCCAATTTCATCGGAGGGATTATGCGATGCTGTCTCGCACAGGAATTTGTGCCACAAGGAAGCTGTTTCTCGAGGCAGTGGAAGCTCCTCAATTTTTTTCCCCACTACTTCATTTGTACTCAGCTTACATGAAAAAGCTCGGTTCAAAAGCTCCAGTGCCGCGGCTGAAATTCTGATGAAACCTTTTGATGGGAGATACTTGTACACCGCAAATGGACCGGATTCGCACAAAAGCTCATATTCATGAATCGATCCGAATTCCAGAGGGTCGAAGAAGAAGGCAGTGATTTGTCTTGCCTGACCGATATTGTCCAGGACGACTATCGCCGTCATGGATATAGTGAGGATTCGTCCGTCTTTGCGTTTGATTTTCAAACGCATGTTGTCTCGTCCTATTTTTTTGGCCCAGAAAACAGATATGGAATCCAAGAACGTGCGGAGGATCTCCTGGTCAACAAGCACCGCGTGGGTCCAGACGTGTATGTGTGCCACTTCTTCTATAGAATAACCGGTGAGGCGCTCAGCTTCGGAGTTGTACGAAGTGAAGAATCCGTCACGGCGCATGCTGAACATGCCGATGCTATTCTGACGCGAGAGGAGTGCAAGAATCGCCTCTGTGCTCGTCCGGGACATTCCGATGTGGTCACCGATCCCGCGGCTGAGTTGCTCGTAATCCTCTTTGGCTTCAACCATCTCCTGAAGCTTTGCTACACACGAAATCAAAGTGTCAGGTCCGCATTGCGGATCCAGGAGAAGCGGGCGATAGTAACGGGGCAGCATCAGGTTTGCCCATGCCAATCCAGGGGTTCCGAACACGATAATTTCTATGGCGGGATTGATCTGTTTTATTCCCGTAGTAAGTGGGGCCAAATCCAGGCACGCGAACCGTTCATCTATAATAACAATTAGATACTTTCCAGGGGTCTCGGCAAGAACATTGAGAGCTTGTCTGCCATCAGGGATGACGTCTATAGTGAGCTTATCCAATTGGGTCTCAAGAGCTTCGCGGGTCTCCGCCATTTCAGAAGAATAGCCGATCCAGAGAAGATGACTGCTTGACATTGGAAGACCTAGGGTGAGATAAAATGTTGCAAAAAGGTCATGAACCGTTATTTCGGCCCACGCGTGTAAATTTCTCCATATTTTACGTACTACTGTTTTTTTTTCAAGTAGGTGGTAATGAGCGGTCCGGGAAAAATCCTGGTAATTACCGGGAACGGCAAAGGAAAAACTACGGCAGCTCTCGGACTGGCATTGCAGGCAATCAGTCATGGCCGCAAAGTCTTCATGATTCAATTCCTTAAGGCTCCGGATACTTCGGGCGAACATCTATCCGGGTTATTGCTGGCTCCTTACCTCGTAATAAAATCCATGGGAAAAAGGGGGTTTATCACGAGACGAGGCTGTGATCCTTTGGACACGCTCATGGCGAAGATTGCCCTGGATGCAGCTCGCGACAGAATGATGAGTGGAAATTATGATGTAATCATCCTGGATGAGATCAATGTCGCGGTCTATTTTAATCTCATCCAGATTGAAGAGCTTCTCGAGTTTATCGATTCCAAGCCGGAGAAAGTCGAACTCGTGTTAACCGGACGATACGCGGCACAAGAGATTATTCAGTGTGCAGATCACGTGAAAGAAATGAAGAACGTTAGACATCACTACAGGAGTGGAGTAAAAGCGAAACAGGGCATCGAATACTGAATCTTACATTCTGCTCATTCCTTTCTTACAGTTATCTCCTTTGCCGATTCTTCTTGAATCATACATCTGACAAAAAAACTTCAGCCACAACATCGCATTTGAATCTTGTAAGAAACTGTCGCTTTAGACTCGATTATATCTTGACAGGAATGATCAACTCTATCACTATAGGATTTAATCCAATAGTGGAGTTCAACACATGAAAGACCTGGACCAGTGTCCTTGCGCCGGCATCAATCTCGATAAACTCGTCCAACCTACGATTCTTGCGCTGTTGGCACGCGAGGATCTTCACGGATACGGTCTCGTTCAAAAAATTACGGAATACCCCATGTTTGCCGGAGACAAACCGGATCCGACAGGCGTGTACCGCTTCTTGAAAATTCTGGAACAGCGGGGGCTTGTTACTGCGGAATGGGAATTGGCCGATTCAGGCCCACCCAAAAAAGTCTACAAAATTACTGCGGAAGGTATCGAATGTCTGGAGAGATGGATCGTGACACTCGATGAATATCGTCGGTCCATTGACACGTTGTTATCCGGAGCAAGGTCTACATTGGAGTTTTTTCATCATAACGACCGTAAGAAACGATAGAGGGACAAGGTCCTGCTTAGATCGACACACTGTTCGAAGGAAGCGGCACATGGGTAAATTGGCGGCTGTTTGTTTTGGAGAATTCCTTGGCGTGTTTCTCCTGGTATTCATAGGCACTTCTTCGGTTGCTGCGGCTGTTCTCTTCAACGCTTTTTCCGGATTGGCACAAGTGGCGTTCATCTGGGGGATCGGTGTAATCCTTGCCATATATGCCACCCGGCACTTGTCCTGTGCTCACTTGAACCCTGCAGTTACCATAGGCATGGTGCTGGCCGGCAGAATGGAACCGCGATTACTCCCCTGGTATTTGGTATCGCAAATGGTGGGAGGAATAGCCGCCGGCTGCATCGTCTTATTGTTGTTTGGCGGTACCATATCCCAGTACGAAGCCGCCAACGCCATTGTCCGAGGTGCTCCGGAATCGGTGCGAACAGCGATGATGTTCGGTGAGTATTTTCCCAATCCGGGCATGGCTCCGGAATGGCTGAAAATCTCAACCGTTCAAGCAATGTTTGCGGAAGCGCTCGGAACGTTCCTCTTGGTGTTCCTCATATTCTTGCTAACAGAAGGCTGCAATGTGGGGAGACCCAGCGAAGGCGTGTCACCGGTATTCATCGGTGGAGCAGTGGCTGTGATCATCTCCATTGTAGCTCCCTTGACTCAGGCGGGTTTGAATCCGGCCCGCGATTTCGGGCCTCGTCTAGTGGCTTATCTGGCCGGTTGGGGAACCGTTGCCATACCCGGCCCTCAGGGTGGCTTCTTCTCTGTTTATGTTCTGGCTCCAATAATCGGAGGAGCTTGTGCAGCGGCAGTCTGGCGTTTCGTTACGATTCCCCTGATGCGCGAGAGAACTGCTCATTTGGCGTCTTGCGAATGCATGATCGGGCCTCTGAAGACATCAGACGTGGCATCTGCGAATCTCCTGGCAGTAAAAGAATTTGATTGATCCATCCATAATCGAACCCTTGCATGCTCAACCAGTGCTTATCGGGACAGCGTAATCCGAACGCACTGACTTCTTGTTCAGGAGATTCAAAATGGGACAGACTCCGTGGCTATTTTTCGTAGGCGGTTTTCTGGGAGCAGGAAAGACTACCGCCATCAATGGTCTGAGCAAACTGTTGGCTCAAAAAGGCACAAAAGTGGCTGCCATTACGAACGATCAGGCAGCGGGTCTGGTGGATACCTTTTTCTTGTCAGGAGAAGGAATACCCGCCGAGGAAGTAGCTGGTTCGTGTTTTTGCTGCAATTTCGATGGTCTTACTGAGGCAATTGATCATAGCGTGCAAAAAGTGGAGCCGGAAATCATCTTGGCTGAGCCTGTGGGAAGCTGCACTGACATAGTGGCCACCGTAATCAGACCCATGCAACATCTCATGCGAGACAAAGTGTCTGTGTTCGGGTATTCGGTCCTGGTGGAACCGGATCGATGGAAAGAGTTGCGGCAAGGAGAAGACGTTCCGTGGTCTATGAAATTCCTCTTTGATAAGCAAATCGAAGAAGCGGACATCGTCGTCATCACGAAAATCGACACGCTTACTCACGAAGAACTGACTAAAATACGCTCTGATTTCGAATCCCGTTATCCGCACGTGAAGGTGTTTCCTGTCTCGGCAAGAACCGGTTCAGGCATGGAGGAATGGCTGAATTTCGTCCAAAACTCGGTTCCCGGAGATCGATGGTTGAAGGAAATCGACTATCAAAAATATGCGGAAGCAGAAGCAGAAATGGGCTGGCTGAATGCGCAAGCAACGCTCAAGTTCCCCATTCCCGTCGATGGAAAGGCAGTAACGGGCAAAATCGTTGAAGAAATAAGGAATGAAGTCGCACGGCGGGGCGGTAGAGTGGGCCATCTGAAACTGCTCGCGGTGGCCAGGACCGGTAGTATAAAAGCCGGGATTACCGTGTCCGGCGAGCACCTGGAGGTTGATGGTACCTTTACCGGTCCACTATCCGAACTGCAATTAACCGTCAATATCCGTGCAGCAGTGTCACCAGGTGATTTGTCGGAAACAGTGAATTCCACATTGACGCTCATCAAGAACTCGGATAATGCGGAGGTCGACCTGTCTTACGTGAACACGTTCAGACCTTCACCGCCAAATCCGACGCATCGGTACAGCACGTGATACAGATATTACGAGGCCTCTTGCCCGCTCCATTCCCCGTGAGCCAATTGTCCGAGCAGTGGAACGCATAATTGCACCTTCAATCTTGTTTTTACTACTTGCCGGAAGCCTGCAACGTGACAGAAATGGCTTTGACATATTGCACTCCGAGGATGTATCCTGCGTCTCAGGTGTTTCTTTCAGAAGAAGCGCCAACAGCGGATTCATGGACGCTAGTACAAGGCTCCAAGGCTGAGGAGTGGTGCGAGAGCGTGCCCAGACCGTGAAGGCCTCCAGAATGTCAAGACCTCCGTATCATATATCATCTGCCAATCGAGGTCTTCTACAATAAACAACCTCTTCTGGGAGGAAAACTCATGAGAGAGCGTGAGCTCTATGGTTACTTAAGGGCGCTACCTAAGCAAACCACAGCTAGCCATACAACTCTTTTGGCATCAGTTCTTCCTGACTTTCTGGAAATTTTGGGATATGAGGGATCGACAATTTTTTTCGATTTTTTACTCAGCTTGCCTCTTCGAATCAAGGCAGATGCCTTGGTAGCGGAGCATAGAACCGGATTGCCGTGGATAATTGTTGAGGTGAAAACGTTCAATGCAATGCGAGACGATCCCAGGCAAGAATGGCAGGCAGTGAAACATTCCTACCTACAGTTTCTCTCAAAGGACGAGCAATGGTTGCTGCTGTTCTCGCCGAAAGTTTTGGGTTTGGCGTCCAAATCCGAAGAGCATGTCTACGATCTGACTCAGTTGACCGTAGCCCAATCGTCTGAAATCTATTCACTTTTGCGACGACCTTTGAAATCCTCAGACGGGTCGAGTAAGCGACCCTGTGACATCGGCACAGAGGCACCTCTATGAAAGCCGTGTTCTTCATCGACGTTGAAGAATACGCAGCGGCTCTAGCCAAGACAAAGACAGCACAAACCAATGACGAGAAGAAACAGTCTCTCGAGGGTCTTGCGAAACTGCTGTTTGAAGGCATCGCCTTCTTAAGATTTAAGTACTCCAACCTGAGGACAGCAAGCGCTGAAATTGACTTAGTTTTTCGTTATCAGGGTTTCAAAGAAACAACCGTCTTCGACGAATTGGGGAGTTATTTCTTCGTAGAATGCAGAAACTGGAAAGACCCTGTTGGAGCCAAACACGTGCGCGATTTCATTGGAAAGATGCAGAGCTCACGAGTGAAACTGGGTGTCCTGGTGGCTCCGGAGGGGGTTACAGGGGAAAGTGACAGTGCTGACGCTCTCCGAGAGATTCGCAAAGCCTATGACAAATATGGACTGTTCGTCCCTGTGATAGCGGAAGAGCACCTCGAGTTAATTAGGAAAGGCGAGAACTTCTATGAGCTTTTGGAATACGAGATCGAGAGCATAAGGTTCGATTTTGCATATAAGAATTGACCGTCAGATATTACCGTCAGAAATAACAAAAGAATTCCAGCAACATTCACTCGACGGATCAGGACTGTAAGATCGCTTTGTGAGACTGAACCTACTGTAAGTATCTGTTGTTATAGCAGATGACACAATTTTTGACCTTTTGAACACATTGTGCTTTACATGAACGGTAGGGGTCGGCGTCCCTGCCGACCCGAACGGGTTGATCTGTATTTGACAAATGTGCCGGCACGGAGGCACGGCACCCACCAATTGCCGAAAAGTGCTTTCTGCAATTGGACACTGTTTTACACAGGTGTTATAAAAGATCCTGGGAAGGATTCGGGGAAACACTTCTTACAAGAAGGGTTTCCCCGTCTTACCTCTTCAATTGCGTACTAGGCAATCAGATAGATTTTTCCCAGCTTTGACCGAAATCCGCGAGCGGTCTTATGTTATCTATTTCAAAGGTAATAGCAGCGTGGATCATCTTATTCGCCACTTCAGGTCCGACTCTTTCGGCGATTGCTGCTCGCATCTGGTCCAGTTGTTGTCCGGAGGTTGCGCAGTCCTTCATCGTGACGTAAATGCGCACGCCTTTCCATTCCGCGATCGTCTTTCCAGGCTCCATGATGAGAAACACTGCCTTGGGGTTCTCGCGTAAGTTCGCTAGCGTACGATTAGTCCCGGAGCCCATCACAATGGTTTTTTCATCGATCATTCGTGGCGAACCAAAATAAGCGGAATCGACATTCCCTTTGCTGTCCGCTGTACTGAGTGTCGCCATCCTGGGCTGCTTATTGAAGTATTCCATGAGTTCTTTAGACATCCGCTCCTCCGTTGATCCGGTTCTTAGAAGGGGAACCTTGGTAATAAGATGCTCACCATCTCAAAAGAATACTAAAGAGTGAGCCGTTTATATAGTGCGGGCAGAACATGAGGCAGGATTTCCGCCCTGGGCAGAACAATACTCTGGGTCTGGGCACAAATCTGTTTCAGGTAAGAGACTCCCTTTTTGTCGGAAGTAATGATGAATGGATGAATTTTACGAGTCCTCGCCTCTTTGATGGCTTTTCGTGTATCGGCCATCGCATATTCCAGGTTTCCATATTCAATGTCGTAGGGTCGGCCGTCTGTCAAGAGTATCATGAGTTTATTCGTGGCAGCGACATCTTCCAGCACGTACATTCCATGACGAATTATCGTACCGAGGCGTGTCAGCGTGCGGGGTTCCAGATTGCCCATTCTATGGCGTACACTGTCTCCATAAGGCTCACTGAATTTTTTCAAGCACAGCATGTCCACACGGAATCTTCCCTCCGAGCTGAATCCATAGATGGCAAATGGGTCTCCGAGTGAATCAAGGGCTTCGGCCATCAATGTCATGGCTTCTTTCTCGATGTCCAGGAAACGAACTCCGTCCAGTTCCTGCTCGGTGGAAGCGCTCAGATCCACCAGAAAAAGAACCGCGACATCTCTCACCCTTTTGTCACGACGAATGTACACTTTATCCGAAAGAAAAGACCCGGAACGCATCTCGACAATTGCATTGATCAGCGCATCAAGATCCAACTCATCTCCAAAATTCTGCGCCCTGAATTTACGGAACCTTTCCGGCTTCAGTTTGCTGAATTGGCGCCGAATGAGACTGATGATGCCTTTTCTCCGTTCCGTCAAATTCCTCGCAAAAGAATTCGGATCGTCCGAGGGAGTCCACTGACGCACAAGACACCAGTCCAGTTTGTAATCGGAAAGGATCGAATCCCATTCCTTATAGAAGAACGTCTGGACATTTTCCCCGAGATCTTCGGCGTCAGGTGAGTCGAAATCGATGTTATCCAGCATCAGCCCCAATTTAGCCAATAGTGCGTTCGGTTCGCGTTCACCTTGAGCCAGGAGCGAGTCCACCAGTTTCTCGATAAGTTCCGGGGGTAAATCCGAGGACTCAGGAAGACCGTCTTTAATTTTACGAACTGTACTTTCCGTTTCACTTACCAGGTGTGGCAGTAAATCTCCCCACCAGGGTAGGTTACTTGGAAGGACATGTCCCGAATGCGGATAACCTTCCGAGAGTAACGGCCCGGCAATTCGTCGCATATGCCTTGCCATTCCAGGGAAAATTTCGATGAGTTTGCGATCGGCTTCGATATGAATGTCCGCAGGCCAGGCAACCGAGTCTTTGAGGGCCTCGTGCCAGCCCTCTATATTCAGCAGGGTTGCCTGATGAAGCGCCATAAGCTTCATGAGTTCAAAGCTCTGAACCACTTCCGGCAGATAAATCACACGGCCGTCCGTCACTGGGCCGAACGAGAATCCCTTTACCCCAACCAACCCTCTGTTGGATCGTATCTTGACCGGTCGCGCCAGATACGCCTGACATATGAGAGACAACGAACCGATTCTGTCCTTCAGTGTCTCGCCCTGGATAAGAGCGTCCCGCGTGTCCAGGGATTTGAGAGAACGGCCACTGAAGTAACTTCCCAGTTCTGCGGTCGAAGAACAGGTGGTAAGCCCCTCTTGTACCCATTGTGCGGTCTCCTGCTCGGTCAGCAACAGGCAAATCCGTGATCCGGAGCGAATGAACTCTTCTGCTGCACTTGGCGAGCGTTGGGCGATTATGGATGCTTGCTCGAGGTTGAAGACCCATCGCTCCGGTGTCGTGCCACAGCGATCTTCGACTGATTCTTCAAGGTATGCTCTAGCCGCCTTCCACATGAACTGAGGATTCTTCAGAGCGTTTCGAGCCAGTTCTCCCCACCGAAGCACTGCTTCCTTACCGAGAACGGAAAGAGCGCCGGGAGTTTTGTGGAGAAATGTTACGGCAACGTCAATATCTCTGTCGGCCAATCGTTGAGAACACTGCAACCAGGCTTCAAAGAAATCGTCTCCATTGGGAATGTGTTTAGCTGCCACAAAATAGGGCAACACGAGGGCCCAGTTGCGCGATCCCAGAGTCGTAGCTCCATTGAGTACCAGGCGAATGTCGTGCTGGGAACCGATGGATTCAATGGCTCTGAAGGTACTCATAAAAAAATCGACTGCTTTTCGTGACCTCAAATGGGCGACGTACGCACAGAGTTTTATGAAATCATTCTGGCTGGCCCGAGGGAGACTGTTCAACACATGAGGATGCGCCTCGAGAAATTCCCGGAGCGTCTTTAGATGTTCGCGTGAGAAGGTTCTGCAGGAATTGTAATCTTCCATAAAAGCCTCGGTCAGAAAAGCCCGGAAACGATTTCGTCAATTGTCTCCTGCATCTCCGGATCGTCTGTCATTGCCTGTGTCACAGCAGCGGTGCATGCCTGACGTGTGTCATGACCTGCTGAAATAAGCTTGGCTGCATACACCAGGAGCCTGGTAGACACACCTTCCTCCAATCCGTGCTGCCTCAGATTACGAACCATTTCTCCCAGGCGTACCAGGCGGACTGCAGTTTCCCGGTCCACGCCGCCTTCACTCATAAGGATGGCCTGTTCTTTCTCTGCCGGAGGATAGTTGAAGTCAATGGCAACGAACCGCTGACGAGTGGACTGTTTGAGATCTTTCGTCACACTCTGATAGCCCGGATTATATGAAATCACGAGCAGAAAATTCGGATGAGCTTCCAGGACGACCCCTTTCTTCTCCTGGGGCAGCATCCGCCTGTCGTCCGTCAATGGATGTATGACAACAGTAGTGTCTTTTCGCGCTTCCACAACCTCATCCAGATAACAGATGGCTCCGTGTTTTACGGCCAGGCTCAGGGGACCGTCGGACCATGTAGTTTCATGACCTTTAAGGAGAAAGCGTCCTACAAGATCCGAGGCGGTGAGATCCTCATGACATGCTATGGTCACCAGAGGAAGAGATAGTCTCCACGCCATATGCGCAAGAAACCGTGTCTTGCCGCATCCGGTAGGACCCTTGAGCATTATGGGAAGCCTCAAACGGTAAGCGGAATCGAAGAGTTCTATTTCATCGGCTACCGCAACATAAAACGGTTCCTCATTAACGAAGAACTCTTCAATAGCCAATTCTCTGGAATCGATTTCTGAATGCGCTCTCTTTATTGCCACACTTTCCTCCCGGCCGTCACTCCGGACACACATGCCTCGTACAAGGGGCAGCATCGCGCCGCTGCCCCGGGACACACAAGATACGTTTAATTAATCGAATTTTAACGGATACCTACCATACAGTTCGGCTGCCTCGACCATTGCTATAGCGTTCATCAACGATCCATTCGGAGGGAATTCGCACCCGGTCGCGAGAATGAATCCGCCGCCTTGACCCAATTCCTGTATTTCACGTTTGCATTCTTCCTTGACCTGATCGGGAGTGCCGAGAAACATGTACTGAGCTGGACTGATATAACCGCACAGAGTGGTTTTGTCACCCCATTGTCTTTTGGTATCGGCCATATCCGCGCAACCATCCGGCGTATAGGCGTACGAGATTGCAACTGGTTGCATCATTTCCATCTGAGTATCAAAATGCACGCCATTTCCGCAGTTATGCACCATGACCATTGCGCCGCCTTCGCGGATAGCATCGGCCAGTCTTTTGGTAAAAGGAGCTTCTGTCTGCATCCACAATTTCTTACTCATGATCGTGTTGGAGGCAAACAGGGTATCCAAAACAACCGCATGGACTCCGGTCTTGGTCATAGCTTTAATATAATCCACCAAAACGTCGGTGACGATCTCCATGCCTTTGATAACCGCCTCTTTGTGCTTCATACAATCTCTGAAGAGGGTTTCCGCTCCACGCATCATGGAGAGTATTCCCAGCGGACCGTACACAAATCCCATCACCGGAACCGTGGAACCTCGCTCAGTCATCAGGATGTCACAATACTTGAGCATTTCTTTCATTCTGGGTCCCTTGGTGGGATCGATACGCTCGATTTTTTCGTAATCATCCGGCGATTTGATCATGGGGTTGTCATAATTGGGATGCGCGGTATCCTCTACGGGGAAAATCATCTCCTGGCCGAAATCAGCCGCTTCCACAGAGAGATCCACCAAGGTGAGAATTCCGTCGAACCCAATCAGTTCCTGGGCCTGCAGCATGCTTTTTGCCATGATTTCGCCATCCTGAGACCACTCCGCATAGGTCACTCCGTAAACACGGCGTGATGCACCGCACACGAGTGGAGCAACGGGAACTCGATCGGGTTCCTTGTGCTGTAGAGCTGTCGCGACTCTTTCCAATGGTGTCATGCGTGTACCTCTCACTTTCTTTGGTTTAGGCCCGGGATGTCCCGGAAGGTTTGGTTGAATACCGCGGTGAATTCCTTGCAGAACAGAGAACAAATTTCCTAGTAATTCAATGATACATCCTTTTGCGAAAGGGAGAACAACAGAAGAACAGTAAGATACTGGTAGGGAAAAACTACCGGCGCGGCCAGTGTATATCTGTTTGCTCTAAATATTATCAGGCTTCAGGGGGATCGAAACACTGGAAGAAGAGTGCTACTTTAATTCTCGTTATTCGGCGGAAAACAAAGAAAAGTGTGTTCCTGTCGACCAAGATGATATTGTGAAAAGAATAAAACTGCAATGGGGTATCGATGGGAATGAAAAAGAACACTATTGATGTTCTGGTGATCGGAACAGAGCCGCCTTGTCCACGTTGCGACCTGATGAGCTGTCTTGCTGAAGAATTGGCTGGTGAGGCTTCTGTCGAAGTAAATGTCCGTCACTGTGCGTTCGATTCCTCAGAGGCCTTTGCCCTGGGGCAGAAATTCGGTCGAAAGGTCGGGACCGCAAAACATGTTGCCGATGCCGCAGGAATCTCGATGGACTGGAATGCGGTATATGCCTTGATCCAAAGCAAAAGCGATGCAGTAGGTCCCGATCGGCGTCCGGCAGAAACGTGGACCCTGGAACTGGATGAAATGCTCGAGCCATGTCAGTTCGTTGCTGACACGGTGGGATATTTCATGACTCCTGTCCTGGTGGTAAATGGGTCAGTAAAACACCATGGGAGCGTTCCTTCGCGTGAAAAGATCCAGGTACTTATCTTCGGAGAGTAGCAATTTGTTTTAATCCTCTACGGAGTTGCGATGGTTGTTCCACGCATGAAATTGTTGGTACAGACAATTGGGCTCCAGTGAAAGCAGGCGCGTCCTCAAATTAACTTTCTTATTTCTGATACCGAGTTTGCGCCTGATTCCTTTCCTGTGAAATTCAACTGCATTGGCCGAGATACACAATATGTCGGCAATTTCCTTGGTTCCTCTTCCCTCCAGGATCAAATTGGCCACACTGATTTCTCGTGAGGAAAAATTGAACGCTTTTGAGGAAAGATGATGCGCGAATGGAGCAGTCACCCCCTCTATGTTCGCCTGTATTATCGCCAGATACTCTCTTTGAGTGGAATCCAGGTTGGTTTTACGAAGCTTTTCAAGATAGGGATTCACCAGTTCTCTGATATTTGAGAGGACATTATTTTCGAGTTCCTTTTTGTCGTCTTCTCTGCGTTTCAGTATGACGTTGAGGGCAGTATTTACAGTCTCGAGATTCGCTTTTTGCGTGGCAAGTTCTCGCTGGAGATCCGCCAATGCTGCGGAAGCATACATTTCCGCTGTAATATCTTCGTGGCTCAGGACGACTCGCAACGTTCCGAATCCTTCAAGCGGAGCAGCCCGCATTCGGCACCATCGTTCATGGTCGACTTCATGGCATGGATAGTCGATGATGAACTCCTCGGCTTGTCGCTGAAGCACCGATCGTATCCCGTAGGCCGCCTCCTCGGCTTTTTCGGAGGAATACCCTCTCGCAGAATCTGTAACCTCGAAATAATTGATGCCCAATGCCTCCGGGTGTCTTACGTTCTTTCTTTGGCCGAATATTCGCCAGGCTCTATTCGTAATGCAGATTGTTCCCTTGTCATCCAGAATGGCCGAATTTGTGGAGAGACAATCGAGTAAAGTACTCGCAACGTCTCGCAGTACGTTTTCCCGGTCCAATGAATTCCCTGCCGCATCGGAATCACAGACTGATCTCAACATATTCAATGGCCTTTCCCGGTATAATGCGCAAAGTGATGAAAGCGCCGTGTTGCGGGTTTTTGTAAACATGAATTATGACAATTTATTATCGGATATGAGACTCCCTGTTATGTTATTTGAGAGGCCTGCCATTAGGATTTATCGCGTCCATGATGAATTCCGTACCGAGTTCCTGCAGAGTGCTCAACTCTATGATTTTGTCCGAATTCCCTTCTAAGGTCTCTCGGATACGGTCTCGCTGATGTCTCTCCAGCATGTCCGCTCTACTGATAGCGACCAAATCTGCACCGGCAATTTGTGCAAGCAAAAGTTTCTGACGATCTGCCCACGTCGCCTCGAATTCAGGTCCGTCCACGAGAGTAACGAAAGGACCTATATGATAGGAACAATCCCGAAGCCCGGAAGCTGCCGCAGCATTCAACTCCTGAGTGGTCACCATGCTCGAAGGCTCTATAAAGAGAAAATCAGGCTTCGTCTCTCTGCAAAAACTTTTGATAAGGACTGCAAAACTTGCCATCAGGGAACAGCCCAGTCATCCTCCACGCAAAGGTTCTACCCTGATATCGTGCGACCGAACAAAGCCCTCATCATAGCGAGCGATGCCATCTTCATTCACGATGACTCCGCATCGCTTTCCCAGCACGTTAAGCCGTACGATCAGCTCTCGAATCAAGGTTGTCTTTCCGCTGTCGAGCATGCCTGAAACAGCGATCAACTTCACTCGCTACTCCTTTTCTTCTTTACTAGGATTTTCCATCGCGGCCAATTGTTCCTCCAATTGTCGGCGATATTCCTCCTTGGATGCAGTAAAATCGAATTCATCAAAATATGCGTGCTCTTTTTCCTTCGTTACCGAAAGGCCCCGTTCTTCTGCAACCTCGTGAATACCGTCCAGAGTTGCCTGTTTCACTTCGTCTTGATGCATTCCCTGTATAATGCTGTTCACGGCCATATACAGATCGTGAACCGGATGTTCCAAGTGTCCCGTGGAGAATGCTCCATGAGCGATACCGATGGTGTCGGATTTAATGGTGCCTGCATCAGTCCTTACATGCGACTTGATGTGACCGATACAACGAGCCCCTCGGTTTATACACTTTCCAGCTATGTTAAGCATCATGGATTCCGCAATGGACTTCACCAGCGACTCATCCATGAGATCCTGAGCGGAAAGCTTAATTGCAACTCCATAGCCGCTTACACCATGCTCTGTGTAGCATCCTGCTTGCTGTTCTTGAGTTTCCATAGGTTAACCCTTCCATTCCAGGATAATTTGTTTGATTCGTTCCAGTCCCAAACCGGTAAAGGAGGACAATTGCAGGATTTCAGCTTTTTCGTTGAGATTGCAGACCCTGTCTGCTGTTTCGGCAAGCTCTTCTTCGCTTACCGCATCAGCTTTGCTGATTGCAACGACATCAGCGTCTTTCACCTGAGTCGTCACGAGCTGTCCAAGCATGTCCATATCGAGCAGTTCTGCCGGCCGAGTAGCGTCAAAGAGCACAATGGCGGGCCCCAGGGAAATCTTGGCATCTCGACTGCTCATTCTTGCAGCTAACTTTACCTGATGGGGAACAGCAACACCGGTGGGCTCAACCAAGAGGTGGTCGGGTCCGAATTCTTTGTACAGGCTGTAAACCGTCTTTGCGAAAGTCGATGCCACTTCGCAGCAGATACAACCTCCACCGATATCTTTGACCCTCATGCCGCTCTCTTCCATTATTTTTCCGTCAACGGGAATTTCTCCGATTTCGTTCACGACAAGAGCTACCTTTCTGATACCAGCCGCAAGCTCTTTTGAGAGTCTCAACATCAGGGTGGTTTTCCCGCAGCCCAGAAAACCTGCCACTTGCGTTATCTTCATCGTTCCTCCACGAATTCCCAAATTTAGGAGAGGTTTGTGCAGTCTGACATGTTCTTGTCCCCGAAAAGCAGACTAATCGAGAAGAACCATGCTGTACCATGCAGGCAGAAGCGTGCCCTGAGAATCAAATTGCACTTTGAATCCGAGCGGTTCGACGGTTTTTGCTATGTCCACGCCCATACCGTCCATCGCCGGTCTCGCAAGATGCGGAAACCTGCACGGATCGGGGAACGCGCATTCTTCGCAAAGCACACAAAGCACCAGGGCAAAGGCATAAATGGCCCCATGTTCCAGCATCGCCTTCTTCTCGATTGCCAGGGTGATTTCCTGGGAAATTTTCGGATCGGGGCTTTGGATTGCGATCGCTGTTTGATAGCGTTCAAGAGCGTCGCGAAACTGTTCGGGAGTTATTCTAATATTCGGCTGACAGGTCCAGTATTTGCCCCAACGGTTACAGCCAAACCGACATTTTAGAAGTGAACGAGGGTCAAAGACTATGCCGTTGCGCTTCAAGAGTTTGGCATCGGATGCTCCCAGGCGAATAGCCTCGTCAATCAAGCTGTCAAACGCGTGAGTCAAGATTCTCTCCTCTATTCTTGTCGAAGACGTAGTATCACACTGGATTCATCTGTAATGGTAAGTTAGTCATTAAGACTGGATTGAGTCCGCGAGTCAGTGACTGCAACGAATAGTTTCATGATCTTTGATGCATTGGCCAACGCTGAGGATTCTGAAACAATTTACTATAAGGATCGCCGAAACTGAAAACGCCACCGCGTTCTTACGGGAACAGCCTTATTTCATAATCGCAGTTTTTCGCCGATTGAACAAGCTATTCCAAGGATATTTTTCACTGGATACTATAGTTAACAAAATTTCTCAAGATTAAATCATGGCATCAACCAGGTAATTACCTGTAACCAGACCGGGTTCTTTCAGTCTTTTTGAGGGGCTGAATAAGGATTGATTCAGTATTTTCCAGATTTGCGTTATCCTGGAGGTCAACGCGCTTTCGCGATTTCGGAAATAGAAGTAAGGCTAAAAATCGTATCCATTCGGTTACGCGTGGAAGAGCTTTCTACAGCCCCATAGGGGCTGCCCAACAGCCTCTGTCCACGGATTGACGAGACTGTCTCAAAAGTCAAGATTTATCCTGGATCGTGGCACGAAATTCTCATCATGTTCCCGGCCTGACTGTAGGGGCGGGCCTCGTGTCCGTCTAAATAGGGGTAGGCACTAGGCCTACCCCTACGAAGATGGAGAATCGTGGCACGATTTGTTATGCATTCGAGAAGTTTTGAGACAGTCTCTGACACCCGTGGCTATTATTGGGCCGCCCTTCCAGCGCGGAAAATTCCTAGTGCCCGCTCATAACTGAATTGTTGCTAAAAATCTACTCCTCTTGCGGCAGGGTGTCCCGTTTCATAGTGGTGTTTACACTTTCTCATCTCAAGTACCTGATCTGCCAAGGAAATGACGTCCTCATGAGCGTAGCGGCCTGTGATGACCAACTCCACTTCTTCGGGCTTGGACTTTATGAAATCAAGGAGTACTTCCAATTCCAGTAGTTCTTTGTGAACGGCCACATTAGCCTCATCAAGAATGACAAGTCCGTACTCTCCACTCAACATGGCCTCTCGGCAATTGTCCAAGGCAAGCCGTGCTTCGAGTTTCTCCTCAGGTGCAGGTTTACGCTTGAGAATGAATCCTCTCGTGCCGACCGGTTTCAGCGTTAGCCATGATCCCAATGCCTGTACCGCGAAATGCTCGCCGCTGGAATCCGGTCGCTTGATGAACTGGACCATATAGACCTTTTTGTCCACACCTGCAAACTGCAGGGCAATACCCAGAGCTGATGTTGTCTTTCCTTTGCCTTCTCCGGTGAGCACCCGGATTCGGCCCTTCTTGCACATAGAGCATTCTCCTCGAGCTGGATGCGCGCCATTTTGGATTACCATTCGCTTCATGTCAAACGAATCCGATGTGCAACACGATTGTACCGGATATCTTCTTTGCTGTTCTGGAGTCAGCGAGAGCAATCTCGTTAAAACTTGCCACAATCACTCAGGTTTTTGGCAGATTATCGAGAAAGTTCTTGACAACTTTTTTCCAGTCGATCACAAATATATCAACAACCATTTATATGGACAGGCGATCAAGTTTGTCGCACTTTCAAAAAAGCTCCGTTCAAAGCCTATCCACAATGGTGGAAACAGTTTTTCTTACCTGGATGGTAGAATGAAAATCGAGATCGATGACAGGTAAACCTTATAATACCGATTCGCCTTTCTTTTTATAACCAGGAAGGCTAGGGGTATCTTTCGCTCCGGACGACGCAAAGCCGTCTAATCACTCCGCTCAGAACACCCCAGCCTTCGCTATCTTATATGCATAACTGGGAAATGGTATAAGAGTTCACTTTTGTGCGTAATATCACCTTTGTCGGAGGGGTCGTGACATAATGACCGATGCAGCGCACCATGAAGAGGAACTGAACGATTCGCCGGACGCAGTGCTTGTGGAAGTTATCTGCGAGCGTTACCATTGTGTCATGTATGATTATGCTATTACCACTGTGGAGTTCGTGGCAGAAGACTTTGAAAAAGCGGTTCGGGTTAGGCCTGTTGTCAGAAGAGGAAACCGAGAGAATGCCGAGCGTTTTTTCGAGTTATGTAAACGGAACGGACGCCATCTTTCGGTTCCAACGATTCTCATTGATGGAAAAGTGGTCTTTACGGATGTTCCCGGACCGGAAGAATTGCGTAAAGCTATCGAGCAAGCTTTAGACGCGAGAAAATCTGTCGCGGATTTGGGCTGAACCGTTCCGCTTCAATTCCATGAATGTTGGGTTAATGCATTCGTAGGGTAATTTCTAAAAGGTGGTTCCTTATGCCGGTGATCGGACTCATTTGTTGCCAAGTTTTGGAAATGGAATTCGCTCATGTTCTTGCCAACGATCCGGTCGCGGATCCGGTAATAGTCCTGCAGACGGATTTCTCAGACGGCTTTTCCAAAACGTTCGAAGGTTTACGGGGAAAACCTCCCACAGAAATTACGACTTTGGATGATGATCTCCCAGTCTCTGAGTCCATTACAGTACTCGTGAATGTTCTCCAAGTCGGTCTCCATACCGTCATAAAGGATCTCCAGACAGGCATTCTCCAAGCGGCATCGGCTATGGCTCCATACGTCGATCTGTTTTTGCTGGGTTACGGTCTCTGCGGAAACGCTCTGGCCAATCCTATAGAGCTGCTGGCTTCCGTCGACACCCCCGTCATGATCCCCATGGACGAGGATCATGCAGTTGACGACTGTATTGGGCTGCTCATAGGCGGCAGGGAACGTTATTACTCGGAACAATGTAAATGTGCCGGGACAATGTTCATGACTTCAGGGTGGGCGAATCATTGGAAAGACATAATGCTCAAACAGAATCGCGGAAGTTTCGGCTGTGAAATATCCAAGCGTTTGATGGCGAATTACGAACGGGTACTTGTTCTCTCTACCTCTGTCATGTCCAGCGAAGAGATGACTGCACAAGTCACGGAATTTGGCGAACTCTATTCGTTGAGGACCGAGGTGCGCGATGGCACCCTGAAAATCCTGGAACAGACCTGGCAAAACGCAAAAGAGAAAGTGAGCCGGTTTTAGGAATTGCCAAAATCAATGTCCGATTGAGGAAAGGAGTATTGGTGGGCGTCGGCCTCCGTGCCGGCACATTTTCAATATGATCGATGAAATCGATAGAATGGACCGGCAGGGAGAAACTGTCTCAAGAATCGAAATCTGCTCCAGATCGTGCCACGAAGTTCTCATGATCTTCTCTGCCTGACTGTAGGGGCGGGCCTAGTGGGTGCCCGGTAGTGACCGGCCTCCGTGCCGGTCATTGCGAGAGGGTAGGTACCAGGCCTACCCCTACAAAGACGGTGAATCGTGGCACGATTTGTTCTTCATTCGAGAATTTTGAGACAGTCTCGGGACGCTGGGACGCCGGTCTCCACTAATATCTTGGACTGGAGCATGGGATAAACGTCAGAATTCTTGGCAATTTCTCTAGCATAAACGCAAATTTACTTACGTTCGCCGAATTCATAGTCATGCGTCCGTAATGATGTTCCCGACGAGGTTATCGACGATCACCGGACTGGCGAAGTATTGGACAGTCGGTTCTGCGCTGTACTTCTCTGCTATAAGGTTCCTCCAGGCATCAGTGTAGAGTTTTTCAGCATCTTCATGAGATCTCCACAAGTAAACGCCACCAGCCACTTCTCCGTTTTCCGAAAGAAGGTAATATTTGCGAATGAGCCCGTCGATATCTCGATATCTTGGCGCTGTGCTCAAGAAGATTTCTTTCGCTTTTTCCACGGTGATCGGTTGGGGAAGTTTAAACTGAACCAGTGCTGTAATCATGGCTTGTTCCTCACTCGTACCATTGCTAACTGCACTGACCTGGCTCCGCAGGTCAGTGGCACCCTTGTATCGGGGCTCAATGTCAATCTTGGGTGCCACGGACCTGCCCTGCAGGTCCGTGTTATCTACTGCCTAATGAGAACTATCTTGGCTGCAAGTCCGTGTCAATCGGTGTTTTGTGCTTAGGTTCATTTAATAATTGTAGGCTCATCCAAGGAAAGTTTTTTCTCAAAGTCATTCCAGAAATGCTCCTCGGATTTCCTCCAGTCCGACCCGAATTTTTCGCTGAATATCACTCCAATGTGGTCCAACGCTTTCTTCCAGGTGGACTGATAGCTCAGTTTTAGCACATCTTCCAAAAAAGGAACCAAAGAACGAAGGAAATCTTTTGGAAGATAAGCTTTTGCGCCTAATTCAATGGATTTTTTCAGCGCCTCAGGATTCACGGCATGGGCCGTCAACATAACTGCCGGTAATCCTTCCAAGGTAGCGATCTGCAACAGGTCGAATCCCCTGACTCCCATGATGTCCAGGATTACCAAATCATAGGAGTAGGAAACCAGAAGTTGCCGTGCCTTTTCAAATGTAGTGGCAGTGTGCAGCGTTACTTCAGGATAATCGGAAAATAACTCCTGGATGATTTCCAGCACATCCGGTTCGTCGTCAACCGCGAGTATCAGCTTGTCTTTCCATATTTCAGGACGGGCCATTTGCATTCCTCTCTTTGGAAATCACGTGACATTGATGCAGCGAAACAGTCACAGATAGAGTCTTGTCAGCCCTTGTGGCAAGAGTTCAGCCTCCTCAAGGTTATCCCTTCTTGTCTTTTTCCATCTTTCGGCGCTCCTCGTCTCTGATTTCTCTGCGCAAGAGTTTACCGACTTTCGATTTGGGCAGCATGTCCCGGAATTCGATATAGGACGGCACCTTGTACGAGGCAAGTCGTTCCGAGCAAAACTTGATGAGCTCGGCTGCTCCCACACCTTTTGCATCGGTCTTCAACACCACGATTGCCTTTATGCGTTCGCCGACCTTTCGATCCGGAACTCCAACGACACAAGCGCCTATGACCACCGGATGATCCTGTAAGACGGCCTCAACTTCTGATGCGGATACTCTGTACCCTTTGTGCTTCAATATGTCTGCAGAACGCTCCACATAAAAGATCTGCCCGTCTTCCGAAAATTTTACGTAGTCGCCGGTGCGATAGTAGATTTCCCCGTTGATATTCACAAAAGAGGCCGCGGTCTCTGCCGGTTTGTTCAAATATTCTTTCATCGCATGATCCGATGTGACCACCAATTCGCCTATCTCACCAGCGGGCAGAGGTTCCAGAGTCGCAGAATCGATCACCTTTGTGCGTCGGGACGGAAGTGGCAATCCGATAGACATGGGATCGGGTTCTCCCAGATCGGGTCGAGAGTACGTCACATGCCCTGCTTCTGTTGACCCGTACACCTGATAAATCGGAACGTGAACCCGTTCTTTCCAGCGGCTGAGCACCTCGCGAGGCAAGACATCTCCACCGCAATAGCAGTAGCGAAGCGAACTTATGTCATACTGTTCCTGACGATCGTTCTCGAGTATCATCCGATAGAGTGCTGGCACTCCAAGCATCCAGCGCACACGATATCGCTGTATTGCGTCCAGAATTGCGTCAACCTGGGGAACCGGCATGAGCACGGTTGTGTTTCCGCGATTCAATCCCAGAGCCATCATCAAACCCAAAGCCATGATGTGGAAAAGCGGGTTGATGGCGATATAAACGTCTTTACCTTCCAACAAGTGATTTGCAAAAACCTCGTCCGTAATATCATTCACGTACGACGTGTGGCCCCAGTGGTTGCCCGGAACCCCCTTGGGAAACCCTGTAGTTCCTCCCGTGTAGAGGATGTATGACAAGTCTGCGACGGGGTCCAATTCCACGCTTGGCGGTGAAGGTTCACTCTTCAGGAGTGTCTTGAAATCGATCGTCTCGGGCCCGCCTTTCACGGTACCGTGGGGCGCCTTGTCAAATAGTGCAGCGACTAATCTCTTGACCGGAGAGACGAGATCCAAGAGATTCGTCACGATTATTCGCTTAAGACCCGATTCCGCGAATATTTCTTTCACATAGCCGTAATTGGTATCGTGGCAGATGATTGTTTCTGCACCTGAGTCTTTCACCATATATTCAATTTCGTGAGATGTATAAATTGGCGAGACCATGACAATGACTGCTCCGATTCTCTGGGCAGCCAGAAACGCGATGACAAATTGTATTGAATTGGAGAGGTAGACGAGCACGCGATCGCCTTTTTTCACTCCCAATCCTGCCAAACCGGTAGCAAAGCGATCTATTTTATCCTTCAGATCCCGATAGGAAAACTTATTGCCCAGGAAAACAATGGCGGTATTATCGGGAAATTTGGCGCAAGCCTGCTCGAAACGAGTAAACGTGTATTCCGGTTGCACAGAAGTTCCTCCTATCATGTCCCGAAATATGCTGCCTTAACGTCGGGGTTGTCCATCAATTCCGATTTGGTGCCTTCAACGACTGCTGCGCCGTTTTCCAGGATATAGCCGTAATCGATGATAGGCATAATCGGTCTCGCGTACTGCTCGGAGACAATGATACTGGTTCCCCTCTGGTCGCGAATATTTTTGATCGATTTGGCAAGGAGATATTGGATTGCCGGACTCAGTCCAAGCAGCGGTTCATCGAGCAGCAACAATCGCGGTTGCGCCATAAGTGACCTGCCAATAGCGAGCATCTGTTGTTCGCCGCCGCTGAGAAATCCGCCGAGTCGATTAGTGAGTCGTTTTAGTGCGGGAAAAATCTCCATCACGTAGTCAAGCGTATCCTTGGCCTGCTGGGCTGTTGCCAGATATCCGCCAATGCGAAGATTCTCCAGTACAGTGCTTTCGGGGAAAATCCGGCGCCGCTCCGGACAGAGTATGATGCCCGCTTTAGCTCTGTTTGCCGGCTTTTCCCACATAACGTCTTTTCCCTCGAAGAGAATTTTCCCTCGAATCGTGATCCGCTCGCCACCGGCCATTTCTTCTTTTTTCCGGATGTCGAGAACGATTCCCGAGAGGCAATACATCAGCGTCGATTTGCCTGCACTGTTTGCTCCGAATACGCCGATAATTTTGTTTCGGTCGCAATTCAGACTGACATTGTTCAGTGCCAGCATGTTTTCGTAGAAAACCATGAGCCCGGTGGCCTCAAACATACTCGTATACCTCCTCGGACCCGAAATAGGCTTCTTTGACTTCGCTTTGCTCCATGACTTCCTCGGCGGACCCTTCTGCGATCTTACAGCCGAAATTCAAGACCATGACGCGATTGGCAAGTCGGAAGAGCTCCCGAAGCCTGTGCTCCACCATGAGGAGAGTCATACCTTCCATCTGTAGCTTTTCGATCAAGGGAACCATACTGGCCATTTCGCTCATGCTCAGACCGGAAAATACTTCGTCGCAGATGATAAGGTCCGGTCGGAGCGCCAGGCAGCGAGCCAATTCCAACCGTTTGAGATAGCCGGTCGGCAATGAGGACGCTACTTTGTACGGCACGTATGAATCCCGTTCAAAGCCGATCTCTTCCAGGATGTCTACGGCAACCGTGTCTCTACTTCCCATTTTTCCACCTCCTCTCCATCCTCCCGTGCGCCGGGCTCGCGGAGAAAAGAGGGGCACAATGAGATTTTTGAAAGCAGGAAGCGTGTAGTATGGTCGCATCACCTGGAAAGTCCGGGTCAGTCCCAGGTCTGCGATCTTATGAGGTTCAAGATTTGTGATATCTTGACCCTTGAAGGTCACTTTCCCGGTATCTGACTTGATAAATCCGGTGAGTGCATTGACAAAAGTAGTCTTACCCGAGCCATTAGGGCCGATGATTCCTATAATTTCGCCTGGAAAGACTTCCAGGCTTACTTGAGACAAGGCAAGGATACCCCCGAACCTTTTGCTGAGATTTTCAGCTTTCAGCATAGGTTCTCGCGTATCTTGCGCTCTGCCGGCAGACATATCCGATCTCCGTTTCTTTGGGTTTAGATCTCCACCCATCGCTCGAATTGCTCGTATTTTCTGGTGGCATAATTCATGATGCCTTCACTCTTGAACACGATGAAAAGCGTTAGAATGATCGCATATACTGCGATCCGCAGGGTTCCGAAATCACGCAACAGCTCGGAAATCGGCACGAGAATCATGCTGCCGATTACAGGACCGATCAACGTTCCTCCTCCACCTACAACCGTCGCGGCAATGGGAATGATGGAGAAATCCAGTGCGAACTGGGAGAGACCGGCCCACATGTAGATATGCACCAGGCAGGCACCACCCAAACATCCCATACTGGAGGCAATGAACACTCCAAGGGCCTTATATCTGGTGATATCGATGCCTGAAGCCTTTACTGCCTGATCGTTATCCTTTACTCCGCGAAATACCAGACCCACATCCTCGTCGATCATCCTGCGCATTGCGAAGACAAACACAAGAACGCTCACGATCAAGACATATTGCTCAACCCACCCGCTGGGCAACGGATCCACTCCGAAGATTCCATCCGTTCCACCAAAAATATCAAATGCTTCGATCATCCTTGCGGCCAGAAGTGGATACATGAGACTGACTATTGCAAAATAAACCCCTCGAAGGGGAAGGCAAGGCAGGAACAAAATCGTGCAGACCGCGGCGCCGGCAACTGTACTGATGGGAATAGTGAATAGAGGGGAAAGTCCCAGGTGTGTATTGCAAAGGGCAGCGATGTACGCACCGACGCCCACATAGAAGCCTCCACCCAAAGAGACCAGCCCAACGTAATTAGCCAGAAAATCGAAACTGATCGCGAGCAGTGCATATATGCAGATGATTGATATGACACGCTGCCAGTAGGGCAGGTAATAGAAAGCCAGGGGCAAAAGGAGAAGTCCTACTATGAACACCAGCCGCGGCATGATGAGGTAGCTCATCTCTCGCCATGATGAAATTGCGTATACACCGTCGGACCGAACCTTGATTCCCCGGTCTATTCTCTCTCTTCTCCGGGCTTCGACAGACATGCTCAGACCCTTTCTTCCAGTTCCTTCTGCCAGCCGAACAAACCGCTCGGCCGCC
Source organism: Desulfomonile tiedjei DSM 6799 (assembly GCF_000266945.1). Classification (NCBI taxonomy): domain Bacteria; kingdom Pseudomonadati; phylum Thermodesulfobacteriota; class Desulfomonilia; order Desulfomonilales; family Desulfomonilaceae; genus Desulfomonile; species Desulfomonile tiedjei. Next base: position 1,057,337 of record NC_018025.1, read on the forward strand.
AAATGAGAGTAATAATAATGGCAAGCAACGCTACGACAACTTGGAAGTGCGTGCCAAGATAAGACACAGTAAGGATTTGAGCGAATCCAATCAGAAAGGATGCCAGAATAGCGCCGGTCCAGCTCCCCAATCCGCCCACAATGCACACGGCCACGGCCATAATAAGGACATGATAACCTGCTTCCACGACTATGTTGCCCAATGGAAGCAGTACGAGGGCAGCGACTCCGGCCAGCATGGAACCTAATGCCATGGCTACGATTGCCATGCGGTCCGAGTCGATCCCCAGGGTCAAAGCAGCTCTTTCGTCCTGAGCCATTCCCTTCAACGCAAGGCCGATTTTCGTGCCGTTAACAAAGAGCCACAGCGCTGCAACCAGTATGATGCCTGCTCCAACCACGAGAAGTCGATGGAAGTCGACGGAAATCCCGAATAGTTCAGTGCTTCCCTGGATAAAAGGCGGCAGCACGAATGTGCCTCCTTTAAGTCCACCCCAACGCAAGCCCTCCAGAATTGCCAGCCCGATGGCATAGGAAGCAATTATCTCCGAAATAGGCATTCCCCGGACACGCACAAGAATAAAATAGTACATTGCCGCACCGATTCCGGCACAGGCACAGAGCGAAAAGAGTATGGCAAGAGGATAGTTCAAACCGAGTCGGTTCATAAGTAACCAGGTTATGTACCCGGTCAATACGTACAATGCCCCGTGGGCAAAATTCGGCAGACGACTCACTCCATACACGAGAGTGAATCCCAGAGCCATAAGAGTCAAAGAAACGCTGTTGATAATCCCATAGATTATAATGTCCATCTGCATGCCTCAGTTAAAGTGCCTCATTCGGGCCCTTGTCGGCGTTATGGTGTTTGCCAAAAGTTTTGTCCGATTCAAATCCCCCGGCCCCCCTTTACGAAAGGGGGGTAAGAGACAACATCTTAATTCCCCTCTTTATTATGAGGGGATAAGGGGCATAGACGCTAACTTTGCGTAGTTTTGGCCGTTTGTTCCGGAGGAACATCTGACAATAGGCCGGCGATTCATCGCCGGTAAAGGAAAAACCTAATGATTTTCGAGTCTCGGAGGGACGACTGATACTCAAATTCCCGGCAATGAATTACCGGGCTATTTTCTTTGGTCCCTGCGGGACACAGAATTACCGCAAAGTTAGCGCCTATGGGGGTAAGGGGATCTTCCGACCTTCTCCTTTCCCTGATGAGTTCCCCTGCGGGATGGTGAAGAGTCGTGAAGGAACGCAGACGTCTTATTGACACCTCTTTGCCCCTTCACGGCCTTACGAAGGAGTGGTAAGGAATATCGGTTATCAGGATCTTATTTTCGTCTGCAACCGAGCATCCGAAGTTACAGACAAGTGGCTGCAAAAAACCTATTTCTTCTCCATCCACGGCGGAAGAAGAATTTTGCCGGTTGCGATGGATTCGGGAAATACCACAACCCTTTTCTTGTCCTGCCACTGAAAAATAGTCCCGACAGCTCCCTCTTTCGGATTGGTGCTGGGAATCACTTGATTGCTCTTGGGATCGAACCGAATTCTTCCGTAAACGCCCTCGAGGTCTGTTGCTTTGAGAGCATCCGTAACTTTATCCGGATCCAGGGTTCCAGCTCGTTCAATGGCATCTTTCAGAGTATAAACGGCCATATAGCTGGAAGAAGTTCCATAGCCTTCAGGCTCAAGACCATATTTGGCTTTGTAGGCGTTCACGAATTTCATCGTCCAGGGAGTCGCTTCACAGGGAGTATTTCCGGCATTCACGACATTGGCCAAGCAGTATTCGCCTTTGCCGTCGGTTGCATCCCAGAAGCCGGGTTGTTCCGCAGCGGCAATAATGGTCCCGAAAGGCAGGGCGGGAACTTTCATGTCATGCCATTGCTTCAGCAGAATGGACGATTCAGGCATATCCATCCAAATGAGAATAACCTGAGCGTTTTGTTTCTTGGCTTCCAATAATCCCATGGAGAAATCGCCACTTCCAGTGGGGAATACGAGAGGTTCACCTAAGACCGTCCATCCCTTTCCGGTCATGATTTTGGCGAGCAATCCACCGCCGGCGCGAGCATGGGCCACGTCCTGCACCATGATCAGCAGCCTGTTCAGGCCGAAATCTTTTCCGATCTTCTCCAGGCAGGGGACCACTTCGCCGGTTACCATCCACTTCGCCTCTCCTGAGATACGGAAACAATACTTGAACTTATCAGGATTGCTGGCGACCATTTCATGATACTTGGGGGTGAGCGCACCTGTAGTCAGGATGGAAATTTTCTTATGTTTGCTCAAGAGCGGTATCGCTGCCAGTGCAGCTTCGGACCGTACAGGTCCGCCTATAAGAAAATCTGCCTTTTTTTCAAGAATGAGCTTTTCAACGGCGAGCAGAGCTTCGCTCACGGGCACACCGGGTTCCAAGTCGCGAGTATCGATAACATCGACCTGAAACGGACGTTTCTCCTGGCCGACTTTCACTCCGCCGGCTGCATTTATCTCATCGACAGCCAGTTTTATGCCTCTCTCAGCATCCCATCCGTACAGAAAAGCGGTGGACAGCGGAGCCCCTATTATGATTGGCTTTTCGGCCAGTGCAGGGGACCACAGAGAAATGACTGTCACCAAAAGCGACACCAAGCCCAGTAGCACTCGCGCCTTACGATGCATGTCTTACTCCTTTTTCGAGGAATTCGTACCCGAACTGTTACTGTGTTGAAAGGCTCAAGAAAAATGGTTCAGAATCTTCGACCGGACGCGAGCGTATATGGCCCGCTATATATTTATGAGCAGCCAGCCCGATCGGGCCGGGCAGTCAGAACGATGTGTTTATTATCAGGATTGAATTTACGACATGGTAACAAGGCTGTGAAATCGTCCGAAATGTCCATGCCACGTTTGTACAACGCCCACATTAACAAAGACTTCAATGGATTCCAGGAATCCGGCACTGCGCCGAATTGCGGCCGACACGCGATTTCCATTGGTTACTTCCGAACTGGACGAAAGAGAAGCAAGTCTCATGCCACTCCCGAAGGTTGTGCCGTATTGGCAGATCTTGCCTCACTCTTGAATTTCGGGTCTCATAGGAAAAGACTACCACGTTGAGAGAGATTGTAAATTTCTTTTGCAGTAAGTGGCAAGATATTTTCCAGTGTGGAAAGAAAATTGCCAAAGTCAGGAGCCTGTGTGGTATTCACTGAGCCGTTTCCGCAAGGTAGGTCTGGAAATCCCCAATACCTTGGCTGTGGTTGAAATATTTCCACCACATCTGGAAAGCGCCATGAGAATGTACTCTTTTTCCACTTCTTCCAGAGTCTTCAATTCGGCTGTATCAGGCAATTCCGTGGACGATCCCGCAAGAGCTGCTTCAACCGCGTCTGCCATGAGAACCGTTCCCCTGGATTCCAGCACTGCCTTCATGAGAACATTCTTGAGTTCTCTCACATTTCCCGGCCATGAGTGGGCCTTGAGAACGGCCATGGCCTGTTTTTCGACTTTGGCCACTTTTGTGCTCAAATCCTGATTGATTTTCACCAGAAAGAAACGCACCAGTTCCGATAAATCGCTGATCCTCTCACGCAGCGGCGGTACATGGATGGTGATCACCTTTAACCTGAAAAACAGATCTTGACGGAAGAGACCCTCTTTTACCAGATCTTTCAAATTCCTATTCGTTGCGGCAATGATACGTGCCTGACACTGCCGGGGCTGATTTCCGCCCACTCTGGTGAAATCTCCGTACTCCAAAAAGCGCAGAAGCTTTGCCTGTGAGGCAAGGGGTAGTTCTCCGACCTCATCGAAGAAAAGTGTGCCTGAGCCTGCAAGTTCTATTCTTCCCTTCTTCGATTCCGCGGCTCCTGTGAATGCTCCTTTTTTGTAACCGAACAGTTCGGATTCAAATAGGGTCTCCACAAGAGTTGTACAATCGATAGTGATAAACGGCTCGTTTTTCCACAGCGAGGACCCGTGTACGACTCGTGCCAGTAATTCTTTTCCTGTGCCTGTTTCTCCCTCGATGAGGACAGTCGCCCTGTTGCCGGACAGGAGTCCGATGGATTTGAAAATGGAACGCATGGCTTTGGTATCGCCGACAATGCGATTCCGTAAGATCTGTTCCGCAGTGTCATTCAGAATATGGGGCGAAGCAAGAGAAGCCTTGGAAATATGAAGACTTTTAGTTATGGAACGATCCAACTCACGAACGCTCAGAGGTTTCCGTATGTAATCGTAAGCTCCATACCGCATGGCCTCTATAGAGCTTTCCATGTCGTGATAGGCGGTTATCATTATTACTTTTGCATCCGGACGGGTCTCCACGATGCGTCGCAATATGTCGAGACCGCACACATCCGGTAGTCGAATGTCCAGAATGACGACTTGCGGATTGTAATCGAGACAGAGCTTGAACCCATCATTGCCTGTTTCTGCAGTCTGGACCGCCAAACCCTTGTCCTGCAGGTACATTTCCAATGATTCCCGAATAGAGGCGTCATCGTCTATGACAAGCACCCTGTTCATGTTCTCCATGGTAACCTCATGACAAAAGTCGCTCCCGATCCTTTGCAGGTTCGCACCTGGACACTGCCGAGATGTGCTTCAACTATCCGTTTTACGTTGCTCAGTCCCAAACCGCTCCCCTGAGCTTTGGTCGTGAAGAACGGATCGAACAGGCGTGAAACGCTTGCCGGGTCAATGCCCGGGCCACTGTCCCTGACTCCCACTTCCAGATATTCATCTTGAGCCTTTTTTGCGAACACAAATATCCGATGACCCTCGTCCGTAACTTCAATTGCATTAAGTATCAGATTTAGCAAGGCTTGCTGGAGTTTTTTTGCATCCAATTTGCAGGTCTGAAGATTCGCAGAATACCGCTGAACAATTTTCAAATGTTTCTCAGCAGTTTTGGGCTCCACCAGGTCTATACAACTCTGCACGACGTCTCTGATATCTGCGGAACTCAATTCTATGCTAACCGGACGGGAGAGATCCAGCAATTGCCGGAGAATGTTTTCCAGTCTTGACACCTCTTTCACCGTAATATCGAGACGGCGTCGATCGAAGCCATCCAGGTGCAGAGTATCGCTCAAGATCTGCAGGTTCATGTTTATAGAAGAGAGCGGATTTCTGATCTCATGAGAAAGAGATGCCGTCAGTTGTCCGACATAAGCCAGACGTTCGTTTTCACGCACCTTCCGCTCCATCGCCACTCGTTCGCTGATATCCCTGCAAACCCCGATGGTTACGAGACCTTGACCGAGATCGACCGTTTTCGCTTTTATCTCCGTAGCTCCGTTTTCCGGATCGCAGCCCAGACGAATGTACTCAACTGTATGAGACGGTGGTTCCCCTACAGAGGTGCCCATCTGTGCGGCACGGAACTGTTCATGCCATTCCGGAGCGACGAATCGTAAAAAAGGTTGTCCCATCGCGTGCTCGGGAGTCGTGCCGTGCATGCGGCAAAATGCCTGGTTGGCAAATTCTATGCGACCGTTCTGGATGACGAAATATCCGTCATGAATCTCTTCCACCAGAGTCTTGTATCTTCGCTCGCTTTCGGCAAGTTCCGTCGTGCGGATGCTGATTTCTTTCTCAAGGTCCTCTGCATGCTCTCTGATGGATCGTTCGTGCATGTGCTGGAAGTGATCGGAAAAACTATGGATAGTATAAGAAAGACAAGCGTTTATGGGCTCAACAGATTGCGCTAACAGTTTCAGGCGCCGTTGGGCCAGAAGCCTCCTTGTCACAATACTTCTAAACAGTTCAAACGCTTTTTGGACATCCGATAAAGGAAAACCGGCAGCTAAACGTTTTTCGGTTATGTAATCTATGAAAAGCTCGATGCGAGTCAGCCGATTGTGGGAAAGGAATTCCAGATCCGCGAGAAAGGCTTCAGTAACCGTCCCGACCAACTCTTCCCGCGGCCGTCTGCTGTACGATGGAGACAACTTGTGCAGTATATCTACCCATTCCTGGACAATGGAATCGGCGTGTGTCCTGAGCCATCGAAGCAGAGGGTCCGGGGCCACGAGAGAAGATCCGGCAGGCGGTTTGCCTTCTTCTCCGTTTTCTGTGCTGACGCCGAATATGATGGAGGAATCAGGCTTCACGGTTTTTACCCATGGAATTCGAACACTATTATAGACGAAATTGCAGATACTTCAAATCCGAATGCGGAGATTTGAACATAGCTAAATTAGAGAGAGTAAGAAGTTTACCGTTCAGTCATGCGGGGTAGAGAAAATCCTTTCCTGTGGTGGTGGTTCCTCTGGCTTTCTCAATCCCCGCTAATTCTAGAGTAATTGCAAAAATTAATGTCCGATTGAGGATAAGAGTATTGGTGGGTGCCGGCCTCCGTGCCGGCACATCTTCAATATAATAAATGATATCAATAGAATGGACTGGCAGGGACGCCGACCCCCACTGATATTTTGAATTAGAGCATGAGATAACCGTCAGAATTTTTGGCAATCAGTCTATAGGCATTAGAATGAGGTCACGATTATCAAGTTCACCGTCCGATTCGCTTTTCTTTTCATAATCTGGGGGCTGGGGTATCTTCTTCATATACTTGCAGGATCTTCATAGCCACTTCATCCCAACGATAACGCGAAGCCCTTGCGAGACCTTTTTCAAGGAGACTGCATCTCAGCGAGGAGTCGGTGGCAATGTCCTTCATTGCCCGGGCAATGTCCTCCAGGCGAGTTGGATCGACAATGATTGCTGCGTCTCCAGCTACTTCGCCCAGTGCTCCTCTCGCGGAAGTAATCACTGGGGTGCCACAGGCCATTGCCTCTACCACAGGAAGACCGAACCCTTCGTAAAGAGAAGGGAAAACCAGGCCCATAGAGTGCTGCATCAACGACACCATCTCCGCATCCGAAACGTTTCCCAGGTATTCTACTCTATGCTGCAGATGTGTACTTTTAATGGCATCTATGATGGTGCCAGTGAAGGAACTCTCCCTTCCGATTATAATTAAGTTTATATCCTTTAGATCGTTATGAATATTGTCAAAAGCTTGAATAACGGTTGAAGTGTTCTTATAGGGCCTCCCATTGCTAATATGGAGGAAGAATGCCGTCTCTTCAAGGCCGAATTTATCGAGACATTTTCTGTCCCTTGAATCGTCCGGGGGCATAAATTTCGGATCGATGCCCGCGCCGACCAGACGAACTTTTTTTGCCATTGTGGGCCATGTCTGCTTGATCGCATGCTCGACCGCCTGGGACACCACAAGAATTCTGGAAGTCCGTCGGACACAAATTGGCACCAAAACCCTGTGGTATAGCCATCCCAGGACCAAGCCCACAGGGCGCCCGGCAGATTGGAGTGTCGGATTTTGCATCCACATGGTGTCGTGTATGGTAAGCATACTCCGTGTTTTCATGAAAATCGGCTGGAATGTGAAGAGGCTGTGGTATACATCGGCATTCATGCTATCTACTTTACGGCCTAACACGATACAAGTTTCCGGTCGCACATGACGAAATGGAATTTCGTGCAGGTCCGCGGATGGTGGTAACATCAGCCTTGTGTCTTCATGCAAATCTCGATTTATCAGCAACGAAAAATGGTGATCCCCTCCAAGGCGTACAAGTTCCCTGATAGTGTTGAGGCTGGTTCGCCCTATCCCGTCCAGTTCGTTCAGTATGCCTCTGGCATCAAGTACGATGTGCATACCTGTTTATAAGCCCTTCTGATATGTCGTCATCATTTTCAGCACGATCTCAATGTGCGTTCATAAATACTTGGCCTCGAATTACTTAGAGAGATTGCCAAAAAACCTGACGTTTATCCCACGCTCCAATACGAGATGTCAGTGGGGACCGGCGTCCCTGCCGGTCCATTCTATTGATATCACCGATCATATTGAAGATGTGCCGGCACGGAGGCCGGCACCCACCAATACTCCTATTCTCAATCGGTCATTCATAGTGGCAATTGCTTGTACGGATTTGTTTTCAGCAATCCAATGTCCTTGAATTCCGACTTACCTTTCATGCTCCACGCCTCAGGTTTTTCCCGAAATGAAAGCTATTGCCTCGGCTGCGGCTTTCTGTCCCGAAACGATTGCCGCAGGTGCCAGATAATAAGAAAAAGTACCGGTCCGGCCTGCGATGGCCAGGTTTTTTATACCCGTACGAAAACGATGCTCGGTTTTGCCGGACTCATAGGGTTGCTCAAGCGCTTTGCCGATCAATCTCGTATTTGAGAGCGTGAAATGCGGATAAGCAAAATCCTTCTTCACCACATCGATTCCGATGATCTCGCGAGACTTCAGAGAAAATACCCGATCGAGAAAATCTCTCGTCAATTTTTCCCAGTATTCGGCAGGCTCTTTTAACTGTGTGTCATCGTCCGCGAGGGTGATCTCCAGACACAGGCCTGTAGCATCTTCAGGAGCATGGTTCGCATGGAAGACTTTCATTTCCGACATGCGGTAAAAAGGAGTGTATTGCTCTGGTATCCATGTCCACTCTGTATTCAACAACTTCGGACGCTGAATTCTCGCAAATACAAAAATGATATTCAGATAACTGACTTTTGCAAGCGACTGTATGCGATTTTCCCCTTTCAACATGCCGGCAAGTTGGTTTAACGGAGCAGTGTTGATTACAAAATCCGGTTGTATTTCCATACCGCCTGCCTGGAGCCGGACGACATGCCCGCGGTCAACCGCCAGAGACTGAACGGCCTGGTTGAAATGAAACCTGACGTTGGGCAATCCGTCCGCGAGCCGATGAGGTATGATTTTCGCACCGATTCTTCCGGAATAACCGGGTGGATCGACGCTTTCCGCTTGCTTTTGTGATTCTCCGATTTGTCCGGTGGTATTCTTCACCCGTTTCCAGGTATGAATAAAGATGCTTTTCAGATGATTGGCGATCGATTCTGCCGTGAGCTTGCCGTGCATTCTGGAAGCCAGATAACGATGGTCCAGCATGTTCAAAGGCGCTTTGCACCACTTTTCAATGAGAGGCTGAAATATTTCGGTGGCGACTTTTTCGCCATAGCATGCTTTCGCGAGATCTTCCAGGTTCGTTGCGCTGAGTCTGTCAGGCTCAAGAGTATTCTTGGCAAGCGCTGCAAACATGTCGATCGCGTAACCTGGTGAAAGCAGGTCATTGGGAAATCTCAGAAATTGATTCCTGACCAGGAAAGATTCTGAAAATGTAGCTGCTTCAAGGTCGCCGGACTTGAAAGGTACCAGATCCGTAATACTTTTGTTAAAGACATGGGGTCCGAAATCGAAAGTAAATCCGTCTATAACCAGAGTGGAACAAAGACCGCCTTGTGAATCATTCTTCTCGAACACATCCACCTGCCATCCGGCTTGGGCGAGAACTCGAGCCGCTGCCAATCCAGCAATTCCCGCTCCGATCACGGCAGCTTTTGTGGAGCTGCCCACAGAGCTGTCTTTTTCCAATCGGTCTGTTGCCGACGCCGTTTGTGATCCGTATTCACGGCTAGAGGAGTCTGGCAGATTGGCAGCAAATGACCCGCCGGTTGCTCCACAAGCCGCGAGTGTTGCCATGATTCTCAAGAAAAACCGTCTATCCATAGAAGACAAGTTCAGTCCTTATCCCGATTATCCAAATACGCGTGCAGTATGGGATATGGCAGGAGGTCGCGTCAAGTGACGAAAACGAACAGCACCAGGTGAATCCTGGTTTCGTGGAAAATGAGACTTCTTCGACTCCAGATATTTCCGTAACTCAAACGCTCAAGCGCTCAATTCAGGACTTCTTAAGTGTTTTGTGTTCCGAACTGCTTCTTGTCGGCACGATATGCCGATGTTTCATCAGGTCGAGTCCGCTTTCTGCAATCCCTTTAAGAGTCCTTGCTTCAACTCTTCGGCTGCTGGGACAGACTGGGCGAAGACCTCCTCGATTTTACCAAAATCGAGCATCCTGACGTTGCGGATGTGCGGCCACACATAAATGTCCGGTTTGAGCCTTTTCAGTTTGTCTGTAAGCATCGTTGTTTGCATGATGTCGAAGGTTCCGAGCACGGATTCCAACGCATTGGGAAATTCGGGTGTGCTTGCAGCTCGGACTCTGCTGACGTTCACTGCAATAATGAAGTCCGCACGGCTCGTAAGCAAATCATAGGGCACCAGGTTGACTACACCACCATCCACCAGAATTCTGCCTTGAGCGGAAACCGGCGGGAAAACTCCAGGGACGGCCATACTTGCCTGTATGGCAGGAAGTAGACTGCCCTGGTCGAACACAATTTCCTCGGCAGACCAGTAATCGGTTGCAACGACGAGCAACGGGATTGCGAGGCCTTCAAAGCTGTCCACCTTGATTTCGCTAATCAGCGAGTTCAGGATTCCTTCGGCATTTATCAGGCCACAACCCGAGAAGTCCGGTTTAAACGCAGAAACCCACTTGAGCAAATCTTCTCTTTTCTCTATGACGTCTCTCCAGGTATCGTTTTTGAGAATGAGACGTCTTTCGATAATTTCTCTAATCTCTCGTGCGGACATACCAGACGCGTACAGAGCACCGACAATCGCACCCATACTTGTGCCCGATATGACGGCAGGGCGAATGTTGAGATCGTCGAGGACTTGAAGCATGAGAATGTGTGCCAGTCCCCTCACTCCGCCACCACCCAAGGCTATGCCCACTCTCATTGTTCATGCCCCTTTTTGCAGAGAATTTGTCGGATAACGAAAACGGTCTCCGTCATCGCGGGAAATCCTTGGTTCAACGATCGATAGCATTCGAACGCGGAAGTGCTACTCGAATTTCACACACCCGGTTGGATTCATCGAATAAAGATAATCTTCTCGGTCCTGCAACGCAAAACCTTTATGCGCGATGAGTCCCCATTGCGATTTAAAACGATTGCCAGAATTTATGTCCAATTGAGGGTAGGGGTATTGGTGGCTGCCGGCCTCCGTGCCGGCAGACATAATTGCTCTGCACATCAAGTCTGCTTCAAGTCTTGTGAACGGATAGGAAGGCGTCGGATGCGTTTCCCTGTTGCCGCAAAAATAGCATTCCCCACTGCAGGGGCAATAGGAGGTACGCCAGGTTCGCCCACACCGGTTGGGGGCTCCTGACTTGATATGAAATAGACCTCCACTCTGGGCATTTCATGCAATTTCAGCAGAGGATAATTGTGAAAATTGGACTGCTCCACTCTCCCATTTTTAAGCGTGATCTCACCATAGAGAGCGGCGGTCAGACCAAAAGCGATTCCCCCCTCCATCTGTGCTTTGACGATATCCGGATTGGTCACCCTTCCGCAGTCAACAGCACAGACAACCCTGTGAACCCGCACTATGCCTTCCGGTGATACGGACACCTCTGCCACCTGCGCGACAAAGCTTTCGAAGGATTTGTGCACAGCTATCCCCATCCCGTGTCCTTCGGGCAATTTGGCTCCCCAATGTGCTTTCTCTGCGGCCAATTCCAAAACAGCCTTATGACGGGGATAATCGTTCAGTAAAGCTCGTCGCAAAATATACGGATCCGTACCGGCCGCGTGTGCCAGCTCATCCATAAAACTCTCCACCACAAAAGCAGTGTGGGAATGTCCTACGGATCGCCACCATTGGACCGGCACGCCAATTCTGGGACTGTGGAGATCTACCAGCACGTTCGGAACGAAGTAGGGCAAGTCCGCAGCCCCTTCGACTGACAATGTGTCCAGTCCGTCCACTATCACGCCTCCTTCGAAAGGAGTTCCAATCGCAATTGACTGGCCCACGATGGTGTGATGCCATGCGACTATATTTCCATTGGCATCGAGCCCTCCGGCGATCCGATCGTACCACATGGGACGGTACCAGCCACCTTTCATATCGTTTTCACGAGTCCAGATTACTTTTACTGGCTTGCCCACCGCTTTTGCCACGTGCACGGCTTCCACGACAAAATCAGAAGCCGGATTGGCACGGCGACCGAAACCGCCGCCTAACAAGGTGGTATGAATCTTCACCTGCTCTGGATCGAGTCCTGCAACACGAGCCGCGGCAATACGGTCCACTGTTTGAAATTGAGTTCCTGTCCAGATATTGCAACCATCGGTTCGCAGATCTACCACACAGTTCAAGGGTTCCATAGGGGCGTGCGCAAGGTACGGGACTTCATATTCCTCTCTGATAACCTTGGCTGCAGTTTTCAAGGCCTGTTCGCTATCTCCCTCTTCCCGTGCTATGAGTCCCGGAGATCTGGCGAGGTCAGCGTATTGCTCTCGAAGGGTCTGCGTAGACAGGTTCGCATCTTCGCCTTCGTCCCAGGTAATTTCGAGTGCATCTGCCGCCACTTTCGCAGGCCAAAAACCTTCAGCCAACACTGCGACTCCGGTCGGAATTTGGACTATTTCCTTGACCCCAGGAATGGACTTGGCCTTATCGGCATTAAAGCGAGCTACTGTTGCTCCAAATACGGGGAATCGAGCTACCACCGCAGTGAGCATGTCCGGCACCGTGACATCGATGCCGAAGATACCTTCACCGTTGGTTTTCTCGGGAGTATCCAATCTGTTTATGGATGTGCCGATAAGCGTGAAATTAGAGAAATCTTTCAACTGGATGTCTTGAGGTGAATCGAGTTCGGCTGCTTTTTCTGCAAGTTGCCCGAACGTCAGCCGCTTCCCGGATGAGTGAACTATTGCTCCTTTTTCTGCGCGGCAGCTCGTCTTGTCTACGCCCCACGACTTCGCAGCAGCAATGAGGAGCATTTCTCGGGCGCTAGCGCCGACTCTGCGTAATCGCTCCCATTCACTTGAGATACTGGTACTGCCGCCGGTTGCCTGAATACCGTATTCCGTGTGGTTGTATACCGGATCGACCGGCGCGGCTACAACTCGTATTTTGGTCCAATCGCATTCGAGTTCCTCTGCAATAAGCATGGGTAATGACGTGTAAACTCCTTGTCCCATCTCCGAATGGTTGACCACGATGGTTACTATTTCGTCGATGCCGATACGAATAAACGGATTTAGTACGAATTCTCCGGTCTGGGTCCCAGTTTTTGTCGAAATATGGCTGCTGCCTTGCGGAGAAACATCCACCATCGCACCTTCACTCACGATTGCTTTATCGACTCCCTCTTGACGGATCAATCGGGCGGCTCCATGAATAGCCACGCGAATTCTCTGATAGGTACCGCACCGGCAAACATTTCCTCTCATTGCTCTGTCAATGTCTGCATCCGAAGGGGTCGGATTTTGGACCAATAGCGCTACGGCACTCATTATCTGTCCGGAATGGCAATACCCGCACTGGGGAACTTCCGCTTCGATCCAGGCCCTTTGTACAGGATGGTTTCCGTCCGACGATATACCTTCTATGGTGGTTATTTTCTTTCCTGCTACGGCTGAAACAGGTGTAGTACAGGATCGTACCGCTTTTCCGTCCACGTGAACCGTGCACGCGCCACATTGGGCTATGCCGCATCCGTATTTGGTTCCTGTCAGGCCGAGATTGTCCCTGATTACCCACAGAAGCGGGGTGTCGGGTTTTACCACAATCGAGTATTCTCTATTATTGACATTGAGCTTTATCTCACTCAAATACGCATCAGCATTCCCCGATGCCATATACTTTCTCCTTTTCTCCCCAGAGAGATATGCTGTACTTCACATAAGCAATTTTCAAATTGTTCACCATTTATCATATGCTTATGTGAATGAACTACTCACCGAACCTAGTTAAACCTGCAACAATCTGAATCAACATTTCCGATTAAGTTCAGTCACAACAGATCGCCGAAAGGTTCCCTGACCGCGAGTTTTTCTGATGAGGCAGATAAAAAAATGGATTATGGGATTATGCTGTTAGCTCAGTTCCGAACTGAAAGCATCGGTTTTATCAACTGTCATTATAAGATCTTAGCATTTCAGGTGCAGTCGATGTAGGGGCAGGTCTCGTGCCTGCCCGTTCTGGTAGCGACCGGCCTCCGTGCTGATTATCAGAGAGATAATTCAAACGGATAATATTGAACGATATTTTTCTTAATGGGGAAGAGCGCGAATAGCTCTTTCCAAGCGCCGATCACTCTGTTTTAATATGTCTTGATCGAGTTTTCCTTCCTTGTCCGCCTGGAGCAAAGTATACATGACGCGATAGTATTGATCCGGATCGTAACTGATCAGAATCAAATCAACGCCTGCATTTAAAGCTTCGATGCTCCCGTTATCCATGCCGATTTTGCTGCGGTACACGGCAAGCATGCTAAAGTTGTCGGTAATAAGAACTCCGTCATGCTTCCAGGTACCACGGATTAGACCTGCAATCACCTTTGGTGACATTGAGACCGGACGTTCTTTGTCTATGGCTGTCAATCTCGCATGACCCAGCATGACAAAGGCCCGGCTCTTTTTCATAAGATGGAGAAACGGCATCCAATCAGTCCTGGTAAGTTCCTCAAGAGAAGTAGTCAAGTCCGCATGATCGAGATGAGTATCTTCATATACTCTGCCCAAACCGGGAAAGTGCTTTAAGGTGGAACGTACACCGTGTTCATCCAGGGCTTCGCAATACCAAGCGGCCACTTGGGCGACAGTGGTAGGGTCATTTGAAATGGCTCGCTGAAAAATGCGTGTGTACTTATCGTCGGGGTTGATAATGTTAAAATTCAAGTCCACCACAGGAGCAAAATTCAAATTCACTCCCACTTCAGCAAGTTCTTGTCCCTGTTGACCGGCATATTGTCGAATATTCCGTTCAAGCAGGGCAACATCGGAAGTTCTCTTCACAATATCCCCAAGGAAAGGCAGGCGGGACAGCGGCGGAGATAATCGTGAAACACTGCCGCCTTCCTGGTCTGTGGCTATCCACAAAGGAGGCTGGAGCTGTTCTTTCCGCTGGTTTTGGAAAGAGCGGATTACGTTTTGTATATCAGCGGGACTCTTTCCGTTGACATTGGTGCTGGTGACGAACACACCGGAAATGGCCTTTAACTTGATAAGGCGCCGGAGTTCTCCGATGTCTCGGTAGCCGACAATGAAATGTCTTCCAAGCTTTTCAAGCGCGGCCGGGTTTGCGTGAAGGACCTGATGGCGAACCCACCTGAAATGACCTTCCAGAGTTATACTGGTAATCAAGACAACGACAGCCACAAGCAATCCGGAGGCACTCAAAACTCTGAGCGCACGATGTTCGGGACGGGAAGATCGCAGCAGCCAAAATTCAATCACGATTACAAGGAGCGGCATAGCCACCAGTCCCATGAACAGCAGATGACGAACAGTCGGCAAAAAGGGGGCTCGCCAGTCCCAGGCCAGTGGGAGCAGGGCGAGTACTATCAAGAGATTCAGAGCAGCTAGAAAGATTTTCATTGTTATTACCAGCGGTTGCCGCAGCAAAGAATAGAAATCCTCAATTTCTCGCGTTTCCTATACTACCAGGAAAATACCTTCAGTGAAGAACTCAATCGACTATACCACGACCGCTTCTTCATGGAATCTGAATACATTCTAACGTGATCCTTACAATCGCACGCTTTCGATAATGCATTCTGCAAATTAAGCATGCTAAATAATTATAGCAGTTGACATAATTTCTGACCTTTTGAACACCGGGTCCTTGATAAGAAACGGTAGGGCACGGCGTCTCTGCCGTGCCGAACTGGTCGATTTTTTTGAAAAATGTGCCGGCACGGAGGCACGGCACCCACCGATTTTCCAGAAGCTCCATCAGACAAAAATTCTGACATTTGCTATTGTACATTCCGACTCAGAATTGTCCCGGGTTGCCCACCATTGGGAGCATGTCTATCGTACGCCTAACTGACAGTTCCGCTGAACTGCACGATTCATTATATCGGATCGGCTATCGCGAATGCCGGAGAAGTCAGGATTGTAGACATTGAACGGAGTCCGATTCGTGCAGCGGCGATCGGTCCACTGCAAAGGAGGATGCTGTGACTCCCCAGCGAATCCGGAGTAATCATATGATTCGATATATCATTGCAACTTATGGAAAATTAACGCAATTCGCGATGTTTTTCCTGGTGCTTCTTTTTATATCGGGATGCAACAAAGCGCAGCAGGTCGCTCAACCGCCTGCGTTGAAGGTAACTGTAGGCAAACCGCTCCAAGTGAACATGATTGAGTGGGATCGGTTCACAGGACGGCTTGATTCTGTCGAAACAGTCGAAGTCAGGGCACGGGTGAGCGGGTACCTGGAATCCGTTCATTTCCGGGAGGGGGCACTGGTCAAGAAAGGAGACCTGCTCTTCGTTATCGATCCTCGACCGTTTGTGGCTGAACTGAACCGTACGGAAGGAGATCGTGCGAGGGCTCAAGCACGATATGAATTGGCGTCGCTCAGACTCAAACGATCCCGAGAACTGCTCGCCACCGCTTCAGTTTCTCAAGATGCATTCGATGAACGTGCGGCAGAGGAAAGACAATCCAAAGCAGAGTTGGCTTCAGCCAAAGCTGCCGAGGAGGCAGCCCGCCTGAATGTGGAATTCACGAAAATAACTGCTCCCATTTCGGGAAGAATCAGTCGGCTCTTTGTCACTGAAGGAAATCTCATTACTGGTGGAACCGGTCAAACCACGCTCCTGACCACAATTGTTTCTCTGGATCCAATTTACTGTTACTTCGATTCGGACGAAAACACATATTTGAAGTATTCGCGGTTGGCTCGGGAGGGAAAGCGCCCCAATGACGGGAATGTAGGAATACCCGTCTACATAGGATTGGCAGATCAGGAAGGCTTTCCGTACAAGGGACATATCGATTTTATCGACAATCGGATGGATCCCAACACGGGAACGATGCGCATAAGAGCTAAACTGCCGAATCCCGATCTTGCTTTGACTCCCGGATTGTTTGCAAGGGTAAGAGTGCCTGGCAGCGAAGTGCTCGAAGCTCTTTTTGTGCCCGAAGAGGCCATTGGAAGCGATCAATCAAGAAAATTCGTGTACGTGGTCGATGAAAAAAACGGTGTCGATCGTCGTTTTGTGCGACTCGGTCCCCGAGAGGAGCAATTTCGCGTGATTCGGGAAGGCCTGACAGCGAACGATCGCGTCATTGTCAGTGGTATCCAACGCATACGCCCGGGTGCCCCGGTAAATCCTGAAGAAGAACAGATCGCAGTCGAGAAGAAAGATTGGATTCCGCAAGAATATATGGCTCTGCTGAAGGGGCAAGACACCAAGCACACTTTCTATCACGGAAATGGATTGGACAAGGTTCGAACCGATTGAGAACAGGAAATGAAACTACCGCACTTCTTCATCGATCGTCCTATATTTGCGACGGTTCTCTCGATCGTAATTGTTCTGCTGGGAATCGTCTCTTATTTCGGATTACCGGTAGCTCAATATCCCGAAGTCGTTCCGCCTACAATTGTTGTACGTGCCAATTACCCGGGCGCCACTCCGAAGACTCTCGCTGACACTGTTGCCACACCACTTGAGCAAGAGATCAACGGCGTTGAAGACATGCTCTACATGGAGTCTCAATCCACTCCTGACGGACAGATGCAACTCACTGTCACCTTCAAGCTGGGAACAGATCTCGACAAGGCGCAAGTTCTCGTGCAAAACCGGGTGGCCATAGCAGAGGCTCGATTACCTGAAGATGTCCGCCGCATCGGGATAACCACTACGAAGAGTTCACCGGATCTCCTGATGGTAGTACATTTCGTTTCGCCCGATGAATCCCTGGATCAGGTCTATATCGGAAACTATGCATATCTTCAGGTCAGAGATGTAATTTCCCGGCTGGAGGGAGTTGGAGATGTACTCCTGTTCGGCGCCCGGGAATATAGTATGCGAATCTGGCTGCTGCCGGACAGGCTTGCGGAACTCAATCTTACGGCAACGGACGTGGTACAGGCAATAAGAGCGCAGAACATTCAAGTGGCAGCCGGTGCACTCGGTCAGCCGCCTCTCGATCCGAACACGGGCTTTCAGGTGGCAATCAATACACAGGGTCGATTGGAACAACCGGAGGAGTTCGCTAAAATCGTGGTGAAATCCGGGGAAGGAGGCCGTCTGGTATTGTTGCAGGATGTGGCACGGGTGGAACTCGGTGCGAGGGATTACGGGGTAAACAGCTACCTCGACAAGCATACTGCTGTTGCAATGCTCGTCTTTCAGCGCCCGGGGTCAAATGCCATTGCGACTGCAGATGGAATTCTGGGCACAATGAAAGAATTGAGTCAGAAATTCCCTCCAGGACTCGAGTATCGAGTAGTATACAATCCTACGGTGTTCGTGGCTCAGTCTATTAAGGCGGTCTATACCACGCTGTTCGAAGCATCTTTCCTCGTCACATTGGTTATCTTCATATTTTTGCAGAGTTGGCGTGCCACTATTATCCCGCTGGTTGCCATTCCCGTATCACTAATCGGTACATTCTTTGTAATGCTGTTACTCGGTTTTTCATTGAATAATCTCTCACTTTTCGGGCTTGTTCTGGCTATCGGGATAGTGGTGGACGATGCTATTGTAGTCGTTGAAAATGTGGAACGAAATATTGAAGAAGGCTTGTCTCCGAAAGAAGCCACGCATAAAGCGATGGATGAAGTCGCATCTGCATTGATTTCCACAGCACTCGTATTAGTGGCCGTATTTGTTCCCACTGCATTTCTCGGCGGAATCAGCGGACAATTTTACCGGCAGTTCGCTTTGACCCTGTCTGTTTCCACGGCTCTCTCCCTTGTGGTGTCGCTTACCCTTAGTCCGGCCATGGCGGCCCTGTTGCTTCGTCCCCAAACGGAAGCGAGGGGAGGATTTCAGCGTTTGTACGAGCGAATCTTCGGGTGGTTCTTTCGGGCCTTTAACTCGGCATTCTGGTTTTCAAGAGATCTCTACGGAAGGGCAATTGCTCGCATAACCCGGTTGGCTGCAATATGTCTGATCGTGTACGGAGGGTTGTTGCTCTTGACATACTGGAGCATCCAGCGTGTGCCCGTAGGATTTATCCCGCAGCAGGATCAGGGTTATCTGATAGTCAGCATTCAACTTCCGGATGGTGCATCACTGAATCGCACAGACGAGGTAGTGCGCAGGGCGGCAAGTTTGGCACAAGAAGTTCCCGGAATTACAGGAATCGTTTCATTCGCCGGCTTTTCCGGAGCAACGCGAACCAACAGCTCCAATGCGGGTGCGATTTTCACACGACTTGACGATCCATTTGTCCGGGCAGAAAAAGGGCTTTCCATGCAGAATATCCTGACCAACCTGAGGCAGAAGCTCTCGAAAATTCGAGAAGCATTCATTGTGGTGATTCCACCGCCACCAGTGCGAGGGATCGGCACAGGAGGCGGGTTCAGAATGCAAGTGCAGGATCGTTTCGGAGTCGGCACAAAAGTCTTGGACACTGCTGTAACAGATATTATTTCTGCCGCAAATCAGCAGCCGGAACTCGTGCAAGTCTTCACTACTTTTCGTCCGGAAGCTCCCCAGCTCTACGTCGACATCGATCGCATCAAAGCACGAATGCTGGACGTTCCACTGGCAAATGTCTTCGATACTCTTCAGGTCTACCTCGGTTCAGTCTATGTGAACGACTTCAATCTCCTGGGGAGAGTTTACCGGGTTACCGCCCAGGCTGACGTAGCATATCGGAGCGATGCGAACGATGTTCTGCAATTAAAGACCCGCAGTGGCAATGGTTCAACCGTCCCTCTGGGCTCCATTGCAGAGATACGCAACGTCACAGGGCCGGACAGAGTGATTCGTTACAACTTATATCCGTCTGCTGATATCAATGGTGACATTCGGCCGGGTTTCAGTTCCGGTCAAGGACTGGACAAAATGGAAAAATTGGCAGGTCAAATTCTGCCTGAAGGACTTGCCATCGAATGGACGGATCTCGCGTTTCAGCAGAAGCTGGCAGGAAATGTAGCGATCTATATCTTCCCCTTATGTGTGCTTTTCGCTTTCCTTACTCTCTCTGCACAATACGAGAGCTGGTCTTTACCATTGGCAGTGATCCTGATTGTTCCGATGTCCGTATTGTGCGCACTCCTGGGGATTGAATTCCGCGGCATGGAGAACAATATTCTGACTCAAATCGGTTTCCTGGTGCTAGTGGCACTGGCCTGTAAAAATGCGATTCTGATCGTGCAATTCGCGAAGATGGCTGAAGACAGGGGCAGCGACCGATTCAAGGCCGTAGTCGAAGCCTGTCGACTGCGGTTGCGACCGATTCTGATGACTGCTTTCGCATTTATCCTGGGTGTCGTTCCGCTCGTAACAGCAGAGGGTCCCGGCTCGGAAATGAGGCAGGTGGTTGGCACAGCGGTCTTCTCCGGAATGTTGGGAGTAACTCTGTTCGGGCTTTTCCTGACGCCCGTGTTTTATGTGGTGCTGCGCAAATTCGCGAAATCAGCAGACAAGTCATCCCGATCTCTATAGAATGAGGGATTTAGAGTGCTTCCGATCTTAACCTGACTGGAAAAATCTATGTATCATATGTTTGAACGCTAGCAATGTGATGATTTTCCAGTTGATGCCGGATTATGTAAGCGGAAACCCCGAATTCTTCAGCTACTTCTTCCGCCTGGTCCCACGTGATTATGGGAATTCTGATTCGAGCTCGTAATGCCGAAGCAGGAGCGAGCAACTCGGCCGCGAATGCTCGATTTCGCTTCTGTTGCTCGGTATTGGCCTCAGTAATCAGCGCTCCACGCTGATTAGATGACGCAAGGTATTCAAAAAGCGCTCTGCAGAGATAAAACATGTGAGCCGTAGTGCGTGCCTCCCTAGTGACGAACACTGGACTCAATTTAGCATTGACACCCATCAATGCGACGAAAGGTGTCTCTCGATCACTAAATTTTGTCATTACCTTTGAAAGGCTCTCTTCAGTTGTTCCAAGGGCATGCGCAATTGTCTTAATCGACTTCAATGGCGCTCCGTTCAATCCCAGGTGGGTGCGCATCCTTTGAGCAAAAGAATAGCCTTGTTCCCAAGGCATTGACCCGGAGAAGTCGATCCACCCTTCTGCGGCGTGACGAAGTTCTCTGAGGGAAGTCAAGTCTTCCTCATTGCTCTGTGCGCGACTGAATGCGTCCCGGATCTCTTCGGCATCCGCGATCAATTCCGTTCTCCGAGCGGCTCGGAAAAATTCGGTCAGCATTTCTTCAGGTAATCGATCCGCGGCTTTTTCTATTTCCTGTTGCTGATTTTCATCCAATGAGTAGGGGTCTAATCCTAGCGAACCGGCACACCTGCAGAATTTCTTCTCCTCGGGATCCGCCGATTGGATGGCCTCCCAGTCCTGTTGCATTAAAGTATCCGTGATTTCATAGTTCTCTAGTCGGCCCACGACTGCGGTAATGAGCGATGAGAACTTCGCTTTCACTAGACTTGTCTTCGTCCAGAACGCACCTCGTCCTTGAAATTCGAGACCGTGAAAAGTCAACAGTTCAGGAGACCAAGAAAGCATGACCATCGAGCCTGCAGGATGAATTCGGAGCGGAGGGAGGGCATAACCTTCACGCGCACTCACTAAAGAGTGACGCGTATCGTAACCGGGGCGATCAGCCAACGGAGGGCCCGGTTCGTTCCAGAGAGGCCACCACTGAGTAACCAGCCATTCTGCCAATGGATACAGTGGCAAATAGACAGCGTCTCTCACGGTTTTCGATCGATCATCGTAGACCCTGGTCACTGGGTAACCGTCCACCACAATTGAAAGCCTCGCCCAGGTGGCCCTCAATTCGGCTCCTTTAGCACCCAGGGGATCTATCCATTCAAAATCAAGCGAGAAATCATCCATAAATCGAATCCAGGCCCTCCGGCCATTCCGTCTTGTTGAGTGGGTATCCTTTGTATTCTCCACTCTCTCTATTCACGAGGCGTGCCTCGTATACGACATCGCCATCCTTGTACCAGACATATCTGGGAAAATCACCTTCGTACATTCCACCAATAGCTCCCCGCAGGATTGCAGTTTGCAGCCACTGAGTAACTCGTTCATGATCTTGTGACAGTTGACGATCACATAAAGAGGCATCTGCCCGCGGCCTCGGCTGCCCGGCGAAAGATGGGGTATCCTTATGTTCGGGGCTACCTATATAACTAACCCGTTCTGCAATGGCAGCTCCATTCACTACTTCTGGCCTTTCAATTTGACGGGGTAGCACGTGTTTTCGCTTCGGCGCTCTCATCACGATACCTCTATACCGGTCGGAAATGTCGCACCATTGAATATGAGCGACCTTCTCTTCCAGAGCCCTTGTTTCGTCTCAGGATAGCAAAATAAGACCTTCTGAGAACCTGTACACATCCATCATAGAACTTAATTCGGGATTCTGGCAAGTTCCAAATGGATCAAGTGGGCGAATCTTTCTTGTCGATTCACTGCTGCCCCTGGTTTCTTTCCCCGCAAATAAACAATACTGATATTTTGAGAAACCAATAAGTGGCTGTAAGGATTTTGTGAGGTCTCTATTCTTTCGAAACGGGACGTTGTGGAATCGACCACTGAGGAATAAAAAGTCACCTGCCCTCTGAACAGCAAAAGTCAGAGCAGTTATTCTTGAATCACGAAATTTCTCCTACTAAATATTTCTTTTACATTGCTCGCCTAATCACGGTACATTTTTCCGAAACGCACCAGGAAGAGAATAAATCCGGCTATCCAGACAAATGCATACAAAGCAGTTTCTAAATCCATTTTTGTGCCTCCTTAAACGTTTTGCACAATCATTCATATTACAAGAATAACCATGGAATGTGAAAAAACCAAGCTTATTTTTCAAAAATAGCGAAGGATACCTCGAGCCTTACAGATTATGAAAAGTAAAGCTAATCAACATTAGGTGGTATTGTCGATCATTTTCTTGTGATTTCGAATCATTCGCAAGAATTGCCAGATGGTTGGAGTGGTATAGGGTCTGCCTCGGTCTTGTATCTTTGCAGCATCCCTCAATTGTAAATAATTTTCACATACATATGCTATAGCATGCGGAACGTGTGACCAGGCAGTCTCCAAGTTTCTCTTTACTGTTTCTCGGAGCGTAGGATGCAATACAATAGGATACTTCTCCTGAAAAAGTATGGGCCCTGTGTCAATATGATCGTCTATTTGATGAATAGTGAAACCGGTTTCCTGCAAGCCTTCATAGATCGGCCATATTATACTGTGAGCTCCCTGGAATCTCGGGAGGATTTCTGTATGCACATTGATCGTGCCGTAAGTTGGCAATGAAAAAATCTTACTTGCAATGTACCCGTTCCCAAGGGAGATGCCTAAATCGGCACGGCATTCCTTCAGCAACTCTGCGGTCCTTGCGGAGTTTGTGTGATCGCTTTCTATTATCTCCACATGATGTTGGCTGCATACTTTCTCGATATCATCGACTTCTTCGTCTTTGTACCAATCACGAATTCTGATGCCATTCAGTGCACCCAACAGGCCTATCCGCATTGTTTTTCGGGTTTTGCGTACAAGCGCTTTGGAGAAATCCGGCGCTGTACTATTGGTGAGAATAAGCCTGACGACATTCAAGCGAGGATTAGCGCATAATACCGGTACAGAGCGAGACGCATATCCTCGCCTGACGGAGGTAAGAATAACCAGTCTCATGTTGCTTGCCTCAATTTAGCACCAAGAAAATATCTGATGTGAGCCGTGGGCCATTGAACTTCGAAATGATGCCTGGGAATTGCGAAAGCATTCGTAGTCCGGGGCACGATTGAGCCTCTGAATGCACCGAAACAGGCTTCGTACCCTACCTTCTCGACCATGGATAAGGAAGTTTCATCGGAATCGGCTTTCTTACCGTAAGGCCAGGATATGTACTTACACTCTATGCCCAGCTTTTCTTCAATCTCCTGTTTCGACCCTGCAATCTCTTCATACATGAAGTCGGGATCTCCCGAGATTGACGAGAATCTCGCATGAGTTTTTGTATGGGATCCTACCTCGAATCCAAGGAGCAGCAATTTCTCGAGATCCTGCCATCTCAACATCTCAATTGTGGTACTGTACTGCGCTATATCGAGACAGTACTTCCTCGTAGTTTCCAGATCGGCTCCTACAAATGAAGTCGGAACGAATACGATAGCTGGAATTCCATATTTTTTGAGTACCGGAATCGCATTGTTTGCAACATTGCGAAAACCATCGTCGAATGAGAGATGGAAATATCTTCCATCAAGTGGTTTTGTACCCTTGAGCATATCAACACACACGTCAGTGTTCACAAATGTTCCTATTTTCATGAGTTCCACAATCAAAGCCTCGAACTCGGGTATTTGATCGTCAAAAACGTAGTGACAATACATAGATGTCAGAAAGGTACTTTGACCGGATGTCTTTAGAGCAGCCAAAGTCGTCAAAATGGTATTGCGCAGAAACCATCTGATCCGGTTTCCAATCCCCAAAGGGGTCACACCTGTTTGTTTCCAGCTCGTGGCATAATCATCGTGTGATTTCACATGGCATCGTTTCTTGGATGCCGTGTTTCCTGGACTTTCGAGGCTTTCACCGATGTACAAATTGGCCCCCTTTCTGCTATTCTCTTGTGCAATTTGCGTCCGTGTAGACTGAAATAGCCATAATTTCGGTAGTTACCATTCGAAGATGATCTTAGCTTTACCCTCCTTCGCAATTACATTGAGGCACCGATTTTTTTGGACTTTTCCGAACTCAGGATAATACTTGGAGCCAGTCAGGACAGCCTGTCCGGCGAGTGCTTTCCACCTGATGAGCTTACTGTTGGGTAAGATGAGTTGACCGTTTTCTCCTTCCGCCAAGCATTTCAGCGAGGGATCGAAATGAAAATGAGCAATTGCGCTGCCATCTGCGGTAATTGTATCGAACACGACTAAACTGTTGGAATCTAAGGTCCAGGTTCTCCGGTGAATCGGCGAACCTCTCAGTCGCCGATACCCGTCATGAGAACATGAGACTTGGAAGGTGTTTCCTGAATTATGCACTTCCAGGTTGAAAGGATAAGCTCTTCTTCCTACCCGGAAGGTGTCCCAAACCTCGGAGGAATCGGCGTTGCGAAAAGACATCGTATTGTGAGCCTGCGTAGAGCGCACATATGACCGAGTCTTTCCTTTGGAATAGCAGAATGTCCCGGTATCCACAAAAACCCGGTGCCCGAATATGGACATTTCAAATGACAGGGTGTCCGCATGTGCATGACCGGGAACATAGTCGGGTCCTATCGGTCCGACGTCGAGTATCAGAACGGTGTTATCGATTTGAAGTCGCATATAACCACTTTCATTAAGATGAACGAATTCACCCTGCGGCGTCAAAGCTTCAAGCCCCAGTTCTCGTGCGTAACCTTCCAATTCTTCCGGAGAAAGTGCGATTCCAAAAGCGGCATCGTTGAATAATGCGAACTTTCGATCCGGATGGAGCATAGCGCTCAACCAGCTTCTCATCCGGTTCGTGGTCGGTATTATTGAGGCATTGACAAAATCAACGATGCTCGGAATCTCGTAAATTCCGGAGACATTGATTATATCCAGCAAATCTTCGAGTATTATGGAGTGATACATCGCGCTACGTTCGAAGTGACCTCCATCAGCCAGGATTTGTTCGGGTAATTCCTGCTTCAAGATGTCAATTCCTCTCGTCAGCCATGCATCAGGTTCGGCTCCTTCGTAGAAAAGCCCTGCAAAAATCAGAGCCTTGGCATTTGCAAGCAGATGATTTCCGAGCAGATGGTATTCGATGTCTGCATTCAAAGCCCTGGTTTGGATGATCAGACTCCGCAGGGCCTCATCAGAGGGGACATTTCCGGCCAGAAACCATTTGATCCAGCTTACGATTCTTCTGGAAAGCGGGTACGGCTCCCACCCGATTCCGGAGCAGGGCGGATTATCACGTATCCAGCGACTTATCAGCCTACAATAGAAATCCGGATCGAGCGTGGCGTCGTCCGAGTTCAAGAAGTCAAAATAATGAAGATTATACAGCCACAGTTTCTCGATCGAGGTATCGTTCCAGATACCCGGGAAATGGAGAGTTCTTCTCCGATTGAGGAACGAGCACTCGTTACTGCTTAGGGGCGATTTGAGAGTGAAAGGGGTTCTCCAAACCTTCTGCTTTTGCCGCAGGGGAGGAGACGGAGCCAGAGAAGGTCTTGGCCGGATAAGAAGCTTTCTGAGACGACTATAATACTGAATCGGCCTCAAGTAGCGCAATGTATGAAAATACAAGAAAACACTCAAAGTGTTCTTCCTCCAGGAGACGGATCAGATTCCTCGGTTTTTGGGTAGAATCTAATAAGCAACAATAATAGGTTGTGATCCAGCTCTAATCCTCTTCAATCAATCTGAATCTCTCAATACATAGCAGATGACATAATTTCTGACCTTTTGAATGCATTGTGCCTCAAATGAACGGTAGGGGTCGGCGTCCCTGCCGGCCCGAACTGGTTGATTTGTATTTGAAAAATGTGCCGGCACGGAGGCACGGCACCTACCAATTGCCGAGAAGAGCTTTTGCAATTGGACACTATTTTATACACTTGCTATGATTCCCTGAATCTTGCGGGAATCTCGAACGGAATTCCTTCGTGTACGCTCCTCACAGCGAGAATGGCTGCGAGAGAAACCGTTTTGAGTTCCTCCCATGATATCGGTGAAGCGGTTCCCTCAGTCAGTGCTTTGGCAAAAGATTCTATCTCCTGTCTATGCCCTTTATCCGTCGAGAAACTGCGTTGTCGTTTGGTCTTACCGTTGGAACAGAAGATAATTTCGCGAAAATCGTCGATGACGGCGATTTGGCCGCCCCCGAAAACTTCAACTCGTTCTTTTGGAAAAGCTTTGTCTCCTCCGGCCAGATAGGCAATGCTGGAAACCGATCCATTTACATGTTTGACAGTGATCAGGCATTGATCTTCAGTTATTCTGGGGGCATTCGTACCTCCGATGGATTCTGCGTAGACTCTGCACGGGGGGCTTTCTGCGAAAAAAGTCGCCAGATCGATTGCATGACACGCTTCCCCCACTATTCGTCCTCCTCCGATGGACTCATGTTGACTCCAATGACTCTCTGGAATCGGCCCGGCATTGAAACGTATGCAGATGGTCTTCGGCTGAGCGATCCTCGAGAAGAATTCCCTGACAGCCAGAGCGGCAGGAGAAAATCTCCTGTTAAAACCCACCATGAGAAGCGGCTTCACTCCCGGACAATTCTCTATGGCATCGTCAATGGCGATAATGTCCTCAATGCTCAGGGCTAAGGGCTTTTCGACAAAGACGTCTTTGCCTGCTTCAATTGCCTTGAGGACCTGCCGAGCATGTCGATCGTGCTGGGTTGCAATGAATACGGCCTGAATTTCTTCATCATGCAAAACAGTGTTCTCGTCAGTGGTGGCATAATCGAAGCCGAGCTTCTTACCGCTGTGAACAGCACTGGTGCCTCCTGCAGAGCATAACGTCTTCGGGTGAAAGTCGCCGATTCGGCATATGCAAGGGAGGAGTACGAGCCGTGCAAAGTTGCCTGCTCCCAAACATCCGATGGGGATCTTCCCCAGCGGTGGACTTTGGGTAGTCAGCGCTTGCGTATGGTTGTTCTGACCGCAACGCGCTGCTTCGGGGTACGTCAAGAGGATTCCAAGCTGACTCTTGCTTTCTGCTCTTATAGAGTTATATGCTTCAAGAGCATTTTCTATGGGAACGCGACGACTTATCAACGGCGAGACATCGAGGCGGCCTGCTGCCATCAAGTCCAGTACTGCCTGGATATTGCGTTGTTCTGTCCATCGGACGTGAGCCGGTGGATAATCCTGACCGTACGTCTCGTAAAAAGGATCGTACCTGCCCGGTCCATACGAACATGAAACCACGAATTCCGCTTCTTTAAAGTAAAAGGGACGCCGATCCAGTTCAAGACCGACAACACCGGTCAGAACAATGCGACCTTTCTGCCGTACGGCTGCTGCTGCCAGGTCAATGGGATCGTTCGACTTGGTTGAAGCGCTTATGATGACTGCATCGACGCCGAAGCCGGAAGTTCTATCGAGGATGTCGTTGGCCTTGAAATCCGGCCGTGCTTCTTCAGCTCCCATTTTGGTCGATGCCAACTCGCACTTTGTTCTATCCAGATCTACCGCGAGCACGCGGGCTCCCGCGGCATTGAGCAGAGCAACGGTAATTTGTCCGATAAGCCCCAATCCAATCACGAGAACAGTCTCACCCAGTTTGATTTCAGAAAGACGAATACTCTGCAATGCAATGGCGCCGAGAACGGCAAAAGCAGCATGGTCCAGAGGCACTTTTTCCGGAACCATGGCACAGAGGTTCTTTGGAACGCACACAACCCCCGCGTGGGGTCCATTGCTTGCGACCCGATCTCCCGGTCTGAAATTTTGAACCCCTGCTCCAACCGCGAGCACGATTCCTGCGGAGGAATAACCCATGTTCATGGGCTCGTCCAATTTTTCCTGCACTTGAGCCAGTGTCTGGAATAATCCCTCATTCCGAATCTTTTCCAATACTCTGCGCACCTGGTCCGGCCTCTGGCGAGCCTTCCCGATTAACGACTTTTGGGACAGTTCCATTAGCGCTTTTTCTGTGCCCGGCGAAATTACCGAAGCGACATTTGCAATCAACAAGTGGCCGGCTTGAACCAGTGGTTGTGGTACAGTATCGACGGAAATGGCGCCGTTACGGATGTTTTGAGTAATTTTATACACCTGTTTGCCTCCGCTAAATCCATGGCGATCACATTCTTAATAAGAATTCTGTTGAAGCACTATTCAAGTAGCCTCACGGGCATCCAGTCGTCCGTGAGGGATTTGAGAAACAACCTGCCGTAATTTTCCGGTCGCAGACCTTTTTAGAAATGAAGTATATTCGATAGATACCTTCGTGTCAGACCCCACCCTTTTGGCCGTCTCGGATAGTAGCATTGCTTCGTCAGTCTCATTGTAGTGAGTGCCTCGCACAACTCTGATAGTGAATGCTCCGGGTTCGGTCTGATATATTTGAGCTTCTCGGATGTTTACCATGTCCTTGAAGATGTGATCTGTTCTGCCCAGTTTTGCCCCATTTGCAAGGATCACATAGTCTTCCAGACGACCGTCGATGTCTTCGACAACGCGACCGGGCCTGTTGCATGCACATTGACGGTCGGAAAGAGACACTACGTCGCCGATATCGTACCTGACCAGGGGAAACGCGGGATTCGTAAAATTGGTTCCCAATACCCTATATCGACAGCCAGACTCCTCGGGAAGGAATTCAACCGCCGAAAAGTCCTCGTCCACGTGCAAGTTTCCCAGTTCACATTCAGAAATATTTGCCACTGCTTCAACAGAACCGTAATGTTGTCTTGCCTTCACTCCAAAGGCTTCAAATATCAATTTCTTTTGGTGTTCCAACAGGTTTTCCGCTCCGATGGTTATCCATCCGGGCTGATACCCTATATCCAATTTCTTGTCGATCATGTGAGATGCGAGCAATGATATAAGAGATGGATACCCGTGAATCCATGGGGGCTGAAATCTCCTGATCGCCTCTATGTAATAATTCAAATTGTTTTCGTTCATGTGATAGCCACTGAACAATATCTGTTTTCCCGGATAATTGTGTCTCCAGAAAGGCGGCCTATCCTGTGAAAGTGGAACAACCGACCGCCCGCCAAAGTACGCACACCACGTACCCGGATAGATGCCGTGCCACAATCGATAGCGGCACCAGACGGCCCATTGTCTCTGAACTGCTTCTCGCGTAGTGGAGAAACGTAGTCCCGCACCGGTAGTTCCGCTCGTGTGTGCGGGAAGTCTGGCTTTTGACGGGATCCGGTTGGAGAGAAATGCAGTGTAGTCTTCCTGTATAATGTGCTTGGTCAAGACGGGCAGACGCCTGAGAGAATCGAGACAAGCGAAATCATCAGGGATTGCGCCGGATTTACGAAGAAGTGCCTGAAAATAAGGAGTTGTCTCATAACAATGTCGCATGAAATCCCTTAACTGTCGATTGCGATAATCCTGGATTTTTTCCAAAGGCCAAAAAGTTCTGTCAATTGCCTCCTTGAGAATGTGGGGAAAATCGCCCCCGAATTGCAGGCGTTTGACTCGCCAGCCTTCGGCTGAGGCCGCCACGTTCTGTAGCTGCCATGGCAATATGGAGTATATCCGCTCAAGATCCATCTTAGCCGGCGCCTCCCAATATGCGGTAACCCTCCCGGGGTTCGAACCAGGTATGGCCCCCATTCAGTTGTTATGATCTACAAAAGAACCTGCGCTCATGCGCGGAGGCTTTGTGTGTTTTTTACTCAAAATTTACCGGATCATGACTAAAAAGACCCGGGTCCCATCAATTGTCTGCCGACAGAATTATTCCCCCGAAAGACTGCATCTGCCGTCGAAAACCCTCTTTCTCAGCGTCATCTTGATATCTAATTCTTCGAGTTTACTATCTGTCGAGTTGAACTTTTGCAAGAAAGATGCCGCTGACCAAATCGTTGCTATGTACGGATGATCTTTGAGAATCGATCTCAAGAGTGCTTTCTCGCGGTGCCTGATTTCACTACCTGTGGTGGCGAATGCGCTCAACCCGCACCGCAAGCACTTGATAAGAGAAAATAATCTTAGTTGATCCCGTTCTTAAGGGCCATCGTGCTTGACACAGCTTGTAACACTGGATAGCATAGTTTTTGCTAGTAATGATTGGGGGAGAATTAATCAACCCCGAACGATGTAAATTTGTACATGCGACGGATCTCAAGGTCAAAGAATAACTGCACTATTGCAGAAGAAACTTGAAGCGAATTGAAGAAAAACTGCGGCTACTAATCGCGAGAACACATAAGATATGAGTTCGCAATCAAAAGAGGAGGCTCTTCATAATCCCAGGGACAGGACAGAACTCCATCCCGACTACGAGTGGGTAACGGACTGATTCCGGGGGGCCAAATTAGATTTGTAAGAGCGAATCCGTGCAAGAAGTTTCGCAGGTTGGTAGCGGATATACAGGAAAGTTGAATTCCTTGTTCTCTAATGGAGATTGAGGGGTAATTTCAATATGTTGGACAGATTCCAGTCATTTTTTGACGTGATATGGGTACCTGCAGGTTCTTACGAGATTCTTTGCAAGAAGGATTCCGGAGATTCCTTCTTGAATCCTAGTCGCTACAAGCCGTATGATCGGTAGGTACAAAATTATGGGTGAGAGGCTGCAGCATTCTCTCAGAGAAAAAGTCTCAAGACTTCTATTCCGAAAATGTGGACTATGAGCGGGCAGGGGAAGGCGCATGCACCTGGCTATTGATGCTCTGGGAACAAAGCGGGGAGGAGCGGCCACCGGGTTTCTCGAGTTTTTGACTGTGGCCGTTGCGGATCCTCGTATAGAGAAGATTACCGTTTTTTCAAGTCCTGCAACCGATAGACTGTTTGCTTTCCCACAATCACGGAAGCTTCGGATTATCGAGAAAACAATGGTAGATCGTAATCCGTTTGCCAGGATCTGGTGGTATGAATACTCTCTTTCCAAGGCGTGTAAAGACATTTCGGCCGATTTATTATTCATCTTTGCCAATTTCGGTCGAGGATGTTCAGAAATTCCCCATGTGACCTATGTTCAGCAGTCTTTGCCTTTCAGCAGAGAAGCAATCCAAACTTTTGATTCTCGGCTAGAACGATTAAGGATCATGACGTATCGCCATCAGATGCGACGTTCCTGCCAAGATGCCGCTCGAGTTATCTGCCAGAGTAGTGTTATGCAAGATTATCTGGTCAGATGCTTTGACATTCATGCATCGAAGATCGAAGTGGTTTATGTCTCACCGAGGAAATTGGACAAAATCCCAGGGGATTACCGCAGACTAGACCCTATGCGGGCTGCTCCGGCGGGGAGTCGTATCCTCTATGTCGGAGATTCTTATCCTTATAAAATGGTCGAAACTGCCACCATGGGAACGCGCCTTTTGCGGCAATACAGGCCCCAGGTTCAACTGTTTCTGACCCTGCCAGAAGACCATCCATTCTCCCATGAGCATGGTGTTACGTGCCTCTCATATCTCGAAGCAGGCGAACTTCGGGAGGCTTTTGAATTGGCTGATTTGCTCGTTTTGCCATCATTGGTTGAAAGTTGCGGATTACCTCCTTTAGAAGCCATGAGTTTGGGTACGCCAGTACTCATTGCGGACCGTCCGTATGCTCGGGACATTTTCGAGGATGCCGCAGTCTTTTTCGATCCGATGGATGCCGAGGATTTAGCGAAGCAGGCTTTGAGGATTCTCGAGGATGAGGCATTACAAGGAATCCTTATACAAAAGGGACTGAATTTGGTGCAAAAAAGAAACGCCGGTAAACCGTATCAGCGTATATTGGATATATGTGTTGAAGAATTTGCTAGAAGCGCTACTAAGGTGAGTTAATTGGGAAAACAATTCATTATTCCATTGGAGTCAGATAGCAGCGGAGCAGAACCGTGTTAGCCCCCCAGTGCATTTCTGGATCGACCGGATTTTCGCAATTGTAAGCCGTGCAGCTATCGGGAGAGGATCATGTGTGGTATTTGCGGATTTTGGGGCCGGGTGCCGTCGCAATCAATCAATCTGATGATGGATGCGATAGCACATAGAGGCCCGGATCAATCTGGAACCTTCTTTGAACCTTCGGAGCACCTCGCGTTAGGACATCAGAGGCTGTCCATTATTGACTTGAGCGATGCAGGCCGTCAGCCGATGTATAACGAAGATGGAAGCGTTGTCATAGTGTACAATGGAGAGACTTACTCGTATGCAGATTTGCAGAATCGTCTTAAAAGCCGTGGCCATCAGTTTCGCAGCACCACTGATACCGAATGCCTGGTTCATTTGTATGAAGAACGCTCAGTAGATTTCTTAAAAGAAATCAATGGCATGTTTGCTCTTGCGATCTGGGATCGACGTAACCGCGAGCTGATATTAGCTCGCGATCGGACTGGCATTAAGCCTCTCTATTACGTACACACCGATACATTTTTCGGTTTTGCTTCAGAAATAAAAGCTCTTCTGGCAGGAGGTCTTGTACGGCCTCAGGTGGATCGCGAAAGCATTGAGGAATATCTGGCTTTCCAATACGTTTCGGCACCTCGGACAATCTTCAAAGATGTGCGGAAATTGCTTCCAGGTCACTTCATAAGAGTACGAAGAGATTCGAGCATAACCATAGAACCGTACTGGAATTACGACTGGTACACCATTGATGAATCTCGCACGGAAGAAGACTGGGCCGTCGAACTGCGTAGTCTGGTTCAACAATCGGTGCGCGATCAAATGGTGGCCGATGTTCCGGTGGGAGCTTTCCTGAGTGGAGGACTCGATTCAGGGATCGTTGTCACAGAAATGGCAAAAATGAGTAAAGGTAAGGTGGAGACGTTCACCGTCAACTATTCCGGAGTGACAGACACGAACGAAGAACAGGGAGCGAGCCTGGTGGCTCGTCATGCTGACGTAAAACACACGATTGTCGGCTGTTCCGACTCCGATCTGACCAGACTACTTCCTTTGCTAATATTCCATGCAGACGAGCCCATAGCTGAACCCCTCATGACACCCTATTTCCTGCTTTCTGCTGCAGCTCGTAAAGACGTCAAAGTTGTTCTCACCGGAGAAGGAGCAGACGAACTTTTTTTCGGATACAGTCGTTACAGACTGGGATCTTACAAGAAGCTGCTGTCCATGCTTCCTGCTCCGGTTTTGGCGAAGGTCTATAGGAGTCTTACCAAGTGGATCGGTCCTCAGCACAGAATTTGTCGTGTCATGAAAACAGCCGTGGAGGACACTGGTGTTTGCGATTGGAGCGCTGTCTTCCTCTCCCGGGAGATCGATGCACTCACACGGTTTCCGCACAACTCTGACAACAATGGTGCTCACTCGTTGAGGTCGCATTCAATAGAAGATATTATAAGCTACTTATTCGATGAGGATTTTCGTCTTCGACTTCCCGATTATATCCTTCTACGCGTCGATAAAATGAGTATGGCTCACTCTCTTGAGATTCGGCCTCCATTTCTGGACAATCGCATCATAGATTTGTCCTTGCGTTTGCCGGCAGATATGAAGGTGAGGGGAGGAATAGGTAAGTACTTGTTACGACGATCATTTCAGAATGATATACCTCATGAAACGGTCAAAGGAAAAAAGAAACCTTTTGCCGCTCCGTACAACCGGATTGTGCGGCAGTTGGCGGAAGAATACCTGATCGACTCGGAGTGTGCAGAAGACGGCATTCTTTCCAGACCCGAACTCAGCAGGCTATTGAGCGGAGATCCGTTCTACCGCGGTCGTTTCAATGAGAAAGTATGGTCTCTCGTCGTTTTGGAAATCTGGTATAGAATTTTTGTACGTCAATCACTGAAGATGGCCAAGAATCATGATCGTGATTTAATCGAAAACTACGGGCAAGTTGCACAACAATGAGAATTTAATGGTATTTCGCGACAAAGAAATCGGGCAGGCATTTCCTGGAGAAAATTTCAAAGACGAGACCTTACAGGATAGGCAAGTATTTTGGTCGGATAACGACTGATTGCGTCACGGACAATCATATACTTGAATCCTCTTACAGAAACACGAGTAGATTTAAGCAGTTTCAATCGAAGAGTGGAAATGAGCCCGGACGTCCATGCCGTACGGGCGAGAGCCACATTAGGTGAGGCGACACTGGACCAGGGTTCGATCCGCTCCAAATTGGAGGCGAGATGATCGGTTCCCTGCCATGCAATCCCGGTCGGTACAGAACCATCCCCGGCATTGATCCGATCTACAAGAATCAGTTGATTGCCTGATCTCTTCAAAAGTAGCAGAGATTCATGGGGAGCAGGTTCACTCTGTCTTTGACCGCGACTCATGAATCCTTCAGGTGTTGCCGATGACTGCTGAAACAGGTGGTCGTGCCGGCCGTACGCGCGCGAATAGGCACGCCAAGCTCCGAGAGATCGATCTGCATAGAGCATCCAGACTAATTCGCGCAATCCATTCTCTTTGCGAAAAACTTCTGCACGTTTATGAGAGCAATTGAGATCGAGAAACACGAAATGGGTGCCGGGCTTCACTGCCGGTACCTGAGTAACGAGGCTCTGTATGAGATCATTACGGATGTCCGCTGCTTCCCTCCAGTCAATGCTTAATCCGGCATGGAAGAGAGCCATGAAACCGATTAAAGCTACGGCTATGGATCTGCCGAAGAATTTGCCGGCTTTTTTCTGCCAAACACTCAGTCCCGCTGCAATCAAAACGGCTACGCCGAAAGAAGCGGAAGAGTAAATCCGGCTTGCCCATGTGAAATTAAACCAAGACAAATCACCATCCGGCAACATTCCCCACTTGGTCCGAAGAGTTTCGGTCAGTTGCGGATGATAGTTTCCGTACCCGGCAAGCTGGTATGGGAGCATGCCAAGAAAAAGTATTCCAGTGCCGAGCAAGATCAAATACCACTGAGATCCGGATTCGAACCATTTTGCTGCGGTTACGGCATAGGACCTCCCCAGATTCGAAAAGAGGAATAGGAAGGCCGCGCCCAAAGAAACCAGAGTACTCACTATGAGCGCCCAACGATCTGCAGAGACAGACATGAACGGTTCAATGAGATACAACCAAAGCAATGCCAAATACGACCAGAGCAGTTCCAGAGGTGGTAGGAGATGACTGTGAGTCACCGCTCCCCCGTTCAAGAATATGAACCTCACGGCTACTGCCATCAGGAAACCGCTCAGAATTGCTCCACAAAGCCTGACAAAGAAGATTCGATCGGATGGTCGATTGACACATCTTTGATGAACAGGCCAAACCAACAATGGTACCGTGAAAATGAGAAAGCTTGTCGACTCATACGTGAGAAACGATATCATATAAATGATTACAGGCAGAATTATGCCGCTCCAGGATGACGACTTCCGCGCCCAGCGTTGGAATGCAAGCACGGACAACCAAAATAGCAGCACACTTAGACGGGAATTATCGGTGAACAATACGTACGTCAAACAGGAAACCGGGGGCAAGAAAAACGCGAACAAAACAGCCATGGACACGAAGATCCGACGACCCGGAAAAGCTCGGTCCAGGGATAATCCCATGGACAACGCAGAACCGGCAAGCAGCAGAAGCGAGCACAAATGGAATGCCATTTTGTTGAAGCCGAATAGCTTAAATAACCCTATCCAGTAAAGCCCTTCCACCGGCCGCAAGAACTTCTGAGCATATAACCTCAAAGCGTCAGTAAAACTGTTCCAATAGGGGTACGCAAGAACCCACCAGTCATCGCCGTCGAATCCGATATCACCGGTCATTGCTGTGATACCAAAGCAATACAGAAAGAGCCCCAGCCCTACAATCCAAAGATATGACTCGGTGATTTCAGATCGTTCCGTTGTCACACGACAGGGCCTCCTCTTCCATAAAGTTTGAGCCAATTGTGCAGATTTCGAACTTCGCCTTCATAATCTTCCATATCCGCTCAACTGGATCTTTTGTCTCACCTGCAAGAAATTCTCAAGATTTAAAGGGTAATGATGATTCGAATCCAGACTTTAAAACCTCGATATGTCAATGTCAATTGGAATAATTACTTTTTTGAAAGTCTTCGCCATCCGGGAAAGGATTAGTATGAATACAATGTCGGAAGCCAACCGATCACATAATTTCCGGACCTTATGCATTCCAAAAATCGTCAGCAGAGTTGACTGAAAATGTTGCTTTGGTAACAACCAAATAACAGTTGACTCAAGTTTGACGTAGCATTAGATTATTCCTCTGTAATAGGGCTACGGCCGCCTCTGATTTTTTCTCATGAGGGGGGCATATGGTTTAGGAGCAGAAGATGTGGTTTTTACCCGGAAGAGATTTCCGGCGTACTATCGTAATTGTGCACGCTTTCTTGATCTTTGGGTTTGTGGATACAGCCCGATCTGACGGGCTCCGAATACGGTTCATCAGTTGTTCGGCAACGCATGGAGAATTGTCTGGTCAGTGCCACAATCGCGACCTTTCACATGCAATAAGATCGTTTCTGCGGCAGACAACAGGGTCTCATTCAGCGTACGCCTCCGGCAGCCTGTTTCAGGATTTTGCACCCTCAATTCCGAACTTCCGGATCGATCGCTTTTATAATCTTCTCAACGAGATCAGAGAGTCGTTTTGCAGCGGACCCTGTACTGCTTCTTCAGTATGGCTGATTGTGTAGCGTGTCGGGAATTTCGCACCACTTTGCTGAGTTCTTCGAAAATCAACACGTTTTAGGTTCATTCATTGCATTCGTTAACGTGAAGACTCACTGCTCCCCGAAAACTGATGAGCTAAGAAAAAATCAGAAGACATTACTATTGTCTGGACCGATTTTTGTCCTGGGGCACTGCCCCTTTTTCTAGCCGGACCATAGTACGAAGAGACGCCGAGGGTGTATCGCTTGTTTACAAATGCTCTGACGAAGGTTCTGATTTCAAAATCTTAATTCTTATTGTGAGATATAGTTGTGAGAGGAGATACTGATGAAACTGAGTGATATAGGTCTGAAGGTGAAGGTAATGGGTGGAGGACTCATCCCTGTCATCCTGGCAGCAATATTGTGCATGGTAGTGCTTTACAGTGTGCATGCGCTTTTACAGAACGTCGAGAGCGTCGATCAAACTCACAGGGCGATTCGCGAAACCGTGGAACTCCA
Organism: Desulfomonile tiedjei DSM 6799; assembly: GCF_000266945.1. Lineage (NCBI taxonomy): Bacteria > Pseudomonadati > Thermodesulfobacteriota > Desulfomonilia > Desulfomonilales > Desulfomonilaceae > Desulfomonile > Desulfomonile tiedjei. The sequence continues at coordinate 1,094,885 of NC_018025.1, forward strand.
ATTCGATACTATGGGAATGCTGGCGTGGCTTCGGGCGTTTCACGCGTACGGGGATGAACGCTTTGTCCCTGAGTACAAGAACAGACTGGAACGTATTGACAAGGAATTTGCGGATTTGAAACGAATCGTCGGAGACGGAGATGAGATCAAGTATCTTATTCAAGCTCAAGAAGTATTGGCAGACGCCCGCAAAAGATTTGAATTGGGAGTCGAGCTGCAACGCGAGATTAACGCAGGCAAGTCTTTGAAGGATGTAGCTGCACTTGTGGCAGCGGACAAGGAACAGTCGTTGAGCCGCTTACGCAATTTGATAAAGGAATTCGTCGAAAAACAGCAGAGTCTGCCAGACAAGTTCCCAGGCGGAGAAACGAGATCCCATGTGGAAGGACAGACTGCCGAAATACCTGCAATGAGTCCGACCTCGACTCGTTTGCAGGCGATGGAAATCTATACTTCCGCTATGGAAATGGAAAACTTGCAGCGTGGGTATCTTCTCGCAGGAACTGACGAATTTCTCAAGTCTTACGAGGATGCTTCCAAACGAATGTTTGCGCTCATTGAGAAACAGAAGCAGAAAATGTCGGGTAATATTACTCAATTGAGACTGCTTGCAGACATCGAGGATACTCTCAGGACATGGGTCAAAGAAATTGCCGACCCGCAAATAGCTCTGCGAAAACAAGTCTTGGCATCGAAAACCGTCGTCGACCTGAATAAACTGGTTGCCGAAAATCGTATCAGCGAGAAGGTACGCAAATATGACGAGCTGCTGGCTACGTTCAAAGAAGCGCAGGAAAAAGCCCTCCAGGAGCGACGGGCAGCATCTGAGAAGTCTACCAACGCAACCGAAAGAGCTCTCGTTCTAGGGCTTATTCTTGTTATTGCCTCCAGCTTGTTTATTTCGTACTTAATTGCCAGGGCTATCGCAAATACCGTAGGTCAGGCGGTAGATCTTGCAGAGGCGATCAGTAAGGGGGATTTGACGAGGAGTCTCCAAAAGAGGGGAGAAGACGAAGTGGGGAGACTCACTCAAGCTCTCAATGACATGGTGGAATTTCTACGCGAGCAGACCCGAAGAACCATAGAAGGGGTAAATGTCCTCGGCTCCTCCGCGGCAGAAATAGCTGCCACCGTTTCTCAGTTGGCAGGGAGCACCGCGCGGACGTCATCCGCAGTGACCGAGACTATTACAACCATTGAAGAAGTGAAGCACGCGGCAAAGATCTCAAACGATACGGCCAAAAAAGTTGCAGAAAGTTCGAAACAAGCTGTGGATATATCCGAAATAGGCAAGAAGGCCACGAGCGATACGGCGCATCGCATGAACCTGATCAAAGAGCAGATCGAATCTATCGGAGAAACGGTGATCCGTTTGAGTGAGCACAGTCAAGCTATAGAAGAGATTATCGGCACAGTGCAAGATCTTGCTGACCAGTCCAATCTCCTGGCGGTGAACGCATCCATCGAAGCAGCGCGGGCTGGCGATCATGGCAAGGGGTTCGCTGTGGTTGCTCTCGAAATAAAGACTTTGGCGGACCAATCCAAAAGTGCAACGGAGCAAGTCAGGAGAATCCTTGAGGAAACCAAGAAATGGGTGAGCGCGGTCGTGATGGCGACCGAGCAAGGGACAAAGGCTGTGGATGCAGGCGTGAATCAGTCGATAATGGCAGGCGAATCGATTGAATCGTTGTTTGGCAGCGTATCCACATCTTCACAGGCGGCCACAGTGATTCATTCTACGACTGAGCAGCAGCTTGCAGGAGTGGACCAAGTATCGACGGCAATGCTCAACATCGAACAGGCCATGCAACAGAATGTCTCCAGTATTTCGCAACTGGATGAGGCTGCTAAAAGGATAGAGGAACTTGGGAGTTCACTGAAAGACCTGGTAGAACGAACCAGAGTAAGGTAGTCGCCAAGAACACTCTGTGCTCCGTCGAATTGACTGTCAGGGAAGTTATATGAGAAACAGAAGTGCGCTTGGATGCTTTTCTTTTGTGAAATATAGTCATTACCCAGATAGATGACCGAGACTCAGTGCAGATGTTAGTCGAAAAATTCCCCCCTTATCTCCCCATTGATAAGGGGGGAATTAAGATGTTCCCCCTTATCCTTTTTCGTAGAGGGGGGCTGGGGGGATTTGAACCGGACACAACTTTTGGCAAACGCCACAAAAGGTTTCTCAAGCTCATTTCTGTCGAGACATGTCACTGAAGGACTTTGCCCCTGAACCAGACATTTGTCCACCCTTAATTGCTCATGGACCGGCCCAAGTATCGATTCCTTTCCCTCCGAATCTAACCGAATAGACAAATCCACTGACTTACAGCGGATTTCTTGCATTTCACGCGCTGTCACAGCATTGGGCAAAAAAGTGGGTTTGAGAGCGGATGAATTCGTTGCGTTTGAAGACGGTTTATGCTTTTATAGTATTGGGGAATCTTGCACCACATTTCCAAGCTTCTGAAAAAACTGACTTAGGGTTCGTCTGGGAACGAGAAAACCGAATGTCTTCGAGGTTGTAGCGATTTTTCGAAGAAACCACTTCAAGAGAGAATCAGACCTAACACACTACAGCTTCTCTCCTTCGTCTCGCTATGTCCTTTTTGACATACCCTTCCTCTTCAAGGCTTAGTGCCGTTCTGAACCCACCTGAATCAGCGAGCTTGGAGATGATCCACTATTCCTTGTATTCGGAGGTAGGGCACTCAGGGGCTGGTGACCTTAAGCCGAGAATTCTCGGGGGGCCGTCCGCTGCACGGGGGGCGATCCACTGTCAAAGCTAAAAAAAACGAATGTCAAGAATCAGATACATTTTAGGATGTACTGCTTATATATGAGACGTTAGCTTACGTCTCGGTTTGAAGACCGTAGTTTCTACGACAAGTGGTTATGAGAGGAGATAAGAAATGAAAATAAGAGACATAGGTCTCAAAGTGAAGATAATGGGTGGAGGTCTTATTCCAATTATCCTGGCAGCAGTGCTATGCATGGTGGTGCTGTTCAGCTTGAATTCGCTTCTGCAAAACGTGGAACGTGTAGACCGAACTCACAGGGCCATACGTGAGACTGTGGAAATTCAATTCAACACTATGGGGATGTTGGCTTGGCTTCGGGGATTCTTTTTGACTGGAGATGAAAGCCTTGTCCCCGAGTACAGAATCAGAGCTGAACGTGCTGATAAGGATTTCGGCGAACTGAAGAGAATCATCGGGGAAGGGGAGGACACGAAAGACCTCGTTCACGCTCAAGAGCTATTGACTGATACGCGGAAAAGGATTGAAGAGGCGATCAATCTGCAACACGAGATCAACAAAGGTAAATCGCTGAACGATTTGGCCGCACTCGTGGCAGCGAACAAGGGACAACAGTTGAGTCGTGTGCGCGGTCTGGTAAAGGAGTTGGTTGAGAAACAGCAGAGATCGGCCGAGAAAGCTGCCGAAGGGCAGGTTGCCGGTACTCTTCCCGGAGGCCTTCTCGCGGCTTATTTGCAAACGACCGAAATTAGTGCCGCAGTACTGGAAATGGAAGACACGCAACGGGGATATCTGTTGGCAGGGACTGATGAATTCCTGAAGGCTTACGAGGAGGCTTCCAAGCGAACGTTTGCACTCATCGAGAAACAAAAGCAGGCACTCGCGGGGAATGCCGCTCAGGTAAAGTTGCTTGGAGATATCGAGGACAATGTCAAGACCTGGATCAAGGAGACTGCCGAGCCGGAAATCGTTTTGAGAAAACAGGTTTCAGCGTCCAAAACAATCGTTGACCTGCGAAAGTTAATAGTCGAGATAGACATGAAAGACCGGATGAATCAGTTCGATGAGATGCTCGCAGCGTTTAAAGGGGGCCAGGAGAAAATCCTGAAAGACCGGCGGACAGCATCGGAAGAATCCACCAATGCAACTGAAAAGATTCTCATCCTCGGGCTCATACTGGTAATAGCCACGAGTTTGTTTATCTCTTACTTGATTGCCAGAGCCATCGCAAATACTGTCGGGAAAGCAGTAGATCTTGCAGAGGCGATCAGCAAGGGCGATTTCACACAGAGTCTCCAAAAAAGGGGAGAAGACGAAGTGGGGAGACTTACTCAAGCGCTTAACATAATGGTGGAATATCTGCGCGAGCAAACTCGGAGAACCGTAGAAGGGATTAACGTCCTCGGCTCATCAGCAGCAGAAATTGCTGCCACGGTATCTCAGTTGGGTGCGAGTACGTCACGAACCTCCTCAGCGGTAACAGAAACCATTACAACTATCGAAGAAGTGAAGCAGGCTGCAAAGATATCGAATGATACGGCAAAAAAGGTTGCAGAAGGTGCCAAACAGGCCGTGGAGATATCGGAAGTAGGCAAAAAAGCCACGGCTGATACGGCCCATCGCATGAATCTCATAAAGGAGCAGATCGAATCTATCGGAGAGACGGTTGTTCGCCTGAGCGAGCACAGTCAAGCCATAGAAGAGATAATTGGCACGGTGCAAGATCTTGCCGACCAATCCAATCTCCTGGCGGTAAACGCGTCAATCGAGGCAGCGCGGGCCGGCGATCACGGCAAGGGGTTCGCTGTAGTTGCTCTTGAAATCAAGACTCTAGCTGACCAATCCAAGAGTGCTACGGAGCAAGTCAGGAGAATCCTCGAAGAAACCAAGAAATGGGTGAGTGCAGTCGTTATGGCGACCGAGCAAGGGACAAAGGCTGTGGAAGCAGGCGTGAATCAATCGCTAATGGCAGGCGAATCGATCGAATCTTTGTTCGGTAGTGTGTCGTCATCATCTCAAGCAGCCACAGTTATTCATACTACAACCGAGCAGCAGCTTGCGGGCGTAGGCCAGGTTTCGATAGCCATGCTCAATATCGACCAGGCTATGCAACAGAATGTTTCAAGTATTGCGCAACTCGATGAAGCTGCAAAACGGATAGAAGAGCTAGGGATTTCTCTGAAAGACCTGGTGGAACGAACCAGAGTGTAGTGGTTGCTGAAGATTACTTCAAAAGTATTGGCAGAGAGGTTTTAGCTGTCAGGGAAATGCGCTTGGAACCGGAAGGCTTTTAAGCGCATTCCCTGAAATACACGGTCATTGCCAAAACAAATGACCGAAACTCAGTGCAGATGTTAGTCGAAAAATCCCCCCTCACCCCCCTTTATAAGGGGGGAATTAAGATGTAGCCTCTTACCCCCCCCCCTCTCTCTCTCTCGTAAAAGGGGGCTGGGGGCGGGCGCTTGGCGCCGAGCCGCAATTTACGCTAAGCCAGGCCCACGAGCGGAAGCAAAATCCACAGCCCGACCCAGATGCCAAGCCCTCCGATTATGTCAAAGAAGACTCCAGCCCTGATCATCTTTATAATTGGTATCATTCCAGAGCCGTAGACTATTGCATTGGGCGGGGTAGAAACTGGTAGCATGAAGCCCCAACTGGCTCCAAGAGTAGCACCGATAGCTGGTGGAATCGGATTCACACCCGCCGCGACTGCCAGGGATATCATCACCGGGACCACCATATTTGCCGAAGCGGTATTTGATGAAGTTTCGCTGACAAGAATGGCGATGAAGATCGCTCCGAAAGTAATACCCCAGAGGGAGGAAGCTCCGCTCAGTGCAAGCAATCCACTCCCCACTGCCTCTGCGAGCTTCGACTCGAACATGAGGTTTCCGAGCGTAATTCCACCACCGAAAAGTAATAGGGTTCCCCAATCGATTTTGGTTGCCTGTCCCCAAGAAATGGTGAATTCCCGATCTTTCCAGCTTACCGGAAGTAGGAACAGCAAAGTGGCGCCGATTAGCGCGGCCACCCCTTCAGGCATGTAACGATTGTACGCTTTGGAGATTGGGTGGTCGGTTCCATAAAGAACTGCCAATATTCCCGGAATTATCCAGAGGACCACCGTGACCAGAAATGCAAGGAGGGCGTTTTTCTGTCCCGTGGTCCAGGCTCCGAGTTCCGCTCTCTCTCTCATCACATATTCGTGGCTTCCTTCGATATGGGTTATCTCGGGCTTGTGAAGATAGTACATGACCACGAAGAGAATGCAGAAAAGGATTACGAGCAGAGGAATTGCAAACAGCATCCACTGGAAAAACGGAATCTTCACACCGACGAATTTCTCGATCATGGCGATTCCGATCAGGTTCGGCGGCGTCCCGACCGGTGTCCCTATTCCTCCTGCGGAAGCAGCATAGGCAGTCATAAGCATCATGCCTGTCCCGAACCGCAACCGTGTTGCATCGACTACTTCGCCAGTCTTTTGTGACATTACATCAGCCATGGCATATATGATTCCCAGGCCGATGGGAAACATCATAGCAGTGGCCGCTGTATTGCTGATCCACATGGACAGCACTCCACAGATAACTCCAAATGCGAACATAATCCTGCCGGTGCTGCTGCCCACCCACTTCAGCGACATGATCCCATACGCGAATCGTTTGTCCAACCCGTGAAGAGCCATTGCCTCAGCGAGCATGAAACTGCCCAGGAACAACTGAATTATAGGATCCGCAAACGGGGCGAAAACCTTCTTGGCGTCCGCAATTCCGAAAAGCACGCACAAGACTGCTCCCAATAAAGCGCTCATGGGAATCGGAATGGGTTCGGTGATCCACCATATGCCGACCCAGGCGATGATCGCCGCCAAAGTGTGCGCCTGGGGCGACAAAGAAGGCATAGGCGCCCAATAAATCCATAACGCTACCAGCGGCCCGAGAAAAAGCCCAATGGTATTACGCCATTTTTCAAAACGCTCCTCCTGTGGAGTCAGCGTCTCTTTTGCTTCGGCAAAACTCTTGTAACTTCTTCGTTCCGTTGCGAACAATTCTTGTAACCTCCAAATGCATGGTCATGGTCGAAACAAGAGGTGTGCAGTTTTCTTCCTCTCAGATCGACCTTCCGTTTTGTCTACTTAATGAGCAACAGTATTTCGTTCTGCTGATGCATATGATGCGGTGAGATTTATCCGACCCAAGAATTCGGCTATTTCAGACCCGACCTTTTGATGTCTCTGGATAGCATACTAAATACATCGCTGAGTCGAAACACCCCGGTAGAAATCTCCCCGGATTGTACAATAAGATTCGGAAAATGGCCCACCACAAGCTTACAAATTCCTTCCTCGATGGAAGCCTCTTCACTGATGTACTCGTCTTGCGAATAGGGGTGCATAACTTCTCTGACTTTGAGAACACGAGCCGTATGAAAAATCTCGGCCAAGGCCTTCCGACAGTCTGGAATCATCTCTCCTATGGACAATTTTCCTTGGCCTGACTTCTCCCGGGAGATCAAACCACTCATGATATCGAATTGACGCAAACTTCCAATGATGTGTAACTCTCGGTCGTAAACCAGAACCACCCTGGGCCGGTAATCCAGTCTGTCAAGTCTCTGTCTCGAAACTTCCAGAATCATGACCGCATCGAAGAGATTTCGATCCGCCGGGATTTTGGCGCAATCCGAAAGAGGGATCATAAGTTCCTTTACTTGCATGCAAGATTCTCCCTTTAATTGGTAAAATACTTCCCAAACGTATATAGATTATGCGGAGAGGGGTGAATTGAAAATATACCGTATTGCGGATGCCTGCGTCAATATTCCTTGAGGGATTCTATAATACCAATGTGCTTTCATAGAGGGAATATTGAGAAGCCTGTCATTTGCCGGGACCGGATTTGCTCCCGCCGGTGGCGGGATTACTTCTTTCAACGCACACTGGTATGATACACAAATTCCCAGCAATGAAGAGGCTGTCTCAAAAATCGAAATCTATCCAAGATCGTGGCACGAAGTTCTCATGGTCCTGCTGGCCTGATTGTAGGGATCAGTATCAAGCCGATTGGAGCAATGCAGCGCTCTGCTTCTTCCTGAAGGCTCTCCTCCTGTCAGCTTCCGCAAGGAACTGTTTCCGGAGGCGAACGTTTATTGGGGTGATTTCCAGGTACTCGTCCTCTCTCATAATCTCCAGCCCGCGTTCAATAGTAATTGCCGAAGCCGGAGTGAGTTGTATGGCCTCGTCTGCCCCGGCTGCACGCATATTGGTCAATTGCTTGCCTTTTACGGGATTCACCGTCATGTCGTCGCCTTTGGAGGAATTCCCGATGATCATTCCTTCGTACACTTCCGTACCCGGACCGATGTACAGAGTTCCCCGTTCTTGAAGGTTGAAAAGGGAAAAACCGGAAGCTTTGCCCGAGACCTTCGAAATCATGGCCCCTTCCCGTCGTTTACGTATTTCGCCGACATGGGGCCTGAAGCCGATCACGCGGGAGTACATAACCCCCTCCCCTCGGGTATCGACGACGAGGTCGGTCCGATAGCCCAAAAGCCCTCTCGTGGGAATCTCGAAAATCATCCTCTTCTGTTTCCCATGACTCTCCATGCTGATCAGGAGACCTTTCCTGATTCCGATTTTGTCAATTACAACTCCGGCGTACTCTTCCGGCACTTGAACAGTTACTTCTTCAAAAGGCTCCACGATACAATCATCGATTTCTTTCACGATTACTTGAGGTTGCGAGACCTGGACCTCATATCCCTCCCTGCGCATATTTTCCAGCAGTATAGCAATGTGCAGTTCGCCTCTTCCGTACACGGTATATGCATCAGGCATGAAGTCGATTCGCAAACCGACGTTGACTTCCAATTCTTTCTCAAGTCGTTCACGAAGTTGCTTGTTCGTGACATACTTTCCGTCACTGCCCGCAAAGGGGGAACTGTTGACCAGGAACATCACGCTTATGGTAGGCTCGTCCACGGTAATGGCGGGTAATGCCTCCTGATCGGCACTGTCACACAACGTTTCTCCGATATCGATATTTGAGAAGCCGGAAACCATGACGATATCACCGGCATAGGCCTCGTCAACTACCTGCCTTTCCAGTCCTCTGAAGGTAAAAAGTTTCGTGACCCTCCCAGTTACCACTTCTCCATTAAGTTTCTTGAGACAAAGCGAGCTTCCCGATTTCAGAGTGCCTTCATAGATCCTTCCGACAGCCAGACGGCCGACGAAATTATCGTATCCCAGGTTAAAAACCTGCAGACGCAGCGGAACGTCTTTGTCTGCCGGAGCAGGCTGAACGTCTGAAATTATAGCATCCAGGAGAGGAGTCAGGTCGCTGGAATCGTCACTGAGGTTCGCTTTTGCTATCCCATCTCTTCCTATTGCGTATATGGTTGTGAAATCAAGCTGCTCGTCATTTGCTCCCAGATCGTAGAAAAGCTCGAACACTTTTTCCTCGGCCAGATCGGGATCCGCTGCCATTTTGTCAATTTTATTAATGATGACTAGAGGCTTCAGTCCAAGCTCCAAAGACTTGCTCAGGACAAATCTGGTCTGTGGCATGGGACCTTCTTGTGCATCAACCACCAGGAGCACACTGTCAATAGATCGCAGGACTCGCTCAACTTCAGAGCCGAAGTCCGCATGGCCGGGGGTATCGACAATATTAATCTTTGTGTCTTTATAGAATACAGAAGCGTTCTTGGAATAGATGGTTATTCCTCGCTCCTGCTCAAGGGTATTCGAATCCATGGTGATGTTTTCATCATCGACCATACCGGTTTGTTTCATGATCGCGTCAGTCAGGGTTGTTTTTCCATGATCGACGTGGGCAATAATAGCTATATTCCTAATTTCCATCGGTAAAGTCCGTCCGTCTCCCGTGCTGTCATTCAGTCAGGCCGCTGGCAACAACCGGGCCCCAGTCACCGTAATCGGTAGCATGTCAGTTCGGTTCACTCATTGTTCCTTTGATTTGTGGACAGAAGGCAGGAGCCACCACGTCAAGAGGAGCCGATGAACGCCAGCCCCCAAATATAACCTCAATTCGGAGTTTTGTAAATGGTATCCGACCTGTTATCACAAAAGAATGTCACGTACAATTACTTATTATTACTACTGCTTTGTTCTCGAGAAAAAATTACATATTCCATACTCACCAGATCGGCGAAACGCGAGTTACAAGAAGTCCCTCCCCAAATTCTTCTCCGCATTACCTACCTTCCTACCGTGCGGCCCAGGTCTGCATTTATGCCGAGCGACCATCCGGTGAACAGCAGAATTCTCCGGATATTCTGATCGACCCAAACGTCGGCTCGAGCGATTGTGCTCATGGGCACGTACAGCAGATCGTTCTGTCTCAGGACATAATCCGATGAAGAGGTGACAGCCGTAAGATCTGTGGTTCGGGCGAGGAATTTACCATCAGGACCTTTCGATACGACCAGCACGGTTCTCGGTTCAGCCGTTTCCTTTGTCCCACCGGCCAGAGCGAGTGCGTGTTGTACGGTGGTAGGGCCTTTTACGTTAAAGACACCAGGTCTGTTCACTTCACCGTCAACAAAAATGAGGTTGCCGGTCACTTCCTTCAAAATAACCGAGACCTTCACATCCGGGAGAATTTTGGCGTAGCGCTGATTCACTGCCTGAGTCAGCTCCGGAACAGTAGTTCCTTCAGCTCGAATGTCCGATATCAAAGGCAGGGCGAGATGACCGTCGGGTGCAATCGCCACTACTCGTGCCTGACCGTTGGGAGCAGTTGCAATCGCTTTTTGAATCTCATCGAGCTTTGCGTTGAATTCTCGGACGGTAACCGTTATTTCCGGGTCTCTGAGAAGGTCGGAGTATATTTGTTTGAGCTTCGTGCTCACTTCATCGGAAGTCATCCCTGCTACCGAAATATCCGGTTTTCTTGGTATGCTGATTCTTCCATCGGGTCTCACTCGTACAGTTCGGTTCAATTCGGGGTGATACGTAAATTCGACATCAATTGCATCCCGTACTGAGAGTTTGTACGGCGTTGGTGTAACTCCGGGAATAGTCAAATACAGGAACTCCAGGACGTCACCTGCGGCAAGCCTGTAAAGAGCTGACGGAAAGTGGGGTGAAATTTTGCAGGCCAACGCGGGCGGCGTTTCATTGACCACTCCACGTTGTCGCGGGATAACGCACCCGCTCATCAATATGAGAATCAGGAAGGCCACAATTGCGCGTTCAAAACGAGCTCTATGGAATAATGAATCACTACGGTGTTTCATACGATCGTCCTATATACAGTCCACGGTCTCAACTCGCGTTTTTGTTCATCAAGAAATCGCTTTCCCAGGTGAACGGATCTCCAGAGAAACGGTTCTCAAAATAATCCTTCCACGGAAATGATGATTCCATCCCTCTTGAGTTCGAAAGATCTGCCTACAGACAGTTCCTGGTTATGAAAGTAACTTTCATAGTGGTATCCAGCCTTCGCTTCGAGAGTTCCGAGACCGCCTATTCTCACGCCCAGCGCTGCACCTGCAGAAAAATCTACATAGCTCAAGAAATTGGGGGTCATGCCCCATGTCATGCGTCCGAATCCACCGAGATTCAGGCTGTAGCCGGCCGGGCCGAACGCGAAAGAGTTTCTCGTTTGAAAGTGCGCTCCCAAACAGGGGACCAGCTCATTGATGGCAAGGGTATCTTCATAGGCCGACGAAGCGTTTCCCATTCTTACTCTCAGTTCCAAATACTTGAGATCGCCGTGTAATCCTCCGAATAACCGGGGACCGATCAGAAAATCCAGATCGTAACCTGCACCAAATGAAGCTGTTCTGAACTCAGAGAAGATGGATGAGCCTGCCGGGTACGTCACAGTGCGAGTCTGCAATGTTCTCGTGAGCAACTGGCCGCCCTTGTATACTTCGGGAAAATTTCCGTACGCCCGTACCAGGTGATGCTCCAGAGGTCGCATGGACAGGAGAATACCGAATGTGGTGTTATTCACGGGCAACCCCAAATCGTATCTGAGATCGTTGAGAGTTCCGATTCCCGTTGTCTCCTGATCGAATCCTATTCTGCCGTCCAAGCGGGTGAAAATAGCCTGAAAGCCTATGGTGCTGAATGGATTGTACTCCAGTGGATCTGCTTGAGCAGAACTGCCCGGCGTCAGGATCGACAGCAACAGAGAGAATCCGAACACCCCGAAAAGAGTTTTCACGCCGGTAAAGAGGTTGCGGAGGCTGGGGATTGCACGTATCCGGTTGATCGCGCTCATATTACTCTGCTCCCGGGGTAGCCGGACCGGCACCCGACCCGGTGACAAGCGCCACATTCTTGATGCAACGCCCGTTTTGGGGTGCAGGATCACGTTTTCCGTAGAGTAAATCCAATAATGTATCGACTGTCGCATTCAATGCTCGAATCAAACCCCTCCCATCGGGATTTTGCTTGGGCGGCACGGATGTTTGCCGGACGTTTTCGGCGAAGTCTTCTTTCGACATGGCAGTTGGAGAGGAGTTACAGTATTGGGACAGATCAGGCATGCACTTCGGAGTGCGCTCGAACAGATTGCCGAGTGAGAATCCCGAGACTTCAGAGCAAACACGATTCACCCGAGTGGAAAGGATCATTCTTACATCATGCCACTCGGGCAGGATTGCTTTTTTGACTTTTGTAGGTCCTTCCCTGAAAACCTGGGTACCATCCTGCATGGCAAAGAGAAAGCGCGGGTCTCGGTTTACCCGAGAATGTCGCTTCTGTGTCGAATCTTCTTCTCTGCTTCTAACCGGTTCACCTTTCTGCTCCAAGTCGTGTCTTTGGGCTATGAGTTCCAGCCGACCGCGTTTAAGGAAATGTAAATGAGCTTCAATGTATTCGCGCATGGCCGATTTGATGCCCTTGATCTCCTGATCTACGGCCATGACTTCACGACTTTTCGGAGTGAACCGCACCAGCAGAGATTTCTTGCTGATTTCCAGTTCAACGATCTTCTCCTGAAACTTCGCGAGAGCAGGAATGCCTGTTAGATCGTTACCGGAAACAAAGCCGCTGAATACTCCTCGGCCGGAATCGATGAGCGTCAATGCAAGGGCGCAATTCCGTTCCTGACGTTCCAGCGCTTCCAGTCGCTCCATAAGCATCTGAATTTCTTTGTTCGGAACTGCGACGCTTTCTTCCGAGCTTCTTGGTTCGGCCAATTCTTTTGACTCGGCCTCGATCTCTCGCCTATAGTCCGCGTATTGGGTCACGTATGTGTCAAGCAACTGCTTTACGGCTTCAGGGTCTTTTCCCTTCAGCGTCAATTTTACCGATGCTCGCGGGCCGAAAGTCTCCTGTGTGATGGAAAGATTCTTGTTGAACCAGGATGCGTACGATCCATCCTCTTTCACAGGAAAAGTGGCCGGAATATTCCAGACCTGGGGTTTTGGGACGGGGGCGGCGGAATTGTCCTGAACAGCCGCATGCTCTCTTTCTGCGCCCGATCCGTCTTGACGAGTATCATTTGCGGAAAACCCGAGGATTTCCGGAGAATGGAGCACAAATAACTCTTTTGTGACCTGCGCCTCCAGATTGTCCTTGGTCTGAGAGGATACATAAGTGAGCCTCGTCTCGGCATAATAGACCTCAGGAACTTCCCTCCATACGAGCAAAGCTCCTACAGCAAATCCGACGATCAATACCAAAGTCGCCGATAATGCGAATATTTTCCTTTTGTGTCGAGACTTGGTGTGGTTACTTGATATAGATTCTCCAAAATCTTCAGGTTGAATTGTCATATCCCTATGTCGCAATAATTCAGGACCTACAGGGCCGGACAGCAAGTTTTCGGAATTTCCTGAGGGACTGGTGCCGACGTGCGGGTCGTCCTGAGGCTCGATCAATCCGGCTCGGATGCTGTCTTTTATGCGAAGGTCGCCATTGACACCTTGATTGGCGTGACCGGCTCCTTCGATAGTGCGCTTAACGGTCACCGAACACCTCTTTGAATCGAAATCCGGAAATGGTAGCTCTGAAACTCATTCTATCAAATTTAGGTTGTGATTGTCAATTATTAGGATAAATATTTAAACTAAAATATAGCTTTTGGTTGAATTCACGCAGATTGGAACCGCGAAGCAACAAATCTGCATATTCCCTACGGTCTTCCTTGACTTTCCGGGGATATCGATTTAAGAGTGATATTGCTTCATAATTACTGAGGAAACTCATGCGCATGATTGAACAGATTGCGGCATCGTTTACCGAAGAACTCTATCGCCTGGAAAGTTCTCTGTTCCGGAAAGATTCCGAGCAGAGTACTGCAGTGCAGTTCACTTCTTCTCATTTTGGGGAAGGGGTCACGAGCATGACTCTTGGGCTCGCGATCTCTATGAGTTCTCTTCACAGCCCCCAAAGCATAGTGGCGGTCGAGGCAAACATGCGGAAGCCGTCATTTCAGGAATATCTCGAAATCGTTCCTCCGCATTCCATATTTGAGGTCTTCGAAGAAAATCTGCCTCTGGATCAGGCGCTTTACGAAGTGCCGAAGTTTGGATTTCGAGTGCTCACTGCCGGTCAAGTCCGTGAGGGTGACAAGAAGATCGACTATGGTCTCAGTTTGCAGCACTTCAGAGATGTCCTGCGGAAACTCCGGCAGGAATATCGTTACATCCTTCTTGACACTCCTCCTGCAGTGCCTTTCATGGATGCAAGTATCATCTGTAAAGAGGTAGATGGTGTGGTTGTTGTCGTTGAAGCGGACCTCACACGATATGAAGTGGTGAGCCACACACTCGAAAAGCTGCGCACGAGTAATAGAGAGGCTTTGACGGGGACAATTCTGAATAAGAGGGAGCTTCGCATTCCCAAGCTTCTCTATCGTTTTCTCTAGAAACTTGGTTCCGTAGATTTCCTCCGAGAAGAGGAATCGTCGTTTTGTCGATAGCAATGTTCGTGGAGGTGTGCTGGAAGAGGCTTTATACTAATTTGCATTCAAAATCCCCCCATTCCTCTCTTTAATAAAGGGGGGTAGAGGAGATTTTCGTTTAACTTTGAACGCAAACTGGTATTAACTGTGGAGTGTCTCTCCACGGATTTCCAGAAGATTCCAATCAGGTCAAAAACAAATTTTTCTGATCGCTCCTGCTCGGTTGTACGACAACTGCCGGAGTCTCTATGAGAACAAGAAAGGTTGGGGTGTGTCCTCTCGGTCGTATTTGCGTATATGCATGGTCACTCATAGTGTCTATTTACGGGACAGCCGCATTCGCCGCTACTCTGATTATCTCGCGGAAGAAGGGCATCACGTTGACGTCATCTGCTTGGCCTCAGAAGACGGTGCCTGTCAATCGTCATCTGAACGGATAACCGTTTATCCGCTACCCGTGACCCGTATGCGTCGAGAACGTTTAGGACTTATTGCTGATTGGTTTTTTGTAGCGGTTTCCATGTTTTTCAAGCTTTCCTTCCTGGATCTCAGAAAACGGTACGATCTTGTTCACATTCACAATATGCCCGATTTTCTTGTATTCTGCGGCCTCATTCCTCGTCTGCGCGGCTGCCCGGTCATACTGAACGTGCACGATCCGGTCCCTGAACTTGCCCGCTCCAAACTGGGGTTATCCGAATACCACCCTATTATACGAAGTCTGTTATTCCTGGAACGAATATCCATTGCGTTCTCGTCGCATGTTATAACTGCCACACCCGAGTTTCGGAATATTCTCATCCATCGAGGCGTCCATCCTGAAAAAATAACGGTGATCTCCAATGCAGCGAATCCTCTTTTCTTTCAAGCATTGGATAAATCGAAGAAGCTTCCGACGAACAACGGGAGATTTGTTCTTCTCTATGTCGGTACCGTAGCAGCTCGGTACGGCCTGGATGTCTGCATAAGGGCTCTCCCTTATTTGAAGGAGCACATACCGCAAATTCTGCTGAGAATTGTACCTAAGATAAGAAAAGAGGGTCAAGCTCTGGAGGATTGCCTGAATCTGGCAGCAAAACTGGGTGTCCGTGACCTTGTGGAAACAACAGATCCGATACCCCTGGAAGAGATGCCGCGCATCATGAACGAGGCTGATATCGGAATGTATCCGGCGTACTCCGATTGCCACATGGACATAGCTCTGTCTTTAAAAATTCCTGAAATGGCCGCAATCGGACTCCCTATTGTTGCCACTCGATTGCCGGTTCTGGTTGAGCTTTTCGGAGATGATGCGATTGCGTTCATTCCACCAGATGACCCCCAGGCACTGGCTCGGAAGGTTCTCGATCTTTATCGTGATCCGGAATACGCCGAACAATTGGCGGAACACGCTGCAAAGAAATCGGCAGCCCTGTCGTGGACGGAGCAGCGAATTGTATATCGGAGCGTCCTGGAGTCATTGCTCGGGTATTCCATTACATCAGGAAGCATTTCAGCGGCGCTACCGGACGTTTCCGACTAGACTGGTTCCCCATTTGTCTTATACGGACTTGCAGTCAAGGTAGTTCTCTTTGAGGCGATATCACGGACCTCCAGGGAGGTCCGTGGCACCCAAAATTAACATCGGGCCCCAATACAGGGGTGCCACTGACCTGCGGAGCCAGGTCAGTGCAGTTAGCATCTTGAATGCAGAAAGGCATTTATTGTCGAAAGCTGACATTTATGCGAGTACTTCATATTCTGCACAGATCTGTTCCCGGCACTCACGGCTACGCAATACGAAGCCTGGAGATCGTGCGTAACCAATTGGCGAAAGGCATTGAACCTCTTGTGGTGACTTCACCTTCACAAGCACCTTCAGGATCGTTGGATGCCGAACAGAGCGAGATGATTGAAGGCGTTCGATACTTCCGTACATGCGGAACGTTGTTAAAGCCTTCCATGGAAGTAGAAGACAAAAACCCGCTGAGATCGATGTTGCGAATTGTCCAAAACGCTGCCTTGTTGACACGCACGTGGTACCTCGCTCGCCATTATCGACCCCAGATTATTCATGCCCATTCTCCTTTCACGTGCGGGCTCGCTGGAAATACTGTCGGAAAACTGCTTGGAATCCGAACCGTGTACGAAATGCGAGGCATATGGGAAGACTCTCATGTGGGGCGTTACAACTGGAATGAAGAGTCCATTCGGTACCGGGGCGTACGAATGCTGGAAAATATCGCGCTCCGAACTGCAGACTGCTGCTGTGTGATTTGCGATGCCCTCGCCGAAGAAGTCGCCTCTCGAGGTGTTGCACCTGACAAAATCAATGTGGTGCCGAATGGAGTCGATCTCACAAAGTTCACGCCGGGGCCTCCCGATGAAATGCTTAAGAAAAAATGGGGATTAGCGGGAAAAATCATCATGGGGTATATCGGGTCATTCTTCAGGTACGAAGGCCTGGATGTGCTCATGAAGGCAACGATCCTGCTGGCTGATGGATATCCCAACCTGAGACTACTCCTTGTGGGTGACGGAGAAGAAACGAGTCTGCTCAAAGAAATGGCTGCGAATGCAGGTATCTCAGACCGGGTCGTCTTTACGGGTCGAGTAAAACATAACGAGGTCTCGAGATTTTATAAGCTCTTCGATTTCCTGGTATTGCCTCGGAAAGAAACACGAGAGACCCGGCTTGTGACCCCTCTTAAACCCATGGAAATCATGGCCATGGAAAAACCCCTGATCGCAAGTAATATCGGTGGGCACAGGGAAATCGTTTCAGAGGGAATCAATGGAATCCTGTTCGCACCCGAAGACCCCTCTGACTTGGCCGCCAAATGCCGCCAACTTATCGACGATGAACAGTTCAGATACGAACTGGGCCGCAAAGGACAAGTATGGGTAGAAAAAAATCGGAACTGGAACACACTTATCGAACGCTACTCGACCCTGTACGAAAACTTATGCCACTGTGCATTTAAGGAAGAAAGATCTGGGAAACACTTCTTACAATTGTGAAGAAGGTTCCCGGATATTACTGCCTTGAAGCTAACCAGTATAAGAGTCCATCGTGAGAGGTTATTTAAAAAGTCTCTTCAGAAACGCTCCGGCTCCGGTGGTGGAATGGGCGCAAATTGCATACCATTTCTTACCGGCACGCTGGCGGTACGGACGTTCATTCACAAATGCCGTGAGACTGCTTTCCGAAAGCGAACATTGGGCAGAGCGGGATTTCATTGCATACCAGGAACGCCTCCTGGAACCGCTGTTGAAGCATTGTTATGAAAATGTTCCTTATTACCGATCAGTCTTTCAAGAGCGAGGAATCAGCCCTCGTGACATTCAGGGTATTAGCGATCTGGACAAGCTCCCTTACTTGACTAAGGAGACCGTACGCAAAAAGCAAAAGGGACTGCTGGCCGAAAATATATCTTTCCTCGACATGGAAGAGGCACACACGAGCGGCTCCAGCGGAACTCCCCTCACCTTTTACATGGATAGAAATACCAGGCCGGTGGATCGAGCGCTGGCACTGCGCAAACTTTTGTGGCTCGGGTACAAACCCGGAGACCGAATAGCCTTTTTCAAAGGAATGCCATTGGCAAATCCCGCCAAATTCATTCGGTATTTCCCCGGAGCTCGCGAGCTGCGTATTTCTTTCCACAATTCGGACGATAAGCGGCTCAACGATATGCTTGATGCCATGCAGTATTACCGACCTGATTTCATAGATGCCTGGCCCTCGTGCCTGTACATTCTGGCTCAATGGATCGCCAAAACGGGACGCTCGATCGCCCCTCCACGGTATATTCTCACTGCCTCTGAAAATTTGTACCCGCATATACGGGAAAAGATCGAGAAGACCTTTCATGCTCCGGTAATAGATTGGTACGGTCAGGAGGAATCGGTGGCAATTGCCATGCAATGTTCGCAGGCCAAGGGTTATCACATCCAACCTGAAATGGGTGTTTTTGAACTGATTCCGACGGATAAGCCGGGCTTGAGCGAAATCGTTGGGACCTGTCTTCACAACATCGCCATGCCGTTTCTGAGATATCGAACCGGCGACCTGGCAGTCAAAGGCGATGTTCAGAGCTGCCCGTGCGGAAGGAAACATCCTCTCCTGGAAAAAGTTATGGGCAGAGAAGCCGATTTCGTACTCACACCGGAACGCAACCTCGTATCGCCTCTCATCCTGGACTTTGCCTTTATTCAGCTTGATGAAATTAGAGAAGCGCAAATTATCCAAGAGGATATAAAGACGCTGAGAGTTCGCGTTGTTCCCTGGGAAACGCTGTCTGAATCGACTCGAGCGACACTCCTGAGAGAAATCAGAGAAAGACTGGAATCCCCGACTATGAATATAATCCTGGACGAAACTGATGACATACCCAGGACTGAGGGAGGCAAAAGACCTTTTATCATATCCAAATTGCGGACGGAAGATTACCTTTGAGCAATGATAACCGCACACGAATCTTGATGGTGGGACCGGTACCGCCGCCCACCGGAGGAATAGCCTCCCTTATGGAGGACATTATTCATTCCGACCTTTCCAAAGATTATCAATTCGAGGTATTCGAGCGCTCTGCAGGTTTTCCTCCTGGTTGCGAAGGATTCTGGAAAAGAAACGTATTTCGGTTCAGACGCTTTCTGGATTTTTACAGGAAAGTCTCTCGCGGCCGATACGCACTTATCCACATACATTCAGCAGACCCGGCCTTTCTCGGCACTGCGATCATGATGCTTCTGGCACGGGCGGCTGGAGCAAAAATTCTGCTGCACATGCAGGGGACGGACTGGGATTGGTTTTATCCGGATGCCCCTCTTTTTCGGAAATTGTACACCCGTCTGGGGCTTTTTTTGCCTCATACGATTCTTGTGCTGTATCGATTGTGGCTCGATAACTTAAAAGCGCTTGGTACTCATGCTGACGTGTTGATTCTGAGAAATTTGATTCACAAAGCAGACAGTCCCCACCGTGAGCGTGTCGAACAGACCCGTGACAAGCTGAATCTCTCACCGGACGATTTTGTAGTCGTGACGGTTGGTACGGTCGGGTGGAGGAAGGGGACCTTCGACATTCTCAAAGCTGTTCCACTGGTTACATCTGCGGAGCCTTCCACAAAATTTATCTTTGTGGGCGGAGAAGAAAAATCGGGAGAATGGAACCAGCTCATGGAGATTGTCAACCGTGAAAAACTGGGACCGTGGGTTCGATTCCTCGGAGAAGTAGACAGAGAGCAAGTGCCGGTTTTTCTTGCTTTAGGCAATGCCTTTTTGTTACCTTCGTACCACGAGGGTATGCCCGTGGCGATACTCGAGGCCATGCGATCGGGGCTTGCAGTCATATCTACACGGGTAAATGCAATCCCGGACGTTATAGAAACGGACGTTTCGGGAATTCTGATTAACCCGGGAGCACCGCAGGAAATAGCCGATGCAATCGTTCGGCTAAAGCGAAATCCGGATCTTTGTTTGAGACTTGCCGAAACCGCAAAGCACTCCTTTCACGAAAGGTTTGAATTTTCGCAAGGAATAGACGCCCTCCGTTCAATTTATTCGAGCATTATTTTATCGGCGGACCGTTAACCGAAACGGGGGGTTCGGCCAATGTTTTCACGTGTAATGGAATTCATTAGAGAGACTGTGTGCGATAACAGGCATGTATAAGCAGTATCAGAAGTACAGACTCCTGCTCATGCTTTTGGACGTCATTTTTACCGTGCTGGTTCTGGAGGCGACCGAGACACTCAGACCGTTTCTGCCGGGCCGTTTTATTGCGGTTGGTGAAGGTCTGCCTCATTCCATTGTGTACGTCATGGTGGCTGTTCTATGGCACGGGGTGTTCGCTGTAACCGGAGTGTACGAACTGAGAATCATACCGAATCCGATGCTCCAACTCCAGCGGATGACTTTTTCCTATGTGCTGGCAGTGCTTCTCTTTACCGGGGTCCTCTTTTTTACGTTCAGAGAGATGTCCCGATTCTTGGTTATTTATTTTGCCATAGCCAACTATTTTGCCCTTGTGCTGGTTCGTCTTTTGATCACGGACTACGCGCGGAAATACTGCAATGGTGCCAGGGCGGGGAGAACACTCGTTGTGGGGGCATCAGAAAACGGAATCTCGTTTGCCAACACTCTCATGGAAGATACTGCCCCTGGAAGAATTCTGGGCTTTGTCGATGACGAGCCTCCTACAGTGCAGCCCTTGCCTGCACCGTTTCTCGGGGGAACTGAACTTCTGACTTCCCTGATCAAAGAACAGGAAATCGATATTGTAGTAATCGCTCTTCCCGAGGACCGATTTGGGGAGGTGGAATCGATAATCCATCAGGTGGAAAGCTTGCCTGTTCGTGTTTACGTGGTTCCTGACACCACTCGTCTGACTCTCGTTTCGTCCGAAGTGGAACTGTTGGGAAATCTCCTGCTGATAGGTATCAGGGAACCGGTTATAAAAGGCCATAGACGTTTCGCCAAAAGAGTGCTGGACCTCACCGTGAGTGTGGTAGTCTTGATTGTCGCATGGCCGCTTTTGTTCCTGATTGGCGTGGGGATCAGAATCGATTCTCCGGGACCCATAGTGTACCGGGCCAGGAGAGTCGGAGAAAACGGGCGATTATTTGATATGTATAAATTCAGGACCATGATAGTGGGAGCCGACAAGCTCCAGGACCAGGTCACGCAAATTGATGATCAGGGCAGGACCATATTCAAGATTAAAGGCGATCCTCGTGTGACCCGTCTGGGGAAGTGGTTGCGCCGCACTTCTCTTGACGAGTTGCCGCAGGTATTCAATGTGCTCAAAGGCGAGATGTCTCTTGTGGGCCCCAGACCGGAGCAGCCAAATATCACCCAAACCTACGATCACTGGCAATGGCAGAGGCTTTCCGTTCCGCCCGGTATAACCGGATTCTGGCAAGTTTCGGGCCGGAGCGATTTACCTATGCATCTCAACACACAGTACGATTTGTATTATGTGAGAAATTATTCCACTATCCTGGATCTCAAGATCCTTTTGAAGACAGTAGGAGTAGTTCTGAAGGGAAAAGGCGCTTACTGAGACAGTTTCGTCGTGAAACTTTTATGTCAAAATTCATGAATATACATGAAATCGTGCCACGATTAAATATCTTTGTAGGGGCGGGCCTTGTGCCTGCCCTGACTTTGGGCGGACACTAGGCCCGCCCCTACAATCAGGCCGGTAGGACCATGAGAAATTCGTGCCACCATCAAGGATCAATTTTGGCTTTTAAAACAGCCTCGGGACGTCGGTCCTCACTAATATCTTGTATTCGAGCATGGGATAAACGTCAGAATTTTCGGCAATCGCTCTAATCCTCGCCGTATGCGACTTGGAGACAGAAAAAACATGGAACCGAAAACTAAATCTCTCAATCATTGTTCGGTTCAAATCGCCCTTTCTCTCGTGCTGCTAGCGGTAGGTTTTTTCTATGTCACTGCTCTTTCAATGAGCAACAAGTTGCTAATAGTTCTCCACGGCGCCAGCATTCTTCTTCTGGGACTGGCAATCTTCATCAGACAGCTCAGGTCATTTTTGATAGCAGTTCTGATATTGTGCATTCCGCTGCAATTGGACGTACATCTTATCTACGACCCCTTGAAAGACATCGAGAGCACGCCGTTTATGGCGGGCATTACCGTGGATATTACCGATCTGGTCTTGCTCTTTCTCTATGCCCACTGGTTCGCTGTAGTTTCTTTCAGGAAGCGTTCCGCTGGGATCGGTCTGGGCAGACCTTTCGGAACTCTTCTCCTGCTCTGGATAGCTTACTTGTTCGCAGCGAGCATTCTTACCGCGACACACTTTCGATACAGCGTATATGAAGTCGTCGCGCTACTAAAAGGATTCATGATCTTTCTGTACCTGGTAAACAATACCGGCGAGGAAGCCGATCTCAAGCTCATCGTCTATGCCCTGTTCGGAGCGACGGTTCTCCATGCTTTCTATGTAATTGGCCAATTCATCACCGGTTGGAACTATACGCTTGACGGTACCTTTCAACAGTACGTGGGTCCCGAGGGTTTTCGTTCCATCGGCTTCTTCGGAAGTCCGGACGCCACTGCCACCATGATGTCTTTTGTCTTGCCGATCGTCATTGCATACTTTGCCGTGTTGGCCGGTAAACGTGGGCGTCTGCTCGCGCTCTCGGGCATTCTCGTCATCCTGATGGCAATTGCATGCACAAAGGTCAGAGCGGCCGGATTCGCCGTGCTGGTATCATCACTGATTGTACTGCTCTTGAGCTATGCGAAAGGCCGAATCTCTTCGACATTATTCCTGAAGGTTGTTGTTGCCGGTCTGGTGGCGCTCATCTTCACAGGTCCCCTTGTAGTGAAAAGATTCGAGGCCGGCACATGGGGAGAGGATCGCGCCCCTCTCATGATGACTGCGGTAGATATGGCGAAAGACCATTGGCTGTTTGGAGTCGGAGCGAACAATTATCCTTTGCGCATCTCTGAATATGTCCCACCGAAACTGAGGAGCGCATGGGCTTACACTGTGCATAACGAGTACCTTCTGCGCCTTGCAGAGAATGGCCTGGTGGGATTTCTCATGTATTACCTGCTTAATTTCGTGTTGCTGTTAAAGCTCTGGCGACTGACGTCATCGAGAGATCCTTTAATCTTTGTGGTATCGGTCGGATTATTCGCCGCGATGTTGGGCTCCATACCTCACCGCCTGGTATCCTACTTTTATTACCTGAACTTCTATCTTCAGTACTGCGTTATCCTAGCCGTTACCGTTCTGATGGAAAAGCTCCAGCGGCAACGACAAAGCAAAACCCTTGGAAACGAAAGCAGCGGACGGGTAGCGCTGAATTGAGGAGAGTGTTGGAAGCATGCAAAGCGGGAATAAAAGCTCCCTTAAAGCGTGGAATTCAGCGGTGCAGCTTTGGTTTCCGATTTCTTCGTCCCGAAGGGACGGAAGAAAATAGCCCGGCGATTCATCGCCGGGAAAACCGATTTAACAGATCTCATCGTCCCGGAGGGACCATTGATATGGCCAAGCTCCCTTATCGTCAATCAGCCGTCCCTGCAGGACTCAGGAATTCTTGTGATTTCCAGTCAACCGGCGAAGAATCGCCGGCCTATTATCAGCTGTTTCTCTGGAACAAATGTCAAAACGAAACTAAGTTGACGCATGTAGGGATAAGCCAAGTAGCGGCCCTCTTTTTTGTGCTTTGTGTCCAGCATATCGTTTTATCAGGATTCCTGTATGCGGCCGTGTATCATGTGGACGCAATGAAAGGCAGTCCGCAAGGTTCCGGAACGGAAGCGGATCCTTTTCTCACGATTCAACAGGCGTCCCTGGTTCTTCAGCCGGGAGACACGGCACTGATTCGCGAAGGCATCTATCACGAGCAGATCATGGGGGGTAATTCGGGTACACCGGATGCTCCCGTGATTTATGAAGGTGTGGATCGCGACAAGGTGATTCTCCAGGGGAGTGTACGAGTCAAGGACTGGGTCCGTCAAGGCGATGTATGGATGAAGAATGGCCTGCATCCCGTCACTCACCAGAATGCTTTCGTTATGGTGGATGAAAAACGCATGCTCAGGAAAGTGGATGCTCCCGAGCAAATAACTACCGGCACCTTTTATCTTCTGGAAAACGGAACCTACATTATCAAGCTGTGGGACGATGCAGACCCGAACAGGGATCACAACGTCGAAGTGTACGAATACGATTTAGCCTTTAATTCCGGAGATCGATGGAACGGCACAGCGAAAAAATGGATTGTCGTCCGCAACATGACTCTGGAAAAATACGGAGTAAATGCTATATCTACCGACACTGACCATCCGGCGGACAATGCTCACTGGGAACTCGATCGGCTGACCGTTCGATACAACCGGGCAGAAGGGGTCTTTCATTGTTTGGACGACTGGTACATTCATGATTGTGAATTTGTCAGAAACGGTGTACACGGATGCCAGATAAACGGTGCCCGGGTGAAATTCATCAATAACTATTGTGCAGAAAACGAGTGGTTCGGAGTTTCCGGTGACGGCGGCTGTGGAGTCCTTATAGGACCGGACGCATCTGCCTATTCCTGCGAAATCCGAGACAACGTCTTCAAAGCGAACGGCGATCCGCGCGGGTATGGATGTGGAATCTATCTGGAGGGCCGATCCCGGAACAATCTTGTGGAAAACAACCTGATTTCGGGAGGAACAGTTGCGGGAATAAGCTTCTTCGGATCGTCATGGAATACTGTAATCAACAACGTGCTTGTGGATATTGCTCCAGACAACGATTGGGATATGGCGGCTGCTTTCGTACTGCATCACAGCTTGGAAGGAGCGCCGACAGAACCGATTGGAAATCTGATTGCCCATAACACGGTGTGGGGATGTCCCGGACCTCTTTTCGCGGAGAAGTCCGAAGGATCGGCTTCTTCGAGAGATCGAAATCGCTTTGTCAACAATGTAGTCGTGAGGTGCAGATTCTTGACTCCGCTTCCGAAATCCGCGCAAGTTGTTCTCGAACACAACGGCTGGTATTCATGCCCGTCAACCGATACAAGCGACTTGAGAGCTCTCAAACATTTGATCAAGAGTTATCTTGCCAGTCTCCGACAGAACTCGGATCGAGCTTACACGGCTCACGGGTTGGTAGGAATAGATCCCGGACTCGAGAACCCTGCGGCCGGTAATTTCGGTCTCAGGGAAGACTCTCCGATTGTCGATGCGGGAATCGCACTGGAAATCGTGACAAAGGATAAGAACGGCACTGAACGACCGCAGGGCAAAGCTCCCGATCTCGGAGCTTATGAGTATTACCCACGGAATAAGCAAGCCCGATAACCCAAGTAGTAACCGATGAGGCCACCGGCACAGGGAAAAGCGGTGAACTCCCTCAGAAATCCTACATAAGAGAGGGCAGAATGAAACAAGATGCGACGTTCTCATTGAGGGACACATTAAACGTTTTTTATCGAAAGATTATATGGCTAAAGCTAACCGTTCTGATCCTGCCTCTTGGGGTTTTGCTCGCATGCCTTTTTATATCGCCGGTGTACGAATCGACAGCGAAAATTCTGGTGACTGCCAAGAAAGAAAGCTCATCCTTGCTTCAGCTTCCCAAGGATGCAGCTTCTTCCACGGTGCTCAATCTGAATGTGGATGAAACCGATTTGAACAGTGAAATGGAATTACTCCAAAGTATCGATCTGTGGGTACGGACCGTCAAGAAATTGGGAATGCCTGCACTCAAGAAACAGGAGAACGGCTTTATTTCCTCAGTGGTTTTCAGAGTCGAAGATTCACTGGGTGCCCTTGTCGGTGACAGCCAAGATAAGAAAGCGCAGAGTAAGAAAGAATCCGCGGAAATTCATGAAGAAGCCAGGAAACTGGCCAAAAAATTGAAAGTAGTACCTGCTCCCAAATCACGCGTGATCGATCTTTCTTTCAAGTACTCGAATCCTGAGATGGCTTACTCGATTCTATCTGCCCTGTTGGAAGAATACGTACCCTATCACCTGGAAGTCTATGCAGTTCCCGGTGCGGAAGGGTTTTTCTCGGGCCAGGGAGAGTTGTTTAAAGAAAAGTTGGATACTGCCGAAAACCAACTGACTCAGTTCAAGAGAAAATGGGGAATCTCTTCTATAGATAAACAGAAGACCGAACTGATTACACTTCTCAAACAAATGGCCGATTCGTTTGTCGAGCTCGACGCAAATCTCAGCCAATATGAAAATATGCTATCTGCGTTGAAGCAGGACAGGATGCCGACCGGTCAGCTAACCCCCACCATGCAGCGCGGGAACGAAAACACCGTCCTTAGCGTGATCGCGACTCAACTACTCAGAGCAAAACAAAAACAACTAATTGCTACCCAACACTTTTCGCCCGAGAGCAGGGACTATCGGGACGCGGAAGCCACAGTGAAGGAGATTACCGAAAAATTTCGAGAAGCGCTCCAGACGGAAATTGCGCTTCTCAAAGCAAAACGTGCAAGCCTTGAAGAAAGCCGTAAGGAGAAAGAGCTGCAACTCCAGCAATTGGATGAAAAAGGAGAGGAACTCAGGCGACTTCAGCTCGCTGCGGCAATCGCCAAAGAACGATATGTGCAATATTTGACCAAGGAAGAAGAAGCTCGAGTTGAGAATCTTAAGGGAGGCAAGAAACTCGTGAACGTGAGTGTAGTGGAAACTCCCTTTGTCCCGAAAGATCCCGTTTTTCCTAAAACCCTGCTCATGGTCGTCGGGTCCTTCTTTCTGGCTATTCCACTGGGAATCGGGTTTGTCCTGCTTGCCAACTTCTTCGACCATACGTTCGATACACCGACTGACGTGGAAAACCAGACCGGTTTGCCCGTGCTTGCATCCATTCGTCGGTTGCAGCTTCCCGATGAACCGAAGGTAAGTCAGTAAAACGATGTTCAGCTTCGTCACATCGAAAAGAAATGGGTCCTCCCGGGCCTTACGAACAGTCGGCACCAAGTCGCTCATATCTGTTGCGCTCCTCATCCTTCTGTGCGTCGCTCTGGCTTCTTACGGAACTGAATTCGATAGCGGGCCTATTGAATCGGTCTCAAACAATGTTGTCCTGGTAAGAGGAAACAAGGGGATCTACGAACTGGAGCTCATCGGACCCTGCCTGTGGTGCGAAGAAGGTCTCGAAGTGCTCATCACATTCTCCGGGATTCTCCGAGCTACACTCACGCCACACGTGAAGTCCCCGGATTCGTTCAGCCCAAGACCCGTTCATGTCCTCATTACCCGCGACGCCCGCTATGAAGAGTGATGTCAGAGTGCTTTAAAGGCAGTAAGATCCGGGAACCTCTTTGTAATTGTAAGAAAGGTTCCCGAACTCTCTTTGAATGCACATTGGTATTACTCTGCTTTTCCGGCAGAAAACACGCTGGTGATTGACTTCAGATCTTCCACTGCAATTGCCCTGAGAAGAATCGCCGCAGCGGCGTACACTATCGCAGAGACGCCTACATTAAGAAAGACGTTGAAGTCCTTCAATGCGTAGGTCACACAGCCCATAATTCCGGCGGCAATCAAAGGCCGCATGTAAACGTCTCCGAACGGAATATGAAACAACCGCTTCCTGATGTAAAGGTTTTGGAGCGAGTTAAAAACGATTATCGTTAACAGAGTGGCCAGAACCGCCCCAATCTCAGCCAGGTACGGTATGAGGATCAGATTCAAGACAAAATTCATCACAGCAGCGACTATGTTTATTGTCAAATCCACAGCCTGATTGTCTGTGGCAATGAGCACCTGTGCAAGGACAAACACCATACTGAACGGAATCAGAGAAAGAATGTGCACTTGCAGAACCGGTCCGGCTCGAACGAATTTTTCACCGAATATGATGTGGATAAAATTGCCGGACAGGATAAATGTCCCCACTGTCAAGGGCAAAACAAGCACCAGGATATATCCCAGGGATCTGGTAATCAGCCGGAGCAGTTCATCGGAGCCGTGGGCAAAAGATCTCGTGAAGAACGGAAGGAGAGCGGAGGCGAACGACACAGGCAAAGTCTTGCAGATACTCAGGAGCCGATCGGCCGCGCTGTAAATACCCACGGATTCTATGCTTTGCAGTTTTGAAAGAAGAATCTGATCGATGCTGAGATGAATAGTGGAAAAAATTGCAATGCTGGCGAAAGTTGCCGACTGTCGATAAAGCAGCCGCCATGTGTCACGATTGAAGTGCCAGATCGGTTTTCCGAATAGTTTCAAATAGAAAGAGAACAGTGCGAAGAACCCGAGCACCCGACTCGCGAGCACTGCGACAAAGAGCATGGTTATCCCGTAACCTGCGATGAGGAGCAACACAGATACGGCAACTCGTATCGCATTTTCAAACAAGAAGCAGAACGCGACGTATTCCGATTTTTCTTCTGACCTGAATATGGCCTCGAGATAGCTGACTGCCGTGGAAACGATCAGTGCCAACGAGCATACGAAAGAAGCGATGACAAGATCTCTTTCATAGCCCATGAGCATCACGAGAACATTCATGCCGAAGAGCGATATGGCTGATGAGATAGACCCGAATGCCAGCGCATTGGCAAACAATGAATGGGTTTCGTGAGGTTTTCTCGCAGCCTCTCTCACCACCAGGTCCGCGAGGCCCAATGACGCGAGTGTGGCGAAAAGTCCGAAATAGGAGAGAACCAGCGAATATGCGCCGAGTCCTTCAACCCCCATATACCGCGAGATTACGAGAATCAGAGCGAACGAAACGATCGGATTAAGCACATTGGGCACAGCCAATGCCAATGTGTTCTTCAGTATGCTGAATCCGGATGACATACGGTCGCGCGGCTGACCCCTCTCGATTAAATGTCGAAACAGTTCATCTGGAGTATCTTACATGAAGGCTCGATGCGTTTGGGAGATTTTTTCATAGGGCAAGGGAACGGTTCATTCGGCCGATTCCGCAAGGTGGTCGGACGGTCTCGCAGGAAGCCTACAAGTGTAACGATTCTCGGATATTATTTAATCGGGTCAGTTGATCGGCCTGCCCGACGGTGGTTGGATAGGACCGACATCTACACCTTCGGGAAACTTTCGCAAGGGGTCGACCTCGGGCTCGAAATCAGGCAGACGAACAGGAATATTCCCTATCTCGTACAGATCGAGCGTTCCCCCCAGCTCGCCGTTGGGTAGTTCCGGTGTGACGGGTCTTCCTCCAAGGGCAGCAATGAAAACACCTTTATAGCGATTGTCACGATCATAGTACAGGTACTGTGTGAAATGGGGAGGCCTGGTATCGCCCACCGTAGCCTGCAGAAATCCCTGATATTCGGAGTTTAACGAAAAGAGAGTCCACCGTCTCTTAAGTGGGTCCCACGGAGCGTATCCGATAATCTTATTGTTACTCTGATCGACGACCCAGAAAGAACCGGCGTAATTGGCTCTCGGGATGACGTAGAAATCCGCTCCTGCAAACACTTCTTCAGGTGTGGAATCTACCAGTGGATCGGCGAAACATTGACTCGAAACAAACAACAACATCACAAACAATAACAACGTCTTGAATTGCAAGGTCCCCATAGAACACCTTCCCTCTTGTATCGAGCTTAACAATACGTTGTAAATTGTCAATCGACTTTTGCTGCTTCAAAAGAAGAAAAGGTGTATTCTTTAGTGAGGGGGTACGGCATTGGCATCATTTTGCATTCAGAAGAGCAATATTGGAGCATTCGCGCTAACTTAGAGTGTCTTTGGTTGGTTGTTCCGGAGGAATCCCGCGAAACGCGGGAAAAACAGGCCGACGATTCATCGTCGGTTAAGGAAAAAACCAATGATTTTCGAGTTCCGGAGGGACGGCTGATACAAAATTCCCGGCAATGAAGAAACTGTCGCGGAATTCAAAAAATCGGAAAAATCGTGCTACTATGGCACGGTTTCGCGCCATCTGAATTCCCAGCTCACGTAGGATGTGATGAGCGAAGCGAATCGCATCGGTCGCGAAAGACCTCGACTGATGCGGTTCCCGCTGGTCACCGCATCCTACGCTGGCTGTAGGGGCGGACCAGAGCGTCCGCCCCAATAAGGGCAGACACATTGGTCTGCCCCTACCCGGATGGAGAATCGTGGCACGATTTCGTTGCTCCATACAGTTTTGCGACAGGCTCTGAATTACCGGGCTATTTTCTTTAGTCGCTGCGCGACAAAGAATGACAACAAAGTTAGCGCATATGGGGGTTCGCTGAATCCCGCTAAAGCAGGATTACAAGAAGTTCCTCCCCGATTCTTTTTTCTCGGTTGAAATTGCATCGAAATCAGCTTTGAGGGTATTTCAGCGCATGATCAAAGTTCTCCTGGCGTTCGGCACGCGACCTGAGGCGATCAAACTCGCTCCCTTGTACAAGGAACTGAGAAATCGAACGAACAACATACAACTTGTCTGTTGTATTACCGGGCAGCACCGGGAGCTTCTCCTTCCATTCCTTGATTTCTTCGGGATACAGGCGGATTACGACTTAAATATCTTGAAAGAAAACCAAGGGCTCGTCCACATTACTTCCGCTGTTCTCGGCGGTATGGAAAAGATCCTGTCCAAAGAAAAACCTGATATGGTAATCGTCCAGGGCGACACTTCTTCCGCGTTCGCTGCGTCTCTCGCAGCGTTTTATGCAAAGATTCCCGTCGGCCACGTCGAAGCGGGTCTCAGATCGTACGACCGTTTTCAGCCGTTTCCCGAGGAAGTCAACCGCGTCTTTATCTCTCACATGGCGGATCTGAATTTTTGCCCCACCCAAAGAGCCGCGGATAACCTCATCAAGGAGCAGGTTTCGCTCTCCAGCATCTTTATAACAGGAAACACGGTTATCGATGCATTGTATTTCACGTTGAAGCGACTTCACGACAGGGGAGAAGACAAACCGGATCTGGAGAATCTTTCTTCCGGTCGCGTCATTCTCGTGACAGCTCACAGAAGAGAGAGCTTCGGGGAGGGGCTAAGAAACCTGTCCCTTGCATTGCGGGACTTGGCCGATACCTACGATGATGTGGTAGTTGTCTATTCGGTCCACCCTAATCCGAATGTTCGTCAGGCGGTGGAAAGTATTCTCAAAGGTCACGATCGTATCAGGGTTATCCCTCCTCCGGGATACTTGAGTTTCGTGAAGCTCATGAAAGCGTCTTACCTGATTATTACGGATTCGGGCGGCATTCAGGAAGAAGCCCCATCATTGAACAAACCGGTCCTGATTGCTCGGAACGTCACCGAAAGGCCCGAAGCGGTCGAATGCGGAGCTGCACGCGTTGTGGGCACAGACAGAACCCAAATGGTACAGGAGGCGTCAAAATTGCTCAACGATCCGGCACATTACCGATTCATGACGACCGTTTCAAATCCCTTCGGAGACGGCCACGCATCGGAGAGAATTGCGGACGCTATAGAGGCATTTTTTGGGGTACATTTGAAGGACAAATGACCTTTTCCGCGAAAAGGCTTTCCTGAATCTTATTGTTGTGAAAGCGCATTTCATGGATCCCAGAATACTCGTGATTTCCGCTGCTGATAAAAACGATCGTTCGGCGTACACCCATCGCATACTCAAATTGGCAGAATGCCTCGAAGAACGATCCGTCCGATGCGATTTCTTTTTCATGCCAAATAATCCCCCTTTGGACACGGAAACCACTGCATCGCTCTTCATGCCTTTTTGGCTCCGCAAGCTCAACCAATACGATCTGATCTACTGCGGAGCACAAGAAGCAGGGCAGACATTATTCTTCTGCGGACATTTCGTGAGGCCCCCGAAACTCCTGGATATTCACGGGGACGTAATTGCGCAATCCGCCCTGGCAAATGAGCTTGAGACAGGTGGAAAGAAGCGCACTGCTTCACTCCGGGTAGAAATGATAGATCGCTTGGCCATGGCCTGCGCAGATCACTTTTTGACCGTGTCCACATTTCAGACCGAAGTGTTTCTCAAACGTGGTATTCCTCCCGAACGTATCAGCCTGATCCGCAACGGTGTGGATTTGGATCTGTTCCAGCCTCTGCCTCAGCCGAAGGAACCTCTCTATACGTTCGCGTACATTGGCGAGTTTCAATCGTGGCAAGGCATAGACAATCTCATCAAATCTTTCCAGCTTGTGCAGACCCCCTCAATCAAAATGCTAGTTGTGGGATTCAGAGAATGTGATAGACCCATCAAAGAAGTGTTCCGCGAGAAATTCGGTTCCAGAGTGGAACTTGTGGACAGGACGGATCGCAACACGCTTGTCGATCTTGTACGATCGGTTTCCATTCTCATGATTCCACGCGTAGAGCACAATGCTATCAAACATGCTTTTCCCACGAAATTCGCGGAATACGCGGCAATGGGGAGGCCTGTGCTGGTCAATGACGTGGACGAGACCGCGAGATTCGTGCAGAAATACGCCTGCGGATTCGTCTCCAAGCCTACTCCGGAAGGGATGGCGGCGGTCATGCATCGTGCATCGGAAGTTCCCTATGAGAAACTTGCAGAAATGGGACAACGCAGCCGAAAAATGGCTGAAGAGAATTTCTCCTGGCCGAAAATCGGCGATGAATATTTCCGAGTGGTCATGAAACTCATATCCGCATTTCGTAAAGGGCAACGCTTATGAGCGTCGATTGGGATCGCGTGCTTGTCCTCATGGATCCCGCGGATGAGGAGCAATTCGGATTCACCTCCAAGGACTTTGAATCAGCAGGTTTGCACGTTCTCGTGGCTTCGTACGATCGGATCGGAAGAGATGAATCTCTTGTGCAAGAGATTGCAGCGACCGGATGCGAAGCAATCATCTTTACGAGAAACGACGACATGCATGGCCATCCGCGGATTGCCGATCTCCTGCGGGCATCCCGCAAAGGATACACCGCAGTTTCTGCCATCGACAGACAACACTGGCACGAGCAGACACGGGAATGCATAAAGGATTTGTTGAACCGTCACGGAGAAGTCGCTGTCCCGACGTGCTCCGAAAAGATTGCCCGGTCCGAAGGCAAAACGGACGGCACATTCAGTCTTGTCTTCGATTTCGAACAACTGGGCGGTGCTCGCTTTGGAATACCGAGACTTGTGCCCATGCTGGAATCCCTCGGAATACATGCTACGTTCTTTATAACGGGATTCATTGCTGAGATTTATCCGCCGCTCGTGCAGTTGCTCGTTGATTTAGGTCACGAAATAGCGGTCCACGGAGCCATGCATGAGTTTCTTCAGGGCAGGACTATAAGCGATCAGACTGCTCGCATCAGTCGCCACAAAGAGTCTCTGGTCTCCTTTGGCGATGTGCGTGGCGCCAATTTCATATTCCGCATGGATGCTCATTCTCCTCAGGCAATCTGCGAGGCAGGCCTGCGCTACTTCGTGCTTTTCAGGAAACATTTGTTTTACCGGACAAGATTTATAGAATCCTCGGGTCGGGTCCGCTCCTTTCGTACTCCGGAAGGAGATTTGGTCCTTATTCCTGTCGGCGTTGAAACGTACGGCATGCCTCTCCATGAAGTGAAAGCAATGATAAGGAGTTCTCTTCGCACAGCACGGAAAGAAGGGCACAATCATGTCAGTGTGTTGATGCATCCGTTCAAGGACGGTGCTCTGGAGAGAATTCAAAACACTCGCAGTCTCATGGAGTATCTTTTACACGATCTGAATCTTCGTCCCGTAACCTTGAGAGAGTTGCCTGCTCCGGAACCTGCGCGGTCTACGGCTGCCGAGATCCTGTACAGATGGGACGAGAATGAAGCACAGGTGTCCAAAGAATCGTCTGCATTGGATTACGGGGTGTCATGGTGGAAGCCCCCGCTTTATCATAGTCGAAGGGTTGAAGATCTGGCTGATGCTTTGGAAAACGGAGGAACTCCGGTTGTGCTCACATCAGATGTGCGAGACGGGAAAAAGAAAATAGCGGTGTATCCGGATGGTTGGCAATGTGGATCCGAAAATGTGAGGTTGGACCCTATCGTCAGCCCCGATGCGACAGCAGAAAAAGTCTCCCGACTATTGCATGAGAAGGGAGGTATCAGTATTTCGCCACCAGCGAAATACATGGATACGATTCATCGCATCATGTTCCATGTTCCGAGGACCTTGGATGATTTCAATATGTTGATCCGACGACTGTTAAAACGAGCTTTCAAGCAGTAAACACTGGGGAAATCCTTCTTGTGACCCCGCGTAGCGTTTGGTTTAAGTCATGGTTTTTTCCATCGAAAAAACCATGACTTAAACCAGCGTCAAAAGTTTTTTGGAGCAGTATGAGGAACCTTTTTCCAAAAAAGGTTCCTCAAATATTACTTCTTTGAAGCGCTCAAACCGGTTCACCGGCCAATTTGGATTAGTTGATTAGTAAGGAGGAAATTAAGTATGCAGAAAAAGATCGTCAGCGTCGTAGGGGCACGCCCCAATTTCATGAAAATTGCGCCGCTGGAGAGAGAATTTAAAAAATATCCTGATATTCGTCACATGGTCGTTCATACAGGCCAACATTACGACCGGGAGATGAGCGGAGTATTCTTCGAACAATTGGGGCTTTCCCATCCCGAAAGAGATCTTGGCGTCGGTTCGGGCGGGCACGGAGAGATGACCGGGAAGATCATGATCGAGTTCGAAAAGGCGTGCCTTGAGTTACAGCCCGACATGGTGGTTGTGGTGGGAGACGTGAATTCGACGATTGCAGCTTCATTGGTAGCCAGAAAGCTCTCCATTCCCGTTGCGCACGTGGAATCAGGCCTGAGATCGTTTGATGAAACCATGCCCGAAGAACTCAATCGACGCCTGACGGACTGTCTCTCCAATCTTTTATTCGTCTCGGAACCGGCAGGGATGCAAAACCTGGAGAGAGAAGGCATCGACATGATCAGGGCTCATCTCGTCGGTGACATCATGTTAGAAACGATTCAAATGTTTTTCCCGGCTATTTCCAACAGGAAACGATGGGAAGATTTCAACCTGCAGCCGGGTAAGTACGCATTGATCACGCTGCACAGGCCTTCCAATGTCGATTCTGAACAAGCGCTGAGGGAAGTGGTTGACATCCTCAGTGTCATTGATATGCCCATCCTGTTTCCAATCCACCCTCGCACGCTGAAGCGATTGCGTGAGGCTGGATTGGAAAGCACACTCACTTCCAAAGCCGGGCTTATCATAACTGAACCCCAGCCTTACATAGAATTTCTGTCTCTTTTGCAAGGAGCAACTCTGGCGCTTTCAGATTCGGGCTCGGTTCAGTCCGAAGCTGCATTCTTCGACGTGCCGTGTCTTGTGGCCAGAGAGAATACGGAACGCCCCATCTACTTGGAACAGGGCACAACAACTCTCGTGGGGAGAAATAAAGAACGCATCGGAGAACTCGTGACTGACGTTCTGGAGAAACATTATCCTCACGCAACGGAGATCGTAAAAGAATTAAGTACAGACGTGGGAGCCAAGACGGTGAAAATTATCGCTGAGAATCTCATCTAATGTCGATTACATTTCTTTTCAGAATCTGGGAGGCTGGAGGTATCCTTCGCTCCGGACGACGCAAGGCCGTCTTATCACTCCGCTCAGGACACATTCCAGCCTTTGTTGTCTTATAGCTGTTATCGAAAGTCTTGACGGAATCCAATGCCTGCAATGGGAAGAATCAGTAGCGCCGGCGTCCCTGCCGGCGATAACTTATTGCTTTGTTTGGTGAATTGTTCGCCGGCACGGAGGCCGGCGCTACCAATTGCTGGGAACTGCTCTTCACAATCCGTGATTACTTTCGAGAATCGGTATATGCGAATGACTGAGAAATAGTATTGGAGAAAAGCTCCCCTGATTTTAAGGATTCCTACTTCGTCTCTGTATCTGGGGTATAAGGCGGCTTCATGGTGAGTCCAAGAAGCTTGGCCATCTTCTTCGCGATATCGGTATTGTCATAAGCCCCTTGAAATTCTTTCTCTCCGGGACCTGATGCAAAGGTAATTACCGGTTGTGCAGTGTGTACGTATGACGTCCATCCAATTTTGGCACGGTTGCTTTCCAAGTTGCCAAGGGCAACGACGATCCAGGCGGGAATGTACGTGTCAATTTTGGGACAATGGGAAAATTCCGGTATTTGACTGGGTTTCATGTCCGGCGGATACTTTGAGAGCAAGGCATGCTCTTTTTCCGTGTATTCATATCCTGCTGCTTTGAGAAGCTCGTTTGCATTGGCCGGATCTTTGCTCATTTTTTTTGTGAGAAATTCCAGACTGTTTCTGATAGGTTCAAGTGCTTTAAAATCGACGGCATAAATCGATCCTGTCCCAAGTCCCAATCCACCGGTTTCATGATCTGCCGTAACTATCACCAACACATCCGGGTGAGTCTTCTGGAAATCGAGCGCAACCTTTACGGCGTCATCAAAGGCAAGTGTCTCATAGATAGACCCTTTGATATCATGTAAGTGACATGCATGGTCGATTCGTCCGCCTTCCACCATGAGAAAGAATCCTCTAGGATTCTTGGCCAATATCGCCAGCGCGGTTCGCGTCATGTCCGAGAGTGTGGGCTCGGATTTCAATTCCTCGACGTTTTGGCGGTCCAAATCGTAACTCAGGTGCGACCCGGCGAACAGACCAAGGAGCTTCCTGGTGGCATCAGGATCGACAGCCTGCAGCTCGCTATTGTTGGCAACGTACGTATATCCGTCTTTCTTCATCATCTCGATGAGGTTCTTGTCATCTTTTCTTTTGCTGCTCTTTTCACTCTGAGGCAAGAAATTGCCCCGGCCACCTGCCATTGCCACTTCAGGAGCAAATGTGAGGAGCTGCTCGGCAATAAAGTTTTCATCATTACGTTTGAGAGAGTGACTGTATACCCCTGCAGGGGTAGCATGAGTCAAGCGGGTGGTGCTCACAACGCCCACGGACAACTGAGCATCCTTGGCGGCTTGCGCAACGTTGGACACGTATTTTCCGTCGGGCAAGATATTGAGCACGCCATTATCGGTTTTGTAACCGGAATAGATGGCTGTTGCAGCAGCCGCAGAATCGGTTACTTCTGCATTGGCGGAATAGGTCGTAGTCGTGCCTCGTGTAACCATTGAATTTATGGCCAGGGGCCTATTGAGGACTTCCTTTGCATAAATCTCGGCGGATCTAATTTGGTTCAGTCCCATCCCATCGCCGATCAGGAGTATGATACCTTTCACATCTTCCGCATAAGCACTGACATTCAAGGTCAAGACAATAATGACAGCAAGTACGCTGACGAATCTCCGGATACTATTCGTTTCTTTCACGATCCTTCTCCTGTTGTTGCAGTCGTTCACAAAACACTTATAGAATTGGCACGTTCGGTTGACGAAAAACTCGGTTCTCCACGGCGAATATCCTTGTGTGACCTCATTCGAGCCAATTATCAAGCCACGAAACAAAAAACTATCCCAAGACCCACGGAAAAAAGCGCGGAATGTGAGGTTGATGCAGTGACAACTTTAGAAATGGAGTCAAACAAATCCTTCTTAGACTCTATTGATGCGAGTGTCACAATGCCATCTTTAAATAAGACGGCAAGAATAAGGATGATCCCTCACATCACCGCGACATTAGCGCGAACACACCCCAGCCTAGGTATTCACGGGTGTACGTGGCGTAGCGTTCAGGTGCCGAGGTCAGTTCGGCTCGAACATCTTTCGCGAAGTCATCGTCGGGATTCGTTTCGAGCCATCGGCGCATCGTGAGCCACTTGGCTGCCTCGTACCTGTCCCAACTGTCATGGTCTGCCAGAACCATTTCCACGACGTCGTAGTCGAGGTTGCCGAAAGACGCGAGAAGTTCTGGAAGCAAGAGAAAGTCTGAGATGGAACCGGCGCGGCATCCCTTGGCGACCTCTTCTGTCGGCGGCAATTGCAGCCAGTATGGCTCGCCGATGAGGATGATCCCTCCCGTGCGGAGACTCTTAGCCAGAAGCTCGATGGCGCCGACGACTCCCCCACCGATCCAAGTGGCGCCGATACAGGCTGCCACACCGACCTTTTCGTCGGCGACGTAGCCGGCAGCGTCTCCGTGGATGAACTCGACCCGATCGGCGACGCCTAGTTCGTCAGCGCGGAGTTTCGCTTGTTCGGTGAACAACTGGCTCATGTCGATACCAGCGCCGCTGATTCCGTAATCGCGTGCCCAGGTACACAGCATCTCGCCCGAACCGCTGCCGAGGTCGAGCACACGGGTCCCCGGTTCTAAACGCAACGCCGCGCCGAGAGTGGCGAGCTTTTCTGGTGTGAATGGATTATGGATGCGATGAGCACTTTCGGTAATGTTGAATATCCGTGGAATGTCCACTGCAGAAACTCCTTTGTATGCATGGCATTGCGCATTGCGCCTCGGTTCCGCTGGAATGGGGCGCGGTGCGAAAGGCTTCGGTGACGAGTTTGCCGATTGCCGGGATGTCGCCAGGGTTTTCATCGCGTATCAGCATGTCAAGCTACCTTGGTCCACTTCTATTTCTTTCTCAATTTTACTGCAGTCCCATACGCGAGAATTTCTGCAGCAGTCTGACCTGCTGTGGAAGTGACCATACGCATTGCCACTATACCGTCGGCCCCCAGCTTTCTTGCCTCTGCAATCATTCTGTCGAGCGATTGTTCGCGGGCTTCAGCAAGCATTTTTGTGTATTCAACGATTTCGCCGCCGACTATATTTCTGAGACCTGCCATAATGTCTTTACCGATGTGGCGGGCGCGTACCGTGTTCCCCTTGACGATCCCAAGTGTCTGCACAATCTCGTGATCTGCAAAATTGTCCTGTGTTGTGATGAACATCCGGCTTACCTTTACTTGTCTATGTTCTTGGAATAATACCGATCTTCTTTACTGGTCAGGTGTTCCCGAAAAACCTTTATGAGGAGGAGACCGATTCCCACAAGTGCGACCAGCCCGAGCAATCCGAATGGAAATGCCGCAACCATCCCCACAATCATGGCAATCAACCAGGCTCCTGCCACAATGATAAGAAGCGCATAACCCGCTTTTTCCATGTTGGTCTCCAAGGAAGCCGACCTGCCCGGCTCTGTTCGACAAGCGTCGGCAGAAACGATCGACAGACAAAACGATTTAGTTTTCATCCTGCTATTTCTGGCGGTTGCAACCGCATAGCGAACAATGCTCGGGCATTCTATTCCAATCAGCCTAAAGGGACAACATTTAGAACGTGTTTTGATTTCGTACAGGAAAAGTCAGAAAACTCAGTGTCAGAGCGTTATCGAAAAATGTAAGCTGGTGCAGGCGAAAGTTGAAGACCGAAAAGCCCTTCGTTCAAGCTTCATTGGGCTTGTACCAATGCGCCATCAAAGAAGTGGCAATGCTGAAGCCGGTTCCGGTGGGTCTCCGAAGCGAAGTCAGGCTGCGCCGTCAGTAGCGGAGGAGATCCGCCAGAGCCGGCAACAGATCGGCTTCTCGATATTACTCGTATGAAAGCGCATTGGCATTAATGGTTCCGAAAGATCGCGCTGAATCTCGTATTGACAGCTTTTGACGCACAGGCTTACTCTATTATCTAACCTACACTGTAAACAGGAGGACAAGAAAACAATGGCGACAAATCCCGATTTTCTTTCTCCGTGCGGTCTTTATTGCGGTGTCTGCGCAATTTACATCGCTTACCGCGACAATAATATCAAACTGAAAGAGCGGCTGGTAAATCTCTACAGGGGAGGAACTCCCGGGAAAGGAACACTGCCGAATAGCGAAGGCCTGTCCGTAGAAGATATTCGGTGCAATGGCTGTTTGTCGGACGACCGTTTTATGCACTGTCGTCAGTGTGACATCAGGAACTGCACGGAAGAGAAGGGATACTCCGGTTGTCACGAATGCAGTGAGTTCCCCTGTCGCCATATCGACGATTTCTCCATGACGGTGGGAAAGAAAGTCATTCTCAGGGCCGTACCTTACCGGCGGCAATATGGTACCGAAAAATGGGTCCGAGATGAAGAGGCGCGCTATATATGTCCTGAATGTGACAATAAAGTTTTTCGCGGTGCAATGAAATGTAATCAATGCAAAGTTGAATTGGATTTAGATTGATCAGTGTTGCATTTGAATCTCGGCCTCTATGGCGGTTATCGAAAGTCTTGACGGGATCCAATGCCTGCAATGGGAAGAATCAGTAGCGCCGGCGTCTCTGCCGGCGAGAACTTATTGATTTGTTTGGTGAATTGTTCACCGGCACGGAGGCCGGTGCAATGCTGTTGAATTAAGGAAAGGGTTCTTGATTTTTCACGTTTAACCTCCGAGAATTCAGAAGGAATTGTGTTGACATGCGGGTAGTTACGCGCGATAAATTCTTTCAAAACAAGCTGCTGAAAGGATTTTATTATGGCACGCATTATGCTTTGAAGAACCATGCCAACTTAGCGCGTACGCTGAAAAATTTCTTCACATTATTCCCGGACAAATCGACCCTTCCAAGAAACGCTCGCCTCAGGACTTTACTCGAAACAGAAAACTCGCCTTTGGAAAGCTTATCACCTTCATCTTGTCCATTGCCGCCAGTGGAAAGGGTAAAGGAGTGGACATGAAATCCGGTGAATTCTTTCGACATGCCAGAATTCTTGGCCTTTGGCCTGACGCCGAGGCGATCCATCGAAGCGCGCTCACCAAGGCGCGCAAAAAGGTGGATTGGAGGATCTTTCGGCAAATACTCGATGATGCGGTTGGTCTGGCTTATGAGTGTTGGCCTAAGAGCCCGAAGGACGAGTGGCATGGTATGTCCACTCATGCGATAGATGGCTCCGACTATACGCTTCCAGCCGCCGATGAGCTCAGGGCCGAGTTTGATCCTGAGAGCGGACTTGGGCAAGCGGGCAAAGGACATTATCCTCAGTGTCTTGTATGCACGCTCTATGACGTCTTCAGACGTCTGCCCATCGCAAGAACTGTGGTCCCGGTGAATTCTTCGGAGCGGGACCAAGCCAAACATCTCCTGCCCCTCGTGCCTGAGGGAAGTGTCTTGCTCCTGGATCGAGGTTACCCAGGATATGAATTTCTCAGCTACCTTTTGGACAAGTTCAAAGGCTATTTCGTGATACGTTGCCCCGCAACGTCCACCTTCGCCACAGTAAAGGAATTCATTCGGAGCGGGAAGAGCGAAGCCGAAATCGTGATTCCTCCGACATCGAACTATCTCAGCCAGGTGACGGCTGAACAACGAAAGGCCGCCAAGCCCATCAGAGTGAGAGTCATCAGACTGTCCAATCCTGACGGAACCCTCTCGGTTCTCCTGACGAATCTTTACGACAAGGTGGAGTTTCCGAGACAGGAGATCACTGACCTCTATTTCAGGCGATGGGAAATCGAGAGCTATTTCCGGGATGAAAAGATTGGGCTCGAAATCGAAAAATTTCATGGCAAAACCTGCAACAGCGTCCTGCAAGAACTCTTTGCAGCTGCGATCATGGCTGTGATCTCAAGAACTCTCATGGCCATTTCCACCCAGTTACTCGGTGGAGAGCTCGGAGAACCTCAGTTCAAGAATGCGGTCATGACGCTCGCGTCTGAAGCCGCCGTGCTCGCCGCAGACGATCCTGAAAGAGCCATCGAAATCTTTCAGGATATTCTCAAAGAAATCTATCGTGTCAAATACTATCGACCAAACAGTCAGCGACCACCCCAACCAAGGGTGAACAAGCAAAGCAAAAACAAATGGCTTTACCGCAGGTACAAAAATGTCCCCGCAGCTTAAGTCAACAGCATTGGGAGGCCGGTGCTACCAATTGCTGGGAACTGCTCTTCACAATCCATGATTACTTTCGAGAATCGGTATAATACCTTTTCGCAGTTATTCACATGAGACAGCGACGGCTGGAGTGTGTCCTGAGCGGAGTGATTAGACGGCTTTGCGTCGTCCGGAGCGAAGGATACACTACAGCCTCCCAGATTATGAAAAGAAAAGCACATCGGTATAATTTTGCAAAAAAAAGCGGGGAAGAACTCCAAGAAGTTCTCCCCGGATTTCACCAGTTGGTAGAGGAATTGCGCAAATAGAAGAATGACATACGGAATGGCCCGGCGTTCGGACCACTCCCTGTTGATTTCGTCAAAAATTACAGACGCCTACTTTCTTCGTCAAAACTGGCTTCCTTGTGCTCCAACCA
This sequence comes from Desulfomonile tiedjei DSM 6799, assembly GCF_000266945.1. NCBI lineage: Bacteria > Pseudomonadati > Thermodesulfobacteriota > Desulfomonilia > Desulfomonilales > Desulfomonilaceae > Desulfomonile > Desulfomonile tiedjei. Next base: position 1,137,088 of record NC_018025.1, read on the forward strand.
GCCGGGTTCCCGATAATGACCATAGAACTTCTGTTCGTAATCCATACCGGGCAGATTGTCTTGATCGTATTCGGGAGAGTTCTTGATTTGCTCGCGGGTCAATTGTACGAAGACTCTCTTGTCATCCCATCCGATTTCATCGATCCAGTCCGGCGACACGAGCACTTTTTTGCCGGGCCACCAATTTCTGGTGTCGATCACGATGAATGCCACAGTCCACTTTTCATCGTCTATCACAAAGTCTTCGACATGACCGATATCGCCGTCATCTGCTTCTATATAAAAACCCATTACTTCCTGGGTCCCTCGTAACTCAAGATCTTCATCAGCAAATTCGGATTCTTCTCCGAATTCAGTTACTCCCTCATATAGGGACGCTTCAGTCAGCCCCATATCGGAATAGCCTGCTGCTTTTTCTCCAAATCCGCTCTCAGGTCTAAGCCCTTCCTTTCTGCCTCCGCGCCAACCGTAATAAGCATTGAGATCGTCCATAGTAGCTGATAGTGGCGCATCCTCCTCAATTGCCGGGCTGTTTTGAATCTGATCCTGCGTGAGATTCACTGACAGAAACTTGTTATCGACATCGATCTTCTGAATTTCCACCGGGGAAATCAGAACTTTTCTGCCAGGCAACCATTTGCTCGTATCTACGAGAAGATAGTGTATTTCCCAGGTGTCACTATCAAAGTAGAATCCTCTCACTTTTCCGATGTGTCCATCCGTAGCAACAATTTCATAATCCTGTAACTTATCTACACTGTGGAGCATTGCTGATTCTCCTTTATGGCCGCATCAATTCGAACCTATATGCAGAATTAAGTCATTCTCTCCGGTACAGTCAATCGACCGTCACAGCGTTAGAAAAGTCAATCCTACATACCAATTGACACGTGGACAACATGGCGGCGGCCATCATTGGCATTGAGCTGTCTTGACTTAAAACCGAAATTGTCCAATCATGAATGTAGATGATCTGCCTGGTAAGGGATGAGACAGTCGGAGGAAAAGGAAGAATTCGGCGAGACAATTGTGTGTTGGGAAGTCAATAATTAAGTGAATGAAAGGCATGTTCTTTATGCCCAATTTATGAAAATATCATTTGAGTTTCAACACTTGGACACATTTTTAGGGGAGTTAGATGTCCGGAAGTAATCTTCTGTCACGATTGAGATGGCTCCGAACTAGAAGCAGCAATACCGCGTGCAAAGAAGAGCAGATCGCTGAAAATTGGGCTGAAATAAGATGCGGTCAGCGGGAATGGGAAGACTTTTATCGGAGAAGATGGCAATTCGATAAGAAAGTCCGATCCACTCATGGGGTCAATTGTACAGGATCTTGTTCCTGGGATGTTTTCGTCAAAGACGGCATCATAGTGTGGGAGGTTCAAAACGTAGATTACCCCGGGTGTGGGCCTGATTCTCCCGATCACGAACCTCGCGGGTGTCCTCGAGGAGCAACTTATTCCTGGTACACCTACAGCCCGGTCAGAGTCAAATACCCGTACATTCGATCCAACCTTCTGGAAATGTGGAGAGAAGCACTAAAGAATTCCGGCGATCCTGTGGCGGCATGGCAGAGCATTGTCGAGGATCCACTAAAAAGACAAGCATACCAGAAGGCGAGAGGCAAAGGAGGATTCGTAAGAGTCGCCAGAGATGAGGCAATAACACTCATATCTGCTTCTCTTATCCATACCATCAAAAAGTACGGCCCAGATCGAATCTTCGGCTTTAGCCCCATACCAGCCATGTCTATGGTGGCCCATGCATCTGGAGCCAGATTTATGGGTTTGCTAGGTGGCGCGATGGTGAGTTTTTACGATTGGTATTGTGATTTGCCGCCATCTTCGCCCCAGATGTGGGGCGAGCAAACAGATGTTCCTGAAAGTGCCGACTGGTATGAATCCACTTACATTATTGTTTGGGGGACCAATATACCCATGACGCGAACGCCTGACGCTCATTTCTTTGTGGAAGCCAGGTACAGGGGCGCAAAGGTCGTGGGCATTGCTCCTGATTATTCAGAATACATAAAATTCTCCGACATGTGGTTGCCCGCTAGAGCAGGCACAGATTCTGCGTTGGCGATGGCAATGACGTTTGTTGTGCTCAAAGAGTTTTATATCGATCGACAATCCGAATATTTTACTTCATATGCAAAACAATATACCGATCTTCCTTTTGCGGTCACGCTTAAGCGGCACGGGGATCATTATGTCTCCGACAGGTTTATGCGAGCTTCGGATCTCTCTCTCGACGTAAATAACGCTGATTGGAAAATTGTCTACTTTGACGAAAACAGTAATAGTTTTGTGGTTCCCAACGGCAGCATAGGTTTTCGATGGAATGAACAAGGCTCCTGGAATTTGAACCCGATTGACTCTATAACGGGCGCCAAAGTCAATCCAGTATTGAGCTTTGCCGAAATAGGCGATGAATGGGCAACCGTGGCATTTCCTTTTTTCGAACTAGAGAGTTCAAGGGTAAAGTTCGGCACTGTTCCTGTCAAGCGCATTACAGTGAAGGATGAAGAAATACTGGTGACTACTGTCTTTGATCTTATGATAGCCAATATTGGTATCGATCGCGGCAAAGGAGGAGACGTATCCAAAACGTACGACGATCCTAACCCTTGTACGCCCGCCTGGCAAGAGACAATAACCGGAGTAGCTCGAGAGGACGCTATCCGAGTAGCCCGGGAGTTTGCGGAAAATGCTGAAAAAACCAGGGGCAAGTCTATGATCATCATGGGAGCGGGCACTAATCACTGGTTCCATTGTGATATGAACTACAGGGCAATGCTTAATCTTACAAGGCTTTGCGGGTGTGAGGGAGTTAACGGGGGAGGATGGGCTCATTATGTTGGGCAGGAGAAGGTTCGACCTTTAGCCGGCTGGTCAACTCTGGCATTTGCCTTGGACTGGAGACGACCGCCGCGTTGGCAAAATGGAACGTCGTTTTTCTATTTTGCTTCCGGACAATGGCGATATGACACTTTGGACGCGCGGAAAATAGCTTCTCCGCTTGCTCCGGAAGACCTTCCTTCCCATCCGGCCGATTATAATGTGATAGCAGCCAGACTTGGATGGCTGCCTGCTTACCCGCAATTTAATGTAAATTCTCTCAGTTTGTGCTCGGAAGCTGAAGATAAAGGTGCAAAATCGAATGAAGAGATTGTCCAATCGGTTGTAGACAAGCTCAAGAGTGGAGAGATAGAGTTCGCAATACAGGATCCGGATAGACCTGAAAACTTTCCCCGTAATCTCTTCTTATGGCGATCGAACTTGCTGGGATCGAGCGGAAAAGGACATGAGTATTTTCTTAAACATCTGTTGGGGACTCACAACGCTGTTCTTGGTCCTGAAAGTCCCCTTCGGCCAAGGGAAGCCGAATGGAGAGAACCTGCGCCTGAGGGAAAGCTCGATCTATTGGTAACACTGGATTTTCGTATGTCCACGAGCGCTTTGTACTCAGACGTGGTGCTTCCCGCGTCAAGCTGGTATGAAATCCATGATCTCAGTACAACAGACATGCATCCGTTCATTCATCCATTTAATCCAGCTATAGAATCACCGTGGGAAGCAAAGAGCGATTGGTTTCATTTCTGTGCGATAGCGGAAAAATTTTCGGAATTGGCAGCCGTTCACCTCGGCTCAAGAAAAGACTTGGTGGCCACACCGCTCTTTCATGATTCACCAGGGGAAATCGCACAGCCGGAAGTAAGAGACTGGCTGAAAGGGGAAGTCGAACCTATTCCGGGTAAGACTATGCCCAATTTGGCTGTGGTTGTGCGTGACTACCCCAATTTGCATAAAATGATGACTTCAGTGGGCCCTCTGGTGGAAGAGGAAACGATCGGTGCAAAGGGAGTCCTCTGGAAGGCCAAAGAAGAGTACGCCGAGTTAAAAAGAAGGCTTGGAACTGTCAAAAGGCCTGGGATAAGCTTTGGCAGACCTCAATTGTCCACAAATCTGGAAGTAGCTGAAGCCATTCTAACTCTTGCGCCTGAGACCAATGGAGATGTGGCGGTTAAATCATGGTCGGGAGTTGAAGAATTAACAGGATTGAGTCTGAAGCACATGAGCTCCAGTAGGCAGGGCGAGAAACTGACTTTTCACGATATAACCAAGCAGCCAAGGAAGATAATCACTTCTCCCACTTGGAGCGGTATCGAATCTATGGAGCGTCCGTATTCCTCCTTTGTAATAAATAAAGAGCAACGAATTCCTTTCCGAACTCTGACCGGAAGAGCTCATTTCTACTTGGATCACAAATGGATGTTGATGTTTGGCGATTCGTTGCCAATCTTTCGACCTCCTTTAAATATGGAAGCTATGGGGTCCACTAAGGTAGAGAAGGGGAAAGGCAAAACAATTGTGCTGAATTATCTTACCCCCCATTCGAAATGGTCAATTCATACTACTTACGCCGAAACCCTCATTATGATGACTCTTTTCCGAGGAGGTCTTCACGTCTGGATAAATAATGAAGACGCAGATTCCATTGATATTAGAGACAACGACTGGATCGAAGCTTTTAATATTAACGGGGTGGTGACTGCCAGAGCTGTGGTGAGTCACAGGATCCCCAGAGGAAAGGCATTTATGTATCATGCTCAGGAGAGACTCATCACGCCGGTTTCCAACATTTCCAATTTGCGCGGGGGCACACACAATAGTGTCACTAGAGTGCTGGTTAAGCCGACGATGATGATCGGTGGATACGGTCAGCTAAGCTATGGTTTCAATTACTATGGTCCTACAGGTTCCCAACGTGATGAAGTAATCATTGTGCGAAAAGCCGGAGAGGTGAATTGGCATGAAGATTAAAGCTCAAATGGCCATGATTATGAATCTGGATAAATGCATTGGCTGCCACACGTGCAGTATTCCATGCAAAAACGTCTGGACCAACCGCATTGGAGCTGAATACATTTGGTATAATAATGTCGAAACCAAACCGGGGATAGGATACCCGAAAATATGGGAAAATCAGAATATATACAACGGTGGCTGGGAAGTGGCAAATGGATCGCTTCAACTGAAAGCTGGCGGTAAGATCTCGAAATTTGTCAAAATATTTCATAACCCGGACCTTCCCAAGATTGACGATTACTACGAACCGTGGACCTATGATTATGCAAAGTTGATTTCTCGAGCGCCGGGAAAGCATCAACCCACAGCCAGACCCAAGTCTCTTATAACCGGAGAGAATATTGAAATAAAGTGGGGACCGAGTTGGGAGGATGATCTGGCCGGTGCAAGCACCACAGCGGTTGACGATGTGAACTTCAAAGACTTGCAGGATTCACTGTATTTAAATTTTCAGAATGTGTTTATGTTCTATCTTCCCAGAATTTGTGAACACTGCCTGAATCCCGCGTGTGTGGCTTCGTGTCCTTCGGGAGCGCTGTACAAAAGAGATGAAGATGGGATTGTGCTTGTGGATCAAGAGCGATGTCGCGGATGGCGCTATTGCGTTTCAGGATGCCCCTATAAGAAGGTGTATTTCAACTGGAAAGCCGGCAGATCCGAGAAGTGTATTCTTTGCTATCCCAGAATGGAAGCCGGAATGCCGACACTTTGCGCTGAATCGTGCGTCGGACGTATAAGATATATTGGTGCCGTTCTGTATGATGCGGATCGAATCAAAGATGTGGCCGGCATTGCAGACGATCGGAAGGTCTATTCGGCCCATCTCAATATCTTGTTAAACCCTGACGATCCGGAAATCATCTCTCATGCAATTGAACAAGGAATCCCCGAGACATTTATTCATGCAGCCCAGCGATCCCCAATCTACAAATTGGCGGTTGAATGGAAATTGGCGTTTCCACCTCATCCGGAATTCCGAACTCTGCCCATGGTGTGGTACATCCCACCTTTAAGCCCTGTGGCGAACAGTTTGGAATACGAAGATGAAACAGGTGACGTATTGGACAATATGCGAATACCTGTAAAATATTTAGCGAATTTGCTTACAGCGGGAGACGAGCCGCCGATCCGATCTGCTCTCAGGCGGATGATTGCCTTGCGGATCTATATGCGATCGTTGCGGGTCGACGGATCGCCGAATCTGGAAGTACTTGAGGCCGTTGGGATGAACGAGATCATGGCTCGGGAAATGCACGAGTTGTTTGCCATAGCCAAATATCGTAACCGCTATGTGATTCCTACCGTGAGACGCGAAACGGCCGGCAATCTCTATTCGGTACAGGGAAACACCGGTTTTCCATTGCCGGACAAAGAAGAATAGGCACTACTGAAATGAATGCAAAAGCCATTCGTTTATCCGATGTGAAGAGGCAGCCTTACTATGCGCGAAATAATTGAAAAGTCAGAAAATAACCGGATGGTGTTCAGATTGTTTGCCACACTGTTGGCCTATCCGGATGAAGAATTCGTCAGTTCAGTGCATGAACTGCGGGAAGCAGCAGAATCAGTCTGTAAGAATGGGGTCTTCAGCGCATGCAAAGAATTTTTGACCCAACTGGAACATCGTCCGCTGATTTCTCTTCAAGCAGAGTACACTGAATTATTCGATCTCTATCCTTCGACTTGTCTCAATTTGACATTCCATGATTGTGGCGAAGGCAAAGATCGGGGGAGTGCATTAGTACGGTTGAATTCGCTTTTCAAACAAGAAGGTTATGAGCTATCCAATAGCGAGCTGCCCGATTTTCTCCCTGTTATCTTGGAATTTCTTTCTATAGGAGGTCCGGAAAGCTGCTCCCTGATTTGCAAACAATATAGGCATCATATTTGCCAACTTGCACGGCGTGTAATCGAGAAATCCGATCTGTACAAGAATTTATTTGAAGCTATTCTAATGCTGTTTCAGGAAGACAGACCCCTAGGAGAATAGGAATGGATACTAAGCTGCTGAATACATTAGCCTTCCTTGTGTTTCCCTATTTGGCGTTGACAATCTTTTTCGTGGGACATCCATATCGATATTTTACAGATCAATATAGATGGAATTCAAAATCAAGCGAGTTATTAGAAAAAGAAAACATGAAATATGGGATTATATTCTTCCACTGGGGAATCATTTTTACTCTGCTTGGCCATTTGTCCGGCTTGATGACTCCGCAATGGTTTCTCGATCGGATAGGGATTTCTGCCCATGCTCATGATATTATCGCACTATATACCGGGATGCTTTTTGGTGCAGCAACAGTAATAGGACTTCTCCTTTTGTTGTGGCGCAGACTGAGTTATCCCAGATTACGAGCGACATCTTCAGCAAACGATGTATTTGTCTTGATTCTTTTGCTTATAGTCGCTGGACTCGGAACATATCTGCCCTTTTTTGAACGTTATGATGTCCTTTATACGATTGCGCCGTGGATTCGGAGTATTGTTACATTCACTCCGAATCCAGATCTCATGCTCCAAGTTCCTTGGCCATATAAGATCCATATTCTTGCTGCATTGGGTTTGCTGGGGTATTCCCCCTTTACTCGTTTGGTGCACATTTGGAGTGTTCCGTTCACCTATTTTCTGCGACCGTATATTTCATATCGTCGCAGAGTTACTCGGATAGCATAATACCGGCTAAGATATGAATTCAGTTAAGAATAGACTGGAAAATATGATTCGTGATCTCTCACCGGCTTATTTTGCCATGGTTATGGCGACAGGGATAATTTCAATAGCATTGGAGCTCAGAGGATTCAGGCAAATTGCTTTTTATTTGTTTTTTCTAAATAATCTACTCTACGTCATCTTGTGGTTGCTTACGATTATCCGCTTCATATTATTTCCTGAAAATGTTGTTGCGGATTTAGCCAACTTCACCAAAGGTGCAGGTTTTTTAACGGTAGTGGCAGGAACATGTATTCTGGGAAGCCAATTTGTGATCTTCTCAACCGCTTATTGGATAGCAATATTTCTCCTCATAGTTGGATTTAGCATTTGGTTCGTCCTGATGTATTCCATGCTTACCACGTTCATAATTAGCGAAAACAAGCCGGTGATTCAAGATGGAATTTCCGGAACGTGGTTACTGTTTATCGTCAGCACACAATCAGTATCGATACTGGTGGCCAGACTCGTTCCACAGTTTAGTTCCTATGTCGAGATTCTGTTATTGTTTGCAGTCTGCATGTTTTTCTTGGGATCGTTTTTGTACATTTTGATAATAACATTGATTTTATACAGGCTGCTATTCTTTTCAGTGACTCCCCAACAGCTCAATCCGCCATACTGGATAAATATGGGAGCCATAGCAATTACAACATTGGCCGGCACAATACTAATTCCATATGCATCTCAGACGAGATTCCTTGAGCCTTTAGCATCTTTCATTACTGGAATTACTGTCTTATTTTGGGCAACCGCAACCTGGTGGATACCGCTACTTATGGTGTTAACAGTGTGGCGACATGTGATTGGGCATGTAAAATTGTCCTATAATCCGGAATACTGGAGTTTAGTATTTCCGTTAGGAATGTATACCACGTGTACAGTTCACCTCGGACAGGTATTAGACCTTAGAATATTAACTGAAATTGCCGGTTACTTCAGTTACATAGCTTTCTTGGCATGGTTGACTACTTTCGCGGGGATTCTCAATTCGTCAATTCAGTTTGTTTTTGAAACGAAATCGCCTCTCAAATAGTTCACTGCCGCCACAGGCGAAACAATTAGTCATATGGTCAGATCGTCTTCAGCACTCTTCTCGTTGTCTCCATAAAGGCTGCCAGTGTCGGTGAGAGCCATCTGCCCTTATTCCAGACCATGAGCACTGCAACATCAAGCGAACCCTCTTCCCAGTTCAGCGGGACTAACGTCCTCTCTGCGATTTCGTCAGCAATTGCCATTTCCGGCAGCACTGTTACTCCCATGCCTTCGATCACGCAGCGCTTGAGGGTCTCCACACTGTGAAAAATGGGCGTGCTTCCCGGCACCACACGCTGTTCTTGCATTATCGCCTCAAATTGTCGCCTGTAGCTGCAATCGACTGTGGATAACAGCACCGTCTCCCCTTGCAGATCACGTGTTCGGACGAGCTTCTTCTTGGCAAGGCGATGAGTTGGTGATGCCACGAGCAGTATTGGCTCAAATCCAAGAGTCTCCGCTTCCACATCGGCTGAATAGGTGAATTCAGTGAGCAGAAACGCCAGATCGATTCCTCCTTTTTGCAAGTCCTTTACGACACTCTCGTGGGCACAAGAAGTCAGATGTAGCCTGACTGTGGGAAATCGTTCGTGGAACTCTTTGAGAACAGGCGTCAGCCTGTACGCGCCCAGAGATTGCGGAATCCTGATCACAAGCGATCCCCTCGGCTCCTTTTCGCCGCCGATTTCCGCGCGGGTTTCATCGGCCAGATCGATTATTTTCTCTGCGTACTGGATCAGGTGTTCCCCTGCCTCTGTGAGCAGAATATACCTTCCCATCCTGTCAAAGAGTTGCACACCAAGCTCGTCTTCAAGTGCCTGGACTTGGGCTGATATGCTGGATTGAGCGTAATTGAGGCGTTCAGCGGCCTTGTTGAAGCTCAGCAGTCCGGCAACTGTGAGAAAGGTCCGAAGGTGGCGAATCTCCATAAGTGCCTCCACTGATCGCAAGATCCGATCCGTGCCATCGAAACAAATCGTTTGAATCGATAATTAAAGAGCAATAATCTGCTTACCAGATAGATCTGAAATGTCAAGATAAGTGAGGAAACAAAATGGATAATGCAGCACGGACCGTGGATCTTTTCTTGAACGGAAGGATATGCTCTCAGGCCGTCCTCACCGTGTTCGGCGAACCATACGGATTGGACTCGGAGTTGGCCCAAAAGCTGGGACGACCGCTGGGAGGCGGCATGGGTAGGCTCGGTCGGACCTGTGGTGCGGTTACCGCGGCCATCCTGATTCTTGGTCTGGCGAAGGACCATGCGGACAAAAACGAGGCAAAACGTATCGCATTCGCTTCTGTTCAAGAGTTCGTTCGACGCTTTGAAGCGCTTCACGGGACAGTCGAATGCAAGAATCTACTCGGCGCGGACGTGAGCACTAAGGAAGGATTGAAGCAGATCCAGGAAGAGAAGCTGTTCGCCACGGTGTGTCCGAATTTCGTGGGAGATGCGGCAAATATACTCGATGAACTGCTGGCGATCTAACCCATTGCGAAAGGGTTCGGCACATAAAGTGCCTTTTCCTTGCGAAATCGCTTCTTTTCCTTTCTTGGAGAGAGAGCAGCACATGTGCACTGACTTTGATTTAGTTCTGCTCGTCGTAAGTGCATCGGGGGATTCAAAATCCCCCTTTTATAAAGGGAGATTAGGGTGTATTTTCAATAGCTTAGCCCCAACTCCCGCTTAGCCCCCTTTACGAAAGAGGGGAAAACCCAAATATGTTGCCGCCTGCGCGGCTGGAGAATTTGGCTCGACCCTCTATGCCATTAGTTCTGATTTCGCCATCCACTAGATCCCGTGGATGACCGTTGCAGGAGACCGGAATGTCTGTTTCCCTGCAGGCCGGTCATGTTGAGATTGCGTTCAATCTCTGTTTGTGGTAGAGTAAAAATTATTGTGCTGCTTTTTAATGGCTGATTTCGGTCGGCCCCAACGAAAGGAGCATTATGACGGAAGAACGAATAACGAGTAGAGTTTCGAAGTAGACTTTTTTTAACACTAGCCAGCCTGAAGCGGAACCGAAGGAATCGGTTCCGCTCTTCATTTTCGAACCCTGCTATAGGACTAACCCGTAATCTTCGCCTGAGGCTGTAACACCAGCCCTGATTGCTCTCTTGAACGGTTAGTCCACCAGATGAGCGCAACAGCCACGCACACAATGGCTATGGATGTGAATCCAAGCACCACAAATACGGCTTCGTTCCCCCAGTTTGCATTAATCCAGCCAGCGATCTTGACTCCAATAGAACCGACGCCGAAGGCCAGGATGAATTTCAAACCATACGCCGAATGCCTGAATTTTGAAGGGGTAAAGCGTGCGACCAGCGTGTTCTCCAGAGGCTGCATTCCCAGGAGGCAGAAGAAGTATAAGGATGAGGATGCAACCAGGCCGAAATTTGTTGTAAATGCCATGAGAAATGCCGCAGGAATGCACGTTGCATGAAAGACAAGGTAAGCATATCTCGTCTCGTACCGTGCTCCGGCAATTCCACCGCAATACTGACCTACCGCGCCGATAGTATAAACCAGGGCAGTTACCAGACTGGCCAAAAGATTCGGTGAAATATTTCCGCTCTGAGCACCGGGAAGCATATCCAGCAGTCCTTTAGCCTTTAGCTCAAGATACGCGTTCAAAATGACGGTCGAACCGCTGTACGCCAAGCCGGCAAGTAACATTCCGACGAGGAGAATGACAAATCCACCGATCATGCCATTCGAACCTGATTGCTTAACCGGTTCTCGGCTTACGCCCTCGGGAACCGTCAAGGACAACATCAGTGCTGCTCCCGCAAAATTTACCACGGCAACTGCCAAATACCCCGCCGTGGGACCCCAAAGCCAATTGAGAATCCCTGTGAGCAGAGGTCCCATGACTTGTCCGACACCGCCGGCCACCGCGTTCTGTCCCATTCCGCGGCTGATATTGCTCACTCCCTTTGATATCAATCCCATGCCTATGGGATGATAAATCCCGGAGAACAATCCCAGACTTGCAAGGGAAATGCTCAATAAAAACGGTGAGGTCATGGAAGCTGCGACTGCAATGCCGCTCAATCCGGATCCCACAAATAAAAGCATCATGAGCTTGCGGCCACCCAGACGATCGCCGAGCAATCCCCAGGGCAGAGCGCTTAGCCCGAAAAAGAGATAATGCAAAAACGATAATTCCACTACCTGAGCCATGGAGAGGCCCAATCGATCTGCAAGAGGCAGCACGAGAGCGGGAAAAACCATCATATTGTAATGAATAGCGAAGTGTCCTGCATTGGTGACGGCAAGTATCTTGCCCTCTGACGGATTCATTCTATAATCTCCAAATGTTGTGTATTCTCTTATTGATAATCCCTACATACGACAACCGGTTGGACTTGGATGGCGGGATTTCCAATCCGGCATTCTTAATTTATACAATCAATTATATTGGTTTAACAATAGAATGGTTCAGTGCGGCAGAATGTTTATAGAATATGATGGAATCAGGCATGTTCTCAGAGGATTGTTGAAAAAAAGCGTGAGAGGAACCTATTCCGGGTAGGAATCCTCCCACATAACTGGATGGAACTGGAAACTAATACCGATTCGCTTTTTTTCATAATCTGGGTGGCTGAAGTATCCTTCGCTTCGGACGATGCAAAGCCGTCTGATCACTCCACTCAGGACACCCCAGCCTTCGCGATCTTATGTGCACAACTGCGAAATGGTATGAGATACTCTTTGTTATTTGGTAATTCCGGCTTTCTTCATATCTTCTGCAGCCAATGTGCCGGAAACAGGATAGAAGCCGTCTTTAATAACTATCTGCTGGCCTTCTTTTGAGAAAATATACTTGATGAATTCTGCCATGAGGGGGTTCAAAGGTTCTTGTGGTTTGTGGTTGAAGTAGATGAACAGGAACCGCGCGAGCGGATAATCACCCGAATAAGCATTGTCGGCAGTGGCCTCGTAACATTTTTGTTCTTTTATAGCCAAAGGCACGGCTTTTACGTCGGCAGTCTTGTATCCGATACCGGAATAGCCGATAGCATACTTATCGGTAGCTATGGCCTGAACCACTGCAGATGAACCGGGCTGTTCTTTCACGGTATCTTTGTAATCGCCGTGAAACAGTGCAACATCCTTAAAGAAACCATATGTTCCGGAGGCAGAGTTACGGCCATACAGAGAAATCGGCTTGTCAGCCCATTCACCTGTGAGCCCCAAATCTCCCCAGGTCTTAATTTCTTTCTCGAGGCCGCCTTTGCGAGTTTTGGAGAAAATCGCATCAAGCTGTTTCAGAGTAAGACATTTGATGGGATTATCTTTGTTTACGAATACTGCCAGAGAGTCCACCCCAACTCTGATCAGAGATGGTTTGTAACCGAATTTCTTCTCAAAATCGTCAATTTCCTTTGACTTCATCGCTCTGGACATGGGGCCGAACTGAGCTGTTCCCTCGATAAGAGCGGGAGGTGCCGTGGATGAACCTTTGCCTTCAACAGAAATCTTGACAGACGGGTACTTGGCTCTAAAACCTTCGGACCATAGTGCCATAAGATTGTTCAGAGTGTCTGAACCGACAGATTTGAGATTCCCAGAGATTCCACTGACCGTCTGATATGCCTGCAGTTTAGGATCAAGATCTACTGCAAGAGCAGTCCCGGCCAGAACAAGCACTGCAATACAAGCCAAAAAATAAGATTTTCTCAAAGCCTTGCCTCCTCGTATGAGATGATTAGCACTCAACAAAGTGCTCTTAACGTGTTAGGAATCTGTGAGCATTGGAATAGAAAATAGTGAGATGTGTGGCGTCTTGTCATTAAAACATGTTTCTAATAGTACTTCTCATGTATGCCGCTGGACGAATGCGAGAATCTCTGCTATCGAACTCGAGAATTGTTGCATGCCTCTAAGTCAAAATGCGCTAATATTTTGTAATGTTCAGATCGGATGTAGGGTTTTTCCTTCAGTTTGATCTGATTTGCGCAATTCTCTATCAGGAGTAGCAGAAATATGTGTAAATGACTGGTCTTCTCGGTATAAATCGAATTTCGTATTCACTTCTTACAAGAAGGGCTTCCCAGATGTTCGCTCTTTGAATGCGAATGCGTATTATTGTATTATGCAGAGCGACATCATTTTTCTCCTTTACAACCGATTGTCTATTTCCAGGACGGTTTCAATGATTATCTTTTATGCAAGCGTTTCGTTTGAGTATCACCCTTTAGGTGAGCCGTCGTGACCTGAATGGTCCCAGATAAAAGGCAAGGGAAAAAAAAGCGCAACATAGCAGAAAGATTGAAGAGGAAATGCAGATGACACATGAAGGAACAGCGGCTGTGTTGAGCCTGATTATTCCGGGAATCGGTCAAATTTATAATGGAGATTATCTACGGGGCATCTTCTGGTTAATTATTACGCCCGGTTTCTGGATAGGTACGGGCGGAATTTTGGGATGGATATGCCATCTCATTGCATCATATACAGCTTACAATAGAGCAAGAAGATACGTTACCGGTTTGATTGTCCGTTAGTCTCGACTTAGTCCGCCGGGGTGGCTCGTGCACTTCGGCGTCACTGCACATTTGTTCTCTGCGATTTGCTGAGGCTGTTTCCTTGTAATTGTGGAGTTACGGGGTGGAAAAAATCTTCTTCCGCAATTGTGGTGTCTGTGACATGCTGGATCATTCCAACCCTGATTTACAATATCCAAAGATTTCATATATCGGAGAATGTTATGGACGAAAAAATCGGGTCAAATTCTTCTGACAAATTAGCGTGCCGCCCCCCCGCCATTCGGGAGGACGATCGCATATTCCTCGCGTGGCAGCGGAGTCACATGGCGAATGAAAGAACGTTTCTTGCGTGGTCCAGGACAAGTGTTTCGCTCTTAGCTTTCGGGTTCGTAATCGAACGTCTCGATCTGTTTCTCAAATATCAGATCCTTTTGGCAGGTGGACACCCACATGTTCCACAATCCCACGAAGTCATGTTCTTAAGTCTTGTTTCGTTCGGTCTTGCTGGGGTGCTGACTTTTATTTCCGGCCTACGATTCCTTCGTGTGAGAAGACATATCAATATGGGTGAGCCGGAGTACTCCGTAGCACCGGATATACTTGTAGTACTCTCTGTGATCGTAATCATAATCATCGCTATTGTTCTCTCAGTCCAGCGGTTAGCTCATGTAGTGTAGAAGCTAATACACGTATTCTTAACTTGACTTTTCTTTATAAATTCGATACCGTGGCGGAAATCTTGCATTCAGGAGAAAGCAGTTATGTCAAGGTCAGTGGGATTAGTGGTGGTTTTGGTTTTGAGTTCCATCCTGTTCGTGTTTGGCCAGGTTTTGGCCGGAACTCCATTCAACGACAAACAAAAAATAGGTCCGACTGAAGGGCTGGCAAAAGCTTTCAAAGCTGCCGACCAGTTGGCGGCATTGGAAAAAGGGTCAAGCAAACATACTGGAATAACTTCGTCAAAGAAAAGCAAATCAGCATCGAAATATTCCGGAAAGAAGAGTGCAACCAAAAAGTCTGCATTCTCCAAAGTAAAGAATTCTAAAAAGCACTCTTTCATCAAGAACAAGTACAGCAAGAAACCGGCTACGTCCAAGAAACGTTCTCACAAACACGATCGTAAGATCAAAACTGCAAAACGGTTTTCATAATTGCCTCAAGGGAATCTCCTGCTGAGCACCGCTGCAGTTGCACCGGACAACACCGAGATTCTGGGAATTGTCCAGGGTATTTGCGTTTTGAGTCGATCCATAGTCAGCGATATGGGGGCTGCTTTTCGGAATACCACCGGAGGAGAACTCAAAACATACACGGCCCTGCTGGACCAGGCGCTGAATGCAGCACGCGAACGGCTTCAGAAGAATGCCGCGGATATGGGAGCTGACGGAGTCTTCGGTATCAATCTCGCCTGCTCGAATGTAGCTACAGGAACCGCGGAAGTTGTGCTCATAGGTACCGCATTCAAGTTCATTTCCCAAATATAGCCTTATGGACGGGGAAATTCGGCATTTCCCTGTCCTTTCACATTAAAAGGGGGAAGGGCCTTTTGCATGAAGGGATCAACTTTCGATTGCCTGCACTGTGACATGGGGCCTATTATGTAAGAGAATTAACTTGACGTTATTCGTCTGAATTCCTTATTGTTAATCATTCTACCAAATAATGGAGTCAAGCTATTGCGACGGCTGCTGTATTCCGTTCTGCTGATCCTGATCGCTGCTTCTTTCGTTCACGCTTCTGACGCGTGTCCTCCCGGAGGCTGCGGGAGTGGCACGAACACTTCACAAGAATCCCAGTCCTATGGCCCGGTTATTCCGGCTGTGAAATCTTCGGTGTTCCGTGTCTGCTTCAGAGGCGTAGGAAAATCCTCTTGTAAGATCTGCCAACTCAAGGCTGCGAGCAATGTTCCAGAGGCAAATTGTTACGATTTTCCGTCGTCTCCGGAAGCACTTCGATTTTGGGATGCCAACTGCTGCGAATAGAATCGTCGCATTTCAAAAAAATGAATGTCCCATTCGTTTTCCGCTGGTCAGCTTACTGATCGGATATAATACGATATTGCCAAAATATGAAAAAGCCGAGTACCCTCGGAGTTAAGAACGACGAGTACCTCGTGAGACATGCGGGCAACCCTCGTGCCGTGTAGTTTCATAGCGTATAGTTAGTGCCAAAAATTTGGTCGTTTATCCCGCGTGTGGAATTACAGGATATTGGTAGGGACCGGCGTCCCTGCCGGTCCATTTTATGGATATCATTGATCATATTGAAGACGTGCCGGCACGGAGGCACGGCACCTACCAGTACCCCTGTCCTCAATCGGACATTAGTTTTGGCATTTCCTATAATACCAACTCCCATGGCGAAGAGCGCCACAACGAAGGATGAAAGTCCCTTGAACTGAGATGAGAGCATGGCTACCTGCCTAGTATGAGATGAAATCAAACAACACTAGGAGGCGTGTCATGCCCTCAAGAAACCAGAATAACACTACCATATCAGTCGTGCACGAGATATCGTGCGGATTGGACGTCCACAAAAATTCCGTGTCAGCGTGTCTGTTGTATTCAGACAGTTCCGGTACAGAGCAATCCGAAATGCGTGAGTTCCAAACATTCACAGATGACCTTATCAAACTCAAGGAATGGCTCCTGGAACGAGAGTGTCCTGTAATTGCGATGGAGAGTACAGGACCATATTGGACTCCTGTTCATAACGTCCTTGAAGATTCCGTCAAGGTTATCTTGGTGAATGCCCGACACATGAGAAATGTTCCAGGCCATAAGACCGACATCAGCGACAGCAGATGGCTAGCCGGACTCTTGCGTCACGGCCTGCTCAAGGCCGCCTTTATTCCTCCGAAACATCAAAGACAGTGGCGTGATTTGACCCGAATGAGAAGAAACTACAAAGAAGACCTCGGGGATTTCCAACGCCGCGTTCACAAGCTCTTTCAACAGTCAAACATTAAAATCGATTCCGTGGTATCCGACCTGTTCGGCGCAACGGGCCGCAACCTCATGAAACTCTTAATCTCAGGCGACAATTCCCCTACGATTTCCGAGGTTGAAAATTGTCTGAGAGGATCGCTGCAAGACAAGGCAGCGGAGCTCCATCGCTCTGTCCAAGGCTTCTTCGAGGCCCATCACCGGTTCCTGTTGTCTCTTTTGCTCAACACGATCGAAAACCTAGAGACCCAAATCTCTATCCTTGAATCCCGTATCAAGGAAGTAATGAGAGACGCTCAGGAAGCGATCCGGCGGCTCGAAGAGATTCCCGGTGTAGGCGCGGTTTCCTCCCATGCCATATTGGCCGAGATAGGCCCAACCCTGACTGAGTTCCCCACCGCCCATGCCCTCGCTTCCTGGTGTGGCCTCTCTCCCGGAAACAACCAAAGCGGTGGCAAGCGATTCAGTGGCAAGAGCCCTGTCAAAAAGAACCACCTAAAAACCATCATGGTTGAAGTAGCCTGGCCGGCAATCAAGGCACGAGGATCCTACTACCGGGCCAAATATTACGCCCTGAAAGCGCGCTTGGGGGCCAAAAAGGCCATAATCGCAGTAGCCCACAAAATCCTTAAAACCATTTACCATGTACTCAAATACGGAGTACATTTCAAAGATCTCGGAGAGACTTACCTGCTCGAAAGAAACCGAGAGGCCAAGATAAAATACCTTACCTGGCAAGCGTCTCTCATTGGGTACGAACTCGTACCCCTGGATCAACCGGCAGCAACAGCCCAAGCACCTATATTCACTTAGAAGCGCATCAAAGTCGAAACGCAAACTGAAGCCGTGAGCTCGAATACCAACATGACCAATCGCCGGCTGGCACAACAAACTGTCGGCTCCTTTCGGAGACCACGCATGGGAATCTTCTTAAACTTGCCGGCTTTCTCGAATGGAGATCAACCATGAACATAAGAAAACCTCAAACCCTTGCTGTGTAGCTCGGGACTTTCATGGGAATTGCTTTCAAAGCCGTAAAAGTTCTTGGGAAGGGTCTGCCCAGCCAGACCCTGGGTCACAAGAAGGGTTTCCCAGATTTTATCTCTTTGAATGCAAATCAGCATAGAAGTTGCCGTTATGCTTGCCATCCTATCTGTCAGTAATCAGTTTCGTTCAATAGCGAGTTCTTAATTAATGTTCTCAAGTTGGCGAGATCGTCCTCGGAAATTTCTTCTATGGAAAAACCCGAAACGCAGTCACCTTCTACTTGAATGTCGCTCCAACGACACTCGGCCCTGAGCAGGAACGGATCAACACCGAGGGATTGTTCAGGCGTGATCACGAAGGTCTTCAACTCCCCGGGTGAGCAGCTAATGCCCAAAATGCCGATGCCTTTTTCGGTAATATCCCGTATAGTTCCCTTATTTCCCGGACGTGAGGCATCGAATACGTCCACCTGAAAATCCAGATAATACCGCTCGAGCTCACGCACATTCAGCGGAGAAACACTGCCCGATTTGATGTCCAGGTCACCGAATAATTCGTCGGGTCTCAGGGCTCGCATGTTCATAAGTTTTTGGAGAAGAATGTAAAGTGCGTCATGGGAAAGGTCGTACTTTCTTGTCAGTTCAGCATCCGATAGACCGGCTCTAAAATCCTTGATAAACTCTTTCACCTTGACGCGTTTCCTGGGGCTTGCAGCCTTTCCCCCTGTGGGATCGGCAATCAGACCGAGTTCGGCAAGCTCTTGCATGAGATGCTTGAGTCCTTGTGGTGAAAGCCTATACTTCTTCATCAACTCCGATTCGTTCATCCCCGACTTGATGTCCCGGACGGCATCACGCGCGCTTATGTCTCTACCAGACAAGGTCACCTCACGTCATCATGTACTCTCTGTCCTAAAAATACTTTAATTCCAAGGATACCACAAATATATCGATAAACAAGAATAATCATCCGTCCTAAGTAACCATTCAGTTCTTGGTGGGTAAAATCCCCCCCGCCCCCCTTTACAAAAGGGGGGTAAAGAAGCAACGTACAATTCCCTCCTTAATAAAGGGGGGTTAGGAGGGTTTATAAAGTCGGAGGGTGCGTGATCGCAGGAGAAGATCTTCTCTATCCCGCATAACAGTGGATCGATTTGATTGAGTTTACACTTTCAACTTGCCGCTATTGTATGCACCTATATAGTTCATACAAAAACGATCCTTGTTTACCAGAGCCTCCGAAGCGTAAATAAGGGCTATCAGTTGGGCATCCAGAGGATCGGTAATCACTGCATCGAGCCCGTTCGCAACGCTCATTACCACAAAAGCCCGGTTGAGATGACGCCGCTCGGGAAGTCCGTAAGACACGTTGCTCAATCCGCTCACGAAGTGTAACCCGGGAAATCTGCGTGATAATTCCCGCATGACCTCCAACGTGTCGACAACCGTCTCGGGGCTCGTTGCAAGAGTGCGCACGAGGGGGTCCAGATAAATGTCCTCAACAGGAACACCGTCCTTTATGAGGCGGTTGATGAGCGAATCGCCGACTTCCAAAGCCATTTCCTTGGTAGACGGTAATCCGCGGTCATCATTGCACAGAGCAACAATTCCGGCATTATACTGTTTTATCAGCGGCAACACACTCCTATAACGATTCGTTTCGCCGCTGATGGAATTGATCAAAGGTTTTCCTTTGTGTTCCGCAAGTCCTGCCGCCAGTGCCTCTGAATTGGCGCTGTCGATGCACAACGGAAGCTCGGTCGCCTCCTGGACGATCTTCACCATCCATCTCATGGTCTCCGGCTCTTCAGATGCCGGAACGGTGCCGCAGTTGACGTCCAGAGCATGGGCACCCGCCTGCTCTTGTGCCCTCGCGACCTCCTGAATGTGGGAAACATCTTTCCCTTTTATTGCCGCGTCTATGCTTTTGCGAGTGGCGTTTATTTTTTCACCTATGATGAACATTTTTTCCTCACTGGACCAGGAGACCGTTAACTGTAGATTTCCTTGCAGATGCGAACACCTGCCACCGCATCCAGGGCGTAGTAGTCTGCACCTGCATATTCCCGGACCTGCTCGTTAACGGGTGTTCCGCCGACGATTATCTTCACCTTGTCCCTCAGTCCGGCAGCGCTCACAGCATCCACTACTTCTTTCATGACAGGATACGTGAAATTCAGAAGCGCACTTAATCCTAAGGCTTTCGCGCCGGAATTCTTTACTGCTTCCACAAATTTCTCCGTCGGAACATCCACACCGAGATCGATAACGTCAAAACCGGAACCCTTCAACAGGGTAATAACAATATTCTTCCCTATATCGTGAATGTCTCCTTTGACGGTTCCAATGATGACTTTTTCGCCGGACCCCCCTGAGGTTTGAATTCCGGCAAGGAGAGGATCAAGCTTCTTCATCACCTGCTTGAGGATCTCTGCCGAATAAATAAGCTGACTTATGAAGTACTTTTGTTCTGAAAAGAGTTCTCCGACTTTGATCATTCCGTCATTGCATTCCTGTATGATCTCCAGAGGGTTGACTCCTTCGGCTATTTGCTTGTCAATAAGCTCATATACCTTCTTTTCTTCCAGATTGGCCAATGCCTGAGCAAGATCTCCCATTGTTGTTGTCTCCTATCTTAAAGAGTCCACTGCCACATGAAGGTGTGGGCCATGGATTCGAGTTGTTCCCAGTTTTTCTTGATGAGGTTTTCATCTCCCTGGATTGTTCCCAATTCCGCTTTCTTGGTTTCCCAGGGAGTGAGAACTCTGCGGGGCTTCAGCGCTTCAAGCTTACCGGCAGGTGGAGCAGTTTTGGGTTTCGCCTTGACAGTCTTGTCGTGCCATCCATATTCCATGACTGCTTCGACCATTGCTCGGAAATTCTCCGGCTTTGCATCGTAAGGGAACGAACATCCTCCGCTTATGATGTATCCTCCTCCCTGTCCTACAGTCTGGCACAGCTCTCGCACATGTTCCCGCACTTGATCGGGTGTCCCCAGGATCAACATGGAATCCTGAACACCTCCGGCAATGCACTGATAACCTCCCAGATCCTTCTTTGCCTGATATATGTCTCCCTGATTGTCAATATCGCAGAGAACTCTGCCTTTCGGCATTTCGCGCATGTGGTGCCAAAACTTTCCCCAGTCCCCTTCAAGGTAGGCTCGAATGTTGTATCCGGCGTCGATAATGATCTCCATCACCTTCTTAAAGGAAGGCCAATAGAAGGTGTCAAACTGATCGGGAGACATGAAGATCGCTTTGTGAAGTGGTACGAAAATGGGATATCGCTTCAGCGGATCTGCCATAGAAAGCGCCAGATGAGCCATTTCCTGAACGAGCACATCACATGCGGCCAGTACTTTGTCAGGCTGCCGGAACATATCCATAAACGTGCCTGTCATGCCTCTCATTGCATCCGCAAGGGCATCAAAAGGTGTAAGGAAGAATCCCGACATAGGTTGTGGCATTCCGCATTGCTGTTCCAGGACCATGCCGCGAGTGCGCATGACACCGCCAAACATGACCTGAGCCATTCCTGCCTTCAGCATTGCCACGTACGAACGGCCGGTGCCCTTGTTTCCGAGCTCTCCGAGGATCCTGGGTAAGAGTATGTCTATCATGAACCCCGGGGGGTCATTGATGAGATCGTCATACTCGTCTTCCTTCATGTAGTCTGTTTCTACGAACTGAAACTGAGTATCTGGCGCAAGATCTCTTCCGGGAAGCCGGTACGTCTTGACGTCGAGAGCATCAAACAACGGTCCGTACACCCGATTGTCTCTGAGCACATCCACTTCCGGAAAATCCTGGCAGAATTTTACTTCCGCTTGCAGCCATTTTTCAGGGTCGTAAATGGTTTCTTGCTTCGTGTTTCCGGAATAGACTTCTGCAAAGTAGTTGCTCCCGGAAGCAATGGGGATGCGATCGTGGGGTTCCAGGGCAATTGCAGCGTGGTATCGCCCCAATCTTTCTTCAAAAAGCTTCTTCATCTCTTCGGACATCTGTGTCCTCCTCAAAGATATTCTTAGTTTTATGTGAGCAGCATGTTCTCGCCTGGTGTTAATGCCGTCCCTCCTTGAGAAGGGTTGTCTATGCAATCCTCATCGCTTCATCCTGTCGTACGGGCAGCATTAGCAGAATCCCCACAAGAGGACCGGCGGCCATCATCCACCAAACGATCGAAAAACTCTGAGTAACGTCAATGGACCATCCCAAAATGAACGGCCCGATCATGGAGGCAAATTGGAACACAAAATTCGATGTTCCATTGGCAGTTGCAGCCCATTCTCTTCCCGCGAATTGGGAAATGAGAACTGTGAGCTGAGGGTTTGCAATATAGGATGTGAATCCCAGAATAAAGCCTGTCACGGATAAGAGACCAAGGGTGTCCTGATATCCGAAAACTACGCAGAGAGGTGCGGACACCAAGTACGCACCTACCACCAGCCACTTTCTCTGCCCCGTCCAGTCGGAAACAAACCCGGACAAAAGCGGAGCGATAATTCCACCCACTCCATACGACATCATCACGTAGCCTGCTTCAGCAACTGAAAAGCCCAGCTTCTTAATATGTGCATTGGCCCATGTTGCAGTCCCGAGTTCCAACCACATGAGACAGAAACCCGATAATGCAGTGAGAATGAGTCCTCTGCTCCTTGCTATGACTTTGAACCCGCCCAGAAGAGTCTTTTCCTGGGATTTTATGAGACCGCTCGATCGCATAAGCAGCAGAACCAAGATGCCTGCGGTAAGTGTGAGAAATCCCACAGACTTGAAAGCACCTTGCCAACCCACGAGAGCATTCAATGAGGGAACGAACAGGTTTGTCATTAAGATGCCACCCGATGGAGCGGCCAGGAATACCCCGAAAGCTCTTCCTCGTTCATTGGGAGGGAACCATTCCATGAGCGCGAGTGAACAAGAGGCGTACACTGCACCAGCTCCGAGACCTGCAATCACCCTGAGAATGAAACCTGTTTCATACGAATTCATGAACCCCATCGAACTGGTGGAAATGCCTTCGAGGATAAGACTGACCCCCAGGATAACCCTTACTCCGAAGCGGTCAGAAAGCACTCCGGCAGGTATCTGGGTGACTATGTATCCCATGTAAAAAGCACTCATGTATGCACCGGCCTGACTCATGCTGATGCCCAGTACAGGAACTACAACGGGAATGAGTGGAGGCCAGGTAAATCGCGTGATGAATGTGAAGAGAAAACAGCAAACGCACAATCCGAGAATTACCCACCTGTACGGCATTGCAGGTGAAAGCTCGGCACTATCAATATGTTGCACTACGTTTGTCATGTGCTGCTAGTCTCTTCTGTTTTCGGGGTTTACGGGAAGCATGCAGAGTATACCTACCACCGGGCCTGCAGCCATGATCCACCACACGGTAGAGAAGACTCCAGTCACGTCGATAGCCCATCCCATAATGATAGGGCCGATTGTGGGAGCCAGTTGGAACAGGACGTTCGAGCTTCCATTGGCAAGCGCAGCAAATTGCTTACCCGCAAATTCCGAAACAAAAATAGTGAGATGGGGATTGGCGAAGTAGGAACAGAATCCGAACAAAAATCCCGTAACGCACAGCATCGTCAGGTCGGTTTGATAGCCGAATATGACTGTCATCGGTGCAATCACGGCAAGAGAACCCAGGTAGATCCACTTCCTGTGGCCGATCTTATCCGAGAGCCAACCCGATATGGCTGGAGAAATCAAACCTCCTATACCGTAAAACATCATCACCGATCCTGATGCGGCAAGGGTGTGACCGAGTTTCTTGATGTGAGCAATGGCCCATGTAGCGGTGCCGAGTTCCACCCACATAAGGCAAAAGCCTGAGAGTGCCGTCAAGAGGATGTCTCTGTTTCCGAAGACGACTTTAAAACCTGCAAACATGTTCGCTGAAGTCGTTGTGGTCTCGGAGGATCGAACGAGAAAGAAAATGACAACACCAATGAGGATTGTGGCCACACCGACTGTTTGAAAAGCACCTTGCCAGCCAATCCAGGAGTTTAATGGAGGGACAATGACGCTTGATAGAAGAATCCCGCCGGAGGGGCCGGCTAACATGATCCCGAAAGCAATTCCTCTTTCCTTCGGCTGAAACCATTCCATCAACGAACGGGCGCATGCTCCATATACTGCTCCAGCTCCGAGGCCGGTGATGAAGCGGAGTGCGAAACCAGCATCATAGGTGGTGATGTAGCCCATCCCGAAAGTGGTAAGACCTTCGATGATGAGGCTGGCAGCGAGTATGAAGCGGACTCCAAAACGGTCCGCCAGGAGTCCGGCAGGAATCTGGGTAATAATGTACCCGAAATAAAAGGCCCCCATGAAAGCTCCAGCCTGAGCCATTTTCATGTTCAGAACCGGAACGACTACAGGGATCAACGGAGGCCAGGTGAATCGCACGATAAACGTGAACAAGAAACATGCAAACATCATGGCGAGAATAACCCACCGATAGGGAACCGACTCAACAGATTGTGTAGCTGAACTTTGCACGGCATCCTCCATTGCGTTTGCAGGTACCTGAACCCATGAACCGATTCAGATCCTGCGTTTTGGACAAACGTGTACGGCTAACCGGTTACCGAAATGTACAGGAGACCGGCTATGTTAATGGCAGCAAGTCTTTTTCAGTTCGTGCACGGAACTATGCTGCATTCAATCTGTGGGGATCTCATGAATGTCGATCGAAGCACCTGCAATCACGGAAAGCAAAAGGAGTGCCATCGAAAACCTGGAAGGCTAGAATAACTATTGCACCATTAAACCGGGAAGTTAGGACGGGAGGTTAGACAAGGAACCGCAAGCCGTTGATGGGGTTTCCTGGAGAGCCAATGTGCTGTACCCGCACATTCCGGCAAGCTCGAAGCTGACAAGTTGAAATCAGATGTGATTACCGCGTGCCGAAGTAGCCCATGTACAATTTTGAATGGGCTACTTCGGCACATTCTGTTTTCTGCACTCTCGAAATAGGAGATCTTTGGACAAGAAAGGGCTCTGTCCGATTCAAATCCCCCCAGCCCCCCTTTACGAAAGGGGGGTAAGAGGCAATATCTTAATTCCCCCTTTATTAAAGGGGGTTAGGGGGATTTTTCGACTAACATCTGGCCTGAGGTCCGGTCATTTGTTTTGGCAATGACTATATTTCCGATAGCTATCAGAGCTGCAGAGTTTTCATCTGTCGTCGTAAGGTGTACCGCGATACTCCCAGCAAACGCGACGCTTCCTGCTTGTTCCCGCCGGATCTTGACAGGGCTTCCAGGACAAGGTTTCGGCGAATGTCGGTCACCACTTCTACAAGGGACGGCATCGGAGGAAAATGGATCGTCCAGGACCGCAGCGATTTTTCGGGAGCTTCGCAATTGAGGAAATCGAATTTCAGCTCTCGTCCCTCTGAGACTATGACAGCTCGCTCGAGAACATTTCGGAGTTCTCGAACATTCCCCGGCCACTTGTATGCACAAAGCTTGACCATATCGTCATGGGTAATTGCAGGCGTTCCCGGCAACTGAAGCTCCTGGGCCAAATGAGAGATGATGCGACTGACCAGGTTGGGAATATCGTCTATACGTTCCTTCAGAGAAGGCACTCGTATGGAAAGCACATTGAGTCGATAATAGAGATCGTGGCGAAAGCGGCCCTTTGCCACTTCTTCTTCCAGGTGGCGATTCGTGGCTGCAATGAGTCGCGCACTGACGATTACGGATTTTTCGCCGCCCACACGGGTGAATGAACGGGTGTCGAGAAACGTGAGCAGTTTTGCCTGAAGATGCAGGGGCAGCTCTCCTATTTCATTCAAGAGCAGGGTTCCGCCTTCCGCAAGTTCAAGGAGACCTCGTTTTCTCCGTTTTGCTCCGGTGAATGCACCTGCCTCGTGACCGAAGAGTTCCGATTCAGCCAGTTCCGGCGGAATTGCAGCACAGTTTATGGCATAGAACGGGCCGCTTGCGCGGCGGGAATTATCGTGGATAAAGCGAGCCAGATGGTCTTTGCCTGCTCCACTTTCACCGGTAAGCAGGATGATGATGTCAGTTTTTGCAGCCATACGAGCTTCGGCAAGAGTCCACCGCATAGCTGACGAAGGTCCTTCTTCCACGGTGACGGTTTTCACGGGACCCGTCTTCGTTCTCTCGGTAATATTTCGCGAAATGCCGCAAATTCCCACGATGCTGCCGTGCTCATTGCGCATGGGAGCCCTGATATCGAGGAATGTCATGGGGATTCCTCTGACAGGTCTGGTATGCTCCGCCTCGATTATCTCTCCCGCCAAGACACGGAGATCCAATTGGTTCAGATGATCCGCGGGTTCAGGGCCGAACAAGTTCTCGTCTGTACTCTTCATAATCACGGAGGCCGGTAATTCCAGGAGGTTCTCCATGGATGGATTGACCAGAGTGTACCTGAGATTTCTATCTTTGATGAAGACACAGTCCTTGGCAGTCTCGAAAATGGCTCGGAAGCGCTCTTCACTTTCCTTCAGAGCTTCTTGCGTGCGTGCCCGTTCGGCAATTTCGCTTTTCAGCCTTTCATTGGCTTCGGCAAGTTCCGCTGTACGATCCAGAACCCGCTGCTCCAGCTCGTCGTTCGCCTTCTGCAATGCCTCCTCAGCTTTTTTCCGATCGGAAATGTCAACGATAATTGCTACCGACTGCACTCGATTATCAGGGTGTGGGATGCCGGCAATGGAAACGTCTCCCCAGAACATGGAACCATCCTTACGGAAATAACGTTTCTCGAGTCGGTATGAGTCCAATTCCCTACGAAAAAGCGACGCTGCCTTATCTCTGGAAACGTCGAAAAATTCAGGGACCGTTATATCCAGATGGGTCAATTCCAGAGCTTCACTCCTGCTGTATCCGAACATCCGTTCGAATGCGGGATTGACTTCAACGAATTTTCCCTGGTGATCGGTGGATGCAATGGCTTGTGCTGCTTTGTTATACAAAGCGCTGATGAGTGCATCCCTCTCTTTGAGAGCTTCCTGGGCTTTCTTTGCTTCCGTTATATCCGATATGATGCCTACGGCGGCTCCAATCTGGCGATCCAGACCTCGCACAGGGCTGACGCTCAGGTCGCCCCAGAAGGAAGTGCCGTCCTTGCGAACGTACAGTTTTTCCATGCGGTAAAAATCGAGATCTCCTCTGATCAGTGCAGTAAGTTTCTCTTCCGATATGGTGAGAAAATCGGGGTGAGTTACATCCAGGTGCGACATTCCAAGCGCTTCTTCGGCTGTGTACCCGAACATTCTCTCCCACGCCGGATTCACCTGGGCATAGTGACCCTTATCATCGGTAAGCACAATTGCCTGAGCAGCATTATCAAGAGTAGCTCGAAAGCGGGCTTCCAGCTCATGCAAAGCCTCTTCCAATCGGCTGGTGTGCGTGACATCCCGAGCAATGGTTACCTGAGCTTTTCTCCCATCCAGCCAATCTATATCAAGCTCTTGGACTGCAAATTTCCGGCCGGCTTTCGTGATCCGATATTCGGAATCACCTTCCAATGGGGGAACAAGTGACTCAGGTTTCTTCCACAGACTACCCGGCGCAGAAGACGAGTATTCGTGTGCGATGCTTTCCGATTCTGCCAAAATCTTTTCTGCCCGAGAATTTGCGAACAGAAGCTGCTTGTTTTCCGCATCAACTACCCACACGGCAGCGTCGAGATTTTCCAGGAGAAGTATGAAGGACGGGGAGACCGGATCGGAAAATTCTGATTTTGAGGCGAGTACTTTCATTTTCTTTCTTTTCAGTTGCGACAACGTATTGCAAAAGGGTGCGACTTTCGGAACCAATCAGCCGCTTTTTCAGTATATCGAAAAGTGCTATGGCTTCAAAGTGTCCATGATTTCATTTGAGATGAAGTTGAAGTGAAGTATAAACGGGGGAGGCACATCTTGTGCGCTGACTTAGAGTGTTTTCGCTTTGTTATTCAGGGGAATCCGCGAGAAGCGGGAAAAATAGGCCGACGATTTATCGCCGATTAAGGAAAAAACTCATGATTTTAGAGCTATGTAGGGACGGCTGACACACAAATTCGGCAATGAATTACCGGGCTATTGTCTTTAGTCCCTGAGGGACAAAGAACTGCAGCAAAATTAGCACCTATGATTGGGTGGGCGAACTGAAGCTTAAACGGCAAGAAGGGTGACGCAAATCGCTTCGTTTGAGCAAACGGATATGAGCCCAAGAGGTCTCCTCGTTATAGTACTTTACGCAGGACTACTTTATCCGGTCAATTTGAGGAGCGGCTCGGCATCCCGCCATGGCATTTTCTCATACGGATTTGCTTTCAAAGCAGTAAAATCCGGGGACCTTTTTATAAGAAAGGTCTCCAAATCCTTCAAAAAACTTTTAGCACTCACCCAATTCCGTAGTTTTTCTATGAAAAACCACGGAATTGGGTGAATATTAAAAGTTCTTGGGAAGGGACTGGGAAACACTTCTTACAAGAAGGGTTTCCCAGATCTTCTCTCTTTGAAAGCATATTGGTCTCAGGCCGTTCCCTGGAATTCCCTGAGTTGCTGGAGTTTCTCAAGTGCCTTTCCCGAAGCCAGAGCTTGCCTCGCCATATCCGTGCCTTGCCGATAGCTTTCTGCGTAGCCTGAGATGTACAGGGCAGCTCCGGCATTCATGCAGAAGAACAGGGCTTCGGGTTCGTCGTACGCCTGAGACAGCACATGAAGAATGGCTTTTGCATTGGCCTCGGCGGTCTTGCGACTGGCAATCTTCTCAAAGGGAATTGTTTTGATGCCGAAATCCTCAGGGGTGACTTCATAGGTCTCCACGCGACCGTCCTTCAGTTCGACCACCCTTGTGGGGCCACAGGGGGAGTATTCATCCATGCCGAGACCGACGTCCATGCCTTCGGCAGTGCCGAAGGGCGATACCGCTGCGGGCATACCGATTTCCTTAAGTACCGCGATGAGCTGGTCGCAGACGTGGGGTGCATACGCTCCGATGACTATGGCGTTGTTCTGCTCACACGGACGGGTGATCGGGCCGATAATGTTGAACGCGGACGTAAATCGCATGGACCTGATCAATCGTGCCCAACCTGACTTCAGAAATGCTTCTCCGGGCAGGTAGCAGATGCCGTACTTGTCGAGACAGTCCTGTGCCTGGGACAATGGAGCATTCAGATCGATGCCCAGGATTTCGAGAATGTCCGATGCTCCGGCAACTCCGGTGACCAGACGGGCTCCTTTCTTAGCTATGGGCAACCCGCAGGCTGAAGCAATGAAAGTGGCCGGAGTAGACCCGTTGACCGTCTTCAATGAATCAGAGCCGGTGCCCACGATATCGCAGATGACGCCGCTCCGGGTAGTGTAGACCTTGGCTGTGTCGTGGCGATCGAGCGCATCCCAGGCACCTCCCAGTTCCTCGATGGTGGGGCCGCGGGAAATGTGGGCCATGAGGAATGCCCCCTGTTGAAGTTCCGGTTGTTCATTAAGAATGATCTGTCGGTACGCTTCACGGGCTTCGTCTCGGCTGAGTGTACGTCCCAGAGCAACGGCCGACGTCAGCCGTCCGAATTCCCGCAATTGCAGTTCGGTCGCCATGGTGTCTCCTTTCACAGTAGTAAAACCGGCATGACGGCAAGGAATGGCAGGACTCTCGAAAGCCCCCACATCCCAGGTCATACGGACTTTCAGTCCAGATAGTTCTCGTTAAAGCCGAAGCACTGACCTGCGGAGCCAGGTCAGTGCAGTAAGCACATCTTGAATGCAAAATGGCATCATTCGATTCGAACCAAAATCTTGAGCGCCTGACCGTCAGCGATTCGAGGGAGATGGCCGGTCACTTCTTCAAGGGTGATCTCCCCTTCTACTAAAAGCTCGATGTCCCGATCATGCTGCCTGATAATGTCGAGTGCTTCATGAAACTGTGCTCGCGTGCAACCGTACGCTCCAGTGACACGAAGTTGTCGATAGTGGATTTCGTTGACAACGTCGGAAGTGATGGTGTCCTCATGAGGCAATCCGCTGAACAGGCAGAAGCTTCCTCCCGCGCGGGTCGAACGAAGTCCCGAGAAAAGGGTGTCCGTGGCAGCACAGACATTGATCGCAGCATCAAAACCCTTGGCGGAAGGTTGGGTGCCGGCTGGGATGCCGAGGCGATCCAAATAGACCTGGCTCTGTTCAAGCCTCGCCGGTTCTTTTTCCACGACGAAAGCCCGCGCGGAAAAAGACCGAGCTGCGAGTCCCATCAAAAGACCCACAGGCCCGGCCCCGAAGACCAGTATCCGATCACCGGGCCGGGTCTGGATTTGATGCAGCGCATTGAGACAACACGCCAACGGTTCGGCCAAGCAGGCGAGCCGCAATGAGACGCCGGCAGGTACGGGAATCAGCGATTCCTTCGGCACAACCATGGCCTGCGCGAGTCCGCCGTCCCGGTTGAACCCCATAATGTGGATGTCGGGACAGAGGTTTTCCGATCCCTGGATGCAGAAACTGCAACTACCGCAGGTCGCACCGGGCCAGACGACCACTTCACGCCCGGAGGTCAGATCGATTCCAGAGACCTCATGACCCAACACCCGCGGCAAGACGAGGTCTCGTTGGCCCTTCTGCCACATCTTGGCGTCCGTGCGGCATAGTGCGCAGTAACGCACGCGGACCACGGTTTCTTCAGGAGAGGGCTCGGGCAGTGTCACCTCATCGAGCCTCAGTTCACCCACCTGGTGAAGTCGAAGTGCTTTCACATCAGAACCTTTCTAAGCAGGCGCTTTGGTCTGTAAGGCGATTCGAGACGATAGGTTTCTCCTATAGCAGATGTCAGAATTATTGCCGATTGCGAAAAGAGCTCGAAAATCGGTAGGTGCCGTGCCTCCGTGCCGGCACATATCTCTGCATTTGTCGCTGTGAACCATCACAGAAAATAAAAAGCCCTGCCGCGTTTCAGCAGCAGGGCGTTCCTTTACCATCGGTTACCCTCGTCGGAGCGCTCGTCTTCCGGCTTCCGGGTCTCTCTCCACGTGCCCTTCCCATTCGGCTGAAGCCGGACAGTGGTTTTGCACGTTTCGTCTCCGGTTACGGCGGCGGGACCGCCACGGTTTTTACCGTGTTCCGTTGGCGCCTCGACGTATGTTCTTAAAGATTCTCAGAAGAAGGGTAAGGTGTCAAGAAAAAGGTGAGACCGGACTCGCGCTGACATCATTGATCAGCCATAAATAAGGCCTGTTCTCAGGACAAGTACATATAATGGGCACAGTAGTGATTCTGAGAAAGAAAAAGGATGTAGGACAAACGGCCAATAGCTTGGTTACGATTCATCTGTGGTGCCCCCGGCAAGGATCGAACTTGCGACCTGCGGATTAGGAATCCCTTTTTACTTACCTAGACACGAAAAGACACCTATCGACTAAACATCACAATAATGGCTTGACAAGAGGACTTTAAGGGATTAGATATGTGTCCCACATAGACACAAATGCACCGCAGATTCCGCATTCATGTTGACTCTCAGTTGACTAAAATTTGAAACACGAGAATGAGGACTGAAATATTGAAAACGACAAAAGACAATTCTCGGAGAAGAGCCGTGAAGAAATTCGCGGGAGTCTACGTTACTGAAAGCGCAATGCGTCAATGGCGGGAACGGCCGGATCGATGCTATTCCGTGATGTTTCGGGACTTGGAAACAGGAAAACTAAGATTCGAGCGCTGCGGATGGGCAAGTGAAGGATGGACGCCCGAGGCCGCTCAACGCCGTCGTACGGAATTACTAGAGCAAGACCGGGTAGGAGAATACAAGTCAAAGGCGCAACGAAAGCAGGACGAGCTAACCTTTGGGAGATTCATGGAAGATCGTTTCCTTCCGTGGTCAGACGACAATACCCGGCATCCCCGTGATTATCGCGGTCTGTATAAGAATTGGCTGAAGCCTGAATTTGAGACCAAAACGCTGGGCGGAATCGATCCTCTCTCCATCGAAAGATTGCGAAAGAAGATGCGTGATGCCGGCCGGTCTGATGCACGAATCATCCATGCTCTCGGACTCCTCCGGAATGCCCTCAACAAAGCAATACAATGGCGTTTGTGGTCCGGAGAAAATCCGATCAAAGCTGTGAGGCTCCCCAAGTTGAACAATGCCCGGCAACGATTTCTCAGCACAGACGAGGCTGAACGCTTATTGACGGCTTTACGAAAGAAGAGCAAGCAAATTGAACGCATGGCAAGAATGAGCTTATACGGTGGCTTCCGACTTGGAGAACTGTTCAAGCTGACATGGGGTAACGTGGATCTGAAAAACGGAATCATCATGATCCAGGATACTAAGAATTCCGAAAGCAGGCCGATTTTTACTACCTCCAAAATTCGGGCCGTCTTGGACGAACTCACACCGGGTGAACCTGATGAATTGGTGTTCACGACAAAGCAGGGGCGCTCGATTCAATGGCTCTCCAAAACCTTCGGCGTCGTTTTACAGGAGCTTGGATTAAACCGGAACGTGACTGATCGCAGAGAAAAAGTTTGCTTTCACACGCTTCGGCACACGTTCGCAAGTTGGGCAGTTATGGCCGGAATCCCTATTTACACTCTTGCAAAGACATTAGGGCATCGAACCACGACCATGACGGTCCGGTACAGCCACCTTTCCCCGGACAGTCAAAAAACGGCTTTCGAGGCTGTGAGTCGATTTGCTGAAGAATCAAAAGGCACGGAAGCGGAGGCAGCAAACAATGACGGATGATTCACTACCCCCCGAGTGGACAAGGATAATAGAAGAGGACAAAATCAAGACCGAAATGGATTTTCGTGAAGCGAGTAAACAATATCAGCTTGGCAAATGTCCAGGTAGTTCGCGCTATTGGATAAACGGCGAGACTCTGAGAGGGCACTTTCAAGAAAACTTTCCTGACTTCAAGAACTTGAACTCTGATTTTAAGTGCTGGATTCCGCTTCAATTACCGATCTTCATGGTTGCTAACGACGGGAGCGTAAGACAGATCAATGACTATTTGAATAATGCGGCCAGCGATCATACTATTCCGAAAATGGGTAAAGCGAGCGATCCCACTCTTGACAGTGTTTTTGGTGCGGCGAATCGTGCTCTCACATGGCCTAATTTCTGGTGGTTTAAGAAGCTCGACGTAATAATTTTTGAAAAGCTGCATAGTGTTCCGAAGCCTATGTTTCCCCTTCTTTCCTTACTCTGGCTCACTGAAGACGAATTGGAAGCGCGCTGGAAAAACAAGAAAATCTCCCAAATGGTCAAAGATGGTTTAACAGCGTATACACTTTCACTAACCGGAGTTACATCCAGAAGCGAAACCACGGATGAAAACGATGAAAGAGACGAATCTCCGCTTGGGCCTAGATACAATATATGTCCTGAATTTGTTCCTCATGTCCGCAAGTATTCACCCTACATATTCAGATTGCGAGATGTGAGGAAATTCGAGCGAGAAAATTATGACCTCCTTGAGATGAAAACCAAGGACGTCTGGTCTCTGCGTGTTGCCGATTCTGTAAAATCTTGGATTCGTTTTCGACCGGATCTGCTGAACGATTGCCTAAAAGAACGACTTTACTCTCGTTGTTCAGCGCAAATCCGAGAGCCACTCTGGGGGTATTATAGCGGAGGCCCCAAGAGTAAATCGGCTAATCTTATGAAAGCACTTGCTGCAGCTGATGCATTAAGAGAACGGGACCGTCACTCCGGCGGAAGCCCAGGAAGCAAGTTCAGATGTCCATGGAGATCTTGTAAGAATATCAACTGTGCCCACATTGAAACCTCGCTGAAGCGATCATTGATGTCTCAGTCGTAACGTATCGATTTCACTATATCCATAATTTATTTTTTGATCTACTCAAAATATTTCCCCCATAATGCCAGTCCATTAAAAACCTCGCGCCTCAAAAGCGCTTGTTTTCGATCCTGCGGTGGATAGTTAACCAACTGTAATAATTGTAGATTGTCTCCAATGTCCATGAACGAAAAGGAGACAACGTGATGGAACTTGAACGATATTCGAGAGTTAAACTGGCGGAACGGTGGGGGGTGTCCCCCCGAACTATCGACCGTATGCGCATAGATGGGCGCTTGCCTTGGCTCGATCTAAGCGGGGGGAAAGGGGCAAGGCCGATTGTGCGATTTAAGCTGAGTGACATTCTGGCCTATGAGGAAAAATTCCGTCAAGCCCCCTGTGATTTGACCCCTGATCGGGGGCCGAGATGAAACTTGCCAGAAATGAAGAACCCGAGAAAGTTGGAGCTTGCCTCGGGTCCAAATCAAAACAAACATCTGATCTAACTGAGATAATAGAGCCTTACGCTACTACAGTCAATTCATTTTCTGCTTCAGGAACCTGTAACGACTCAACAGGCTGTGACTTTGTTTGTATCTGCGAAATCATCCAACAGCTTCATGTTCCTGCTAAAATTATGTGGGATACGGTCAGATACGATAAGTTTATTGCCTATTCCCTTCGCAAAACTCGCCCATGCCCGGAACATATGCGCGATTGCCCCGATTACTGGAATTTATATGGTTGCCGATATTGGCGGTGGCCGGACGTGATTGAGTGGTGGGAGGGACAGCGGAATGCTTGATCTCGCACTATATAGGACCGCATTCGACATGCCGACGGTTTTAACTCGCTTCGGAATCTCTCTCAATGGATCAAGGCACACTCCTTGCTTTCTTCACGGAGACAGGAACCCAAGCCTTAAAGTCTATCCCGATCATGTCTTTTGTTACGGATGTGGAAAACACCTGGACGTTATTGGCGCTGTCCAATACTTTCAGAATTGCGACTTCTGGGGCGCTTTGGAATGGATTGCAGCCGAGACAGGCTTACCGCAACCCCGCCGAGATCCCGAGGCGCAGAAGCGGTATGAGATCGCGAAAGGGATTTCTGATGCTTATGCGTGCGTCTTTGCGGATGCCTTGAAGAATCCGGAACGCGCCTTACTTTACCTGGAAGGCAGGGGAATCAACCGCAACATCATTGAAGGACTGGCGGGATATCTCCCGAACAATTACGAACCGCCCGACCGGGCCGCCGCGGAAAGAGCCGGGCTATACTCCCGAAACGGAAACTTCCTGTTTTCGGACCGAGTAGTCATACCGATCTATAGGCAAGGCCGCATCATAAATCTCTATGGCCGGGCCTTGGATCCGAAGCGAGAGCCAAGACACATCTATTGCGCTTCGACCGATCCCCCTCAAGAGCAAACCTTGTTCGGTCTGGACCGCTACAGGAAAGAGCAAAGATTGTTCGTAACGGAAGCGATCATTGATTGCCTCACGCTATGGACGAATGGCTATCCAGCGATATCGACTTACGGAACACAAGGGCTCACAGATCAAAGAATAGCGGCTCTCAAGAAAACCGACATACAGAAAGTGGTTCTCGTTTTCGACTCTGACGAAAACGAGAGCGGACAGAAGGGCGCATTAAAAGCCGGTGAAAAGCTTTTCCGGGCCGGGATGGACGTGGAGATTATCCCTCTACCCATCGGGTCTGGTGAAGAGAAGGTGGACGTCAACAGCTATTTCCAAAACCATACACCTGAAGACTTCGACAGACTTCCGCGCCAAGAATTCTTTGATGTCTGCTTAGCCGGGATACCCGATCAGGGAACCCCGCGAGAGAAATACCGAGCCCTTGAACCTGTTATCAAGCTTGTTGCAGATCAACCGGACTTGTTGTGGCGTGAATATGTTGACGAGATCAGCAAGCGCTTTCCAGGATACGATAAACGAAAGCTTGAGAAGGCTATCGCCGGTCTGGTCAAAGACACCTCTCTCGGAGCTTCAAAAAGAGAGAAATTCCTGCCACTGGATTACGTGGAAAAGATCCGTTCAGAAGCCCCTGTGATCTTCTTTGATGGGAGATTCTATCGGTATGAGCATGGGGTATACCGGCCTTGGTTTGAGCAGGAAATCGATCAGCAGACTATTTCTCTGTTTGGGCCTGAAGTGGAGCCAAAGCACCTCAACGCTGTCCGTGATGTCCTGGAAAGTGTTTGCTTTGTTCGGCCTGAGAAGGTCAATCCAAAAGGCTTCTTGAACCTGAAGAACGGTATCCTGAATCTCTCATCCGGCGAGTTTATGGACCATTCGCCTAAGATAATAAGCACTGTTCAGTCGGAAGCTGCTTGCGATCCTAAAGCCGAATGTCCTTTATGGCTCGAGACTATCGGGCAAATACACCCTGACCCTCAAATGCGGCATATTCACGCACAAATGTTCGGGTATTGTCTCACCCCTGACAATTCTCAGCAGAAAGGATTCATCCTCACCGGTGAAGGGGCAAACGGTAAGAGCGTTATCACGGATATTCTGGAAGCTCTCGCCGGCCGGGAAAATTGCAGCGCTCTTCACCTGTCCGACTTCAAAGAGCGGTTCCGGCTTGCTGAGCTGCAAAACAAATTGATCAACTTCACGACTGAAGTCGAAGCTAAGGGCCTTGTCAGTGATGCGCGGCTGAAGGGGGTTATTACCGGCGATCCCATTACCGCTGAGAGAAAGCAGCAAGACCCCTTCGTTTTCAGGCCCTTTGTGAAATTGGTCATCTCGTGCAATTCCCTTCCGGTCACAGCGGACAAGACGCATGGATACTTTCGCCGCTGGATCATTCTCCCTTTCAGGCAAACATTCAGTGAGAAGCTGGGGAATCTTGACCGTTCCAGAGCAAAAAGAATTATCGAGAAAGAGCTGCCGGGAGTGCTGAATTGGGCAATAGGTGGCTATAAGTCTCTTATGGACTCCGGGAATTTCAGCGAACCGACAATAAGCAAGGCAGCCCTGGAGCAATACAAGCGTGATACGGATTCGGCCATTATGTTTGTAGAGGAACGCATCCAAAAAATGTCCGGAGCGGCCACTCCGTACAAAGACATCTATGCCGCATATACATCGTGGATTAAAGCTTGTGGGCTTGAGGCGATGGGAATCATTAACTTCCGAAAGTCTCTGGAGAGGGCAGTTGAGAAAGAGGCGAGGAAGACAGACAAAGGGCTCGTCTTTGACGACCTGACAATTCGACCATAATTCCTGACGACTTGGCTGACGACTTTTAAGAGGCATGTTCCGAATATCACAAGGAAACTGATGAGATGATGACTTTGAGAGCAGCATACTCTTATCCGTTTTTATATCTCTCTTCTCTTTATTATTTCTTTTTATTTTTCTTCTTCATAAAAAAGTAAAAAAGAAAGAAAGTCATCAGTTATTTAATGATAACAGCGAAGTAGCTTTACGAACTCGTCAGAAAGTCGTCAGAAACTCAGCAGAACTCGTCAGGATGGAGCGACCATGAACCTTTATGAAGTCCTAGCCGATAATTCATCTTTCGTCCAGGCAGCAACAGCGGAATCTGCTAAGTATGAAGACTCATTCGATACAGACTCTTCACCGGATTCCGAACCCGCCTGGATACCGCCCTCATTCGAGGAAGTCGCCGCCGACCTGGGGTGTCATGACTGTGAAGCTTGCTATCGAGGATGGTGTCGGGCTGTTTCGTCCAGGGGCTTTTACAACATCAGGCTATTACGAGATTGCCCGAAATCTTAGTGTTCGAGAAAGACTTTTCCGAGACAATCGTTTTTTTGTTTTACAGGACTGCAATGAACCGGGTAATTTCCCTCTATGTATCAGTGCAAGAGCCAACCTATAACGGCGAGAAAAAACAAGCGCGTCATCGAAGAGGCAAGACGATTCATCGCGGAATGGCGAGCCGAATCGAGAGCATCAAGACCATGCGTTCGGGTAAGATTATTTGGCAGGAAGGAACGAGTTTTCATAGACGATTTTCATTATCACATCGAAAAGAAATCTCCGGCCGACATGATTGGTCGATATCGTCTCGTCCCCTGTGTGAAAGAACTTCTGAAACATTCTGAAGAAAAGCCCGTCATAAACGAGAAAGGCAATTGGGAACTCGAAGGAGTCACGCCGGACGGAAAGGTTTTTCGGGTTATAATCCGGCCGGAAAAACGGGGAGGATGTTTGCAGAGCTTTTATCCAGTTCGAAAATAAGAAAAGCCCATGTGCCCTTATGCCGTGGCTTTTGGCTCTTGGGTTGGCCGCGTCAGGCTTTTGCCCTTCGACTTACGTTACCCCTATGACGGCAAATTGTGAGGCTCGAGACCTCTACACACGGACCCTTCCCGAACAGTCGACACCCGCTGTCACTTTCAAGAAGTTGAGGGGTTCGCTGCTCACGATCTATTTTAATGAGACAACAATGCCTGTGTCAAGTTCATTCTCTTCACACCTGCCCACCCCCAGCCCTCCGGTGGCTTATGGATAAGTTGTCAAAATTATAACTACCCGCAAACGAGATACATCAGCAAAGTGGCTGCAATAGATACTTTTCGCAACATTGCCACTTTTAAAGAAAAACCCCAAAAGTGAGCAACACTTACCTAATTGAGAGAAAAGACCGGCTATTCCACCATAATGACTTATGTGATCTTTGAAGAATTGGCATGTTATCCACATAGGTTAGTTTCATTCGAGGTAAGTGGCGCTTTGCAAGATTACACGGATCTTTCCTGATGTCCTGAATAAAAAGTGGCAATGTGATTCATATGGCATGATTTTGTATTCTGATACAGTGGCAAAAATCGACCTATGAACGACATCCAAACTTAATCTTAGAAGTTCCATCTAATCGCGCGATATCTCTCCATCATCTGAAAATGATTATTATTTTCTTGACAACGATGTACCTGTAACTTTACCCTTGGGGGAATCCAGGCAAAATCTCCTTGCATCAGCCCTTCTTTCTCAGGTTAGAAAATGGATAACCCTGCCCGAGTTTCCACGCCCAGAGCAGGGTTACGCCACAAAACCAGAAATGGAGGTCTGTGACATGAGCAAAGTCTATCCGTTGGAAAAATCAGAGTCAATCGTGCTGACGGTTTGTGAGGGGAGAGTCCCCAAGCCTGCCGCCCCTTTCGGAATCCCCGCTGATATCCATGATCATTTGATGAAGATCAGCAGTCAAAACAATGCCCCCGCATGGGAGCGCTACGCGAATCCTGAAAAATACGGCGATTGGCCGGATACTGTCGAAGTGTTCAATCAGTGGTGTAAACGGCATTCAGGAATCTTTAAACTGATCGAGGCTGCGGGCCCGAGGCTGCGCTTCGCAGAATGCGATTACAGCGAAGAAAGCATGGAACTACTGGTCGGAACCCTCAACGCCATTGTCAATCAGCTCGGGCCTGCCTTTGATGATCTGAAGGATTTGATTCAATGGGCAACGGTCGCGTGGGAGCATGACCCAGCGATAACTGATTCAGTAGATCACGAGAACAACGAGAATCCAGGGGGTGAGTCATGAAGAATTCAACGGCAGATTACGATAATACTCACAAAAAATTCGCAGGGCGGCTGTTGTTGCTCCAGAGACCGGGGGAAACTCGCTCAGCTTTTTGCACACGGGCCGGAATCAAACCCGCGAGACTTCGGACATGGTTAAAGGGCGAAGGAGTTCTTTACATCCACGAAGGTGCAGAGATCGCAATGCGCCTGAATGTCTCTCCTGGTTGGCTGGTGTGCGGTGAAGGTACGGGAGGCGCATATCAGAATTGATGTGCTTCCCTCTGAAATCGGAGCGCCCGGGGTTTATCGCAGATTCCGGGTGCTCCTAAGGGGTGTAAAGAAAGTTGACACACTGTACAATATCCGACATATCGAACTGGCGGACAACAGATCACAATAACAAGCGAAAACTACGAGAGAATGCAATGCGTAATCATGTCTTCTGTTGGCTTGCCGCAATTCTCGCCGCAATGACCCTGATGAATGGATGCAGTGAAGGGGAACAATCCCCGGCCACCATTCATGAGCGACCAGTGGAACGATACAAAAGCCTGATGGAAGAATGGGACACGAAAAAGGAAAGATGGGGCGGATACCGCCTATTAGAAGAAGAGGCTGAAATGTATGAAGGGGAAGGACAGGATCTACAAGAATACGAGCCATGGCCAAAGTAATGCTTCCCCTTATGGAATAGCGTAAGCCCTCGAGCCATCAACCATAAAGTCTCAAGAAAAATGGAAAAAATTTCTGAGGGCACCCGGAGTCCCAAACATAATATATATAAGACGAAGCCGTGGGACCCTCCCCCCGGCCTGCCTCCGAAAGAGCAGAGTTAACCGCCAAGGTTAATCATATGTTCAGCATCCCCAACGGCGCGTCAGCTTTCTTCGGCACCGTGTTAATATCGCAAGGAACCGGGCAAATTTGGACGATCTCTGTCCAGACAAGGTAAGGTAGAGCGGAGCAGGAAAGCCGCTCGAATGCGCGATGATGTCTGAATATGATGGAGCCTGAATATCACTGTTTTTTGGGAAGCAGCTATTTTTGTGTACCCTTGATCATCGTCCTCTCATCCACCGCCATTGTTCAAGTTGTCTAATCCGCCGCAGGTCCTCTTCAACCTGGTTACGATGTCGATCTGCTGCAACCCCCTCAGTAAATCTGTTGAGAGCATCCTGATGAGCTTTTTGAGCGTCAACTTGATTCTTGAAAGCTTGCTGACTATTCATTTGGCGCAATTGATCGAGCATTTCCTCCCGCTGCATGAATTCCTGCATACGAGCTTTGATCTCCGCAATTTTGGCACGTGCCGCAGCTTCTGCTTGCTCGCGTTTCATTTGTTCTTCTAATTCGACTTTGGCTCTTCGTTCCTCCTCAAGCTGAATTGCTGCCTGCTTCAATCTTTCCTGCAACTTCTTCTCTTCAGCCTCTTTTCGTATCTGAGCAGCTTGCAGGGCTCTTTGTGCTTCGATCTCCTGATCTTTCTCTCGTTGAGCAGCTTCCTCTGTCTGCAACTTTGTCTTATGAGAGTCTATTGCCCGGAGAGCTTCTTGCTCAAGTTGTCTCGCTATATCATCGTCACTTGCGCAGGCAAGCCCCACACACAACACGACAAAGAGCGCAATCATAACCGTTCTCATAATCCGCCCCCGTAAGTTAATCAGGTCATTAGGTTAATATGTAAGCCGATGGAAAGGCCAGCGTCAAGAAAAAAACTGCTTGAAAGGACCCTATTTGGTGTCTGTTGCCTCCGAATCCTGGACACACTTCTAAGTGAGTCCGGTTCCCAAAATATTCCCCATATCTTCGCATAATAAAAATGGCGGTAATAGGGCGGTTAAGCACTGGTGACAGATGCGGGGAAGCCTTTGGGAAGATATTCGCAAAAAAGACTGACAGGCAAGTACTCCTATTGGTAATCTGTTCCCAAGGAAAGGGGAATTACCATGAAAGCCGTAGGATATGCCAGAGTGAGCAGTCAAGAGCAGATCGAGGGAACAAGCCTCAAAGCACAGGAAGATCAGATCCGGGCCTATGCCATGATGAAAGGACTTGATCTGATAACTGTCATGATTGACGCGGGGATCTCGGGTGGAAAGCCTCTTGCGAGCCGTCCAGAAGGTTCCCGTCTGGCTGACATGGTTAATCAGGGGGAAGTTCAGGCCGTGGTAATTACGAAGCTGGACAGGGGATTTAGGAGCGCTTCCGATTGCCTGAACAATGTCGAAGCATGGGAACAGAGGGGCGTGTCTCTGCATATCCTGAACCTCGGGGGGAGCACAATCGATACGAGCACTCCAAGCGGAAAGTTCTTTATCACGGTCATGGCGGGAGCAGCGGAGCTTGAACGCAACTTGATCCGTGAACGCTGCAATGAAGGCCGCAAGATCCGCAAAGCACAGGGCTGCCGTATTGGTGAAATCCCGTTTGGCTTTTCTCTGGCCGAAGATGGGAAGACCTTAGTAAAATGTGGGGAAGAGCAGGAAGCCATAGCTTTGGCGCTCGACTTGAAATCGCAGGGATACTCTGCTTCCGGCATAGCTGGCGAATTGAACCGGAGAGAAATCACCACAAAGAAAGGCTCACAATGGACTCACAAGCAAGTGATCCGACTGCTCCAAAGAGCGGCTTAACTCCACTATCAGAGCACCCGAAAATGGACCGGCTCGCTGACATTCTGAAAGGAATACCAGCGGATCGGAAAGAAGCTTTCGAGGAATGGCTCCAAGATGCTCATGAGGATGGTGAATCATGAACCGGGAAGAACTCACTACCAAGATCAACGAATTGAAAAGCGAACATGGCCGTGAATGGAAAACCATTGCTCAGAAGTTGAATGAGCTTGGGATTTCTACATTGAAGGGCAAGCAATGGAATGATCAAAGTGTGCGTAGTTTTTACAATAGGGCTCACAAAAGCGATCAGGTTGTATCTGAAGCAGAGACCCTTGATGATGATAGCAGTATTCAACCAACATCTTCCCAAGAGCTTCCCCAAGCGCTCCCAGAGTGGCTTGACTCTGAGGCATTTCGGGCCTTGCGTGCTGTCCTAGATTGGTGGCGTGAGCGCCAAGACGAGACCATGATCCTTCCCCCGTCCAGGCCGGTCTTTAAGGGGCCGCGCCGTAATTCGGGTTTTCACATCAATGCAGAGATTCTCAAACGGGCAACCGAGAAGCTCAAGAAGGATAAAGTCCGCACTGGCGGGAGCATGAGCCTGCTCATGGAGCTTCTACTTTGGGAATACATTGGCCGCCCAGAGGACTTGCTTGAAGACGCGGGAGAGGAGCCCACGACAGCCTATGTTTGACCATGCCTCGGATTGCCCATGCCGTCCTTGCCAGCTTGCCCGGCAATGCGATCTTGATTCTGACGCCCTGCTTCCTTCATTGGACGATCTGGATTCGTTGGCCGATGACCTGGGAGCCGTCGAGGAACTCGAGGAGCCGCACATTGAAACAGATTGATCCCCCGCCGATCCTCGTGGATACGAGAGAGCCCGTCCCGCATCCCTGGGAATCGTTTTTCAATGGGCCGGTGATCCTGGGAACTCTCCAGACAGGGGACTTCTCCCTTCCCGGATGTGGCGAGATGATATCGATTGAACGAAAGACCACGGCCGATCTGATTTCCTGCCTCTGCTCGAGCCGTGAGAGGTTCACGCGAGAATTGCAGAGAGCTTCCCGGATTCCTGATTTCATGGTGATCGTGGAAGGGACCTATGGCGAGATACTGAAAGGTGAGTATCGGAGTGGCATGAATCCCAAGAGCGCTTGGGAATCCATCATAGCATTGCAACAGCGATACCGAATCCCGTTTCTCTTCGCCGGTTCGACTGAAATAGCAGCTCGTTTGTGTGAATCGATCTTGATCCGCTGGTGGAAAGAACACGTCAAGATCCTGGAAGAGATCCGGATTGCTACAAAGAAAGCCGGTCTCATTCCTTCCGGCCGGGTCTTTGCTGAGACTAATTTTCCGCACTCATGTTGACGCTCAGTTGACTCTGACTAAAAAAGGACTCAGGGTCTGTCCTGAATCCTCAATGATGTCTGGTGCCCCCGGCAAGGATCGAACTTGCGACCTGCGGATTAGGAATCCGTCGCTCTATCCACTGAGCTACGGGGGCATCCTGCAAAAGGCAAAGCGTTTGCCGATCAGGGAAGTTTAGGGTAGAATCCCGAGAAAAGTCAACCCCCTTTTGGGAAAATAGGGGACTTGCCAAAAGAGGTCCTCATGTTTTTGATCGAGGCAATTATAAAACCTTTCAAGCTGGATGACGTCAAAGACGCTCTGGAAGAGCTGGGCGTCGGCGGTATGACATTCACGGAGATTCTTCATGCAGCTCCCCCGAAGCCGAAAGGCCGTTCTTTCGGGGAAACGTCGAAAGATGTGGATCTCCTCCCGAAGATCAAAGTAGAAGTGGTGGTGCCTGCAGAGCTTGCCGAGCGTATAATAGAGGCTCTGTGCGTTCATGGTTCGGCAGGCAGAAATGAAGACGGCAGAATAATGGTCGAGCGAGTCAACGGTGCTGTCCGAATCCGTACCGGAGAAATCGATTCGGACGCCCTCGAATGAAAATTGTCGTCTAGAGTGCTTCTACATGGCATTGATCCCCGAAGCGTTCGGCGAGTTCCCGCTGAAGTGCCTCCAGGTCTTGACGGTCTTCCACTTCTACAACGAGTTCACCATCGTCAAAGCATTTGAGACGCCCATGTGACTCGAAAACCTCCACCGCCTTGCCGGGATCGATAGTGATCCAACCTTTCATTCGCTTGACCAATTCAGCTCCAGTCAAGTCTCGTTCGATAACAAGGTCTATTTCCCTGGCTTTTCCTTTCCACCCTATTACGGCCGGTTTCACCAGCACAGGCATGACGGGATCGTGCATGGCCGAACACCGAAACCAGACTGTGGCTCTGATCATAACCGAATCTCCTGATTTTACGTTGCAATAAACGCAAGACTCACAGCCGTACAGCGCTTATACAGCTCAAAGCACTTTCATTAATGGGCCCCTTGGAAAGGCGTTTTGCGCGTACACGATTCAATGTTGTATCAGAAAATTGAATGAAAAGTCATGCGGGGAGTTTTATGCGGGAGTTAAATCCCGAGAGCGTCCATTCCATTTACATCGGCAGGGAAGGGGCACTGAGACGAATGAGTCTCAGGTCTGGAGCCTATAACCAAAACCCCGCACGGTCTCGATGCGTTTTCCTTCGGAACCGAGCTTCCTTCTCAGGCCGACTATCTGAACATCCACAGAGCGCTCGGTGACACAAATATCGCTGCCCTTAACTTCATTGAGAATCTGCTCGCGTGTTATAACCCACCCTGGATGGCGTGCTAGATAGCATAAAATTCTGAATTCGGTTCTGGTCAGTTCGACGATGCTGTTTCGAACAAAGACACGGTGACGATTGAGGTCGATAGTCAGATCGTCAAATGATAGCACTGACGCGTCATTCGTAGGGATGCTTCTCAAACGATTGATTGCCGCCAGTTTCGCACTGAATAACTCGGTACTGACCGGTTTCATCATGTAGTCGTCAACGCCTGCATCGAGACTATCTGAAACATATGCCTGATCGGACTGAGATATAAGCACCACAACGGATATGTCTCGGGTTGCCGCGTTGCTTTTCAGCCGTCGAC
Organism: Desulfomonile tiedjei DSM 6799; assembly: GCF_000266945.1. Taxonomy (NCBI): domain Bacteria; kingdom Pseudomonadati; phylum Thermodesulfobacteriota; class Desulfomonilia; order Desulfomonilales; family Desulfomonilaceae; genus Desulfomonile; species Desulfomonile tiedjei. The sequence goes on from NC_018025.1 coordinate 1,182,087, forward strand.
AAAGACCCACCCCTTCGTTACTCGTAATATTTATGATTACAAAATCAGGTGATTCGACACTGGCCCGTCCGAATGCATCATCTCCATTTGTCACCGTGCTTATGTAATAGCCGTCCCCTAACAATTTCGGTAACAACGTTTCGAGAACGTCGCCTTTGCTGTCAATTATGAGAATTCGATTTCGTGACATCGATGTATGCGTCTCAATGCAATTTGTCTGCCAGCCGCGATCTTCTCAGACCACTTTGAGGAGCGAGACTAACATTGAAAATCATGATGCCGACGATGGATTGGGAGGACCACATCGCCGGCATCCGATCAGAAAGGCATCAAAATATCAGCACATTCTGAGATCAAAAAGTTCCCCACACCTTTAGAAAGTGACTAACAGGTTGGTCTCCACCGCGATCAGAGGATCGATGCAGCGACCAGGATTGAATGTTGCAATTGCTTCGCTTGTGTTGGTATTTGGCACCAAGCCTAACCGGTATATGTGCGCTGTATTCGGAAATGCGTTCTGCCACCAGTTGCCGGGCTGCCACCAGGCGAAAGTGGAATTCCAGGTGAGATTCTCCAGGAGCTTCCAGTTCATGCCAAGATCGACTTCCCACCCGATTTCCCTGGCACTGTCGGGAACGGGACGTCTTGTAGATGCACCAGTTTGAAAAGCCAAGAGATCGGCATTGGTGTATGGTCGCAATCCCTTCTGATAATCTCCACCGAAGGTGTACGCTGTGGGCTGATCACGCCACGCATACGCTCCTGTTGCTGAAATGTTCAAGTTCGAGGCAACTGCATAGTCCCATCGGGCACCCACATGATGGAAATTCGTGGGCTGGCCCCATCCGGCTGCATCCCACCCATCGCCGGTTCCATACATGTAGTACATCAAGTAGCCCCATTGCTTCATGTAGCAGGCTGAGGCACCCTGCTCGGAAGTCGCCGCGTCTTCACTCGTGAACCTGGTGCTAATGTCATCTCCGGTAGCCCTCACATAATTGAGGGTAACTTTCAGAGGACCTGCCAAAGCTCCAGTCTCGATTCCATAAAGCCAGCCGCTGTCATCCTCGTTTTGGTTTACCAGACCGCCCGGGGTTCCGGTTCCACGACCGGCACGCCACCTGTTGAACCAGTCTGCTTCAGCATTGAAGAAAAAACGGCCGTTAAAATATTTGACTGCCGAAGCTATCCTGTATCTCATGATATCGTCAGAAGGATTTGCCACGGTAAGAGCCGCACCCCTCACACTATTCGGACTGGGTGCGCTGGGCTGCCGATAAGAGTCAGAGACGAGCTGGAAGACCAAGGGACCGTTTGCATACTGGATCTCACCAAAGAAGGCAGTGAAATAGTTTCTTCTGTCTTCCTGCCTCTGAGGTGCTCCTGCTCCTTCATTTCGTGAACGTCCCGTGGCAGGCGTCCATCCCCACGCTGAGAGCTCTCTATTGAAATACGGGCTGAATCCGATTTTGAAAGGTCCGTAATGGGCCGTGACTCCAAAGGAAGCCGATGCACGATTGCATTTATGCTTCCACAAGCCCATGCCTATAGAGCTGTCTTTGTACCCGATGCTGAAGTCGACCATAGGCGTCTTGATCCCCAGTTTGAGCCACTGGAGGGTAACAAACGTGTTCGGCACATTCACGTTCACTGCCCTGTCCTGAATAGGAACATACAATGAGTTCACGTACCCCACATTGGGAAGTGAGTCGGGCGGATTTGTTCGGCCTGCCTCATAGGGCTGTCCGGCAGACCAAATACCAAGAGACGTAAGATTGACCGACGCACTGATGTCTATTGCCTTGTTGACCTTAATATGAGGATACAAAGTAGTCCTGTAATCCGTTAAGGACATGTCGGCGCCGAAACGGTTTTCACCCGCCAGCACACCGAAAAGACCACCGTCACTCCCACCTCTGTTGGTGGTGGCGTAGGTAGGGAAAGTCGAAAGATGGTTGATTCCGAGATTGACGAAATTGGCATCCATGGTGCCGAAGATGTCGTCATCTCCAGTTCTGCTCCAGTACCGATAGCGCCATTCGGATTCGCCCTTCATGGAGAACTCCCAGGCGAAGGCCGAACCGGCCGCGGCAAGGAATGCGAACAAACTCAGTAAAATGACTAACCGCTTCATGATTCCTCCTTAGAATAAAAGCAGCACACCAGAACCCATGATCTAACTATCGATCACGAGGGCATAAAAGAAATGTGACGTGTCGCATGGAATTTTGTGGATGATAATGACTTGGAATTGTGAAAATACGGTTAATGCGCGATTAAATTTCCGCTAACCGCGCACATTGTAACATGCGCAACGCGTTTATTTAAAAGGTTTGGATTGTGTTCAGGGTCGGTTTGTTCAACGAGAGGAAGGAAAGATTTTCGTAGAGGTTATTTTTGGTCAAAGTTCATCCGGGCAGTGCACTCAGAAAACTGGTGACAATATTCTGACGACCTTATCCAATGAATGCACTACAAAAAATGACGATTCAATGTGTTGTCTCTTGCTTTATCGAGAAAATTATATGAAGGCGGCGAGAAGAACCAATGGAGTGCCTTCAAAGGCTTTATCCAAGGCCAAACCCAGCAATGCTTTCGAAGCGGCATACCCTATATTGGAGACTGCTTCTTCCATATATTGCGGGCTCGATATTGCTCTCGTTAAATCAATGTATCCCTCTTGCGAAAGGAGAGTAAGGATACTGTGTGAACAAATGCTCTCAGGGCAAAACTGAATGAGAACGCTTCCAGTAAGCACATTGGCAGTAACTGAACCGATGCCGTGCAGACTTTCCAGAAGGCATTCCAATTCAGTGCATTTGAACTTGTTTCTCTTTAAACCCGGCATCTTGATTCGTAATCTCCCGGGCACTTCATGAACATAATAGCGCATTCTCAGACTCCTCTGACTTTTGTTAGCATATTACAGGTACACTAAAAATTGACTCCTCGATGTTAGAAAAGTACTAAGTCCAGGCTAGTTGTTGATTAATGGAGCCGTAAAAAAGACCTTTTTGAGAGAGTGACTTGGCTGCGGGTAATGAGGATGGTGTTTGACGTGTTGCTCACCAAACGTATACTTGTCGACGTAGCAGTAAAAGCGGTTATCTATGAAAGAAGATTATTTCTGTGACATCAGATTTAATGGAAAACTAATCAAGAATTAATGGAACAATAGTAAAATAATCATTTAACTTTATAAGAAGGGAGAAATGTATCATGGCATTGTGGAGGCCTCAAGGAGGTATATGGACTGGAGTGGCAATCGGGGTAGGGTTGCTGATCGCCCCTGTTGTAATTCCCATAGTTGCAACGGCTGCTCGCCCCGTTTTGAAGGCTGCTTTGAAGGGTGGGTTCATGGTTTTCGAAAAGGGTCGCGAAATGTTGGCTGATGCTATCGAAGTGGCAGAGGATGTGATTGAGGAAGCGAAGGCTGAGGTTCGTACGGAACTGGCAGAGACCAAAGAGCAAATGTGACCGAAAAGCAACGTATGTTGACGCACTTGTTTCCGGCGTTTGCCTGTGGCGCCTTTAGCCTCTCGACGTCAATTCATATATTCCTTTGTGAGCGTCGGAAAGTTCTGTCCCGAGCGCACGGAGTAGTAGGCGTGTGGAGTGTTCCGCATTTTTCACTTGTCCAGGGAATCTTTTTGCCCTGCTTCTCCATGTTCGATTCCAGCAGCCTCGATTCTTCAGGCTGCGTATAGCGACTTATACCTATTTGCTTTCAAAGTTGGAAGAAAATCCCTTCTACTCCCTTTTATAAAGGGGGGAATGGAGCATAGGCGTTAAAATAGGAACACGGCGTAAGATGTGATGACCAAAGCGAACCGCGTCTTTTTGAGAGTTGCTGAATGACTGTCATTGCGAGCGAAGCGAAGCAATCGCCTGAAATTAAGCGCCTGAGTGCCAGGCGATTGCCACGTCGCTACGCTCCTCGCAATGACAACGATTAAGTTAATTGCTAAATGGCGGATTCCTAGCTGTTCGCGGGCGTTTTCCGTCAACATGGGTCGGCAGAGACGCCGACCTCCACCAGGAAAGTTGAAGGTGGATGCTCTTATTTTAACGCTTATGGGGGAATGGGGGATTTTGAATGTAAATTGGTATTAGTCGCAGTGAATAACGTCCTGGTTTGCTTCCGATGTGCGGTCACGATATAAGCAAGCCGGATAGTAGATAGGCACCGAAAATGATTGCGGAAATCCATAATGCGGTAAAAGGCAGGCGTAGATACAAATTGACGGCTCTGTACAGGTGTGAAGCGCTCAAGAACTTCCTCGAAACAACACTCGTGCGAAACGGCAAAATCAAAGCGGTTTCTGCAAGCGTTCTCACCGGGAATGTCCTCATAGTTTATGATGAAAGCTATGATTCCCGAACAATTTTTCATTCACTCGAAAAAATCGTACAAGAATTTCTACTGGATCCGAATCGAGCGCTAATAGCACTTCAACCCGAAAACGATCGTTGCAAGAAAGCGTTCGCTGGGCCTGTAATGTCAGATTTGGCCGGTGAACCCTTGCAGCAGTGGCACGTCATGGAGCAGGAGCAGGTTCTATCATTCCTGGGGAGTTCACTGGAGTCGGGTCTTTCGAGAGAGTCTGTAGAGGCGAGTGCTCACAAATATGGAATAAATGCGGTGCCCGAAGCAGAAGTGCGATCCAAGTTGGAGATCTTTCTCGATCAATTCAAGTCTTTGCCGGTTGCTTTGCTTGGAGTTGCGGCAGGTATATCCGTCCTTACGGCAGGAGTAATAGATGCCGTAGTGATTGCGGCAGTAGTTGGAATCAATGGAATCGTGGGGTATTACACGGAAAGCCGTGCAGAGGAAACGATTAGGGCATTACGGCATTTTGTTCAACCGTCTGCAAAAGTGCTGCGTGAAGGGATTGTCACCGAATTATCGGCTGCAGAGGTGGTGGTTGGTGACATTCTGGTCCTCAAGCCGGGCACGTATGTGGTGGCAGACGCCCGCGTGGTTCATTCGAATAACTTGAGCCTTGACGAATCAATTCTTACGGGCGAGAGCATGCCCGTTATGAAGACTGCCGAAGCATTGCAGCAAAAGGATACTGCATTGGGCGACAGGATCAACATGATTTACGGTGGAACCCTTGTCACAGGAGGGCTGGGCCTGGCTGTAGTAGTTGCGGTAGGGCCCATGACCGAGATCGGAAGAATTCAGTCGCTGGTTGCTACTTCAGCGCCTCCCGAAACTCCTATCGAACGTCAATTGGAACAGATTGGTAATCAGCTCGTCTTGTTATCGGCTGTTGTCTGCGGTGTAGTCTTCTTGATGGGGTTGCTCAGGGGCAACAGCTTCATTCAGATGCTCAAGAGTTCGATCTCACTGGCAGTAGCAGCAGTACCGGAGGGATTACCTACGGTTGCCACGACTACATTGGCTCTCGGTGTCGGAAGCATGCGCCAACATCAAGTCCTGGTGCGCAATCTTGAAGCAGTGTGTACACTTGGTTCCGTTGAGACCCTTTGTTTTGATAAGACAGGCACCGTGACGGTTAATGAAATGTCGGTCGTCCGGGTGTACTCCGGAAGCCAACAGGTGTCAGTGAGCGACGGAACCCTCTTTGTAGGTGATAAACCTGTTGATGACAACATTCCCGAGGAAGTGCTCAAACTCGTTCACATATGCGCGTTGTGTAATGAAAGCGAAGTAATCAGAAAGAATGGGACATTTATAGTCAATGGTACGAGCACGGAAAACGCTCTCATTCATCTTGCCATAGCATGCGGAGTCGATGTTCAGGAATTGAGAGGCCGGCATCCGATTCTCAACACAAGGCATCGGGCGGAAGATCGTCAGTTTATGACCACATTGCACGAGAATCACGGCGAGCAGCATCTTCTGGCGCTCAAGGGAAGTCCTTTGGAAGTGTTGCATAAGTGCAAGTACATTTTCAAAGACGGATACATGTCGGAACTGACCGACGAAGACCAGGAGCTCATCGAGGCTGAAAACGACAGCATGGCAGGAGATGCACTTCGTGTGCTCGGAGCTGGCTTCACTTTGCAGGCTTCTGACGAAGGTTCTGATGAGGACCAGACGTTTACCTGGCTGGGGCTGGTGGGAATGGCCGATCCTGTTCGCCGTGGAGTGAAGGAGTGCGTGCAAGTATTCCACCAGGCTGGTTTGGAAACGGTTATGATAACAGGAGATCAGAGCCAGACTGCGTACGCTGTGGGAAGGCAACTGGGACTTGCCAACGGGAATCCGCTGGAGATTCTCGATTCCAGTCATCTGAACACGGCAGATCCCCAGGTGATTAACGCTCTTGTGAAAAAGGCGCACGTTTTTGCCCGTGTCAGTCCTTCAAACAAGCTTCAAATAGTTCAGGCTCTTCAGAATGCGGGCAAAATTGTGGCAATGACCGGCGATGGCATAAATGATGGACCGGCCCTGAAAGCCGCGGATGTCGGAATAGCCATGGGACGGGGAGGAACGGATGTTGCCCGCGAGGTGGCTGATGTCATTCTTGAGCAAGACGATCTCGAGACGCTCATTATTGCCATTCGTGATGGCCGAACGATTTATCTGAACATCAGAAAGTCTCTCCATTATTTGCTCGCTACCAATTTTAGCGAAATTCAGCTTATGTTTACGGCAACTGCGCTTGGACTTTCTCATCCGTTGAATGCCATGCAGTTGCTGTGGATCAATCTTATTTCCGATGTGTTTCCCGGGCTTGCCCTGGCAATGGATCCCTCCGAACCCGACATTATGGACCAGCCGCCTCGGGACCCTGACGAATCAATCGCAAAGATACAGGATTTCAAACGCATTACGGCCGAATCTGCAGTAATGACCGCGTCGTCTCTTGCTGCCTATGCATACGGTTTCATGCGTTATGGAGCCGGGATGCAAGCCGGAACATTGGCTTTCCAGAGCTTGACCGGCGCCCAAATCTTGCACGCCCTGAACTGTCGTTCGGAAACTCGGAGCATCTTCGATGACGAAAACCAACCGAACCGATATCTGAGTACCGCGGTTACTGTTTCTCTCGGGTTGCAGGCAGCAACTCAGCTTATTCCGGGACTGAGAAGTCTACTCGGACTTGCTCCTTTGACGTTAATAGACGGCCTCGTTGCCACGGCTGCTGCAACTGCTCCTCTGTTCATCAACAATGCTATGAAGAAAAGGCAGGTAGATCAGGCATGAAGAAAGATTTTATCCATACCTCGGAATCAGTAACAGAAGGGCATCCGGACAAATTATGCGATCAGATCAGTGACGCCATCGTAGACCGTTTTCTCGAGCGTGACCCCTGTGCTCGCGTCACGGCAGAATGCGCGGTCTCACTCTCAGTCGTTTTCATTTCTGCGCGGTTCGCTTCCCATGTCAAAGTGGATTTTCCTAATGTGGCCCGTAAAGTAATCAGGAAAATCGGGTATGTGGACCAGGAGTTCGATTATAAGACGTGCAGCATATTGACCAGTCTCAAAGATATGGCTCCTCGAGATCAGGCAAGAGATCCGGAAACCGATGGTTACCAGGTAAGCAATCAAGTGACGATTTTCGGTTTTGCGTGCGATCATACGCCTGCGCTCATGCCTCTGCCTATCTGGCTTGCTCACAAGCTTTCATCAAAGCTTTCCCGGGTGAGACAACACGGAGTGTTGCCATATCTGGCGCCGGATGGAACAACACAGGTAGCAGTGGAATTCAAGGATACTCGACCTCACAGGATTCACACCATTGCAGTGAACGCAAGTCAAATAGATAGGAATATACCCAATCAGAAGCGGTTGTATGACGACATAATAGAGAACGTTATCGAAGGCGTTTTCGAGGATGAACCCGTTACACCCGATGCAAACACCAGAATATTTGTGAATCCCGGTGGACCTCTCATCCTGGGTGGACCTTCCGTGCATTCCGGTCTCACAGGCAGAAAGAATGCCATCGACACTTACGGGGGATTCTCCAGGAATAGCGGCTCCGCTTTAAGCGGAAAAGATCCGCTGAGAATCGACCGTGTGGGAGCTTACGCTGCACGATATGCCGCAAAGAATGTTGTTGCGGCCGGACTCGCGAAACGATGCGAGATTCAACTCAGTTATACGATCGGTTTGTCGGAACCGGCGAGTGTCCAGGTGGAAACCATGGGAACAGGCACTATCCCGGATGAGGAAATTGTGGAGCGAGTAAGGAAGGCGTTTCCCTTCACCTTGGAAGGTATTATTCGTGAATTCGACCTGATGAAACTCCCTGCTTCATCCAAAGGCGGCTTTTACCGGAAGTTGGCAGCGTACGGTCATTTTGGAAGACCAGATCTGGACTTGCCCTGGGAGCGTACTGACAAGGTCGATGTGCTTCGTGCATAGAATTGATATGGAGGGAAAGACCTTGTTATGCGATTGCCAAAAATTCTTACGTTTATTCTAAGCTCGAGTACAAGATTAGGGACAGCCGTCCCGAAACTGTCTCAAAATTCAAAATTTATCCCAGATCGTAGCACGAAGTTCTCATGGTCCTGCTGGCCTGATTGTAGGGGCGGGCCTCGTGTCCGCCCAAATAGGGGAAGGCACTAGGCCTACCCCTACGAAGATGGGGAATCGTGGCACGATTTCTTGTCCATTTGTAAATTTTGAGACACTTTCTCTCTGTCGCTCCATCCTGTCGATATCATTGATTATATTGAAGACGTGCCGGCACGGAGGCACGGCACCTACCAATATCCATATCTTCAATCGGACATTAATCTTGGCATTCGTATAGATAAAATTCGTTGGAAGAGATCGGGGAAAGCCTCCTACTGGAAGGGGGTTCCCCGGTTTCTCTTCAATGACAAATCGTTAATAGATGAATGCACAAACAAAGGTGCTCACGCCTCATTCTTCCGGTAGAGGTCAGCGTTCCTGCCGACCCCATGTACAACGGAATACGTGCTCGAACAGCAATGGCACCCAAGATCCAGAAACGATGAAATCGTGGGGTGTCACTGACCTGGGAACCAGGTCAGTGCGGAAAAGAAATTTTAGTCCTGTATTACGTAAAAGATTTTCTGGACACTTCCCCGATATCACATATTAAGCAGTTTTCGCCAGGTCGATGTGCCGCGAGCCTTCACTTGAATCGGGTCCTGTTGGTCTGAGGGACGGAATTTCACTGTCCAATTTCCCATAAGAATGAATGGAGCCCAGTAGTAGGGATGGCTTGTCGACTGACTTCCCAGCAGCGTAAGCTTGGCCTGTCTCAGCGCTTCGGCTTTTGATCCTTCCTTCAGATTTCGGTATGTTTCAATGAAGAGCCGCGCGGTGCTCTCATCATTGACCTGCCACATGCTCAAGACCACCGAGTCTGCACCTGCGAAGAGAAAGGCTCTCGACAGTCCGAGAATTCCGCTGTTCTCACTTGGGCCTATTTTCCCCGGCGAAAGACACGAGGACAGGACCACCATGTCTGCATTAAGTTTCAACCCGAAAACTTCCCCAAGTTGCAGGAAGCCGTCATTTTCACGATCCCCGAAAAGAGAGAAGATGATTGCCGGTTGCTGCTGAGAGTTTGCTGTTGTACCGACAAGCACTCCATGAGTCGCAAGATGAATATACGCATACCGGCCCAGATCAACTCTTTTGAATAAGGTTTCCGTCGCCTGAGCCCCAAGATACGTTTGGATCGGACCGCCCATGATGCGGGAAATCTCCGAAATTTCCTTTCTCGCTCCGGGCAGGGGCCGAAGATCCTGTATCCGAGAATCCTTCATATTGCGATTGAGACTGTTCAGGAGTCGATCGGCGCCAGGATTCGGTTCTTGCTTCTTCTCCTGATCCTGGTACACCGCGTCCCCGAAGGCTGCAAGAGTCCATCCGGGCTTCCGGTCGGCAGTCCTGCTTCGCACCTGAGAGAGTACTGAAATAGACGGTGAGTAACAGAAGGCGTACTTTTCCACGAGATACGACGGTTTATCCGTTGCCGACCAAAAACGCTTCTTTGCATGCGCCTGAGAATTGATGAGTATTTCAAACGGCAAGAATGCCAGCGGTCCGTGAGGCACGATCACTACCGTCTTTTTTGCCAGCAGGAAGTACTCTATCGGCTTAACGATCTGAGAATAGAGTTTGTACGCAACGGACGGGTCCCAACTTGCCTGAGTATCCGCTCTGTAGAGAGGTCGAGTTAAAACATCCACATCTCTTTCCAGGTCTTTTATGGGGTAGTCGATGGAGTAAGAGTGGAACCGGTGTTTATCTATTGCGAAAACGTACGTCCTGCTCCTGGTTACCATGAATTCGAGAATAGCTTCGTCCTGATCGATGATTTCTTTCTGAATCTGGTGGAGAGACACGGGGCGCGGATACCTCAGATCGGCATAGGACGGATACTCTCTCATGAGGCGCTCTTTAAGTTCCCTGAATAGTCTTTCTTTTGCTCGTCGTTCTTCAAGCAGCTTTTTTATCTGAGGCTGGTTCGGGTTGCTCTTCGAGAGTTCTTCAACGAGCCGGGTGTTCAGTTTTCTCAAGGTTAGCTTGAGACTCTTTTCTTTGATAAGGAGTTCCCTGGGAAGATCCGAAAAGCTATCCACATTGATCCTGGAGAGAGTATTCTCGAATTCGGCCGCTTTGAGTTTTTCCACTATCCGAAGCGCTTGGCTGTCGTATGCTCCTTGGGGATCTTTCTTGGCCAGATTCATCATCACGCGGAGTGTCGTCTCGAAGAGACCCGTCCTGCCCCCAAAAATAAAGTTATCTTCATCCGACTCTTCGATGATGTCAGCCTCCATTGCTTCAAGAATCGTAATAGCCTTGCGGTACGATTCCATTGCTTCGCCGAGGCTCTTTTTCCCTTCCAGGGTCCGGCCCATGACAAAGTAAGCTTTCCAAAGCATCCCCCGGTCTTCCGAGCACTGAGAAATCTCAAAAGCTTTTTTGAGGTGCGTTAATGCAGAATCGTAGTCGCCGAGAATCGAGCTTACAAGAGCCATCTGGAGGAGGTTTTCGTTGACTCCCCGGCGATCGCCCATCCTGTTGCGAATATCCATTGCCTCTTGATAATGTTCCAATGCAACCCGCGGGCGGCCGAGCATCTGATCGAGCGTTCCTATTCTGGTGAGTATGCGGGCCTCGGCACGCTCGTCTTGTGTCTCGCGGGCAAGCGTGAGCGCTCGTTGCTGGTATTTGACAGCAGTTTCAGGGTCCCCGAGCTTGCTCAGGAGATCTCCCAATCGAATAAGCTCGCTTTTCTGTAATGTATTGTTGTGGAGTTCACCATGGATCCGCAGAGCATCTTCAAGAAAATTCCGTGCCTTGGTGTAATCCTCCATATTGTAATAAATATTGCCGATTCGATCGTAGATCTTTCCCAGAATGGGATCGCTCGCTTCAGCCTGAGATGCAGACATGGCTTTTTGGTAGTGCTCGAGAGCCTGTTCCAGGTCTCTGAAGCCCTCATAGATTTCTCCAAGATGGAATTCCAGATCTCTTGATTGAGAAGGAGGAAGCCCCATTTCCGAGCACAGCTTAATTGCTTCGTGAAGGTTGGTAAGCGCATTCTCGTAGTCTTCGGTTTTCGACTGAATAATCCCTATGCTCCCGAGAGCCCAGAGTTCACCGGACTTGTCGCCCATCTTTCTCATGGAATCAAGAGCATCGCGCAAATAAGAAAGCGCCTTCGAATAATCTCCGGAATCTTCTAGAATGGAAGCCATCTTCAAATGGATGGACGAAACAGCTCGTGAGTCGTTCATCTGCTTCGCAATTTCCAGTGCCTGATTCAGCAGAGTGAGGGCCTGTTGAGGATTGCGTTTGGCTCGATGCAGCATGGCCAATTCTGAGAGGATGGCTACGTCTCCCTGCGGATTCCGAATCTTTTTGTTGAATTTTTCGGCTTCGTCCAGGCTTTGCAAAGCGCTTTGCAGATCGCCTCGCGCAAGGTAGATCCTTCCCATCCCGGCGAGATCGGCTGCCGAACCCCTGTGATCGTAGGTTTCTCTATGGATCTTCAACGCTTCGGAAAATTTTTCCAGTGCCTGCGTCTGAGCCCCTTTCGATGCATCTATCATGCCCAGGCCGGTCAGAACGTCTGCTTCACCCTTTTTGTCCAAGATCTGTCGATACACTGACAACGCTTGCTGCAACTTTTGGGTCGCGTCGGAAACATTATTCCTGTGACGGAGAAGATTTCCGATATTGGCCAGATTCGCAGCATAGCCCCGGCGGTCTCCGATTCCACGCCTCAGTTCGAGCGCTTTGGAGAAATACTCCATTGCCTTCTCGGGATTCCCGATGTTCTTGAAATGAACACCAAGAGCGGTCAAATCTCTGCCTTCACCAAAACGGTCCCACATGGCTTCGTGCTCGGTGAGGGCCCGTTGCAGGTGAGCGAGAGTCTTTTCTCGATCTCCCTGGAGCTCGTACGATACGCCGATAAGACTGTCACAATCCGCGACTCCTCGGCGATCGTTTAGCTCGACAAATTCTTTCCGCGCCTCGGAAGCATCCTGGAAAGCACGTTCACCTGATTCCCGGGAAAGTCTGAAACGAGCGAGGGCCAAACGCAATGCTGCCCTGGATCGTCGGCTTATGTCTTTCTTGGCCTCTTCGAGCGCTTCTTTGAGCACCTTGGAAGCGGATTCCACCTCCCCGAGACCGATGTGAATGTCAGCAAGGAGAACGCGAACCTGCACTGCCTGATTCTTATCCTGAATCCTTTTTGCCAGATTGAGAGCTTCGAGGGCATATTCTTGAGCCTTCTGCACGAACCCTTGACGGAAATACACGTCTCCGATGACGAGCAGAGCACCGGCTTCTCCTCCTGCTGAAGAAACGGCACGAAATTGCTCGAGTGACATGCCGGCCAACTCAAGAGCCGATTTGAGCCTGGAACGTTCCAGCTCCAATTGTGCCAGGAGCAGTCTTGAACGAGCTGCCATTATCTTGTCGCCTGCACGTTCATACTGGTTCAATGCCGCGGTAAAGCTGTTCGCTGCCTGAATAATCTTGCCTTCACCGGACTCCGTCATGCCTCTCACGAGCAGAGGAAGAGCAGACGTCGGACCTTCGGTCCCGCAACCGGGAAGCGACTGACCTTCGCGAATCGATGCGTTGGCGGCTGCGACATCTCCAAGTGCATGATCCAGATACGCTATTCGGAACAGGGTTTCCCCAAGCTCCTTTGGACGATTGAGGTCACGGTACGTTTTCTCCGCTCTCTTGAAATGAACCCGTGCAGATTTGTAATCGCCCCGGGACACCTGAATTTCACCTATACTGGATAGAATCCGGGCAGCTTCGAGTTCGTTTCCGGCTTTAGAATGGATGGAAGCGATGCGACTATATGCAGCTATTGCTTCGGGGTATTTATATAATCTCAGGTTACAATTTGCGGTCTCTTCCAGAATTGACGGAATTTCCTTAGCCTCTGAAGCAGGCAGAATTTTCAGTGCTTCTTCATAAGCCTTGAGCGCCTGAACGTAGTTTTCCTGAGCGCTTAAGATGCGACCTGCCATTACGTAATCGAGGCTTCTTGCATGGGCATTTTTGAGTGACTGATTGGTTTGAACAGATCTTCCAATATAAACGAGCGCTTCGGAGTAGTCTCCAAGACTGTAAAGCATGCGGGCTGCTCCTCCCAGTGATTGGGCGAGCATTTTCTCATCCTTTTTCTCAGAAGCTATCCTGATGACATCTCGATATTTCTCCAGCGCAGACGAGTATTCACCCTTACCGGCCAGATCCGAAGCAGCTCTGAGCAGCGTTGAACCTTCGTCATGAGTGGAGACGGTTTTATCCGCGGAACCAGGCTGCTTTCCTTTTCCTTTTTCTTCTTCCACAGGAGCAGCCCCAGTGACCGGCGATTCCGGGGTGGAAGCTTCTCCATCCTTGCCGTTCGATTGTGCAGCAGGGGCTTTCGCGGGAGGCGCGGGATCGGGGACGGGTGCTGTTTCTTCAGGCTGTGGCTGAGGCTTTTCCCCTGATGGTTCCCCGGTATCTGGAGGCGGAGTGCCTGCCATGAGTGCCTCAATAGAGGAAAACTTCACAGGATGATCTTCATGCGCAAAACAAAGGCTCGGTTGAAAGTGCCCGAGCACAATCGCTGCTGAACATGCAGCAAAACTAAAAAGCACTACGCCCTTTTTTGTCATGGTTTGACTCTCGATGTTCGATCGGATCGTTTTTCGGTCGGAACTCCGTAATACCGAAGATATGTAAAGAGCGCAGCTCCTGCGATCATCATACCGATGCACAAAAGCTGGCCCATAGTGAGTCCGAAAAAGAGATATCCCAACTGAGGGTCGGGTTCTCTGAGGAACTCGATTGAGAAACGAGCAAGCCCATAACCCACGAGAAACGCTGCAAGCACCTGTCCGTGCACTGCTGTCCTGACTCGTAGTATCCACAAAATGAGAAAAAGAACAGGGCCCTCAAAAAATGCCTCGTAAAGCTGGGATGGATGACGAGGCAGATTTCCGCCATCCGGAAATACTATGCCCCAGGGTAAGTCGGTTACCCGTCCGAACAATTCGCAATTGATGAAATTACCTATTCTTCCCAGCATCAACCCTATGGGAGAAGCCAGAGCGCCAATATCCGCAAGGCTCCAGAAATTCGCATTACGGGTGCGAGAGAAGACCACTCCCGCGAGGATCATCCCGAGCAAGCCCCCATGAAAACTCATTCCGCCGTGCCACACGTAAAGAATTTCCCAGGGTGCAGCAATGTATGCAGGAAGATTGTAGAACAATACATACCCGATTCTTCCGCCCAGCAGGAGACCGACAACGAGGTAGAAAAGGAGATCGTCTGCATTTTCAGCGGGAATGGGTCCTTGCTTACGCCGTAGCTCGGATTTGATAACGTAATATCCAGCTATAAACCCAAGGAGATACATCACGCCGTACCATCGGATCTCCAGGGGTCCTAAACGGACGAGAACCGGATCGATGAACGGGCAGGTCAATGCAGCCATAGATAATCCTTCTGAGACGTCAGCGAGTGAACTGATTTTCGACGGAGAAGAAGGCACGTACTCTGGCGACTAAATTAGTTTCATGAACCGGAAGATCATTGACGGTCATATCAATCCTTCTCACCGGATTCCGGGGTACGTACCTTTTTCTCCTTGTGTATGCGTATGGCATTTCCCATTTTCCGGAAAATGCCTCGCATGATTTTGACATCCCTGTCGTCCATGCTGGCGCTATTGAGTATCCGGCGAATGTCTCGCATCATGATGAGGGGATTGACCCCTTTGATGAAGCCTGCCGAAATCAATACCTGCTCGATGTGCTGGTACATTGCCTCTCGTGTTTCGACGGCAGCGGGACGAAACGTTTTTGCCTGGAATCCTACAGGACGTGAAGCGACGCTGAAAATCTCATAAGCTGTCACTGCAACTGCCTGAGCCACATTCATGGACGCAAATTCCGCATCAGTGGGAATGATCATATGATGCGTGCAAAGCTTCAGTTCCTCGTTGGTCAGGCCTCTCGATTCCCGGCCGAACACGATTGCGACGGGCCCGGTTGCAGCCTTTTCCATCAATTCCGGGACGATTGTCTCCGGAGTTCGTGCGGTAATCCGTTTTCCGCCGAGTCGCGCAGATGTGCCCACTGCCATGACCATGTGTTCCAGCGCTTCAGCAGGCTCACTGAAAAAAGCGGCCTGCTCGATCACGTCATAAGCGCCTGAAGCCATTGCAAATGCATCGGTTTCCGGACCGCACGAGGTTGAAGAAACCAGCCTAAGTTTCTTCAGACCCATATTCTTCATGACACGCGCGACTGCACCTATGTTCCCGGCATGAGTGATGCCGATCATCACGATATGGACATTTTCAAGTATCTCTGCCCAATCCGGATGAACTCTGAAGCCTCTCTGGATTTTCCTCGTCGGCCTCATTTGGACGCAATAACCCACAGGTGCAGCGGCATTCGTCCGTGTTTCTTCACGAACACGGACCACCGGTTTTCAGGACAGCCTCCGGAGAAGGTTGTCATCCGGCGCATCAGAAGATATTATCGCATGGGTTGATTGTCAAGGAATATCAAAGTAAAATGAGGATTTCCTAAACATAGAACAGAAAGGTACGTTGTAACTCTCAACGACGTGTCTGTAATTTTATTCAAGATATTTGTCGCCTCATCCTGAGGCAATGGCGGTTCCGATGGCAGCGCCTATGAGCACTGCGACAATCGGATTGCACCAGATGGCTCACCCGCTCCCCGAGTATGTGCTGAACAGGTTTATTATCAGTCCTACTGCAGCGCCGATGCCGGCTCCGATAAGAAATTTCATGAAGTGCCTCTTCAGACAGTGCGTTTGATTTCTAAAATAAAAGAGATAGCGCATTTGTCAAGCGGCAGACATAGATTCGGCGGAGAGAGCAGTCGTGAATTTCGCGCTAAATCGTCAGACTGAGGGCACAAAGTTTTGACTTGAGTGTGACATGGGCTATATTGGTGTCTAGGCAGGGATCCAGACTTTGCCATATGGAGGAACGGTAACTCTTGGAAAGGATGTAATATAGGCTATAGTCATCTGGAATGTCGTTTTCATAATAGTCTGAGAAGAGGTAAACAGAACAGAGATGAAATATCTTTCTTTTGAAATCGTCATAGAGAAAGAACCCGAAGATGAGGGATACTTCGCCTATAGTCCTACTCTGCCGGGATGTTTCAGTAATGGCAAGAGCATCGAGGAGACTAAACGAAATATTCGAGAAGCAATTAAGCAGCACATTGAATCATTACGAGCGCATGGAGAAAATATTCCCCAAAACAACCGGATCGTGCATGTCGAAGAGCTGACGTTTGGGATACCAGAATGAGCCGGATGCCACAGGTTTCTGCTCAAGAACTCTTGAGATTTCTCAAAGCACACGGATTTGCAGAGGATCGTCAAACAGGAAGCCATCTCATCGTAAAAAATGAACAGAAAGGTATCACGTTGACAATCCCAGTACACACTGGCTGTGACATAGGGCGAGGTTTGGCACTTCGTATTCTTAAAGATGCCGGCTTTACTCCGGACGACTTCACGGCTTGGAAATAATCTGACAGAGTCTTTATTCAGCTTTTGACCATTGATATGGAGCAATAGATTTCCTGTCTCGTTTGTCTCCTGGTTTCGACTTCTTAGATTTGCTGATATTGGAAGCAAATTAGCTCTTTTTCCTGCCATGATTTCACTACTTTCTGAGAAATGCTGATCAAGGCTTTTCCTTAACCTATTTCCATACTAAATTGTATGTGAGATTTCCGGGGAGGTACAACCATGTCCGAGAAATGGGATAAAGAGAGCATTCTATCGCTGAGCGGAGCTTTTCAAACCTGCAGGATTCTCCTCACTGCAGCAGAGCTGGATCTGTTTACCATTCTGTCCGACGGTCCCAAGAGCGTCGAAGATATAGCACGAGACAAATCATGGGACGAGAGAGGGCTCCGGATCGTCATGGATGCGCTTGCCGCAACCGGGTTTCTGCAAAAGTCTGCTGAAGGAAGCTACAGTGCAGATGAGACGATGCTCAAGCTCATGGCCAAGAACGGATCGCAATCGATCCTTCCTCTGGTGCTGCACAGAAATCGTATGTGGGAAAGCTGGTCAAAACTCACTGAAATCGTAAAGACCGGCTCAAATCCCAATCCGTTAGGGATGGCTTCCCGGACCTCTGAAGAAGTGCAGGATTTCATTGATGCAATGCATGTCGTAGGCTCCGTCATGGCCAACAGGATCGTCGAATCTTTGGACCTGGCTCCCTTTAAACGTATGCTCGACGTGGGAGGAGCATCCGGAACATACATAATGGCGTTTCTCAGGAAAGCTCCCCATATGAAAGCTACACTCTTCGACTTTCCCCGGGTCGTTGAAATGGGCCGAAACAGGTTGACACAACACGGCTTCATAGATCGGGTGGAAATCGTGGCTGGAGATTACACAAAAGATGAACTGCCCA